>NZ_AZGA01000001.1 GCF_001436375.1 Agrilactobacillus composti DSM 18527 = JCM 14202 | reverse complement strand
TTGCGACAAAACGAAGAACTGTAAAAAATAACGGCCTGACTCCGAAGGAACTTCGGAATCAGGCCGCATAAAACGTCTAATTAAAATTTCTGAGATTTTTGTTTTTCATCGGTGCACTTGACAGGGACCCTATCAGATTGTCTGAACTGATTTTTTAGGTTAAACAAAAACATTTTGAATCTGATTTAAATCACTCACAACCATATCCGCACCAGCATCGTCATGAAACTGATCCACATCAAAATAAATTGTGTGAATGTTGGCATTTTTACCAGCATTAACGTCTAAAGCCCGATCGCCGATCATAACCGTTTTATCAAGATCCAATTGATAAGTCTTGATGATATGCTCTAGGGCACTAGGGTCTGGTTTACGGGGAAAATCATCACTGGCCGTCACGGCACCCGTAAAGACATCCTTTAAACCATGTTGGGCTAAATAATCAAAAACATGTTTATCCCGATGAGTGTACAGGAAATTCTGTTTTCCCGATGCCTGCACCTGCTTTAAAACAGCAACAGTGCCTGGGTAGGGCAATGGATCTTGTTGATTCACCCGCTCAATTTCGTGATACCTGGCTAAAATCGCCGATCCAGATAACCCGTAAACTTTACCAACATATTCCGTGGCAAAGCCCACAGATTGTTTTTTGATCAGCCGATAGAGTTCATCTTTTTTAAAAGTTAAGTTATATTCTGAAAATGTTTGCAGTAAAGATTTTAAAATATCATGATACGTATCAAATAAAGTACCATCAAAATCCCAAATAAAATTATCTAATTCCATAAATGCTCCTAACAAAAAACTGACTTATTTGTGGTCTGTATCAAACACAATTGTAACAGGGCCATCATTCACCAAGGACACTTGCATATCTGCCCCAAAAACGCCTTCTGCAACCTCTAGCCCAGCTCGACGCAGTGCTGTATTAAAGGCATGATAAATTGGCTCAGAGATTTCCGGCTTGGCCGCATGAGTGTAACTAGGCCGATTGCCCTTTTTGGTATCCGCATAAAGTGTAAACTGCGAAATAGACAATATCTGCCCATTTACCTGACTGATAGGCAAATTCATCTTACCTTCAGCATCTGTAAATACCCGTAAATTTACAATCTTGTGAACTAAATAATCAATCTCTGCCTGGGTATCGTTGGCTTGAATACCCACCAATAGCACAAATCCTTGGGGAATTGCACCAACCACTTGCTTGTCAATTTCAACTTGTGCTTGTGAGACGCGTTGTAATACAATGCGCATAAAATCCTCCTAAATTAACCTTGAGCCCGCTTAACCTCGTAAATATCTGGGATATTCTTCACACTGTCAATCAACCGCTCCAAATGGGCAGCATTATTGACCCCCACGGTCACATGAATATCGGCCATTTTATTGTGATCCACCCGACCGTTGATATTGTTCAAATTCTTCGTTTGGGCATTCAAGGTTTGTAATACTTCATTCAATAAACCGTTGCGGTTATAACCATAAATTTCTAAATTTGTATCGTAAGCTTGCGCAGGACTTTCATTACTCCAAGTGACATCAATCAAACGCCCAGGAATTGACTTGGCATTTTGAATGTTTGGACAATCACTGCGATGAATGGTCACCCCCCGACCCTTCGTGACATAACCGACGATCTTATCACCAGGGACAGGATTACAACATTTTGCTAAATGAACCAATAAATTATCAACACCTTGGATAATAATATCATCATCATTATTATTGGTATTTTTATTGGTATTTTTGTTAGTACTGGTATTAGGGTGATTTTCAGTGGTCCCTGTTTTGGCCGGCGTCGTGCCATGTTGTGCTTGTTCAAAAATTTCTTTTTCTCGGTCTTTTTGCGCTTGCTCTTCTTTTTCTTTGCGCGTCTTTTCAGTTAGACGATTAGCAACAATTAGTGGCGAAATTTCACCATAGCCAATAGCCGAGAGCAATTCATTTTCACTGCCAAAATTAAATCGATCTAAAACTTGGCTCATTGCTTCTCGAGACATGTAGTTCTTAGGGACAAATCCCTTGTCATTAAGGGATTTTTCAAGCATTTCCCGACCCTTTTCAGCGTTAACTTCCTTATCTGCTAACTTAAAATAACGCCGAATTTTATTGCGGGCCCGACTGGTATGCACTAAAGAAATCCAATCTCGACTTGGGGATGCATTCGATGCCGTGAGCATCTCCACAATATCGCCATTTTTCAGTTGATAGTTCAGTGGCACAATCTTGCTGTTCACCTTGGCGCCAACAGTATGATTCCCAACTTCCGTGTGGACCATATAAGCGAAATCTAAAGGAATAGACCCCTTGGGTAATTCATAAACATCCCCATCTGGGGTAAACACATAAACCCGATCAGAGAAAATATCCCCTTTGACACTTTCCATAAAGTCAGCGGCATCATTAGAGTCATTTTGAATTTCCAGAATTTCTCTAAAAATATCTAATTTCTGACCAGAAGCATCTAGATTCACTTCATCTTTAATGCCTTCTTTATAAGCCCAGTGGGCCGCAACCCCATATTCAGCCACATGATGCATCTGCTCCGTTCGGATCTGAACTTCTAGGGGCTTGCCTTGTGGGCCGATCACAGTCGTATGCAAAGACTGATAGCCATTCGCTTTAGGCATGGCAATATAGTCTTTAAAACGACCCGGCATTGGTTTCCACTTGGTATGAATAGCGCCCAAAACTGCATAACAATCTTTGATCGAGTCCACGATCACCCGAATAGCAAGTAAATCATACAATTCATCAAATTGCTTATGCTGATCTCGCATTTTTTTATAAATTGAATAGATATGTTTTGGACGACCATAGATCTCATATTTCATATTCAAATCAGCAATGGCTTTTTTGATATCGCCAATAGCCAACTGAATGTATTGTTCCCGCTCCGTGCGTTTAGAGGCCATCAGATGAACAATTCGATAATATTGCTGTGGATTTAAATAACGTAAGGAAATATCTTCCAATTCCCATTTAATGCGGCTAATCCCTAACCGGTCTGCTAAAGGTGCATAAATCTCCAAAGTTTCATTGGCAATTCGACGCTGCTTGTCAGGTCGTAAGTGTTGTAACGTCCGCATATTATGCAAACGATCTGCCAATTTAACCATGATAACGCGTAAATCTTTTGCCATGGCTAATAACATTTTGCGGTGATTCTCAGCTAATTGTTCTTGGTGCGACTTATATTTGATTTTGCCAAGTTTCGTCACGCCATCCACAATTACTGCCACATCATGGCCAAATAATTCTTCAACATCGCCTAAGGTAATATTTGTATCTTCAACAACATCGTGTAAATACCCTGAGGCAACCGTTTCTGGATCCATTTTCAAATCTGCCAAAATCCCAGCAACTTGGATTGGATGAATGATATATGGTTCACCAGATTGCCGTTTTTGATCTTGATGTACATATGCCGCAAAGTCATAAGCTTTTTTGACAAATTGCAAATGTGTTTCATTCATATATTGACTACATAATGCCATGACATCTTCTTGGGTTAGTTCTTTGTCTTCGGCCATAGCGCTTCACTCCCTAAAAATACCTGCAAATCTGTCTGTTAAACCCTTCGCAGACACCCGATTAATTGAATCTATTATCACTTAAATATAACAAAAAATCAATTTCCTGATATACCCCACATTAATAGCTATAATGCTTAAATTACAGCCAATTATAAAAGTCAGTCGTCTTACTTGGTTATTTTGACCTGTTTTGGCCAAACCAAGCTACAAGTTAAATAGCTTAAGCATAAATATAAACCTGCTAAGTAGTAAACATAAGGATTATACCGAATCAACGCAAATCCTAAAAAAATAACTGGAAAAATAAATAACGACCACCGAGAAAAATGATGTTTGGCAATATGATAACCATTCCAAATAGCATAGATTGAATCAATCACTAAGAAAAGCCATAAAACTCGGTTAGCAGCTGATATATGCAGTACCGCACTAATTAAAGGCAAAATAACCGCGAGGAGGATTGCCAGTAACGTATATAAAACCCAATGATTTTGAACTAATTTTCTTAATTTACGCATTATTTAATCCATTCATTCCTAATATTTTTGATTAATAAAAGCCACACCATACTTTTATACAGCCAAATTTCATTATAATTCTAAAGCGTAAGAAATTGCACTCAAAAAATATAGCGGTGCCGTTTCCGTTCGTAAAATACGTGGCCCTAAGCCAGCAGCCTGATAGCCATTTTCTGTCAATAAAGCAACTTCGGATGGCTCAATTCCGCCTTCGGGACCAAACACACAAGCAATACTTGTTTTAAGCTGGCTAGTTTCAACGGCCCTTTTGAGTTGGGTGTGCTCCCCGGTTTTTGCTACTTCTTCATAAGCAAATAATTTAGTCGCAAATGATTGCATAACCACTTTTTTTAAATCAGGTACAAATTGAATAGCTGGATAAAAATTTCGGTGACTCTGTTCGCCGGCTTCTAGAGCAATTTGCTGCAACCGTTGCAACTTTTTTTCAGCTTTCTTATCATCCCAGCGCGTGACAGAACGCTTGGCTGCAAAAAAGATTATCTGACAGACACCTAACTCAGTCGCTTTTTGAACAATCCACTCTGCTTTCTCTCGTTTTGGTAGACCACAAATAATGACTGGAGTCACCGGTAATTCAGTTTGGCGCTTCAAGGTCTGTAAAATAGTGACAGAAATTGTTGTCGATTCAGGGGCAATATGGCGAAGTTCACCAAGAAAAGCTTGGCCATCTGCGACAAGTTCAAATTTAGCACCAGGCAACATGCGCATTACTTTAGTCACATGATGAACAATACGTTTTTCTTGAATCGGCACCGTTGCACCTACTTTTAAAGCGGCTGTTGTAAAATATTGTTGCATTAATCTGCTTCCTTACGGGTCACAATAAGTGCCACCCATTCTTGTTGTTGTAACTTGGTCACAACTTTAAATCCGAATTGATCTAAAGCGTGAATAACTTGATTAGCTTTGTCTTCAATAATACCAGATAAAATAACTTGTCCTTTAGGATTTAAATGTGCCGCTAAATCAGGAATCAGCAATAAAATAATTTCCGCTAGAATATTGGCTAAGATTAAGTCAGCCTTACCGGTAACTTGCTGCATCAAATCACTTTTGAAAACTTGAATATTATTAACGCTGGGATTCAAATCGATATTGTCTTGGGCAGCTTTGACGGCCACGTCGTCTAAGTCACAGGCTTCAATGACTTTGGCCCCCAGCTTGCTGGCCGCAATACTCAAAATACCTGAGCCTGTGCCAATGTCAAAAACTGACATATTACCACGACTAACTTGCTCCAGGGCAGTTAATGCCAAAATCGTTGTCGGATGCGTACCAGTTCCAAAAGACATCCCAGGATCAAGGGTGATTTGAATTTCCCCAGGGTCTTCAGGTTGATAATCGACCCAGTTCGGCACGACTGTCAAAAAGCGCGTCACCCGATAGGGTTGATAGTATTTCTTCCAATTATTAGCCCAGTCAGCTTCATCCAAATCAGATACAAAAATCTGGCCTTGGCCTTCATCTAAGCCATAAGAAGGTAATAAATCTAATTTATTTTGAATTTGTTTAAGCAATACCGGCATATTTTTTGTATCTGGAAAATAAGCAGAGATAACTGCCCCCTGCTTCAAATGCGGAATCTGCGCCGGATCTTCAATTTCACCAAAGGGGCCGATTTGTTGCTTTGAAACATGGGCAAAATCAGCGGAATCTTCAATTTCCACACCGTTAGCACCGATTGAATTCAAAATTTCCGCAACAGCTTCGATACTTTCAGTGGTTGTGGTTATTGCGACTTTGTGCCATTTCATTCGTTAAAATCTCCTTAATATTTGGGATAGGGTAACAGGCTGTTATTAGCTTCAGGTTGTGCCGCAAGATAACGTTCAAAACGGGGCTGATTCCACTTTAAAACAAAAATCTCTTCTGTATTATCCTTGTCTAAAAAGTCCATTAAATCACTTTCACCATCATTTAGGACATCTTGTAAATTTGCTAAAAAAGCATTCAAAATTGCCTTAGAAATTCCCTTTTTACCATCAAAAGGTAAAATGGTCAAATAATCATCAGCATAATCTTGGCCATTGATGCGCGTTTGATCATAAAATAAAACACCATCGTCATAATTCACCACATCCGTATCCTTTAACGGCTCAGTCGTACCATCTGTTTCCCATTCAAGGGCAGTATGCTGGGCATTTTCCACTTGGATCGTAAAATTTAATTCAAAGACATGTGCTTCTTTATCCCAATTGAGTTCAATATTGCCATCAAAGTCAAGTTTTTGAATACCTTGGAATAAATAATCGTCAAAAGTTTGTGCTTTCATCTGTTTGCCAACCTCTCGTTTTAAAATCCATCATTTTTTTTGGTAATTTAGAGACATAGGGATTGTGGGCTACGTAAAAGCGTAAAGCTTTTTCAGTCCATTCCCCCTTATTTGGAACACCAATCCTTGACGCGGCCAAAACTGTCTTGGGGACAGCACGGTGATCCACCTCAATATCTAAAGGAACCTCACCGAACCTTTTACCATTATAACTTAATGTGTGTAAGGCCATGGCTTGGCATAACTTACCTGGCCCATTGGTCACATTAATACCCTTTTGACCATGGCGATTTTCAATCATCTGAGTTAAATTAATCACTGGTTCAATGCCACGAATCAAAACACCTTCAGGGGTGTCTTTAGCCGCTGTAATCACATTTAACAGATATAGCCCCCGCATTTGATAAATATAAATAGCACCACTGGGTGCAAACAATGCTTCATTGCGTACAGTCCGTTTCCCCCTAAAAGCGTGAGAAGCTGCGTCGATCTGTCCAAGATAAGCTTCTGTTTCAACGATATAGCCGGCATATTGTTGCCCTAGGTGATCATATGTCAACAGTGTCCCCAAAAGCGCCTTGGCCACCGTAATTGTATCCTTGGCCTTAAAAAAATCCATGTCCATTATGCTATCTCCAGTATCATTGTGTTGCATCTATGCCTTTACATTTTAAATAAGTATTTGGGGGATGTCTAGCATCCGGTGAAAACTGTCATGAAAACAACATAAAAAAACCATTAAATCATCTAATAACGCCGCGGATTTGGTTGGCGCGAATCATTTTAACATTACAGTAAAAGTTGCACTAAAAAAACTGACTGCACAAAAGCCACAGTCAGTTAACAAACATATTCAAAATTTATTGCTGCTTTTCCTCGTTGTTTGAAGTCTCTGGTTTTTCAAAATTGGCATCTGAAGCAACACCCCAAAAAGTAAGATTCATTTCCAACTTATTCAAGACAAGGTATTCAATTCCCAATGTTTTAAAGTCCTCACGCAACACTTTAGCTAAAATCGGCAAATCCACTTTAGGTCCCACCAATAATTGCGCATATAAATACTTGATAAAAGTCGTGATGACCGTATTGTTTAGCTTATTATCCGAATCAAACCATAAAGTTGACGCAATCATTTGCGAACTGTCGGCATCAATGTTCATTTTTTTAAAGTGTATCCCATTTTGATCGCGATGGTGATAGATATTTGCAAAAAAATCGTTAATAGTATTTTGATTGAAATTTTTTTTGTAGATCATCAAGTGCCAAATCCGCATAATCTCACCTAGCTTTTTTATTTATTGGCACTTTTATTCTAACATAGATTAGACACAGGCACGTAGTTCATGAACACCCCAAACCGCAGAAGCCAGCAATGTTTTAGCTCTCAAGCGGCGAACAGCCTGTTTTTCAACGACAGTGGTACAAACAGAATTTGTAGTGGCATCAATGGCATTTGTACAGGCTTGCAAGGTTTGTTGATATTTTTCTAACGCCTGTAAAATATTATCGTGTAGGTTAGTGAAACGATTAGGTACTGGTACGTCGACTAATTGTTGGCAAAGTTTTTTATAACGCTGTTGGTTTTTAGCAAAATAAGCTTTTAAGTCTTTCAAATTTTCTTTAGCTAAACAATTACGATTGCTGATATTTAGAATAGTTTCAGAATATTCATTAAAAACATCATCCAATGTAATTAGTTTCGACATTTGCTGTTTTAAAAATTCTAAGTACATTCTAGTATATTGAAAATCACTCGTATTCATGACAACACACATAATTGTTCATCTCCTTATTTTCCAGTTACATCAACGTTTACAACATGTTTATGAATAAATCATATCATAGTAAAACTTATAGTCAACATAATTTTTTAATTATAATAAATCACACCCGTTATTTTTTAATCCCAAATATAATCAAAAGGATTGACGCCAATTTAATCCTATGCTATCATGCACTTAGAAAAGGAGGTGATGTCTTTTGACAAGTGCGATATTGTCGAAGGCATTAGCTCCCGATGGTGCTGAAAAGTAACCATCGGTGACTGATGCCAAAACAAACAAGCTACCTAAATATTTTAGGTAGCTTTTTATTTTGCGTTATTAAATTATAAATGCAAGTAGCTCATTTGAAGTGACCCAATTAATGATGCTTGGGTTGTCGCGTGTAATCTTTTTTCAATCGATCAAAAGCGGCTTGAACGCTTTTTAAATGATCGCTATCATGTCGAACTGAATTCATCAGACTAGAAAAGTCATGATCTTTGGTAACGTTTAGTAAATCGTTTTCGTTTTTTGTATTTCTTTTTTTTGAAAAAAGCATTGAACACACCTCTTTATGGCATTTATTATACCTTTATTTTTTTATAATTCCAAAATTTGTTATATTATAGTCATGGAGGTTGAACATGAGTAAGAAAAAATCACATTTGAACAAAACGTTAGTCGAAAAAATTCTGGATAAAGCTAAGATCGCTTATAAGCCTTATGCGTTTTCAACACATCAAGAAGGCGATGTTCAGCAGTTAAATAGTGATCATGCTGGCATAGCTGAACATAAAATTTATAAAACCTTGGTGTTTACCGGGCATACCACGGGCCCTGTAGTGGCAGTTATCCCCTTGGATACGCAAGTTGACTGGAAAAAGCTAAGCAAAGTTTCTGGTAACAAAAAAGTGGGTTTAGTGCCCTTAAAAGACTTGATGAAAACATCTGGGTATGAGCATGGTGCCAACACGCCAATTGGTATTCATGAAACGCATAACTATCCAATTTTTGTCTCTGATATGGCTGAAACGGAAGCAGAAATCATCGTTTCAGCAGGGAAAATTGGCCGATCTGTCGGTGTGAACCCCAGTGATTTGGTAAATTTTCTTAGTTCAAAGTTTGCTGATATCACGGAATGAAAATTTGGCTCAATTTAAATATACGATGGGAGTGTTGATTATGTTTCAAGCTGGTTATGGCCGCTATGCCACTTATGGCGTTATTGCTGTATTGCCTGGTGAAATCATTGATAGCATCTGGCATATTATCGATCGCAACTTGCAAGGCGTTGTACCACTGCAAAATATGCTTAATTTCAATTTAGGTGAAAAAGAAGGCAAACTAACCATTACTTTCACCGAAGCTGATAACGCTGCAATTAAAATCACTTTTGATTTGCCGTATTCTTGGAATGAAGAATTTCCAAAGGAAGTCTTGGCCTATGACGATGGTCGGAGTCAAACCATTTTATTGCCATCAGAAGCGAGTTAACTACATTCAAAAAAGCGGGCACTGAAAAACAACTTTTCAGCGTCCGCTTTTTTTGCTATACTATAAAGCGTTGTGGAGAGTTGGCAGAGTGGTAATGCACCGGACTCGAAATCCGGCGAACCGGCTAATACCGGCGCGCAGGTTCAAATCCTGTACTCTCCTTAAATGAACATCATGGTCAATCATGCCTGGTCAAAAACCTAGTGTGATTGGTTTTTTTATTTTTTGAATATGCATGATTGGTCATGTCTGGACATTTCATGGGAGCCTATTGGGAGCCAAAACTAAAATAACAGACATTTGAGACTACGATTTTTAGGCATTTGGCTCTATTTGAAATATGGCCATATTTGACAATTAGATATTTTTTGAGTTTTTAGAATTAACTGCAAAAAAATAAGCCCCTACCCAAAGGCAGAGGTTTATTTCATTTTTAAACCTAGCTGTTGATGTGATGTAGCGAAATCAACAGTTTAGTAAGTTGTTTGTCCCAAAGGAAACGCATTATGCTAATTTACCAACGATCGTTAATTTACTTAATACGTTTTTTTTGTGTGGTGACTTCATAATTTGCTCAGATAAATCTTGGCCAGGATGATTGCCGTGGTGATTATTACTAGCCCAGGCTTTAAACCCGGTTAAATCGTAAACAACACCATCAATTGCAACATACTTCTTACGGCCATCTTGGCCATCATATTGTGCCAATTCAGTTTTTGTAAAAGTCTTATCCATTATAAAAACCCCCTCTACGATTGATGATACACTTTTTTGAAATAAAATAAAGCGGTTACAAAATCAACTAGTGAACTAGCCCAGCTCAGCGTTAATGAAATGCCTTACGATAGCCGGCATTGATTGCTTCTTGTTCACTGGCAAAATAGATAATATTCTTTGGGTGAATGTAATAATTTCTTTGGTCTGGTGTGTGATAAATCCGCGAAGCTTTATTTCCCACAATACTGCCAGTTTGGTTAGGTTGTTCCGGCTGTACCGTTGGGTTGTTTGCCAGCGCAACTGCATCCCCATTGCCATACACAATGTAAGTCGCCACAACGCCGCCACCATTGTTATTGGTCACTTCCATATAGTGATTCCCCCAATAACCATTAATCCAACCATTGCTAGCAATACGCCAATAATTAGCCGGATTAGACACATCCCCATAAGTAGCTACTGTATTTAGAATAGCTTCTGTGCCTGAATTGACTGGGACCTTAGCTTGATTGCCTTGAATCCATAAGTCACCACCAGCATAGTAATAATAGCCGTCGCTACGATGCGTATAGCCAAAGATCTGCCATTGCGAATCTTTCGGCAATACTTTTTGGAAGACCTTGTTTTGATCATTGCCTGAGAATAAATTGGCACCCCAAGTTCCATTGATGGTAGCCGTCCCAACATAATGTTGAAATGTATCCACCGGTCTAAATGCTGCGGCTTGAACCTGCTGATTACCCACAAATAATCCTGTTAACCCCACAATTAGGGCACCAAACACGGTAACTAAAACTTTTTTCACTTTCATCTTCTTTCCTCCAATCTTTTATAAATCTTATTATCTCAGAAAAATAATACTTCAGCAATCATTTAATTCACAATCATCGGCAATTTTGCTCTTGAATTTGTGTGTTTTTGGGTTTTAAATTGCTATTGAATGCGTTAATACAAGAGAAAATAAAAAAATCTCAATCTGACGTATGATTTCCGGCCGTTACTTGATATAATAATGGCTGTAAAATATTTGTAATATTGGTTACCCTTCTGTTAATGTAAAGATAGCCTACCAAATTAATTTGTTAAAACAATGATTGGAGTACTGTTATGCATCTATCTATCCGTAAATTTCCAGCCCTGTTTGATATTTTATTTTTGATCATCACTTTATTTGAGATTTTAGCCATCATTGTGATGTGCCTAACTTCGCAAATGCTTGACATAAGTGACTTTTTCATTATATATAGCAACATTGCGGATAAGATTTTTTGGATTTTTATTTTGGGGATTGGCTTACATATTTTTTCGTATCTCAAATCCTTAGATAATAACTGGCTACTTTTTGGCAACCTTTTTGGTATCTTCGGCTTTTTAATTTTTTGGATCCTACCCCAATACTTTTTTGTAGGAGTCATTCTACATTGGGTGGCCATCCATAATTTAATTGCCCATGCCAAACTCAAAGCCCAACCACAAATGCAGTCTAAAACCTCTTAAAGGAGCCACCAAGATGTCCATTGCCGATATCATCACGCGATTTAATAGTTTTAACAGCGGCCAACAAGCGGTCTTTTATCTTATCATTGGGGCAATTATTCTAATGATTCTGGAACCGTTTATGGCTTATTTCATCGTCACCTTGAAAAAACGCGAATTAGATAAACAATTAGCCGCCAAAAAGGCCAACTTAAAAGTCCAAAATCAACCAACCTCAAAAAAGCAAAATAATAGCCAAGGCCCAGCATAACAGGGAACCTTGGCTATTTTATTTATCCAGAATTTGCTGGTCTGATTTGTGCCATAAAAAATTCATAATAGCTTGACTAACTTGCAAATTATGCCGGTGTAACGCACTATGCTGCGCATTGGGGCCAGTCACTAAAACAGTTTGGTAACTTTTGGCATAAGGTTTGATCAGATAACGCAATGATCGCGCCGAAACAACACTGACTACCCCGTCAGAATTGGTCCCATCGTTTAGATCCCCATAAATATTTAAAACCGGTACGCGCGTCGGAAAGCGCGGCCCATTTAGCCGCATCTCGCGAAACAGTTTGGTTTGATAGCGGGGCTTTGCTTGGGAATTCAAAAAGTAATTTCGCCTAACTTGATCGCCAAAGCCCAAGATACCATCAAAAGGACCGGCAATGGTCACTAATTTTGCCATAATAGGTACCGCGCCCACATCTTGTTCCTGTTGGGCATATAAAACCCAAGCAACGGCGCCCATGGAATGCCCCACCGCATTATATTGAACCACGTGATAATCGCGTTTTAACGCACGCATCACTTTGGCTAACCATAAGGCATAAGCCATTTCCCCCGCCGTATTATCTTGAAAAACAACCCCGATCAAAGGATTATGGTGCTGTGTATCTAAATGACCTTGAAATGATAGCTTGCCTTTAGGGCTCACGGTGACAGTAAGCTCATGTTGGCCTAAGCCCATCTTTTCGATATCAGTCATCATATCCCGCTCTGATTTGAAAGAACCGTGATAGCCGTGGACAAAAACCGTGGGTGTTGCTGTGAAATTATAAGCCTGATCTAAACGCTGTGTTTGATCGATCCGTTGGGCAAAAAAGCCCAAAATCAAGCCTAATCCTAGCATTGTTGGCCACAAGCACCAATAAACTTTCTTGATTACCATCACCCCGGTTTCTATCTTTTAGCTTGGATTTACCCAATACAAGCGCTCGCGATATCTGGCATAATATCTTTGGGCTAAATATGCCGCTTGTACGGCAATTAGCGGCACAAGGATACCGCCTATACTTAACACTAGCCAGGTCGGGTCATCCAATTTATCTAGTATCGAAAACAATGCCTTATGCCCTAACATAATTGGCAAGGTGTGCTGGCCAATTGTGGTTAAAACGGCGTGTAGTGGCGTAAATTGTAGCCAATAAGCTAAACATAAAATAGCCGTCGCAAAGATAAGTGGCACAACCAGGGCAAACCAGGTATTCGTAAT
The DNA here is from genome assembly GCF_001436375.1 of Agrilactobacillus composti DSM 18527 = JCM 14202. Taxonomy (GTDB): domain Bacteria; phylum Bacillota; class Bacilli; order Lactobacillales; family Lactobacillaceae; genus Agrilactobacillus; species Agrilactobacillus composti. Next base: position 61,778 of record NZ_AZGA01000001.1, on the reverse strand, counting down.
ATGGTGGGATTTCATATAAAGCAGCTGATTGATAATATCATATTTTTGCAAAATCACTAACGTACTAGCTGCAAATAACGTCAGTACCAATAACCACCTAGCAGCGATGCCCTGTTTGATAAATTGAAATCCGAATTGGCCCACCCACATATAAAAACAAGCCATCAAAGCAACATCTGCATTCCAGGGCATGGGAAAGCCCAACGCTGCTTCCGCATTGGGATATGAGGTCCCCAACAAAAACAGGCTAATTACCACACTGAATTGGCTAAAACGACTGGGTAGATACAAAATCAATTGAAGCAATGCCAAAGCAATTAAATAAACTGTCAAAAACCAAAACACACTGGTATCCCCATTTAATTCTGTCCCGCCATATAATAGGCGGCCAAAATAAGCCAATGTATAAACGACATTTGGCTTCTCCACCAAGAAATTGAGACTAATAATCAATAAACCTGACCCAAAATATATTTTTAGCAATGGCCAGATCCGGTGTTTGATAAACATTTTTAAATTCAATAAATCGCTAGTTAGTGGTTTTACAAAAAAACCACCAACAATAAAAAACAAGGGCATATGCCACCAATAAATCGTCTGATAAAAAGTATCTTTAACTGGATAAGAGTGCCCAATAACCACTGCAATAATACCTAAAGCTTTGGCAATATCGACCCACGGTATCCGCTTTGCCGACTGGCGCGTCTGAGTTTTCGTTTGAATGATGTTCATAATAAAGTACCCCTTATTAATTTTCTAAGGACCATCTATCAAAACATTATAACCAGAATCTTTGAAGAAAATATTATGATTTATAATAGTTTCTATGAATGCTGGTTAAACGCACTTCAAGGCAGTTACAAAAGTCAATCATTAAATAACAGGGTTTATTATAAACTAGCAAATACGTCTAATATTGCATCAAGGTGAACATATCATAGTTTTTGATCTTGTCGCGACCATGTAGATCTTTTAATTCAATTAAAAAGGCGGTGCCCACCACAATGCCACCCAATTTTTCAACCAATTTAATGGTGGCGGCGATGGTGCCGCCAGTGGCCATCAAATCATCCACCACTAACACACGCTGCCCAGGCTTCACAGCGTCTTTGTGCATGTATAAAGCAGCTTGGCCATATTCTAGGTCATAACTTACTGAAATCGTTTCTCGGGGCAATTTACCCTTCTTGCGGGCAGGTGCAAATCCTACGCCCAATTTATAAGCTACCGGACACCCCACAATAAAGCCTCGGGCTTCAGGCCCACAGATCATTTCTACACCCTTATTGGCAGCATAAGTTGCTATATCATTGGTTGCCGCACTGTAAGCAGCGCCATTTTCCATCAAAGGGGAGATATCTCTAAAGATCACGCCCTTTTCCGGGAAGTCAGGTACATCTGCGATAAAATCTCGATAATTAATTGTCATGATAGCTTCATCCTTTATTTAGCAGCCTGATTCAATTGTTTTAAAATCAACTGCTGTAATTTCTCATTTGTATTTTCAGCAATCGTCTGTGCCACACTCAGGCGTTGGACCATCGCTTGATAAGTTGGCGCTGTCTCCAGCGCTTTTTTTGTATGAATATCCAAAACGTTGATTAAACCATCATTTATTTTAACAAATCCCAACTGGGAAAACACTTTTAAAATAAATTGCAATTGAACCGAATCCATTTGTAAATAAGCTGCTATTTGCGCGCTTGCCCCAACCTGCAAATCTCGGTGAGTTTCAATGTACTGCAACACTTTAGCAAATAATGACCGATCGGGTAATTTAAACGCAGGTTTTTGCGGCGCAAAGAACGTAAAAATCAGCTCTTGGGCCTGCTGTTGATCTAAGAAGAATTTCAGTTGTTCAATATTGTTTGGTTGATCCACCACGATAATCTTCGAGGCTGAAACAACGCCTTCCTCTGAGAATAAACTTAACGTTACCGGTTTATTTTCAACTAAGGGGGCGACCTTTTCCAAATATGCTTGTCTAAAAAATACATATAACCCCGGCGTACTAAATAATTGGGTCGTCAGTCGTTTTTGCTTCACAACGCGAATATTTGGGGCCGTTACGCCTTGCTGATCTTCAGGCGCTTGAATTAAGTTAAAGTCGGTCAACATCAATTGCAGCGTCGTTTGATGATTAAACTCATTCAAATTCAATGTCCCAATGACTGCCAGTTCACCGGTATAATGTTGAAGCAGCTCAAATGAAGACCCAAAGCCAAATGCCAGCGTTGTGATATCTTTGGTATCGGTTTTTAAATCTAATTTCAAATGTTGCTGTGTTTTACCAATTTGACGCAAACTGGCAATTGTTAAAGCCTTGATTTCAAATAAAGGTTGCGCATTGTCCGTTCCAAAGGGCGCTAATTGCTGTAATTCATCGTAAAAGTCACGATTACATTGGGTTAAATCTAACGTCAAGTCAACAGTTTTGGTGGGTTTGCGGGCGATTTCGAAATTGGTTTTGACAGCATAAACCTCCATCCCCTGATGAACCGCATCAATATTGGCCGCGGGCAAGGTCAATCCTACAGCCATATGATGTCCCCCAAAACTTGTCAATTCAGCCCGCTGTCCCGTTAAGCTGTTGAACAAATGAAAATCCGCCACACTGCGGCCAGAACCCTTTGCCAGCTGAGTTTTTGGATCAATATTTAAAATTAACGTGGGTTTGCCTGTTTTTTCAACCACATGACTAGCCACAATCCCTAAGACGCCTTCATGCCAGTTTTGCCCTGTGATAATCAACGTTTTGGCCCCTTGATTTGCTGGCTCATTGGCTTGTTCCAAGGCCTGTTGGCTAATATCTTGCACTAATTTTTGTCGCTGACTATTAATAGTTTGTATTTTTGTAGCCATCTCGTTGGCAAAATCAGCATCTAACGTACTCAATAACGCAACGCCGGGATTAGCATCACCCATGCGCCCTAAGGCATTTAACCTAGGCCCGATACCAAAGCCGATCGTGGTTTCTGTAATGGTCGCTGGATTGATTTTAGCAACTTGGTACAATGCCTTTAAGCCAAGTCGCGTGGTGTGTTGTAGTGCTTTTAAGCCATAAGTAACAATAATCCGGTTTTCAGCTGTTAAAGACACCAAGTCAGCGACGGTCCCTAAGGCGGCCAAATCCAATAGATCAGTAGGTACCTCTTCTAAAAGGGCACTGGCCACTTTAAAAGCCACCCCTGCCCCAGATAAATCCTTAAACGGATAGTCACTGCCCGGATAGCGGGGGTGAACAACGGCCACAGCCTCCGGGAGCGTCTCTGGGAGCGCATGGTGATCAGTAACGATCACATCAACACCTTGACTTTGGGCATAGTCAATCACCGCTTTGCCAGCAATCCCATTATCCACCGTGATAATTAAATTGACGCCACTAGCAATCAAGCGTTTATAAACATTCAAATTAGGCCCATAGCCATCCTCAAAACGATTGGGGATATAATATTGCGCCGAACCGCCTAACATCTCAATGGCCGCTTTCATAATTGCGGTACTGGTTAAGCCGTCCACATCATAATCGCCATAAATCATAATTTTTTCATCAGCCATAATAGCGGCTTCAATACGATCAATCGCCGCTTGCATATCATGAAGGGCCAACGGATCATTTAAATCCGCTAAATCAGGATTTAAAAAACGCTTAATTTCATCTGTAGTTGTCAAGCCCCGTTGAATTAACAATGCCGCTGTTGATGGCGCTAAATGAAATTGCGACCCCAGTGTTTGAATTTCCTGCTGTGTCGGCATTTCTTTAAATTGCCAAGTATATTTTGAATCCAAGAATGAAACCTCCAAACCGAGTCTTACAAACAAGCTATTATAGCAGAAAAATAGCCTTGGGTGAACCAAGGTCCCAGGGCAATCTTTTAAATTAACTTTAATTAACTTTAATTATCTTAATTTTGACCCAACGGCTTTGTTATTGAAAAACGGCTAAATTACGCTTAGTCGCCCCTTGCGTTTTGACTAAATCACCTTGGACACACCAGCGATTTGTCCCCCCATCTGCACAAGTAATCAATGTTAATAACTGCGTATTTGGTTTATCAGCTATTAACCACACAGAAGTCGGGTCCACGATCTGCTTGTAGGTGACTTTGTAAGTATAAACCTTCGTCAGATCAGTTATATACATTAATTGACCGATCTGTGTCCGCGCTAAGGGTGAAAATAATGCCCCCTTATCAGTCATATAATGACCAGCCAGGGCATAATTTCCCTGTCCCATTGCTTGATCAGGCTTCATCGTTCCCCCACCAGTACTTAAACTGTCATCACTGAGGCCTTTGACAATTGGTAATTTAAGTCCGACAGCCGGAATAGCCAATTTTCCTAAGGGCGCAGCATCATTATGGGTCGCAGCTTGCACCACTTGAGTAGCACTGATACTTTCTACTTTTGAAAAATCAAATTGTCCCTTTTGATGGTGACTTTGAGCAATCTGATTTTTAGTCATTCGAACAATTTTAGTTTGCCCATTATGGGCTACTAAATAATTCTTAATAGGTTCATTAAAGATGAGTGCCAGACCGACCAATACTAATAATACCAAGCTAAACCAGCCCAGAATTTTCCTTAACCGCTTCACAATAAATCCCTCCAAGTTAGTTATCGCCGCTTCTAAATACAGCCAGCTTAGATATTAGACTTTTTTTGCAATTTAAGTCAAAATAAGAAGAGCAAATCTTGATTATAAATTAAAGGCGTGAAAAAGAATGTATGCTTATCATAAGCAAGTTTTAAAACTAACCAATCTTGAACAAGTTTTACAAATAGCCCCGCACTACTCTGATTTTTTTGCATTTGAAACGCCTGAACACCAAATTCGCTTTGGCCTAGGAACAATCAGTAGCCTGACACCTCACAGCCCCCAAACTGCCTTTACAGATGTTAAACAGTGGCAAATTGCCCAAAAGACTCAAATTCCGGCAGCTATTCAAAATCAAGCGCAAATATTTGGCGCTTATCCTTTTGAGAACCAGCCCTCAGATCAACAAAATATTTGGGGCAACTTGGCGCAAGGCTATTTCTTCTTACCTCAATATACACTAATTCAGCAATCTCCGGCTAACTTTGAACTGCTAGTGCTGGCCCAACAACCCCAGCAGCTTTCCCAAGCCGTTGCCGACTTTTTAAATTTAATAACACTAGCTACCAAAATACTGCCAGATACCCCTGTTCTTGAAACTAAGCAGCCATTAGCCCTTGATCACTGGCAACAACAGGTTGGTGTCACCGTCAACCTATTACAACACCAAAGTTCATTAAAAAAAGTGGTGTTGGCTCGAGCCCTACAGACAACCAGTTCAAGTCCAATTAGCCCAGAGAAAAGCTGGCTGAATGCTAGATTAATGAATCCAGAAACATACCACGTTTTATTACGGCATCAAAAGCTAGCCTTCCTCAGTGCCACCCCGGAACGTTTGATTCAATTTAATCAGGCTAACTTTCAAACTGCAGCCATTGCCGGTACCATTGCCCGGGGCAAGACGCCGACAGAAGATTTAGAATTTGGCAACCAATTGCTGGCCGATACCAAAAACCGCCAAGAACAGGCTTTTGTTACTAAAACAATTCTAGCTATTTTACATCAGCACCAAGCTAAAGTGCACTATGCAAACACACCCATTTTATTAAAAAATAAAAATGTCCAACATCTATTTACCCCAATCATGGGGCAATTACCAACGCCAGCTGGTATTTTCGACCTTATTGCGGCGCTCCACCCCACGCCAGCGCTAGGGGGCGTCCCTAAAAACGAAGCATTAGCCCAGATTCGGCATATTGAACCTTTGAAGCGAGGATTATTTGGTGCCCCAATTGGCTATCTGACCTTTAATCATGTGGGTGAATTCGTCGTGGGCATCCGTAGTGCACTGCTCAAAACTAACCAAGCTACCTTATTTGCAGGGGCCGGTATTGTAGCCGACTCTTTGCCAACAAAGGAAGTCAAAGAAACCGCGTTGAAGTTCCAACCGATGTTAAATACCCTTTATGAAAGGACCACTGTCTTCAATGTCTAATCCAACCCAAATTTTGACGAACTACGTCAACTTAATTATTACCAGTTTACAGCAGCAAAATATTCGCCAAGTCGTCATTGCCCCAGGTTCCAGATCAACACCCGTCGCATTATTATTGGCACAAGCAGCCCAGGCAGGTCATTTTGAACTTTATGTCGATGTTGATGAACGTTCTGCCGCTTTTTTTGCCTTGGGTATCGCTAAAAAAAGCCAACGCCCCACTTTGTTGCTTTGCACTTCTGGCACGGCAGCGGCTAATTTTTTCCCGGCTATTTGTGAGGCTAAACTCAGTCATATTCCCCTAGTGGTATTGACCACCGACCGGCCCCCTGAATTAACGAATATTGGCGCACCCCAGGCCATTGATCAAAATAGGCTTTACGGCGATCAGGTCAAGGATTTCTTACAATTGCCCACCCCAGATCAAGGCCCGGATGTCCAGGCCTATGTGGCTTTTGCCGTGCAACGCATTATTGCCTCAAGCCAAGCCGCACCGGCTGGGCCGGTGCATATCAACCTACCACTACGTAAACCCTTAATGCCTGATTTAACCGGTCAATCTAACCAAACGCCACAAAAAATCGCTTTTCCTAAAACCCAAACTCAGCTTCCCCCAGCAACCATGGCCACGATTCAAGCAAAACTGAGCCAGGGTAAATTACTGATTGTCGCTGGTCCCAGCACTGATTCGCAGCAACAACAAGCCCTATTAGCCTTTGCCAATGAATATCAAGTGCCAATCTTAGCGGATCCCCTGAGTCAATTACGCCAGGATGCCAATGATTTGGTTATCACCAGTAGTGATTTGACCCTTAAGACCTGTCAAGCCTTACCGGCCAGCTTACAACCTGATCTCATTTTACGGACTGGGACAACCATGGTCTCGGCTGCCTTAGGCCAGTGGTTGGCCACAAGATCTTGTCCTATTTATTTTTTAGATACCAATCATCACTTGGATGACTATACGAAAGCCACCACAACACAATTACCGGTAAGTGAAAATTGGTTCTTTGAAAATTGCCAGTTGCAACCAACAGCAACTCAACAACCGTTCAGCTCAGCCTGGCGGCAATTACAGCGGCACTATCAACGCTGGTTAGCCCAGAATTTAACAACCTTAGACGAAGCAGCAGTGCCCTATTTAATGAGTCAGCAGTTGACAGCAAGTCAGATTTTCATCAGTAACTCCATGCCTATTCGAGATTTTGATAATTTTTTTGCACCACACCAGGGTAACTTCACGCTACTGTGTAACCGTGGCGCCAATGGTATTGATGGGGTCATCTCCACCGCATTGGGGGCTGGTTTACATGAACAGCGACCAAACTTCTTAGTCACGGGTGATTTAGCCTTTTTCCATGACATGAATGGTTTAATGCTCACCACCCGTTATCCGTTGAACTTGACTATCATCTTAATTAATAATAATGGCGGCGGTATTTTTTCATTCCTGCCCCAGGCCAAAGCCACCGCATATTTCGAATCATTATTTGGGACCCCTCAAAATTTAGATGTGGCTGCAATCAGTCAACTCTATCACGCTAATTATCAAATCATTACCAGTAAATCGGCCTTTGAAGCCGCTTTAGCTCACCACGAACCAGGTTTAACTATTCTAGAAATAAAAACAAATCGGCCACAAAATGCCAAACGGCATCAACAGTTGACCCAGTCCTGGCAGCAAGAAATGGAGCGATTATATGCAACTACAATTGACGAAAAGTAGCTATCATCTCACAATTGTTGGCACTGGTGAACCAACTTGGCTGTTGCTGCACGGTTTTATGGGGAGTGGCCTTGATTTTTTTAATTTAGTCCAACACTTACCCGGTCGTTTTATTTTACCGGATTTACTCGGTCATGGTACCACCAACGCTGACCAAGATTACCCCTATACCATGGCCCACCAAGTTCAAGACTTAAACGCCATTTTAACGCAAATCATCGGTGAAGCCCCCGTTAACCTCTGGGGTTATTCAATGGGTGGTCGGGTCGCCATTGCTTTTGCGGCCACCTACCCCCAAAAAGTTGCCCACCTTTACTTGGAAAGTACGCGGCCGGGTATGCTTACCAAAGACGCTCGTCACCAGCGGCAAAATCATGACGCCAACTTAGCAGCACAATTATTGTCAGGTTCTTTGGCTGAATTTGTCGACCATTGGGAAGCCTTACCCTTATTTGCCAGTCAAACCCATTTAAACTCGGCTTTAAAAACCCAAGTCCGCAAGCAACGTCTAGTCCAAGATAAAAATCAACTCGCCAAAAGTCTGACGCAAATGGGCACTGGTTCACAACCCAACTACTGGCCAAATTTGTTGCGCTTTAATTTCCAAACAACCGTCATCACGGGACAATTAGATCTTAAATTTACCCAAATTGGCCAAGCCATGTTAAATGACTTGCCACAAGGCCAAGGCATCACAGTCCCAAATGTTGGTCATAATGTTCATTTAGAAGCACCAGAAACCGTTCAGCAAATTTTAAAACTTGAGGGATAACTATGCATTTAACTGCCATTCAATTATTACCAGTCACTTTAGCCTTGAATGCCCCTTTTACGACCAATCATGACACCATGCAAAAACGACATTTGACCCTAGTCGCTTTAACCAACGAGCTAGGCCACAGGGCCATTGGAGAGCTAGAGGCTTTAGACACCCCATTGTATAATCCAGAAACACAATTTGAAGCGCGGGCGTTTATTCAATCGTATTTGGGTCCCAAAATGAAAGATCAAAATTTTACCACACCAGGTGATTTCAACCGCCTATTCCAAGATGTTGCTGGCCACCAAATGGCTAAGGCAGCCTTAGAAATGCCACTATGGGCCTTATTTGCCCAAGGGGCCCAATTACCCTTAGCAACTTACTTAAGCCGTGCAGCTAGCTGTCAGGTGCATCTAAACATCCCCGTAGGTATTAGCTTAGGACTAAACGGTGTTCATACCCTAACCCAACAGATTCAGGCGGCCCAGGTTGCCGGTTATCGTCGTATCAAATTAAAAGTCGCCGGTTTGGCTGATCTCTTAAAAATAAAGCAACTTCGCGGCGCTTTCCCTAACATGGCCTTCATGTTAGATGGCAATGCGGCCTTTAAGTTGGCAGATATGTCTAAGTTGCAAAGCCTGGATCACTTAAATCTTACGATGTTAGAACAGCCCTTAAGCAATACTGATTTTGTGGCCCATGGCGTATTACAAGCTAATTTAAAAACGCCACTTTGCTTAGATGAAAATATTCATACCCTAGACGATGTGCAAACAGCTATCAAATGCCGTAGTGCCCACATTATTAATGTGAAACCAGCTCGGGTCGGGGGCTTTCAAGTGGCCTTAGACATCATGAAACTCTGTCATCAACATGGTCTGGGTATCTGGATTGGCGGGATGGTCGAAAGTGACTTGGGCCGGCTGTATAGCCAGACGTTGGCCCGCTTAAGTCTTTGCACTTATCCCGGTGACGTGGGGCCAGCATCCCAATTTTTCAAACAGACTTTAATTTTAAATCCACCGGTTTTAAAAGCTGGTCGCTTACAATTTATCAACGATGACACCCCTGGTTTACCGATACACTTAGCCCCTGCTTTACAGGATCAGTTAAACGCTCAACCCAATTTATTGCGTTGAAATAATCTATCATGCCCCCAGGTGATTATCAGTAATAAGGGCACATATAAGATGATATGGTAGCGGCCCTGCACTTCAAAAATCAGACTACTTAGCATAAAGCCATCCCACAAAAGCAAGCCATAAAAAAGCCGATTTAAATCTGGTATGTGGAAACTACGCTGGCGATAAATCAGCCATGGGCTCAGCAATAAAACTAAGCCGGCTAGCACCAGCAATATCACGAAGAAAATCGTCGAATACACGCTCAAAAACGCACTCAAGCGTGTGTAATAAGTTGTGCGATCCCTGTTGCGCTTTAAATTATATAAAATCCAGTTAGAGCCATAATCCTCTCGCATCAAATTGATAGTTTTGACCCTTAAAAAGGGTACCCACCCCCGCGTTTGATTTAAGGTCTGGATATTATGCTTAGAGATTTTTTGCATGTCTGTGGTTACTTTGTCAAAACGTTTGGTCAAGGGTAAGCTCTTTTGATTTAAATCTTGATCAACCTGTTGGCGAATCCCACCAGCATACATGCCCCCAGTCTTCACATTGGTCCCAATCGCCAGAGAATATTGATTCAGCACGGTCGTTGGGGCAAAAGGTACCCCATATAAGACTCGGTAAATCGGCGTGCTGGCTAAGTTAAGCAACACAAAAATAACGGCATAGGCTAAGGGGTTGAACCAGATTCGCCGAGGAAATTCTTTTTGGCGTGATTTCAAGCGAAAAATACTAAAAAAGACAATGACTACGATCCAGACTAAGGCAATTGGCCGAACCATATTGGCTAAAAACAGCAACAATAAAGAAAAGCCAAAATAAAAGTAGTGTTCAATCATTAACCGCTGTCCTTTAGCATACATGGCGCGGTGGTAACAGATTAGCGCACCTAATAAAAAAGTTAAAAATATGGGTTCCGCCCCGTTTAACAACGTATAAAGCCAGTAGGCCGGGATCGCATAGAAAATCAATGCGGCAAAAATTGCCGCGCGTTTGCTGACAAAGTGTTGACATAAACTAAACAGCAAAATTGCATTGACGCCACTTAATAAAATGCTAGCACACTGAGCCACCAAATAATTCGGCCTAAAAAATGAATAAAATACACTATAAAACCAAGAAATATTGATGACATGAGGCCAAATAATATTTGTATTTAAATAGCCCTGAGTCCACATTTTAGACCAAGTCATGCCTAAGACGTTGTAAGACGCTAGTACATGATAATTCCAAAAATCCGATGTGGGTGCAATTGGAAAACGTAGCACAAAAATAAATTTTAAAAGAACTAAAGCTAAGATTGATATAAAAATAATTAAGCGGTTTTTCTTTGTCAAAAATTTAGCAAAAAACCAACTGGCTAATATAATAGTAGTACTCAAGATCACGGCTACTAACAGGCGAGTCGTGCTAATATGGGCTTTAAACCCGGGTGTCTGGAGAGTGGCTAATAAGTCCCAAACTAACAGGGCCATTGCAACTAAACCGGCGATACTGAGACCGACTTTTTTAATATTCTGTATAATTGTCATCTTTACCTATATTCCCCTTACGCGTGGTGTTAGTTAAAAGTAATCACACAAAAGTAACCTGAATCGGCTACACTTTAGTTACTCCTGATCAAAGAAGTGAGACCGATGTCAGACCAAATTGAATGTAACCAAAATTTAGAAAATTTTCAATTTTCATTAAGTCAATTAGTCACTAATTTACGACTAATTATCAACGTTTGATCCAAGAATTTGAACCTAAACCTAAGACAACTTCCCAATGCTGCCATGCCAAAACATCTGTAATCGCCAAGCCAAAGTGTTTAAGTTCTTGAAAAACCTTGGTTTCAACGCCCAGCAAGGCCGCTATTCATGATATTAAAATAGTGCCGCCCTAATCAATCAATTTATCTGTTCACATAGTTTGGCAGACGTTGACTACTTAAGCCAGAAACTAAAAACTGACATGATGAACGAAGTGTATGTTTCTAGACACTATTGCAATGTTTGTTTATGGATACATGATTTAAAATTAACTAGCACATGCGTATTCCCTTTATTTAAAAATAGTGTTATCATTTCATTTGGTGATAGTTTTCCTTATAATTATATAACAAATACTAATCTAGAGATACTTTATTTTCAATTAAACGATTTCTAACAGTAGGTGAATATATTGTCGGTTCTTTTCATAGTTGCACTCGTGGTTTCATTTTTGTTTTATCTGGTTTATTTATTGAGTTTCACCCTATCTGCCAGTGTTAAATTACCGCCGATCCCAACGCCACCAGCACATCCCCAACAATTTAAGCTTTATCTGGTCATTCCAATGCTTAATGAAGAACATGTCATTGTCTCCACAATTGAAGCTTTGCTGGCACAAATCCAGCGACTGCCAGCCAGAATTGACGCCACTGTGGTAGTCGTTAACGATGATTCCAGTGATAACAGTTTAATTTTGGTCTCTGAGTTAATGGCCCACTTATCGTTAAATCAGCTTGTGGTTTTAGACCGGCCCAGCGAGCAGGCACATCAAGGCAAAGGCGCCGTTTTAAACTTTGCAACCCAAAAAATTTCAAACTTTAACCATACGACTTCACCGCGTCATACAATTTTAGCCATCATCGATGCCGATTCCCGGATCGATGCAGCCAATTTGACCAAAGCCGTAGATTTTTTTGCGGATCATCCCCAAATTGACATGTTTCAGAGTGGCGTTGCCATTTATAATACCGATAACTGGCTCACTAGGATGCAGAACTTTGAATTTTTAGGCATGAACAGTGCCCAACAACAAGTCCGTGAACGCTACAGCCAGGGTATTGCCTCGGGAAATGGTCAGTTTGTAACGTTAGCCCTAGCTTTAGCTAATCCTTGGGGCCATAGTCTGTTGGAAGACTTAGAATTCACGCTAAGGGCTTGGCTGAAGGGATTTCACACGGCGTTTAATAACGATGTCGTTATCCATCAAAGTGGCATTGAACATTTAGCCCCCTTGATCAAACAACGGACGCGCTGGTGTCAAGGCAGTCTACAATGTTGGCGCTATTTACCAAAACTGTGGCGAAGCTCGCAAATTAAATTATTTCAAAAATTAGATACCACTACCTGGCTGGTTTTACCAGTTGTGGCTACTTTCTTGCCACTCACCAATCTGATCGCCCTGGTAGTTCAACTATTTGCTGCTTTCACCGCCCCGCAAAATTGGATCAGTCCGGCGCTGTTTACAATCGTGGTATTGAATTTGATCATTTGCTTATTCATGGCGCTACAATTCAATCGTAATTCAGCGGCTTCAAATCCCCGTAAATTTATCCATGCCTTTTGGTTGAGTATCTTGTTTCAACTTTATTTAATCCCGTTAGTTGTCGTGCCCTATAAAGCAACCCTGCGGCAAATTTTGAGATTGACAAACTGGGAAAAAACCACTCATGCTGCTCATCCTGATTCATAATCACGGCTAATTCAAAAGAGACATCATCATCACGCTGGTCATGACAACAAACTATGACTTAGGCGCTTATTGATGATGTTTTTTTGTATCCTATGCCAGCGCACTATTTGCCCAGTGACTAAATAGTGCTTTTTATCACAATCATTTTTCTTTATTTTAATTTAATTATTCCTAAGCACAATTCCCCACCCTTTGAATCCGCTGATCATCATCGCCAAAAATAAAAATGGCTGATTGTCATTGAACGTTCAAATGTTCAATGACAATCAGCCATTAATTTTTATTGACTTTATTTATCCCCATAACCATCTGGATGCGTGTTCAACCAGGTCCAAGCTGTGGCGATAATTTTTTCAACGTCATCATACTGGGGTTGCCAGCCCAGTATTTTGCGGGCCTTGGTGGAATCGGCGATCAATGTACTGGGATCCCCAGCCCGTCTTGGGGCCATTTCCGCCGGAATAGCTTGACCCGTGGCTTTGCGGGCAGCTTCTAAAATTTCTTTGTTAGAAAAGCCCGTGGAAGACCCTAAGTTAAAGGCATCAGAAGCGCCCCCGTCCAACAGGCGTTGAATAGCTAAAATATGGGCATCGGCTAGATCCACCACGTGGACATAATCCCGCACGTTGGTGCCGTCTTTGGTGGGATAATCGTCGCCAAAGATCTTGAGTTTATCCCGTTTGCCCTGGGCCACTTGTAAAATGATGGGGATCAAGTGGGTCTCAGGATGATGATCTTCGCCGATACTACCGTCGGCCTTAGCCCCGGCCACGTTAAAGTAACGCAGGGCAATGAACTTGATGCCATAGGCTGCATCGGCCCACTTCATGATTTTCTCCATGGCTAACTTGCTTTCCCCATAGGGATTAGTAGGCACTTGGGGATCCGTTTCTTTGATGGGGATCTGTTTAGGTTCCCCATAAGTGGCCGCAGTGGAAGAAAAGACGATCCGCTGAATATTGTGAGCATGCATGGCTTCTAGCAAAGTGATCATACCACCCGTGTTGTTGTCAAAGTATTTCAAGGGGTCACTCATGGATTCAGGGACGATGGAGAAGGCGGCAAAGTGGATGACCCCGTCAACTTTTTCAGCGTTAAAAACCTGTTCCAAGAAATTACGGTCTCGCACATCGCCTTGGTAAAACCGGGCCTTGGGATTAACAGCCAGGCGATGGCCAGTGATCAAATTATCGATGACCGCCACATCATAACCCTTTTCAATTAAACGATCCACCGTATGTGAGCCGATATAACCAGCTCCACCAAGTACTAAAATACTCATGAATTAACCTCCACTAATTTTTATGACTTTCTGTTTCATCTGTCCGTAAAATAGACATGAAGGCTTCTTGGGGAATTTCCACCGACCCAACAGACTTCATGCGTTTTTTACCAGCTTTTTGTTTCTCTAATAATTTGCGTTTACGGGAAATATCACCGCCATAACATTTAGCCAACACATTTTTCCGATACGCTTTGATATTAGACCGGGCAATCACCTTGTTGCCAATTGCTGCTTGAATCGGGATTTCAAATTGTTGTCTAGGGATTGTGGTCTTTAGCGCCGCCACAATTTCCTTGCCTCTTTCAAAGGCAAAATCTTTATGGACAATGGTACTCAGGGCATCAACAGCTTCGCCATTGATCAAAATATCCATTTTAACTAAATCGCTGGCCCGATAGCCCTCGATCTCATAATCCAAAGAAGCATATCCTTTGGTGTTTGATTTTAGATCATCAAAGAAATCATAAATAATTTCCGACAGGGGCATATCATAGACTACATTGACCCGATATTTGTCCAAATAATCCATGGTCACAAATTCACCACGTTTTTTTTGAGACAACTCCATGACCGGGCCCACATAATCATTAGGGACCATAATTGAAGCTTTAACATAGGGTTCTTGAATTTCAGAAATACTCGATGCTTCCGGCATCTCAGCAGGATTATCAATCACTGATTCGGTGCCATCTGTTAGCACAAGATGATAATCAACTGAGGGGGCCGTCATGATCAAATCTAAATTAAATTCACGTTCTAGGCGTTCTTGGACCACATCCATGTGTAACAATCCTAAAAAGCCACAACGAAAACCAAAACCCAGTGCCTTAGAGGTTTCTGGCTCAAACTCCAAAGCGGCATCATTTAATTGCAGTTTCTCCAAAGCCTCACGCAGGTCGTTAAACTTGGCATTATCCACGGGATACATCCCGGAATAAACCATCGGTGTGATTTTGCGATAGCCGGGTAAGGCTTTTTCTGCCGGGCGATCCGCTAAAGTTAACGTGTCCCCCACCCGGGTTTCTTTAACACTCTTAATACTAGCCGTTAAATAACCTACGTCACCAGCGGATAACTGCTGGGTGGGAATGGCTTTAGGGGACATCACCCCGACTTCAGTCACTTCAAAACGTTTTTGGTTATTCATGAGCTCGATAGTATCGCCAACCTTCACGAAACCATCCATGACCCGAATACTTAACACAACCCCACGATAATTATCATAAACTGAGTCAAAAATCAAAGCCTTAAAAGGTGCATCTACATCCCCTTGGGGTGCAGGTATTTGGGCCACGATCCGCTCCAATAGTTCAGGAATCCCAATGCCCACTTTACCACTAGCTAAAATAGCATCGCTAGCGTCAATGCCAATCATTTCTTCAATTTCTTCTTTCACCCGATCCGGCTCAGCAGAAGGTAAATCAATTTTGTTGATCACCGGAATAATTTCCAAATCATTATCCACTGCTAAATAGGCATTCGCTAGCGTTTGTGCTTCAACACCTTGTGCCGCATCAACAACTAAAATTGCCCCTTCACAGGCCGCTAGACTTCTAGAGACTTCATAAGAAAAATCCACATGTCCCGGGGTATCGATTAAATGAAACACATAGGTCTTGCCATCTTTAGCATGATAGTGCAGCTGAACCGCGTTCAATTTAATCGTGATACCGCGTTCACGCTCTAAATCCATATCATCTAATATTTGATTTTGCATTTCTCGTTTAGACACCGTATCGGTCAATTCCAAGATACGATCGGCAATTGTTGATTTACCATGATCGATATGAGCGACGATTGAAAAATTTCGAATGTCTTTTTGGTGCTCAATCATTTCATTGCGATCCATTTTTTGGTTCCCTACTTTCTCGACTTATCTATCAATTATACCAAGCCCAATCATTGAAAACAATTGCATACAAAAGGAGGCATCTACAAAACTGAAGTTTTGAGATGCCTCCTTTAATGCCATTAAAAGTTTGAATACCGTTGTTAGAAAATCAGCGGTCGCCTTTTAATGAATCTTTAATTTTATTAAACAGGCCACCTTCTTGAGGTTTGACTGTTTCACCAGAAGCCTTCATAAAGGCTGCTAATGCTTCTTTTTGACTACTATTTAAACTCTTTGGTGTCACAATATGAACCCGTACATGTTGGTCGCCAGTATTGCCACCATTTAAACTAGGTGCACCTTTGCCCCGCAGTCTAAATGAGGTATCTGTTTGCGTTCCCGCTGGAATTTTTAACTTAACGGGGCCATAAACGGTATCCACATTGATCTCATCACCTAAAGCAGCTTGAACAAAGGAAATTGGCATATCGGAATAAATTTCTGTACCTTCCCGATTGAAATCTTTACTGCTCTTTACCCGAAAGACAACATACAAATCACCATAAGGGCCGCCATTAGTACCGGCTTCACCTTGGCCTTGCAGACGCATTTGTTGGCCATCATCAACACCTGCAGGCACGTTAACTTTGACACTGTGGCGTTGAGCTGTGTGCCCAGTACCATGACAAGTTGGGCATTTTTCTTTAATTTCTTTACCAGTCCCACCACAAACATCACAGACTTCACGGGTCCGCATAACCCCAAGGGGTGTCCGCCGATCAGCTTCAATATAACCAGTCCCGTGACACTTATGACAAGTCACTGGGCTGGTTCCTGGGGCTGCACCAGAACCATTACAAGTTTCACAAGTTGCTTCCCGATTATAGGAAATGGTTGTTGTTTTACCAAAAATGGCTTCTTTAAAGTCTAAGTCCATGCGATATTGTAAATCATTGCCTTGGCGAGGTGCATTGGGCTGTTGCCGTTGCGCTGAACCGCCACCAAAGAATGAACTGAAAATATCATCAAAGCCGCCAAAATCACCAAAGCCAGCCCCACCAGCACCGGCACCAGCGCCAGCACCATTAAAACCGTCCATGCCAGCATGGCCGTATTGGTCATAAGCCGCCCGTTTTTGTGGATCACTTAACGCTTCATAAGCTTCATTGACTTCTTTAAATTTAGCCTCTGCATCAGGTGCTTTATTTAAATCTGGATGGTATTTCTTGGATAATTTTCGAAATGCTTTTTTGATTTCATCATCACTAGCATCGCGAGACACACCGAGGACTTCATAGTAGTCTCTTTTTTCTGCCATGATCTGCCTCCTTAACGAATCATTGTAAACCTGAATTACTATACCATAAACCGTCAAAAATCAAAACCATTTGACTACAAAATATGGTCCAAAAGCAGATTATCTGCTGATGGACCATAAGCATCAAGCAAGGTTAATTAATGATTATTTGTCATCTTTAACTTCTTCGAAATCACCATCAACAGTCTTACCATCGTCACCCTTTTTACCTTGGTCACCAGTCCCTTGGTCGGTTGCACCTTGGGCAGCGCCATTAGCGCCTTGGGCACCTTGGGCTTCTTGAGCTTGTTGGTATAATTTAACCGTCAAGTTTTGAACAACTTCGTTTAAGGCATCCCGTTTAGCCTTCATATCTTCAAGATTGTTGGCTTCTTTAGCCTTTTCAAGTTCAGCTTTAGCATCTTCAGCCTTTTTAATTTCGTCATCAGAAACTTTGCCTTTGACGTCTTTTAAGGTCTTATCGGTCGTGAAGAGTAATTGATCCACGTCATTCTTCAAATCAACTTCTTCTTTACGCTTAGAGTCAGCAGCTTCGTTTTCCTTAGCTTCTTTCATCATGCGATCGATTTCATCATCTGACAAGCCTGAAGAACTCTTGATCGTAATCTTCTGCTCTTTTTTAGTGCCTAAATCTTTGGCAGAAACATTGACGATCCCATTTTTATCGATATCAAATTTAACTTCAATTTGTGGCACACCTCTTGGGGCAGCCGGAATATCTGTTAATTGGAAACGACCTAATGTTTTATCATCTGCAGCCATTGGCCGTTCACCTTGTAACACGTGAATATCAACAGCAGGTTGATTATCAGCAGCCGTTGAGAATACTTGTGACTTGCTGGTAGGAATAGTTGTATTGCGATCGATCAGTTTTGTAAAGACGCCACCCATGGTTTCAATCCCTAAGGATAATGGTGTGACATCCAACAGAACAACATCTTTAACATCACCAGTGATGACCCCACCTTGAATGGCAGCACCCAAGGCAACGGCTTCATCAGGGTTGATGGAATGATCTGGTTCTTTACCAGTCCATTTCTTAACAGCTTCTTGAACGGCAGGTGTCCGCGTAGAACCACCATTTAAGATAACTTTATCAATATCACTATTGGTCAACTTGGCGTCTTTTAAGGCATTGTCAACAGGGCCCTTTGTCCGTTCAACTAAATCAGCTGTTAATTGATCAAATTGGGCTCGGGTCAAAGTTGCTTCCAAGTGTAATGGCCCATTATCGCCAGCAGAAATAAATGGCAAACTGATTTGTGTACTTGTGACACCAGACAAATCTTTCTTAGCTTTTTCAGCAGCATCTTTTAGCCGTTGTAACGCCATTTTATCTTTTGACAAATCAATGTTGTTTTCTTTCTTAAAGTTATCAACTAACCAGTCGATAATCTTTTGGTCGAAGTCATCCCCACCTAAGTGTGTATCCCCATTTGTAGAGAGTACTTGGAAGACACCGTCGCCTAATTCAAGAATAGAGACATCAAACGTCCCACCACCTAAATCATAAACCAATACTTTTTCATCAGCATCACCCTTATCCAGGCCGTAAGCTAATGCAGAAGCAGTTGGTTCATTAATGATCCGTTCAACTTTTAAACCGGCAATTTTACCGGCATCTTTAGTAGCTTGCCGTTGGGAATCGTTGAAGTAAGCAGGTACTGTAATAACTGCCTGGGTAACTTCTTCGCCCAAATAATCTTCAGAGAATTTCTTGATGTACTGCAAGATCATAGCTGAAACTTCTTGGGGTGTGTATTCCTTATCGCCAACTTTAACTTTATAGCCAGCTTCACCCATATGCCGTTTAATTGATGAAATTGTATCCGGATTAGTGATAGCTTGACGCTTAGCTACTTCACCAACTTGAATTTCGCCATCTTTAAATGCTACAACAGATGGTGTGGTTCTAGCCCCTTCAGGGTTTGTGATGATTTTAGGTTCGCCGCCTTCAAGCACTGCGACTGCAGAGTTAGTTGTACCTAAGTCGATACCAATAACTTTTCCCATAATTTAAATAACCTTCTTTTCTAAAATTATTGAGCAACTACAACCATTGCTGGTCTTAATACACGGTCTTTTAACAGGTAACCCCGCTGCAAGACTTGAACAACTGTATCACTTTCTTGATCTGGGGTTTTAGGTGTTGTTTGCACCGCTTGATGCAAGGTTGGATCAAATTTTTCACCCTGTGCCTTGATCTCAGTGATATTATTATCCTTCAGCGCATTTTGCATGGCTGTATAAACCATTTCAATACCTTTTTTAAGTTGTTGACCGTGGTCGTCTTTGACCTCAACAGCCAACGCCCGTTCCAAATTATCAAGGACCGGTAAAATATCTTTAGCTAGTCGTTGCCCGTCATATTTTGCTAATTGTTCTTGTTCTTTCTTATTGCGATTGGCCATATTGCGAATTTCTGCCTGGGCCCGTAAGAACTGATCTTCTAAATGATCATTTTTTTCTTTTAATTCTGTTAATTCGGCTTGTAATTTTGGTACATTTGCATCATCAGTCTGTAACACTTCCTCTAAATCCGCTTTAGTTTCAGCTAAAGTTTCAGACTTAGGATCTGCTTTGTCAGTTACAGCATGCTGTGCAGTTGTATCATGAACCTTCTTTTGAGGTTGCTTTGCTTGGGAATCTCCATTTTTGAGGTCTTTTTCAGATGGAAATTCAACCTTGTTATCCTTTGACAAGTGAAAACTCCTTCCCATTAATCATCAAAATTAGAATAATAATCTGTCAAGCGTCGTGCCAATTCTTCACGAATCAAATCTAATAGCCCGATAATCCTTGAATAAGGCATGCTCGTTGGTCCCAGCAACGCAATTACGCCACGGCCATGATTATGAACATCATAGGTTGCCGTGATCAAAGAATAATTGCGCAGGGTGTGCGGAGTTAATTCATCCCCCAAGCGAACCATGATTTTATCTGAATCCCCCGTCCCAAAATCAGGCAAGCGGAGCAGATTAGCCAAATCATCATTTTTCTCAAATAATGAATATAATGTCTTCAAACTAGAAACATCATTATTGGCAAAATCCAAAAGATTCAAACGACCCCCGACATAAAAATGATCTGAGCCCGCTTTTTTCAAAACATCACCAAAAATATCCAAGAAACCAGTTGGTGATGAAACATACTTCATCAACATTTGTGGTACGTCAGTTTGAATCCGTTTAGCCACAACAGCCAAAGGTTGTCCCACCAATTGATCATTGATGATCCGCACAGCTTTTTCAAGATCTTCACCGCTAATGGATTCTGGGACTTGAAAAATTTGATTCTGCACGGTACCAGCACTGGTTACTAGAATTGCCATAACCTGATGATTGCCGAGTGCCACTAAACGAAAGCCGTCTAATTTGATGTCTTGGACATCTGGCCCTAGGGTAATCGCCGTATAGCTGGTGAGGGTTGAAAGAATCGTCGCAGACTGCTCAACAATATCATCAATCATCTGATATTGTTGATTAAATGTCTGTTGAATGATTGCAAGATCATTTGAGGAAACATCACTAGGTTCTAATAGATGATCAAGATAGTAACGATAACCACTAATAGACGGAATCCGTCCAGAGGAGGAATGAGTCTTATCTAATAAACCCATTTCTTCAAGTTTCGCCATATCGTTACGAATCGTGGCGGAGCTAACTTGAATTGGCAACTCATTCATCAAATGTTTAGAACCAACCGGTTGTTCAGTTTGCGTATAAATTCTAATAATATTCTTTAAAATAAGTGCCTGTCTTTGTGTCAGCATCTTACCACCTCTTTTAGCACTTAAAGACTTAGAGTGCTAATACAAGTTATAATATAGCAATACTCCGGGATATTGTCAAGAAAACTCAAAGAAAAAAGTTGAATTCCGACCAAAGTCCCATTAGGTCTCATCATCAATTAAAAATTCAGCAAATACGTTGTTCCCAAAGAAACGGCCGTCGTGGGTCAGGCGTAAATAACCGGCTGAATCTTCTAAAAGCTTGTGCTGAATCAATTTATCGAGGGTATCGCCATAGATATCACGAATCGAATAACCATACTTTGCTTGAAAATTGGCCTTTGAAACCCCTTGATTAGTGCGTAAACCTAAAAACATCTCTTCTTCTACCTGTTCTGAAAATGGAACCAAATGATGCTCAAATACAGGTAACTTATGCGCATGTAACGGTGCAAGGTACTGCTGGATCGGGCCGTTATTATGATAGCGATCCCGGCCAATATAACCATAAGCGCCTGCTCCAAACCCGAAATAGTGCTCATTATGCCAATACATTAAATTGTGCTTGGATTCAAAGCCAGGTTTAGCAAAATTGCTAATTTCGTATTGGGGTAACCCGTGGTCGGTAAATGTATTTAAAGCCAATTCATACATATCTGCTTCCGCATCTTCACTGGGCAAATGCAACCGCCCTTGCCGTTGCATGTTATAAAAAATTGTTTTCTTTTCCAAAATCAACGAATACGTGGCATAGTGGGGCAAGTCCAGGGCAATTGCTTGCGCAAGTGTCTGTTTAAAATCCGCTTCACTTTGCCCGGGCAGCCGAAAGATCAAATCAATACTGATATTCGAAAAACCAGTACGGCGAGCCATGTCGATCGCATCAAAGGCCTGTTGAGCCGTATGCTTGCGCCCAATCTGGCGTAATACAGTATCGTTAAAGGATTGTACCCCAATACTCAGTCGATTGACCCCATATTGGCGCATCACTGTTAAACGCTCTGGTGTGACAATATTGTTGGGATTACATTCCACGGTAAATTCACCGCCAGACCAGGGCAATATTTCGCGAATACCTTTGAGCAACGTATCTAATTGCTTCGGGCTTAAACTTGAAGGCGTACCCCCACCAATATATAGCGTATCGATTTTTTCTTGGGGATTTTCAGCCATAGTCATTGCAATTTCCCGCAGTAGCATGTGAATATAATCATCAACTGGCTGATCTTCAATAAACACCTTATTGAAGTCACAGTAATAGCAAATGAAATCGCAAAAAGGAATATGAATATAAGCTGCAGCCATTCTTATTGTCGCCTCAAATCTTCAAAATACTGGCGTGTATTGATCTTATCCTGGCCTAGTTGTGCGATCAATCCCTGGGCATTTTCAAATTTCACTTCACCCCGTAAATAATGATACCAACGAATCCGAACACTTTCGCCATAAATAAAGGTATCAAAATCAAAAATATTGATCTCTACAGTCAGTTTATGCTGATCTGCAAAGGTAATATTGTAGCCTACAGAAGCCATCGCTTCATACCAGCGGCCATTGACTTGAATTTGTACCGCATAAATACCAACGCCGGGAATTTGTTGATGGTCATCTGTCAAAATATTAGCGGTAGGATAACCTAAAGTCCGCCCCCGGGCTAACCCGTGGACCACCAAGCCAGCAGTTTGATAAACATAACCTAACAAAGTATTCGCCTGATCCACATCCCCTTGTAGCAATAACTGCCGAATGCGACTAGAGCTGATTTTGGCTGCCGCCGCATCCTGCTCAGCCACACTGACCGTCTCAAACCTACCTTGACTCAACTGCGGTAAAGTCGTCATATTGGCCACCGCTTTTTTACCATAAGTATAATCAAACCCGGCCACAACGATTTGAGCGTGAAGGTTGACCATGTATTGCGCTACAAAAGCTTGGGGGCTGAGACTGGCAAATTCAGAGGTAAAATCCACAACATATAATAAATCCACTTGATTAGCCCGCATTAATTCAATTTTACGTTTTAACGGCGATAAGTAGTCAATGCCATCTGGTCCAATTTGTTTAAAAACAATAGCTGGATGCTGATTAAACGTCATCACGGCCAAGGGTAACTGTTTTGCCGTCGCAATCGCTCTAGCGCGCTTAATAACCGCCTGGTGGCCCCGATGAACCCCATCAAAAAAACCTAAAGCTAATACAATTGGTTCTGGGTCAATTTCTTTTGGATCATAGGGATGATGTAAATGAATAACTTTCAAGATAACTTACTCCTAACTGCCAATTCCCTCATTTTGCAAAAACATTCTCAGCGGTTTATAGATATCACCACGTTTACGCTGATATAAAGCTTTAATATAATTTTGATAGGTCAATGCCACCACATCTGGTAAACCAGGCAGCTCTAAAAAAGCCCCATTTTGAATCTGTTCACGCTGGTGTGGCGATAAGACATAAACTGGAAAATCGCTCAGGACCCGTTCCATTGGAAACAAGTGTTGTGCCCCTTGTCCATTGGCCACTGCTGCTTTAAAGTCAGCCAGTGAAATTGTATCCTCAAGATCAAACCCACCACTGGACAAACGTGTTAGTTGTGCCATCAAAGCCGGCACCCCTAAAATTTTGCCACAGTCCACCGCTAATGTGCGAATGTAAGTCCCCTTTGAGACTTCCGCCGAAAATTGAATGCGTTGCGTCTTGGTTGTGGCATCGTAATTAGTACCAAGCAACTGAAAACGATAAACATGAACTGCCCGTTTGGGGCGTTGCACTGGATCACCACTACGGGCATAGTCATACAAGCGTCGACCGTTTACTTTAACGGCTGAATACATCGGTGGAATTTGAATGATATCGCCCGTTAAGGCCGCCATGGCCTGGGTTATCTGATCTTGATCAAAGGGTTTTAGAATTGCCGTCTGAGCAATAATCGCCCCCTCCAAATCTTCGGTTTCGCTGGCTTGTCCTAATAAGATTTCACCGGTGTAAACCTTGCCCTTAGTCAATAAGTAATCCACGACTTTCGTGGCTTGCCCAATACATATCGGTAAAACACCATCTACTTGTGGATCCAAAGTGCCTGAATGGCCCACACGCCGCTCATGAATGATTTTGCGGATAGCCGCCACACAATCATGGCTGGACATGCCAGCAGGCTTATATAAGGGTAAAATTCCGTTCATATTTTATCTCCGTTTCTATTTTGCCAAATAAGTACATTATAACTGGAAAGTCGCTGTAAAAACAAGGTGTACGCCGTTTGAAACCAAAGAAAAAAACCGCATTCAAATCATGATTTGAATGCGGTTTTTAGCTGAACTATTGATTTGGGTATTAGCATTAACTTAAAATATTACTGCTTTTCAGATTCATGCAGACCACGAATCAACTCATCGATTCTTTCACCATATTGAACAGACTTATCTTGTAAGAATGTCAATTCTGGAATTTTATAAATCTTAATGCGTTGACCCAGTTCACTGCGAATCAAACCTTTAGCATGATCCAATCCAGCTTGTGCCCGCTGGCTATCACTAGCTTTATCAGACAAAATTGAATAATAAATCTTGCAATGCTGTAAGTCACCAGTTAGATCCACCCCGGTGATAGTGACACCTTCAATACGTGGATCCCGCACACGTTTGAGCAAGATATCGTTAACTTCGCGTAAAATTTCTTGTTCAACACGACCAATACGATGTTTCATAAAAACAAACCCCCTAAATCAAGCTTGGTTATTGAGAATTTATTTAACTGGCACTTCTTCCATAACATAAGCTTCGATTTCGTCATCAACTTTAATATCGTTGTAATTTTCAATTGTTAGGCCGCAATCAAAACCAGAGCGAACTTCTTTAACGTCATCTTTAAAACGCTTCAAGGAAGCTAGTTTACCTTCAAAAATAACGATGCTATTGCGAATCAGTCGTACCCCTGAATCTCGGGTAATATAACCTGTATTTACATAGGCCCCAGCAATCGTCCCAACTTTAGAAACTTTATACGTTTCGCGGACAGTTAAGTTACCGGTTACTTTTTCTTGGTAAGTTGGTTCCAGCATGCCTTTCATGGCAGACTCAACTTCTTCAATGGCATTATAAATGACATTGTAAAGGCGAATATCCACGTCATCCATATCAGCTTGTGATCTAGCATTAGCGGTCGGCCGAACGTTAAACCCTAAGATAATCGCTTGACTGGCTGCAGCTAAGGTAACATCACTTTCATTAATGGCCCCAACGGCTTGGTGAATAATATTCACACGCACACCAGCAACTTCAATTTTTTGTAAACTGTTGGCTAACGCTTCAACAGAACCCTGAACGTCACCTTTAATGATAACGTCGACTTCTTTAAGTTCCCCTTGTTTCATGGACTCAAACAGGTTATCTAACGTAACATGTGTCGTATGACTACGTTCTTCAAGCAAAGCCTTTTTCGCACGTTCTTCACCAGCTGCCCGAGCTGTTTTTTCGTCTTCATAGACGGCAAACTTATCAGCTGCATCTGGTACATCATTTAAACCAGTGATTTCTACTGGTTCAGATGGCAAGGCTTCTTTAACCCGCCGCCCCCGGTCATTGGTCATGACCCGAATACGGCCAAAGGTATTCCCCACGACAATTGGATCCCCGACGTGGAGTGTCCCTTGTTGCACAAGTAAGGAAGCTACTGGCCCTTTACCCTTGTCTAGTCGAGCTTCAAGAACCGTACCGACCCCACGTTGTTGTGGGTTGGCTTTTAATTCCAACATGTCGGCCTCAAGTAAAACCATTTCCAATAATTCATCAATATTTTTGCCAAATTTAGCAGAAATTTCAACGAAAATGGTATCGCCGCCCCAGCTTTCAGGAATTAACCCATATTCGGTCAACTGTTCCATCACGTGGTTCGGGTTAGCGCCGGGCTTATCGATTTTGTTAACAGCCACAATAATTGGTGCCTTAGCAGCCTTAGCGTGGTTGATGGCTTCAATTGTTTGTGGCATCACACCATCATCAGCCGCAACAACTAAAATAATGATATCGGTAACATCAGCACCCCGGGCTCGCATGTTAGTGAAGGCCGCATGCCCTGGTGTATCTAGAAAAGTAATGACGCGATTATCCAATTTAACTTGGTAGGCCCCAATATGTTGGGTGATCCCCCCAGCTTCACTAGCAGTTACATGGGTATGCCGTAATTTATCCAACAACGTTGTTTTACCATGGTCAACGTGCCCCATGATCGTTACAACTGGTGGTCGGCTTTCCAAATGAGCATCATTTTGCTCTTCGTCATTAAAGATTTTATCCAAATCAGTGATATCTTCTTCAACTTTTTCTTTCGCATCAATGCCATAATCTGTAGCTAATAATTCAATGGCATCCTTAGTTAAAGATTGATTTTGGTTAGTCATGACGCCCAGCATAAATAATTTTTTAACAATTTCTGCTGGTTCCCGGTGTAAAATTTTACCCAAGTCCTGGGCATTCATACCTTCTGTATAAACTAAGACACTTGGTAATGGCCGATCTTTACGTTGTGGCATTGGTTTCTTAGGTGTCGTATCCCGACGCCGGTTCTTTTTATTATTCCGCCGACGATTAAAGGCATTGCCGCCACGATTATTGCTCCATGAGCCCCCGCGATTATTGCTGTTACGATTGTTGTAACCACCGCCAGTATTCCCACCGGTTGTTGTCCGTTGACCCGTGCGATTTTGCGTGTTCCCAGTGGTGCGCGTTTGGTTGGTCGTCGAACCTGAATTTTGTAGGCGACTATTTTGTGGCCGCGCATTATTGCTAGCTGGACGATTGTTATTCGTCCGGTTATTGGTTGTCGTATTGGTGCGGTTTTGTGGATTACTAGTGTTGCGATTTTGATTGTTGTTGCTACGATTTTGATTATTAATAGCATTACGATTTTGGCCTTGATTGTTATTCGTCCGATTTTGGCCAGCGTTAGTGCTTGCATTGCGATTTTGATTTTGTGGTCGGCTGTTACGATTGTTTGGCCGATTATTTGTTTGTGAAGTACCATTGTTAGACTTTTGTTGCGAACTTTGCATACGATTATTATCCTGTCTTGGTCGATTATTCTGTTGCGTCGTACCGGTATGGTTCGAATTACTATTCGTGGTATGGTGACTATTATTATTTTGATTAGGATTACTTGGTTGACTAGCGGCAGCGGTATTTCTTGTGACCGCCCGATTTTGGTGAGATGAAGGTCTAGCTGGGGTATGTTGATGGGCAGGTCTTGGCTGAGCAGCTCTTGGTTGCTGACTGCCAGCCTTACTAGCACCGCTGGTGACACCAGTATCTACATGCAAGGCCTGCTTAATCTTTTGCTCTTGACCAACTTCAACTGATGACATGTGATTCTTAATATCTAAACCAGCTTTTTGAGCCGCTTCAACTACTTCTTTACTTGGTAAATTTAATTCCTTTGCAAATTCATAAATTCTCTTTTTCCCCATATCTTCACGCTCCTTATTTACATGAGCTTCACCATGCCTTTGGCAAATCCGGCATCATTAATGCCGATAATTTTTCTTGGTCGGCCAATTGCTTTTGTGAGTTGCTCCGTACTTAATTGGTCATGTATGGGTACATGATAGTAAGTCGTTTTATCATTTAATTTTTTGGTTGTGGCACTGCCAGCATCACTAGCAATAAATACTAATTTTAGCTTGCCAGCAATCAGTGCTTTTAAAACTAATTCTTCCCCAGTAATAATTTTCCCGGCGCGCATCGCTAAGCCAATGAGGTTCATTAGTTTTTGAGTTTGATCAATTACCATTAGTCATTACCGAAAAGTTCCTGTCTGGCTTTTTTATGATCAACGTATTCAAACAGTTCATCATAAAAGTCGTCTGAAATTTTAACTTCGAAAACTGTATCTAGGGTCCGTTTTTCTTTGGCAGCTTTCACCGCTTCAGGATTTAAGGAAACATAAGCACCACGACCCGGTTTTTTACCAGTCGGGTCTAGACTAACTTCGCCTTCTTTATTCCTAACAACACGAACCATTTCTTTTTTGGGATGCATTTCATCAGTTAACACATCTTTACGCATCGGAATTTTACGTTTCTTCATAATTCACCTACTCTGCTTGATCACTAGATGAGCTAGTTTTAGCATCTGCTGTCCCGGCGTCATCAGCTTGGTCAGGCTTTGGCGTTGCTGATGGCGTTTGCGGTTTTGCATCAGCCGGGCTTGGTGTGGTGGCACCTTGTGCGGGTGTGTCAGCTTGAGCTTGCGCTAATATGCGATTACGGGCAACTTCATCAAACTTACTTTGAATATCGCCGGCTTCACTTTCCCGCTCAATATCAATTCGAAAACCAGTCAATTTTGCCGCTAGGCGGGCATTTTGGCCCCGTTTCCCAATGGCTAAAGACAATTGATCATCAGGGACGATCACCACACAATTATGGTCATTATTTTGGTCAAAGACCACGTTGACTACTTCTGCTGGATTTAAAGCATTGGCAATATAATCAGCGGGATTTTCTTCCCAAGCAACAATGTCCATATTTTCCCCATGAAGTTCGTTGACCACGGCTTGAACCCGTTGACCTTTAGGACCAACACAGGTCCCAACGGCGTCAATATTACTATCTGTTGAACGAACCGCCATCTTCGTCCGGTCGCCAGCTTCTCTCACAATCGACATAATTTCAACAGTACCATCATAAATCTCAGGTACTTCTTGTTCAAATAGGCGCTTAACTAAATCTGGGTGAGTCCGACTGACGAATACTTGCGGGCCCTTGGTCGTATTTTCAACTTTGGTCACATAGACCTTAATGCGGTCATGGGGTTGATAATCCTCATTTGGCATTTGATCTGGTTTACCTAAAACAGCTTCAATTCGACCCAAATTTACGTAAATAAAGCGGTTGTCACGGCGTTCAACCACACCTTGCATAATTTCATTTTCATACTGACTATATTCATCATAAACAATACTGCGTTCAGCTTCACGAACCCGCTGCATAATGACTTGTTTGGCCGTTTGAGCCGCAATTCGGCCAAAGTCTTTGGGCGTGACTTCAAATTTGATTTGATCGCCTAATTCATAGCCCTTATTCATTTTCAAAGCTTCATCCAAGCCAACTTCTAAGCGAGAGTCAAAAACTTCATCCGTGACTTCCTTAACGGCATAAACATGGATATCACCCTTTTTATCATCAAAATCCACTTCAACGTTTTGGGCTTGGCCATAATTTCGCTTATAAGCTGAAACTAAAGCCGCTTCTAAAGCCTCAATAACGATCTCTTTTTTGACGCCTTTTTCTTTTTCCAAAGCATCTAAAGCTTCAATCATTTCTTTACTCATGATAAGTCCTTCCGATCTTAAAATTCAATTGCCAAACGCGCTTTAGCAATATTCTTCCGTTCAAATGTTTTTAACTGACGCCGTGTTTTATTTTTAATCTCCAGCGTTAAATTGTCTGGATCTACTGCTTTTAAGGTACCTTCATAAACTTTATTTTGATCAATAATTTGATAGAGCGAAATGTGAATATATTCCCCAACAGCATTTTCAATATCTGTGTCAGTCTTCAATGGTCGTTCTGCGCCTGGGGATGAAACCTCTAAGAAATAGGCATCATCAAAGGGATCAGGTTCTAAAACATCCAATTTTTCACTTAATTTTTCACTTACCAAAGCACATTCTTCGATGTCGATACCACCGGGTTTGTCAATGTAAACTCTAAGATACCAGGAGCGTCCCTCTTTTTCATAGGCCACATCTACGAGTTGGAAATGATAAGAATCAACGATTGGTTGTACGATATTTTCAACAATGGTCACAACGTTACTCAAAGAATCACCTCCACTTGATTTAT
The DNA here is from genome assembly GCF_001436375.1 of Agrilactobacillus composti DSM 18527 = JCM 14202. Classification (GTDB taxonomy): domain Bacteria; phylum Bacillota; class Bacilli; order Lactobacillales; family Lactobacillaceae; genus Agrilactobacillus; species Agrilactobacillus composti. The sequence goes on along the minus strand of NZ_AZGA01000001.1, from coordinate 31,689 downwards.
TTCAATAAAAAGAGTGAGCACTTCTGCTCACTCAAACGAAAAGTATCAAAATACATTCTAAATATAACATGTTTCTTGTGATTTAGCAAATACGACCCAGTTTTAGCCGTTTTCATAGATTTAAAACAAAGATAATTGATTTTCATCCGGCAAATCTTCGAGAACGTGATTATCTGTCATGTATTGAATCAAAGTCGCAGATACCTTCCCCCGATTGCTTAAATCTTCCTTAGATAAGAAGGGCTTTTCTTCTCTAGCAGCAACAATTTGCTTGGCAACACTATCCCCTAAACTTGGTACAGCTTTAAACGGGGCCAGCAAGGTATGATCATCAATGATCTGAAAATCCTCAGAGTCTGACGTATTAATGTCCACCATTTTAATATCAATGCCCCGTTCTAAACATTCATTGGCAATTTCTAAAACTGTCAATAAATTTTTCTCTTTTTGAGAAGCATCTAAGCCCTTGTCTTTGATAGCTTGCATCTCTGCTTTAACAGCGTCTTTACCTGAGGTCATGGCGACTAAATCATAATCGTCTGCCCGCACCGATAAATAGGCACAGTAATAAATAATCGGAAAATAAACCTTAAAGTAAGCGATTCGCAAGGCCATTAAAATATAGGCCGTGGCATGTGCCTTCGGGAACATATACTTAATCTTCAAACATGAATCAATGTACCAATCGGGCACATTTTCATTAGCACGCAATGCGTCTTGCCATTCATCTGGAATACCTCGGCCCTTACGCACATGTTCCATAATTTGAAAAGCCATTTGCGAATCCATACCCCAGTGAATTAAATCCATCATAATATTATCCCGACAGCCAATAACATCTTTCAAAGTGACCACCCCTTGGTTGATCAACTCTTCGGCATTACCTAACCAGACATCCGTCCCGTGGGACAAACCGGAAATCTGGAGTAATTCCGCAAAAGTGGTGGGATGGGTTTCTTCTAACATTCCCCGGACAAAGCGCGTCCCAAACTCAGGGATACCCAGCGTACCAGTCTTAGATTGGATCTGGTCTTCTGTTACGCCTAAGACATCTGGATTAGAGAATAACGACATTACCCCAGGATCATCGGTGGGAATTGATTTAGGATCAATGCCAGATAAGTCCTGGAGCATGCGAATCATCGTGGGGTCATCATGGCCTAAGATATCTAACTTCAAAATATTGTCATGGATAGAGTGAAAATCAAAATGCGTTGTTTTCCAGGCTGCATCTTGGGCATCAGCGGGAAACTGTATCGGGGTAAAGTCATAAATATCCATGTAGTCTGGGACAACAATAATCCCGGCTGGATGCTGACCCGTGGTTCGCTTGACGCCAGAAGCCCCCATTTTCAGGCGGTCAATTTCGGCGTTTCTAAAATTAGCGCCGGTTTCTTCTTCATAATGCTTCACATAGCCAAAAGCCGTCTGATCAGCAACCGTGCCAATCGTCCCAGCCCGAAAAACATGATCCTCTCCAAATAAAACCTTGGTATAATTATGGGCCACAGGCTGATAATCTCCGGAAAAGTTCAAATCAATATCTGGCACTTTATCCCCCTTGAATCCTAGGAAAGTTTCAAAGGGAATATCATGGCCATCTTTAGTTAAAGGTGTGCCACAATTTGGACAAGTTCGATCAGGTAAGTCAAAACCTGAACCCACTTCACCCTTAGTATAGAATTCACTGTATTTACATTTTGGACACCGATAATGGGGTGGCAAAGGATTGACTTCGGTGATTCCCGTCATGGTCGCGACCAAACTAGAACCTACCGATCCCCGAGAACCTACCAAGTAACCATCTTTATTAGACTTAAATACCAATTTCTGGGCAATTAAATAAATCACTGAGAAACCATTGCCAATGATACTCTTCAGTTCTCGCTTCAAGCGCTGGTCCACGATATCTGGCAGGGGATCGCCATACAATTCATGGGCCTTATTCAAGGTTAAATTACGAATTTCATCTTCGGCACCGGCCATTTTCGGCGTATACAACTTATCTTTAACTGGCGTAATATCATCGGCAATCATATCGGCCACCGCGTGGGTATTATCCACCACAATTTGCTGGGCCACATCTGCCCCTAAGAAAGCAAATTCTGCTAGCATTTCATCAGTCGTGCGGAAATGGACATCTGGCAATGTCTGCCGGCGCAAGGGGCTGCTCTTTAACGATTTCACGAGAATTTCCCGATAAATGGCGTCATGCTTGTCCAGGTAATGCACATCCCCGGTGGCCACAACTGGCTTATCCAAATCCTGTCCTAATTTGACCAAATTAGCGATAATATCATCTAAAGCTTTGTAATCCTTCACCAATTGGCTATCAATTAACGGTTGATAGACTGGTTTGGGCATCACTTCAATATAGTCATAGTATTTGGCTTTAGCCATGGCATCAGCATAACCCTTTTGCATCATCGCGGTGAATACTTCACCGGATGAACAAGCAGACCCTACCAATAAGCCCTCACGGTACTCATTTAACAAGCTTCTAGGTACTCTGGGTTCATAATAAAAATATTTGATCATTGATTGAGAAACAATCTTGAACATATTTTTTAAACCAGCTTGAGTCTGGGCTAACAAAACGGCATGGTGGGGCCGAGATTGTTTATAAGCCTCTTTACCACCAACATTATCATTTAATTGTGCCACATTGTCACTGCCAAATCGCTTTTCCAGTTGGGCTAATAATTTATAGAGCAAATAGCCCGTTGTTTCCGCATCTGAATTGGCGCGATGATGGTGTTCCAAAACAATTTCATATTTTTTAGCCAAGTTGTCCAACTTATGATTCTTATATTCGGGATGCAACAGCCGTGACAATTCCAAGGTATCGATCACCGGCACAGTGACAGTTGGTAAATCATGGCGTTGATACCCAGCATTTAAGAACCCAATATCGAAAGTGACATTATGTCCTGCTAAAATAGCATCACCGGTGAATTCTTGGAATAATTGAAAGACCTCAGCTTCTGATTTAGCCCCCTTGACCATATCATCGGTGATACTAGTCAATTCAGTGGTGAGTTTAGATAAGGGATGGCCGGGATCAATAAATTCATCAAAACTGGCAACAACTTCATTATCTTTCATTTTGACAGCAGCTAATTCAATGATTGAGTCATAAACCGCAGATAACCCCGTGGTCTCCACATCAAAAACAACATATTCAGCATCTTTTAGTTTTTCATCCCGCAAATTATAGGCTAGTGGTTGCCCATCATCCACCAAATTGATCTCCACACCGTAAATCATCTTCATGTCATTTTTTTGAGCCGCACTATGGGCATCTGGAAAAGCTTGTAGTCCAAAATGATCAGTTACCGCAATCGCTGTGTGGCCCCACTTTTTAGCTTGGGTCACATAGTCCGTAATGCTGTTGGTGGCATCCATTTGACTCATGGTGGTATGCAAATGCAGTTCGATGCGTTTTTCACCTTCAGCCGTATCTTGGCGGGCTTCATGGTGGAAGAGATTAATGTCTTGGGCATTGATCGTCAGATCCCGCATGAAACTATCTTCTTGCACGGACCCACGAACTTTGACCCACATCCCTTTTTTAAAGTCAGCAAAAACTGATTCGTCATCATTATCCCTGGAAAAACGCTTCACAACAAAAGAAGAGGTGTAGTCGGTCATTTTGATGATCAATAATTGTCTGCCAGACCGTAACTTCCGAACCTCACTGTCAAAAACGTAGCCTTCAACCACCACGCTGCGCTCTTCTTCCGTGATTTCAGCCATTTGACGCACAGGTAAGTCTGGTTTAATCTTACGTCCCACTAAGGCATCACCCTTACGTTGACTGATGGCGCTCCGTATTGGTTGCTTGCTTTTTTCAACACTAGCTTGTTTGGCTGAAGCTTGAATCTTATCTTTAGTTTCAGCTTGGCGTTTTTTAAAGGCCTCGATTTTTTCCTGGGAAGCACTAGCGTCTACTGTTGCTGTGATATTAAAACCGGGAAACCCAAGATCAGCAAAGGTCTCCTCGATGGGCCCCAAAGCGCCTTTGACAATATATTCTTGTACGATTTCATTTTCCACCGGCAATATCACTCGGCGATCATGGACCTGCGGTAATTGGGCATCGCAAATTTGCTTCAGTAAATGGGAATTTAAATTACTATGGGTCAATACATAAGCCCAGTAATCATGCAGCGTTTTTTCATCAAAATCTGACGTATTGGTATGGATATGAAAAGAAATGCTGGCAATATCATCGAACCCCTTGATAAGTGCTTGTTGAAATTGTTCAAAATCTTCAAAGGGTAATAGCGTTGGTATTGAAAAAAAGAACTCCCATTGATTTGATTTATCATGAACCACGACTTTGTCAATTTCTCCATTGGCAAAAGCGTCTGTGGTTTTCAAATCAGCCGGCAGTTCAATTTGTGCCAACAACTTTTCGAAGAGTTCATTTTTATTTAACATTAATAATCTCCTCTAAAATTATTGCGCGAAAGCTATTCAAAAAAGTTATTTCGGATCGTCATTGATTTGGGACAGTAAAATACCGATAACATTGAGTAATTCATCCTTTTTAACTTCGATATTTTCACCAGTTTTACGGATATGAACTTCTACGATATTATCTTCGGCTTTTTTGCCCACCGTGATACGCAAAGGCAGGCCAATTAAATCAGCATCCGCAAATTTAACCCCTGCTCTTTCTTTACGATCATCTAAGAGTACAGAATAATGATTTTCTTCTAACATGTCAACAATATTATCTGCTAATTGCATTTGCACATCGGACTTGGCATTGACCGGTACCACATGGATATCAAACGGCGCAATATCTTTAGGCCAAACAATGCCATGGTCGTCACTGTGTTGTTCAATGATTGCTGACAATAAGCGAGAAACACCAATCCCATAAGACCCCATGATGATTGGTTGACTCCGGCCATTCTCATCTAAGAAGGTGGCATTCATAGCTTCAGTATAGCGCGTTCCTAGTTTGAAGATATGGCCAATTTCAATCCCTCTAGAAAAATGCAATACCCCATTGCCATCAGGGGCAGGTTCCCCTTCTTTTACAAACCGGATATCATCATAATGTTCGATCTTTAAATCACGGTCCGGTAAAACATTGATAAAGTGATACCCATCTTCATTAGCCCCAGTAACGCCGTTGATAATGCCTTGAATCGATAAATCAGCCACAATTTTTAAATCTTTAGGGGCATTCACGGCCCCGATACTGCCAATGTTGGCATGGAATAACTGTTCAACTTGTTCTGGCGTCGCCATTTCTAAAAAGTCAGCGCCTAATAAGTTCTTCAGCTTCACATCGTTAACTTCATAGTCGCCACGAACAATGGCTAATACGGGCGCATCGTCGGCAATAAACAGGACGCTCTTGATCAATTTTGTTTCGGGCATATTCAAAAATTGAGAAACTTCTTCAATGGTTTTAGCATCTGGTGTGGCTACCTTTTCAAGTTCGTTGCCAACTTCATCGGAAACGGTTTGAACCTGTTTACTGGTGGCCATCTCTAAATTAGCCGCATAAGAACTACCATCAGACCAAACAATGGTGTCTTCACCAATTGGGGCCACTGCCGAAAATTCTTTGGAGTCTTTGCCGCCCATGGCACCGGCATCCCCGATGATGGTCCGAAAATTTAACTTCGTCCGTTGGAAAATGCTAGTATAGGCTGATTCCATTTGTGTGAAAATTTTATCTAAATCGGCTTGGTTAGCCGTAAAGGAATAGGCATCTTGCATGATAAACTCACGACACCGTAATAACCCATAACGGGGCCGATCTTCATCTCGATACTTCGTTTGAATTTGATACAAAATAAAAGGTAGGCGTTTATAAGAACGAACTTCGTCACGAACCAAATCCGTAAATGTCTCTTCGTGGGTCGGTCCCAAAATAAAATCACGTTCATGGCGATCTTTTAATCTAAATAAATTGGGACCATAAGTTTCATAACGGCCTGATTCCCGCCATAAGTCGGCTGGGATTAAGCTAGGCATCCGCATTTCTACCGCATCAATTTTAGCCATCTCATCGCGAACAATCGCTTCAATTTTATTCAAAACACGAAATGCCAGTGGTAAGTAAGCATAAACACCAGCAGATACCTGGCGGATATACCCCGCCCGCAACATCAATTGGTGACTAATGGCTTCGGCACCATTTGGCACCTCCTTTAATGTTGGAATAAACATTTTTGACTGTTTCATTTTCTCTTCAAACCCCTTTTAAACTAATGTTGGAAAATTCTAGAAAAATCGTTAAAGGTGACTGCCACCATTAAAACAACCAATAAGCCGACACCGATCAACGTAATAACTGCTTCTTTTTCTTGAGAAATAGGCTTACCCCGAATACCTTCGATGATATTCAGCAATAACTTACCCCCATCTAGAGCCGGAATCGGGATCAAGTTGATGATGCCCAAATTGACGGATAATAATCCCAAGAAAGAAATAATCGTCGTAATCCCTTGACTCGTGGCTTCAGAGGTCATGGTATAAATACCCACTGGCCCAGCTAATTGATTCAAGGAGAAGTGTCCAGAAATCATGTAGCCTAACGTTTGTATGATCTGCATGGTCACCGACCAAAACCGAGTAAAGCCATAACTCAACTTACCGGTCAAACTTTGATCCATACTGGCGGTGATGCCTAATTGCCCATAAGCTTGGCCACCAGACATCACTTTTCTGGGTTTGACTTTCATGGTTTGCGTCTTACCTTTTTGCGCAATTCGCAGGGTAACCGTCTTATTAGGATACTTGAAAATCTCATCACGAACACTTTCAAAATTAGGTGTCTTTTTCCCATTAACCGCTAAAATTTTATCCCCGGTTTTTAAACCAGCCTGGGCGGCAGGTGAATCAGCCTGGATTGCACCCATGGTGTTAGTGTTTGTTGGCACCCCACCTTGAATAAAGGCCAAAACAATGAATACTAAAATGGCAAAGATAAAGTTATTCATCGGCCCAGCAAAATTGGTCAGCATGCGCTTAGGTAAACTTGCCGATTGAAACTGCACGTCGATTGGCGCAATCTGAACTTCAGTCCCGTCTTTTTCGATCACAGTCGCATCATGGGCCACATCGAAGCGTTTAAGCTCAGATTCATCCCCGTTTTCATAGCCTTCAATATATAACTCACGTTCTAAATCAGTTTTATCAATTTGAAAGGGAATGCCGTCGGTGGAAATAACCTTGTCACTGGTATTGATTTTGGTCACAATACCTTGCGCATTTAAAATCAACGTGGCCATGGTCCCGGCTTCAATTTCAGCTTCATCATCAGCGGCCCCAGCCATACGCACATACCCACCTAAAGGTAACCAGCGAATAGTATAGGTCGTCCCATTCTTGCGAGTGGCATAAAGCTTTGGCCCCATGCCAATGGAAAATTCCCGAACTAAAATACCGGATTTTTTGGCAAAATAATAATGCCCATATTCGTGAACTAATACTAACAATCCAAAAACAATGATGAACACAATGATTGTTTTCAAATGGATTAAACCTCCATAACTAGCTTAGAGTGGCTGCACTTAAAAGAATCCAAAGAAATGTAATAATGGTAAGACAACCAGTAAACTATCAAATCGATCTAAGATGCCGCCATGCCCTGGTAAAATCTTACCAGAGTCTTTGACACCGTAGTAACGTTTATAAGCGGACTCTATCAAATCGCCAAATTGTCCAAAAATCGAGAAAATCAATGCGATCAATAACATCACTTTAATACTGTAAAGTTGTGGGAAGAACTGCAGGTAAATCAAAGCCACAACCATTGCCAATAACGTGCCCCCAATTGAACCTTCCCAGGTTTTATTAGGTGAAATAGCAGGCCAAAGTTTATGTTTACCAAATTGCCGGCCAAAAATATAAGCACCGGAATCTGTGGACCAAACAATAAGTAGAAATAAAAATAACGTATCTAATCCTGCGTCATTACGCACGCTGGCTAAGGCATGGAAACCATATCCCACATAAAGCGTGGCTAAGGTGTTCACACTGATCTCATCAAAATTGGTACGGTTTTTAGACATTACCGTATAAACCAGCAGTAAAATTGTCAATAAGAAAAAAATATCATTTTGAGTGACGGTACTAGGCAGCCAATTCAAAAAACGTTTTGGAAAAACTAAGACCACGACCGCCGCAGCCGAAATGACGAAATCTGGAGAAACAATAATTCTTTTTTGCATAATATAAAATTCAGATAAGCCAATCACCGCTAATACTGCAGCGGCAATTTCTAGCCAGATGCCACCGGCTATCAGCAGGGGGATAAAAATGGCTAAAGCCACGACTGCTGTGATTACACGTTGTCGCAAAGATTCTCAACTCCTATTTATCAGTTAATCCGCCATAACGGCGTTGGCGCTGTTGAAATTCAGCGATGGCCCGGTCTAGCGAATCCGTAGAAAAATCAGGCCAGAATTCATCTGTAAAAACCATTTCACTATAGGCCAACTGCCAAAGTAAGAAATTTGACAGCCGCTCTTCGCCACTGGTTCGAATGAGTAAATCAGGATCTTGATAGTCACCTAAACTAGCTGTCATCAAATATTGAGAAATCAAGGTTTCGTCAATGACATCAGTGGTTAATTTGCCCTGGGCCACATCTTGGGCAATAGCTTTGGTAGCCGCCGCAATTTCTCGACGGCTACCATAATTTAACGCAAAATTTAAAATCAACCCATCATTTGCCTTCGTTTGTTCTTCAGCATCCCGGACGGCCTTTAAAGTATAAGGGGGTAATTCATCCGTGAAGCCAATCACTTTGACCCGAACATTTTCTTGAATCAACTGCGGCATAAATTTACCAAAAAAATTGGTAGGTAAGTGCATTAAATAGTCCACCTCTTCAGTGGGCCGTTTCCAGTTTTCGGTGGAAAAAGCATAAAGGCTTAAAACTTTAACCCCTAATTTACTGGCATAACTGGTAATAGTTTGAACATTGTCCATCCCAGCCTTATGGCCAGCCACACGAGGCAATAACCGTTTTTTCGCCCAGCGCCCATTACCATCCATAATAATCGCGATATGGTTGGGCACTATTTTATTGTGATTACTTTTTGGGCTCTTTTTTGATAACATACTAAACCCCCGCAAAATCGACTTCTAATAAATAAAGAATGGTTTAAACGCTAGGTTTACAACCATTCAATATCAAAAAATATGGTTTTATCCTTCAGTGATTTCTTCTTCCTTGGCAGCAGCAAGGTCATTGACCCCTTGAACGGCATCATCAGTAATCTTTTGTGCATCTTTTTCTAAGGCATGCATTTCGTCTTCAGAAATATCACCATTTTTTTCTTGTTTCTTCAAACTTTCCATGGCTTCACGACGGATGTTGCGGATCGCGATTCGAGCGTTCTCTGCTTCTTTACCAACTTCTTTGGCAATTTCCTTACGGCGCTCCCCAGTTAATTGCGGGATAACTAAACGAACGACATTGCCATCATTAGCAGGTGTAAGGCCCAAATCAGAGGCTAATAACGCTTTTTCAATGTTATCCAAAGCTGTTTTATCATAAGGTGTGATTTGCAATACACGTGGTTCAGGAATGGAAATAGCAGCCATTTGATTTAAGGGTGTCTGTGCACCATAATAATCTACTTCAATTCGATTTAGCAGACTAGCGTTCGCCCGCCCTGCTCGAATATTACCTAAATCTCGTTGTAACGATTCTTGTGTTTTTTGCATATTGGTCTTTGCCAGATCTAATGCACTATTTTGTGCCATTACCTTTTCCTCCTTGAATTGTTGTGCCGATATTTTCACCTTCGACAACACGTTTAATATTACCCGGTTCATTAATATTGAAAACCACCAGTGGCATATCCGTATCCATAGAAAGTGAGCTAGCGGTGGAGTCCATGACACCAAGATTTTTATTGATCAAATCCAGTTGCGTTAATTCGTCAAATTTTTTAGCGTTAGGATCTTTTTTAGGGTCTGCAGAATAAACCCCATCCACATTGTTCTTGGCCATTAAAATGACATCTGCGTCAATTTCTGCAGCTCTTAGGGCGGCAGTGGTATCCGTTGAGAAGTAAGGATTCCCAGTCCCACCGGCAAAAATAACAACTCGACCCTTTTCTAGGTGACGAATGGCTTTGCGCCGGATATAAGGCTCAGCAATTTGACGCATTTCAATAGATGTTTGTACCCGGGTTGGAACGTCTAAGTGTTCTAAACTATCTTGTAATGCGAGGGCGTTCATGACAGTGGCTAACATACCCATGTAATCCGCCTGGGAGCGTTCCATGCCAAGTTCAGCACCGGTTTCACCGCGCCAGATATTGCCGCCGCCACAGACGATGGCAACTTGCACACCTAATTCGGTCACTTGTTTTAACTGTTCAGCAAGTTGAGAAATAATTGGGGGTTTAATCCCAAATCCGTCTGAACCAGCCAATGCTTCGCCACTAACTTTGAGCACAATACGATTATACTTGATCTTTGCCATGTTATACCTCCGCTAATTTGCTAACCTATATTCTATCATAAATACAACAAAATTATGAGTTTTATCCTAAAACTGTTGCAAAGTAGACCTAAAAAAAGACTGGGTCAGCAAATTTGTGATCCAGTCTCAGGTTTAAATTAATCTTTAATTTGGCTCATTACTTCGTCTACAAAGTTATCTTCTTTCTTTTCGATACCTTCGCCGACTTCATAACGTGTAAAGGAAACAAGTTTGCCACCTTTACTAGCAACAAATTTTTCGACAGTTTGATCAGGATCTTTAACGAATTCTTGATCAGCTAAACTGATTTCAGAGAAGAACTTATTTAAACGACCTTCAACAATCTTAGGAATGATTTTTTCAGGTTTGCCTTCATTTTTTGTTTCTTCAGTTAAGACAGTCTTTTCATGTTCGACAACATCACTAGGCACAGCTGCACGATTCAAATACTTCGGATTAATGGCAGCGACGTGCATTGCCACATCTTTAGCAGTAGCTTCATCAGCACCTTCAAGGACAGACAAGACTGCAATTTGACCGCCATTATGCAAGTAACGGCCGAATACTTGGCTGTCAGATTTTTCAACAACCTTGAAACGCCGGAAACTGATTTTCTCACCAATAACAGCTGTCAGATTCGTAACTTCGCTTTGGATTGTGCCATCACCCAAAGGTAATTTCAAAGCAGCGTCCATATCTTTTGGTTCTTTTTCAGCAACAACTGCCGCAATCTTTTCAACAAGTGACGTAAAATCACTGTTAGAAGCCACGAAATCTGTTTCAGAGTTTACTTCAATAATTGATGCCTTATTGCCATCAATCGCGATTTCAGCTAAGCCTTCAGCTGCTACCCGATCACTCTTTTTAGCGGCTTTAGCAACACCTTTTTCACGTAATTGATCAATAGCTTGTTGCATATCACCATCAGTTGCAACTAAAGCTTTCTTTGCATCCATCATCCCGACACCGGTTTTTTCACGCAATTCTTTAACTTGCGCTGCGCTAATTTTTGCCATTATTTGGCCTCCTTAGAATTGTGGTTTACTTTGAAAATGCTGCCTAGCAGCTAAAGCTAACAGACAGCATTGATAGATTGTTATAATTGATATTACTTGGCAGGTTTGTTGTCGCCTTCAACAGCTTCAACAATTTCTTCCATTGAGTCAGCAGGTGTTGCATTATCTGTAGCAGCTGCTTGTTCAGCATCATTGTTGCCTTCGTCTTCACCTTGACGGCCTTCAACAATTGCATCAGCCATCTTAGAAGTGATTAAGCGAACGGCCCGGATAGCATCATCGTTTGAAGGAATGATAACATCGATATCGTCAGGATCAGTATTTGTATCAACCATGGCAACGATAGGAATATTTAATTTTTGAGCTTCTTTAACGGCAATTCTTTCTTTTCTTGGATCTACGATAAAGATAACGTCAGGAATACCAGGCATATCTTCAATACCGCCTAAGAATTTCTCTAATTTTTCACGTTCTTTGTTTAACAAAGCAACTTCTTTTTTAGGTAAACGTTCAAAAGTGCCATCTTCAGCCATTGCTTTGATGTCTTTCAAATGTTTGATCCGAGTTTGGATGGTGTTCCAGTTTGTCAAAGTCCCACCTAACCAACGATGGTTCACATAATATTGGCCAGCCCGGGTTGCTTCTTCAGCAATAGAATCTTGGGCTTGTTTTTTAGTCCCAACAAATAGGAAAGTTGCCCCATGAGCTGCTTCATCTTTAACGAAGTTGTAAGCATCATCGATCATTTTAACGGTCTTTTGCAAATCAATGATGTAAATCCCATTACGTTCTGTGAAGATATATTTCTTCATCTTAGGGTTCCAACGCCGTGTTTGGTGACCGAAATGGACACCTGCTTCAAGTAATTGTTTCATTGTCAATACTGCCATAAATCTTTACCTCCAAATGGTTTTTCCGCCACACGCTTCACATCAAATGACAACCTCAAGCAAATAAGGCACCGGTCATTGATCGGCGTATGTGTGAAATAATTTTTACATACCAGAGTATTATAAAGGATACTGGCGTTGGGCGCAAGTTTTTTAAAAATCAATTTGATGGGCTTTTAAAAATTTTTCCTTTTTGGATCGTGTCAATTTTTTGAAGCTGGCCTCAGCTTTAAGGGCTTGGGACTTGGTTTGAAAAGTTTCGTAGTATAATAAACGCACTGGTCGTCTTGCTTTAGTATACTTGGCGCCTTTACCAGCATTGTGGGTCGCAACTCTTTTTTGAACATCTGTCGTAAAACCACCATAAAAAGAGCCATCGGCACATTCCAAAACATAGGCATAATAAGATTTAACTTTCTTTGTTTGAGCCATAAAGTAATGCTTGCACCTCGGAACTATATTGACCATGATTATAGGCAAATAATGGTTTTAAAATTTTAACACCATTCGGCCGACCATTTTTTAAAGCTTCTACCAATACCATATTGGCATCTTTATCATCATCTGCCTTGGGATAAATAAAACGTATCCGCTTGGGCGCGAAGTGATAAGTCTTGAACAGTTGAAACAACTCATCCAACCGATCTGGTCTAAAAACTAAGGCTAATTTACCGTTAGTTTTGAGTACTTGGCTGCTGACTTGGATCACATCTTCGATGGTAATTTTCAATTCATGACGGGCAATAGCCAAATGGGGATTGGGATTTTGGCGACTCAGTTCTTGAACCCGGAAATAGGGTGGATTACAAGTGATGTAGTCCACCGAATCATGCGCCAATTGCTGGGTCAAATTTTGGACTGGTTGATTTTCAACCGTCAACTGAGCTTCTAAGTGATTTAGGGCCACCGAGCGCTGAGCCATGTCGGCCAGTTCCGGTTGAATCTCCACTAAGTGAATTTGGGCTTTTGTCTTTGCAGAGACAAACAATCCCACGGCGCCGTTCCCAGCACAAAAATCATAAATTTGGCCATATTTAGGAACATTGGCAAAATCTGCCAATAAAACCGCGTCCAAAGAAAATGAAAATACTTGGGGTGACTGAATGATTTTGATATTTTGGCTATAGAGCTGATCGATTCGTTCCGTTTTGTTTAACATGCCTGATATATCCTTTCAATTTTGCAACACAAAACATATAATAAAAACATTAACTCATATTTTGCGAGGTGAACTATGCTTTATTCTATTTTCTATCACATTATTCATTTTTTGCTGTTTCTACTGAATGGCAATATTATATATGAAAATAAGGAAAAATTACCAGCGTCGGGCTATATTTTAGTTGCTCCCCACCGAACCTGGTGGGAACCAGTTTTGTTTGCGGTCGGTGCTTGGCCTAAAAAGTTTGGCTTTATGGCCAAAAAAGAGCTCTTTAAAAATCCGATTTTAAATTATATTCTCCGCCATGCTAATGCTTTTCCGGTTGACCGGGTAAACCCTGGGCCCTCGGTGATCAAAACACCGGTGCGCCAGTTGAAACATGACAATCTTTCCTTGATCATGTTTCCAACTGGGACAAGGTATTCCAGTGAAATGAAGTCCGGTGCAGAAGTGATCGCCAAATTGGCGGGTGTGCCACTGATTCCTTTAGTTTATCAAGGCCCTTTAACTTTTAAAGGCGTCTTGCAGCGCCAAAAGATAACTATCCGCTTTGGAGAACCTATAACCGTTGATCGGAAAATGAAATTAAACCATGAAACTACTCAATTCGTGAATACACAACTCACAGCGGCTTGGCAAAAATTAGACAATGAAATTAACCCTAACTTTGTCTACGTTCCAGATACCAAAAAAGCCTTAGCTGAAAAAGCCAAGGGCGAACTCTAAGCAGCTTCATTCGCTAAAAAAATCGTTAAGACCAAATTGCGGTCCTAACGATTTTTTTTATTTTTTCTTATTCATTGCTTGTTTTTGCTGTTGTTTCATCGCAATCATCATCTGATTCAAGCGTTTTTGTGAGGGTTTTTGGCCCATTTGTGTCATCATTGTCCGCATCATGTCTTCATTAATTGGCGGATTATCCGTCAAATATTTCTTCATGTATTGGCGGGCAATAAAAAAGCCACCAATCACGCCGACGATCAAACCGATGACGACACCAATTGTTATTGCTAAACCTGTACTCATTTATCTGCCTCCGTTAGTTAAATGTTCACGTTTAATCATACACAACTCTAACCGTTTTGAAAACATAAAAAAGTTAATCGTCACGTAATCCTTTTTTTCTTTGAATATTTTGAACTTTTTTTGGAGTAACTTCCTTGCCATTTTTATCAAAAACACGTAACATCTCTATTTGGGAACGGAAACCATTTTTAAAGTCTGCCAGGTACGCTTGGCGTAATTTATCTTGTTCCAGTTTTTCTGCTTCTGTTAAACCTTGTTCTTTTTTCTTACGGGCTAATTCATTAATCCGTTTGATACGTTCTTGTGACTCTAAGTCTTTTTTTTCAGACATACAAATCTTCCTTTCTAATATCGAACGTTTGTTTTGAACTGAAATTTGTTGTATGGTACACTCAAACTATACAGAAATAAGAGGTGAAAATATGCCAAAGAAAACTGAAAACTCCAAACAATTGGAAATTCTACGTTTCATTTTTGAACAAGTTAATATCCATGGTTATCCGCCAACTGTTCGTGAAATTGGTGAGGCCGTTGATCTTTCTTCAACGTCAACGGTTCACGGCCATCTGCAACGGTTGCAAAAGAAGGGCTATATTCAAAAAGATCCCACCAAACCCCGGGCGATTGAATTAACTGCTGCTGGCTTGGATGCCATCGGTCAACCACCTCGTAAAATTCCGCTATTGGGGGTGGTAACTGCTGGTGTACCTATTTTAGCAGTTGAAAATGCCACAGAGTATTTTCCAATCCCACCTAATATTACTGATGCTAGAGATGTCTTTATGTTGACTATCCACGGGGATAGTATGATCAATGCTGGTATTTTGAATAATGACAAAGTTATTGTTCGCAAACAAACCTATGCAGATAATGGTGACATTGTTATTGCCATGACTGACGATGACGAAGCCACCTGCAAACGTTTCTTCCGCGAGCAAAATCAGTATCGCTTACAGCCTGAAAACGATGCTTATGCCCCAATTATTTTAGATAGTGTTACCATTTTAGGCAAAGTAATCAGTTTATACCGTGATACCGTCTAAGCTAACTTTAAGAACTATTAAAAAAGCTGCAAGTAGCCCACTGGGGTAACTTGCAGTTTTTTTATTAACGACGTGCTTCTTTAATTCTAGCTGCTTTACCACGTAATGCACGTAAGTAATAAAGTTTCGCACGGCGTACACGGCCATGACGTGTAACTTCAATTTCAGCGACACGCGGCGTATGCAATGGGAATGTTCTCTCAACACCAACACCACTACTGATCTTACGAACAGTATAAGTTGCTTGGATACCAGTCCCGCGACGTTTGATTACAACGCCTTCAAATAACTGGATACGTTCACGCGTGCCTTCGACAACTCGTACGTGAACACGAACGGAATCCCCAGGACGAAAATCTGGGATATCTGTCCGTAATTGGCCTTTAGTTAATTCTTGAATCAATGGATTCATTTTAAGCTCTCCTTTATAACAAACATTCGTAAGTCAAGTACCCCCAGCGGAATGTTGTTGATAGTGATCATACATCACAAGTTAAAATACTAGCATAGAAATCTATGCGTGTAAAGATTTTTTCTTAACAGGGGACATTGTTTTTAATGGCTCGTACCATTTTCTGGGCTTCTTCGGGCAAATCTAGATTTTGCAATAACTCAGGGCGTTGTTCATAGGTCCGCTTTAAGGACTGATATAACCGCCACTGACGAATTTTTTCGTGGTTGCCACTCAATAATACCTGGGGGACGACTTTGTTGTCATACACCTCAGGACGAGTGTATTGCGGGTATTCCAATAATCCTTTGGAAAATGAATCTGAACCAGCTGAAGCCGTATTGCCTAACACCCCAGGTATTAACCGAGAAATTGCGTCTATCATCACCATGGCGCCTAACTCACCGCCGGTCACCACAAAATCCCCAATTGAAACCACATCTGTTGCCAAATCATAAATACGATGATCATAGCCTTCATAATGACCACAAATAAAAGCTAGCTCTTGTTCTTGGGCCATAGACTGTGCCATTTTTTGATCAAATCTTTGTCCGGCAGGATCTAAGATAATGACCCGTCTTTTGGGGTTATCACCCAAAGTCGCCATGGCCCGATAAATGGGCTGGGGCATTAATAACATCCCCGCACCGCCACCATAAGGCGTGTCATCGACTTGTTGATGTTTATTGATTGCAAAATCTCTAAAATTAATCAAGTTTATCTCTAAAATAGCTTTTTCCTGAGCTTTACCTAAAAGCGATGTATTCAATGGCGTGAACATCTCAGGAAATAACGTCAGCACACTAATTTTCACGAATCAAACCCTCCGGAAGTTCAACAAGCGCTGTCCCTGCTTGAATATCAATCTTTTTAAAAATAGCCTTTAAAAACGGGATCAAGATCTCCCCATATTTCGGGGAATCAACTACCCAAACATCGTTTGGCCCCAGTGCCAAAATCTCTTTGACTGGCCCATATACCTCCGTCGTGGTGGCATCAATAATATTTAAGCCAATAATATCATGATAGTAATATTCATCGTCATTTAATTCATCTGCTGCCCGGTCGTCATTGGCAACCAATAGATCGGCCCCTTTATACAACTCCACAGCATTGATATCTGAAAAGGCGTCAAACTTAACGATCCAGAGGTTTTTCTGCTTGCGGACTGAGACGATCTGCACCGGTATTTTCTCAGTTTTGGCATCAATATATAACTTGGCGCCGATGGCAAAGCGCCGGTCACTAAAATCTGTTTCAGCCATGACGCGAACTTCACCTTTGATGCCTTGTGTATTGACAATCTTACCGACTTTATAATATTTTTGCTCCGTCATCTCTATCTCCAATCCCACTGATCTAAATTAGTATAAGAAAATAGAGGCCTGACAAACTGTCCAGCCTCTACATACAGATAAGATATTGCCACAATAGTTGCCTATTGTTCAAAAATTTAACGAATACTATTAATTAATATTCAATCGAACGCGTTTACCGTAGTCTGTTTTAGCCGCATAGACAATGTTGCGAATTGCTTGCACAACACGTCCTTGACGACCAATAATACGACCAACGTCTTCTGGATCAAGGCTTAAATCAAACTCCATAAATTTATCTGATTCATGTTGCTTTAACTTAAACTTCTCCGGATAACTGCACATCGGCTTCACAATGACTTCGATCAATTTTGTAATATCTACCATAATTTAATTATTTCTTAGCAAAACGTGCTTCATGATATTTCTTCATAATACCTTGAGAAGAAAGTAAATTATGAACAGTATCTGAAGGTTGAGCACCTTTTTGCAACCAATCTAAGATTACGTCTTCATCCAGTTTTAATTGAACTGGTTCAGAAATTGGGTTATAGAAACCAACTTCTTGAATAAAACGACCATCACGTGGTGCGCGAGAATCAGCAACTACGATACGGTAGAAAGGTTTACGTTTAGAACCCATACGTTTCATGCGAATTTTTACAGCCAAATATGACACCTCCAAATATTTTATCAACGCAAATAAATATACCAGTATTCATCCCACATGTAAAGAGTTTTTTCTTTACAGTTTAAGATTTAAACCGTTTTGCATTTTTTAAGCGCTTTTTCTTACGTTTCTTTTGCTTACGGGCCATGGAGTGCATGGCCATTTTGCCCAGGCGCCCCTGGACACCATTACCCAGCATTTGCTCCATGCCACTCATATTGCCCTTGCTCATTTGCTGCATCATTTTTTTAGAAGTATCAAATTGCTTGATCACCCGATTAACTTCTTGAACCGGCCGACCAGACCCGCCGGCTAGCCGCCGTTTACGACTGGCATTTAATAAATCCGGATTTTCCCGCTCCTGGGGGGTCATGGAATAAACAATCGCTTTAATATGATCCAAGTCTTTTGGCTGGATGTTCATATTTTTCATAGCCGGATTATTAGCCATCCCTGGAATCATTTTCATGATTTCATCAATAGGTCCCATGTTTTGAATCTGATCCATTTGATCCAAAAAGTCATTAAAATCAAAACTATTCTCTTTGATTTTATCGGCCATTTCTTGCGCTTGCTTTTCGTCATAGTCCGTTTGGGCCTTTTCGATCAGAGATAACATATCCCCCATCCCCAAGATCCGATTAGCCATTCGATCAGGATAAAAGACATCTAGTTGATCGAGTTTTTCACCTTGCCCGGTAAACTTGATCGGCTTGCCAGTTACTTCGCGAATAGACAAAGCTGCCCCACCACGAGTATCCCCATCTAACTTGGTCAAGACGACCCCGGTGATATTCAAGCGTTTATTAAAACCTTCAGCAACTTCTGTGGCTGCTTGACCAGTCATGGCATCAACAGTCAGTAAAATTTCCGTGGGATGAACTTCATTTTCAATATTAGCAAGTTCGGTCATTAATTTATCATCAATTTGCAAGCGACCAGCAGTATCAATAATGACGTAGTCATTTTTTTGCAAATCAGCTTGGACCATCCCTTGTTTCACAATATCCACAGGATCATGATCCGTACCCATATCAAAAACTGGCACGTCCAATTGTTGCCCAATCGTTTTTAATTGATCCACGGCGGCTGGCCGATAAACATCGGCAGCAATCATTAATGGCCGCGCTTTTTGCGTCTTCATTAAATAATTGGCTAACTTACCTGCCGTCGTGGTTTTACCAGCACCTTGCAACCCCACCATCATGATAATGGTGGGAATATGCGGCGCTTTATTCAAGGGTGCTGCAGCTTCCCCCATGGTCTTCGTCAATTCATCATTCACGATTTTAATTACTTGTTGGGCCGGTGATAAACTATCCAATACCTCCGCACCAACTGCGCGATCACGAACTTTTTTCACAAAATCTTTAACAACGGTAAAATTGACATCGGCTTCTAAAAGGGCTAAACGAACTTCACGCATCATTTCGCGCACGTCTGCTTCAGAAACTTTCCCCTTCTTACGTAGCTTACCGATGGCATTTTGAAGGCGTTCAGAGAGACTTTCAAAAGCCAAATTTATCATTCCTTTTTAATCATCTAATGTATGTTCTAAATGCGTTACTAGGTCTCTTAATACTGTATCATCTGGATAAGTTTTTGCAATATATTTTTCTAACTGATCAATCGTGGTGCTTTGCTGTTGATAGTGTTCATAGAGTTTAAGTTTGCTCTCGTAATCACTCAAGATTTGCTCGGTGCGATGGATGTTGTCGTAAACGGCTTGCCGACTCACCGAAAACGTTTCAGCAATTTCCCCCAAAGAATAATCATCACGATAGTAAAACTGAATGTAATCATTTTGTTTTTTGGTTAATAAAGAGCCATAAAAATCAAACAATTCATTAACTCGATTATTTTTCTCAAGTTCCAAACCATTCACCTACTTTTCTGGGTCGTGGGTATCCGTCGGTGTGGTTTGCGCATTATCTTCAGTGGCTTTTACAGCATCCGAATCTTCAGATTGTGCTGCTTTCGTGGGCGCGATTAAGCCCTTGAATAAACCATAGACAAATTCATCAGGTTTAAAGTCTTGTAAGTCATCCATTTGCTCACCCAAACCTACTAGTTTCACAGGAATATGCAATTCATTACGAATAGCTAAGACGATTCCACCTTTGGCGGTGCCATCTAACTTGGTTAAAACAATCCCAGAAACTTGCGTGGTTTCATTAAATTGTTTGGCCTGAGACAGGGCATTTTGACCGGTAGTCGCATCTAGCACTAATAACACTTCTTGGGGCGCATTGGGGAGTTCTTTTTGAATGACCCGCTTGATTTTCTCAAGTTCTTTCATCAAATTCACTTTATTTTGAAGACGACCAGCCGTATCCACCAGTAAAACGTCCGCTTGCTGCGCAATTGTTGCCTCAACCGCATCATAAACCACTGATGCCGGATCACTACCAGCCGCACTGGCAATGACTGGCACTTGATCACGTTTGCCCCATTCTTGCAACTGTTCGATGGCCCCGGCTCTAAATGTATCTGCAGCTGCTAAAAGAACTTTTTTACCTTGGCTTTGCAGGCGATGGGCCAATTTACCCACCGTGGTAGTTTTGCCAGCACCATTCACACCAACAAATAAAAAGACCGTAGGGCCTTCTTCGGCATAGTGCAAGGTATTATCTTCTTTTTCGCCAGCTTCACCATAAATATCCACTAACTTTTGAACAATCACTTGGGATACTTCGTCGGTCCGTTTTACATTTTTAAGTTTAACTTCTTCACGTAAGGCATCACTGATCTTTAAAGCTGTTTCATAGCCCACATCAGATTCAATCAGCATTTCTTCTAAATCATCAAAGAAAGCTTCATCAACAGTGCGAAAATTGGCAAATAAGGCATTGATTTTCTCTCCAAAAGTTTGCCGGGATTTTTTTAAACCGGCGTCATATTTCTCAGTGGTTTCTTGTTGGGCTTCTGGCACTTTTTCTTCAGCTTTGTTGCCAGTAAAAGCCTGTTTGATTTTATCAAATAATCCCATACTGATGCTCCTTTTCTAAGATTCGGTGCTAGCTGCTTGTTCGGTTAAAGTAACTGAGACGATTTTTGACACCCCAGACTCCTCCATTGTAACACCGTACAGGCGATTTGCCCGCATCATGGTCCCCTTCCGGTGCGTGATAACAATAAATTGTGTATCAGCATCATAAGCTCGCATAAAGTCGGCATAACGATCTACATTGGTATCATCCAAGGACGCCTCAACTTCATCTAAAATACAAAATGGCACTGGTCGGACTTTAATAATCGCAAAAAGTAATGTTATCGCCGTCAAGGCCCGTTCGCCACCAGACAGTAAGCTCAAGCGTTGCAATTTTTTGCCTGGGGGTGAAGCTTTAATTTCAACCCCCGTCGTTAACATGTCCGCTGGATCAGTCAAATCCAAGCGGGCGTGACCACCGCCAAACATTTGTGGAAAAACTGTCGTAAAAGCCTTAGAAACATCATTGAATGTTTTTTCAAAACGGGCGCTAACTTCTTGATCCAATTCATGAATCGTAGCCATGAGCGTTGTTTGAGCTGTCAGGAGATCATCTCTTTGTTGGGTCAAAAAGTCATAACGTGACTTTGTGGTTTGATAATCATCAATGGCATTCAAATTAACTGGTCCAATTTCATCTAATCCGCGTTTTAATAACTTCAACCGCTGATTCATCGCAGCTTTGTCCTGACCATTCAATTGTCCAACTTTAGCTTTTAAAGCTTCATAACTCTCGTGATAATTGGCTTCTAGATCATTAAGATGTTCGCCAATCTGCCGAGTCAACAGTTTAACCGTTTGTTCCGTCGTAGCCTGCTCAGTTCGAGTCGCCTCAACTAGTTCAATCTGACGGGTAAGTTCATTTTGATCCCGCTCAATTTGCGTTTTTTGAACCCGCCGCTGTTCTTGCAGCTGGGTGATTGTCGCCGTAGTTTTCTTTAACGCATCTTGGCTTGATTTAATAGCCGCCTTTAAGGCCGTCTTCGAAGTCACTTGTTGCGAACTTTGGGCTTTGATCGTGGTTATTTTTTCAGTCAAAGTTCGTAATTGTTGCGTCACAACTTGCTGTCGCTGCTGATTAGCTGTAACTTGTTGTTCCTTGGCCTTGACTTGTTCTTTAAGGCCAGAGGCTTGAATCAAAGCTTGATTTAACTTGGCGGTGACTTCAGCTTGCTGACTATCATAATCAGCTAATGAAGCCTTAAACTGGTCAACTTCAGTTTGGGTTTGTTGCATCGTCGCATTAAGTTGCGCCTTTTCCTGCTGATTTTGAGTTAAATCCTGAGCCAAATCTGCTTGCTGTTGCTTAGAATTATCTAAATTATAAGCCAACGTTTTTAATTCTCGACTGATGTAATCAGCTTCAGTCTTTAACTGAGTCAATTTTTCCGCCTCACTGGAAGTTGTTGTCGATTGATCATTACGCTGAGTTTGTAAGTGTGTTTGTTGACCCAAAAGTGTTGCAACGGTAGTCTGTTGCGCCTTAAGTTGTGCCTGCTTTGCTGTTAGGGCTTGGTCCATGGCGGTGATTTGTGCTTGGGCTTGTTGAATTTCTTGTTTTTGCTGTAATAAATTATTGCTGTGTTGAACTGCTGCGCCCCCAGACATCGCACCACTGGTACTGATAACATCGCCCTTTAACGTCACAATACGATAACGATGTGCAATAGCTTGCGCTAAGGCGATACCATGGTCAATCGTATCCACCACTAATAACGTCCCGAGCAAATGTTGTACGACAGGTTGAAACTTGTCTTCAAAATGGACAAGTTCACTGGCCACCCCTAAAAAACCAGCCATGTGAGCTAGTTGTGCCCGGGTCGTGGCGGCAACATTAAATTGGCGGATCCGATTTAATGGCAAAAAAGTTGCCCGACCTTGATGCTGTTGGCGCAATAGCTGGATACCTTGTTTAGCTGCCTGCTCATCGCCCACCACAATATTTTGTAATTGGGCCCCCAAGGTTGTTTCGATGCTAATTTGATAGCGCTGAGGCACTTCAATTAGTTCCGCCACTGCGCCATAGACATGAGGTAATTGCCCACGATGTTTTAAAATATACTTGGGGCCTTGGTAAAATCCCGTAAATTCTTTTTGAAGTGCTTTTAAACTAGCCAATTTTGTCTGCGCTTGTTGATATATTTGCGTGGCATTTAATAAGTCTGAGCGCTGGTGCTGATACGTTGTTTGCGCTGCTTGGACTTTGGCTTGGATTTCGGCCAGTTTTTGAACGACACTTTCCTGGGCATGGGCTTTGGTAGCCATGGCTTGCGTTAATTGGGTAATTTGTTCGCTCAACGCTGCATGTTGCTGCTGTTTTTCAATTTGCTGGGTTTGGATTCGTTGTATTTGCGTATCCAAAATGCTTTGTTGTTTAGTCAGCATCACGATACTATTGCGAATTTGCGCATTGCGTTGCAATAAGTCAACATAAGTATCATTTCTAGCTTGAATCTGTTTGGTGATATCATCTTTGGAATGTCCTGCTAACTGCTGTAAATTTGCAATATCATCGTGCAACTGTTGTTGTTGATTTAACAATGCTTGGGCTTTGGTTTGTAACACCGCCCCAGTGTGTTGTAAAGTTTGCAATTCAGTCCGCAATTGTTGGACGCTTTTTTCATGTTCTGCCAGTTGATCACTGGACTGATCGGTTTGCTGGGTAAACACCAGTAACTGCCCTTTTTGGGCTTCTAAATCTTTGGTCGTGGTCAATAAGATTTGTTGTTTTTCATCTAAAGTTTGATCCACTTCCCCCTGAGTTACTTTCAAGGTCGTAAGGGCTTTGGTTAAGCGATCCCGATTCATTGTCAACTGTTGCAAGGTTTGTTTAAGCTCATGCAACTTTAACTGCGCAGTTTGTTTATCTTGATTTTTGTCGTCAATATTTAAGACCAACCAGCTTTTATGAAGCTGGTCGTAAGCCTTTTTTTGTTCTAAATATTCCTTGGCCAAACTGCTTTGTTCATGCAATGGTTCCAAACGACCTTCAATTTCCGTCACAATATCGGCTACCCGATCAAGGTTGTCGCTGGTATGTTGTAACTTTTGCAACGCTGTATCTTTTTGGACTTTGTATTGATGGACACCGGCAGTTTCTTCAATGATCGAACGCCGATCTTCGGCACGGCTATTGAAAATTGCCTCAACTTTGCCTTGCGAAATGATTGAAAAAGATTCTTTACCAATTCCTGAATCCATAAAAAGGCTAGCAATATCCTTAAGCCGACAAGCTTTTTTATTAATATAAAATTCACTTTCGCCATCCCGAAATATCTTCCGGGTAATTTCCAAAGTATCGGCATCATTTTTCAACGCCCGGCCCCGGTTATCAAAAATTAAGGTGACCTCGGCTAAATTTAAAGGCGGTCGCAATTGCGTACCTGCAAAAATGACGTCTGGCATGCGTTCGCCGCGAAGGCCTTTGGCGGATTGCTCCCCCATGGCCCACCGGACAGCTTCCGTGATATTACTTTTGCCGCTGCCATTAGGACCGACAATACCAGTGACACCTGGCGCAAAATTCAACGTCGTCGGATCTGCAAATGATTTGAAACCGACAATTTTTAAAGAAGATAGTGGCATGCTTTAACGCTCCAATTAATCAGTTACTGACTTGATTTTCATTAATTTTATCTAAGGCAAGCTTTGCTGCTGCTTGTTCTGCCCGTTTTTTACTGGCACCTTGGCCCTCACCTAAAATCTCTCCGTCCGCAGAGACGTTCACATGAAATACGCGTTGGTGGGCCGGCCCGTCTTCTGACAAAGTATGATAGGCAATCTGCACATCGCCATTAACTTGTAGCCGTTCTTGCAAAGCCGTTTTATAGTCAGTGAAGTTATTAAATGCACCCACATCAATTTTAGGGAAAATAATTTGTTGAATAAACTTAACAACCGCATCCTTCCCCTGATCTAAATAAAGCGCACCATTAAAGGCTTCAAATAGATCTTCGAGCAGGGTATCGCGATTTCTGGCACCCATTTGTTCTTCGCCTTTACCCAAACGCACATATTTATCAAAATGCGCTTCTCGGGAAAAGCTGCTGAACCCCTTGGTGCAGACGATCGAAGCTCGCATCCGCGTCAACTTACCTTCTGGCAGATCTGGAAACTGCTTATACAAATGTTCAGATACGGTTAGTTCCAATACAGCGTCCCCTAAAAATTCCAAACGTTCATTATCCTTGATATTTAATTCCCGATGCTCATTCATATAAGAAGAGTGGGTAAAAGCTTCGTCTAAAAGACTGAGATTTTTAAATTCGATACCATAGTTCAAACGTAATTCATTTGCCAAATCTTGAATCATCATATTGTGTCCTTTCAATTTTTAATGCCAATGGGTTACTTGTTTACTTTAAATTGCCGCACTACGTTTGATTTTTTCTTGCATCTATAAGCTACATACAATAAAAAAGCAAATTAGCACGAATACCATTTTACCAGAGTTTGTTGGTTTACGCATTGTTTGTATATTGCTAGAAAAGGCCAATACAAGCCACAGCTCGTATTGACCCTTTGTTTAGTTTAAACTAGCCCACCGCCTACCTAGGTGAGTCGGGACTACTCCTTGGTAATCATGTGTTCTTTGATATAGTTCACGGCATCGCCAACAGTTTGAATTTTTTCAGCATCCTCATCGGGAATCTCAGCGCCAAAGGTATCTTCCAATTCAATGACAAATTCAACAATATCAATTGAATCCGCTTCTAGATCGTTTTTAAAATTTAAATCATTCGTGATCTTAGTTTTATCTAAATCAAATCGATCCTCCAAAATTGCTGCTACTTTATCAAAAATCTCTTGTTCAGTCATTTTAAGCCTCCAACTTTTGATGCAAAAAATAGTCTAGCTGTTTTTTATAAACTTGTCTAGCGTATTTTTGCCTTTATTTTGAATCTGTTTTACTACTTGAAAAATAAGTGATTACTTTTGCCACAGTTTTTTTAGCGACCATTTCATGAATTTGCTTCATCGCATAGTACACCGAACGCTCATCGGAGGCACCATGCGCTTTGACAACCGGCGCCTTGACACCAATTAAGACTGCCCCGCCGTAACGTGCTGTATCAAATTTTGCTTGGACCTTTTTAAAGGCATTTTTAGATAGACCAGCCCCAATTTTAACCTTTAAACCTGATTCCAGCAAATTGTGCTTTAATATATGCATCATGGCACTGGCTGTTCCTTCGATAGTCTTCAAAACGGCATTGCCTGTAAACCCATCGGTCACGACAACATCCGCAGGCCCATTTAAAATATTAGTAGCTTCCACATTGCCAATAAAATTAATGGCTTTATCAGCCTTTAGGAGTTGATAGGCTTCTTTATGAATATCATCGCCCTTATCATATTCGGTTCCATTATTTAACAAACCAATTCTTGGATTTTTAATTCCCCGTACATCTTCGGCATAAAAGCCGCCCATGCGGCCATATTGATACAAATATTCTGCCTTACTACTGGCATTCGCCCCGGCATCCAATAGATTAAAGCCATCATCAGTATTAATCGTGGGTAATGTTGGCATCAAGCCTGGCCGGGCGATTTGCTTAATGCGCCCCACAATGAAAATGCCGCTGGCTAAGACTGCCCCAGTATTGCCACAAGAGAAAAAGGCATCTGCTGTGCCATCTTTAACCGCTTGAGCCGCCAAAACCATTGACGCCTGTTTCTTGCGGCGAATAGATTTGACCGGTTCATCTTCACCAGTGATCACTTCAGTGGTGTGGTGAATCTCAATTCGTGTATTATCGGTCAGTAACGGTTTGATTTGAGCTTCATCCCCAAACACTAAAAACGTCGTATCATCAAATTCATCTCGAGCGCGTTGTACCCCAGCAATAATTGCTTGTGGCGCATTATCACCGCCCATTGCATCAATAGCAATTTTCATGCGTAAACTCCCTGTCTTTTTATGATTAATCTAATTGTTCAATTGCCCCAAAATGGCGCAAATATGTTTTCAATCCTTGATGATCCGGTAAATCCAAATCCGGATCCGTACTAAAAATTTGCTGTGCTTCAATTTGCGCTGCCTGTAAGACGTTAAAGTCAGCCACAGGATCACCTACTTTAAAATCAGGCAAGCCTGATTGTTTGGCACCAAAAACATCCCCAGGTCCCCGTAGCTCTAAATCCTTCTCAGAAAGTTCAAAGCCGTCATTAGTGGCTACCATAGCGGTCATGCGTTGGACAGCAATATCGTTTTTCGGATCAGCGATCAATATGCAATAAGCCTGTTTAACACCCCGGCCCACCCGGCCCCGCAGCTGATGTAATTGCGACAACCCAAAGCGATCGGCATCATAGATGATCATTACTGTGGCGTTGGGTACATCGACCCCAACTTCCACAACGGTCGTTGAAACCAAAATTTGAATCTCATCTTGACTAAAAGCTGTCATGATGGCATTTTTATCGGCATTATTCATTTGACCATGTAACAAGGCCACTTTGTACTTGGGTTCAAATGCGGTGACGTAGGTTTCGTATAGCGCTTGGGCATTTTTCAAATCCATGGTTTCAGACTCTTCGATTAAAGGTGAAATCACAAAGGCCTGATTCTTATGCGCTAATTGACCGGCTAAAAATGTTTGAACTTGTTCAGATTGCTTATTTTTCACCCAGGACGTTTTCACCGGCAAGCGGCCCTGGGGCATTTCCCGAATAGATGAAACATCCATTTCACCATAGGTCGTAATCGCTAGTGTTCTGGGGATGGGAGTAGCAGTCATCATTAAAACATCCGGCGCAATGCCTTTTTCGCGTAACTTTTTGCGTTGATCAACGCCAAAACGGTGTTGTTCATCAATGACCACAAAACCCAGGTTTTTAAAATTCACAGTATCTTGTATCAAAGCGTGGGTCCCAATCAAAACATTAATTTTGCCAGTCCGCAATGCCTCAAGAATCTGCGTGCGGGCTTTAGTTGGCGTTGACCCAGTCAATAAAGCTGTTTTCACATCCATTGTGGCAAATAAAGCACTCAGTTTTTCAAAGTGTTGTGTGGCCAATATTTCTGTGGGGACCATCAAAGCAGTCTGATAACCCGCCGTAATCGCAGAGAACATGGCAATTGCAGCTACTACTGTCTTACCACTGCCCACATCCCCTTGCAATAAGCGATTCATTTGATGCGGCGATTTCATGTCTTTGGCAATTTCATTAACCGCTTGTTTTTGACCATGGGTTAATTCAAAAGGTAATTTTGAAATGAATTCTTGAACTGCCGGCAATTGATAATGTAATGCTACCCCATTGCCAACACTGCGCTCGATACCCCGTAGGCGTTGGATCTTACATTCAAATAAGAAAAATTCACGGAAAATCGCACTCCGCCTAGCTGCCTTGGCTTCAGCGTTATCCTTGGGAAAATGCATTTGTCCAACAATTTGTTGCTCATTCAATAAACGATAGTGCGCCCGAATTGAAGCTGGGACACTTTCCGGGATAAGTGTTTTATATTTGTCAAAGGCTTCTTTGATCAATTTGATCAATACCCCTTGATGAATGCCTTTATTGACCGAATAAATCGCATCCATACCGTGGTCGTCACCTTGAGCAGTGAAAATTTTCATCCCCGTCATACTTTGTCGGCGCTGATCCCATTTGCCAAAAATAGCAATTTCTTGATCAGGAACAAATCGATCTTTTAACCAGGGTTGATTAAAGAAAGTGACGATGACAACCTGTTGCTGCACTAATAAACGCACAACAAGACGGTTACGGTTAGGTCCAAAGCGCGTCAAAATGGGTGTAGCAACCACAATCCCTTTTAATGTCACTTTTTCTTGATCACTGATTTCATTGAGGTCTTTAACTTTTAAATCTTCATAGCGAAAGGGAAAATGATAAAGTAAGTCATGGATTGTGGCAATCCCTAATTCTTTAAGTGCCTGAATGCGCTTAGGTCCCACGCCAGTTAACAGTGTCACTGAATCAGATAAGTCAGCCATAAACTCACCTCCAGTCACAACTAAATTACGAATTTCTTGCCTGAAATATTTGGACACTATGTAGGCACAAGAGGTTGGGCAAAACTGTGTGTTTTGCAACCAACCTCTCGTTAAAATCATATTGAAATTATTCTACTGAAATCAAATAAGGATAAACCGGCTGATCGCCCTCATGAATTTCAAATTCCAATTCACTGTGTTTAGCGCCAACTTGCTGTGTCAAGGTCTTCGCTTCTTGGGTCGAACCGCCAGCACCAACGATCACCGTCACAATTTCACTATCCGGTTGAATCATGGCTTCCAATGTATCATTAGCCGTCTTCAAACGATTAGGATTGCTGACTTTGATTTCCCCATCCACTAAGCCAATAAAATCATCTTTTTTAATTTGAATATCATTGAGTTCAGTATCCCGGGTAGCCGTTGTGATTTGGCCACTGATGACCGTGGCCAAAGCATCGGTCATTTCTGCTTGATTACTGGCCAAATCCGCACTTGGATCAAAAGATAGCATAGCCGTCATACCTTGTGAAATGGTCTTTGACGGCACAACTGCCACCGGAATATCACTCACATCGGCAGCTTGATTGGCTGATAAGAAAATATTTTTATTGTTAGGTAATAAAATAACCCGTTTAGCATTGACCTTGGCAATAGCATCTAAAATATCCTGCGTACTTGGGTTCATCGTTTGCCCACCACTTAGAATATAGGTCACGCCTAAACTCTTAAATAGCTGACTCAAACCGTCCCCAGAAGCAATGGCAATAATGCCATAATCAATTTGTTCTTGTTTCTTATTGGCCGCTTGGGCTTGGCTAACGACATTTTCGTTTTGAACCCGCATGTTGTCAATTTTAATTTTATGCATGGCCCCAAATTGATGCCCATAAGCAAATACATCAGCAGGATGTTCCGTATGCACGTGGACCTTGACGATTTCCTCATCGGCCACCACTAATAAACTATTGCCTAAACCATCCAAATAACTGCGAAAAGCATCATAATCAAACGACTGTTGATCGGCTTGTTTCTTGGTGAGATCAATGGTCATTTCTGTACAATAACCAAATTTAATATCTGCCGTTGAAATCTCACCTTGGACCGCCCGATGATGGACCGCATTGATCATCTCATCCATTTCTTCTTCATCCGGAGTATAGATATCCTTAGAAGCTAATTCACCAATCAGACCTTCTAAAAAGCCCTCGTAGATAAATACTAGGCCTTGACCACCAGAGTCCACTACACCGACTTCTTTTAAAACCGGCAATAAATCAGGTGTTTTGGCCAATGCTTTTTTACTGCCTGTGATGACTGCCCGTAAAACCGCCACACAGTCATCCGAAGAGTTAGCGGCAGTATTGCCCGCCTTGGCCCCTTCTCTGGCAACGGTCAAAATAGTGCCCTCAACAGGTTTCATGACTGCTTTGTAAGCTGTCTCAACCCCAGCCATGAATGCATCTGCTAAAACCCGCGCAGACAGCGTCGTTTGGCTCTCAATTTTTTTAGTAAAGCCTCTAAAAATCTGCGACGTAATAACGCCAGAATTTCCCCGAGCGCCCATTAACAAGCCCTTGGCTAGGGATTTCCCCAAGACGCCAACGGCATCGCTAGGGTTTTCATTAACCGCTTTAGCGCCACTAGCAAATGTCAGACTCATATTCGTCCCCGTATCGCCATCCGGAACGGGAAAAACATTTAAAGAATTTACAAATTCACTATTTTTTTTAATACGGTGGGAAGCAACGCGGATCATATCCTTAAATTTGTCCCCATTGATTTCATTAACTTTCAAGGAAAGTTCCTCCTGTGTCAATATATTGCTAGCATTATTAGTCTAAATCTTCAGTTACTTTAACACCCTGCACAAAAATATTCACTGACTTTGCTTTAATGCCGAGCATACTTTGTAGATTATACTTTACTTTATCTTGAACATTGCGGCCAACCTCAGATAATTTGACACCATAACTGATGATAATATATATATTCACCACGATTTGATCGTCTTGCTGACGCACCACAACACCGCGGCTGAAATTTTCACGTTTTAAAATGTCGTTTACATTATCTCGGATTTGATTTTTGCTGGCCATCCCCACAATGCCATAGATATCTGTGGCTGCACCACCCACAACTGTTGCAATCACTTCGTTAGAAATATCGATGTCGCCATATCGGGTTTTTATTTTCACAGCCATAAAATATCCTCCTAAAAGATCATAGTTCAAAATTCATACTAACAACGATTTTAGCATAAGCACCGGGCTATTAAAAGAAAATAAATTCCATTTGGAAGTGTGTCAAGTAAAAATACTTGTAAGAAAAATCTTGCAATGAAGCCTTTAATATGATAACGTAGTTTGGTAAATAATTGATACCTAAATAATCTTACGAAGGAGGTTTTTGTGTTGGCTAAGGATTTTGTAACTGGTCGTAAGACTCATTTTGGTAATAAACGTTCTCACGCTTTGAACTCCAGCCGTCGGACTTGGAAACCAAATTTACAAAAAGTTCGCATTTTAGTAAATGGTAAACCTAAAAAAGTCTGGGTTTCTGCTCGGGCTTTAAAATCTGGTAAAGTAACTCGGGTTTAATCCGAATTCATGAAAAAAGATCGACGATATCGTCGATCTTTCAGATTGAAGACAAAGTAATCTTTTTAGAAGACTTTGTCTTTTTTATTTCGTT
>NZ_AZGA01000030.1 GCF_001436375.1 Agrilactobacillus composti DSM 18527 = JCM 14202 | reverse complement strand
GGTAGATTGTAAAATTTAAGTTGAACATATTAGTGGACAGAAAAACCCATAAAGGTCTTTAATGGTGTCACCACAACATTCCACTAGAAAGAAGGACCTTTATGGGCACCACTATTTTATCATTTGAAGACCGCGTTGTCATCGAAACACTTCATCATGAAAAGCACTCACTTCAATATATTGCCGATTATTTAGGCTTTAGTAAAACCACTATCTTTAATGAGGTTCATCGCTTAGCTGGTGAGTATCACGCAGTTAAGGCTCAAACTGACCATGAAGTTAAACTTAGTCATCGTGGTCGTAAAACCATCTTAACGACTAACCTAAAGCGATTGATTGAAGAAAAAATCAAGATCCAAAAATGGTCAATTGAACAAGTGGCTCATGTAGTTAGAATTGCCTACAAAACCATCTATAACTGGATTGATCAGGGACTACTGGATATTAATGTGACTGATTTACCTGACCATGGTATTCGTCGCAAACGAGCTAAAGAAACCCGTGGTACTTTTAGTCATGGACGTTCCATCGAAGATCGTCCAGCTGAAATTTCTGATCGTAATACTTCAGGTCACTTCGAAGCTGATACAGTTTTATCTGGAAAACGTAAAGGTCAAGCAGTAGCTACGTTTGTCGAGCGTAAGAGTCGGCTTACCATCGTTAAACGGCTTAATGGACGAGATAGTACTTCAATGACCAAGGCTATTTTAGAATTGGCTAACCAGTTAGGAGATAATCTCAAGACCCTTACTGTTGACCATGGGAAAGAATTCGCCAACTACAATTTGATTGAAGAACAGACCGGTGTTCCGCTGTACTTTGCGCACGCTTATTCGCCACATGAACGAGGCAGTAATGAAAATCGCAACCGAGTACTACGCCGCTTCATTCCCAAAGGTCAACCGATTGATGAGATTACCGATGATGAATTGATTCAAATTAACTGGTATTTGAATTCCCGACCACTCAAATGTTTAAATTGGCGAACACCGATTGAGATCTTTTTGCGTGATCTGCGTTACTAAATTTGTTCAAGTTATTTCTTGCAATCTGCCAA
>NZ_AZGA01000029.1 GCF_001436375.1 Agrilactobacillus composti DSM 18527 = JCM 14202 | reverse complement strand
CATTGACCTTAGGACTGTTTACAGTGCCCGCACAGAGCTGGGAACTAGGGTATCATCCCCAGGTGTGATCACCAAGATAACGTAGTGTCTAGAAGACACTGAGTCTAGACAACCAGACTTGAAGTAAGCACTTCAAGCCCTTTACTTTAGTGAGGGGTCACGGTTGACCAAACTGGTTATCAAAATGATAAGTAAGACGGTAAATACAATTGTGATGACGTAACTTTGGTAATTGATAATTGGTGTGAATGCTAATTCATCGCCCATCCCGGCATTAGCAAATACTTTTTGAAGGGTGAATTGTCAAATTAAGTGCAAAGTCTCATTGTAGAAAACTTCGTAGGGTGTTCTCCAACCCAGACACTTCTTGGCCAGGTATTCAATTTATGAGCGTACTCTGCGAATTCTGGTGCAGGAATATCAGACATGTCTTGAGACTTAGGAAGATACTCACGGAGCAGATTGTTTGTATTCTCATTCGTGCCTCTTTGCCAAGGCGCGTGTGGATCTGGAAAATAAAATTCAATACCAGTTTCTTCTGTGGTCTCAGCGTGTTTCGCAAATTCTTTGCTATGATCTGGTGTGGTGGTTTTAACGTCCTTGATAGGAAGCTTGGCCGTCAAAGCCAGGATGATCTGAGCTACTTCGGCTGATTTCTTTTTGTCTGCTTTTCCAATCAAGCAGAACCTGGAGAGGCGGTCAACCATTGTGACTGCACAAGCCTTACCAGTTTTTCCGGCAACCGTATCCAGTTCCCAGTTCCCAATGCCCTATCTCAGCACGGTCATCGGCGGCCAAAGGTCGTTCATGAATGTATTACTGATCTGAATCTTGTCACGGCGTTCAACGTGGCCTTTAGTATGTCTAATCTTACCACGATGTTGAGTTTTCGGACTGCACCGCGATTGCCGTGAGATAAGCCTGTTTCGTTGAAGTCCCCGCGGTAAATAGCCCGATAGATCGTATTGTAACTCACTTGAAAACTAGATTCTTCGTGTTTCAAGCGTTGATCAATTTCTTCTGGGGACCACTGTTCTTCAAGGAAAAAATGTTTAACGACATCAAAAATCTTAGTATTCGTAAATACTCGTTTTCGGCCACATTTTTGTTTGCGGGCTGCGTATAAACGTGTTGCTTCAGAAGGAGAGTATAGGCCATGTTGTGAATTTCGAGATAACTCTCGGCTAATCGTGCTGGGACTACGTTTCAGCTCTCTGCCAATCACTTCCAGAGTTTCTCCTTGTTCATGCATTACAAATATCCGTTCACGTTCACCTGTGGTAAGATGTTGGTAGGGATTCATAGCTAAGACCTGCCTTTCAATGTTTGTTGTCGTTAACACCCATTGTACAGGATTCTAGCTATGAGTCCTTTTTCTTGCACTTAACATCTTGCACTTAAATTGTAAATCAAAGAGGATCAAGTCCCACAACGTGTTGTATACCAGTACGGGCCAATTCAGGGAATTCTTTATTGACTGTAATGTGCAAAAGCCAATTGGGACCAGACTTTATTAACTTCTCACCGCCAAATTTTCAGGTGCCATCCAGATACTGTTCAAAGCCAGTTTTTAACACAAAGCGAGCCTTCCACCCGACCTTGAAGCGTATTGATGGACAGCTTTTCACCGTTTGCGACGATAGACCAATTGCGATTACGGACTAAATCAGCTTGCGGACGCTGGAAACGGATTGGTTTCCAAAGCCAGTGCAGATCTCTGGAGACTTTTTAGATAAATTTCTTTACCCTTTTTATCCTTTTTACCGGTGGCATAGGCCATGGGTTTACGTCGCAGTTGCGTCTGAACAGTTTTATAACGGGCAACCGTCGTTTTGATCACAGAGCTAGCCAGCTGTGATTTTAGCCCAAAGTGCTGTCGCAAGTCTCGATAAAGCTTTTTGTGAATCTTGATAACACTCAACTCAAAGTCATTGTTAAAAATGTACTCAGAAACATGATTGCAGGCTGAGCGATATTGTTCACTGGTCACCTGAAATTTAGCGGCATCGGCAGCGTTATCTAGTTTGAGTTTAGCCTTGATCGTTAGACTTAACAGCATTTTGATTACTCATACCCCTTATAGTTATTATAACTTATTTAGCAATCACAAAGAAAGAATCGTGCTCAAAATATGCACATATTTATAAATTGTTTGAAAAATTCAAACTCAATCGGAATTCCTCACGGGATTGAAATCCCGTGTTTCCTTTTCGATATTCTCATAAAAAAACCAAAACCTCTTCCGAGATTTTGGTTTTTTACTTACAAATTTAAAATTCAGTGGTCACATCAATCGTCTGTATCGGAATATCGTAGAAAGGATCTTTGCGCTTCATCAAGAATGGTTTAGCGGATTGTGGGAAGAGGCCATAGCTTAAGACATCTTCGTCACTGTCCGCAAAGGCAGCTGATTCTTTACGAATCGTTGGCAATTCTGGTTGCAATAAATCAGCTGGTCGTTGGGTGATGACTGGTTCGTCGCCGATGATCTTTTCTTTGATTTCTGGTGAGATTGGTGCCGGGGATTTACCATACAGGCCCCGAACATATTCTTTGATTTCTTTAGGAATCAGTTTATAGCGCTCGCCGCTTAACACGTTCATCACCGACTGAGTCCCCACCATTTGACTCAATGGGGTAACCAATGGGGGATAACCTAAGTCTTTACGTACTTTAGGGACTTCTTGCAGGACTTCATCGTATTTATCAGCTTGGCCTTGTTCCGTCAACTGGGACAGCAGGTTACTGAGCATGCCCCCAGGGACTTGATAGATCAAAGCTTTTGGTTCGATGGCCAGGACTTTTGGATTCATGATGCCATCATCCAAGAATTCTTGGCGAATTGGCTTGAAGTAGTCGGCAATATCACTTAATAAATCCATATTAACCGGCACATCGTACCCTAGGCTTTGTAAACTTAAGACCATGGATTCTGTGGCGGGTTGACTAGTGCCCCCGGCAAAGGGTGAGATGGCCGTATCAATAATATCCGCACCGGCTTCCACAGCTTTCAAATAAGTCATGGTGGCAATGCCGCTGGTGGCATGGGTATGGACTTCCAATGGTAAGTCGATGGCATCTTTGATCATGGCGGTGAGTTCATACGCATTTTCTGGGGTCATGATGCCGGCCATATCTTTGATGGCGATTGAATCCGCACCCATGGCTGCATATTCTTTGGCAAGATTTAAGAAGTATTCGTTGCTGTGCACCGCACTGGTGGTGTATGAAATGGCTGTTTGCGCTTCACCACCAGCGGCTTTTGTAGCTTCTACCGCAGTGCGTAGGTTGCGGGGATCATTTAAGGCATCGAATATGCGAATGACATCAATGCCGTTTGCCACGGATTTTTGGACGAATAGTTTCACAAAGTCGTCTGCATAGTGGCGGTATCCTAACAGGTTTTGGCCCCGCAGTAACATCTGTAATTTCGTATTTTTCACATGCTTACGAATCAGCCGGAGCCGTTCCCAAGGGTCCTCGTGTAAGAAGCGTAACGCCGAATCGAACGTCGCACCACCCCAGACTTCCATTGAATAATAACCGGCTTGATCCATTTTGTCTAAAATCGGCAACATTTGGGCGGTAGACATTCGGGTGGCCGCCAAACTTTGATGGCCGTCCCGCAGGACCGTTTCCATAATTTTCACTTGTTTTTTCAAGAAAACACCTACTTTACTTTTGATTGTAATCAGCGTCAGTTTTGGTCATCGATCAGGCGCCAGTCCACAGCCGTGTTGATATCAGCGGCAAGATAGGCGGCCATCAAGGTGCGGGACTTGATGGTCCGATCGGGTGCCCCTTGATCCTTCGCTTGAATCAGGGCACTGGTAATCCCCACTTTTTCTAACGTATCTAAAATAATGATTTTAATTTGCTTGCTTAATTGTGTTGTGCTGGTTAATTCAATCTCAATGTCATCAGCATCATTTGGCGCAATCGTAATTTGAATATCGGTGGGTTCAGTCGTACCAGCAATGGCCTGGTGTTTAATATCAATATCCATCTTAAAATTCCTTTCTGCTCTACAACTTCGTTCGGCCGCTGGCAATACTAGCGTCACACTGGGTGGTATAGCCGTACGAATTTTAGAGATTTTATGATATTTCCAGCGACTATTTCCCGGGAAATAATTTCCAAGTCGAAGTTTTGCGCAAAAAGTGTGCGTCAAATTCTGGATGATTGTTGATTGGTTACCGGATTAGGGCTATTCCTTGGGTTTACCTGAGAAGATACGGTTTAAGGCGATACATACCAAGTAAATCAAGAATAAAACGGCGAAAACGCCACCCATACCGAAAAGCATTAATTCAAAACCTTGTGTTAAAGCTGCACTCATTAGTAATTCCTCCTATCAGCTAAAGAAACCAAGCAACAGGCCACCGGCGATAACGGACCCAATTTGGCCAGAAACGTTGGCCCCAACGGCATACATCAAGACAAAGTTTTGTTTATCTTCGGCTTGAGCCATTTGTTGGATGACCCGGCTAGACATTGGGAAGGCGGAGATGCCCGCAGCGCCGATCATTGGGTTGATTTTGGTTTTACGGAAGAGATTCAAGAATTTGGCGAACAATACGCCACCGATACTGTCCATGATGAAGGCAACTAACCCAAAGGCGATGATCATCAAGGTTTGGACTTTCAAGAAGCTACCCGCAGTCAATTTCACAGAAATGGTTAACCCTAATAAGATTGAAACGATGTTGACCAATTCGTTTTGGGCCGTGTTGCTCAAACGATCCAACACGCCACATTCCCGCAAGAGGTTCCCAAACATTAAGAATCCAACTAATGGTAGGGAAACTGGCGCAACTAAACCGGCGATGATGGTGATGATGATTGGGAATAAAATCCGGGTTTGTTTAGAAACGGATTCAGCTTGATATTCCATCCGAATCCGCCGTTCTTTTTTAGTGGTGACCAGTTTAATAGCCATGGGTTGGATGATGGGTACCAAGGCCATATACGAGTACGCCGCGATGGCAATTGGTCCCAGTAGATTTGGCGCCAGTTGATTGGAGACGAAAATACTCGTCGGGCCGTCAGCAGCACCAATGATCCCGATTGAAGCGGCTTCGTTAATGTTGAAACCAAAGAGTAAGGCCACAATCACAACGAAGAATATTCCGAATTGTGCTGCGGCGCCGAATAAGAGCATGAATGGGTTAGAGAGCAGTGGTCCAAAATCGATCATTGCCCCGATACCGATAAAAATCAGAAGGGGGAATAATTCCGTGGTGATACCGGCGTTGAAGAGGACATCTAAGACCCCTTCGGTTTTTTGGCCATTAATGGTTTGGGTCAAAACACCGGTCATGGGGAAGTTGACCAGAATCGCACCTAAGCCCATGGGGACTAGGAGGGTTGGTTCGTAGTTCTTTTTAATACCTAGATACATTAAAACGCCACCGATAACCATCATGACAACTTGTTGCCAGGTGATGGACGTGACAGTTTGAATTATTGTGTCCATTAGGTCAGCACCTCTCTTTTTTATATGGGTCGCTATTGGATGGTCAGCAAAATATCCCCAGAGCTTACAACGTCATTTTTTACGGTGTCAATGCCAGTTACCACACCAGCTTGGGGGGCAACGATTTCGTTTTCCATCTTCATGGCTTCCAAAATCAAGAGGGTTTGACCTTCAGTGACAGTGTCCCCCACTTTGACTTTGATGTCTAAGATATTACCCGGCATTGGGGCTTTAACTGGGGTGCCAGCGCCGGTACCATTAGCAGCAGGTGCTGGGGTCGGCGCAGGAGTTGGTGCAGCAGGTTGGGCCGGGGCGGCAGCTTGTGGTGCTGGGGCCGCAGGTTCAGCAGGAGCTGCGGGTGCCACTGGGGCAGCTTGGGGGGTGGGGGTTAATTCTTCCATTTCAACTTCGTATTCGTTGCCATCAATCTTAATTTTGAATTTTCTTAACATTTATCTCGCTCCTTATATATATTAATTTAGCTGAGTTTGGTGACAGACTTGACCGTAAATTTGGTGGCAGGTTGGTCTCCTGCTAAAATAGCGCTGGCAATGGCAATGACCCGCTCTTTTTCAGCGAAGGTCATGGGTAAGCCAACTCGTTCCTTAGTCTTCGTGATGCGTTTCACACGAAAACTAGATGCCGGGTAATCCCCAGCAGCAATGGCGGTGCTGACTAACGTGACCACCCGAGTTTCCGTATCTGTCATGGGTAAACCGACTGGCTTAGGTGCAACAGGTGCCGGTGGTGCTGGCTTAGCGGGTGTTTCGGTTTTTTTCTTCTTAAACCAGTTAAACATCTTTTAACCTCCCCATTGATTAGTTGAATTACCATTAATTATAAAGCTTTTGTACCGTGATTTGGGTGTTTTCGCTGTTCTTTAGATGTTCTTCACAATATATAGCTATTTTCATAAAAACAGTAATGATACCGGGGTTTTTCTACCAATTTCATAAAGCGTTTTCATTGAATGCAGGCCTTTGATTTCGAAATGTTCTTCGATTGTTCTTTAATCAAAATCGTATTGTGAATTGCAAAGCAATGCTTATAATGATAGTTAAAGCTATTTCTTTTGCATTAGTTCTTTCTTGAGACGGGCTTAAATATTTCTATCAGGTTACTTGGAGATTTAGAGGAGATTCAAGCGACTAATTCGAAAGATCGCTATCAAGAACTACCATTAAAAAGGGAGGTTTTTTCATGCTAGCAATACTAGGTTATGCCATGGTCATCATCTTCATGCTGTTGATCATGAAAAAATGGTTATCGCCATTCACTGCCCTAATCTCAATTCCATTATTATTCACCATTATTGGGTTAGCTTTAGGATTGTATCCCCAAAAGATTGGTGCCTGGGCGCTTAAAGGGTTAGAGAGTGTCTCGGTAACTGGGGTCATGCTATTATTCGCCATTTTGTACTTCTCCATTATGTTAGATGCTGGGTTATTCGACCCGGTCACTGCCTTTGTTATCAAAGTTGCTAAGGGGGACCCAGTTAAGATTTTACTGGGGACTGCTATCGTTGCCGCAACAGTTTCCCTAAACGGGGATGGGACCACGACAACATTGATTTGTTGTTCGGCCTTTATTCCAATTTATAAGAAACTGAATTTGAAAATGATGAACTTGGGTGTCTTGATCATTTTACAAAACACCATCATGAACCTTTTGCCTTGGGGCGGCCCAACTGCCCGGGCAATCTCTGTTTTGAAGATCGACGAGAGTGTTGTTTTACGTTCCGTCGCACCAGGGATGGCCGTTGCCATCATTTATATGTTGTTCGTTGCTGTCTACTTAGGTCGTAAAGAACGTAAACGCTTAGGTATCGTTGATTTATCTCAAGAAGAAATTGCCGAATTAACGGTGGTTACTGATCCGTCTGTTTTGGAATTAAGAAGACCAAAGATGATTTGGCCAAATGCCATCATGACACTGGTCTTGGTGGGGTTATTGGTGAGTGGCTTATTCCCATCACCATTCCTGTTCATCGTCGGGACGGCCATTGCGTTACTGTTAAACTACCGTTCTATGAAACAACAAAGAGAACGGATCGAGGCCCATGCCGGGGATGCCGTGCAAGTGGTTATCTTGATTTTCGCCGCTGGTATCTTCATGGGCTTGCTCACAGGTTCTGGCATGGCTACCGCCATTGCTAAATCTCTGGGGAGCATTATCCCGGATAGCCTGGGTAGTTTCTGGGGCTTAGTTGTGGCCGTCATTTCCGCACCAGGTGTGTTCTTCTTATCCAACGATGCCTTTTACTTCGGGGTGTTGCCAGTGCTAGCCGAAACCGGGTATCACTACGGCTTCACCGCCATGCAAATGGGGCTGGCATCCTTGATGGGTCAAGCCTTCCATTTACTGTCACCATTAGTTGCCTTCATCTACTTGCTCCTACGGTTAACCGATTTGGACATGGGTGCTTGGCAAAGAGAATCCGGCAAATGGGCCGTGGGGATTTTCATCATCTTCATCGTCGTTACCATTGCCACCGGTGGGGTACCATTGTACGTTGCTAGATAATCTCAATTAAAAAATAAGCACGTCTCAAGAAAATTCGAGGCGTGCTTTTTCAGTGGTTATTGTTATTAAAAATTCAGCAGGTCCAGTAAGCCATAAATCAGACAAAAACTAACAATACCAGAAGCCAGCATAATGAAAGCTGATTTAGGCTTTGAGACTTTTTTGACATAGGTCGCATCATTACGGCTGCTCATGGCAAACAATAAAATGCTTCCTAACATGAGATTTAAAAGGATGAAGGGCAAAATAAGCCAGTAATGACCCAGCGCGACAGCTAAGAAAATACTAGCGAAGAAACAAAGACTTAAGAAAATGATCAAGCTGGCTAATATGCCAGCAAAGGTGAGTTGCCGCCGTTTGGTTTCAACTTTTTGAATATCATCTGCCAAAAAGTCATCCACAGATGATCCAAAGAACTGACTCAAAATAATGAGATTTGCCATATCAGGAATTGCTTTGTTGTTTTCCCAATTAGAAATCGTTTGCCGGGAGACTAGTAATTTAGCAGCAAGTTGTGTTTGCGAAATTGCTTTTTCAGTACGGTATTGCTTTATTTTCTGGCCAATTGTCATGCTCTTCGCCTCCTCATAATAGATATTTAGGTTGTCAAAACCAGTTGTCATACACCTTTGTCCAAGGATAATGACAGCAAAAAGTCCATTAAACATGCTAAGCTGAAGTTGCAGGAGTTGGAAGAAATCTTCTTACTTAAAATTTTAGCAAATTAAATGAATAAAGTCATATGTCAATCCAAATTAGACTGGGGGCAAAAATATGCGTCAAAAAATGAAACGACTTATCCGTTATGCAACGGCGGCTATTCTACTTAACATTCTGACAATAGTGGCTATTTATCCATCTTTTTATTTTTGGCGGTTTAACGGCCTACTATTACCCCTTGCGGCCATGATTCCCTTGGCAATAGTCACCTACAAGTTAGAGCGCCTTTTAACCCAGCTGGACATTAAATCTACTTATGAAATCAAATGTGGTTTGGCCGAAGTACAACCTGATCCCCAAGTGCTTCACCAACAACGGCAATCCTGGCCGGGCATACTTGCTATTTGTGCTATATTGGTGCCATTAATTGTATTTATACTGCTTTTTTTATCCGCTTTGCCCTTTATGTAATTGCC
The DNA here is from genome assembly GCF_001436375.1 of Agrilactobacillus composti DSM 18527 = JCM 14202. Classification (GTDB taxonomy): domain Bacteria; phylum Bacillota; class Bacilli; order Lactobacillales; family Lactobacillaceae; genus Agrilactobacillus; species Agrilactobacillus composti. Next base: position 11,315 of record NZ_AZGA01000029.1, on the reverse strand, counting down.
CGTTTTACCATAGAGAACAGCTACCCCATACTAAAAACAAACAGCCACCGGCATTTACACCAGTGGCTGTTTGCATATGACAAATTAATTTCTACCAGTCTTCAAAGGTTTCGTCTTCTAACTCACCAATCAGCTTATGGTAATCATCTTTGGGTAGATTACGCAGGTCGCGGTTTTCCAGCTGATTGAACCGTTCGGCGATCATGAGTGCGGTTAGATACAACGTGAGTTTACGTTTAACGATTTTTTCAGGGGATAAGTCGTCAGAAACATCATGGGAACTTACCACCAGGTTAGCGAATTTTTTAGGGTCCAAATGAATTGGTTTCTTGGATAAATTATCAGTCATCGTTATCCGATCCTTTCTTAAAAGCATAGACATCATTTATGGCCTGGCACTACCGAATACAGGCCGGTAGTAGCCGCTAAATCAAGGATACCATAATTTCAGAATGACAATCAGAAAAGTTTTTCCAAAAACCCTAAAAAAACACTAGCGGCTAGTAAATCAGCCGTGCCCCCTGGGCTGATATTCAAGGCAATAAATTCTTTATTTAATTGCACCATGGGTTCTACCCCCAACTTGGCGATACCGCCCTGGGCAAGCAACGCCTGAACTTGGTGTTGAATGCGCCGTAACGTGGCCATATCGCTGCGATGGATCACGTTGGAATCGGTGGTATTGGCCAATAGTTCCAGAAATAAATCTAATAAGCGCACATGGCGGGGGGTATTTTGGGTGCGGCGCAAAAAGGGCAGGCCGTAATCCCGTAACGCCGGGTAACCAGCAGCTGCTTCCCCCCGAACCCCCTTGATGCCATAGTCTAAATACAGTTTTTCCCCATAACTGAGCTTATCTTTGCTGGCCAGGTTGTCAAAATCATGATCCAGGGCCTGGGTCATTTGAGCAATGGTGGTAAAAACGGCGTCGGTATTGGCTTTGGTCCAATCTGCCAGTTCAATTTGACTGGTAGCCAGTACATGACCCACGGCACTACACAACAGAGCAAAACTAAAAATTGCCCCCTTATGGGTATTGATGTGATTGGTGGCCGCGTACATGGCCACTTCAGCTGTCAGACCGATTTGGCGGACTTCGTCAAATAAGCCGGGCAAAGGGGCGTCCAAAGGATAGGTTAAACCAGCGTCTGAAAATTCATATAACGCCGGCATCAAAGCCGTGGCGCTATCCATAAAGGTACTCAAATCCATGTCGTGATGGGCGCCGTTATCAATGGGGTCCACTAGGCCAGGTTTGGGGTATAACGCCACTTCATAGAACAAGGCTCGGGTGGCTAGTTGGGTGATGGCCATGGTCGTGTTATTCATGGCTAAGGTGGGCCATTTCTTCTAAAATAAAGGTTTTAGAGTAGGCTAAATGCTCGGTCAAAACCCGGCCTAATTCCGGTCGATTTTGTTCCAGCATCAATTCATAAATATGGCGGTGTTCCACCAACGCCTTGGCCCGGCGATCGGCACCCGATAAAGAAACGTCCCGCAGGCGCTTCAAATAGTCCCGCAAGCGGGCCACGATCATCACCAAGTGGGGCATGTTGCTGGCTTGATAGATAAAGTTATTGAAGTCTTCAAAGCCCCGGATCACCGTGGGAATATCGTCTTGGGCATTGGCTGCTTCTGTGGCTAGGAGTAATTGATTGAGGGCTTCATAATCCTTAGGAGACATGTTGGTCATGGCATTAAAGGTGGCTAAGCGGTCTAAGGCAATGCGAATCTCAAAAATCTCTTCCACATCCTTAGCGGTGATTTGGGACACCACCGCCCCAATGTGGGCCACGTATTCCACCAATCCCTCTTCAGCCAAGCGGTGTAACGCCACGCGGATGGGTGTCCGGCTGATATGGGCCCGGGTGGAAAATTCCTTTTCATTGATCCGTTGACCTGCTAAAATTTGACCTTGAATAATTGACTTGCGCATCCCCAAATAAACTTCTTCGGCTAACGTCTGGCGGGGTTTGATTTCCATGTTATTAATAATAACGTCAATATAATCACTCAAGTCGGTACACCGACCCCTTCATTGTAATTTTTGGCCATTCATATTGTATATTATACAAGAGTTTGGCAAAATATACTTGATTGATGCAATATCATTAAATAACAGCCAAAATTAAACCACCCGGGGTTTCAAATCCCAGGCATTGCGATACCTTCATATTTTTCACCCTTCTTGTTTTGTGATAAAATGAAGAGCGAGTATCTTAGAATTTTCTTAATATTATGAGGAAGAAATTCAAAATTGAGGTTAATATGAAAAAAATTCTGTCAAGAATACAAATACCAGGTATATTCCAGGACAAACAACTGCGGATCATGGGGATCATCATCTTGATTTTAGCCCTGGGTAATATGATCGCGGCCTTTTGGATGAGCTTGTTTTGGGGCTTGGCGGTGACGTTGTGTTTCCTATTGATTGCCGCCAATCTCTACTACATCGGCATGCACGTCTCCAAGCGCACCAACGAATACGTCTCCGATCTATCCTACCGCATCAAGCGGGGGGAACAAGAAGCCTTCATTAAAATGCCCATTGGCATTTTGTTATATGATGACGACCAAAAGATCCAATGGGCCAATCCCTTTATCCAGCAATACTTAGATGACGCCGATATTTTGGGCAAAACCATCACCGAAATCGACCCGGAACTGGCCAAAATTATTACTGCTGACGATGACTCAGAAACCGTGAAGTTCGTCCACTGGGGTATCAATCAATTTGAGATCATCAGTCAAAAGAGTCTGGGCGTGGTCTATATGCTAGACATTACCCGCTACGCTAAAATCGAAGACCGCTATCATGATGAACAGATTGTCATCGGCCAAATATTCATTGATAATTATGATGAGGTCACCCAGTCCATGGATGACCAGGAAGTGGCCAATTTAAACAACTATGTCACCAGCAAGCTGACGGATTGGTCCAACCAATTCCAGGCCTTCTTAAAGCGGGTGGACGCCGATCACTATATCCTCATCGCCTATGCCAAGTCCCTGCAGCATATGGAGGTGGATAAGTTCAAGTTTCTAGACGATATTCGCCAGGAAACGTCCCAAAAGAACTATCCGGTGACTTTGAGTTTGGGGATTGCCTATGGGGAGCAAAATCTCACCAATTTGGCCAATACCGCCCAGAATAACTTGGACTTGGCCCTAGGTCGGGGGGGTGACCAGGTAGTGGTGAAATCCCCTAACGAGGATGCCCGTTTCTATGGGGGTAAAACCAATCCCATGGAGAAGCGGACTCGGGTACGGGCCCGCATGATCGCCCAGGCCATTCAAGATATCTTCAAACAAGCCGACCAAATCTTTGTCATGGGGCATTCGTCCCCGGATATGGATGCCATTGGTGCGGCCTTGGGGATTCGCCGCATTGCCCAAATGAACCATAAGAACTGTTATGTGGTGATCAACCACGACCGGGTCCACACCGACGTGTCCCGCTTGTTGTCAGACATCAAGGAGTATCCGGAAATCGAAGAAAGTCTCATTGACCCCGAAACTGCTTTGACCATGGCCACGGGGAAGAGTTTATTGATCATGGTGGACCACTCCAAGCCCTCCATCTCCATTAGCCCGGAGCTTTATGACAAATTGCAATCCCGCACGGTGATCATCGACCACCATCGCCGGGGCCAGGAATTTCCGGAAAATCCTATCTTGGTTTACATCGAACCTTACGCCAGCTCCACTTGTGAGTTGATCACGGAAATGTTCGAATACCAGCCCCAAGATATGCCAGCCATTAATAAACTGGAAGCTACCGCTATGTTGGCAGGGATCACGGTGGATACCAAATCCTTCTCCCTGCGGACGGGGACCCGGACCTTTGATGCGGCTAGCTACCTGCGTTCCGTGGGGGCCGATGGCTTACAGGTGCAAAATCTCCTGAAGGAAAACATCGACGACTTCATCCAGCGCAATCACTTGATCGACACGGTGGAAATGGTCCAAGACCACTTGGCTTTATGTGTGGGGGAAGAGGATAAAACCTACGATCCCGTCACGGCCGCCCAAGCCGCCGACACGTTGTTATCCCTATCCAACATTGAAGCCTCTTTTGTCATCGTCAAACGGACGGATGGCAAGGTGGGGATTTCGGCCCGGAGCACCGGGGAAGTCAATGTTCAAGTCATTATGGAAAAACTTGGTGGCGGCGGGCACTTGTCTAATGCCGCCACCCAGTTTGCGGATAGTACCGTGGCTGACGCTAAGACCCAACTGATTGATGTTTTGACCCAAGCAGCCGCCGACAATTAGGCGAAAACTGTTATAATAATGATAGGTAATAAATACTAGGAGGTTTTCAATATGAAAGTTATTTTTCTACAAGATGTGCGCGGCAAGGGCAAACGGGGCGATGTTAAAGACGTACCTGATGGTTTCGCCCAAAACTTCCTAATTAAACAAGGCAAGGCCAAAGCCGCCACCGCCCAAGCAATGAGTGAATTAAAAGGGAAACAAAAAGCTGAGGATCGGCAAAAAGCCGAAGAATTAGCTGAAGCCAAAGACTTCAAGAAACGTCTGGAAGCTGACAAAACAGTCGTCCAGATCCAATCCAAAGCCGGGGAAGATGGCCGCTTATTTGGCTCCGTCCCCAGCAAACAAATTGCCCAAGCCCTTGAGAAGCAATTTGCGATGAAAGTGGACAAACGTAAAATGGACTTACCAGAACCTATCCGCTCATTGGGTTACACCAACGTGCCCGTGAAGCTATTCCCTGGTGTGGAAGCAACTATCAGAGTCCACATCACGGAACAAGGTTAGGCTTAACATCTGAATTCAAAACAGGCTGCGTCAAAACATCACGTTTGGCGTGGCTTTTTTTAACACTAGAGAAACTTTAGAAATACGAAAAAAAGCCACAAAGATAGATTTGACCTTCCAAGTTAATCCATCTTTGTGGCTTTCCAAGTAGCTTTATATCTTGAGTAGTCTTCAGGGAAGGGGCAAATTTGCCGTACCTCTTTCTGATTGCTTGTATTATACAATAGTTTAAGAGGGGTTGCGAAAGGAGTGGCTTGATAATGAAAATTGATGCATTGATCCAAGAAAAAAGACAAGATCCTGAGTTTAACCAGGCTTATGAAGCTGAAGGTGAAAAACTTGCAACGGCCCTTGCGCTTTATCATGCGCGTGAGGGTGCGGGATTGACGCAGGCTGAATTGGCCGAGCGGGCCCATACAACTCAGGCAACGATTGCCAAGATTGAGCGCGGTGATAATGTTTCCTTTGAAAAATTACAAACTATTGCGCACGCTATGGGTAAGAAACTAACAGTTGGGTTCAAGTGATGACTAAGGTATTCCAAAAATGATGACAATGGCTAATCTGAAAATATCAGATAAACCATGCCATCATTTTTTGCGCCTACAATAGGAATTGATTTTACCGCCCCAGATGTATACAATTGCAAAGTAGGTTAAGTGTGTGTCGGGCTATTTTTAGACCGGACCTTAACCATAACGTTGCGCGAAAAGTGCGCCCAGATGATGTTTGTCCCGTTGATTTTAGGAGACTTAAGTATATATGACTAACGAAGTATTCGATCGCTTACCACCACAAGATAACGCTGCGGAACAGTCTGTTTTAGGGGCTGTTTTCTTAAGCGGGGACGCTTTAGTGGAAGCTATGGAGTTCTTAGAACCAGAAGATTTTTATAAAAAAGCCCACCAGCTGATTTTCCAAGCCATGGTGGATTTAAATGACCGCAATGAGGCCATTGATACCGTGACCATCAAGAATATCCTAGAGGGTCGCAATCAATTGGACGATATCGGCGGCATCGGCTATCTGGCCGAACTGGCCCAAGCCGTGCCCACAGCGGCCAATGTGTCTTATTACGCCAAAATTGTTAAAGAAAAGGCTATGACCCGGCAACTGATCAATGTGGCTACTCAAATTGTCAGCAAAGGGTATGACAGTGATGAGGACGTCACCGACCTGTTAGATAACGCGGAACGCGATATTCTAGCGGTGTCAGAACAGCGGAGCAACACCGGCTTTCAAACTATCAGTGATGTGCTGCAGGAGTCGTTGAAAAATATTGACGCCTTATCCCAAAATAACGATGAAATCACCGGTCTACCCACGGGTTACAAAGAATTGGATAAAATCACCGCTGGGCTTCATGAAGATGAATTGATCATTTTAGCGGCCCGGCCCGGGGTGGGGAAAACCGCCTTTGCCTTAAATATTGCCCAAAATATCGGCACGAAAATCGACACCAGCATCGCCCTATTTAGTTTGGAAATGGGTGCCGAACAGTTAGTAAACCGGATGCTGTGTGCCGAGGGCAGTATTGAATCCAATCACCTGCGTACTGGGCAGTTGAACGATGAAGAATGGAATAACTTGATCGTGGCCATGGGCAGTTTATCAAAGGCTCAGATCTATATCGACGATACACCGGGAGTACGGATCGCCGAAATTCGGGCCAAGTGCCGGCGCCTGGCTAAGGAAAAGGGTAATTTGGGTTTGATCGTTATCGATTATTTGCAATTGATCGAAGGTAGCGGCCAAGAAAACCGGCAACAAGAAGTTTCCGCGATTTCCCGGTCTTTGAAAAAGCTGGCCAAGGAACTTCACGTGCCCGTCATTGCCCTATCCCAGCTATCCCGGGGTGTGGAGCAACGTCAAGACAAGCGGCCGGTGTTATCTGATATTCGGGAATCCGGCTCTATTGAACAGGATGCGGATATTGTTGCATTTTTATACCGGGATGATTATTATAGAGATTCCGAAGAAGACGGGGATGGGGGCAATAGCTACACCCAAGCCGACCAACCCGTTTCTGATGATGACCAAGATGTGGGTGAAGTCGAAGTGATTATTGAGAAGAACCGTTCTGGGGCCCGGGGAACTGTGAAACTGCTGTTCATCAAGTCCTATAACAAGTTTTCTTCTATCGCCTACAGTCAAGAACCTGGCAACTAACCTAATTTTAACTAGAAGGGAGGCATTTTATGTCTGACATCTTTGAGACGTTAACCTCTGCCAAGGCAGATTACCAGCTGATCAACGTGTATCAGCTGGATAGTGACGACTTTTATACCGGCATTGTCATTGCCCTGGATCAACAAAGTGTGGTGTTAGCCACCTATAATGAAAATGGCATCAAGGATGGTTTTGTTTTGATCCTCTTGAGCGCCATTGCCGATGTGGAACTCAGCAGCACTGACTTAGAACGCATGACTTTTCGCATTAAAATGGTGCGGAAAAAACAATTAATGGTGCCTAGTTTTTTGTACCGGGAATTAAGCTTTGACGAATACGCCCCCTTGGTGGAGCAAGTCCTAGCTTTGACTTTCCAAGAACGCCAACTGATTTTATTTGGCCTCCATGATAAAGAGGATTACTACGAAGGCATTATCACCGGTTTAGGTGAGGTGCTGACCTTTAGTTATTTCAATCGATTCAACTATACCAAATCCAAAAAAATGACCATCAATATGGACGACGTGGAAGTCATCGAATTCGGTGGCTTAGACCTGTACTTAGGCAAGCTGTTGTACCTCAGCGAACCCACCCATCGGGCCATGGTGCGCATTGAAGCCACGGACATGCTGCCGTTATTTTTGCAAAAAGCTCAAGCGGAAGATATGCTGATTTCTTTGCAGCCCAAAGATGTCACGGATAATTTCTTCGTGGGCCGGGTGTTACGTTTGACCGACGATAGTGTGGTCATGCAATTATTGGACATGACCGGCCAATTCGGCGGTTACGTGGGCTTACGCCTGTCAGAAATCGCCAACATTGCGGCCGAATCGGACTATTTGAACACCGTGGACTTTTATCAACAGGAAAATAAGAAGCGGGGCCTATTGGTGCAGCCGGTATTACGGGCAGATTGGCCCCTGAAGGCCCCAGATCTGTGGCCGGCCCTCATCCGTTATGCCCAAGACCAGCACCATGTATTGCGCATGCGTTTTAAAGCCGATAGCGATAACAGTTATCTCGGCTTTGTCACTGACTTTGACGAGAACCAGTTCAACTTCACTTTATTGGATGATGATGAAGACACCGAAGCCGTCCTGGAAGTACCCCTGGCAGATTGTCTAGAGATCGCCTTTGATTATTTGACCGGTTATTTGTTAGAAGAAGAATATCGTTAAATTAGGACCCCTGCTGGTGACGGCAGGGGTTTTTGCCTATAAAAAAAAGCTTTCTAGCCATGTTAGAAAGCTTCGTAGGTCCATCTTAAGTTTTATAGAATTGTTTCATCCGGTGCTTGATACTGTACCCTAGAGAACAAAAATAGGCCAATGTTGTAGATATATCACTACCTGGTAAAGTAGCAATTTCCGACTTAAAAATCTAGTTTCGGAATGAATCTCTGGACATATTTCAGTATTGGTTTTTTCGGCATAATCACCAATGCAATAGCTAGATATAAGCATAAATGGCCAATCGAAGTTCCCACAGATATTTGTGAACTACTGACCGGTACGTAACTGCTTTTGTTTAATCGAATAACGAAATCTAGCCAAAAATGAAGTGCGATTGGTAGTGTCAGGCTTCTTGACCTTAAATAAACAGCTGTAAGTAGACAGCCCATGCCACTCACTTCAATGACCTGACACAAAGTCACTAGGAACGGCTGGTGCATCAAATTGATGAAGTGCCACAGTCCAAAAATCAGACCACATAGGCCAATGGCCAATAACGTTGAATTGAATCTTCGCTTAGGATTAAAGGTTAGTTTGAGTAATTGTGGAAACAAAACACCGCGGAACATTAACTCTTCTGCAATTGCAGCCGTCGCTGCTTCAGAAAGTGCATTGATAAAATTGACTGGATGATAGACTGCAAATAATGTCAACGTGCCAATGGCCATTAACCATAGTAAAGTTCGACCCACACTAATCTTTAAATTCCAAAAGAAACTTTGATGGGTGATCAGCCTATTCAAAATAACAACAAGCACAAGTCCGCACACCTTATAAATGACGATGAACCAAGTATCCGAAACAATCAACCGATTGAAAATGCTGCCATACATATAATCGATCAAGCCAAAGCTGAGTAAAAACAGCCCGATACGAAGTATTCTTGCCCTCTGTGTCATAGTGTTATCATCTCCATATTGTGTTATATCGTAAAAAGCAATCAATCAAACCACGTTGTGCATGAACAGCAACACAGTTTGTTCGATTGCTTTTTAAGTGAGTTGATTTCATTTTTTGAAATTATTAAGTGTAATTATACCTGACAACACTAATGACGCCAAGCATTAGTTAGACAATCGCCCGTGATATGCGAGAAATCGTGATTATGCACTTTAGCAAAGCCTCTGTCTTAATATAACGTGCAAATTTTTGGATGTGTCACTTGCAATAAAAAACCGCTAGCTATTGCACTAGCGGTCCAGTTATTCAAGATTTTTGCCAATGGAATTTGATCAAGATTTTTCGGATGAATGGGACAGAGATGAAGGTCATTGGGACTCGAATCAGCAAGGTCCATTTAGGCAGTTCAAACGCCAAAGGGATAAACATGAAAATCGTTGCTGAAATAAGAAACTCCCACGCATCACTGGTACCAAGGTAGGTATTCCAGTAATTTTTGAGATAACGACGCATAATAGTCACCCACTTTATATCTGGTAAACAACGGCGCAAAGATAATGAGTGCAGGTGTTTAAAGAAATGGCTAAGGGTGTATTTAATAACATCTGTAACTACTTTTATTATATAAATAAAACGTTTTCGCGTAAAGAATTTTAGCCTTAGAAACCCTATTTCTGAAGCCAATGCCGTCCACTAATCCCAATTTTGCCGGAAGTTTCTTAACAAAACACAACTGTCAGCGGCCAAAATATTTTTTTATATTCCAAAAACTATTTCAAAAAGCCTGAATAATTGGTACAATCAACGTTGTATGTGTTTACTAAAACGAATAATAAAATGAGGTGCACGAATGACATCTGTTGTTGTAGTTGGAACACAGTGGGGCGATGAAGGTAAAGGTAAGATCACGGACTTCTTGAGTGAAGAAGCCAATGTTATCGCACGCTATCAAGGTGGGGATAATGCCGGTCATACCATCAAATCTAACGGTCAGGTCTACAAATTACGGTTGATTCCATCTGGGATTTTGTACCCAGATAAGTTGAGTGTGATTGGCAACGGTGTCGTGGTCAATCCAAAATCACTTGTGGCCGAATTAAAACGACTGAGCGACCAAGGGGTCAAAGACGAACATTTGCGGATTTCTGATCGGGCCCACGTTATTTTGCCTTATCATATTGAATTAGACCGGCTGCAAGAAGAAAGCAAGGGCGCTAACAAAATTGGCACAACCAATCGAGGGATTGGCCCGGCTTATATGGACAAAGCTGCCCGTGTGGGAATTCGCATGGCCGATTTGTTGGACAAAGAAATTTTTGCAGAACGACTTGAAGCTAATCTTAAAGAAAAAAATAAAGAATTAACGAAAATGTATGGCGCTGAGCCTTTGAAATTCGACGATATTTTTGAAGAATACTATGGCTATGGCCAACAGCTGAAAAAATATGTCACCGATACATCGGTGGTTTTAAACGATGCGCTGGATAAGGGCCAAAACGTGCTCTTTGAAGGGGCTCAAGGGGTCATGTTAGATATCGACCAGGGGACTTATCCCTTCGTAACCTCCTCAAACCCTGCCGGTGGGGTCACCATTGGTAGTGGGGTAGGGGCTTCTAAAGTCAACCGCGTGGTGGGTGTAGCTAAGGCTTACACTTCCCGAGTGGGGGATGGCCCATTCCCAACAGAACAATTAAACGCTGAAGGGGACTTCATTAGAGACGCCGGTCATGAATACGGCACCGTTACCAAGCGGCCCCGCCGGATTGGCTGGTTTGACTCTGTGGTCTTGCGCCATTCTAAACGGGTTGCCGGTATCACCGACCTATGTTTAAATTCCATCGACGTTTTAACCGGCTTAAAGACGGTCAAAATCTGTAAAGCCTATGAATTAAACGGCGAAGAAATTTATCATTACCCAGCTAGTTTGAAGGTCTTAGGGGAATGCAAACCAATCTATGAAGAATTACCAGGTTGGGATGAAGACATTACTGGGGTCAAAAACTTAGCTGATTTACCGGAAAATGCCCGTAATTATGTGAAACGCATCGAAGAACTTGTGGGTGTCCAAATCGCCACTTTCTCCGTGGGACCAGATCGGGAACAAACCAACATTTTGTATAATGTTTGGGATCAAGCTTAAAACCAATTCTAAATTAAACACAGCCATCGGGTCAGTATGATAGGGTCCCTGTCAAGTGCACCGATGAAAAACAAAAATCTCAGAAATTCTAA
>NZ_AZGA01000028.1 GCF_001436375.1 Agrilactobacillus composti DSM 18527 = JCM 14202 | reverse complement strand
CTAATGTGCTCAAAATAAGTCCCCTTAGGATAAAAATAGCGTAAGTTCCGATTAAAGCGTTCATTACTACCACGTTCAGCTGGCGTATAAGCATGGCAGTAATAGGTCTTAATACCATATTGTGATTCAAGTGATACTAGCCCACTAAACTCAGTGCCACGGTCCACAGTAAAGCTGTGCACCGGACCATTAAAAGTGGTTAGGAACTTAGTTAGGGCTTCATTAACAGTCGCTGTCGTCCGATCTTTTAACCGGTATGCCCAAAGGAACCGTGATTTGCGATCGATTAAAGTTAATAAAACTGCCTTACTATGCCCACGGTCTCGCCAAGAAAACTGTCTCGAACACTCGTGAAAACATCTTCATCGCCATTGCCACCGTGGCCTTCCTACTGATTGGGCTAATCTTCGGTTATATCTACATGGCCAGTGGGATGTTTGTCCATGAAGCTAGTATCTTAGTCGTTATCCTCAACGCTATGCGGTTAATCAATTTCCAAACCAAGTTCGACAAGCACCAACCAACTAAAACCATTCAAGCAGCCACAGCTTAATCAAGTCTCCCCAACTTGGTTACAGGCCTAGCCACCAATAGCGGCCCACCAACTAGTCTTCCCAGCTAGTCGGGGGGCCGCTTTAGGACTGGTCACATCTGGACAAATAACTTGCTTATAAATACCAATGGGGGTATATTGTTTAATGAATAATAATTACTAAGGAGTCATTCAAAATGATTAAAGAAATACATGACCAAGATTTTGCCAAAGAAACAGATACTGGTATCGCCGTTATTGATTTTCGCGCAGACTGGTGCCCACCATGTCGCATGATGGACCCAATTCTTAAGTCCCTTTCTGAAGACCCAGCTTACAAGGATCAGGTCAACTTCGTTTCATTGAACATTGACCATGACCAAGCTACGGCCAGTCAATTCCAAGTTCAAGGAATTCCAACCTTCCTGATTAAGAAAGATGGCCAAGTCGTCAGTCACATGGTCGGAGCACGTCCTAAGCCTGATTTTGAAGCCGAACTCAAAAAAGCACTTGCCTAATTACGAAGGGGGCATCATGAATCATGGCAACTACTGAAGAATATGTCACTAGCAAGCAGATCAAGACCCGGCTGAAACGCTCGGCTGGTCAACTGGACGGCGTTTTACGTATGATGGACGAAAATCGTCCTTGCGAAGATGTCTTGGTTCAACTTTCAGCAGTGAAATCAAGTATCGACAAGGCCATGAAACTCGTCATCGCCCGTAATATTAATAATTGTGTAGATGCGATGACCACGGCTGATGTTCAGAATCTTGAACACTCCTTGGATCTACTGCTAAAAACCAAATAACGCAAAAAGGACGGTGTCGTCAATCTCGCGGTAAAGCGAACCCCCTGATCTGGAGTAAATCCAAACTCAGGGGGTTTATTTTATTCCGAAGAAAACAATTTTTTGCTCCAGATTTATCAATCATTCGTCTCGTGAATTCTCACAAATCTACAAATGTGTTCACACTATATTTGCAGGCCTGTCCTATAAAATGAATGATTCTGATCTCTTACAAACATTTTCTTAGCCGGAGTATTCTGTGCAGAAAATCAAAAATATCTACGCTTTCCAAGCCACCATTAAACCCGGCGAAAGAAGCCATAACTGATCAGAGTAACTATCAAAGTCACAGATTACACTTTTCTGGGAAACAATATCATGAAAAAAATTCATTTAAATCTTCCTAATCATAATACGGAAATTTTTTGTCAAAATATCGCTCAGCTTAGTTTTCCGACCACATCGTGATCGCTTGTATTCGGCATCTGTTTGTGCTAATTCAGCCTGATAAGGTTGACATCGAGATAATTCATAAGAAATTGTTGACGGTGATCAGTTCAGCCGAACGCCCATTTGGATATTGGACAAGCCCTAGTTCACAAAAGGTTTCGATTTTAATTCGTTCGGAATAGGTTATACTAGACAAAAGATCAGCTCCTAAAAGATGGGTTTGTGGTAAACACCATTTTAAAGGAAGCTGATCTTTTTTGTCCGAACAGCGTTCGGATTAATTTTACAATCTACCTACAATTTAACAAGTCTCACCAAAATTGTCAATTTAAATCGATTCACCACGGCAATTCAACGCTAATGTGCGCATTAAAGTCTTGCTGGCGCTTTAGTTTGGCTAACCGGGCGGCCTGCCGCTCTTGATAGCCCTGAGCAACAAACGTGTATTCTGGTTTATCAGCGACTAACAGTGGTAATTCAATATTACGGTCCGTCACCACGAACGTTGAAAAGCAGGTCAATCCCAAAAACCGTTCGCCGGTCTTCAAGTGTTCACCAATAATTTTAGTAAATACCTCGATTGAGCGGTGACCAACGCCCGAAACGTAAGATTCCGCACACATTGAGTCTTGTAACCGAAACGGCAATAAAAAATTGACCTGATCGACTGACACGGTCACCGTCTCAATTCGAGCCACTCGCGATGCGGCAATCGATGAATTATCATCGATAGTCGCCAAGATTTTTCCGCCGAAAACCGTGTCGTGCTCATTCAAGTCAGCTGAAAACACACGGTGATTGCTAATTGATAAAGTCTGTGAAATATGAATTGGTTCCATGTCTGCACCCCGTCATCTTTAATTATTTTTATTTATATCACTGCAAACGACCTACAATGTGATTAAAACAGACTAGCTAGCTCGATTGTTGTTCGGACACGTCCTTCCTGCTACGACCACCGAAACCGACTGCTTTTATCCTTATGTCATCGTCGGCTTTGATTCCGATTCAAGACACATCGTTAGAATGTGATCAACCGCCACAATTAATCTGAAAGTGATTGGCTATACTTCGTCGCAAACGCCCAAAATTTAGCAACCACGGCAGCGTGATTATCTGGACGCTTCATGAAAGCCATCTGACTGCGAATAGTAGGCGTCAGTGGAACTGCTTTAATGTTGTCAAAACCAGTGAGATCAAATGACCGCGCCATGACAACCGAGACACCATCACCCTGATTCAGCATTTCTAAAATGAGATCAATTCGTTGACCATCATAAACCATCTGTGGCGTATGCATTTTTTGAAATACCGAAAACAACGGGTTATCTTCACCGATGGTATCTTTCAATAATAAAATTGATTCATGTGCCAGCATCGGCAGACTAATCTCAGCTTGTTGCGCCAACGGATCGTCTTTCGGAACAAGGACCACAAACTGATCGGTCTCATTCAATAAAACGTCATAATTATTGGGTTGATCCCCGAAAATCCGTGTAAATACAATGTCGACATTCGTATGATCCAGTGCATGCGCTAACCGATCGACACTCGCCTCACTAAATTGTAATTTCACTTCCGGATACCGCTTCATAAATGCCGTGATAATATGAAAAGCTTGGTATTGTGCTAAAGATGGTAGTCCCTGAACAACCAGCGACTGCGCATTATGAGCGGTATTAGCGGCCAGAACTTGTTGTAGCTGACGCTCTTCGCGCAGAATTGCTTGGGCCCGTGGCAATAATTGTTGCCCAACCCGTGTTAACGTGACTTGCCGATGCGCACGTTCAAATAATTGGACCTGCCAATCGCGCTCTAAAGCCATAATGTACTTTGAAATGGTTGGATTGAAGTCAATATTTGAGACAGATTTTAAGAGACATTCAGAACCGCGTTTACCTTCCACAGCTCAAATAAATCATTAATCGTGATTAATAACTTATTTGAACCCTGGAAAGCATTAAATCAGGCGGCCATTTGGCTCGTAAGTGTTGCGATTTCAACTTGTAAGGGGGTCTGGTAGCCCAGTGAACTATGAATTCTCTTCCTATTGTAGAAAGCATGCACATATTCAAAAAGGACGGCAGCGGCAGTTTCATAATCTTCAAAGACCGGCACTGGATAAACACATTCCTTTTTGAGGGAAGCGTGAAAGGATTCCATTGGCGCATTATCATACGGACAACCCTTACGGCTGTATGAGTGGCGGATATGTAGCTCAGTTAAACGTTGATTGTAATCATCGCTGGTATACTGTGATCCTAAATCCGTATGGATAATCAGGTCCCCAGTAATGGTTCGATTTTTAACCGCGCTTTCAAGGGTCTTTAAGACTAAATCAGTATCCATCTTTTTTGAGAACGAATAACCGATAATCCGTCGTGAGTGCAGGTCCATGATGGTTGATAAGTAACACCAGCCATTACGCTTCGTTTGAATATAGGTCATATCAGCGGTCCATTTTTGATTTAAACCAGTGGTCGAGAAATCCTGCTTAAGCAAGTTGGGACGCTGTTCAACCTTGGTTTTGGAAGCCGAAGCCGCTTTCCACTTATTGACGGTAACGGAGTGGATATCCAGTTCCTTCATGAGCCGGGAAATCCGTCGTGGACTGCACCGAAGCTGCAGTGGTTGAAGTTCCAGATTCAATTCATGGTGGATCTTCATAACACCGTATCGCTGCTTAAATTCCGCAAAGATCCGCAGAATCCGTTGTTTCAAGTCCGCATCTTCGGCCCGGCGTTTTGAGGGTTTGGGGGATCGATAACGATAATACTGAGCTCTGGAAACACCGAGGATTCGGCACATCTTGGTTACCTGGTGGTGATGGCTTTCTTGGTGAATGTAATCAAAGATATTGGTTACTTCTGCGCAAGGAAGCCCAGGGCTTTTTTTAGGATTTCGTTCTCCTCAGACAGCGAAGCCAGTCGCTTTTCCATCGCTTTGATTTCGTCTGGCGATTTACCGGATTGAGTTTTGGCCTGGCCCTGGATCCACTTATGAACTGTTGAATAGCCAATGCCATATTCTCTGGCCAGTTGAGCAGCTGATTCGCCTTGTTTATATAGGTTGATGATGTTTTGTTTGAATTCTTTGTCGTAACGAGTTGGCATGTAAAAATTCCTTCCTTTTGAGAGACGATTTATTCATTATGCGCTCCCTTCAATGGTTGTCTTCGCAAACACCATTTTACAGGGATTCATATCATGAGTCTCTTTTGTTGCACTTAAAGTGTAAATTCAAGCCATATATCTGTTATTTCACTCCTATTTAAATTTTTTCTTCACTGCCCTGCTTATTTAATGAGAAATTTATCTATACACACTGAATTTCTTTCGATACCGAATAAAGGTTGTCCGCTTAATCCCAGTATTTCGAGCCACATCCACATCGCTCATACCATTTTGATAAAGTTTAAAGGCATGTAACAAACGGGGATCATCTTCAGCGTATTGAGGCTTGCGACCATGATATTTGCCCTGCTGTTTGGCTAGGGAAATCCCTTGTTGCTGACGCTCAATGATCCGCTTACGTTCACTTTCAGCTTGGTATTTATAAAGTTCAATAATGAGGTTGGTCATGAGTTGACGTAAATTGGGGTCAGCAATCCCTGTCATTGACGGTAAATTCAACACATCTAGGGTGGCACCCTTATTTTGAATGGAGTTCATGATCTTAGTCAAATCATGGTTGTTTCTGCCTAAGCGATCTAATTCAGTGACCATTACAATATCACCCTCACGAATATAGGCCAGCATTTTTTGCAGTTCTGGCCGATTAGTGTTAGCTCCACTTAATTTATCCGTAAATAATTTATCAACGTCTTTTAAAGCCGCTAACTGTCGATCTAAATGTTGCTCCTTGGAACTCACACGCGCATAACCGATTTTAGCCATTTCCAATTCTCCTTTTGGACAGTTCTAATGAACACTTGTAATTCCTAGTATAGCACAGAAATAAAAAAGTCCAATAGGGTATGCCCTAATGGCCAAAAAGCTCAATTGATTTAATGGATTATGCTGTGTCGATTCAAATCTAATAAGTCTTTGAAATTTCATGTGCAATATGTGATGGATCTGGATAAATGAAGCTTTCCGTTATCCCCACGCTTTCCAGCTCGGACCTTATTGAAGCTTTTTTGCAATGTGGTATAACAAAGGCCATTGGTTTTGGTTGTGGATCAATGGAATCAGAAAGAAGTCTTAATATGTTTATTCTAGTTTGAGTCCGCTTTTGGACTTCATCGGAATTAAGAGCCACTTGGTTTAACACCGAAAGATTTTGTGAAAAAAATGTATCAGGTTGCAACATATTATTAATTGGATAGAGATATAACCATTAATTATGATTGGTTATTAATAAAACAAGGAGTTGAGGCAAAATCATTTTGCCCCAACTCCTTGTTTTTAATAGCTTAAAGCCATTTGTTGTTTGTTATGCCAGATTTTATAGAACGCATCTTCAGGCAATGAGCCCTGCTTTTTCGTCCAACAATCGTTAAAATAAATTGTTGAGTTGTTAAACCCCGTCATTAATAGGGCATGGGTGTGAAATCCGTCAAATTCACCAACCCATATGACAATGGGGTGACCTGTTGCACTTAAATACTGTTTTAGATTGGCCAATGGTTGACCGCTCAAATTGACAGCGTTTCCTGCATAGGTTGTCACTAAATCTGTGAGTGCAGATGGGTAAATACTATCACCATCATCAGTGAATGGATTACCAACAAATCCCTGATTGGGGTCAGTCGGATGGTAGGGCATTTCATGTGCCAGCTGAACTTTGTCAACAACGGCACCTGCATATTGAAGCATCATTGTGGTGGCAGTAATCTCGCAGCCGGTTGGGAGTTCTGGGCGCTGAGCAATAACGGGGATTGATAGTTTGTATGAAGACATATAATTGTAGCTCCTTGCATTTTATTAATCGATAGTAGTTTTGACGGCACTAGTCATTGCGTCATCGCTTAAAGCCTGTCCAATATCCAAATGAGCGATCGCCTAAAACGATCACCTGCCACAATTTCTTATGAATTAGCTCGATGTGAACCTTACCAGGCCGAAGTGGCCCAAACAGATGCCGAATACAAGCGGTCACGATGTGGCCGAAAGACTAAATTGAATGACAAGTTAAGGCAAATAATTTTAAACCATTTACGGCTAAGTTGGTCACCAGAAATGATAGCTCACGAATTTAAACTAGCGACTAAATCAATTTATAATTGGTTAAATCAAGGAAAAATTGAGTTTTCTTTAAATGATTTGCCTGAACATGGCGTGCGCCAACGGCGTAACCTTGACCAACGTTCTAAATATAATCAATCATTAGGACGGTCAATTGAACAGCGACCCATCGTGGTTAATCGACGTAATCGCATCGGTGATTTTGAATTAGATACAATTGTTGGCCCCCGTGGGCATAGTAAGGCAGTTTTATTAACCTTAATCGATCGCAAATCACGTTTCCTTTGGGCCTACCGATTAAAAAACCGGACAGCAGTAACTGTTAATGAAGCCCTAAATAAGTTTCTAGCAACTTTTAATGGCCCGGTGCATAGTTTTACGGTGGACCGTGGCACTGAGTTTAGCGGTCTAGTATCACTTGAAGCACAATACGGTATTAAGACCTATTACTGCCATGCTTATACGCCAGCTGAGCGCGGCAGTAATGAACGATTTAATCGGAACTTACGCTATTTTTATCCTAAGGGGACTTATTTTGAGCACATTAG
>NZ_AZGA01000027.1 GCF_001436375.1 Agrilactobacillus composti DSM 18527 = JCM 14202 | reverse complement strand
TGAAGTGCCCTACAATTGTTAGACAAGAAGTCTAATGATTGTGGGGTATTTTATATGACAAAATACAGTAGCCGATTTAGAGCTAAGATAGTTTCTCGGTATTTAGAAGGGAATATCAGTTATGAAGATCTATGTGCAGAATATAATATTTCTGGAACGTGGATTTTGAGAGAATGGGTTCAGCGTGCCAAAGTACACGGGATAGATTCAATAAAAGTCAAACACTCACGCACTGTCTATCCACAAGACTATAAACTGGCAGTGGTAGAATATGTGCATACACATCAAGTCAGCTGTGCGCAGGCTGCGGCACGTTTTGGCATCTCTACGAGTCAAGCCTATTCTTGGAATCGTATTGTAAGAGAGCAAGGTGTCGCCGGACTGCGTCCGAAAGCGAAAGGAAGACATCCGGACATGAGTAAGTACAAAAAAATTAAACCTATCAAACGACTTAAGCCAACACAAGAAGAGAAATATAAACAGGAAATCTTGGAGCTGAAACAGCAACTCCATGAAGCTAGATTGGATCGCGATCTTTTAAAAGCACTCGCGACCCTAACGAGAAGTTCTCAGAAGCACTCTCCACGAAAGTAAAAACGAGAATGGTCTCTTCGTTACGGTCGCACTATTCATTACAGGAATTATTGTCAGCGCTTAAACTGCCACGGTCAACATACTATGACCGTCTCAAACGAGACAAGAAACCAGACAAATATGCCAAGGTCAAAGCTTTCATCAAAAAGCTTTACTACAAAGAACACGAAACATACGGCTATCGGCGGATCCATGATGAAGCAGTCAAGCAGGGGTTTCTATATGCGGAAGAAACCATTCGGCGACTGATGAGTGATATGGGACTAAAAGTTTCAATCTATTCTAAACACACGGCTCAGTATCATTCCTACAAAGGCAAAGTTGGAATCGTCGCCCCAAACATCCTTAAACAGCAGTTTAAGGCCAAAAAGCCACTTACAACAATGCATACTGATGTCACACAGGTACGACTTTATAATGGAGAATGGGGGTATGTTTCTGCAATTACAGATGAAGCTAGCAGAGAGGTATTGGTCGCAATTGTCAGTTCATCTCCAAATAAAGCATTGATTCAAGCATCTTTGGATGAGCTGAAGAAACACTTGAAAGCGGGCCTAAGGCCAATCCTCCATTCAGATCAAGGCTGGCAATATCAAATGTCAGCATATCGGGCACGGCTAAAACAGCTGCATATCCGACAAAGTATGTCGCGCAAAGGCAATTGCCATGACAATGCGCCAATAGAAAGTTTCTTTAACCTTATGAAACGTGAATGTCTTAATAGATATCAAATCGATGATATCAATGCATTGCGTCAACTGGTTAATAATTACGTTCAATGGTTTAATAATGAAAGAATTTCTAGAAACAAAAATGGCTTGACCCCTGTTGAATACAGGAACCAAGCCATGGTAGCTTGAACTAAATTGAAACTTGTCTAACTTTTCTATTGCACTTCA
>NZ_AZGA01000026.1 GCF_001436375.1 Agrilactobacillus composti DSM 18527 = JCM 14202 | reverse complement strand
TGCGGCGTAACTCAAGGAGTTACGTCTTTTATTTTATTATGAGTGAATAATTCAGGATAAATATTCTGCATATTCTGAAAATATGATTTATATCTTGTGCAAAAATGAAAATTCCTTCAAAAAAAACAAAAAGCCGCCAGATACTCACCCAGCGACTTCATCTTATATATTCAAAGATATTTCAAAATTTCAGCATCAATCAAAATACACGTACCTTACTCCCACTCAATCGTAGCAGGTGGCTTACTGGTGATGTCATACACGATCCGGTTGACGTGGTCCACTTCGTTGACGATTCGCACGGAAATCTTTTGCAAGACATCCCATGGAATCTTCGCGAAATCGGCGGTCATGCCGTCAATGGAGGTGACACCCCGGATACCGACAGTGTAATCGTAGGTCCGGCCGTCGCCCATGACACCCACGGAACGGAAGCCTGGTAAGACGGTGAAGTATTGCCAGATTTCCCGATCAAGACCGGCTTTTCTGATTTCATCCCGTAAGATGTAATCAGAATCCCGCACGATGGTCAATTTTTCAGGGGTTACTTCGCCGATGACCCGAATTCCTAAACCAGGGCCAGGGAATGGTTGGCGCCAAACTAATTCAGATGGCATCCCCAATTTCTCCCCTAATTCCCGAACTTCATCTTTGAATAAAGTCCGCAAAGGTTCGATTAATTTGAATTGCACATCGTCCGGCAAACCGCCCACGTTGTGGTGAGACTTGATGGTTTGCGCCGTATCGGTCCCAGATTCGATCACGTCGGTATACAAGGTCCCTTGAGCTAAGAATTCGATGCCGTTTAGCTTCGCAGCTTCGTCGTCAAAAACCCGGATGAATTCGTTACCAATGATCTTACGTTTTTGTTCAGGGTCGCTAACGCCCTTTAATTTAGATAAGAAACGTTCTTTGGCATCAACTTTGATGATGTTCAAGCCAAATTTGCCTTCCAGGCTGGCCATAACTTGGTCCGCTTCGTTTTTCCGCAGCAAGCCGTGGTCCACGAAGATACTGGTCAATTGGGTGCCAATAGCTTTGTGCAACAGCACGCCAACCACACTGGAGTCCACCCCACCGGATAAGCCTAAGAGGACCTTTTTATCCCCTACGGTTTCACGGATTTTGGCAATTTGTTGGTCGATGAAATCGTTCATGGACCAATTCGCTTCAGCGTTACAAACATCAAAAGTGAAATGTTTCAAAATTTCATGGCCATATTGCGTATTTTGGACTTCCGCGTGGAATTGGATCCCGTAGAACTTGCGGTTGTCGTCGGCAATAGAGGCAATTGGGCAGTTTGGTGAAGTGGCTACAGTCTTAAAACCAGTTGGCACTTCTTTTACCAAATCCCCATGACTCATCCAAACGGTTTGGTCCGCTGGCAAGTCTTTAAATAACACAGTGTTATTGTCAGTGACATGAATATCAGACTTACCATATTCCCGGTTATCAGCAGGTTCAACCTTGCCCCCAGGCAATTTGTAAGACATCAATTGCATCCCATAACAGATTCCTAAAATTGGAATGCCCAATTTGAAGATATCTTCGTCCACCCCAAAAGCGCCCTCATCATAGACACTGTTGGGGCCACCGGAGAAAATAATACCCTTGGGATTAATCTCCTTAATTTCGGCCGCGGAAATCTTATGCGACTTTAATTCTGAATAAACACCGAACTCACGAATTCGCCGTGTGATCAGCTGGTTGTACTGGCTACCGTAATCCAGCACAATAATTTTATCGATATTTTGCATATCGGTTGATGCCAAATCTAACACCCCTAAGCTTTATTTTTACGCGACAAAAAATTTTTTTCATACAATAACTAATAGTATCTATTTTTTCCAGAAAATGCAACATGTCGGACCAAACTCTCATTAATCACCAGTTTAAAACTTCCTCAAAAAAATCTGATCGATCAAATGATGATGGGTCTTGTGCAAAATTAAGTCCGCCCGGGAGCGGGTGGGCAATATCCATTGCTCTAGATTCTTCAAGTTCACATCCCGCCAGACGTCTTTGGCCATTTGAAAGGCTTCATCCCGGTCGCCGATGGCGAACTTATAGTAATAGTTGTCCGGGTCGGTGAAGGCGGTGTCTAATAAGACCCCAAACCGCTCCAAATACCACTGCTCGATCAATTTAGGGTCCGCATCCACATAAATGGAGAAATCAAAGAAGTCGCTGACAAATAACGGCGAATTCGACGGCAGCTGCAACACATTGATCCCCTCCACAATGAGGATATCCGGCTGGTCCACTTCTTCATATTCATCGGGGATCACGTCGTAGACTTGGTGGGAATACTTGGGGATCACCACGTGGGGGCGATTGCCCTTCACGGCATTCATAAAGCTCAACAACGCCTCCATGTCATAGGATTCCGGGAAGCCTTTGCGATTTAATATCCCCCGCTGTTTTAAGATTTTGTTGGGGTATAAAAAACCATCGGTGGTAATCTGTTGGACTTTATAATTGGGATAAGCTCGGGACAGCATTAACTGCAAGAGCCGGGCCGTCGTACTTTTGCCCACGGCCACACTACCTGCGATGCCGATAATGAAGGGCACGTGGCGGGGTTTTTGGGCCATGAAATCGGCCAGAGCCTCTTGTTCTTGTTGGTACTGATTCAAAAATATATGAATCAAGTGGCGCAGGGGGGCATAAATCACCTGGACATCTTCCAGGGACACATTATCATTTAGCGCTTTGACTTGCGCCAATTCCTGAGGGGTGATGTTATTGGTCCGCATCTTCCCATGAAATTGCTGCCACTGTTCTCTGCTAAATGCATAATAAGTCTTATTTGAATCCATATCGTCCTTGCCTCACTTAACTATGATGATTGATTTTCCAGGGCAAGCTTAAATCTAAACTTTCCCCAATTTTGGCATTGGCTGCCAATTCTTGTTTGCGGGTGGCCCG
Organism: Agrilactobacillus composti DSM 18527 = JCM 14202; assembly: GCF_001436375.1. Classification (GTDB taxonomy): domain Bacteria; phylum Bacillota; class Bacilli; order Lactobacillales; family Lactobacillaceae; genus Agrilactobacillus; species Agrilactobacillus composti. The sequence continues at coordinate 19,912 of NZ_AZGA01000026.1, read as the reverse complement.
GCGTTGTTCGTAGCTGCCCACCACCGCAATTTCTTCGGCGGTCTCTGGCTTTAGTTCATTGGTGACCACCTTATGATCTTGCAACACGAAGGTCATGAAGGCTGTCGCCCCTAAGTACCGTTCCCCGGTGAAGAGGTTTTCCCCCATCACCTTGGCAAATATTTCAATGGAGCGGTGGCCCGCGCCAGATACGTAAGTCTCAATACACACGGCGTCATCTTTTTGGAAAGATTTGATAAAATTGAACTGGTCAATGGCCGCTGTGACCGTTTTCATTCTTATGAAACGTGAAACTGAGATAGAGGCCACATCATCTAAGAGATTTAAGAGCCGTCCACCAAACATAAAACCAAAATTATTTAAATCCTGTGGAAACACCCGGTGGTTAGAAATAGCCAGGGTTTGTTTACAGGTAATGACTTGTCTTGGGTTATCCATCTTCGACATCCTTTATTTCAATATATGGAACCATTATACTATTCTTTAAGAAGCGTTTACATAACAAAGGAGGATTTTCAGTGTTTAAAATCATTTTATTTGGCGATTCCATCTTTGCCGGCTACAAACAAGGCTTTACCTCCAGTATTTTTAAGGACCTGATCCAACGTCATTTTCCCCAAACCACGGTGGTAAATGCGGCGATGCCCGGGGCTACCACCAACGATGCCCAGGCCTGGCTCACGGATTTAGTCCTGGATGAAGAACCGGACTTAGTGGTGCAATTCTTTGGGGCCAACGATTGTTCCAGCACCAATTACATCACCCCAGACTTATTTCAAGAACAAACGGCAGCCATTGCCCAAGTGATCGGCCCCGATAAAATTTTACTGGTGAGTCCCCCTTATTCCGACGGCCAACGTTTAGGGGATCGCAATCCGGCAACCATCGCCCGCTTCGTCCAGGCCAGCCAACAAGCTGCCGACGACTTAAAGATGCCCTGGATAAATCTGTTTGAAGCTATGCTGCAAACAAAAAATCCCAACGACCTATTACAAGCCGATGGGATTCATTTTACGCAAACTGGTTATGATTTACTTAGCCACTTGATCTGCCGTGGTATAGAGACTGGCTGGCACATCCCCCAATAGGGGCGACAATTCCCCATTGGCGATAATGGTCAGGGTGTGCATGGCCCGACTGGCAATGGTGTACACCAGCTGGCGCTCGTCTTCTTCGTGGTAGTTGGCCGCAGACAGGTCATAGGCAATGACCCCGTCGAATTCCAGGCCCTTGGCTAAATACGATGGGATAACAATATCCCCGGCGGCCAAGCGCTGGTTTTCCGAGCGAATCAAAGTAACGGTATGGCCCTCGTCCTTCAAAGCTTGTTGCAAGTCTTGGCTTTGGGCCAGGGTCTTGGTAATAATGGCGGTGCTTAATTTAGCAGCGTCATTTTGTTTTAATTGATTTAACACTGCATCCACCGTGGCATCTGCGTCTGGGGCTACCAGGATGTTAGGTTTAGGCCCGAGACGATCGAAGGCATCGATTTTCTGGCCATTTTTCAAAATAGCCTTGGTAAAGTCGGTGATGGGTTGGGTGGAGCGATAAGAGCGGGTCAACTGCACCACTTTGATTTTTTGGCCGGTGAACAGGGTTTGAATCTGACTCAATAGATCTTGGCTGTCATCTTTGGTGAAGATGGCTTGATTCAAGTCCCCCAACATGGTAAAGCGCGCCTTCGGAAAGTTGTAGCGCAAATACGCCAGCTGAAACGGCGTGTAATCTTGGATTTCATCGATGAAGATGAAGTGAATGTCCCGATCCCCGTGCTTGCCAGTGATCAGGTCGTATAAGAACAAATACGGACTGATGTCGGCCATGGTGATGGTCCGAGCCTTCAAGCGGTCCTTGACCCGGGCTACTTCCTGGTCCCATTGCTCAGGGGTCAGGTCGAAATCCGCCAAGTTCAACAATTTCGGTACCGAGCGCAAAAAGTGCAGGTATTGGGCCCGAATGTTGACGAACTGGTTGCGGGCGATTTCTTGATGGACCGACTCTAGTTGTTGCATGACGATCTGCCGGGCTAGGAATTTATATTCCGCATCGCTGGAATTAAATTCTTGATCAGCAGTGCTATACATACTTTGCAATTGTTCCTGGGACAGGTTTTGCACCGCATCTTGGACCCAGTCTGCCCGGGTTTCTTTATCAATCCGGGAATTCAAACTGCGGATGAGTTTTTCTTTGGTGCCCTCCAGGCGATTGCCCAAGTGATAATTCTCATTAAAATTATAATAAATAGCTTTGATTTTACCCTTAGGATAATAGTCTTCGCCTTGGAATTTAATGGTTCTAAAGCGCATATCCGCCCGTTCCAAGTGGGTGGCGTAAGTTTTCAGGGCATTGAAAAAAGCTAGGCTAGCCTTCAAGCGATTCACCGCCTTTTGCAAGTCAGTGGTGTCACTTTCAAACTGTTCATTTAAGCTTTGCACGGTCATATTGGGGATACGTCGGCCGGCAAATTGGCCATAGGTCAGCTGCACCATGTTTTGTTCCCCTAATTCCGGTAACACGTTTTCCACATAATCATTGAACAATTGATTGGGGGAAAACATGATCACTTGGTTGGCGGTTAAATTGCCCCGATATTGATAGAGTAAAAACGCCACCCGTTGCAAAACAGCTGAGGTCTTCCCAGACCCCGCCGCCCCCTGGACAAATAACAGGTCCGCATCGGTATCCCGGATAATGCGGTTTTGTTCCTGTTGAATGGTGGTGACGATGCTCTTCATTTGGGGGGTGGATTTCTCCCCCAGGACTTCTAAGAGCATTTGGTCGCCAATGGTTTCGGTGGTGTCAAACATGGACTGGATCTGGTCGTCTTTGATCAAAAATTGTCGTTTCAAGGCCACATTGACCGACTGTTCCCCATCAGGGGTATTGTAGGTCACATCCCCTAATTTACCTTCATAATAAATTGAAGAAATGGGTGCCCGCCAATCGTAAATTAAGAACTTCCCTTTATCATTGGCAAAGGAACTCAAGCCGATATAAATTTTTTCGCTTTTAGGTTCGCCATGTTCATGGAAGTCCACCCGGGCAAAATAAGGCTTGGCCTTAAGTTTTTCAACCGTAGCCAGTTCTTGTTCTGAGGATTCCCAGCTGTTATTGCGCTCTAAGAGTAGTTGTTGCTGCTGGTGGATGGATAAAGCCGTTTCCATGTTGGTGGTATCACTGCCATAGCTGAGTTTCACGTCTTGGAAAAATGTTTTATTAATGTCGGCAGCATCTTTTTCGGTATTTTTAATTTTTTGCGATAGTTTTGCAATACGACTGTCTAATTGACCCACAATCGTGTCTAAGTGACGTTGTTCTTTAGCTTGTTCATTTTGAGGTTTAGCTGTCATATCAAAACTCCTTATGTGCAGAAATTTTTAATAAACAATGATAGCATAAATCCCAGGATTCCACAATCAAACCAGCTTATGTCCCAGAACAAAACCCAAAGCCGCCAACAATAATCCCCCCACATAGGTCAGTAAAAAATATCTCACAAATACCCGGACAGCCCGTTGATACAAGAGGCCGGCCAATTCACTATTCAAGGTGGAAAAGGTGGTGAAGCCCCCGAGGATTCCGGTGCCCAGGAATTGGTACCAAAATTGCGGCACTTGGACGCCCCACAAAAAGGCCAATATAAAAGCCCCGCTCCAATTGATCAAAAGCGTTGCTAAGGGGAGTTTCGTTTCAATTAGGTGTTTCACCAGCGCTGTGAACTTGTAGCGCCCCATGGCCCCTAAGCTAGCGCCAATGGCCACATATAGGTAAGGCATCATGATTTCATCTCGTTTCTATCTTCTTCATCGGTGACCAAACGCTGTTCTTTCTGTTGCTTCAGCAGATGTTGGGCTAAGGTGACCGAAGCCAACGCTAGGGCAAAGCCACATACCGCGGACAAGCCCGCATTGGTCAAGGCTAAACCGTAACGGCCGGCCACCACCAAGCGCATGGTTTCCACACTGAAGGTGGAAAAGGTGGTAAAGGCGCCGCAAAAACCGGTACCCCCGGCTAAGATCCAGCGTTCCGATAAATTCAATTGCTCCCCTAACCACTGGGTCCATAGGGGCAACACAAAGGCCCCGGCTAAATTAATCACAAAGGTAGCCCAGGGAAAACCATGGACCGCGGGGATTAGGTTGGACAGGCCTAACCGGGCCGCCCCACCAAACAGCGCCATAAAACCAATCAATAAGGTGGTCATGCTTTAGGACCACCCTTTCCCTTGGTGTTGCGTTTCAAATAAGGAATCCAAAAAGTAATCAAATAACCAATGGCTAAGCCCCCAAATAAGCCTAGCAAAATGTGATGGGTGAATAGGCCGATAATGAAGCCGATAATCGCCATAATGCCGGCAATCAAGGATTGTTTCTGTCGTGTCATCAATAAGTCGTCGTTCCTTTCAAGAATTAGATTTCTCTTTATTTTAACACGGATTTCTAACTATTACGGGGCTATCTTTTGTATAATGAAGGTAACCTGACGCAACTTCAGAAAGAAGTGATTACTTTTATGTCTGAATACAATAACAAAACCTATTTTAAAGCCATGCAACATTTCACCAGTGCGGCCAACTATTTGACTGTGGCCATGATGTACTTAAAAGATAATCCGCTATTACAGCGGCCCTTGGCGGCCAGTGACATCAAAGCGGCGGTCAGCGGCCACTTTGGCACTGTGCCAGCGCAAAACTTGATCTTCACCCAAGTGAACCGCTTGATTCAAAAATACCACCAGCAAACCTTAGTCCTCCAAGGCCCCGGCCACGGGGGCGCGGCCTTACTGGCCAATGCCTATTTAAATAACGATTTAGTGAAAATCGATCCCAAGCTGGACCAAAGCCCGGCAGGACTCCGACGCCTCTGCCAACGTTTTGCGGCCCCCTTTGGCTTTGCCTCCCATCCCGGACCAGCCATTCCCGGGGCCATTCATCCCGGGGGTGAACTGGGCTATGTCCTGGTCCATGGTTTCGGGGCGGTTTTGGGCCATAAGAAACTGTTGACGGTCTGTATCGTGGGCGACGGGGAAGCGGAAACGGGTCCTTTGCAAGCCTCTTGGCAATTGAATCATAATTTGACCCAAAAAGACGGGAAAGTGCTGCCAGTGGTCACCATCAACGGCTTGACCATGGAAAACACCAGCCGCCTGGCCCAAATGACCGATTCGGAGTTAACGGCTTATTTTCAAAGCCTAGACTATGAACCCATCATTGTCACCAGCAGTGTGGCCGACGTCGCTTTGCAAAAACAATTAGCCCACGCCTTTGATCAAGCCATGGCCTACTTTGATGTGGACAAATGGCCGGTGATTTTGCTAAAGACTCCTAAAGGCTTAACCGGCCCGGCCAGCACGGTGGGCACCGTGGCCAGTCATCAATTGCCCGTGGCCCCCAGTGATGTCCATGGGTTAAACAAGTGGCTGACCAGCTATCATCCCCACAAGCTGTTCAACGACCAGGGCCAACCCCAGGGTATCGCCGATCTCTTGCCAGAGGATAATTTTCATGTCACCGATAATGACTACACCAACCGCAAAGGCCTGGCCTTAAAAACTCGGGATGCCTTAAAACAAACCGCCTTGGCCATCACTACCCCTGGGGCAAGTCAAGCCAGCAATACGGAGGTTTTGAATACGTACTTCAGCAAACTGTCCCAGCAAAATCCCAAGCCCGACCAGCTGCGTCTCTTTAGTCCCGATGAAATCAACTCCAATGGCTTTGAAAACAGTGCCCACGTCATGGGCAATATTTTATCCGAGCACATGGATGAGGGCTTATTGGAGGGCTTCTTGATGACCGGGGGCAGCGGGGCCTTTATTTCCTACGAAGGCTTTTTACCCATTGCCAGTTCCATGATCGCCCAGCACTTGAAATGGCTCACCCAGGCCCAGCGTTATGCTTGGCATAAAGATATCAACGCCTTGAACCTGATTGGGACCTCGACGGTGTGGGAACAGGATAAAAATGGCTACACCCATCAAAATCCGGATTTATTAAATAGCTTAGCGGCGAAAAATCCGGAATTGGTCCGCCTTTATTTGCCGGTGGATGTGAATACCACCTTGACCACCATGGATCTTATGGTGCGCCTGCATCAAAAGGTGAATTACCTGATCACCCCCAAACGTCCCACGCCCCAATGGTTTGACCTGACCAGCAGCCAAACCCTGCTCACCAGGGGCTTAAGTGTGGTGGACTGGGCCAGTGATGCCACGGACAGCCCCGATTTGGTGCTGGCGGCCAGTGGCAGTGAACCCTTTGAAGAGGTCTTAGCCGCCAGTCAAATCCTGCGGGAAGCCATGCCCAATATCACCATCCGGGTGGTTTTGGTGGTGGACCTACTGCGGCTGCAACATCCCCGCTTGAATCCTCGGGGCATCACCGACACCTTATTTGATAGCCTGTTCCCTAAAGACAGCCCCTTCATTTACAATTTCCACGGTTATCCTTTGACCCTGGGGGGCCTATTAGCCCACCGCCATCACTACCCAGAATTTGTGAATGGCTATCGGGAAGTGGGCAGTGTCACCACGCCCTTTGATTTACGGGTACAAAACGGGATTGACCGCTTCAATGTGGCCAAAGAAGCTCTCCTATGCTTAGCTGACAAGGGTCACGGCAATCCCGCGCTATTTAACCAAATGGACCAAATGCTGCAAAAACACCACCAACAAATTGTGCATCAAGGCGTCGATTTACCAGAAATCACCAATTGGCAATTTAAGCCTTTGCAATCTGCTAAAAAATAAGTAAGATTGTACTAAGGTAAGTTTTTGAAACTGAAAGGAAGCGAATTTATTTGAAACAAGGCACAACAATTCTCACATTAGATAACGGCTACCATCTTTGGACCAACACCCAGGGCAAGGGCGATATTCAACTCCTTTGTCTCCACGGGGGCCCCGGTGGCACCCACGAATACTGGGAAAACTTCGGTGAAAAATTAGCTGATTTGGGTGTGCAGGTTTCCATGTACGACCAATTAGGCTCCTTTTATTCCGATCAACCGGACTATTCCGATCCAGAAATTGCCAAAAAATACTTAACCTATGACTACTTCTTAGACGAAGTGGAAGAAGTGCGGCAAAAGCTGGGCTTAGACAATTTCTACTTGATCGGCCAATCCTGGGGCGGCGCTTTGACCATGATGTATGCTTTGAAATATGGCCAACACTTAAAAGGTGCCATTATTTCCAGTATGATCGATAACATCGATGAATACGTGGTCCATATCAACCAAGTCAGAGAAGCAGCTTTGCCTGCTGATGCAGTGGCCTTCATGAAGGATTGCGAAGCTAAAGGCGATTGGGATAACGACCGTTACCAAGGTTATGTGGATATCTTAAACAAGGGCTATGTGGACCGGAAACAACCACCGGCTATCAGCCATTTGATTTCCACCATGGCCACGCCAGTTTACAACGCCTTTCAAGGGGATAATGAATTCGTGGTCACCGGCAAATTAAAGGAATTTGATTTAAGAGACCAAATTCAAAATATCAAAGTGCCAACCCTGTTGACCTTTGGGGAACACGAAACCATGCCCGTTAGCTCTGCCAAACGCATGGCTAAACAAATCCCCCATGCCCGTTTGGAAACAACACCAAATGGCGGCCATCACCATATGATCGACAATGCACCCGTTTATTTTGCACATTTAGAGAAATTTATTAAAGACGTGGAATCCGGCAATTTTAACGACTAAAGTGAGGTTAACTTAGATGAAAACTGTGACTGTCTACCTAGTGCGTCATGGTCAAACATATTTCAACCGTTACAATCGCATGCAAGGCTGGTCGGACTCACCGCTGACCCCTAAAGGGATCGCCGATGCCCATACAGCGGGCAAGCGTTTGCAAAGCATCACCTTTGACCACTGCTACTCCTCTGATCGAGGGCGGGCCATTCATACGGCCGAAATCCTCTTATCCCACAACATCAACACCCATATCCCCTTCTCCCAGACCGAATTATTCCGAGAAGAGTTCTATGGCTATTTTGAAGGTGAAGATGCTGGGAAGACTTGGGTCTTTGCGGGATCTTCCCATGGGACCAAAACCTATGAGGATATTATTAAAGAATACTCCCTAGATGCCACCAAGGATTTCTTAAACGAAGTGGATGCCACTGGGGATGCGGAAAGTGCCACAGAGTATTGGACCCGCTTAGCCAAAGGTTTCAAGTGGCTGCGGGAACAGGCCCGGGATGGGGACAAAGTTTTAATGGTCTCCCATGGCACCACCATTCGCAGTATTGTGGATAAATTCGGCGAGAAGAAATTTGATATCATGCACTCGCCTTTAAATGGCAGTATCACCACCATTCAATTAACAGAAGAAGGTATCACCGTCTTGGATTACAATAATTCTGAGGGTGACATTCCCGAATAATGCGTTGTAAATAAAATAGCGTCCTGAAGATTTTGACGTCTTCAGGGCGCTATTTATTAGGCTTTTTGCGGTTGTTTTTGAATGGTTAACGATAAAATCAAAGCCACAATGGCTAAGACCAATGGAAAAATCAAGCCCACATGGACCCCGGCAGTGAAGGCCACTTGGTGGGCCCCGCTGCTAGCTTGTTGTCCAAAGGCCAGTAAACTAGTAGCCACAGCCGTGGCAATGGCGCCGACAATTTGCTGGAAGGTATTCATGATGGTACTGCCATCCCCAGAAGTTTGTCGGTCTAACGCCCCTAAGGCAAAGGTTTGCGCTGGCGACATGGCCAAAGGAACACCGATCATCATGATGATGTGGGCCATGATCACATACCAGGTTGGCGCGGTGGCACTGGCTAACAATAAGGCCACAATGCCCAAGATGGTGATGATAAAGCCGGTGACGGTCAATAACCGGGTACTGAGTTGGTCGGAGAAGCGGCCCGCCAGTGCGGAGGTAATGGCGTTGACAATGCCCCCAGGCAACATGACGATCCCGGTCAAAGCCACGGGGATGGCCAAGCCATTTTGCCAAAACATGGGCAACAAGTACATCGAAGATAAAATAATACCAAAGTCTAACATCACCACAATGGCCCCTACCCGAAATTGGCGGTTGGCGAAGACTTTGAAGTTTAGAATTGGGGTGTTAGCACTTAATTGCCGGCGAATGTACCAGGCCAGTAATACCAAGGCCACCACTAAGGTGCCTAACACAGCGGGCGACGTCCAACCTGAATCCCCGGCTAAACTGACCCCAGTAACTAGGCCCCCAAAGCCTAAGGTAGATAACAGGATGGAAAAACCATCAATTTTGGGCTTGGTGACATTCCCCACATTGGGTAAGTATTTCAAAACTAAGATAAAACCGATCAATAAGAAGGGCAAAAAGCTCCAAAAAATCCAATGCCAAGACGAAATCCCTAAAATCAATCCCGCTAAGGTGGGCCCAATGGCTGGGGCAAACATGATCACTAAGCCAATCATCCCCATGGCTGACCCCAACTTATAGGGTGGAAAAATCAAAGTGGCCACGGTGAACATGGTGGGTAAAATCAACCCGGTGGCAATTCCTTGAATCATCCGCCCCACTAATAAAATCGCGAAATTTGGGGCAAGGGCACTGATCACGGCCCCCACCATGAAATCTAAAATGGCGAATAAAACGATTTGCCGGGTGGTGAATAAACGATTCAATAAACTGGATAAAGGCAAGACGATCCCAATGATCAACATGTAGCCGGTGACCAGCCACTGCAAAGTCCCAATGCCCACGTGTAATTGGGTCATTAAACTGGGCAAGGCGATGTTTAAGGACGTCTCACTAAGCATCCCCACAAAACCGCCAATCAACATCCCCAACATGGCTCTAAAGGGCTTAGCCACAGGTTTAGCAGCCTGGGCCACCTTTTTTTCTGACGTTCCGGTATAGCTATTTTCCATATATTTCTGACACTCCTACTCTAAAAAACCTATTAAAACAACATTTGATTACTGTAGCACATAAAAAATTTTGTCGTAAGTAATTTTTTTAGAAAACGTCACCAATCAAAAAAGCCACCCAAACAATTCGGGTGACCAGACAAAACGATTTCTATTTTCGCAACACAATATTGCGATATAGATAAGTGGTAATCAGGTAATACAGAGCATATAAAACTAGGAAAATAGAGAACGGAATCCAGATTTTATAATAAGGCTGAACCATGATGGCTTGGAACATGCGCAGCCCGAAGAGCACGTGGATCACCCCTAAGATACCTGGCAGTAAGAACAAGACCCCGACTTCCCGGCGAATGGCTTGGTGCAAGAGTTTTTGCCGCGCACCCACCTTGCGCAACATGCGGTAACGCTGCACGTCGTTGGCGGCGCCAGACAAGATCTTGAACATCAAGCAGCTGGCTAACATAGCTAAAAAGGCAATCCCTAAGAAGAAGCCCATGAACTCTAGGCCAGAGAACAGGCCGTTTAACTGCGTATAAAAGGCGTATTTATAGCTGCCATCATCTTGTTTAATTTGCGGGAAGCGCTTGGCTTGGCTGTTAAATAAGGCTTTAATAGTCGGCAAGTCATTGCGGAAATTCTGGACCTTAAGGGCGGTGACTTGATAACTGGGACCACCCACCCGATTAAATTCAGCGGCGCTGACCACTTTACTGTCCCGTTGTCGCATATCCGGCAATAAAATATCCCGCAGACGTAAGTATTCGTTGGTATCCGGGTTGGCCATCTTGGCCACGTCAGCTTTAACGTATTTCACATTGCCTAAATCAGACTGTTCCGGGTCCACCATTAACAAAGGATACTTGTCAAATTCACTGCGGTTCCAATAAACCGTCCCGCTGGTGGCTTTGAAGGTATACTGACTGCGGCTTTTCACATGGAGGTCGTTGATGGTGCGCAATTCGGCCTGAGTGGGATTATATACCACGGCGTCATAGGCATCTGGGGCATTGTCAGCCATCAACGGAATTTGATTGTAATACCCCATCCCCACGGTAATGGCCCCCAGGGCTAAAGCGAAGAGAATGGATACCATGGATAACAGGCGGGTATAGTCATGAATTCGAAAAGTTAATTAGGCAATGGTGAATTTATTTAAACCCTTGCTGGCTAATTTAGCGTTCCGTAAGAGACTTAATACCCAAATAGCCAAGGCGTTAAAGACGAAGTAACTGCCTAAGACAATGGTGATGAGGGCTAAGACCAAGCCTAAGACCCCTAGATGGATCATGGCCCAATAACCAGTGGCCAGTAACAACACGCCCACGATGGCTTCAATGAGCCATACCACGGGACGATGTTTGATAGCCGTTGGGGTATTGCTGCTGTGCAATAATTTTAAAATCGGCTGTTTTAACAACTGGCGCCGGTTAATGATGGCGGCAATCAAGAACAACACCATGAAAAAGGCCAGGGTGATGAAAATGGCTAAAGGATATAAGGGTTGAAAGTTATGAATGGTCCCACCCATGCGCTGCATTAACAAAGTCCCCACACCATAAGCTAAACCAGTGCCCACCACAATCCCTAACAAGGTGGCCACGATGCCGATAATCAAGGTTTCCATAAAAATCAACTGGCCAATCTTACCGCTCTTGGCCCCTAACATCATATAGGTGGCGTAGGTGCGCTGACGCATGGTCATCAAAAAAGAGTTGGCGTACAGAATATAGACCAGGGTGATAATGGCCAACAAAATAGAACCCAATTGGAAAATAATGACGGCCGCGCCAATGGTGGTATTTTGCTTGATAAAATTCTGATTGGTGGCTAAGGCTTCAAACATATAAAAAATGGCTGAGGCGATCACTAACCCAGAAAATAAGACCAGATAGTCTTTCCAACGGCTTTTAATACCGTTTAACGCTAATTTAATTAACAAAATTCAACACCCCCCTATTGTTCAAACGTGCCCAGTGTGGTCAAGATTTCTTGATAGAAAGTTGGCCGATCCTGGTTGCCCCGTTGTAATTGGGTGCTAATAACGCCATCTTTAATGAACAAAATCCGTTGACAATAGCTGGCGGAAAAAGGATCATGGGTCACCAGTAAAATAGATACTTGGTCGTTTTTGTTCAAATCATCCATGGTTTCCAATAGATCCCGGGCACTCTTAGAATCCAAAGCCCCCGTGGGTTCATCCCCAAATAAAATCGCTGGTTCACTGACCAAGGCCCGAGCAGCGGCCACCCGCTGTTTTTGGCCCCCGGAAATTTGGGTGGGATAACTGTCTAAAATTTCTGTGATAGCTAGGCGCTGGGCAATTTTAGACACGGCTGCGTTGATTTTAGCCGCCGCCACGTTTTGTAGGGACAATGGCAGGGCAATATTTTCCCGAGCAGTAAGATTTTCCAAAAGGTTAAAATCCTGGAAGATAAAGCCAATTTCTTTGGCCCGGAAATCCGCCAGTTCATTACCCTTCAATTGGGTAATTTCTTGGTTATCAATGGTAACTTGGCCAGAACTAGCAGTATCTAAGGTAGATAATATATTTAACAGGGTGGTTTTCCCAGAGCCGGAAGCCCCCATGATCCCCACAAATTCCCCTTTTTGAACGTCAAAACTAATGCCCTTTAAGGCTTGATATGATTTCTCGTTTTGACCACCATAGGTCTTGGTGACTTGGTTGACGGTTACAATGTTGTCCATAATGTTTCTCCTTTGCAAACTTAATATATTCTATTGTAAAATAACTGCTGTGATTCTTCGTGGGATAGGTCTTACAATTTGTCGCTATTTTGTAACATTTTTGTAAGACTGGCAAACTAAAGGCTACTTTTACTAAAATAACGGCGTTTTCAAATGCTTAGCGTTTGACAATTGGTATAAATCAGTCTTGGGACGGACTTGTAAATTAAATAAAGCGTGTTATACTAATGTCCAAGTTGAATGTAAAGATTCTGTATCGCTTTTACACGCACAAGCATAAAGGAGATTTTTTACTTGCTAAACATCGAAAATGACTTTAAAAACTACGTCTTAAAAAATACAAAACCTGAAAATCGCGCAAAAATGGCGCAGCTGTTAAACACTAAAAAAGAACACGAAGACAAAGCTGATTTAACGCCAATGGGTGTGATTGATTTCATTACCAAATTCTACGCCCTAGTTAAGCCTGAATTCCGCAAATTCGTGGACAATATCATGGATGCCAACGGTAATATTCGGACAGACAACTATTACATGTTCGAAGACGCGCGCTTTGACACTGCTATTGCTTCTTAATTTTAATAAAGCTGTTAAAGAAATACCACTCGATTTTTAAAGTCGAGTGGTATTTTTTCAGTTAGATAGATGCTTCGAGGCAATCAGACCAGTATTCACACGTAAATCAATAAAAATGTTACAATTATCATAGAAAAGTAGGTCTAACTAGCTTTTTTCGTTAGGAGAATTGAATGCAAAAAATAGCAGATGAAAAATTAAAAGTTATATTAGGCGGTGTGAATCTAGGCACCGAAAATTTTGACTATACCATGTCAGAATTAGCCCAATTAGCCGCCGCCAATAATTTAGATGTGGTGGACACCATTGTCCAAAACAGTGATAAAATCATTGCCGGCACTTATTTTGGCACCGGGAAAGTCACGGACATCAAAGAAACCGCTCAAGATACCGATGCCAAGTTGTTGGTCTTAAACGACGAGTTGACCCCTTCCCAGATTCGGAATCTGGAAAACTTGACCAAACTTTATGTCATCGACCGCACCGGTTTGATTTTACGGATTTTCGCCGACCGGGCCCAAACCAAGTTGGCCAAAACCCAAGTGGAAATCGCCCGCTTACAATATGAACTGCCCCGGATCCACCCTTCCAGCAACCCCTTGGATCAGCAAAGTGCTTCCGGTGGCTTAGCCAACCGGGGGGCTGGTGAAACCCAGTTGGAATTGGATCGGCGAGTTTTACGTAAACGGATTTCCCGCCTGCAAAACGAATTGAAACAATTGATGCAAAGCCAAGATGTACAAAGTAAAGAACGGCAAAAGAGCCTGATTCCCAAAGTTGCTCTAGTGGGGTACACCAACGCTGGCAAGTCCACCATCATGAATGCTTTGTTGGCCCATTACGATCAAGACGCCGCCGAAAAGCAAGTCATGGTCAAAGATATGTTATTCGCCACTTTGGATACCAGTGTCCGACAAATCAACTTACCCAACCAATTGAGTTTTTTGTTGAGTGATACCGTTGGTTTTGTGTCCAAACTACCCCATAACCTGGTGGAATCTTTTAAGGCTACTTTGGCGGAAGCCAGCAACGCGGATTTATTGCTCCACGTGGTGGATTATGCCAATCCTAATTATCAAGAAATGATGGACGTCACTGACAAGGTCCTCCATCAACTGGGCATCACCGACATCCCCGTGATCGAGGTCTATAACAAAGCCGATAAAACCGACATGACTTATCCCACGGTCACCGGGAATGAAATTTACCTATCGGCCAAAGACGACGCCAGTATTGAACGCTTAAGCGACATGATCCAACAGCGCTTATTTGCCAACAATCCGGTGGTCACCTTGTTGATTCCTTTCACCAAAGGTAACGTCACCGAATATGTTACCTCCCACGCCCGGATCATTGACCGGGATTACACCAATGACGGCACCCAACTGAAGGTCCAATTGGCCCCTGAAGTCTTAGGCAAAGTTAAGGCTTATGTCGTTACCGAATAAATCATGAAAAAAAGAGCCTTGCCGCAAATTTTCGCAGCAAGGCTCTTTTTTGACGTAATTTAATATTAAGCTTCCGACAACTTCCGGTCTAAGAAGCGAGATAACAGGGACAGGGCGTAGCAGACAATGAAGTACAAGACCGCCAAGGCCAAGAACATGGGAATCATGAAGTTGGTGTTCTGGCCGTAAATAACTTGGGCGTGATACATCAATTCTGGCAACACGATGATGGTGGCCAGTGAGGTATCCTTCACCAAGGAAATGAACTGACTGACAATGGGTGGAATCATCTTTTTAATGGCCTGGGGCAAGATGATATGATACATGGCTTGCCAATAGGTCAGCCCATTGGATCTGGCGGCTTCCATTTGGCCCCGATCCACGGCTAAAATCCCACTGCGGATAATTTCCGCTAACATGGCCGATTCAAAGACCGTCATGGCAATGATCGTGGCCCACAGGGTATTAAAGCGGACCCCTAAGATATTCGGTAAGCCAAAATACGTGAAGAAGATAATCAGCAGTAATGGCAAGTTCCGAATGATATCCACGATGAAACCCACGATCATTGATAAATACTTAATTTTCATATAACGCAATAGGCCAAAGACTGCACCGATCAGGAAGCTGAAGATGATGGAAATCACGGAAACTTCCACCGTGATCCACAAGCCCTCTAATAGATACCGTAAATTAACCCATTGATACGCTTGGGCAAATGTATTCATTAGGCTTCATCCCCTTCCGTAGACCATTTCTTCTCCAGATAACGCATCAAATAACTCATGGGCAAGGTGATGATCAAATATAACAGCCCCACGGCAAAATATGTATCCGTGGTCTTAAAAGTAGTCGAAGCAATAATATTGCCTTGATACATCAAATCAAAGCCGGCTAAGAAGGCTAACACAGAGGAGTTCTTAACCAAGTTAATGAATTGGTTGCCCAATGGCGGTACGACGATTTTGATGGCTTGGGGCAAAATGATAAAGCGCATGGCTTGAATATAAGTCATCCCATTGGAACGGGCGGCTTCCATTTGACCCACATCCACACTTTCGATCCCAGCCCGGACGGTTTCAGCGATAAAGGCTGAGGTATAGATCGTCAAGCCAATGGTCCCGGCCGTAAAGCCATCGATTTTGGCAAAGTACTGGGGTACCACGATGTAAAAAATCATGGCGATGACCAGCAGGGGAATATTTCTAAAGATTTCCACGTAAATCTTCCCAATCACCCGCGGTGGTTTAATAGGACTAATTTCAAAAAGTGCAAATAACGTCCCGATCACTAAACTGCCAATCAAGGCATATAAACTAGATAACAACGTGTAGCCAAACCCGCTCCAGAGTTGGCTACCATAATTTTGAAAGATTTCGAACACGGCGCTTACCTCCCTTGGTGAAAGCCTTGGATCTTACCAAACCATTTTTGCTCGATTTTATGGTAAGTCCCATCTTGACGCATAGCTTTCAAGTTCTTATTAATAGCCTTCAAAAACGGTTTTTGGCCTTTATTCACCGCAATCCCATAAGGTTCGTTGGTAAAGGTGCCGCCCACAACCACGTAATTAGGATCATCTGAAGACATCCCATATAAAATCCCATTATCCGTAGTTAGTGCGTCCCCTTGGCCGGACTTCAACGCCGTAAAGGCTTGGGCGTAATCAGCCAATTGCAGCACCCGGGTATCCGGGGCGGCTTTTTTGACATTGTCCACGGAGTTAGAACCCTGGACCCCAATAACCTTCGTGCCGGCCTTCAAGTCTTTCACGCTTTTGATAGGGCTGCCCTTTTTAACCAAGATGGCTTGCCCGGCATCGAAATAAACATCAGAGAAATCAACTTGCTTTTGCCGTTCCGGGGTAATGGTCATGGTGGCAATCAGCGCATCTACATTCCCATTTTTTAATAGTGGCAGTCGCGTATTACTGGTAACTGGGACTAAGTCGATTTTGACATCCTTCCCATAGATACGGTGGGATAATTCCTTGGCGATATCAATATCAAAGCCTTGGATCTGGTTGGTCTTGATATCCATCAAGCCAAACAAACGGGTATCACTTTTCACGCCCCAAACGACGGTTTTGTTGGCTTTGTCCCGGGCTAAAACATCTTCGGAAGCCACACTCTTTTGACCACAACCGGCCAAAACTGTCAGCCCCAAGACCAGTAACATGGGAATCAACAACCAATTTTTCTTCTTCAACCTCATAACTGGCCCTCCTTTAGATATGTTTGATAACCTTAGACAAGAATTCTTGGGCCCGTTTATCTTCAGGTTGTTTGAAGAATTCTGACACGTCTTTGCGATCTTCTAGGATCCGCCCATCGTCCATGAAGACGATACGGTCACCAACTTCTTGGGCGAACCCCATTTCGTGGGTGACCACCACCATGGTCATGCCTTGATCGGCGATGGTCTTCATAACTTGCAACACGTCCCCGATCATTTCAGGATCTAAGGCACTGGTGGGTTCATCAAACAAGAGGGCTTTGGGTTTCATGGCTAAAGAACGTGCGATAGCTACCCGTTGTTGTTGGCCCCCAGATAATTGGTCTGGGAAACTGTTGGCTTTATTATCCAAACCAACCAAATCCAACAACTTCTTAGCCTCATCTTCACTTTGGGCTTTGGATTGTTTCAACACCGCGGTGGGCCCTAAGGTGATATTTTGTAAAACGGTTTTGTTGGCATAGAGGTTAAAATGCTGGAAGACCATCTCCACATTCTTACGCATCTTATTCATGTCAGTTTTTTTGTCGGCCAAATCGAAATTATTGACCACTAACTGCCCGGATGAAATTAATTCCAACCCATTAATACAGCGCAACAACGTACTTTTCCCGGAGCCAGATGGGCCAATTATGGTGACAACCTCACCGTTATCTACTGTAAAATTAATATCTCCCGGATTATTCACTCGTAATAAAATAAAAAGCGCAACTCCATGAGCTACGCCGCATTGCCTATGTACACCGCCGCACCCAGAAGGTGCGGCGGAAATGGTTTCTCTATGATATTATTGAATCGTCTAAAATAAAATAATAGGAGAAACCATATGTACAAATTACGGCAAAAAACACTAAAAAGCAATCCCAAAATTCAAATTGATGATCTGGGCAACGCCACATCTTCCAATACAGGCCTTATCCTAGTTCATGAATATCTAAACAAAACGAAGTTTTTGAATAAACTTTATGACATCCTTAAATTCAATGACGATCGTTATTTCTCCAAATATCCAGAAACATCTATTCTTCACCAGGCCATTTATCAGTTGGTCGCAGGTTATAACCAAGACAGAGATGCCAATGCCTTACGGTATGACCCGATATTTCAAGCAATCCTTCCTCATGGGGTCGTGTCGCAATCTACCTTTTCAAGGTTTTTAGATAGACTTGCAAGAAAGTGTACGTTGAAAGCCATGCACAAGCTAATGGCAAGTTCTGCCGATGATTATATCAACGCCAATCCAGATCAAGTTTTTACTTTAGATGCTGATTCGACCAATAGTGCTACCTATGGTCATCAAGAGAACTCTAGCTATAATTTCCACTACCACGCTAAAGGATACCATCCTTTTGTTGTTTTCTTGGCTGGCTCAGGTTTATTAGTAGATGCCGAACTACGTCCGGGAAATGTCTATACTTCCAAGGATGCAGATAAATTTTTAAAAGCCATTTTAAAGCGTCACCCCGACCAGAAATTTATTGTTCGGACAGATAGCGGCTTTGCTGACCCTAAAATTTATGACATGCTTGAAAAGCGTCAGGCCGATTATGTTATCCGTTTGAAATCTAACGTTCGCCTAGTCGCCCAGGCTCAAAAGCTGTTTAGAGATAATCCGGGTTCACGGTCCAAAGAAATCGGGACTACTTACTTTTACAGGTCGACTTATCAGGCACGCAGCTGGAAGCACCCCCGTCAGATCATTGTCATGGCCACTTTGAATAAGCTTTTAGTCCCTAATTTTCAATTTTTCATCACAACACTTGATACTTTGGCTCCTGAAGAAGTCGTCAAAGTCTATCGTCATCGTGGTACCATGGAAAACTACATCAAGGAACTTAAAAACGGTTTTTACTTTGATAAAACTGACAGTCCAAAATTCGCCGTAAATGAAGTGCGCATGCTACTAAGTGCAATCGCTTATAACATCATTAAATCAATGGAAAACGAAGTTTTTCCAACCTCAAATGAAAAGAAAGTGCTGGGAACGATCAATACAATCAGGCTAAAACTTATGAAAATTGGCGCGACATTTGCCTACCATGCCCGCAGACTCCAGATCCATTTGACCAGCAGTAATCCCTATGATGACCTTTTTTGGCAGGTTTTTGACAATATTCAAATGTTGTCTTGAATCGGAACAGCTTTGTCATCGGAATCTTTCCCTAAAATCGCCGGTCATCACCTTCGATTTATTTGTTGTGCATCAAATCAAAATTTTCTCAAAAGAGCAGCTGTTAGTTTGAAAGCACTACCATCAATTTGAAATTCAGGCCTAAAATATAAAGAAAATATCTTTATGACAAGCTTTCTGAAATCAGGTATGAATCATTCAGGTTAAGATCGGTGCTAGTTTTGCACGGCATTCCCGTAAACTGAAGATCCACCTGACCAAAAGCAACCCTTTTGACGACCTGTTCTGGCAGGTCTTAAATAATATCCAGCTGTCGACCTGACCATGATTTTTGTTAAACAATGACATGTTTTTAAAAGCTACGCTTTTGGCGTTTATTTGTTGTATCCTCAAGGGCCAACTTCGTAAAATACTGAGCTGATTTTTAAAAATCATGCTGACCACGGTCCTATTTGAAGTTTTATATTCGAATTTAGCTCGCAATAAATCTTTCTAAAAGTACGAGTGAATCATTCGGGATGATAACTATTAATTCAGGAGTACTCATTTATATTTAATCATGTTATAATGTGAGCATATATTTTACTGGTAATACGCTATTTTGGGATAACTTAGTGAAAGAACTAAGCTAAATGAGCAAAGCCATTTGGACATTGTTCTTCTTTTCAGTTGTTGCACCGGATTTGTTATTGATTCTGTTCAATAGCACATTAAAATTCATGGTACATGGAAAAATGACTGCTCGCGTTTTGAACGTCACTTACAATTTTCATTGATCATTAGGAGATTAATAAACGAGTGTTAAATGAAGTGGGGGAGCATTATGAGTAAGAGACCGACGAAGAGAAAACGATATCGATCTTCGAAAAACGTTTCTATCATTAAACCTGAATTATTCACTCATAATAAAATAAAAGACGTAACTCCTTGAGTTACGC
>NZ_AZGA01000025.1 GCF_001436375.1 Agrilactobacillus composti DSM 18527 = JCM 14202 | reverse complement strand
CTACGGCCTATAGTGGACTTTCACCACCAAGTTATCGCCCATGCCGGGCGCACTTTAAAAATAGGTTTAGCGGCCTGTATCATCACCGCTAAACCTATTGGCTGTTTCAGGATCTAATTGTTACGGTCCCATATAATAAACCTGTCCATCCCCATAAACATTATAGGATGCGCCACCTTGGATTATTGGACCATAGCCGGGCGCCGGGCCATCCGGGATATAACCATAAACGGTGCGACTGACTGCGTAGTGTACCCCATACTCATCATCAACCAGCGTGATACGATAAACATCCAGCGTCCCTTTCCCGCTTAGAAAGGCCTCCGTATTCAGCAGGGCATCATAGGCATCGGCAACTGGCACTTTAGCTTGACTGGCTTGAAGCCACATATCGCCGCCCACATCATAGTACCAACCGTCCTTGCGCGAAGTGAAGCCATAAACCCGCCACTGGGAATCGGCTGGGACAACTTTAGCGAAAACTTTGTTATCATCGTTGCCATAAAAAACATTAGCGCCCCATTCCCCATTGACCGTGGCAACAGTTGGGTAATCATAGTAAACATCCGGTTCCTTAAAGGGCGTTGCCCCAATACTGGCATCGAACAATTCCCCGCCAACAGTAATTGTCGGTGATAGCACTTCGGCCCCCTGGGCAACGCTGGGCGTTAGTATCATGCTGATCGGCACTAACAACATGGCAACAACTGCTAAGATTCTTTTCTTCATTGTGTGTATCCCCCCGCCTGAACACTGCTTGTTGCAAAATTTAGTAGATTAGCCTGTTTAAAAAAATCTTTGACATGTTTATGCTTAAGTATAGCGGTCTCTTGGATAGAAACCAAGCCTATTATTAAAGCTGACAAGTTAGTCACTGCGGATTTCCTTATTGAAGTAAGCCGTATTTTAAACGCAGATCATTACCCGGCTCAAATCAAGCTGAACACATATTTTCTTTATATTACATATCCTGTATCCTAGAGAAGAGCATTAAAAAGGAGGGAGCGTACATATGCCGACAATCTATAACGGCGTGCCTTGGTACGACCAACAGCACCAAATTGTCAACGCATCCGGTGGTTGTCTGATTCAAGCGGGTGCCAAATATTACTTATTCGGTGAATATCGACAAGCCAAGTCCCGCCGGTTTGCCGGCTTTTCCCGTTATGTTTCAACGGATTTGGAACATTGGGAGAATACTGGCCTGGCTTTGCCGCCCCAGGCTGCCGGGCTATTGGCCGTCTCTCGAATCGGGGAGCGGGTCAAGGTCATCCGGGCTCAAACTGGGCAATACATCATGATGATGCACACCGATGATGAGCGCTCCTTTGATCCCATCGTAACTTACGCCACCGCCGACCACTTAACGGATACCTTTACCTTCCAAGGCCCACTTCTTTTTAACCAACAACCGATCCGCATGTGGCACATTGGCAGCTTCACCGATACTGATGGCACGAATTATCTCCTGACTCACGAAGGTGATATTTATCGCTTGACACCTGATGGCACTGCTGCTGCAACCAAGGTGGTGAGCAACATCGCCCCGGGAACGGAAGCGCCGGCAATGTTTCACTTTAATGGCCATTATTTCCTGCTGGCCTCTCAAAAAACCAGTTGGGAACACAATGATAATATTTACTTTTCTGCGGATGCCTTAAGTGGGCCTTGGGTGCGCCATGGCGCCTTTTGCCCCCCAGGCACCCTCACCTATGACTCCCAAACGGCCTTCGTGGCCCTGCTGCCAACAGCTAAGGGAACCTTACCCATGTATCTGGGGGATCGGCATACTTTTCCTTACCTTGAAGCCAGTACCCACGTTTGGCTGCCACTGACCGTCACGGGCACGACCTTGACCGTGGCTAATTATTGGGCCAGCTGGGATTGGCAGCAACATGTCAATAAACCCGTGCGTTTTATTCCCTTGGCTTGGACCGGACAGACCACCGATGCCAGCGTGACCCTTGATTTTCAGGGCACCGGCATCACCATTACTGGGCAAACCAGCACTCACAGTGGCTTTGCCCTGGTCACTTTGCGGGATGACCAGGGACAAATCAAAGCCCAGACCCGGGTGAACTTTTATAGCCTGCTCCATGGGGATGAACCCCGCTATCGTTCACCGCAAATGCCCCTGGGCCATTATCAGCTCACCATCCAAGTCACCGGCACCCATCGGGATTGGTATGACAAGGCCTGGCGGCGCTACGGCAGTCATGGAGATCAAGTCACCATCACCGGCTACCACATTGACCATCCCACCGTTAAACATACCAAGGCCAGCATCACTTACCATGCCAGCAAACGGCCTTTCATGATTGAAAAAATCGACCAGCAATGGCAGCAATCCGCCGTGGCCCAGCCCGCAGGCAAACCCTATTATCAGTGGTTGCAAAGTGATGTGGGCCAAGGGGAGCTCACTATTGAAGATCAACAAATCACCTTACAGCCTGGCCAGGGAATCTTGATCAACCTCAATGTCAGTTATGCCTATCATAGCGCCACGCCAATTTGGCAAACCAGCCGCCTGAGCTTTGGGGGCACGGCCATCGAGGAACTCATCCCCGCGTTACACGCGAAACCGGCCCTCCTTTTCCCAGTGTTAGGTAACGACTTATTTGGCTTTATCCCAACCCAGGTGCAACAGCAAAAAAACCAAAGCCACCAGAACTATCAAGAATCGGCCCTGGTCCAGGAATTCTTGACCAAACTAAAACCCTACACCGCCCATATCACCGCCGATCCCAACAAACAAAAACTCGCCGCCAAAACATTATCGTTGATTCAAAGCCATTTTCGTGAGAATTTGACCAATGGCAAACTTGCTGAGCTGACCAACTATAGCGTCCAATATATGCTGCAAACTTTTAACGAACTCTATCAGACCACCCCCCGCCGAGTTTTGACCCTGTATCGCATTATTCAAACCAAGCAATTACTCCTTGAACAGCCCGACTTGCCCCTATCCCAAGTTGCCCTTCAATGCGGCTTTAACTCAGAAGCCTATATGATTCGCGCCTTTAAACGCCAGGCCCATTTGACCCCGGGGCAGTTTCGCATCATCATGCAACAATTCCGGGATTGATTGTTAACCCTGGTCTAATTGTAAGATGCAACTTGACAGTAACCTACAACAAAAAACATCATCTGACAACCTGCCTAAAGGGTTGCTGGATGATGTTTTTTAGCTACTGATTGTTAAAGATATCGTGTTAGACTGTTGCTTGATTAGTGCTTAGTTGGCGTATCTGTTTTAACCGGCGTCGTTGGCTTTTCATCATTTCTGCGCCAAAATTCTATAGAATCGTAAGGCACACCGGTTAAGAGTTCGCAAGTTTGTTTGGTTTTTGGATCAACATCTTTCATGCTGCCGCCCTTTTGCAGCCGGGTGAGTTCAGCCGCTAAGACGGTAAAGGTCTTCTTGCTAAGATGGAAGCGGCTGGCAAAGAACATGGCGATCAAAATCATCACCCCAACCCCACCAGAGACGATGAACAAAATCATATGGGTGGCACTGGCCGGTTGGGAAACAGCACCCCCACTGGACTGGCGGAATCCCCCGATGTCTAGCAAGTAGCCGGCCACAACGGATGCTAGGCCTTGGCTAATTTGGTTAATGAAGACCATGACGGAAGCAAACAACCCCGCCCGATTCTTCCCAGTGACCAACGTATCCACATCCGGGATAAATGGAAAGACATTCCATGGCACGAAGTAAAGGATGTATAGGCCGATTTCATAACAAAGTGTCCCGGCGATCAACCAGATCATCACACCGGCAGGCTTGGTTAAGCCCACAAAGGCCCAATCTATACAGCTGATTAGAATCAAGGAATACCCAAACAAATATAGTGAGCGTGGTGAAATCTTAGTAACAATGTAACCTGCCAAAATCGTCACTGGCACAGACACAATACTTAAGGATTGCAGCATCCCTGACACACTGGTGGTTTTCCCAAGGACAAAGACGATATAGTACACAAATGTCGTAGACCAAAGGATCGTGGCAAAATAAGAACTCAGATAAATCCCCATATGGGTCCGGAAACTCTTGATGCGGAATGTGGAGAAGTAGTTTCTGAGCTCTGATTTCAAACCACCCTTCTTACCGCCATTATCCTCAAGGGCTTGGGCGGCCAACTTCTTAGCTTCATTTTTAGAGACAAAGTGTTCCCAAGTTGTCTTGTAAGTGATCAGAATCAAGAAGAAAGTCACAACTGAAAACATGACTTGCATAATGAAGTAAGGCATTGGGGAGGTCTTTGGATAAAATCGGAACAATTGGGCTGGTACAAACTGGGCCAGCATATTCCCCAAACCCGCGATGACCATCCGAACCGTGGACATGGTGGTCCGTTCGTTGTAGTCTTTGGTCATTTCATTGGGCAAAGTTTCCCAAGGAATTTGTAATACCGACATTAGGACTGTCGTAATCACATAAGTAATCAGATAGTACCAGTAGCTCATCCCCGCGACCCACAAGGTGATAGCGAATAACACCGATGGGGCAGCTGCTAGGATAAAGATATGCCGTCGGCCGAGTATCCGACCGATTTTATATTTATAAATATTATCAGAGATATTACCCATGACCAGGGATGCGATGGCATCGGCCACCCGGCCAATCAGGAAAATCGTGGCCCCTTGCCCGGCTGACAAACCACAAAAAGTGGTGTAGAAGAATAACAGCCAAGCGCCCACCAGTCCCTGCATGGAGATACTGAACATTGAGAAGACGCCAAAGCCCAGGGAGCGACCCACCCCAATTTTGCCACGATGTTGATAAATTTTCTTAGAGGCATATTCGTCCCAACCATCGTGAACAACAGTTTTTTTATTATCCATTGTATTTCTCCTCTTCTAAATTATGGCTCATCAATTAATTGTTCCCGCAATTTCTTAGCGATTTGATCATCAGACAATGCCAAATGGGTGTTGGATAAGAGCATGACCCGGGCATCGCTGGGTTCCATGAGATACTGCCGCTCCCACTGGTCTTCATCTGGGCCATCCCCTAAGACCCGTAGATAAGAACGCAATCGGCGTAACTTCGTCGCGTTCAAAGCCACGTTGGAATAAGCATCGTTGTGAAAGAAATCGACCCATTTAGGGGAGGGGTTATCCCGCCGCAAGCGTAAAATTTCGTCATTGGCCCGAACAGCTTCATCAGCCCCCAGAAAAGCATGGACGATTTCAGCCTGTTGATAGTGGCGATAGGCCGAAATAGTCGCCCACAAGGCATGCAGCGAACACGCATGGACCGCAATGCCCAGTAACATATCGTTATAAAAAAGACGTTGCGGCTGTTTGGCCATGATGTCCGCATAAACTTGCACAGCCCGCCGGTAAAGTTGATCCCAAGCGGCATACTTCGTATCGATGAGTTGGGTCACCTTGGTCAGTTGTTCATCTAAAGCAACATTGCCCGTTAACCAATTCATCGCCTCCAGTTGCGGGTAGTGGCCCATCCAAGCCTTGACGACTTTACGAATGAGGTAAGTGGCAAATTCATCCCCAGCTTTTTGATCATCATGTAGGCCATATTGAATCGGCGCCTTGAAGTAGGCTTGGTAAATCCCGCTAATTTCACTTTGTGCTTCGGAATAATAATGTGCGACATATTCTTGAATAATGTCAGTTTCACTGCGCACTTGATAATCTCGGCGCCAAGAACGGGCAATTTCGCGAATGAATAACACGTGGGGTTTGACGTTCCCCACATTGATCAATTCCAGCGTGTCCATTTTTGCTGCCCGAACCTTGGCAATTTCTTCAGCCACAAAATGCGGGCTATTGAGTAATAGGGTCAAAAAACTGGAGGCTTGTAAATCATGGAAGGTCACATGATAATAAATCCCCCGGGCCCGCTTGGCTTTGTTGGGAATCGTCAAAACAGGTGAGCGGGGATCATCATCTCCCTGGCGCCGAGAAACCATCTTGCCATAACCATTATCGGCCCAGATCTCGATGACATCTTGAGGCAGCTTCAGCAAGCTTTCATTGAACAAGCCCGTTAATTCACCATAGATGCTGACGGAACATTGGGCCCCCGGGTCCAGTTCTTGGACCATATCGTATTGCAACTTGATGGTGTCATTGATCACTTGGGCCTTTTCTTCATCGGTCCAAGTATGGGTAGGGTCATCTAACCAAAATGGCCGGTCCCCCTGACCCCGGAAGCCTAAGCCGTAAACCACGGTGTGGCCCCGCTGTGCCAAAATACTGTCCCGCCAAATCTTCTTAAAGAGTTCGGGATACTTCAGATACGAGGCCTCAAGGTTGGGATAAACCCGGGCAAACATTTCCGCCCCCAGGGGTTCAGCGTGGTGATGGGCAATGATCAACCCCATGGCCTGGGCACCAGCCCGATGGAACCGACTTTCTTTATCCGTGCCGGGTACAATGAGATTGCCCCCCACCCGCAACAAGGTTTCATAAATCCGATCCCAGACATAATCCTTGGAATCATGGTCGGCCCAACCGGTGAGTAATAGTTCATCATTGACAAACCAGCCCCGATATTTGGTTTGAAAATCGGGCAAATGTTGGCTGAAATCCGTCCAGTTGATGGTGGGGCTTTTTTTCATGGGTGTATCCATGAAATACCAGAAATCGTCGATGCCCAGTACTTCCCGGGAAACGGCCAGCGCGCCGTACATCAACCCCAGAGTGGTGGTGGCCTTGATTTCAACCTTTTGGGAATCTACATAATGAATCTCAAAATCATCGGTTGGCTGCTGATCCGTCTCTTTTACCTGAACCAACACAATTTGATTGGCAGCGCTCTGGCCAGTGGTCACGCGCTGAATATCCCGCTGTAAAATACTGCTGGCATTTTTCAACACTGGATCGGCCATATTGGCCGTCAGCACAGTGGTATTTTGTGAAATCACAAATGTTTGCGTCGTCATACACAATCCCTTCTCTTCGTTACAGCTAAACTGTTCTAAACCCTGGCAACGCCTGTTGTCATAAGACGTCGCATAAACTGATATATTAGAATCTCACTTTCAAAATAGATTATAGCGCTTACGGTAAACGCTTCCAATGACCTAGTTTTTGCAATCATTGCACTAGTTACTGTTCAGCGGCGCAAAAAAACAGGTTTAGTATTGTCGTTACCACGACTGCTAAACCTGTTTGGAAGTTGTTTTGTATTTTAATTGGGTGTCCCAGCATCGTAAAGCGCCCACTGATCATCACTACCAAGTTTGACGTAGATACCGCCTTGAATTGTCTTAACGTCAAAGATTTTATACGTGTAATTGGCGTTATTAATAGCTTGTGTTCGCTTGCCTTCACTATTGTACAAGGGTGTATCCGCTCTAAAGAAATAACTATCTAGAATAATACGTGTATTTTCAGACGGACCAACCCATTGGTTATCACCTAAATCAAAGGAATAGAAATAACCTCTAGGTACTGAATTACGTATCACGGCCCAATGACTGATAGTCGGATCCAACTTGCCAATAGCTTTTGTCAGGTAGGGGTCACTATAAACAGTTACGGCTTTTCCATTTGAATAGAATTCTTTAAAATAACCATCATTCGACATCACACCTAATGACTCTGGTCTATCATCAGCGGCTTTTACCCATTGATTGTCTCCAAGGTTGTAAGACATCAGATATTCGCCATTATATGCAATTTGGAATACTTTCCATGCATCCACAGCTGTACTTAGCGTCTTACCAGTAGGTTGTTTAGTTTCTGGGTCGGAATAAAGGGTGACTGGCACATTTTTTGAAAAGAATATACTGTCTCTGGTTTCGATGTTCGTTTTGTCTGCTTGAACCACATTACTTGGCGCCAGTACCACAGTTAAAACACCTAGCAGTAACCCAACTATTAGCACGCCGGCTTTTTGGATAAGTACATTACTTCTAGTCATTGGTAAGGTCCCCCCTAAACATATTTGAAAATCCTATCCATCCTAGTATAACCTATAGATATTTTTTATGATATTTATAACTATTTTATGAATACAATTATTTTAAATAAAATAACACCTGAATTATTCATTCATGATTTGAGTTGCACTTATTGAACCGGTTTAACGTGTA
>NZ_AZGA01000024.1 GCF_001436375.1 Agrilactobacillus composti DSM 18527 = JCM 14202 | reverse complement strand
AAGCCATGGTAGCTTGAACTAAATTGAAACTTGTCTAACTTTTCTATTGCACTTCAACCCGGGCTAAGGATTTTTTAATAGATGTTTTATAAAGCTAAGCCAATGGCATAATGGATGACCATGGTGATGATCCCCACGATGACACTGCGGGCAATGGCATTTTTCACCAGGCCCCGGCCGACTTTGGCGCTCAAGAAACCGGTGAGGGCCACGGAAAGCGCCACGGCTAAAATCGTGCCCGGCCATTTGAGACCAGCGGGCAACAGGGTCATGGCGGCCAAGGGAAAAATTCCCCCACTGGCGGCAGAAAACATGGAAGAAAAGGCTGCCGACCAAGGATTCATATAGTGATTCAAGGTCAAGTCGTGTTTGACCTGGACCACGGTGGCCAAAGGTTTCTTAACCATTAAGTCCGTGGCGATTTCCGTGGCCGTGGCTTTGGAAACACCCTTATGTACGTAATAAGCGATGACCGCCGCTAATTGGCCTTGATAATCGGTTTGCAATAACGCCCGTTCTTGGGCAACGACGGCTTTTTCAGTGTCTTTTTGGGAGCTCACTGAAGCGTATTCCCCAGCGGCCATGGAAAAGGCACAGGCTAATAGGTCCGCTAAGCCGGCAATGAAAATCGTAAATTCATTGGTTGTGGCCACAGCCACGGAAAATAACACGCCCACCACCGTGAGGATACCATCGTTGGCCCCCAGCACCCCGGCCCGCAAGGTGTTGGATCGTTCTTGGATGGTCATGGCCGTTTTCTTATGGGGTAACATATTTAACATAATGGCGTCCTCCTATCTAGCAAACAAGCTACCGATCAAATAAGTCATCAACATGGTTAAAGACCCGGAAATCACATTGCGCAGTACGGCTTTGAAGCGGTTGGCCTTGCCCAGTGCCGCGGCGGCGTATCCGGTGAAGGCCAAGGCGATGATCACGGCGGCCACCGTGGCCAGCAGGCGAATATTGCCTGGGAACAAGGTGATGGCTACTAGGGGTAAAATCGAGCCCAAAGGAAAGGCCACCATGGATGCCAGGGCCGCAGAAATGGGATTGGTGTGGTCCTTGGCATCAAAGCCGTAGCGTTCCCGGACCCCGGTGCTCAAAGCATCTTTGGTCATCATTTCTTGAGCGGCTTTTTGAGCCAGTTCGGGTTTAATGCCGGTTTGCACATATTGTTGGGCGATGTGAGCCACTTCGGCGTCATAATCGGTGGCTAAACGCTGCGTTTCGGCCTGAACCGCCCGGCGTTCCGTGTCCCGCTGGGCGTTCACCGACACGTATTCCCCCATGGCCATGGATACCGTGCCGGCCAACATCCCCGCAATCCCCGCTAAAAAGATGGCATAGCTGTTGCTGGTGGCCCCAGCCACGCCGATGACGATACCGGCGATGGATAAAATCCCGTCGTTGGCCCCCATGACGCTAGCCCGGAGCACATTGATTTTTTCCGCCAGGGAAACTTGGCGCTGGCGATTTAGAAAGGCTATTTTAAATGGCGCTTTTCTCACTTTTTGCATGGCACGCACCTCACTTTTGGACTGACAAGACAGATTCGATCATGGGTTTCATTTTCAAGGGATTGGTTTCAGGGGCATAGCGTTTCACCACATTACCCTGGGCGTCCACTAAGAATTTGGTAAAATTCCATTTGATACGGCTGCCAAAGTGGCCGGGCATGGTCTTTTCTAAGTAAGTAAACAATGGCAAAGCATCCTGGCCGTTCACATCATGGATGGCGTGCATGGGAAAGCTGACACCATACGTCATGCGACAAGCGGCGGCAGCGTCTTGGCTATCGGCGATTTCCTGGTGAAATTGATTGGAGGGAAAGCCTAAAACCACTAAGCCCTGATCCTTGTACGTTTGATATAATGCTTCTAATTGTTTAAATTGGGGCGCGAACCCACACTTGGTGGCGGTATTAACGATGATCATGGGATGGCCCTGATATTTGGCCAAAGCATAGTTGACGCCGGTTTCGCTGGTAACTTCGTAATCATAAATTGTCATGTTGAAAAACTCCTTTTTGGATAAAATGTTTTTTCGGTCGTGCGCGATTATTAGTGGCAAATAAAGGGGATGATCCTCATCCCACGGCTGTTTTTAAATCTGCAATCAACGCATCATTGATTTTAAGGGCTTCTTTATACTGGCTCACATCTAATTGATCTTGGCCCACACAGGCTTTGATGGCTTCAAAAATCGGCCCTTGACTGGCCTTGCCTTTGTCAGTGAGTTCAACCACCAATTGGCGCCGGTCAGCGGCAGGTTGTAGCCGCACCAGCCAGCCGGCGGTTTCTAAGCGCCGCAATAAGGGGGTCAAGGTATTGCTGCCAAAATCTAATTTGGCCCCCAGGTCATGTAAATTTTGATGATCTTGTTCCCACAGTGCTAGTAGCACAATGTATTGGGTATAAGTTAAATCAAAGGGCTTTAAGGCCTTTTGATAGAATTGGATAAATAATCTATTGGCATTATAGACCGAAAAGCATAATTGATTTGCTAATTTCATTTCTTCTGGAATCAAATGACTTGTCCTCCATTCAATCGTGCACGATTATTTATGATTACTTTACCGCTTATGGTTAAAAAGTGCAAGCCTTTTTTGAGGATCAAGTTAAAATTTTATTGTTAGGCAAACGCCATATCAATACGGTATAATCATTGAGTCGCCTAACCAATCTTGCGATAGATTGGAGGTGTCTGTTATGTTAATTCATCTTCTCGAACCCCTTGCGGTGGCGCTTCTTAGCGCGTTATTCTCCGAGTGGTTAGCTCGCAAACGCCGCAAGTAGTATTCTTTAGGCGACAATCTAATCCACCCGCTTGAGATATAAGTGCAAAAAAATCCCTCAACTTACTGCCCGTAGTTGGGGGATTTGGTGTCACTATGTTGATTCATCTTCTGTAAGTTATTATAGCATATCTTGATTTTAAATGAAAAGTAAAACGGTTGTTTTGTGCTCACAAAAACCCCTCAACTTAGTCCTAGGCGTAGTTGAGAGATTTGGTGTAAACATGATTATACATTTTCTAAATTGAATTATAGCATACCGCCATTCAAAATGAAACGCCAAACGATCTATGACGACGCACTACGCATTTCCATGCACAAAAATAACCCCGCCATAACAGCTTAGGGTTAATTTAAGATACCTTATGTCTAACCAATCGCAATTCTCGAACCTACTTTGATCTCTGGATAAGCTTTAGCCTCTACATAAACCGAACCGGCTAATTCAGGGGTTTGATCTCCGGTGAAATTCACAGCCACGTGGCCTAAGTTTTCCAAATTCTTTTGCGCTTCGTTGCCTATTGCGGTAATTTGGTAAGTTTTATCATCAACAGACAGGGTCATCCCCGGCTTGATGGCATCCCTTACCGGATTTACCTTGATAATATAACAAGAGGACCGCAAGGCTTCTGGGGCTTCATCCCCGAATAAAATTGCCATATTGATATCTTTAAAGCCTTCCGCTTCGCCGCCAATTTCCACGACGGTTGTTTCGAAAATCGTTTGTTGATCAGTTTGTTGTGTCATATGGACCACCTTCGTTAGTTTAGATTTAAATGAGATTATTTACCGGGATATAGGCCAAAGCTAGCTAGCCAGGCCACAAATACCCGGGGTGCGCCGTTGATAAATCTGGAATACAGCACCGAGGGTACCCCCACTTCAACAGTCTTGGCTTCGGCTTCTTCTAAGCCTAAGCCCACGGGGATGAAATCAGCCCCGTTTTGCGTATTGATGGCAAATAGTGCTGGGAGGGCAAATTGTGGGGAGATATGACCCTTGCCAATTTCCACCCCAATAAGTGTGCCAATGATTTGGCCAATAACCGCGCCCGGTCCCAACAATGGGGATAGGAATGGTAAAGAACAGATAAAGCCCAGGATCATTAAGCCCCACACATTACCAGCTAAGGGCACCATGATTTTCGCAAAGGCCTTGCCAATACCTGAGCCTTGAATGATCCCAATTAGCAATGCTACAAAGGCCATAAAAGGAATAATGGTATTGATCACGGTTTTAACGGCTTCTTTGGCGGCCTGGTTAAAGGTAGCCACGACCTTCCCGGCGCCAATCCCAATCTTGGCGATAAAGTTTTGCTTGTTAGGCTGTTGGGTAATCGGTTTGGTGGTATCAAATTTGGCCTCATCGGCATCAGCAACTTCTGGATCAGCGCTTGCTGCTGGCGAACTGGCCGCCGTTGCAGCAGCATTGTCACTGACTTCAGAAACCTGCTTCTCACCCACGGCCGACACGTAAAGTTCTGGGGTGATGTATTGTTGTAGCGGCCCACTTTTACCCGTGGGCATCACATTAACTGTTAAGATACCCTTTTTTGGATAAAGGCCACAGCGCAAGGTCCCGCCACAATCCACAATAGCCAGGGCAGTTTCATTTTCAGGAATCGAGGTTTTAAAGCCGTCGATGGCCTTCATGCCAGTAATTTTTTCAATTTTATCCACGATCTTAGGGCGATTGCCCCCGGTGACATAAATAAATTTATGTTTTTGAGCTGTGGGGGTGATGAACAACGGGCCACCCCAGCCGCCAGAGCCCTTCTCGATACGTACGCTTTTCCAAGCCATGCTCGTTCCCTCCTTATGCCGTCGCTTTTTCGTCTGATTCAGCCGGTTTGTTGGTCAATTTGACTTCTTTGGATAATTTGATGCCACTACTCTTACAAACATAAGCGGTGGTGAAGTCCGTCACCCAACCGCCGATAAAGTTCATCACTAACCCCACAAACATATAGCGAATGGCTAAATCCATGGTATTCAGCCCTAATTTTTGAATACCTTGCGCCACCCCTAGCCAAATGAATAACTCCCCGGGGTTGATGTGGGGAAAAATCCCATTACTGGTGTGACAAAATTGGGCTTGAGCAGCGTAATAACTGGGTTTATAGTATTCGGGCAAGAAGCGGGCCAAGGTGTAACACATGGGGTTCCCCAGCATAAAGGCCGACAGAAACGGCAAGATCAAATACCGGGTGACCACATTTCTAGAAGAAGCGTGGGCTAATTTATTCATCCGATCTTCACCCAAAAAGGCAATAATGGCATTCATTAAGACCAACAGGAGTAAAACCACGGGCACAATTGAGGACATCCAACTGATAAATGTCTTCCCACCAGTTTGGAATAAGTTCATAAACCATGAGGCAAAACCAGTAATATATTGCATTATTTAACTCATCTCCATTTTTCTAACCGTTTTTGATCCGTCCGTTGGTGCCAATAGCTAAAGAATTGTTCACCCAAGTCTTTGATTTTCACAAACATTGGCATGGAAAAGACATTCACCGAGGTGTCATAAGCACTATCAGCTAACTTGCCATTTCTAAATTCCACATAATTCTTATAAGCATTGAGTAAACAGCCCCGGGTCAGGCGATCCATGCGTTGTAGCTGGGTATAGTCGGCAGCCACCACGAGTAAATATTGACCTGCGAGGCTAGGGATAGTTTTAAACTTAGCAAAAATTGTAATCCCTTTCATAATTCTAGCTTCTTGAATTAAGCCATCCGCGGTAATCGAAATCAAGAAGAGCGTCCCGGATTGAAACCGCTTGGGGTTCTTCCCAATCAAGACCCGCCCCTGGTGTCTTAATTCACTATAATTTTTTGAAAAATTCTTAATCTGAAAAAATCCTAGGGCGCTTTGAATTAAGAAAGCCCCAACTAAAGCTAAGCCTAAAACTAACATCTAAATCCCCTCCACAATCTGTGCCAATGGCCGTTTGTTATCAAAATGCAACAGGTTATGATATATTCTTTGATTCTGGGACACTGAGAAAATAAAATCATAAACTTGCGACAGGGCCTTGCTTAATTGCCCATCCACTTTTTGAGGAATCCCAATCAAGAAAACCAGTTGAACTTTTCGCTTGGCATACGTGATTTCCCGTTCATAATAGCCGATGGTCAATAACACCCGGGGTGCCCCGGAATCATCGATAACATGGGGAATGGCCACGCCATTTTCGTAAATATTTAACTTCTTTTGCTCCCGCTTATACCAACGATCCACAAAGGATTCATTGACTTGGCCCAATTCGATTTCTTGTTGGATCAGCCATTCACTCCCCTTAAAATAATCCAATTTCTGGGGGATTTGCACGATGCGAAAATCGCATAGTTTTTTATGAATCAAATCCGCCACAAAGGACACGTTGATGCGGCTAATTAATTCCTGGGTCCGGAACACGCTGTTGATGCGGACAATCGGCACCGAATAGGGGATGTCAGTTTGATCAAT
Organism: Agrilactobacillus composti DSM 18527 = JCM 14202; assembly: GCF_001436375.1. Classification (GTDB taxonomy): domain Bacteria; phylum Bacillota; class Bacilli; order Lactobacillales; family Lactobacillaceae; genus Agrilactobacillus; species Agrilactobacillus composti. The sequence goes on along the minus strand of NZ_AZGA01000024.1, from coordinate 33,035 downwards.
GGGCCAGTTGGAGAAGATAATTAAATAATGAAACTGGGATTGCTTCAAGGCGGCTTCCGTACTGAAAGTATCAACCCCAATGGCATCTTGGAACATCTCCCCCACTTGATGGGTGATCAATTTCTTGATGCTGCGACTCACTTCACCCACAATCGCCACTTTGCGCTTAGGATCTAAGCGGGCGTCTTCAATTTCCATCTGGTAATAAATCGCCAAATAGTTCACTTCGGTATCCGGCACCGCCGCCCCAATTTGAGCTTCCAAGGCTTTAGCCGTGGACATGGCCAACTCTAAGGCCACCGGGAATTTCTCAATGACTTCATCACTTAAAATCGAGTCAGATGTCACTTTGAAAATAAGCCGGTTAATCATGAACAATAAGTGATAGCGAATTTGGTCAAATACATGCTCAAAGTTCAAGTCAATATCGATGGTCCCCATGACGGTAGTTTGAATTTGCTGATACAGTTGATGGACCCATTGCAGGCGTTGTTGCAACAACTCATCGTCGGTTGCCGGCAAGACCTTCAAATTCAAGGGATAACAGAGAAAGTCGATTTCTGTGGGGGTTAACTGAACTGCTAACACCTCATTGACCAAGGCCACCAGGGGCGCTAGTTTAGCCCTTGGCAACAATGTCTGATAATGGGGAATCGTCCCTTCTAGGCGATGATCAGCTCCCTGCAACTCGGCTAAAGCGGCAAGGTTATTGTTGATCAATGCCGTGGTGTGACTGGCTTCATCTAAGTCCCCCAGGATTTGATTCAGCTGGGTCCTTTGGGCGGCACTCATGGCCGGTGCTTCGCCAGGATAATAGTCAAAAATCAACTGGGTTAATAGTAAACCATAATTATAGTCGTGGGCAACGGTGAGTTTAATGCCCTTATTCGTAATCGCCACAATATCAGCTTGATAATTGGGCAAGACTTTCTTGAGTATTTTAATATCCTTATTCAGCGTGCCTTTGCTTACGGTTAATTCTTCGGCCAAATCATCTAGGATGATATAAGTTGGCGATTTAATCAAGCGTTGTAAGATAAAGGCCTGGCGCTTTTGGGGATCATTGAAATCTAATTGGCGTTTAAGATAGCCCGTTTGCAACTTCGTGAGTTGCGCAAAGTCGTCAACTTTCAAATAAAAGTTTTGTTGATTACTTCTGACTTCCGCAATCTGTTGTAAATCATCATTCAAATCCTGGATTCGCTTTAACATGGTTCGATTAGAGACATGAAACTGAGCCGTTAATTCAGTCATGCTTAAGGAATCATTGGTGATAAAGGCCTTCATTAAACGATAATTTTGTTCTTCCATACCATCAGTCCTAACCTCGTGATTTACCTCCGGCGACGTTAGTGGTCACACCGGTAATATAACTTGACCGATCAGACAAGTAGTAAGCCACTAAATCTGCGACCTCACTCAGTTTACCACTTCTCCCCAAAGGCGTTGTCGTGGTGCTCTTATAGCCGGCCCGAACCTGTTGAACGGTCTTATGTCTGGAATAGGCCAATGCCTCTTCGTAAGAAATTGTGCGCAAACCCGTTGCTTCCATGATACCAGGGGCCACACCAACCACGCGAATGTTAAATTCACCTAATTCCTTGGCCCAAGAACGGGTAAAGCCGTTGATGGCGCCTTTCGTTGCGGAATAAGGACTTTGGCCTTGGGAACCTTCCAAGCCAGCTTCAGAGGACATATTGACAATGACCCCGTAATGCTGTTTAGCCATTTGCCGGGCCACGGTCTGGCTCATTAAGAAGACACTCTTGACGTTGACACTAAACATCTTATCAAATTCGTTTTCTTTGAGTTCATATTTGCATTTGGGATCTTTGGCGTCCACTAACAACCGGGGCATATTGATACCGGCGTTATTCACCAAGCCATCAATAACGCCATGATCGGCAATGGCTTGATCTACAATGCGTTGCACATCAACTTCTGAAGTCACGTCAGTCTTCAGGTAAGTCAAATTGTCATTGTCTTCTTCACTGGGTTGCAAATCAGCGTCATAAACGTAGACGTTTTGTTGTAACAATTCATGGACAATGGCTGCCCCAATACCTGAAGATCCACCTGTTACAATTACAACTTTTTTATCTAAACCTAACCAGCTATCTGCCATATTCATCGAGCTCCTTTTTGTTTGTTTACTTAACTTACAAGTACATCGTACTGTAACCGATTACATTTATTAAGTCAGTGTTTTTCAAACCGGGGTGAAAATGATTGTACTAATGTTATTTTGGCTAGTCTTTACAAAAAAAGCACCGCCAAGAATGGCCCATTAGGGCGGTTCTTGACGGCGCTCAGCTATCAATTAACTAGATCCGTAAAAGACAACTCGTAATCTTGTAAGTTTAAAACTTCATGGGTCACCAGGGCACAGCAGCCCAACAAAGGCGCTAGGTTAGCCGGGGTTGTTAATTGAATGGGGGTTTGCAGGCCCAGTGCTTTAATTTCCGCTAAAATGGCTGTCAACAGTTCAGGGATGGCCTCAATTAAAGGGGAGCTCAAGTAAATCGCCGTGGGGGCCAGACTAATGGCCACGTTGTAGATGACCTTGGCAATGGAACGGCTGAATTTATTAAGGCTGGCCTGGACGATGGCATCCCCGGCCTGGTTCAATTGCACCAACGTCCGCCGATCCAAATTTGCCCGGTTAGTTTGGTGCTGGACTTGTTCAATGATGGCGTCTTCCGAACAAAAATCCTCCACTTTCCGATACTGCTGGTCATCGGTATCGTGGGTGAACATTAACGAACGGCCAATTTCCCCCGCTTGACCATGACGGCCCCGGTAAAGCTGGCCGTCTAAAATAATTCCCGCCCCAATGCCCCGGTGGATACTAATGGCCAAAATATTAGCTTCATTGGTGGCTTGGCCAAAATCCCGCTGATAAATAGCCACGAGGTTGGCTTCATTTTCCAATAACACGGGAATATGGTAACGTTGCTGATAATAATCGGCTAAATCTAGCTTGCCCATATCAATAAAGGGCGAGTTGATAATTTGGTTGTGGGCCACTACCCCATGGATCGAAAAACCAATCCCCAATAGGCCTTGCTGGGTGGTATCGGCTGCCAGTGAGCGGTCAATTTGGTCATTAATGCGATGTAGCACTTCTTGTAGGTCATGCTGCTGCAGTTGAATCCGACCTTGAAAAATAATACGGCCATCCAAGTAGTTGGCGATGACGTGGAGATGGCGAAAGCCCAAATCAAAGCTGATGGTATAACCATAGCGCCCGTTGATTTTCACCAACATGGGTTTGCGGCCCCCGGCACTGGTGGAGCTGCCCGCGCCAATTTCATGGATATAGCCCTGCTGGTCCAGCTCGTTATAAAGGGCAGACACCGTTGATTTATTCAGGTTTAACCGGTGGGCAATTTCGACCCGGGAAATGGGTTGGTTGTTGAATATTTGTTGCAGGACTTGGCTTAAATTATGCTGATGTAATCCACCCCGTCCAGTTTGGTTGGCCATCACGAAGATCGCCTCCTCGTTTATTAAATTGGCACATTTTGCCAGGGTATTAAAACGGGGGGAGCGGCTTATTGCGCCTCTCCCCCCGACTTCTGACAACAATTAATGCAGCGAATCGCTGTCATTTTGAGCGTGATACTTTGTTACAATGATCCAAATGGCGAGCTACATGCAGGCTGTCATGGGGCCGGCACGTTTACTCAATCAAAAACAAACGTACTGAAAGAATGAGCTTGCACGGTAGCTTGGTAGTTCTTGCCTTTAACGGCGATTGAGATATCCCGGGCGTGGTTCATGCCATTAGACATGACGGCAACCACACTGCCATCAGGATTCTCATAAGCCGTCGCTTCCCCGGCGGCGTGGCCACCATAAGTCAATAAGTGGGCCCCAGGTTGAATGTAATGGGCATAATGGCGCATCACATAATATTCTGGGTTCAAGGTGGCTTCGCCCTTGTCCGCGTCCACGGAGATCATGCTGTTTTGCAGCCAACCCCAAGTACTGGAGCCCCCTTGTAGGACACTGTTCCAATATAAGTAGCCGTTGACGCCGTTGCTGAAGTAATGCCGGAACAAGTTGAAGACATATTCGGCATAAGTCCAAGTGTTGTCGCCATTGCCGCATTCGCTTTCGGATTGTAAATAACCTAATTCTGGGAAAGCCTGGACGGTGCGTTGTAAGACCATTTTCCCAGCCCATTGGTAAGTTACCCCTTTAATATATTGATAGGCCTCGGGGTCAGCTAAAACTGTTTCGGTGATCACGGGATAATCCGTGGTCTCATCTTTGGTCATTTCTGTATCTTCCAATGGTGAGTTGATAGTGCCTAACCAAATTTCTGTGTCTAAGCCAGCTTTTTTGAAAGTTGGGCCTAAGTATAATTTGATAAAGTCCCGCAATTCTTCGCCGGTCCAGTAACAAGATGGGAATTTTTGATCCCGTTGGGGTTCATTTTGCGGGAACAATTGGCTGATATGAATGTCCTCAGCTTCATAAGCTTGAATGAATTTCACGAAATAATCCGCATAGGCTTGTTGCACCTTAGGGTCATGTTTTAAAATACCATAGTTATAAACAGGATGGGATTTCATCCAAGTTGGGGGACTCCATGGGGAAGCGGAGAACTGAATGTTGGGGTTGCGTTGTTGGGCAGCTTTGATATAAGGAATGAGATGTTTCCGATCCCGTTCAATGGAAAAGTCCTTTAAGTCATAATCATCGGGGGTCTCATCCAAGGAATACCAGCTCAAGGCATAATCGCTGGCGCCAACGGGGATGCGGCACAGGGTATAGTTTTCACCCACACCGGGTTTAAATAAGTCATCTAAAACTTCATGGCGTTTGGCTTCGGGTAAATTTTCCAAGGCAACGGCGCCCAGTTCATTAAAGGTATGGCCGAACCCCCAGATTTCTTGGCGTTTTTCAGTGCCAATTTCCAGGTTATTGTGTAACGTGGTCGTGGTCTCTTTTAAAGGACTGGCCTTTAATTGAACCGCTTGAGTACTTTCGATTTGTGTTGCAGTCATTAGATTCACCTCTATATAATATTTAGGTCACAATTGCTTATTTCACTTTCTTGATCATCAAGACTAGGATGCCACCCACTAAGGCTAAGGCAGCACAGACTGGGAAGATGCCATAGTAACTACCATGGGCAGCGGTCACGATGGCTGCGGCCACGATGGGGCCTAAAATTTGGGAACCGGTGTTAGCTAAGTTCAAAATCCCCAAATCTTTGGCAGCAGTGTTGGGATCTGGCAAGACTTCCAGGTTCAAAGCTTGGTCCACGGAGAAGAAAATCCCCATCCCTAAACCAGCGACTAACCCATAGACGATCATGGTCCAAGGGGCGTTGGAGAAGGCTGGCATGGCAACCCCAATGGCCACTAACAAAGCAGCGGTGAACACGGGGATTTTCCGACTCTTGATTTTATCGGAAATTGGGCCGGCGGTGATGGACATGACAATGGCCGTTATCATCATTAAGGTTGAAATGATGGACACATATTTTTGCTGGCCGCTGGTATTTAACTTAATATAATCGCTTAAAATATATAACTGATAACCCATAATGGCTGTTGTGGCGGTGTTGATCATCATTTTCCCGAATAAGGCCAAGTAGAAATCCCGGGCGTGATGAATTGGGAAGACGAAGTTTTGAACGAACATGTCAAAGGTAAAGTGTTTCTTAGGCATGGCTTTACTGGATGGTTCCCGGACAATGACGGCGGCTAATGGGCCGGCAAAAAGCGTTAACACACCCATGACGATGATCCCGGTGCCCACGGTACTTAAGAACTGGGCCCCTAAAACTTGACCACCGTATTGCCCGATAACGTAACCAAAGGCATAAATGGAAGAAATGGTGCCCCGGTGTTTTGGGGCCACCCGGTCTTGTAAGAAGGCCAGCAGTGGCGCCACAATGGCGTTTAGAAAGACTTGGTAAAAACACCAGGAAACCACCATCATGATCACGGAACTAGCGGCGTTAAACCACAGTAAGGTGACTAAGCCCCCAACGGACCCGGCAATGATCCACGGTGTCCGGCGCCCCCATCTGGAGCGGATCAAATCTGATAAGCCCCCGATGATGATATTGGCTAAGGTGGCCACGATCATGGCTGCCGAGGCTAAGAGGGCCACGATCTGGGCCTTGTCGCTTGGGGCAACTTGTTGGACTTTGGCTGGTAGTAAGACGGCATTGACCCCTAAGTATGGGCCTAACCACAGCAGGGCCCCTAAGCCAGTGGCCAGCCCAATTTTAATGGGTGCCTTTGGTTGTTGGTCGTCTTGAATCGTATCTTGCCAAACAACTTCGTTTTCGGTACTTTTTGACATTATTTTCACCTTTTTCTTTTGTGGTCGTAACTAAATGCATTTTAGTTGCGTTTGTTTAAAAGTAAGCAATGCCATCGCAATGGTTGGTTTAACTTATCAACCAGCATCATTGTAACCGCTTCCTAATAACTAGCAAACTACACCCTGACCAATTTGTGTAGCATCGACCGTTTTTTTATTTTATTTAAGCCGGGACAGTTGGTCGATGGATTGGATCAATTCCCCCAGACTACTGGTACTCAGGACAAATTTGCGGGTCAACACCCCCGCCAAGAAGCTCACGATCACTGACCCAATAAATTCCGCATGCAAATTGCTGGTGAGACTATGTTGGGCCACTTCCCCTTTGATCAAGGTCTCTAACTTCAGATAATAATCGCTGTCGCGGCGAGTGACCAATTGTAATTGCCAAGCCGCCCAGTTCCGGGCAAAAAGCGCGCGAACTTGGGCTAATAAGGCGGTTTTGTCGTCATTTTCGGTCATTAGAACCTGCATTAAGGCCTGCAATTGTTGCAAGCTGGTGGCTGCCACCAGAGTCTCAACTTCACAAATATTATTAAAATAACGGTAAAAGGTGGTTCGGGCGATGGGTATCCGCTTACATAATTGCTGAATGGAAATCATATCCACCGGATACTGATCATTTAACGCCACAAAGGCGTCACAAATCTTAAGTTGCGTGTTATTTAAATTCAGTGCCATCCCATCATTAGCTTGTCCAGAAATCATCTGCATCTTGATTACCTCCCTTTACAAATCAAACAAATCCAGTACGTTATCCCCTACTTTTAAATGAGCAAAGGGGCCGGCTAACCGCTGATCACCAGGGGTTTTTTCACCAAAGAAATCTTCATTTAAAACAATTGGACTGCCGTCGGGGTTGTCAAACGCCGCCCCAGCTAAGCGAACGTGGCCTAAGGTAGCCGTACTTTGTTGGGGGACTTTGAAGGCCACTAGGGCCGCTGGGACCTTTAAGGTCAAGCTGATGGCCGTGGCACTGCGCTGGACTTTCAGCCCCAGGGTCTTCGTGTTGGCCACTAGCGCTAGAACTTCATCAGCATAGGGTAAAGTGCCTTTAAAATAAGCATTGCCATTGATATAAGCCGGTTGGCGCACCGTCTCAAATAACTCCACATCCCCAGGTAGCCGTAGCGTGACAGCTTGAATAAAGGCGGTCATATCCTGGGGACTGCCGTTATACATCTGGGTGCCGGTGGGTTCATAGCCCTTTCGCGGGGCAAAAATATTATTGTAATAACGGTCATCACCCCCGTAAATGCAGGCATAACCTAAAATAGCGGTACTGTGGGGGACATGATAAGGCGTGGTGCGGTTTAACACACTTTGAATGGCAATGCTACCGGTGATCAAATTGTGGACAAAGGCCCCACCCTGGGCATATTCATGGATAGCCACCGGGGATAAGAAGACATTATGGTCCACTAAAAAGGGCCCGTGGTTGACTTCTGATAGTAGGTCCCGGAGGTTGTCGCTGAGTACATTTTGGGTGAGCCGGGTGCCTTGGGTTTGCCAATCCAGCCAAATCCCCAGGGTACAGTGCTCAATGAAATTATGGCGAATAATGGTATCAATGGGCCCGTGGAGCTTTAAGCCGGCGATCTCCCAGCCCCCGAATTCGCAACGGGTGCCAATATTGGCAATATGATTATCGGCAATTTCGCTAAAAGCGCCCCCTAAAAAGCCAATGATCCCGGCTTGGCCGCAATCGTGGATATAGTTGTGGTGAATGTGATGGCTGCCGATATGGGCTTTGTCCCAGCCGGCTTTGTAGGCGGCAAATAGGGTTTCAATTTGATATTGGTACCCGGGCTTATCATGGCGCTTGGAAAACTGATTTTCCTGAGCCATGGGGGTGGACCCCAGACTGATGGCACTGCACTTGGCGTCGTGTAAATCATTGTGGTCAATGACCCAGCCTTTAGCCCAATTCACCCCCAGGAGCCCCTCTTGCGTAGCTGTGGGTGGGGCCCAGTTGGTGGCTGCTTGGGCCATTTCAAAACCGCTGACCCGAATATAGTTCAGGCCCTTTTGCGTGGGGTAAAAGCAGAATTGGCGCACATTGACTTCCACCAGGGCTTGGTTAGGATCCAGGTCATGACAATTGATGAACAGCTTGGTTTCCGTCTGTGCAACTTGGGCAAACCAGCGATGACTTCTAAAATCGGCGTCAGGGTCGGCAACGGCTTTTTGGGTAATATAATCCACTGGTGCCGCCGGCGCATTACCCGCCAGCATTTCACCATAGTCACTGGCCTCATATAAGGCCCGACCATTGTAATAAACCGCACCAATATGGCGGCCTTGGGGCTGTTCCAACCAATCCCCAGCTAATTTAGTGGCAAAGGGATTGAATTGGCCAAACAAGACATTTTGAATGGTGGCTTGCCAAACCCCGGGTTCAACCAACTGCCAGTCCGCAATAACTTCAGAACCTTTAATGACCACCTGCTCCCCAGGCTGAACCCGGTACGTGATCATTTTGGCCGGACTTTGACCACCGAATTTTGGGTTGACCCATTCCCGATAAACCCCTTGATGAACAAGGATCTCATCGCCAGCTTGAGCAATTTGGGCGGCTTGATTAATGGTCAAAAATGGGGCTGTGGCCGTGCCGGGATTGGTATCAGCGCCATTTTTCATGACATGATAGGTCGTCAATGTGGCAATCTCCTTTCAATTTGGTATATTTATAATACAGCGCTTACAATGAATATGATAGATTGCAATTTGTCATTCAATGGACAATAATTGTGGTAATTTCAAAGGGGGGATTTAAAAGATGGTCTTATTTCAGCATTTCGGCTTAGAGAATTCACCGATTTTTAAACACTTTGAACTCACAAACTTCAACTTCCCCGTCCATCTCCACCGGGCCTACGAACTCATCTTGATCCAACAGGGGCAATTACACCTGCAAATTGAAGAACAAACCTACCGGGTCAACGCCCGGCAGTTTGCCATGGTCTTTCCCAATCAAATGCACAGTTTTGAGATGGCGCCCAATACCAAGGTAACAATTGTCCTTTTCTCCCCAGAAATTATTGGGGCTTTTAATGAACAGTATCAGAATTTAGTGCCGGAAAATTCCATTGTCTTTTATAATCAAGCCCTTAATTTTGACCGGACCGCCACCATTTTTGGCATTAAGAGCCTACTTTACGGCCTATGTGATCGCCTGGTGGAACAAACCGCCTTTACCCCCAGAAAAACCTCATCTCGGTTAAATATTGTCCACAATATTTTAGATTACATTAATGCCCATTATATGGAAACTTGTACGCTGAAACAAATTTCTCAAGTCATGGAATATGATTATGTTTATTTATCTAAATTATTTCAGCAAGTTATGGGAATGGCCTACACCCAATATCTGAATCGTTTCCGAATCTCTAAGGCCCGGCAGTTGTTGAAAAATACCGATGACCCCATCACCCAAATTGCCTTTAACGTGGGCTATGCCAATCAGCGCACCTTCAATCGTAATTTTAAAGCTCTGAATAAACTGAGCCCCGCTGAATATCGCCGTTCATCGGCGGTGACCTGGTATGAAAAGAGTGTCAAGGAAGACTATATCTCGGGGTAAATAAAAACGCCGGTAAATTTTACCGACGGCTGGCGCGAATTGCTTTATTTATGGTTGTTCTGTTGGTTTATCCACTGGCTTAGTTGTTTTGTCTTGGGCTGGTTTAGCTTGACTGACTTCATCCGGCACTTCTTCTAAGAACTTGTCCACAAAGGCTGACTCGATTTTCTTATAAGTGCCCACAACGCCCTTTTCAATTTTTGCGTTGGCACCGAATAGCGTTTTGGCAATTTTATCATTGCCGGCTTTGATGGTGCCACCAATTTTTTGATTGACGGTTGGTTCGCCATTGTGATTAGTTGTCTTCAAGCGATAATTTTTGTCTGTCATGATGCAGTCCTCCTTGAGTTGTCTGGTTAGATCAGCTTGGTGAGCCAATCCGCGATTTGGGTCATCCCTCGAAATACAATATGTTGCAACAAGGCGTTAATTTCTGGCTTTAAGGTTAAGCACATGACTAAGCCAAAAGCGATACCCCCTACGATGCTGAGCAGGATCGAATGAATCTGTTTGACTGCCATGATGTACCTCCTTATGGCTTGCCTTGACCATGATTCTATTATGCCCGGGAAATGTTTATGAAGTACTAATAAAATGTTGCTATCGTGTTAATCTGAGCCTAATTGCTGTCATCATTACCAACTTATGGATAAAATAAAGTTAGGAACTTGAACCCGTTTGCTGACGAGGTGAGGATCATGGTGGGATTACAACGTTTTATCTGGCATTATTTAAGTCTAGTTTTAGGCGTGATCGCCCTGATTTTGGGCATCGGTTCGATTGTGGCACCCCTGGGCAGTATCGCCGCCACCCTGGGGCCGGTGCAACTAACTTGGCTATCGGCCACCTTCAATCTCCTAGGTCGGCTCATTTATCTGGGCTACTTTGTGGGCTTGGCGGTCTTATTGCTGACGCTACTGCGGGAGGCTTGGCGCCTAAAAGTAACCCGGCGTTTCCATAAGACCCTACTTGGTCCAGCTATTCTTTTACTGGCCAGCCTGCTGCCTTTGTTTACCCCGGTGTTGATGCTAGTCACGTTATCATTATTGATTGTCGGTGGGATTATTTGTTTATTTTATCGCTGAAAAATAGGACCTGACAGCTGTTCAGACAGTTGCTGGGCCCTATTTTTATACCATTTTTTAACAAACCGAGGGACTAGCTACCTGCAAGTATGCTCATGGTTCTTAGATTTCTTGATACCATTACCCCTTACCCCATTTTACTTGTTTAGTAGCTCAGTCAATGGGACGTGTCTTTCAAAAGCCAATCTAAATTGTTATTCGCTAAAATATCCAAAAAAAAACGATTTTCTTATCGCATGTATAAGTTATGTTGTAGCGTATACATTAGAATGTCTAATGTATCTATTATCAATATTTGTTTTACTTATTTAATAGTTTGGCATATAGTGGCCTTAAATTACAAATCAATAAGACTTATTACTGTTATGTAATTTATCGAATTAAATTATCAAGGGTTTTTAATAATGGCAAAGAATTATGTTAGTACTATGTTCAACGCCAGAAAATCCTGCTAAGTGGTAACGTCACCCTTTCTGCCATTAGTGAAACTTATGTAAATTGGAGGTGAATAAATGATTCAAATTCAACCAATTCAAAATAGCGATAATGTAGCTTTGACGCATATCGTTCGCCAAGCATTAAAAGCCTATCAATTAGACATTCCAGGCACAGCTTATTTTGATCCTGAGCTTTCTGATTTAAGTAGTTTCTATCAAGCAAGTTCTAAACGTCAATATTTTGTGGCTAAATCTGATAATGGCGTTCTTCTGGGTGGCAACGGCATTGCTGAATATGATATGACAAATCAAGTTGCTGAATTGCAAAAATTATATTTAATCCAGTCTGCTCGCGGCCATCATTTGAGCTACCAACTACTTGATGCCGCCATTAGCTTTGCCAAGGGGGCTGGTTACAAAAAAGTTTATCTAGAAACACACCATAATCTAAAAGCGGCGATTCATACTTATCACAAATATGGCTTCACAGAACTAGACCATCCCTTAAATAAGGGAACGCATTCTGCAATGGATCGATTTTTTGTAATCTCAATTTAGCAGCCGCTCAACTAATGATCAGCACCTGGCAATTCAATCAACTACATCTGATATTTGATGGTGCACTACTATTAGTTAGGGGGCTTAAGATGGCCAAGATTTTGATTAGTTCCTTGTTGCCAATTGTTATCACTTTGTTAGTTGGTTATTTCGCCGGCTTTAAAAGAGACTTTGCTGAGCCGGATGCAGCGCTACTTAATAAAGTAATTATGAAATATACCCTCCCTTTAAGTTTATTTGGCGGTATTATTTCAACTAAGCGCACTGAAATATTACAAAATGTATCTGTAACTTTTTGGATTTTCAGTGGTATGGTCGGTGGTTACCTCGTGTTTTTCTTAAGTGCGCATTATTTATTTAAAACCAATCTTAGGCTGGCGGCACTAAGGGCTTTAACCATTTCTGGGCCGGCCATTCCATTTGTTGGACCAGTAATTTTAGGCGCGTTATTCCCAAAAGAGCGTTCACTTTTAATTGGCATTGGTAGTTTAATCTTAAGTACGATCCAATTGCCCATTTCGGTAATGATCCTTTCGACAGCAACCAAGACACAACGGAATAGTTTTTTTAAAAATGTCATCTCTATTTTTAAACCAGCTATTGTGTGGGCCTCGTTACTGGCCTTTATACTGTCAATAAATGGCGTTTATCTGCCAATTGAATGGCAAAACTGCTTTACGGTGCTTGGATCAGCTACTGGTGGGCTGGCACTGTTTGCGTCCGGTATTATCTTATTTCAAAGACGGCCTAAATTTTCAACGCCCGTTTGGATCAATACGGCCATCAAGAATATTATTTTGCCCAGTGTCATATTCAGAGTGATGTTGCTGTTTAACACAAATCCGCATATCACCAATATGGCCCTGGTATCGTTAAGTATTCCCACAGCAGCTATTGCTACTATTTTTGCCAGTCAATATAAAATTGCCGAACAGGAAATGGCTTCAACTTTATTTCTGAGCACTTTTACATCTGTCTTCACACTTGCAGGTTTAATCGTTATTCGCCATATCTAAATACTAATTCTTTCAATTTAATAAAAGCTAATGAAATATGCTTTTATCTCATAGTTATATAAGCGCAAAGGAGGATACTTTATGAATTATCATTTTTCAAGTCGTGTTCCGAAATCAGATGTTGATCCTGTTGGGGATATCCTAAAAATTGCTGGGAAACCTGGCATTATTTCGTTTGCCGGTGGGCTGCCAGCACCGGAACTATTTCCCGTGACGCAGATTGCCCAAGCGACTGCGCAGGTCCTTCAGGAAAAAGGTCGAGATGCCCTGCAATATGGTTCATCCCAGGGTATTCAAGAATTACGGAATGTTATTGTTGACCGCGTTAAGCTTGCGGGTATCCATACCGATGCCAACCATATTATGGTTGCCACTGGGTCTCAACAAACGCTTGATTTAACTGGGAAGAATTTTCTGGACAAGGGTGATACAGTCATCGTTGAAAGACCCACCTATCTTTGTGCGGTTGATGTTTTTAAATCATATGGTGCCCACTTTGCTGGGGTGAATATGGATGATGCTGGTATGAAGATGGCTGAGCTGGAGCAGGCGTTAATTGATAATCCTAGCGCAAAACTTATTTATACGATTCCTAATTTTCAAAATCCCACCGGTCGAACAATGAGTTTAGCAAGACGCCAAAAGGTTGCTGAACTAGCGGAGAAGTACGATGTAATGGTCCTTGAAGATAATCCCTATGGTGCTGTTCGTTTTGCGGGAAACAGTTTGCCATCAATTAAGTCTTTTGACAAATCCGGACATGTTATTTACATGGGTACATTTTCAAAGATCTTGGCGCCAGGCATGCGTTTAGGCTGGATCGTAACCGAGACCAAATTACTTAGTAAGTATACGATGATGAAACAGTCAGCTGATTTACATACTGATAACTTATCGCAATATATTGTGGCTAAATACGTTGCAATGTTTGATATCAATCGCCATATCCAATCAATTTGTAAACTATATCAAAAACGTGAACGATTGATGATGAACGCCATTCATAAATATTTCCCAAGCCATGTTAAGTGCAGTCAGCCTGAAGGTGGCATGTTCATTTGGGTAGAAATCCCAGCGATTAAGGATACCCAGGCACTGTTTGCTGAATGTATCAAAAACAATGTGGCCTTCGTGCCGGGAGAACCGTTCTATGAGGATCAAGGCGATCCTGGCAACTTTCGCTTAAATTATTCAAATATGTGTGATGACCAAATTGAAACAGGTATTAAACGCTTAGGCGCTGTGATAAAACAAATGATAAATTGCTAATGTTTTGCTAGCCAAAGTGGTCTATTGCAAAAATACAGTGTGGTTCAATGAGCCGCGCTTTTTTATACCTAGGCTAAATAATTCCGGTGACTTCACTATTTTTAAAAATACTCACGTTTGCGTTGATCCACTTTGAAACATGTCAGTCGTTTCAATAAAGACCATTCAAGATTTTCTAGCTTGTATTTTAACTAATGGCCGAGTATATTGTGCTAATAATTATGCCGCAAAATTTTAAGAACAGGTGATAAACTATGGATATTGATCAAGCAAGTTTGGCTGCGTGGCAGGCAAAACTCAAAGAGATTGGGCCGCGGTTAACCGCAACTGATGCACATCATAGATTCATTCAATTTTTACAGGATCAAATAAATGAACTTGGCTTTTCAAGCATACGATTTCCCTTTAAAATCAAACGCTGTCTTCAAGATAGTCACCACCTCCTAGACGAAGCTACGGGCAGTCCTATTTCCAATTTAGGCCCAGTACCCTACTCAGGTATTACTGATAAAAATGGTGTCACCGGACAACTTAGGTTTTATCATGGCAAAAATGATGCCGAGATGAAGGGCAAAATTGCCGTTATTAAGGTTCGCGATTTAATGTTGCCGACGTTCTTTTTAGTGGGACAAATGGCCCACTATCCAAAACAAGCCAAGCTAACTCGTAATATGCGGCATCCTTTAGTGGGCGCAACTTTAGCCATCAGTAAAATTCAAGCCGCTAAAGCCAGTGGGGCAATTGGGGTTATCTTAGTTTGGCAGCATATCAGTACAGGGTTGGCCAAAAATGAGATTTTACCCTTTACCAATGCTTACTTGGACATCCCCGCCATTTGGGTGCACGAACAGCAACTGGATAAGCTACAAACAATTAGTGCACAAGCAACGACCGTTGGCTTAACAATTACTGGCAGTTATCAAAGGGATGTCCCAACTGAGTCCTTTGTGGTGGTGGTTGAAGGTCAGCAGCCTGAACAACAGATTTTCATCAACAGTCATACCGATGGCCCTAATGACCTTGAAGAAAACGGGGCCATCGCTTTATTGACCCTACTTCAAGCCATCAAGAATCATGACTTGAAGTTTAAGCAGACCCTTGTCTTTGGATTTGTGAGCGGTCATTTTCAAATTCCGCAAAGTGGCCTAGCAAACCGCCAGGCGACTTCTAGATTACTGCGAGACTTTGAGGCTTACGAAACCAAGCACAATATTGCCATTCAAAAAGTTCTTGGCTTGACCATTGAACATCTCGGTGGTGCTGAATATGAGGATGATTTAAAACAAAATGCTTTGAAATTGAAAAGCCCTGATGATCCCATGTTTATCTACATTTCGAATGCCAAAAATAAAACCCTAGTTGAACAATGTTTAACTGAAATCAATCCCGTTGGCCAATATTTTTTACTTAAGGCCCGTAAAACAGCTTACTTTGGCGAAGGTCAGCCCTTATTTCAGGCTGGTTGGCCCACCATCTCTTTTATTGCCATGCCACTGGCTTTATGTCAACTTGGCGCTGCTGAAACAGAACCAGATATCAATACCATGTATGATCAAATCAATTTAATCTTAGCAATCCTAATAGCCAGTACACAGCAATTAGACGTTTAACCCAAAATAAGACCCCTCTACCGTATAACAATGCGGCGGTGGGGTCTTATTAAAATCATTTATAACTAGTATTATGTCCGTTGTTTCCGGTAAGACAAGCCCCGCTTAAAGCGTTTGAAGAAGCTGGAATCATCGGTTTGTAACATTAAGCCTTCGTAGATGCTGCCAATGTAAGTGGCGGACCCAATGATGGTGACCACTAAGATCAACAGGGAAATGGTGATTTCCACGGGACTGACGGTGTAATTGATCATGCGGAACGGCATGAAATACGAGGAGAAGAATGGGACATAAGACAAGATGGTCACCACGATTGAATGGGCATTGCCTTGAAATGGGAAGGTTGAGAAGAAAGCAACCAAATTCAAGTAAACCGCTGGCGTAGCCGCTTTAGAGGCATCTTCGACTTTGGCCACCAAGGCCCCACTGAAGGCCGACAGCACGGTGAACAAAACGACGCCTAGCAGTAGATAGAGCAAGTTGATATTGACCAAGTTATTCAGGACACCATCAATCAATGTTCGGTTATCTGCTATGATTTCGCGACTAAAGGACAAATGTTGCGCCAAAATATAACATAGTGCGCCACCGCCTAAATAAATAGCGATTTGAGTGAGGATTACCAGTAGAACCCCTAGAATTTTCCCAAAGAAATATTTCCGGGCAGTGGTACTGGAAAAGATGATTTCCATGATTTTGGTGCCCTTTTCCGACGCGATTTCTTGAGCAGTGATGGAGGCATAGGTGGTCAAGATCATATAAGCCAAGAAGGCCATGATCCAAAAGGAGAACATTTTTGCCATACTAACATTTTTTTGCTTTTCTTTGAGCTGTTGTCTGAAAATAGGCTGTTGCTGCAGCGCCTGAGACTGCTGCGGTGTAAGTTTAGCCTCACTAAGATTTAAAGCCTGTTGGTACTGGCTCAAACTGGCTTGGACTTGATTTTTCAAAGTATCAGCCATGTTGCGGGTACTATGGTAAACAGCTTTGACCTGCTGACCGCTTTGGCTCAGGACCAGATAACCTGCTATGTCTTCAGATTTTACCGCTTTTTCCGCGGCTTTTTGGGTGGTGATTTTTTGATTCACATCGTCTTTATTTTGCCGGATGACCTGTTGGCGCAGCGGTTGTTGTTGGCTGACCACAGCGATTTTATCCTGATTGGCAGTACTGCTGCCGGCTAAATAGCCGGCACCGCCAGAAATCACCAAGAGAATAAATGGCGATACAATCAAAATCAAGAAACTCCAGGTTTTTACTTGGCGTAGGTAAGTTTCGGCGGTGACGATCCATAGTTTATTCATGGCCAGCACCTACTTCCATGCGGAAAATCTCATCCAAAGTTGGGGCTTGTTGGACGAAGGCTTCGATGTATTTGCCCTGGGTCAGCGTTTCAAAAATGGCCGGACCAGCACCGGGATCGTCCAAGTGCAAGACAAATTGCCGGGGCCGGGGGGTCAACACTTGAGTCACATGGGGCAAGGCTGCTAATTCTTGGACGCTCCAAGGACCGGTGATGTGGATTTGGTTTTTGCCAAATTGATTCCGCACGTCATCTAAAGTACCATTTAAGATGGCTTGGCCATTGCGCAGCATCACTAAATTGTCGCAAACGCTTTCCACATTGGCCATATCATGGCTGGAAAAAATAATGGCCGCACCTTGATCCTTCGCCCCTAAAATGGCTTGTTTTAAAATATCCATGTTCACCGGATCCAACCCACTGAAGGGTTCGTCTAAAATGAGCAACTTGGGCTTGTGGATCATGGTACAGATGAGTTGAACTTTTTGCTTGTTCCCTTTGGACAGACTTTTGATTTTATCGACTTTTTGGCCTTTGACTTCAAAATGTTTCAGCCAAGGGTCAATTTGCGGCCGAATGTCCTTGGCCTTTTTGTCCTTCAGGCGGGCCAGATACACGATTTGTTGCTCAATGGTCAACTTGGGCATTAAACTGCGTTCTTCTGGGAGATAGCCAATGGTATCGAAAACTGTTTCGTCCACGGGCTGGCCGTGCCAACGGATTTGGCCGTCATAATCCAGGAAATTCAAAATACTGTGAAAGGTGGTGGACTTGCCGGCCCCGTTTTGGCCGATGAGTCCGGTGATTTCCCCGGGCACCACATCAAAACTGATGTCGTCTAGCGCCTGCAGGTCCCCAAATTTTTTGCTGCGGTGCTGAATACTTAACATGTTTTCCGCCTCCTTATGCGATTGTGAGATACTTCTCATTATACCGGAAGTTGTTGGGCCTCAACAAGAGGCAATAAAAACGGGCGTTATCTGTTAATGTTGCGATAACGTCCGTTATTGATGACTTGTTTATTTAACGCCGGGCAAATTCCAACCATAGACTTCAATTTGTTTCAGGGCTGGAAATGGGGAGGCATCCCCGGCTTTTTGTAAATCCTGCAAGGTGACCCAGCTGGTTTCAATGGTGGGGAATTGAAAAGTTTGAAACCCTAGGGCATCGGTGGTGTCAAAGTGCTTCACTAGGCCATTGGAAAAGGCCAGGGCCACTTGGGTCCAGTGACTGTCGTGGGGATAATCCCCCCGGAGCAACAGTTTGATTCGATCCACGGCCACAGGGCGGCCAAAATCCACCGTCAGCGCCGCATCAGTTTGTTGGTTGATACCCCAGGATTGAAAGGGATATTCCCCATGGGCTTGATTGGCCAACTTACCGTCAATACTGTTCTTGGCAAAAAACACCGACTCCCCTCTGGTTTCCACATTAGCGGAGGCGTGGGGAAAGGCGCCGGTATCGTGATATTGGTCATGGGCGTTGAAGGCTAAGTTTTGATAGCGATTCACCTCAAAGGGTTCCGCAAGCCGGACCATGAGGTAGTGACTTTTAGACCGGAAGGCCGTATCCACTTCACTAGCTAACAAATTCTCGGCAAAGGGGATCTGATATTCCCAAGTGGTCCCGGTGACATAAATCAAACTAGGGGCCAAGGTCTCATCTAATTGGACCCACAAATACTGGTTAGGTTGCGGGATCGTTACCCGGATTTTATCCCCAGCGGCCCAAGTCATGGCCTTGGTGCCAAAGGTGGCTAAGTCTTCGCCGCTGACTTTGTAGGGGGTGCGGTCATGATCTGGGGAAATCGCCCCGGATTTTAATTGACCCTGGTCGTCTAATAATTCAATGGTAATTTCCATGCCTAGTTAACTCCTTTTTACTAAAATATTTCTATTTAAGAAATTATATTTCTTTTTACATACTCCAGTATACGAGTTTGCCCAGGTCTTGCAAGCGTTTTTTTTACTAAAAAACGTCCTGCTAGCTAAACTAGCAGGACATCGATTTTATGATTTAAGCTTGTTTCAGGGCGGCAATCAATTCTGCCCGATTGGCCCGAATGGTATAAGCTGGCGTACCATTTTGGAAGCGGAAGCCTTCGGACAAAGGCCCGGCATCATAAACGTCAAAACCTAATTTATCAATTAAGTCACTGACCGTCTTTTTAGCCGCCGCATCATTGCCAGCGATGGGCAACGTCCGGCGATCTTCATTGCCCGCCGAATGGGAAGTGGTGATGATATCCCGGGCATAGATGGAATTAAATGCTTTAACCACCTTAGATTCTGGTAAGTGGGCTTGGAGCAACTCACTGGTGGTGGTACTGTGGTCGTCTAAAGCGGCGATATTGCCATCACGGGCGGGGTAATAGTTCATGGTATCAATGACCACTTTCCCCTTTAAGGGTTCAACGGGAACAGCTTCATAGTTCTTCAAGGGGATGGTAACCACGACAATATCCCCTTGGGCCGCCGCGTCTTTGGCCCAAGCCGCCGTGGCATGGGCGCCTAATTCCGTGACGGTTTCTTTTAGGGTTTCAGGGTCTCTAGAATTACTCATAATCACATCATAACCATGGGTGGTCAACAAACGGGCCAAGTTGCGCCCCACGTTGCCAGCGCCAATAAATCCAATTTTCATAAACGTACGTCCTCTCCTAATACATATTTGAGTTCCGTTCTTTACGAAGAAGCTAGTTAGATGGCTTCTAACCTAAATTTTACAACCTTGAAGCAGTGAATTCAATTGATGGCCCTTTTAACTGAGCAGAATGACTTGCATATTGTAAAGAGAAGCCTTACAGTTAAGGCGTAAAGAAAATCAATTCGTTCTGGGGGAATTTTAATGACAAATGTGTTAATCTTAGGTGCCAATGGTCAAATCGCCAGACAAGTGATCGCCCAACTAAAAAGCAGCAAGGCCGCTATGAAATTAACTTTATTCCTGCGCAATGCTGACCGTATCAAAGATATTGCACCTGCTGATAGCACGATTATCGATGGGGATACCACCGATACCGATGCGTTGAAAAAAGCCATGAAAGGCCAAGATGTGGTTTATGCCAATCTAGCCGGCAGTAATATTGAAGCCCAGGCTAAAGATGTGGTCAGTGTCATGGACGCTCTACGCATCAAACGCCTGATCTGGATTTCCACCCTGGGTATTTATGATGAAGTACCTGGGAAGTTTGGCGAGTGGAATAACAAGACGTTAGGCAGTTATATTCAAAATTATGCCGCTGCTGCCCAAGTTATTGAACACTCGGACTTGGATTACACCCTAGTTCGGCCCGCTTGGTTGACCAACAAAGATGAAATTGATTACGAAACCACCGAAAAAAGTGAAGAATTTAAAGGAACCGAAGTTTCTCGTAAAAGTGTGGCCAATTTTGTGGTACACTTGATACAGGAACCAAACCTCGAAGTAAAACATTCAGTTGGGGTGAATAAACCGAATACTGATGGTGATAAACCGGCTTGGTATTAATCCGCGTTTCAATTTTTATTATCACCGTACTTATTACTTATGGAGTGGTAGTAATCTCTCCACTCCGAGATTTCCTCCTCAAATCCCCTAATAAAGCAGTCATGGGTCCAAAGTATACTTGGATACTGTGGCTGTTTTTCGTTGTCTTTAGTTATGATACAATATTGTTAACGCTATCACACCATCTGATCGTAACGGAGCTGAGCTTATGGATCATTACAGTTTTCCCTTATCCGAGCCCTTTTTATTTTACAAAGGCGGCGAATTTTCCACCGACATCCCCTGGCAACATAATCCCATGTATCGCCACGGCGACTACGAAATCATCATTTGTTTAAAGGGCACCATGCACCTACATATTGAAGCTGAGAACATCATTTTAAACTCTGGTGATATTTTATTGGTGCCACCGTTTATGCACTTTGGCGGCACCCAGCTTTCTAAACAACCAGTGGACTTTTTTTGGTTGCACTTTTTTGCCCGAAAGACGCCCACAGTGCTCTCAAAGTCCCAGTTTGAAACGGAGATCATCACTCCCCTACGAACGACCACCGGCCCTAAAGTCATCACCCATAAAGTTATTATTCCCTTGCAGTTTAAGGCCCAAAGTATTGAAAAATTATTAATTTTGGTTCGGCAAATCCTAGATTATAACGACACGCCTAGCTACGTGGCCCAAGAACCGGATTACCTGATTACCGCCCTACTGTTAGAACTCAGCAATCAGTTTATTTACAGCATCATGGGCGTGCGGGCCCCGGAAAAGATGGGGCGGGTGAAAGAATGGATCCGGGCTCATATGTCCGAAGACATCACCGTCAAGGACGTGGCCGAAGCCATGGAACTCAATCCCGATTACCTCACCCGGGTCTTCAAACGGGAAGTTGGTCTGACCGTGGCTCAATATATCATGAAGCTGAAATTAGAAACCGCCAAAGCCCTCTTACTCCACAGTAATTTGACCATTAAGCAAATCGCCGGTTTCTCCTATTTCATGGACGATAAAAATTTTATGCGCCAGTTCAAACACCACACCGGCCTCACCCCCAGCGCTTATCGCAATGCTTATACCCATGTCCATTTGAATAACCCCCAAATTGATCCTAAAATTCCCATTCCTAAACAACTGGAAGATGCTTTGGACAAAGACGATCAATGGCATTAACATACAAATAGACCACCCAACTGGCGTCATGGACTAGTTGGGTGGTCTATTCAATTCGTATAGGGTTGTATCTTTAAATTAGCTTCGGTGATCTAAGTTGATGGTCAAATAGATTAGAACGACGAGTATACCGGCAACAATCAAAGTAATGGGGTTGCTGACTAGATGATGATGGGCGACAGCTACCGCTAATACAATGAGCAGTACCTGTAAGCACCAAGCCACAATGGATTGGCCACCCCATTTTTTTGTTAAAATTCGCATATTTCAACACCTCCGGTCATGCTAAAACACTAATCTTGATAATGTTGCCAAACTGCCATCTGACCATTCTCACGATTGGCCCAAGCATAATAAGGTACCATGGTTAAAGTTGTAGCTTCCCAATTCATAGGCGCTTGTTGAATTGGTTGATACAATTCAGCGTTTTCAGATTCTACGGCTACTTTTTGAGCCGGTAATTTCACGATCGTGACACCGTCTAACAATTGGCTTTCAAATTGCGTGGTGGCCACAGATTGATTGTTCAAGCGATAAGCCCAAAGTGGGGTTTGGTTGTCAGCCGATTCTGCGGCATAGACTAATGGGCCCCGTTGGACCGCAACTTTGCCGAAGTCAGCTTCAACCCGATTGCTAGACCGCATCAACGTCACTTGCATATCTAAGGTTAAATCAATGGTCAAAGTTGGCCCCGTGACTGGGATATAGACAATGCCATTGACCAATTGCGCTTTGATTGCTTCACCATTGACACTGAGTTGATAATTGTTTTGGGACCAATTAGGGATGCGAATCCCAAACTTGAAGTTACTGCGGTTAGGATTTTGAATCTCATAATGAATAGCCCCATCCCAAGGGAAATTGTTGGTTTGATCCACGGTGATTTCTTGATCAAAGGTGGCATGGTTGGCGATAAATTGATGGGATAAAATCGTATCATCTTCAATAGCATAAAGGTATTGATCCACCGAGGCAATCAAGCGGGCCACGTTACTAGGGCAGCAAGCACAGCCAAACCAATCAGCACGGCGGGTCAAAATATGGGATTTGCCTGGATTGCCTTTTGAAGCGGCTGGGTCAGCTTCCAGAGGATTCACATAGAAGAAATGCTTGCCATCTAGAGAAATCCCACTCAAAGCACCATTGAACAATTCTTTTTCTAAGATATCGCTATATTCACCTTTGGCTTCTAAGTTCAACATTTGTCTGGCGAAGAAAGCCATCCCCACCGAGGCACAGGTTTCACCATACATGGTGTCATTAGGCAGGTCATAATCATAGGTGAAGGCTTCTCCAGTAGTGGTGGAACCAATGTTACCGGTAATATACATCCGCCGCTTAACGATGTCGTTCCAGAACCGGTGGCAGGCGGTCAATAAGGCTTGATCCCCAGTTAAGCGGGCCACATAGGCCATGCCGGTACAAAGATAGACGACCCGAACAGCGTGACCATCAGCAGTCTTTTGGTCCACGATTGGTTCGGCAGCTTGGTAATAATTTCTTGGGAAGTCCCGCATTCCTGGAATCAAATCCCGGTCAGCCCCAAGGCCGTCAGCTTTTAATTGTTTTTCGAAAAAGGCTGGATCCTGACCCCGTTGTTGCAAGAAGTAATGGGCCAGTTTCAAGAAGCGTTCTTCATGGGTAGCTTCATATAAGCGGGATAAGGCCAGTTCAATTTCGGGATGGCCATCGTAGCCCGGAATTTTGCCGGGTTCTAAGCCGAAGTTAGCACCGATACAATCCGCCATTTTTTCAGCAATTTCTAAGGCCTTGCCGTTACCGGTAGCTTGGTAATAAGCCACGCCGGCTTCAATGTAATGGCCCATGGTGTAAAGTTCATGGGATTGTTGCAGGCGTTTGAACTTGCGGTCAGGCATGTCAATTTGGAATTCCGTGGATAAATAACCATCGGGATCTTGGGCTTCAGCAATCAAATCTACTAAATTATCTGTAATTTTTTTCAAATCTGGATTGGGATGGTAACTAAAACTATAGGCGGCAGCTTCTAGCCACTTATAAACATCCGTGTCTTGGAAGGGAAACCCAAAATGGTGCCCTTTCATTTTACCAGCGGCAATTTTCAGATTAGCCACCGCATGACTATTCTTAGTTTGGCCGTTATTTTGCGGATCATCGGCAATGTTGATATCAGCTTCATCGTTCATGACTTGCCATTGGTACGGTAACACTTCTTTGACGATCAACTCCCGGTAATGTTTCCAGAAGTCAGAAGTTATTTCAACTTGATTTAAATCAAGATTGGTTTTGACTTGCATAAATTGCCACGCTTCTTTCTTTAAAAATAATTGTTATTTAGCTTCAGCTTCAACGGCTTCGGCGGCATGAATTTTGGCTAAATCCCGACGGACAATTGGTTCGTGTTTTTCCCATTTGCGATAGAATACCATCAAGATGATACTGAAGGCATAAATGATAATTGGTAACCAAACAAAGGCAAACCGGATCCCAGTTAAACTGCTGGCACTTTGGGTCTTGGCACCGGCTACGAAGCCGAAGCCTTTGAGGATTTGGGCGGGGATGAAGGAACCAAACCCAGAACCCATTTGGATACAGAAGGAGGCGCCGATAGCGGTTAAGAAACCGTTAGCCCGGATACCGTTCTTCCATTCGCCATAGTCCACAGTGTCACCCACCATGCCGAAGAACATGGTACAAGCACTCCCGGAACCGATACAAGCGATACACCAGCCCACTAACATAGCCGTCACATTCGTGCCCGCAAAACCGATAATGGCTTGGCCCACACAGGTGAGAACTAGCATAAAGACGGTGGTGCCCCATTTTTTCATAAATTTCACGAATAGTGGCACCGAGGCCATCCCGATGACTTGAATGATCGAGAAACCATTGAATAGGGAAATATAGCTTTCATGTCCCATGTTGTACTGGAAGAAATAAGCTAACGTGGAGTTCCGGACCATAAAGGCGGTCCAGTAAATCAAGTTGGCCCCGACAATCAAAATCCAAGGCCAGTTACTTTTAGCAGCTTTCAAACTTTCTCGAATGGTAATGACTTCATTTTTTTCAATGTTCTTTTCCCGCATATCGAAAAAGGCAATTAATAGTAAAATCAAGGCAACAATGGCATAAATTCCAACGGCTAGGGACCAACCTCTTTGTTTGTTGGCACCGCCTAATACATTGGCAAGCGGAATAATGAAAGTAACAGCGAAGAAATTACCTACGTTCCCACCGACTAACCGGATGGAGTTGGCTAAGGTCCGGTCATCGGGGTTAGAAGTTAAGTTTGGCAAAACTGAAGTAATTGGTGTAGACATGGCTGTATAAGACAGGTCAGCTAAGATGTACATCACCCCGGCATAGATCAATTTGGCCGTGCCCGTCAAACCAGGTGTCGTAAATAGCAACCAAACGAATACGGCAAATGGTAAGGACATCCATAAGAACCAAGGCCGGCTTTTCCCATATTTACTGTGGGTATGGTCGATCAAAAAGCCCATGGTCGGTGCCCCAATGGCATCAAAGACCCGCCCTACTAATAGCAAAGTCCCGGCAGTACCGACAGTCATGCCAAAGACATTGGTGAAGAAGTAAAGCATGTAACTGGAGATAATACAGTACAGCAGGTTCCCAGACATATCCGTAAAGGCATAGGTGACTTTACGGTGGAATGGCAAATGGTCATCCCGACTTAAAATTGCTTGTGCAGAAGCAGCGTTGCTATCCATGGTTTCTGCATCCGCATGATGTAAATCGACGCTCATGATGAATCCCCCTTAATTTTTTTGTAAGCGTATTAGTTTTATTAACAATTGAATTGTAAGCCCTTACGATGAACTGGAAAATATCCCATCAGGTATGTTTGGTAGCAAAATCCGACATTAATCCTAATAAATTTAGCTTATATATCAGTTGTATCCATACATAGGTTGTATTTTCAACATATTTGGTGTTCAAAGTCGACTACAGTGGCAAACAAAAAGACAAATGTCGTTTTCTGAATTTCAGAATGACATTTGTCTGGCTATTTTTTATAAAATTTTTGACAAATATGTACTATCCGCTACCAAGTCAAGCCCCAGTCCTGGTGCTCTGGGCAAGGTAATTTGCCCATTTCCAGAGATGATACCACCCGTAAACGGCGGTGCCGTGATGTAATCCAAGCCATCTAAATCAATGTATTTCACATTCTTAAGACCAGCACTTAAGCAAGCCGCCATAGTCAAGGCAACGTTGACTTCAGCGGTACAGCCAAACAAACAATTCGCGTGATGTTCAGCCGCAAAATTGGCAATTTTAATAGCTTCCAAGGGGCCGCCGCATTTGATCAACTTAATGTTGATCATATCAGCATAACCCCCAAGAATAATTTGTTGGGCATCCGTGAAACCAAACACAGCTTCATCGGCTACGATGGGAATTGAACTGTTCTGACGCAATTTGCGCAGGGCTTCTAATTGACCTACTGGCACTGGTTGTTCAATAAATGCCAGCTTGAAGGTTGCTTGTTGCAACCGCTTCATCGCTGTTACAGCTGCCGCATAAGACCACGTCTGATTGGGGTCAATGCGAAGGGTCACATCTTCTGGTAATAAATCTTGAATACTTAAAATCCGGTCGATTTCAGAAGGTGCATCACTAACTTTATATTTGATGTGTTTGTACCCAGCAGCAATAACGCGTTGGGTGGCTGCTTTGGTGGCCGCAGTGTCCATAATACTGATAGTCGTATCATCAGCAAGTGTCATGCTTGTCCCTGGCAATTTAAGATAGGACCGCATAGCCAGTTGCTGTGCTCGGGCTATTGCATCTACCAATGCCGTTTCAATGCCATATCGGGCCGCGTGATAAGTTGGTTCATGGGTGATTTTTTGTAAAGCTACGGCTACCTCTAGACCTTTTAATTCAACAGCCCAATTTTGGGCATAGGTTGCCATCGTTGCCAAATTTTCGCCAGTTAACTTCACATTTTCAGCGGCTTCACCATAACCAACGGTGCCATCGGTATAACCAACGGTGCCATCGGTCAACTCTAATTGGAAAATTAAGCTATGTAAATCTGTTGACGTTCGAATGTTGGTAATTAAGGGTCTGATCAGCGGCATTTGCAGTTTAAATATTCGCAGTTCCTTTATTTTTGGCATCAATTTTCCCCACAATCTTTTAAAAAATACACGATTACTAATGTCATAGCATATTTTCAAGATAATGTAACCTGTAACTTCAAAGAATAACAGCTTATGTCCAACAAGCTCACATCTGTTAATTTTGTAGACTTCAAAATTAATGTTGTCTCAACTCTTTTAAATAATAAGATCGTTCAAAATTAGTAATACAAAAAAAGTCCCTTAGATAACACCAGAAAAATTTGTATTTTCTCTAAGGTGCAACTAAGGGACTGTTACATTGACTTTATAAAGTGGAATCAATTAAGTTCCAAATCCAGAAATAACCTTTACTCAAGCCAGTTCTCAGGTTTATCTAAATTAGCCTGTAGCTTTTCAAAAAAACGGCTCACATGATGCCCATCGGCGACGGCATGGTGGATAGTAAAGGATAGTGGCATCAGGCGGGTGCCGGCGGGGGTCACCTGGTATTGCCCGGCTTCAATCACCGGCAAGAAGTTGGGCAAGCCGTTGAAACTTAGGGGTGTATAACTGCTGAAGTGTAAGTTCGGGATCATGTTGATCATATAGGCATTTTCCGGTTGATCAGGTTTAATGACAGGGCCGTGTTGAGTTTGGTAAGTGGTTCGGTCAGCCAGGTAATTTTGATAGAAGGTGTCAATATTGGCGCTGTAGGCCGTCCACATTCCCGATATCGTGTCATTATCTGCATGATAGATAGAATAGGCCGGGGTTAGATTGTCGAAATGATACAGTTGATCATCGGTTTGACCCACCATAAATTCCGGCTGTTCACTGAGCAAACGGGTGATGAGCTGCAGATATACCGGGAAAAAGCGCCAGTGCTTGGCTTTAACCGCTGCATAAGTTTTGGTAATGTCCACATTGACCGTGACGTTGAAGCCGGTGGGCATCATTTTGGTGAAATAATAAAAGTAATCCCGCCGCGGCCAAGTGGTTGGGTCAATCCTATTTTTCTTCAGGGTCATTTAAAAGCTCCTTAGGTGGCGTGTTGTAGCCGCGAGGGCCAAAGGGTTGTAACTTGGCAAACCACTTTTGCTTCAGAGACTTGAGTTCGGCCCGCATATTAAGGACGTCATCGGTCTTTTTCTGCCATAACACGTCGAATTCAAAAGCGGCTTCCCCATACTTATCCCAATCAGCTTGTAAGGCGGATTGGCCATAAAAATGATTATTCAGATTCAGCTTGTAAAAGACCCAACGATTCTTAGTATTGGGCACGGCATCAATATAAATTTTATGATTAACGGTATTGGTTATTTGAATCACACCGTAATAGGTCGGTTGTACTTTATAGGCCTGAATGATGGCCTTACGATCTTGTTTCATAGCAATCCTCCTAAAAAATGCGCCAATACGTGTGATTATCCGTGGTCCGGGCTAGAAAGCCGTAATCGATCAAATAGCGGCGCAGCGTGACGTAATCGGTAGCAATGGCTTTTAGTTTCGCATCCAGCTGGGCTTGCGGGTACTTGGTATCGAAGTCAAATTCGGCACGAATACGATAAAGTAAAGCAATTATCTTTTTTTGACCCTTGGGCAGACGCTTCAGGATCAATTGTGGGGTTGAAAAATCAAGATATTGCTGGGTCAGCTTGATATATTCTTGGGGAGTCAGCTTAAACCGGGCGTCCTTGGTATCTGTGCCTGGGGGCATGGGTAACAAATCCGTCCCCGTTTTCGTCCCAAAAACAGCTTGGTATTGGGCTAAGTATAGCTGGGCTTGTTTGGCCTTTTCTCGAAAAGTAAACTTTTGATGGCGAATGGTGGAATCACTGACTTGTTGCTGGGTGGCAATATCTTTATCCTTCAAACCTTGGCTAAAAGCTTGTAAAAGGGTCTGCTGGGTTGGCGTTAACATATTATATTTGCTATCGGCGGCTAACAGCGCCGTTAAAGCGCCGCCGTGTTTCATTTCTAAATGGCTGGTCAGTGCTGGTTGTTGGGTAAAAGCTGCTTGACAGTAGTTACAAATCAGCAGGTCCCCTACCTGGCGATACCCTTGCCCTAGTTCTGCCAGGGTCAATGTGGTTGGATCCATGACTTCACCTCCAAAAAAAGTATACGTTTGTTGACGAATACTGTCAACAAAATTGTTTACTGACATTAGGTGCTATTTAAAAATAATCAGCAAGCCTAAGACGATAAAGATGATTGGGATGACAATCTGCTTATATTTGACCAGCTTTGCTTTCACAAGTGGGAAACTGGCTAGTTTAAGGCCTAAGTAACACCAAAGTGCGATCATCAGGGCAAAAACAACCGTGGTGATCACTAACTGTCCTGGGGAATATTTACTGAACAAGGGTAAATAAACACCAATATTGTCAGCCCCATTGGCAACCGTCAGCAGTGACACATTTAAAATCCGAGGGCTGATAATGGTTGCCAACCTGCCCTGTTTTTGCTGGGCTGGTGGGGTTGTTAGTTGGGATTGCTTTTGTGTTTTATGGCCAGCAAACCAGGTTCTCACCCCAAGTAAAATCGGCACGATTCCCAGCCAATTCAAGGGGGCCGTGGTGATAAAACGCAAACTATAGGTAGCTACTATACTGACACCCAGTAATGATCCTATCCCTAAATATTGGCCGATAATGACATCCCGGCGCTTCATCGTTTGATTCACTTGAGAAAATAAAATGGTCAGCACAAAAATATCATCAAGATTCGTGCTGACAAAGGCCAGCACACTGGTAACAACGGTTGTTATCATGTTGGTCTCCTTATAAAATAAAAAAGGCCTATGCACACCAAAAACTCGTGTGTATAGGCTTACTATTCCAGTTCTAACAACGAAATCTCGAAGTTGACTTAAATACTAATGCTAGTATAAACTGCCCCCGCCCTATACGGTTGCATTTATCATAACATATTCCTAACGAAGCTGAACTACTTTTAAAACTTAGCGCTGAAGCAGCCGCAAACTTAGGCCGGTGGTCGCTTGGTCAGTCAAAAAGAACCGACAAACCTAAGGCGATAAATATAATTGGAATGACAATGTGCTTATATTTAACTAACTTTGCCCTAACCAATGGGAAACTAGCCAGTCTATAGCCGGCGTAACACCACATGCCAATCATCACGGCAAAAATAACCGTGGTGATCGCCAACCCCCCTGGGGAATATTCGCTAAACAAAGGCACGTAAACGCCAATATTGTTGGCGCCGTTGCCGACGGTTATCAGATACACGCTTAAAATTTGGGGTCGGATAATTTTTGTTAGCCAGCCCTTTGTTTGAACGGTCGATGGTGTTTTTAATTGGGGCTGCTTTTGCGTTTTTTTAGCATCAAACCAAGTTTTTATCCCCAAAAAAATTGGCACGATCCCCAATAAATTCAAGTGGGCCATGTTAATAAAATGCAACCCAAAAGTAGCCAAGATACTGATGCCAAACAGTGAGAAGACCCCTAAGTATTGGCCGATAACGACATCACTGCGCTTCATTTTATGATCGACCTGGGAAAATAACAGGGTCAGCACAAAGACATCATCAATATTCGTGCTGGCAAAGGCCACCACGCTGGTAATAATCGTCGCTATCATCATTCGGCCCCCCTTTTTTTAAATAAAAAAAGCCTTTGCACTCAAAAAAACTGTGCATGGGCTTATAAATGCCAGTTCCAACCACGAAAGCTTGCAACTGACTTTCTGATTAATTTTACAAACTGCCCGTCCTGTGCGGTGGCTTTATCATAACACACGTACCATCAAAATAACGGGCTTTTAGAACTTATCAATACGAAATAAAAAGTCACTAATGATCAAATCCACTCGGCCATTTTCATGGAGCAGGCTGTGATACACGGTCAAGGGACTGCCTTCGACGATTTGTTCTTGGTAGCGGGCTACATAGGGTCGCACGATATCCCCCAAGGCCAGGTCTTGTTGCAACGGCACGCCGCCATCGGTACCAGCATGCCAGATGTCCCCGGCAATATTGAGAACTTGCAGGTTCTTGGGCAGGTATTTGCCTTTATGAGCATCCCCGGGAAAAGTCGTGGCAATATTCACAAATTTAACCGTAGTGGGGACGTCACTGTTGCGCAGCTTGGGATTGGTCAAGTAATCAAAGACAATATTGCCCCCGGTGGAATGGCCCACCAGATTGACCTGGGTGATGTGGTACTTGGTTTTCAAAGCCTTTAACACCCCTTGGAGCTGCTGGGCTTGTTTATGTTCATGGCGATTGTCCTTGAATAAAACCTGCACCATAGGATTGTTAGCAGCGACTTTGGCTTTTTGGTCAAAGGTCACCTGGCCATCTTTGGCCACGTGGGCCACTAAGGCTTTGGTGGCGATGCCTTGGTGATTCAAGCGATAAATCATGCCGCCAAAGGAGATCCAGTTGCCCCGATAACCCGGGACAAACACCGTGGCGGTCTTTGACTGGGGAACTTGAATATCATCTGTATAACTCATTTGGTGGGACTGCCAAATTGGCAATAATATCAGCAATGCTACTAACAGCACGCCTAGAAATCTGAGAAATTTATGTTTTTTTGTCATGCAAATACTTTCTTGGCTAGTTTGATTTTTAGAAACTGACGCACAACCCCGTCGATACATGAGGATAGCAGTAATGATACCACCAATACCCCTAATAATTCCAGCAATAATGGCCCGACCTGGTGGGTATTTAATAATTGGCCTTGAGCGTTATATTGGTCAAAGATTAAAATCACCAAGGGGTGGCAGAAGTAGAGGGTGTAGGCCCGGCCGGCTAAGTAGTGCCACCAGGCTTTGGTGGCCGGCCAGCGGTGGATCAAATGTTGGCCGATAATGTAGAGACTCAAAAAAATTAAAAAGGCGTAGATACTGCGGAGGATCATGTCGGGGATATACCATTGGCTATTGTGGCTGAGTTGGGTGGCCACCCAGCTGTAAAAGCCAAAATAGCCCACCACTAAGACGCTGAGAATCCCTTGGCGTTTTTTACGTTGGACCCACTGTACCGGTTGGGCGTGGCGGGCCCAAAATATGCCGATGATGAATAATATCCCCCACCAACTGGTGGGTAATAGGAACAAAAAGCTATTGAGTGCTCCTTTGATGTGCCCAATCTGGATGAGCCAGGTGGTGAGGATGGGACTGAGGGCAAAAATCACCACCGTTGTCCGGGGGTAAAAGCGCACGGCTCGAAATGAAGCGCCAAAAGCGATGTATAAATAAATTAATAACACCATGAAATACAGGTGAAACCAACCATCCCCGGTGAATAAGTGCCAGCCTAAGTTATGCCATAGGACAAAGCTTGTTGGCGTTTGGCCGTGGCTGGCTAGACTGGCGCCGCGATATATCAGGGTCCACAGTAAATAGGGAATAAATAATCTGGTGGCCGCCCGCCGCCATAATTGGGTATATTTAGGCAGACGGCGCTTATGGCGGTAGGCCAGGCTATTGGTACAACCGGACAGGATAATGAATATCAAAATCCCCGCACTGGCCAAAAGATCCCCATAAAAGGCCACGGGGTTATGGGCCACGGCGTTGGCGAAGACATGGACCACCACCACTAAAACCGCCGCCATGAAGCGCACGAAATCTAAGTTGTCATCCCAATGTCGCACTTGGCCCACCTCCCCCTATCAATACTTCAAAGCATAACCTAAGATATTTCTGGCGTAAATCTATTTTGACAATCTTTAAGAATTCGTCATAAGTTATTTTGTGCATCTGGGATTTAATGATAAGCTATGTTTACCTGAATTATTCACTCATAATAAAATAAAAGACGTAACTCCTTGAGTTACGCCGCATTATCTATGTACACCGCCGCACCTTATGGGTGCGACGGAAATGGTTTCTCTATGGTATTATTTAATCGACTAAAAGAAAATAATAGGAGAAACCATATGTACAATTTACGGCATAATACGCTTAAAAGCAACACTGATATCACTATTGATAACGCAGGCAGTGAAGTATCTTCCAACACCGGTCTGCTGCTGTTCTCTGAACACCTTTACCAAAGGGGTTTTACAGACGGGATCAAGGCAACACTTAAATTCAAGGAACTCAAAATTTACAGGAAATACCCAGAA
>NZ_AZGA01000023.1 GCF_001436375.1 Agrilactobacillus composti DSM 18527 = JCM 14202 | reverse complement strand
AAGTTAGGTACTGACGCTCAATGGGTACATGCTTCTGATGGTGACTACTACCCAGCATAATTCAACAATAACGCCGTTTTACCCAACATCGTTATTTGCTGAGATACGCTGATATTAATTGCCCATTAACCTGCAGCAATTAAATCTATTCTAGAATAAAGAAAACCGGAGTCTCTGATCAAGACTTCGGTTTTTTTGTGTGCACATTTGAAATCGCTGCCAAAAAATATGGCGGTCATGTTATACTGGAATTGGAAGGAGGATAGTTGAGATGAAACAAAAAAATGTTGCTTTTGCAGGCGCCATTTGCTGATCTTGAGTTGAAGCTGTTTCATCACCAATTAGACTCAAGTCAAAATGGCTTCACTAGACCAATTTCTACTTTTCAATGACGATTGTCAATTGGCTGTCAAAAACGTTATCTTAAATAGCAAGCCAATTTGCCCAGTAGTAAAACGCAGTTTCTTTTTCATTACTAAACACGTCGTGAAACCGCTGATGTCAGGACTTATAATTTATCCCTGAAAAAATGAATGCGTGAAACTTAACCGTAAATTGGGTCAACAGACCAACTGTGACCAGTTATTTACTAAAACCTATTTTTAACCCACAATTATGTAACTAGACCTTTATCCAGTTAAATTAGGATTAATATAGTTCTAAACTATTTATTCTCAAAAAATCAGAACATGACGACGATGACGATCCCTTAATCCGGCAGTGAATCCGGTATTGCCTAGGAAAAGTGTGCTTGCCTAGTTTCAACAGCCAAAAAGGTACATTATTAAAAAGGGCTATGATAAGTTTTAATCATGTCAGCACATTATTCATGATTAATTTAAGACAATTCTCATAATTTCAAGACGAAAGTATGCCGTATTTATTGTACCAAGTGGTA
>NZ_AZGA01000022.1 GCF_001436375.1 Agrilactobacillus composti DSM 18527 = JCM 14202 | reverse complement strand
AAGTTAGGTACTGACGCTCAATGGGTACATGCTTCTGATGGTGACTACTACCCAGCTGACTAGTCTTTGATTCAAAAGACTATTAAAGTTTAAATTTGAAGTGCCGATAGGATTATTTCCTATCGGCTCTTTTTATGCGCAATAATGAAATCGCTTTCTTGAAAGCGGCCAAGTCATGCTATAATGTGAGCGTAGGATCTTTGCTACAACACTAGTTTATCGAGGAGGATTTAATGACATGTTTAAAACTGGAAAAGTTAAGTACCTAGGTATTACAGCCGCTGCCTTGCTAGTCATTGCACCAACTGTGGCACCTGTATTTACAGCGACATCTGCTGAACGGGGGATTGTCCAGGCAGCTACAACAACAGCATTGCCAGATTCCGCTATCTTTTTAACATGGACTGATGCTGCAGAAAATTATCCAAATGTCTTAACTTGGAACAATGAAACTAAGCAACTGGAAGCTACTAACGCTTCTAATTTAATTCCGGTTACCAATGCGAGGGCTTCAAGCGAGAAGGTTCTTGGACTTGATTATTACACGGTGACAGGTGTGAATGGTCAAAAATACTATGTGCGCCAATCTGAGACAGGGCCGGGAATAATGTCAACAGTTTATGACAATGTGCCTGCCTATACGGACTCAGCATTTGATACACCAACAGGAAAGTACGTTGCCAAAAATGGAACATCGTTAAAATATGATCAGATTGCTGTTGATGCTGCCGGTAAAATTACGGGCTATCATGTTTCGAGGGATACTGCTAATGGGGACGTCGCCAACTCATGGCTCCAAGCAGAGGCTGTCAAGGCAACTGGGGCGATTTTAAAAAATTCGTATATTAAGATTAATGACTTGTCGAACTATGGGTTAAAAGACACAGGTACGAAGGTGACTGTAGATGGCAATTTGTTTGTCGTTAATCCAAATGGTATTTATACGGCTGTGCCTAGGTCTTGGACAAGTGACACAACAACTAAAATTCAAACTGCTATTCATAATGGCGAAATAACAGGTCCGCTGGCAACTTATATCATCGATGATGGTAGCCAGGTTTACGGGTTTACTTATAATGGCACTGTCTACTTTATTCGTACAAATGCGGCTAATTTACTATTATCTGAAACACCAACAACGCCAACACAAATATTAGATGTTAACGCGGTTAATGGGACGGTAACCACTAAACGCGACTTAACACCATTGTACCGGTATGCTTTGACAACCCATGGTACTGGTAAGGTCACCACAGATGGTAAAGCCGATGCCACTGGCACTTATGTAACGGACTACAAAACAACACTAACTTATGATCAAGTTGCCGGTTCTTATGGCAATGATGGCAAATTCAATGTAGTCGCTTATCACATTGTCAAAGGAGATGCTTCTGGCAAGGCTTCTGATCTTTGGGTTAAAGCTGGTGATGTGAATGCTACAACACAGTACAACTATGCTGAAAACGTCAAGGGCACGGTAACTGCGACTGCTGATGCAAATGTCTATGGCGACATTGACTTTAATCACAAAATTGACACCTTAAAAGTTGGCAAAGGTCAGAACTTTGAGTACACGCAAGTGATTAAAGATAGCCTGAACGGCAGTATTGTGGGTTACGCTCGCAAAGCTGGCAAAACTTGGACTTATGTGAAGGCCGCTAACTTCAAAGAAGTGGTTCCTGAAGAACAAGTAGATACTGAAAAGCTACCAACAGGGACTGCCGTTTATTCTGACAACAAAGCTGCTACAATCTACTCCGATGCTGCGACTACTAAGGACACGGATACTAAATTGAGCACGTCTGTTGACGAATGGTCCGCCTTTGAAGTGGCTAAGGATGCTGATGGTAATATCACTGCTTATCGTCTAAGTAAAGATCAGTGGGTTAAAGCTGCTGACATTCAAGTTCAAAAGGACCTGGATGGCGTATTTACCACGTCAGCTGGCGTCACATTACGTGAACCTGATG
The DNA here is from genome assembly GCF_001436375.1 of Agrilactobacillus composti DSM 18527 = JCM 14202. GTDB lineage: Bacteria > Bacillota > Bacilli > Lactobacillales > Lactobacillaceae > Agrilactobacillus > Agrilactobacillus composti. Next base: position 14,893 of record NZ_AZGA01000022.1, on the reverse strand, counting down.
GGACCGTATCCGGTGCTATTAAAGCTGATGGCGATTATAAAGTCTATGCTGTTCGTTATATCAACGGGAAACAAGCATTACGATTAGGCAATGACTCCCAATGGGTCTATGCCGTTCAAGGTGATTTTTATCCAGCGTAATGATTTAATTGAAATTAAATTTGTGATTATTAAATTATAAGAGTCAATACGATAAGACTATCCCTTTAGAAAGTATCAGAGAAAAAAATTTCTCAGGTTGATACTATCCCTTTAGAGAGCACCAGAGAAAAACAAAAATTTCTCGGGTGTGATTTGGAGGGATTTTTCTGCTTTTGTTAAATCACATTCCTTTTTGATTGCAATTATGTTGCTTGAATTGTCAATATAAATCACTTTATTTACAATAATTGAAAAACTACAATGAAATTAAGACCTTGTTTCTGAACTAAAACTTAATCTAATGATGGTGCTAAGCTCAACACTCGGTTCTGTAAACGTAATTTCTAATGAGAAAATGATTGTGATGGTGACTACAGAGATAATTTAATTTATGATCGATTAAGTCACTGGCGACATGAGTGATAAGACGCAGTATAATTATGTTGAAAATATTAAGAGATAGGCACAGTTACTGAATAATCTGATATTGTGAGGGGTATTGGATGCAAAAATAAAATTAATACATGAAACCTGTTGCAGGTAAAAATTTGATTTTATATAAGCTATTAAAGACCGGAAAATAATAATGTAGTTTGCTTAGATGCAAGCATGACTAAAACTACGGGAGCTAATTAAGAATACTAATGAATGATAGGCTTTCAAAGTGGCTAAGTTTTGTGATTGTAATCATTTATCATAAAGCAGAATCATAGAGTACGGTAAAATTAAATATCAAGTTAGAATAATGTTGTCAACCATACCAATGACAATGAGTTTCACATTTTGGAAAGAAGGGTTTTCCTTATGGGGAATAAATATAGGCAACGATCTTTGTCTAGGAAGATGTCTAAAAAGTTACCTAGGCATTCACGAGGGTACTTGAGACAGCGAGAACACACAAAAATATCGCTTCTTAACGTAATGGGGATAGTTGGTGCTATCTTTACGGTTTTTGGCGCTATTGTAACAGCTATTGGAGTTGCAGTTGCTTTTTCACTTAGTAGGCAGGCAAATACAATTGCGAAAAGCTCACAAACTGTTGAACAGAATAATGTTTCTCTGATAATGAAGGATCATACAAAGACCTCGGGATATGCCACGTATAACGCTGAAACGAAAATTTTTACAACCAAATTAACTGTTCAAGCTATACCCCAGAAAATTCAAGGAAATGTAAAACTTATGTATGCTTGTTATTTAAAGAACGGTGAGGTAGTGACCCATACAATTCCGATAGATAAAAAACCTAAACCTTTCTTGATATTTCAATCAATGAAAGTAGACAAAGATCCTGAAGCTGTTCCTATTGATTGGTTTATTATCGCAGTTGATAATCAAAAAAATTTTACTGCTAATTATTATGCTCAGAAAACCTATTCTAAGGATTCTTATTTTTCAGATGAATATTTCAGGCCCAATGACTACCTCACTATAAGTAATGATCAAATACCTGATAGTAACTATGTAAATAAAAAGGTTGCGGATTATGCAACAAGGTATGGGAACATTTATCACAAAATGTTTGTTCTTGATTATACAGGCGAAAAGGGCACACATATTCTGAATGCTGATTATATACATGAAGAAGAAACTAAAATCATTAATCAACTGAGAAGTTATTATGTAATTAATTGAATTATATTCTAATGGTTTGGATGATTTAAATATATCTAAGAGTGTTAGATGCCAAAGCAGTCGTATTACATGAACTTCATGACAATCTGGTTACAACCAAATTTCAGCAATATCATTTCAGTTACAAGTTGGCGCAATGCTTGTATGTGGTTTTGGGACTTGGTATCATCATCATAGAGCGAGAAAAATAAAATTTATGAATCAGGGAGAATATATGAAGAAATCATTTTTAAAACATGCAGCTGTACTCGGCCTGGCAGGGGTTATGGGCTTAGGTGTCGCTACCACTGCTTTAGGTCAATTTAATGAACCCGGGATCGTTCATGCCGATTATTCTGCACAGGGTTTTCTAGACCAAATTTGGCCCTCGGCTCAACAAGTGGCCACTGACAATGGTTTGTATCCTTCAGTGATGATTGCCCAAGCCATGCTGGAATCTAATTATGGCAACTCCAAATTAGCCGCAGCCCCAAATTACAATCTATTCGGGATTAAAGGTGACTATTGGGGTGCTTATGTAGCTTATCAAACTCAAGAATGGCGCACAGATCATTATGAAACCATTGTGCAAAACTTTAAGAAGTATCCAAATATGTACGATTCTATCATGGATAATGCCTTTAAGTTACGGAATGGGATTTCCTGGCAACCAACCCGCTACAGTGGCGCTTGGATAGAAAATACCAATAATTACCAAGATGCTACCGCTTGGTTAACTGGCCGTTATGCCACTGCCCCAGATTACAACACTAAATTAAACAATTTAATTGCCAAATATGATTTGACGCAATTTGATCCACAAGTTAGTAACGAAAGTGGCGTGGTCACCGTCACGAGCAATGGCTCATCTACTTATAACATGTATGCTGGTCCAATGAGCTCCAATGGCGACTGGTTAGGCAATGGCACCGCATGGCAATATGACAAAAAGGTTACATTGTATAATGGCCAAACTTGGTACCGCTTGGGCACCAACCAATGGATGAACGGGTCTAATTTAAGCGTGGGCGATTCTGCTTCCCAAGCTCCATCTGGTACTGGTATCGTCAAAGTGAAGAGTGCGGCGGCCTTATATAGCAACGCTGGCTCTGGTAAGACTGGGCGTACCTTAGATAAAAACACGGAATGGCGCTACTTTGAAACCCAAGATGTGAATGGCACGACCTGGTACAATCTGGGAGGTGATCAGTGGGTTTCCGGTGGTCAAGTGACCGTTGAATAGAATGTAACATAAATAGTTACAATACTGTTACTGATATTAAATTTCGGTTAAACCTGTCATCGTTATCCAATTTTAACAAATTAAATGCGAATAGATGTTATAATGGACACGTAGGCAATTCTGAGTCTACAACACAAGTTTATCAAGGGGGATTTTGATACACATGATTAAAACTTCAAAAGTTAAATATTTAGGTATTGCTGCTGCAGCTTTACTAGCTGTTGCACCTGCTGCTGTTACTGCCGTGGCACCTGCCTTTACTGGTGCTAACACATCTACTGTGCAAGCCGCTACAAATGCTGGCAATGTTACTACAAAGATTAATATTGCTGGTAAACCAAGTATCCTAATTTAAGACGGATGCTGCATATTACTCTGACGCAAGTTTGTCAACCACAATCAAGCCAGAATCACCAGATGGCAATAACCATACCATTGATTCTCTTTACTTTACAAATGGTAAAATTACTGCTGTCCATTTAGCTGATCAGAAGGTTGATACTTTCGTAGCATTTAGTGATATTGCTAGTTCAACTTCTAACTGGACTTTGAACGTTGCTAACGCTGATGCAGATGTATTGCCATTGTTAACTGCAAGTGACAACACTGTTTGGACAAATACTGCAAACGGTTCAACATCTTATACTACTTCTGCTGGAATCACAGTTAACCCTTCAACTATCACAACTAAAGATGGTGTGTTATCTAGTGTAACTACTACGGTTGGTGGCACTACCTACAGCATTAAGGGTAGCGATTTAGCCACTGATTTATCTTCTACAGATAATACAGAAAACACAAACATTGGTAATGTAACCGTAACACCTAACTACGTTTCTGGTGCTCAAATTTATTCAGATAAAGCTTTGTCTGCACCAATTGCTGGTTCGTATGTTGCTTATGGTACGACTAAGAGTGCCGTTGCTGAGTTAACAACGCTGCCGGTAAAACTGTTGGTTACAAGCTTGCTGATAGCCAATATGTCAAAGCTACCGATGTTACTGTCAAGACAACTCCATTAACTAAAGTTTATGAAAGCGGCAAAGTTACAACTAAAAATGCTGCAACACCATACTTCTATACGACAGCTGACAACAAGTTAAATGCACAAAGCTCAAAAGTTGCTAAAAACCAAGTCTTGAACTACACAGCAACATTGCAAGACAATGATGGTAAAGTTTATGCTTATGGTTACCAAGATACAAGTATTAACAATAGCAACAAAGGCACTGATGGTTTAGTATACATCTTAGCAACTGACGTTAAGACTACTACTGCTCCTTCAACTGACTTAACAATCACAGTTATCCGTGCTGGCACTTTACAAGTAGATTCTAAGAATGCTGCTGTTAAAGTTTACAGTGATGCTGCAACTACCCAAGACTCTGGTGCTAAATTGGATACCCAATATAACATCTGGGACGTTACCCGGACTGCCAAAGATAAAGATGGCAAGACTGTCGCTTATGACTTAGGTAACAGCCAATGGGTTAAAGCTTCTGACGTTTCTGAAGTTGCTGCTTCTAAAGTAACTGTTAGCCCTGCTACTAAAGGCCAAGCTGTTTACTCTAACTTCAAAGGCGCTACCATCTACAGTGATGCTGACACGACTAAAGCTAATGGCACTTTGAACACAAGCTACGACGAATGGTCTACATTCCAAGTTGCTAAAGATGCCAGTGGCAACATTGTGGCTTATGACTTAGGTAGCAACCAATGGGTTAAAGCTTCTGACTTATCATTGATCAAGACTCAAGGCGGTACTTTTGATGCCAACGCCGGGACTGCTTTATACAACCGTGACGGTGACGTGACTGGTTCTATCCAATCCGATGGCTTGTATCAAATCTTTGCCGTAACTTACATCAATGGTAAACAATCACTTAAATTAGGTAACGATAATCAATGGATCATCGCTAGCACTGGTGATTACTACCCAGCATAATGATTAGTTTCATTACCAGCTGATTAATTTGAACACACTCTGGTGACCACTGGAGTGTGTTTTTTTAGAAAAGGGCAATTAAATAAATCATTATTTCGTGCGTTCCTTTATTAATATGAGTTATACTGATATTGTATTGTGCGTACGATTATATATTTTTTTAAATTAGAGGAGGAATTTGTTCATGACAAGTACTTCAAAAATTAAGTATTTGGGCATTGCTGCTGCTGCCTTATTAACAACTGCCCCGGCTGTGACTACTGCTGTTGCCCCAGCCTTTACTGGTGGGATAACGACGGTGCAAGCCGCTGATACAACTGGTGGGTTAACCGGTGAATTTAATGTCGCTATTAGCGGTACAGATACCAGCAACTTGTTCTATGCCAAAACTACAAAAGACCAAAAGATTTTCAGTGATTCGGCTTTAACGCAAGATACTGGCCAAACTACCCAAGGCGATCTAATCGCTGGTTTTGGGGCATTTTACGCCGTGTTGGGCGTTGCTATGACCAATGGGACGGTAACGGCTTATCACATCGCCCCTTCAACCTTAGCCTCTGACTTAGGTTGGATTAAGGCTAGTGACGTTACTACTTTTGGGAGCGTTAGTGGAGGCCTCTTCAGCGCATCAACAAGTGATCAAACCTTTACATTGAGTGCACCTACGACTGCTTACTTAAACGATGGCAGTTCATCCCTGTCTATCACAGCCCTTGTTTTAGATGGCACCACTAAAAATATTAAGTCTGTCACTGGGACCGACGATTTGGTGATACCAAATCTATTGATGCTAGCAAGATTACCACAGTTGTCCCTGATAAGTTATTAACTGAAAGTACGGACGGCATTGATGGTGTCAAAGTGACACCAGTTAACAAGAAAGCCCATATTTATAGTGACAAGAGCACGACTAAAGATTCTGGCAAGGCTTTAAGCGAAGCTACCCAAATTGAAGCCTTCTTTAAGGATCCAAATGGCAACGTCGTAGCTTACCGTTTGGCTAAAGGGCAATATGTTAAAGCTGCTGATGTGACTTCCAATGAAAAAGGGGACACGTCTTTAACTGAAACGGCGGTTTCTAACACCACAGTAACGACTAAAACTTCTGCTGGTGCCCAATTGTACACAGATAACGGCACAACTAGTGAGATTGCCAACACTAAGATTGGAAATTCTCAACAATACACGGTTGTCGCTAAGGTGACTGACGCTAGTGGCAATATTGTGGCTTACAAGTTAGCTGACAAGCAATATGTCAAAGCTGGCGACGTCACTGCTACTGGGGACGGCTCTACGGCTACTGGCATTACGGAAACCCAGGCTACTGGTACCGTTCAAACTAAAAATATCGCTCAAGTCTACACCGACAAAGACTTCAAGAACGCTGAAGCTGTTCGAATCGGTAAAGACCAAACTTTGAATTACACTTCTGTCTTGAAAGACGGTAATGGTAATATTGTGGGCTATGGCTTCGATAATGCTGGGCATACGTCTTACATTAAAGTGGCTGACGTGCAAAATGATACTGGCGGTAGTACTGGTGATTTAACCATCGCCGTGGTACCTTCTGGCACAATGACTGTTGACTCTGGTAAGAAAGCAGTCACGGTTTATTCTGATGCGGCAACGACCAAGGATTCTGGCGCCAAATTGGATACTTCTTACAGCACTTGGGCTGTGAACCAAACCGCTAAGGATAAAGATGGCAAGATTGTCGCTTACGATTTAGGCAATAACCAATGGGTCAAGGCTAGCGACGTCACTGCCGGGTCTACCAGCAGTGTAACAACTGGGGCTATGCCAACCGGGACAGCTTTGTACTCTAACTTCAACGCTGCGACGATTTACAGTGATCCAGAGACCACTCAATCCATCGGCAACTTGAACACATCTTATGACGAATGGTCTGCTTTCAAGGTCGCTAAAGATGCCAATGGCAATCCAGTGGCTTATGACTTAGGGAACAACCAATGGGTCAAAGCTTCTGATTTGCAATTGCAAAAAGCCTTAAACGGGACTTTTGATGCCAATGCTGGGACTGCCTTGTACAGTTCTAACGGCTCATTATCTGGCACGATCAAGTCTGATGGTTTATACCGAGTCTTTGCCGTCACTTACCTCAATGGCCGTCAAGCTGTTAAGTTAGGCAATGACAATCAATGGATTATTGCTGCAACTGGGGATTACTATCCAGCCTAAAAGCTTTATTCAACCTAAAATTCAAATAAGCGATCGGTTGCAACATAACAATCATATGGTCAATCATTTACAATCGTTCGGATAAATATGTAATGCAAACACCTCGAATTTTCCGTCGAGGTGTTTTTGTTGTGCAATAAAAAATCGAAGTAGGATTGTTTTTTCCGGCTTCGATTTTTTAGTATACGCAAGATTGATGGTGTATTAATGCTCCCGCTTATGAGCGATTAAGAACCAGCCGAACAAGGCAGACAGAGCGGTCAATACAGCACCTAATACGGTTAAGCTAGTGTCAGATTGTTCACCAGTTTGCGGTAACGTTGCGGCTTTGGTAGCTTGGTGCTGTGGCGCTTGCTGGCTATGAGTTGGTTGGCTAGCTTGTGGCTTGTGGCTGGCGGCCAAGTTGGTCAATTGCCCACTTTGCATTGCCTTAGCCGCCAAGCCCTGACCAGTACCATGATTAGCTAGTGCTTGTGTCGTTGGTGTATTAGCGTTGGTTATAGTTGAGGTGTCTGTCCCCGGAATAGTCGGTGTGCCAGGATTGCCTGGCATTTCTGGATTACCTGGTGTATTTGTGGTGCCAGGGGTGTTTGGTGTCCCAGGATCGCTTGGGTTTCCGGGATTATTTGGCATCCCAGGGTTATTCGGTGTTTCTGAATTAATTGGGTTGTCCGGATTGTTTGGCGTGTTCGGATTGCTCGGGTTCTCCGGATTGCTTGGTGTGTCCGGATCATTAGGGCGCCCAGGATTCATTGGTGTTTCCGGATTAGCGGGGATGGTTGGATGACTAGGGTTATCCGGGTTACTTGGCACTCCTGGATTGCTTGGTATGGTTGGATTGTCGGGATTCTCAGGTTTTGTCGGTGTCCCAGGATTATTTGGGTTCCCCGGGTTGCTTGGCGTGCCTGGATTTTCAGGATGACCTGGTTCACCCGGCGTCCCTGGCTCACTTGGGGTGCCCGGATTATCCGGGTCTGGGGTGCCGGATTCACCTGGCGTACTTGGCGTTGCGACGTTCGGCTGATTCAAAGTAATCGTCGGGGCTTGCACGGTAACAGCTGGGGCTTGAAAGTCCGGGTTAACAGTTGTGCCGGCCAAATAAGTTGGTCCAGTGGCTGGGACTGCTGTTGCTGGCATAGGGGCAAGTAAGGCCGTATCCATGCCATAAGCAGACACAGCGTCCAATTTAAGGCTCGGTATGGTCAAGTCATTGACCCCAGTGGCATTTGGTGTGGCAATGGCGTCATAATCCGCTTGGGCAATATAATAAATGTTGATATAGCTATTTTGTGATGGATCGCCACTGAGCTTGAGGCCATTTTGCACAAATTCTTGTTCAGCATTATCGTTGGTAAACGTAAAAATCTGATCGGTACGCTTTAAATTGCCATTGAGATTATTAGCTTGAAAAATCCCATAGCCGGCTAAATAATAGGTTTTACCATCGACCTCATAAGTGGGTTGTAGCGTAAAGTCGGTGGGGTTATAATTAGTGTCTTTGAACTGACTTTGAAAAATTCGTTGCAGGGCCGTCGCGAACACTTGATGCCCAGCACCATCATCGGTGATTGTGTATTGTTTGGGGGTAAAAGACTGGTAATTGATAAAAACGGCATTATCAGCGTTTGATTTCAAAATATCCTGCCAACCACCTGACCCTAAAATAACAGTTTCAACCAACGTTTGTCCTCCTGTAGTAAGGGTTTTTTGCGCCGCATCTGAGCCGTCCGTACTTAGATAGTTTGGGTTGTTTAAAGTTGCTAGAGCCTGCGCGTTTTGCACTGGATCAGCGGCCACACCGGCCAATTTTTGGAGTAATTGTTGATATTGGGCTGAAAAGCCATTGGGACCTTCTAAACCAGCCTTGAAATTAGTCACAGTTGTGGTCACAGCCGCTGCCGCGGTGGGGTCACCAGTGTTGATTTTATTGACGGCACTAGCGCCGGCATTATAAGCGTTCACCGCATCAAGAAAGGTATTGACCAGATAAGCATAACTGGCATTTTGGGCAGTCTTAGTTACCGCTGGGTCGGCGTAATCTTTAGCCGAATAATTGGCCACGGGGGTACCCACTTGGATGTCGGTATAAGTCTTATCAAAGTCCGCCTTTTTAGTGGTGGTGGTCAACGGTGTAGTGGTACCATTGACCGCATCAATGTATTGATAATCCTTTTGGGTCAAATCATCCCCGGCACCATGAATTTGCGGGTAGAAGAAGGCCCAGCGCCCATCGTCTTTAGCTTTGGCCGTCAAAGTGTCCCAAGCCTGCGCCGCAGTTTGTTGGGCACTGGCTGCGTCATTGATCTGGGTAATCTTAGCCTGTAAGTCCTGAGCGGCGGCAGCGACCTTGGCCGCGGCCTGAAACTGGGTCATATTTTGTTGCATAATCATTTCATTTTGCCCGGGGACCGTGGCACTAGCCGTCCCGGTGGGCGCAAAGTCAGTTTGTAGCTTGGTGATATGGGCTTGGAATTGATGCCAAGGACTGGTGGGATTGCTAGGGTCATAACCCGGCGCCGCTTGCTGGGTAGCTTGGCCCGTGGCGGTGGTATAGGTGTCTAAGGCTGTTTGGTAAGCCTCCAAGGCCACTTGATAGGTCGTGTTGACTGTGGTGAACTGGTTGACCGCCTTGGCCAAATTAGTTTGGGCATTGGTCACCGCAGCTTGTTGGGCCTGCAAATCTGCTTCGGTCAATTTTGCAGTTGTCCCAGCATTCACCCCGCTGACCATTTGATTGTAGTTGTTGGCGGCGGTTTGCCAAGCAGTCACTGCCCCGGCTAAATCGGTAAAGCCGCTTTGGGCTTGATGGTAAGCAGCATTGGCCGTTTCATAGTGGTTATAAGCATTGTTTTGCGCCGCCGTCTTGGCAACTTCAGCTTTAAAATCAGTGTAAGTTTTGGCCGCCGGGTTCTTAGTAGGATCCGGGGTTGTCGCCGTATCGGCATTGGTGTCTAAGGGCGTGATTGGTTGCTGGACAGCCGGATTGGTGTTGTTATAAGCGATCACCTGGCTATTGTAAGCCGTTAAGGCATCATCATAAGCCTGTTTGTAGTCGTCTAAGGTGTGGCCAGCGGTATCCGGGGCAGTAACCGCCTGGTGGGTCCCACTGGTATCCCCAGCATTGGCCCGGGTCACGGCTTGTTGGATAGCTGCGTTTAATTGATCTGCCGCCGCTTTCAGCTGCTGTTGGGCCGCATTCAAAGCTTCAGCTGTGGCATAATTGGCCTGGCCAGCCTGGACTTGCGCTAAAAGCGTCTGCACTTGCGCCGCATAAGTCGCCACCAATTCATTGTAGTTGGCTAAGGTAGCGGTTTCATTTTTGCCGCCAGTTTGCACACTTTGTACGGCGTTAGGTTGGGGCTGGGTGGGCATAGCCTTCAGGGCCGCTTCATAAGCAGTCACCACCTCATCGGTGGCCACCTGGGTGCCGCTAAAGGCCCCGGCTGTGTTGGTCAACTCAGTTAAAGCCGCATTGACCTGGGCTTGCCAAGCCGGATCACCAGGCTTCGGGGCTTGCAGTAAAGCTTGCAAAGCCGCCGCACTTTGATTGGCCTGAGCGACTAAATCATTGGCGTGGTCGGTTTTAGCCTTGGCGCTGGGATAGTCCGTGGCAGTTGGTTGTTGGGGTGTTGTTTCAGCCGGGGGTTCAACGGCTGTTTTAGGGTCAGCTTGCGGCGTAGTTGTTGCATCGGCTGCGTTTGGTTCCGGGACGGTTGCAGCAGGCGTTGTACTGACCGTAGCCGCCGTTTTAGTCGCATTGGGGTCAACTGGTGGGGTAGTCGGTTTGCCGTCTGTAGGGGCGGTTGTTTCAACGACAGGCTCTTTGGCATCAGTTGCGGCTGTCTTAGGATCAGCTGTAGGTAACGCTGGTTCAGTTTGAGCTATTGTTTGGGTCGTCGTCGGTTGAGTTACTGGATTCTCGGCCGTGGTTGGGGTTTGATTTTGCTCTGGGGTGCTGGTGGTGACTTGCGGCGTAGTCGTTGGGCTAGTTTGGGCGACATTAGCAGGTGGCGTAGCTACTTCAGTTGCTGGTGCTGGGTCTGCTTGGCCGGTACTTTGCGGCATAGGCGTTGTTGTTTGTGGTGTCGTTATCGGTTGAGTTGCGCTGGCAGTAGGGGTCGTTGCCGTACTTTGGTCGATACTGGTTGAAGCATCTGCCTTAGGATTAGCACTGACCTGACTGGTGGTTTGGGCCGCGTCAATTGCCCCCTGTGTGACTTGGGGCTTGTCAACCAAGGCCAAGCCGAAACTCACGGCCGCTAAGCCGGCGAAAACCCAGTTTTTGCCAGCTTTATACATTTTATAGTGCAGTTTAGGATCTTGATGAGTCGCTTTAAACATTGAAATCTCCCTCCAATATAGAAGTTCATGTGGCAATCTGAGCAGATATCACCTACGGGTATAATTGGGGTTCAATACTTTTGTTTGCTAACGCGTTGTCGTAAGCACTCAGATATATTCTCTAAGTTAAGGTATGGGACACAACTTGACAGGAATCCGAATGTTTCCTGTCTGATATAAGGCTAGAGTTAAGGTATGAGTTAATTGTAACAGGTCCTCATGAGTATTCGATTCTTAAAAGATTAAATAAAATTAAGTAAATAGATATTATTTACTAATTCAAATTATTGATTAGACAGCTTATTCAATATATATTATCAAAAAATAATTATAAATATTTACATATCAAATTTATCACCGCAATTAACGGATTTATCAAGATACAAAAACAGCCAGGCTTTTAAAAACCTAGCTGTTGCCTTGCAAAAGGGACGCTATCAAGGCAAGAATATGTAAAACGATTTCATTTTTGGCCAAATTAAGCGTTGATTAATTGGCCGTTGACCACCGCCAGCCACTGATTGCTGCCCACCAGCGCCCAAGTGGCTCCGTCAAAGGTCTTCAAGTCCAGGACCCGCCAGTCGGTGTTGGTGGGTAAAATCTGCCCGGTGAGGCCACCACCAGCTGGGGCCGGGGCGGTGAAGACCGGGGCGGCGTTGGTGAGATGCAGGACCTGATTGGGATTGGCCGGGGTGCCCGTCACGTTGGTACCAGGACTAGTGAGGTCGATGGTGCTGGCGCAGACCCACTGAGCGGTACCCAGTTGATACCACACCACGCCGCCCACGGTTTTGCTACCGGTGACTTGCCAAGTGGTGCCGGCGTCCAGCCAGCGCAAGATGTTGCCATAAGGGGCATCCCGGAGATTAGCGCCAGTACTGCTAATGGTCACCGTGCCAGGGGCAGTTTGGCTGCCGTCCCCGCTAGGTGTGTCGGGACTGGCTTTGGTGCTGTCCACTTGAAAGACATAGTCGTTGATCCAAATGTTGGGGCCAATTTCATAAAAGGTGCCGACACCAGGGATAGTTTGCACCTGATTGAATTGCCAGCGGGTGCCATTGGCGTAGGTCTGGGTGGCAATCAGACTGCCGGCGGGCTTGTCGTAAGCATACACCGCCACATCGCCCTGGGGGTTGGCAATGGTGCCGACACCGCTTTGGGTTGTGGGCGTCGAGCTGCTGCTTGTATCAGCGGCTTTAAAAACATAATCATTGATCCAGACGTTGGGGCCAAGCTCATACCAGTTTCCCCTCCCCGGAACGGCTTGTACCGTGTTGATTTGCCAAGCAGAGCCGTTGGGTAACGTCCGGCTATAATTGACATTGCCGCCGGGGGCATCATAAACATAAACTGGGGCATTGGCCATGGGATTGACCACCGTGCCCACACTGCTGGCCTGGACACGCGTTGGCTGTTGACTTAACAGCACGCCGCTTAGAGCTAGGGTCGACACCGTGACGGCCATAAATAAATTCGGATGTTTCAAATTATTTCCTCCTGAAATTATGATTAAAATTAAGGCAGATTAATCATAATTTAAGATACGATGCATGAACAAATATTTTAGAAATATTTAGATAAAATTAAAAAAATAGATTATTTTAATTATTATAGTTATCGTTAGCTAGCTGTTTTTAATATATATTGTCAAAAAATAACTTTAAATATCGCTATATCTATCCCATATCCAGTTGCCAAGGTCTGGGGTATAATGGAGAAAAATTATTCAGGGAGGTCAATGCTTATGTTAGTGGATATGACACCAGCCGGTTTGGCCCAATTTATCGCTGACCAGCAGGTACCTGTTTTAGAGGATGTCTTAGAGTTAGGTGAGGTGGAAATTGATTTAAAGCAATCTGCCCAAACCGTGATCCTGGGGGCCGATGAGAATGGCATTTTTGTGGCTGAAGACCTGAAAGACCAGGAATTGGCCGCAACCCTTGTTACGCCCTTGTCCCATGTAATATCCTGGCTGGACGAAGAAATGGCTGCTTTTTTGTTGCGGGAATTGACCAGCCATGGGATTCGGGTGATCACTGGCCAAACCCAAGTGACTTTGCAAGCTGACCAGCAAAAAGTGGTTTTAAAGGACGGTACCGTCCTCCCCGCAGATTTGGTTTACCTAGACCCCGGGGACTTGGCGGATAATTTGGCTGGCACTTATTTTGACTGGCAAAGTGTGGGGGCTAGGTATGCCCTGGGCAAAAAGGTGTTGCACCCGCCGTTTTTGTTGGGCGGTGTTTACATGAACCTGGGGAGTACCGCCACGGCTCCCATCGTATCTAAAACCACGGAGCAGCATTATACCAATCCACAAATTAAGCTGGGCCGGGCTTACAATATGCTGGCCGGCGGGGTTGGCCGTACCGAAGAACAGGCAAAAGCTGCCGGGTTAAATCCCGAAGTGATCCACGTGTTGGGCAAGATCCATGACCCCGACGACCCGGCAATTACCCTGATTAACCTGAAATTGGTCTTTGATCCCAAAACCGGGGCTATTTATGGCGCCCAAATTGTCGGCCCCATGGGTGTGTCGAAACGAATCGGCATTTTAGCCGAAGCCATGAAGAATGGCATGACCATCGCCGACCTGGCGGATATTGAAATGGTAGCCACACCGCCCTATGGGGTTCGTAAAGACCCTATCAATATGTTAGGGGAGGCGGCGGTGAATTTAACCCGAGGCTTAAGCCGCCATATTCAATGGTATGACCTGCCGGCTGCCTTGGCGCAGGGGGCTAAGATTTTGGATGTACGCAACCCTGATGAAATTGCCGCCGGGCATTTCCCGGATTCGGTGAACATTCCTTTGGATCAACTGCGCCGGCGGGTGTCGGAATTAGATAAAAACCAAGCCTACATTGTCAGTTGCCGCAGTGGGGAACGGTCATATGTGGCTTACCGTTTTCTGGTGCAACATGGCTTTAACGTCACCAATTTGGATGGGGCCTATCAAATTTATCAAGCTGTCCGGCCACAAGATTTGGTTTATCCCAAATAAGTTGTTTGACCTAATCTCGCAATTGAAATGGTCTAAAAATGCCGAGGCTAAAAATGAAGCTAATTTAAGACGAAATGTAATCGTTTCAATAATTTTCAGAAAAAACTTAATAATTGGTCTATATTTGGTCATATTACAATATCTGTAAAAGGATATTGTGGTTCGTTTTTATGCACATTTGTGAAAAGGACTGTTATGAACGGCTTTGATGTTTTCTGAAACTGAAATATTAGTTCAGTTTATAGATATTTGCTTATTATATAGTGCAATTATTACAAAATATTAAATTTTGTTATCAAAATAAAACATGATTGTTATGGCAAAATGACATCATTTTTTGTGAATCTGTTATACACCTGAATTATTCACTCATAATAAAATAAAAGACGTAACTCCTTGAGTTACGCCGC
>NZ_AZGA01000021.1 GCF_001436375.1 Agrilactobacillus composti DSM 18527 = JCM 14202 | reverse complement strand
ATTTTTGAATTTTTATACATCGCTTAGCACGCGACGACAACTTTTATATCTTACCAGCTATGTAACTCATTGTCAACATATAAATTCAACATTTTGAATATTTATACATCGTCGCTCAGCTAACAGCAACTTGATTAGTATATTACGTGGCATTTCAAATGTCAAGAACATTTTGCCGCCGTAACAACATGTATAATAATATCAACTCAGGCCCACAACGTCAAGCAGAAAATAAAAAAAATAAAAAAGCCGAACAATTTACCTTGTTCGGCCTAAAAATATATGAATATTTATTAATTGATCTCGGGAACACCAAAATCTTTTTCTGCTTGTTCAAGCCATTGTGGCATGCTTTGGGCTATTGGTTGATAGCCAAAATCTAGGTGGCGATTGGTCCAGTAGTGCTTGCGATGCCAATTTTCGGTAACATTCGGGTCATCGGTTAAAGCGCGCACGGAGAGACTGATTTTTTTGGAGTATTCGTCAATATCTAAGACCATCACTTTGATCTTTTGACCGACTTTAAATAAGTCGTTCACGCGTTTGACATAACCATGCTCACATTCTGAAATGTGAATCAAGCCTTGTTCTTGATCATCCAAGGCTACAAACACCCCATAATTCTGAATACCAGTAACCGTACCCTCCAAGATGTCGCCAATATGATAGGCCATTGTCGTCACCTCCATGAATTAATCAATCTTAATAGAAGTAACAACAACATCCTTAACTGGTTTATCCGCATTATCCCGGTCTACACCAGCAATATCGTCAACAACAGTCATATTGTCGATAACTTGACCAAAAACTGTGTGACGGAAATCAAGCCAAGGTGTGCCCCCATTTTTATAAGCTTCAATAACAGGTTCAGGATAACCGGCTTCAGCAAGTTGCCCTAACATGTTAGGGTCAACGTGGGTATTATTCACAATGAAAAATTGACTGCCATTCGTATTAGGTCCAGCGTTAGCCATTGATAATGCGCCCCGCAGGTTAAACAAGTGAGGTTCAAATTCATCAGCAAAAGGTTTATGCCAAATACTTTCCCCACCACGACCAGTGCCAGTAGGATCGCCGCCTTGAATCATAAAGTCTGGAATGACCCGGTGAAAAATCGTCCCATTATAATAGCCATTTTTAGCCAAGGACATAAAGTTCTCAACGGTCTTTGGAGCTAAGTCTTCAAATAATGCAGCGTGAATAGTCCCCATATTTGTTTCAATAGTTGCTTTGGGTCCTTTAAAATCTTTTAAATCTAACTGTGGAAAGTCCATAAATATTCTCCTTTTATTCATCAATTACTTTTATAATATAATTGTGTTCCACGAAATGCAAAGAAACTATCTGGGTAACGACTATAAATTTATGCCTTTTTATGGTAATCTGTAAATGTTTTTCACTTCCAAAATTAAGGAGACTGAACACATGGAGCACGTATTTGATATTACAGTTATTGGCGGCGGCCCGGTCGGTATGTTCACCGCATTTTATGCCGGCCTGCGTAACGCTGACGTTCATTTAATAGAGAGTTTGCCTGAATTAGGCGGGCAAACAGGCGCACTGTACCCAGAAAAAGAGATTTATGACGTTGCAGGTTTCCCCCATATTAAAGGCAAACTATTGGTTCAACAGCTTGAATCTCAGATGAGAGCTTTTGATCCGCAGATCACCTTAGATACTGCCGTCACCAATATTGCCCAAGCTGGCGACCAATTTAAAATCACCACCTCAAAGGCGACCTATTATTCCAAATCCGTTATTATTGCTATTGGTAATGGCGCCTTTGCTCCAAGAAAGTTGGCCTTTGATTACGATAGTCGTTTGGATCACCATCAAGTCGACTATTTCGTTCATGATCTTGACGACTACAAAGATCTAGACGTGGCCATCGCAGGTGGTGGTGATTCAGCCGTTGACTGGGCTTTGACCTTAAATGACATTGCCAAGTCAGTTACGATCATTCATCGACGCGATAAATTCCGGGGTCTAGAATCTAGCGTCAAACAACTAATGACTTCTAATATTAATGTTAAAACCCCTTTCCTACTTGAAGGTCTTGGCCTTGACGATGGCAAACTTAAGATTGACTTGAAGAAAATGAAGTCTGATGATCATGATGCCTTATTAGTTGATAAATTACTAGTCAACTACGGCTTTACTTCTGACAGTCGCATCTTACGCCAATGGGCCATTGACTTACAGGGTACAGACGTGTTGGTGGACAATCATATGCAGACCAGCCGGCCATTGATTTACAGCGTCGGCGACAGTGCTTATTATAATGGTAAAGTGAAACTAATTGCGTCTGGTTTCGGCGAAGTCCCAACAGCGGTAAACCACGCCTTAGAGACCATTTACCCAGAACGTAAGCAACCGCTGCACTCAACTTCTTTATTCAATTAACTAAGGAGGCTTAAACCATCGCTAAACAGCCAGATTTATATGAACATAGTATTGCGCTACTTAAACAAGAGAATGTCTCGATCCAAAGTATCGCGGAACTAGTCTTTTTTTTACAAAAAGACTATATCAAGGATTTAACCGTTGAAGAGTGTATCGACAACGTCTCAGTGGTCTTAAAAAAACGCGAAGTCCAAAATGCAATCATGACCGGGATCGCATTGGATGAACTGGCTCAGGCTAAGCAATTACCGGAACCGTTGCAACACATTATCGAAATTGATGAGGGCTTGTATGGCGTTGATGAAATTATGGCCCTGGGCATCGTCAATGTTTATGGCTCCATTGGTTTGACCAACTACGGTTATATCGATAAAATCAAACCGGGTATCTTAGCCGAACTAAATGCCCATAAACAAGGTGAAGTACACACATTCTTGGATGACATCGTCGGAGCCATTGCTGCAGCAGCAGCTAGTCGCATGGCTCATAGCTTACCGCTGATCCAAGACGAAGATAAATAGGAGGCTCTTAATGGCGCAATTGATCGACTTTATTTTACACATTGACCAGCATTTGGTGACTTTGGTAAACAACTTTGGGAATTGGAGTTATGTTATTCTCTTCGCGATGGTCTTCATCGAAACTGGGATTGTCATCTTTCCATTTCTACCCGGTGATTCCTTATTGTTTGCTTCCGCAGCCCTGGCTGCTAATCCAGCGTATCACTTGAATAACGGGGTCTTGTTTATCGTCTTTTTAGCAGCAGCCGTCATTGGTGATACTGTGAATTATGAAATTGGCCGCCACTTAAGTGATCGTGCCTTAGACAACAGTTTCTTCGGTCGCTTCATCAACCGTGACAAATTAGCTGTTGCCGAGGACTTCTTCGATCGCCATGGGGGTAAAACAATTGCCATTGCCAGATTCGTGCCAATCGTGCGGACCTTTGCGCCATTTGTTTCTGGCGGCAGTCATATGAACTACCGTCATTTCATTCTTTACAACTTCATTGGCGGTTTCCTTTGGGTCACCTTATGTGTGGGCATGGGTCACTTCTTTGGGAACATTCCTTTTGTGAAAGACCACTTCTCCATGGTTGCCATGGGGATCGTAGCCATTTCATTATTACCAATGTTATTTGTTTGGTTAAGGAATAAACTAAAAAAAAAGCCGGTCAATGAATCGGCAGATTAAAAAAATGGTGTCAGGTAACTTCGATCGAAGTCTAACCTGACACCATTTTTTTAAGTTAAATCACGTTTGCCAATCCAAATGCCCCAAACCATTGCCGCCTCAAACAACACAAAAGCCACAATGAAACAGTGCATGAAAAACTGCTCTGGCAATACATTAATAATTGGATCTACTGCTGGATCAAATAACCAATCGCTATTACGAAAGAATATCTTGTGAAAGGTCACAAAAAACGTATCAAAGTTAATAGCCGCCATGCCGCCAATTAAAATAGGGACTACCGCCCCGATTTGAAAGGGACGATATAAACGCCAACGTTCCCGCCGGTGACGCCATTTTACCAAGGTTGGTAGCGCCACTACCGCACTTAATACCAAGAGCACATTATTTAATATAAATAATTTTTTAACATCCACAAAATGAGCCGTACCGCTGATTGAGCTGGGAAAGTCGGTCATGCGTAGCTGCGTCAGCCAAGGGATATTTAAAAAAGCCATCAGTTGGGTATAATTGTGCATTAATCGACTTAAAGACATATTGGCCTGTTGCGGCAGCTGATACAACTGGGCATCGATGGGATAATAAATAAATGTCCCCATGATCGTCAAGAAAATGGCCAAAGTTAAGATAAATAGAAATATCCCACTGAGCTGGCCAATTTGTTTTAATCTCCCCATATCACTGCCACTCGTCTAAGGAATTTAAAATATAGGTTGGCTGTTGGGCAACTTTGGCCACATCTTCAGCGCTGCTATAACCGGTTAAGACTAATAGTGTATCCATGCCAATGTTAAAGCCAGCTTGGATATCTGTGTTTAAATTATCCCCTACCATGACCACTTGGTCTTTCGTCAGGCCAATTTTATCCAAGGCGGCTACCATGATGGGCTGTTGGGGTTTGCCAATATAAAAAGCCTTTTGCTGGGTGGCTCTTTCAACTAGGGCAATCACCGACCCGGCCCCGGGGACTAACCCCCGTTCATTGGGCAGATTAGTATCTTCGTTGGTTCCAATAAAAGTCGCCCCTCTTTGAATGGCTAAAGTTGCCATTTCAAATTTATGGTAAGTGACATCATAATCCAAACCCACAATGACATAATCAGGATCAACTTCATTGAGTTTAAACCCGCAGCTCAAGATTGCCTTTTTAAGACCAAGCTCGCCGATGATATAAACACTGTGCTGATCACAGGCGCCATTTACCTGATGTGTCAAATAACTGGCCGTGGCCAAAGCTGGGGTATAGATTTCATCGGGGGTGACATGAATATCATGATTCACTGCTAAATTGTGAACCACTGCTTCGGGTGTCTTGGTGGTATTATTAGTCAAAAATAAAAAGGGTAAGTGTTTAGCCTGCAGTCGTTCCACAAAACGTTTAGCTGCTGGAATTCTTTGACTTCCCTTATAGATCGTGCCGTCAAGGTCGATAAAGTACCCTTGATATTGCTTTTGCATTGCAGAAATGCCCCTTTAATTACTTAGATTCATCTAATTTACGAACTGTAAACCGACGTGATTTGGCGTTATTGTTTTTAGCCGCTTTTTGTGGTTGCTTTTGCGGCCGATTATTGTCTGATTTAGTGGCCGGCTTCTTCCCGGAATGGGTGGTTTTGGCCGTGTTATTGTTGCTTTTATGCTTGGGTTTACGAGTACGGCTACGGTGATTATTGTGGTTATTGTTAACTTTTTCTTTCGGTTTAAAAGGCGCGCCTAAGCGATGCAAAACAAAATAAGCACAACCGAAATTGCAGTATTCATATAAATAATCTTCCACAGTACTAAACAATTGATCCCGGTTAGCTTGATGGTTATTATCTCGATAAAATCCCCGCAAGCGCAATTGGTCATAGCCCCAATCGCCCACGATGTAATCATATTTATTTAAAATATCACTATAACGATCATTTAATACATCCACGTTAAAGGCATCTTTATGATTTTCAATCATCTCGTAGTCCACACCGTTGATCAAAATTTTGTCATCAACCAGGCGCACATAAACAATGGCTTCTGGTTTGCTGACAGTCTCGTCTAACAATTCATCAATCTTGGCAGCGGTGCTATCTTTGGTCTGGTCAGTATTTGACATACTTAGCCTCTTTTCTGTAAAACATTAGAATTATACCATTAATCTAGCTGTCCTCACAATGCCCTGCGGTCAGGCTTGACTGGTGGGCAAACTATTGTGCAAAGGATACTGAGTCGCTAAGTAATTCCCAACGGCATCTCGTAAAAATTCTGGAAATAAAAACTCATTATCCCCCACGATCTCAATAGTGGGGAAAAATGGAATGAATAAATAATGATCCACGGTGGTGAAAGTATAGGTCTGTTCTGGATTCAGTTCTTCATCATGCCAAAAGACCCGCCGCGTCCCTGGTTCCACAGCGATTCCATCATAGACCAGCTCCCCAAACACTTTGCCCCGGAAGCTCATCCCCCGGATTGGAAAATGATTTAAGAAGCGACGATTCTTTTCCATTTCCATGACCAATCGCCATAAATCATAGCCCCGCAGGGAAACTTTGATCAGATGCATCGGATGGGGCATTTGATCATGTAAATCATCTTTGGTTACCAAACCCGCTTGCAAGTCCCGCAAAAATAAACCTTGGTTCAAAATAGCAGCTTCAGTGTGACCCCGCGCTTCCAAGGCTTTTAAGGCTACTTGCATCATCTTAGTAGGTTTTTGATAATCTGTGGGCAATGGTTCTGGCAACCAAGCCACCTGTTCTTGACGCAATAAGTGATGCCCTTCAGTTTGAAACTGTTTGATGGTCGCCTTATCGCTTGGCTCAGCAGGTAAGTCGGCAGTCTTTTGTACCTGGGCGCTAACGGCCACGAGCTGATGTTGATCATTGACTTGCAAGGTCATCTCACCAATATATTCCCCATATTTACCCGCAGCGCCTAGCATCGTCTGGCCACGGCGTTCGCCCACGGGCAACAAATGGTGAGTATGCGCTCCTAAAATGATTTGAATCTGGGGAAAGTGCTTGGCAATATAACGGTCCATTTCCAGGCCTAAATGGGACAACAATACGATAATATCGCATTTTGGCTGAATTTGCGCTAATAATTGCGGTAAAATATTTTGGACAATTTTTGGCTGCCAACCATTAGGGATATAGGTTAGAAAAAATGGCGCCGTTAAACCCAATACGCCCACACGGGTGCCGCTAGGAGTGGTGATGATTTTATCCACCTTGGCAAAGGCCGGACGAGTCCCATCTGGTTCGAATAAATTGCCTAAAATCACATCGAAATTAGCGTGATCATATAAATGTTCTAGTTGATCATGACTATTGCCGATGCCTTCATTATTGCCAATAGTCACCCCATCAAAGCCAATTTCATTGAATAACGCCACATTGGCTTGCCCATTAGTAGCCTCGGTTAAAGGATGGGCCCGGTCTTCGGCATCGCCAATGTCAAAAATCAGCGTTGGGTCACCCTTTGCTAAATACGCTGCTCGCTGCGTTGTTAAAAACCGTTTAATTTTCGGCCAATTCTCCAGATGAGAATGTAAGTCATTGATGTGCATGATTTGGATCGTTTCAAAAGCCATTCGTCTTTGCCTCACTCATTTGATTTAGCCACCGGATAGTTCATTAAACCAATCGTAAATAAGAAACGGCTATTCGTCAAGCGCTTTGCGCTGTTGGCTGGCCAAAATTAAAAGTCATGGACCAGCGCGATCCATGACCAATACCATTTGTTTATTCAGTTTGAATTAAGGGCCGTAGCAAATCTTCTGCCGCTTGGAGTCTGTCTGCTTTTAGAATTGGGATCAACTGTGGCATTAAACTATAGTCAAAATAGCCTAGGGATAGCTCATTTTGCTGATATTTTCGAAAGGCTAATATTAACACCGCGGCGACATCTTCATGTTTTTCAGGTTTAGTCATTGATAGCAATTGACTGCGTATCTGCATTAAGCTTTGATCTTCTAACAAACTACCCCTCCTCAATTGATGATTAAAATTAGTATAACGAAAGAAACATTAAAAATCAATGTGAGTATGAGTTTTTTATGAGTTTTTTTGCTGATCCAGCCAAATTTGTTTCTGATGGGCCATCTCTTCAATTTCACTATCCTTTAAAGGTGTGCCAAAGGGTAATTTATGGGCTAGGAAATCCCGTTCCGGCGCATCCACACCCACATTGATGTTCAAAGCCGTGGGCATCATATTATGATGGATATGACCATGTAAATTATAAATCTGCGTGGCAATTCCTAAGAATAAAGGATAATGGGTCAAATAATATTGGGCGTGGTCAAATTTGATCAAGGCGCCGACATCTTCAAACCGATACTTAGCTTGGCCCAGTAATTCGAAATTGTGGGTATTGATATATTTAAATAGCTCATGCGCGTCATGATTGCCCTTGATAAAAACAATATGGCCATTTAATTGTTCAATTTGTTCATAAACTTCTGGAGGTTTAGGGAAGTTGCCCGGGCGCAGAGCAATATCCCCCAGATGATAGACCACATCTTTATCACTGACCCGCGCATTCCAAGCCGTGATCATCTGTTGATCCATCGCTTGTACCGAATCAAAGTGCCGGGGCGCAAAGTCATTTGGTTCTAAGAGTTCTTTATGAAAAAAATGTGTATCTGCAATATAATAGTTCATTTCAGCCATCCTTTTTGTTATAAGCTAAAATTGATTAAAAAAAATAAGCTCTAGTTAGATCACTAAGCTTAACACGTAACGACTGGCCAGGTTGGATTCGAACCAACGACCCACAGATTAACAGTCTGGCATTCTACCACTGAACTACTGGCCAATTAATATTAACTTTTGATGAGATTATCATAACATATTGGTAAGAAAGTTACAACATTTTTTTCTTACTACTGGCCAGGTTGGATTCGAACCAACGACCCACAGATTAACAGTCTGGCATTCTACCACTGAACTACTGGCCAATCAACAAAAAATATAGTATCAAATATTTGCCCTCGTGTAAAGGGCTAATTTTAAATTTTTGCTGTAAAAAGTTCTCATAAATTAAAAATTGATGGGAAAAACTGGGTGTCGCTAACACCCTTTGTGAGGAAAAAGTGGATAAAACCGGGCTTTTTAGGCTTTATCAGCCGATGTGATTGGCTTTTAAAATTTCTTTGACAGCATCAGAAATTTTCCCTTCAGGTTTTTGCCATTCTACCCATTCAGTGAAATCTTCTTCTGGAAAATCATAGGTTTCATTGATATATTTTTCATAGACATCTACGGCAGTGGAGTGGGCAATATTTAACTGTAAGATCCGCACTTCTTTTAACAGCCCCCGAATCACGGCCAATTCAGCCCGCCCATTCATGAAAATATTGGCAATTTCATAATACTTGGTGCCATCCAGACGAGTGATTTGTTCAATTAGATTTAAATTTTGATATTTAGTAATCAATTTAAATTGCTCCTTCAATTTTGTAGCTTAGGAATTAATTTCATGGTATGTTTAATTATTGTAGTCATAACTTCTTAGGAAAAGTGATTTGAAAAAATGAAAATATTGAATAACGCTAGAGTATGCAGACTGCTATTAAGCTGTTGTTTGCTGGGCATTTTTTATTTTACCACAGGTTTTGTCGTCGTGGGCCATCGGGGTGATCCCATCAATGCCCCTGAAGAGACCTTTCAAAGTGATGATATTGCCTTTAGTCAAGGTGCCAATTATGTGGAACTGGACTTGCACCGCTCCGCCGATGGGGTTTTGGTTATTTCCCATGACCGGGATTTACAGCGTATCACCGGTCAAAGCGTGATTGTCTCCAGTCAACCCTTTGCCCAATTGCAGACCTTGCACCAAGCCAATGGGGAGCCCATGCATAGCTTAGATGAGCTCTTTGCCCATTATCAAAATAATCCCAATGCCCGTTTCTTATTAGAAACAAAAAAAACCGCCGCTGGCAATCCTAAGGACATGGAAGCCTTGATTGCCCAAAGCGTCCAGAAGTACCATATGCAAGACCGGGTCATGGTCCACTCCTTTTCACTGGAGAGCCTAAAAGAAATGCAAAAACTGCTCCCCGATGTTCCGCGCATCTTCATTGTAGGCAGTTTAAAACGCATCAACTTTGACGCCTTGCAGTATGTCACCGCAATCAATATCTCTTCGGAATTGGTGACACCAGATTTAGTGAACCAGTTACATGCTTTAGGTAAGAAAGTCTTTGTTTGGGATGAAATGACTGAAAAGCAGCAAAGTTGGAATTACATTGTAAACTTGCCCATTGACGGCGTGGTCACCAATTACCCAGCCATTGGGGCTAGCTATCAGAAAATGAAAGATGACGCCCGTTTAGACGCCATTAATGAAGATGGCGCGTTGATCAGCACCAAACCCG
Source organism: Agrilactobacillus composti DSM 18527 = JCM 14202 (assembly GCF_001436375.1). Classification (GTDB taxonomy): domain Bacteria; phylum Bacillota; class Bacilli; order Lactobacillales; family Lactobacillaceae; genus Agrilactobacillus; species Agrilactobacillus composti. The sequence goes on along the minus strand of NZ_AZGA01000021.1, from coordinate 2,478 downwards.
TGGTCACCTTCACCAATCCTTACCGCCCTGATTTGACCCGTAAAAAACTGACACCTTTTAAGCAAGTTCATGTGTCTCAAAAAATTGATATTGATAACCAAGCCTTTTATCAAATTGGTGAAAATCGCTTTGTGTCAGCGGACGCGGTCAATTTGAATAATACTTTACCCACGGCCAGCGTCTTTTTAAATCAAACCGTCCGCCTGAAAGGCAGTGTGCCAATGCATGTCGCCTATGCTTCGCCCTTGTATCCAGAAAGAACCACTGGTATGATTCTACCAAATACCAATTATCAAATTCAGGCCGTGCGGGCCATGTCTGGTGCCCTGTGGTTCAAGTTAAAACCTGGCTGGGTGCAAAGTAGCGGCTTGCTGGTGCGTTTTAAATCTATGGCCAATGACAGTCATTTTGCGTTAAATCGCTATTTGACGTTACCAGCTGATCAACGCATCTCAACGGTGGATCTCAATGCCAGCTTGCCGGCCTTGAAATATTTCCATCATCCCATTGCACCTGAAACCAAGGCGGCCGATAATTTGGGACAAGACATACTAGCCCATGCCAAAGTTATGTTTGCCCCACTTATCATGAGCGCCAATGCTACCAATAAACTAGAGGGATAATCCATGCCAAAAAATGAAACTATCGATCACGAAGCGTTAATTAAATCAGTCAGTGCCGCTTTACCTCCAGAAGAAACCATTGATCTAATGACCAATATGTTGAAGACTTTTGGGGATAAGACCCGGGCTAAGATTTTATACGCCCTATTTGAATCTGAATTAAGAGTTTTAGATATCGCCAGTATTTTAAATATGTCCCAGAGTTCAGTCTCCCATCAGCTCCGGGCTTTAAAAGAGGCAAAATTAGTTAAGAACCGCAAAGTCGGCAAAGAGGTCATCTATTCTTTGGCTGATGAACACATCATCCGAATTTTCCGTTTAGTGTTAGAGCACGTGACAGAATCAAACTACTTAAAGTGAGGTTATTTTTATGACAATCAATTGGGAACAAGAGACCGCATTCTTCAAAGACGATTTAATCAAGGACCTGGTTGCCCTACTAAAAATTGACAGCCAACGGGATATTGAACACAAAACAGCCGATTTTCCTTTAGGCCCTGGGCCAGCTAAGGCGTTGAACCAAGTGCTAGCTTATGCCAAACGAGATGGTTTTGCCACTAAGAACATTAAAAATGTGGCCGGCAGAATTGAATTCGGTGCTGGTACCACCACCCTTGGCGTTTTAGCCCATGTGGACGTGGTTCCTGCTGGGGATGGCTGGCAGACGGATCCTTTTGAGCCTGTGATCAAAGACGGCGCTATTTATGCCCGGGGAACTTCTGATGACAAAGGGCCGTTATTGGCCGCTTATTATGGCTTAAAAGTGCTCAAGAAGCTTGGTATTGAACCTAAACAACAAATTCACTTTATCATTGGAACCGATGAAGAAAGCGAATGGCTAGGGGTCCACGAATACTTCAAAACTGAACCCAAACCTGATTGGGGCTTCTCACCAGATGCTGAATTCCCAATTATCAATGGCGAAAAAGGTATTGTCTCCTTCCAATTAGACCAACATTTCACCTCCGAAACCGCCACAGACTTTACCCTGCAACAGTTTAAGAGTGGTATTCGAGATAACATGGTGCCCCATGCTGCCACAGCGATCATTGCCCATCACCAAGATGCGACTTTTGAAACAGCTTTTAACACGTATTTAACGACCAATCAATTAACCGGCAGCCAAAAATTTGCTAACGGCCATTACACCCTACAGTTACACGGCAAGGGTGCCCACGCCGCAACCCCACAAGCTGGGCGTAACGGGGCTACTTTCTTGATCAATTTCTTAAAAGACTATGCCTTTGATGCCAATGGGGCCACTTATTTAGCCCTAGGGGCCACCTTGCATGAAGACATTTATGGTAAAAATATTAAGATTGCTTATCAAGATAGCTTAATGGGACCTTTGACCGTCAGTGCTTCAATTTTTAATTACGATTTCGAAGCTAAAAGCGGGCAAATCATCTTAAATATCCGTTATCCTAAGGGCATTGACATTGAAGCAATCAAAGCCCAATTTGAACAAAATTGGCAGGCTCAATATGCCATCAGCATCAAGCCTCATTACGAAATCCCCCACTATGTCCCAGGCGATGATCCCTTGGTAAAAACCTTATTAGCCACTTATGAGGCCCATACTGGTCAGGCTGGTACAGAGGGTATTGTCGGCGGTGGGACCTATGGCCGGATTTTAGAACGCGGTGTTGCCTTTGGGGCCCAGTTCCCTGGGGCAGCTGACGTGATGCATCAGCCTAATGAATTCATGAAAATCGACGATATCCTTAAAGCTAGTGCCATTTATGCCGATGCCATTTATCGGTTAACCTTGTAAGCAAAAAGCCGCCAATAAATGGCGGCTCAGATTGAAGACAAACTATACTTTTTCGTTAAAGTTGTAGTTTGTCTTTTTATT
>NZ_AZGA01000020.1 GCF_001436375.1 Agrilactobacillus composti DSM 18527 = JCM 14202 | reverse complement strand
ATCACACCAGAGAAATTTTTGTTTTTCTCTGGTGCTCTCTAAAGGGATAGTATCAATCATTTTCCCGGAAGTTTTTTTATTTACACAAATTTATACAGATGTCCAACCACCATCAATGGCAATCGTTTGACCAGTGGTATAAGAGGACGCTTCTGAAGCGAATAATAATAATTGGCCTAACAGTTCATCGATTTTACCCGGCCGGCCGATTGGGCAACGACTCTTCAATAGACCCAAAGTGTTGTCATCCATCACCATCATTTCACTTGGGAACATCCCCGGTGCAATGGCATTCACTGTAATATTATACTCAGCCCATTCCTGAGCCAAGCTGCGGGTAAAGTTTGGCACGGCCCCTTTTGTGGCATTATAAACCAAGTTTGGCATGTGGAAACCGGCAATCAGCCCAAACATAGAACAAGTATTGATGATCCGGCCATAATTGTTGGCGATCATGTGCTTTCCACATTCCCGAGCCATTAAGAAATAACCTGACAAACTCACGGCTACGACTTGTTGCCAATCGGCCAAGGATAAATCCACAGATGGCGTTACTTTGATGGCGCCAGCATTGTTTACCAAAATATCAATTTTGCCAAAATGGTCGGCTGCGGTTTGCACGGCCTTGACCACGTTGGCCTCATCGGTCACATCCAATTGAACAGGTAAGCATTCCCCGCCATTAGCTTCAATCTCTTGTTTCAAAGCCTCCAAGCGCTCCACCCGCCGAGCCATGACCGCCACTTTGGCGCCATTTTCCGCTAAGGCTTTGGCATACTCATGTCCCAAGCCTGAAGAGGCCCCAGTGACAACGGCTACTTTTCCAGTGAGATCTAAGTAATTTTTCATGATATAGCTCCTTATCTGTTTTTTTAGAAAGCGTTTACACTTCAATTATAGCAAACTTACTCAAAAAAACGTTAAAAGAAATATTTATAAAAATAATTATTTTTTAAATATAATGAAGTTTGCTTTGACCTCAATTTGATACAGGTCTAAACTTAATACAAAACACAATTTGGAGGGTTATCATGACGCAGACACTGGTATTGGTTGGTATTGGAAAATCTGGTCTTGGAGAAGCTATAATCAAAAGATTTGCTCAGGCCAACTTTAAAATTATTTTAATGGGTCGAAATCAGGCCAAGTTACTGGCCACACAAACAAAATTGGCCACTGAACAGATACCTGTCACTATTCAGCAATTGAATCTAACCGATAGCGACTCGATTCGCCGGGCCTTTTCAGCTATCGATCAAATCGATGTGTTAATTTACAATGCTGTGGCCCGCCGTAGTGTTGAATCCAAAGACTTGTCCCGACAAGCTGCTGAACGTGATTTCGCCATTACCGTTGGTGGGGCCATTGATTGCGTGCAAGCAGCACTATCCAAATTAAATCCCGAGAATAGCGCTATTTTATTCACCGGGGGCGGTGTTGCCTTAAAACCAGCCATTGCCAACAGCTCCATGTCTTTGGATAAAGCCGCATTGCGAAACTATGCATTTGGCTTAGCTAAAAATCTCCAACAAAGGCATGTTTACGTTGGTACCGTTACAATCACCCAAGGTGTTAGGCCAGATTCAGACTACGCACCTGATAAAATTAGTGCTGCCTATTGGCAATTATATCAAGTACAACCGCAAAATTTTGAAATCATCATCTAACTGCATTCCACAAAAATATGCCTCTTAATCAAAGTATCCGTTTTGATTAAGAGGCATATTTCAACTTCAAAGGATTATTCTTATCAAGCTCAAAGGCTTATGGTGCTTTGATCAAGGTCCAAGTCGCCGTGGACTGATAAGTTCCCGGTGTCACAGTTTTAACTTGGGGAATTTTCAAAGTCGTGCTGTTGGTTAAATTACCCGTATAGCTATTGGCGGAATTGGTGAACAGCGTGACCGGCGTACTATTATCCGATGCTGCAAAGTTTTGTCCATTCACATTTAAATTGAACTGGGCCGCCCCACCGGTAGCCGTTGTCAGGTATTTCTGATTATCAGTGTTCCGAAAGGGTGAAAAACCCACCGTTAAGGTCCACTTCTTACCGGATACGGCTAACAAGTCGTTGTTGTTGCCATCGTAATTGCTACTGGCTTTAACGTTGCCCTTCGGTACATAATTCAAGGTCAATCCTGCTGGATTATAGAAATCCTGAATATTGGGCGTCGTATAATTGGTGCCGTCAAATTTATTGAACAATAAGTTCGGTACCGCAATCAGCTTCACCACAGCTGGGTCTACAGTCAATGGCGTATAGTTGGACTGCCAAGTCGTAGTTTGTCCACTTTGAGTTAAGGTAATGTTTAATTTCAGATAGTATATACCAGAGCTGGGAAGTGGCACCTTCTCCCAATTAAAAGTCTTAGTATTTAGAGTTGTTTTCCCTCCAGGATTACTCAAAAGTTTATAGTTAGCATCAAATATTTGCCATGAATAACCAACTTGGGCACTGGCTGGATATTGAACCTCGTCTAAAATTGCCGGGTAGTAGGCAAATGTGTCGCCTTCTGTGGTCTTTTGTGGCAATAAACCGCCAATTGTGACGCTGGTTGAACCACTAACGATACTACCACTAGGATTTTGTGCTGTGGTCGTAATACCAGCCTTCAATCCAGAAGCTTGTTTCAGATTAGCATCGGTAGGTTGCAATGTTGTTGTAAAGTTATTCTGAATACCTGTACTGCTAGAAAAAGTACCTAAATTAGTATTATCTAGTGCCCAATTTACCATAGTAGTACTATTAGATGGCTGAATATTGGAATTTATGCCAGTTGTTTCACCCCAAAATAGCGTAGATCGAACTGGTTTGGGGTTTAATGAAATGGCATCAACTGGCTGTGGTAAAACATTTACCGTAACCACACGGCTGTATGCTTTAGTATTATTACCATAACTAACTGAAATTTGGTAATAGTGAGTTCCTACAGATAAGTTCGTAAAATTAACCGCTACATCTGCATAAGGTTCTTTTTTAGTTAAATCAGCTACACTGGCAGCATCTACCCATTTGCCACCAACGTATTCCCGAACTGAAACGCTATTGATTTTATTGGGATAGCCAAAGAACCATGCATCCTTACTGGTTGAGGTGAAATTAATTGTTGTTGTTGCAGACTGCACTACATTTTTATCACTGGGTTGTGCTGAAATACCATTATATATAAATAATCCCCAGAAAATATCCCAACCAGCAGGCGTTACTGCATTTTCAGGGCTAGGTGCACTATCAGCGGCCTTAGCAATCCCTGGCTCAGGATTGCTTGCCTTTGATATAATGCTTATTTCAAAAACTAAGCTAAAAACAGCCAACAGCAAGACGATAACTCGGCTTACTTTAGTGAGCTTCTTTATCATATGCTCGCTCCTTCTGCCGGCGAATACCACCTAGAATAATGGCCAGGCTGATTAATTCCACCCCAATAAGCATCAGCCAATAATCCAGCTTGTCCCCGGTCTGGGGCAAGAAGCCAGCTAGTTTTTGAACCATCCCCGTGGGTTTGCCAGCCCCAGTTTGCCCGGTACTTGGCGGTTGGCTGGGCTTGGTGGGCTCTTGGGGCTGGGGTTTGGGTGGCACCGTTTCATCAGGTTTAGGCGTGGGTTCGGGTTGATCTTGATAAATTGTAAATTGACTGGTGCTGGATTGGGCATAAACCGTTTGTGACGGCGCAAGGCTAGCAACAATAATCATCATCGTAACCAATATCCAAGTGACACTGATACTGATTTTTAATAAAAACTTCGCCATATCAATGCCTCCTACGTGCATGTCCCTTCGCGTGCTTGCTTTGTTGTTTCCGTCTTCTTAAATAATAAGCCAGTAAAATCCCATTGATCACCAGCAACAAAATAACAATTACAATAATCCACAAGGTCCAATTATTGGTCTTCTTAGTCCCAACCTTTTTGTTAATGGCCTTGTTTTGCGTATCCGTCACGGTAAAGTTTCGATTGAAAGTCCAGGTCTTATCCACCGCATGGATCACTAGTTTCAGATGATATTTCCCCGGTTCAATGGCATTCTTACCTGTTGGAATTTGTAAATCAAAATTTGAATTTGGCGCCATGGAGCCATCATTGATGGTCTTATGATAGACCCGCTTGGCATTGCCCTGCCGAGTCACATCCGCGTTAACCGTCATCCCCCGAAACATTGTCGGGGCCACGTTGGCCACATTGGCAATGATATAAGGGATACGGTTAACTGCGTCTGGGGCGACTTTATTCAACTTCAGGTCCGGTATCAATTTTTCATCCGGATTCTGGTTTAAACTAACCCCCAGGGCCATGGCAAATTCGTTGGAAAGCCCAAATTGGGTCTTACTTTTAGCTTGGCTGGTCTGGTCAAAGGCATAAATACTACCTAAAATCTGCCCTTTAAAGCCGTCTTTGGGAATGATGTATTCAAAACTCACGGTCTTACTCTCTTCAGGTTCTAAGTGAATGGCCACGGGCTTTGAAAAAAGTTGATTCAAGCGATACTGGGCTGACTTATCAGCTTTTTTCTTGCTGGGGGTATAGTTGATCTGCCCCGCATTATTGGTGGTGGCAGCAATCGGGGTAACTTGAATGGTCCGACTATCGGTCTTACTGGTGTTTTGTACCACCACCCCCAGTTTGCCGGTTTGACCCGGGGCCACCTTTAAATCAAAATAGCCGAGAGATTTATCGGTCTGATTATCCGGATATGCCGGGGCAATATAGAATTGTGCCCCCGTTGGTGTGCCGGCAGCTTGGACAGCCTGGGGTGCGGCTAAACCCAAAAACCCGGCCAACGCCACGATCACCGCATAAAAATATGTTTTTATCTTCATCGTTAAATCTCCCAAAAAAAGCTGTGACAAAAAATTGTCATCAGCTCTCTAAATGTAAAATATCAATATTTCTGTTCGTTTATAAAGTGTGCCAATAGTCCTTAGGAAAACGAGCTGAAAGCTCCCCCGGAACAGTAAATCAAACTTGATTAAGCACCAACCGCTAAGGTCCAAGTAATGGTGGATTGATAAGTTGCTGTAGAAGGAATATTAGCCGCTTGCTTAGGGATTGTTAGGTTTGCGTTAGTTGGATCCGTCAAGTTCCAAGTTGTATCCCCTTTACCAGTAGTCCCCGTGGCGGTGGCCACATTTGTTGCCGTAGCCCCAATGTTAGTACCCGCTAAAGGCAAAGCTTCTGTGGTATTAACACTGTTTTTGCCAGTAGCCTTTAAGTTCAAGGCGATATTGGTTAAATCTGGAGCACCCTTTTGGTCTTTAAAAGTTGGGTTCATAGCTGCGCTGAGTTTCCAGCCAGTTGTTGCCCCTCGCATATCTTTGATTGCTAAAAGACCTTTGTTGTTCCCATCAAAAGCTTCTCTATCTTTGGAAGAAGCAGTATCACCAGTTGCCACGTTACTATCTTGCAGCTGTTGTGTTCCCCCATTTAACAGTGTAGACATTGGCACTTGACCAAAGTTCAAATCAGGCACCGCAAATAATTGTAAAGTTCCAGCCTTAATAGTGAACTGTGCTGTAGACTTAGCTGAGCCAGTTTCTGCAGTTGTAGCCGCAAAGTAATTCCCGCCCGACGTAACAGCGGTATTAGCACTCAGGTTATAGGTTGCATCCCCAGGGCCAGTCCCACCTTCAGTCGCAGCAGCATTCGCTACCCCTGGTGCAATCAACAAACCAGCTAATAAACCAGTTAATATTAAACCAATCTTAGTATGTTTCATGTAATATCCTCCTAAATCCCAAATCGTTTGCTTCTCAAACCCTTGGTATTAAAATTGATAGGCACTGATCTGTATCCCCTAAATGCACGCCCAATTTTCAAACAGCAATTGAACTTTGACCAGCTTGACATCGCTTTAATACCCTATAAAGACATTATATCAAGTTTTAGAAAATTAAACTAGAAAAGATGGTTAAATCACACTTAATCGATAAAAATACTTCATTTTTTTTAAAATAAAACCCCAAAAGTTGAAATAAACTTTTGGGGGTAATGTTATTTAAATGAATAGACTTAGCAGCAAGACACCGCCCAAACCAACGATGGCAATCAGCGTTTCTAACACTGTCCAGGTCAGTAAGGTTTCTTTGACGCTTAAGTCAAAGTATTCTTTAAACATCCAGAAACCGGCATCGTTCACGTGGCTGGCTGCTAAACTCCCGGCCCCAATGGCCAGTACCATCAATGCCGAGTTGACACCTGCTTGTTGCATCAGCGGTAGCACTAAGCCACTGGCGGTCAAAGCCGCAACCGTCGCCGACCCTAAGGCAATCCGTAGCACTACGGCGATCAACCAACCTAAGATCAATGGGGAAATGTCAGAACCGATGAATAGATTCTTAACAGCATTCCCAACCCCACCATCAATTAGGACTTGCTTGAAGGCACCGCCACCACCGATAACCAGCAGCAGCATGGCAATGGATTTCACGGCTTCTTCCAGAGAACTCATGATATCTTTAACTGGAATATGGCGCCGAATCCCCATGGCCCACATGGCAAACAGTAATGAAATCAGCATGGCAATACTTGGAGACCCAATAAAGGCAATAAAGTTATCTAACCCCGACGGATTCTTTGGGGCTACCCCAGCGTGTAGGGTCATCTGATAAATCGTGGCAATAGCCATTAAAATAACTGGGAATAAAGATGTCAAAACTGCAGAACTAAAGCTTGGTGTTTCTTCTAACTTAAAGGTCTTCTGAGGGCCTAAAGCGGTCAGATTACCGGTTCGTTCAAAGGCACCTGGGACATATTTTTTAGCAATTTTGGAGAATAATGGTCCGGCAACTAAGACGGTTGGAATCGCAATGATGATCCCGTAAGCCAACACGTGCCCGGTTTGGGCATTCAACGCCGTGGCAATGGCGGTTGGTGCTGGATGGGGTGGTAAGAATCCGTGGGTCACGGACAAGGCCGCGGCCATGGGAATCCCCAAGGTCAGTAATGGCACACCGGCTTCAACGGCAATGGCGAAGACGATTGGCACTAACAAGACGATCCCCACTTCAAAGAATAGGGCAATCCCGATGATGAAGGATGCTAATACCACGGCCAGCTGTAGGAAGCGGCGGCCAAAGGCATTGATCAAGGTATGGGCAATTCGATAGGCCCCACCGGCGTCAGCCACCAAGCGGCCTAACATGGCCCAAAACCCGAAGACTAGGGCTAACTCACCCAATTGCGCGCCGATCCCGTTTTGGATACTGGTGGCAATCTTAGCCGCTGGCATCCCCAAACCTAACGCAACGGCCACGGCAGTGATAATCAAAGCAACGTAGGTGTTTAACTTGAATTTAATAATTAAGACAAGTAATAAAATAATACCAAGTAACAAAATCAGCATCTGCATTCTCAATTCCTCCTAACACTCATGGTGGATACGGTTACATTTTATTGAAATAATCACTTGAGCTTTTTCTCAAGTGAGGGAGCCAAATTAATCTTCATCCGCTAATTTAATTTGCGGGTTGGGATGTTTCCGTTGGAAATCGGCGATGGCGCCATATTCACTGGATAATTCCCGGGTCAGGCGAATCCAGATTGGCAACAATTCCCGATAAACTTCAAAGTTCTTTTCATTAGGTTTATGGGTATTGGTAGTGCCCACCATATCTTTGACCACGTTCAAATCTTTAGCCAACCCCAGGCTTTCCATCCCTAACACAACGGCCCCTAAAGCAGAGCTTTCAAAACTTTCAGGGATATTTACGTCTTGTTCAAAAATATCGGCCAGCATCTGCCGCCAAAGCGCACTGCGGGCGAAACCACCAGTGGCTTGAATGGATTTCGGTTTGCCAGTGATGCCTTCGATCATCAACATGACCATATAGAGGTTATAAACGATACCTTCTAAAGCCGCCCGCACCATGTGGGCCCGGGTATGCTGCCGGGTCAAGCCAAAGAAGCTGCCCCGGGCATTGGCATCCCAAATCGGGGCCCGTTCCCCACCTAAATAAGGATGGAACAATAAGCCATCGGCGCCGGCGGGAATTTTAGACGCAATATCTGTCAAAATTTCGTAGGAGTCGATCTGCATTTGCTCGGCGGTGATTTTTTCGGGAGCAAATAATTGATCCCGGACCCAACGGAAGACGATACCCCCATTGTTCACAGGACCGCCCACGACCCAATGATTTTTGTCTAAATAATAAGTAAACAAACGGCCTTCTGGATCCACAACTGGCTTGTCCACCACTACCCGGACCGCCCCGGATGTGCCAATGGTCACGGCCAAGACACCGGGATCAATGGCGTTGACCCCTAAGTTACTCAAAGTCCCATCACTGGCCCCTAAAATAAATGGCGTGTTGGGGTCAATGCCGGTCACTGAGGCATAAGATTCGGTCATGCCAGTGAGTTGATAGGTGGTGTCCACCAATTCTGGTAATTGTTCCCGTTTCACCCCGGTCATCGCTAGGGCTTGGTCATCCCAGTCCATAGTGAAAATATTGAATAGGCCGGTGGCGTTGGCTAAGGAATAGTCCATTACATAGCGGCCAAATAATCGGAATAAAATATAATCTTTAATGCCGATGAAATGGGCGGTTTTGTTAAACAAATCCGGCTGTTCATTCTTTAACCAGAGTAATTTCACAAAAGGTGACATGGGATGGGTTGGAACCCCGGTTCTAGCAAAGACTTCGGCGCCCTTGCCGTTCTTCTTCAAATCAGCGGCGTATTTAGCCGCCCGATTATCTGCCCAAGTGATCACCCGGGTCAGGGGTTTGTTGTCTTTGTCCATCAAAATTAAACTATGCATCGCCGCGGAGAAAGAAATACCCTTTAATTCCCCAGCTTTCACGTTGCCTTTACGCATCACTTCAATTAACCCAGCAATCACTGCTTGAAAAATTTCTTCGGGATCTTCTTCGGCCATATCCGGTACATCTTGATATAACGGATAAGGATTATTAGCATATGCCTGGGCTTTCCCCTGCAAATCAAATAAAACAACTTTAGTACTGGTGGTCCCTAAGTCCACGCCGATCATGTAATCCATCACTTAAAACCTCCTACTTTTTGTAATCCAAGTCCGACCTATTTGGGGTCTACATCGTGACCCCCAAAGCCATTCCGTAATGCTGCCACAACTTGCCCGGTGACGGTGTCCGCAGCTTCGGAGCGATAACGCATCATCAAAGCACTGCTGATAACGGGGGTAGCCACGTGTAAACGGATGGCTTCTTCAACGGTCCAAGCCCCTTCACCAGAAGAGTGCATGATACCTTTGATGGAATCCAAATTAGCATCTTTATGGAACGCTGATTCAGCTAATTCCATCAACCAACTACGCACCACCGAGCCGTTATTCCAAACCTTAGCCACGGCCTCATTATCATAATCATATTGGCTTTTCGCTAAAACTTCAAAACCTTCACCGATGGCTTGCATCATCCCGTATTCAATGCCGTTATGCACCATCTTTAAATAATGTCCCGAGCCGGCAGGGCCAGTGTAAAGGTAGCCATCCGGGGCAGCGATAGCTTTAAACAATGGTTCAATGCGGCTAAAGTAAGCCGCATTCCCGCCAATCATGAAGTTCCCATTTTGCCGAGCCCCGGACATACCGCCGGAAGTGCCCACGTCAAAGAAATGAATGCCTTTTGCCTTCAAGAGATTGTAGTGTTCAACAGAGTCTTTGTAATAAGAATTACCCCCATCAATCACCACGTCGTCTGCTGCCATGACCTGTGTCAAATCTTCCAAAGTAGCTTGGGTTGGTTTACCAGCCGGTACCATGACCCAAATAATTCTAGGGGCATCTAATGCCGCTACTAAAGCTGCGACTGAAGCCACAGCCTGGGCACCATCTGTACTGACTGCTTGACGCGCGCTGGGGTCTAAGTCAAAAGCCACAACTTCAATATCATGATCCAGCATATTTTTAACCAGATTGCGCCCCATCTTACCTAACCCAATCATACCTACTTGCATACTTTTTTGCTCCTTTTTTATCTCGGAATTCAGTGATTTTCTTTTCTGACTGTAGTATATGTAAATTCTTTTCAGATTGCAAGCGATTTAACTCGTAAATTATTTTCTTATTTGAATCCAAGTGGTATACTCTAGGTAAGATAAAAATGGGGGGCTTTTTATGCAAAATTTTCAGTTACAACTACAAATTTACCACGATAATTTGAGTCCCCGGGAGCAATCTCTGGCCCATTACTTAACTGAACACCAGGCGGCGGCCAGCCAATGGTCTATTTCTGAATTAAGTAAACGCACCAAGATTTCCACGGCGACGATTTCTAGATTTGCCAAAAATCTGGGGTATGCCAATTTTCAAAATCTGCGGGTTGCCCTGGCCCAAAACCAGGGTCAAAGTTCCCAACTTTTTGCTGAAATCAGCCCCCAAGATGATCTCATCACCATGGCCGGTAAAATATTTTCATCTAATATTGAGGCCCTGCAAGCTACCCAGGCCAATTTGACCCCAGAAAGTCTGCGCCTGGCGGTGACTTATATCATCAATTGCCAACACTTGGGCATCTATGGTCTGGGTGCCAGCAATATCGTGGCCTTAGATGGGTATCACAAATTTCTGCGGACGGCCATCGAAGTGCTCTATGCCGCCGATTACCACATGCAACTCATGAGCATGACCCACTTGACCGCCAAGGACGCCACCATCGTGGTGTCCCATAGTGGCGAGGATAAAGACGCACTAAGTTTGGCTAAAATCGCCAAGGATAACGGGGTGCCCCTGATTGCCATCACCAGCTCTCCCAGCTCCCACCTGGCCAAAATGGCGGATGTTTATTTCGTATCCGTTGCTGAAGAATCCAAATACCGCACTGAAGCTTTACATGCGTTGATAGCCCAAATCAGCATTATGGACACCTTGTTTATGCTCAGTGCTGTGAAGACGGATAGCCAAACAGCCCCGTTGTTCCAGGAAATTCGCAAGCAGATTGAGCAAACACGAGAATAGGAGTGTATGCCATTTTGAGTAATGAATTGTTAGGTTTAGTCGTTGCAGCTATCGTAGGTATTTTTTGTATCACCTTTGGTATTCAACTACTCCGAAACAAATGGCTGCGCTTAATTGCGGGCAATACCTTTGGGGATATTCCTAAGAAAAAGGTAAATAAAGTGCGCAAACCTTTAGCAATCGTCTTTATTCTAGTAGGTTGCGGCTGTGTCGCCTTAGGTATCGCCGGTTATTTGGGTTACTTAGGACCGACCCATTGAGTTAGACTGACAATTAGGAGGTATTCGAATTGAGTGACAATCTATTTATATTATTATTCGCGGGCATCCCCGGTATCTTTGTGACTATCTTAGGTATCCAATTGTTTCGAAATAAGTGGTTGCGCTTGATTGCCGGTAATACCTTTGGCGATGTCCCTAAATCAGAAACAGATCGGTTGCACAAACCTTTGGGTATTATCTGTATTATTTTCGGTCTTTTCTTGATTGTTATTGGTGTAGCCGGCTGGTTGGGCGCCATTTAGATGGTTTAGTTCAGATCACCTCTTTTCTGTAACTATGCTACCTAAAATTTCTATAATTAAGTCATTTCCCGTTCGGATTCTTTAAAACCGGCTCATTAAGTTAAACTGACAGGAGGCTTTTTAATTGAGTGACGGGTTACAAATGCTACTTATTATTGGTATTCCTGGGATATTCGTAGACATCATGGGTATCCAATTTCTCCGGAACAAGTGGCTGCGCTTGATTGCCGGGAACACCTTTGGGGACGCCTCTAAATCAGAAACAGACCGGGTGCGTAAGCCTGTGGGTATTTTCTGTATTATCATCGGATTTTTTATGGTTGTCATTGGTGTCGTCGGCTGGCTGGGCCATTTAGATGATTTAATTCGACTCACCTCTTTTCTGTAATCGTGCTGTTTAAATTTTTATATTGAGTCGTTCCCCATTTGGATTATTTAAAACCGGCACATTAATTTCAACTGATTTGCAAATAGGAGGTGCGGCCATTGCGTGAAGGTCTACAGATGTTATTATTCGTAGGTATTCCGGGGGCCTTGATAATCATCATAGGTATCCAGTTACTTCGGAACAAGCTAAATCTAATGGTTGCAGATCTCCTTGAGAATGCGCCCAAGTCAGAAACAGATAGTGTGCGCAAGCCTGTGGGTATCTTCTGCATTATCATCGGATTTTTTATGGTCGTCATTGGTGTAGCCGGTTGGCTGGGGCATTTAGATGATTTAATTCGACTCACCTCATTTCTATGACCCTTGTTTTGAAAACGCTTGTATAAAATTAGAACATAAAAATAAGCCAACCCCCTCAACATTTTTGTTGAAGGTGCTGGCTTCTTTAAATGTCTAAACATTTGCCACGATATCATCTTTGATCTGCAAGGCATTATGATCTAATGCTTATGTAGCTCAACTTAATAGTCAAGTTATGATTCTGTCACCGCCTGCCAGTTTAATATACGCTCCTCGTGACCTTGAATAATCCACCACGCCAATATAAAAACAAGGCAATTGCCACAAGAACGACTGTAAAAATACTAATGCCCCAAAATCCACTGACCTTGGCAATCAAAACTCCGCCAACTGCACCGCCTAGGGTCTCGCCCAAATACATCGCTGTGTTAGAAATCGAGGAAATGGTACTTCTGGCGGTATCTGTTGTTGCTTGTAACGTTGTCATAAATAATGGAAAAATGAAGCCACCCACTAGAAAAATAAGGGTTAACATCGTCTGTGCCATCCAAATATTGTTTGAGAATGCTACCACAGCATATAAAACAAGATATGCTATGAACTCAAAAAGAAAAGCTTTAGGGATGCCAATTCGATTCACAATTCTGCTACTGTATATCGTACCCAACAAATTACCGATACCAATGACGATCATGGCAGAACCAATTTGGCCAACTGATAAAGCGAAACTTTTATTAAACCAAGTCCCAATAAAAGACAAAGCGCAAAAATTACCGGTCTGGAAGGCAAAATAAGCCACTAAGTATAATAAGGCCCGGTGATTGCTTAATAAATCATGATATATACCCCAAAAACTGGCTTTATACGCAGTTGGTCTTCCATTAAGTGTTGGTAATTGCCAAATCGCCGTTAAACAAAGTAATAACGAAATAAACGAGATAAAGAAAAAGGGAAAGCGCCACGAAAATACAGCTAAATAGCTACCAATGGGAATCCCAATAATTTGGGAAACTGCTAATCCGGCAGAAGCCATACCCATTGAAGCCACTATCTTGTCTTTGGGAACAACTATAGGGATCGAGGCCCAAACCTGTGGCCCCACAAAAGCCGCACTGATGCCGGCACAAAGTCGCGTGATTAACATAACGGGAAAAACATTAGCTAAGCCACATGCGCCTGTAGAAATTGCAAAACACACCAAACCAACAATCAATATTTTTCTACGATCATGGCCATCAGAAATTGGACCAGCTACTAAAGCAGACAGGGTATATCCAAAAGCATAAGCACTGACAATAATCCCTGAAGCACTCGCAGAGATGCCATAGTATTTCACCAATGTTGGCAACAATGGTGAGACTAAAAAGGTATCCGTGCCGATTACGAACATAACTAAAAAGAATATTAACGAGAATTTTGAACTTTTTGAATAATTCAAAGCGCGCCTCTTTTTTTAAATTGAAACTTCTACATTTTTACATGTATCGAAATATAGTTTAATAAATAACTCCTTTATTCAAGGAGTGTTTTCAGAAATCCTGGTAAAAATTTTTCGAATGTATCATACCGCAGCGATACGTACTTCGTTCGCCCCTCTTTAATGGTATTCGTTAACCCCGCTAACCTCAGCGCTTTAAAATGGTAAGAAACTGTGGATAAACTTAAATTTAAGTTCTCCCCAAGTTCTGAGCAACTCATCTTCTTTCCGTTTTTATATAATAGCCTGATTAACTGTAATCGACTGGGATCTGATAGACATTTAAAAATTTCTACACGTTGTTGGTCATCACTTATTTCGATATCCATAAAACTGTTATAACACTATTTTTCATCATATACCAGTCTATTGCCATGATTGCTTCGACTCTTGTGGCAGTATAAAAATGATGAATGAGCGCGTTTCCCAAAAGCTGAGGGTGGTAAGAAACTTCGCAAACAGCGGCAATATCAAATGCCGTAATTCCCCCCTTTTTACTATAAGACTGATAACTCCAAACAAGATAAAGAAACCTTAATCAATAGGCCGCTTTCACCTTGAAGTAAATTTAAATGTTTAAAAGATTCGACAACCATTTTGATTTGGGATTTGTTGTGGTCAGATGGTTCAGATATATAAAGCAAAACAGCTTTAAAAAAAGATTGGAGTGAAAGTTCGAAAAAATTATCTGGATAAAATTTCATCTCTAATAATTTATGCATGAATTTTTTTGCTAACGTTAAATCTTTTCTATCAAGTGCAATGAGCAAAAGCTGGCACAAGAACTTAAAGTAATCAGCTGAATTTTGTTTAAAGCCATCATACCTTTTGAAACCTTTGATGGCTCTTTGTAATAAAGCCAAGCGCTGCTTACAAGGGAAAAAATAGATTGTTTTCGAAAACAAGAGCAGATCATCGTGGGTCCATGATTCACTATTCAGTAAATAACTAATCGATTTTTCAATAACTGGTTTTGGTGGTATTTGATTATGTGATTGGTAAAAGGTAATAGAAAGCTTAAAACTAGACGCGCTGTTTAAATGTATTGGTTCCTTAAAATCATCTTCCGAAAATTGGTTAAGTGATTGGGGAATATCAATATCTTCACTCAAAAAGGCAAACTCCTCAAAGCTGATATTTAAACGGCTAAGTAATGAAAGAAACTTAACCATACTAATATCAATCGTACCATTTATAAAACGATAGTATTCCGACTCTGAAATAATACCTGCTGTCAATTCTTTCACGTGAAGGCCTCGTTTTTTTCGTAACGTTGAAAATGCATGGCCAATAAGTTGCCCCATAAAATCACACTCCTAAAAAACTGCCATTTATGCGAGAAAAAAATCTTTCACTATTAAAAAGTAGTTTAATCGTTTTAAGTAAAAAAATAAATATCTGGAGTGCGATTGTAATGTTAGAAATTATGACTATTGATAATGCGAAACATAAAAAAGACGTCGTGACTACTCATTTTGCAAACAAACTAAGAAAAGAATCAACATATGGAGATAAATCATCTCAAAAAGATTGGCAGTGGTCTAATAACTTGCGGGGTGGTGCTTCAAAGTGATTCAGAATGTTTTTCTAATCTTTGCTTTTCTAACTTCTATTTTCACTTTAGGAACTGACAATCTTATTATTGCCCCATTATTAAGTCAAATAGCTAAAACAATGTCCTCAACACCCCAATATGTTTCCTTTGGCATTACCCTTTATTCTGGCGCTTATGGTGTATTTGCAATAGTTTTAGCGCCAATTTCTGATATTTTCGGCAGAAAAAGAACCATTGGCGTTTCCGGATTTACTTTTGGCATATGCAGTATCGTCTTGGCATTTTGTTCATCCGGTTGGTTGTTTCTAATGCTACGTTTTCTAACTGGTCTGAGTGCAGCAGTTTTAGGACCAGGGCTGTGGGCATATTGCGCAGACAATTTTAAGGCACACAAAAGAGAAATGATGATCAGTTGGATGATGAGTTTCTTTAGCTTAGCAACTGTTCTAGGAATACCAATCGGCTTATTAATCAGCAAAATTTTTAACTGGCAAATCATTTTTTTATTTACTGGGATTATCATGTTATTTTCAGTAGGTATATTTTACATCTATGGTATTACGACAAAGCAAGCTAGTTTTAGTATCAAGAAACATTTTTCGAATATTAGCAAAGCCTTTAGTTTAAACGGTCAGTTAAATATCAGCATGCTTTTCTCATCTGGTGCGTATATGGTTGTCTACGCGTTTTTGAGTGTCTGGATCCAAAGCATTAGTCACTTTAATTCAATAAAACTTGCATGGTTATTTTTTCTAATTGGTATTATGTCCTTCTTGGGTTCGATCATTAGTGGCCAATTACTAAGGAAGTTTGCTGCATTTAAGTTAGTTGCAGTTGCTTGGCTTTTTCAAGTTTTGTTGATAACTTCAATACTTTTTCTTTTTAAGTTACCAATTTTGCTAGCCTGCGTCTTTAGTCTTTGGGCTTTTATGGTGAATTTTGGTAATTCAGCGTTTGTTAATATGATTTCTGAAACGACTTCGGATCTCAGAGGGAGTGTCATGGCATTAAATAATAGCTCGATTTTTCTTGGATTTACACTTGGGTCAATGATGGGCAGTTTGGCCATGGCCGTCAATCACACCTTGTTGTCCAATATCATAATTGCTGAAATCTTTGGTATCATAGCCTTCTTGTTACTTCATCGTCAACTATCACAAAAGCGTAGATAACTTTTTCATAAACACCATTTGTGGTATTAAGTAAGCATTCAAAAAGAACTTGCAGCAAAACTATTCTCAGTTTTACCGCAAGTTCTTTTATTTTTAGAATTTCAGAAAACAGGGTTCTTGTGCCCGCCTGTTTTCTTTTTATCGTTTAAGCGTTCACCACGATATTGTCTTTGGTCTGTAAAACCTCATGGTCTAACTCTTTGGTATATTTAGCGGTCAATACGCCGGCCATAATACTATCGTTGACGTTGACTAGGGTCCGGGCCATGTCCACGATGGGATCAATGGCGATAATCACGGCCATGATACTCACTGGCAGGTTCAAGACCCCCAGGACCATCAAGGTGGAGAAGGTGGCCCCGCCGCCCACACCAGCCACCCCGAAGGAGGCAATGGTGACGGTGAGTAATAGAGTCAAAATAAATTGGATGGAGAAGACGTTAATCCCCACGGTTGGGGCAATAATGGTGGCAATCATGGCTGGATAAACCCCGGCACAGCCGTTTTGGCCAATGGTCAGCCCAAAGCTGGCGGCGAAATTAGCAATGGTTGGGGGCACGCCCAAAGAATGGATTTGGGTCTTCACATTCAAAGGTAACGTTCCCGCGCTGGTCCGGGAGGTAAAGGCAAATAATAAGGCTGGCCAAGCTTTTTTATAATAAAGCACCGGATTGATCCCATTGCCGATTAAAATCAGAGTATGGATGATCAAAACCACGGCCAAGGCCACGTAAGCGGCGATGATGAAAATCCCCAGATTGCCGATGGCTTTAATGCTGTTGGTGGCGGTGGCCCGGGTCATCAAGGCGAAAATCCCATAAGGGGTCAGGCGCAAGACCAGGGTCACAATACGGCTCACCAAGCTGTGGATGGCTTCAAAACCCTTGGCAAAGGTAGCAGCTTGTTCGGGTTCCTTGCGGCGAATGCCTAAGTAGGCCACGCCCACAAAAATCGAGAAGATCACCACGGCGATGGTACTGGTTGGCCGGGTGCCGGCGAAGTCCGCAAAGATATTGGTGGGGATAAAGCTGACGATTTGCTTAGGCAGGGTCAGGCCTTTAATTTCAGTTTGATGTTCCTGTAATACGGCCAGGCCGCTCTTGGAAGCACTGGCCCCGTCGATGAATTTGGCCCCTTGGAGATGGAAAATCCAAACAGCGGCGATGCCGATCAAGGCGGATACCGCCGTGGTCACCAGTAAAATCCCTAATACACTGCCGGTGATTTTCTTCAAATTGCCGGCGTCTTCTAGCTTAATAAAAGCACCAACCAAGGATACGAAGATCAGGGGAATAACTAACATCTTCAATAAGCCCACATAGCCATCCCCCACGATGCTCAACCAGTCAATCCCACTGGTCAAGCCGGCGTTGGTGGTGCCTAATAATAATTGCAAGACGAATCCGAAAACAACACCCACCACTAAGGCCAAAAAGACCCGTTTGGTGAATTTGACGTGTTTTTGCTGCAGCCAAATCAAGCCGCCCAGTATAAGTGCACTAATTACGACGATTAAAATCGTTGTCGCTATGTTCATGAATAATTGCCTCCCGAATTTTTGTATTATGTCCCAAATTTATGCCAGCACTGTCCGGCCATGGCCTCGTCATCTCCTTGTGAGAACAAAAAAAGCGCCAACTAAGCTCTTTGCTTAGTCCGCGCTAATTTCATCGAATTTTAAGAAAAAGTGTGTGTCCCCAATCCTAAAGTTTTCGCCTAGGGTTGGTGTTTACAAACTGTCTCCGCCGATAAAATGGTGCGCTGAACTAAACAAGACATAGGCATGGCTTGTTGACAACAACACATCATTTGTTGGGCTTTAAGACAGAACACGACACGATCACTCCTTCTTTTTAAGTTATGGCAAGTTTAGCCAATTGGCGGGCGCTTGTCAAGGTGTAAAATATGGCAAATTTTCTGAAAATAGGTATTAGATTTTACTGTAAGTCTTGGGATTCACTCTTACTGCGCATCAACAAGGCAGCGGCGATACCCCCCACCACCACGATACCAGCGGAGGTCAAGGTCAAGGCAATCATCCCCTGATTATAAGCCGTCACCACAATGGTTTGGACTTCATGGGCAAAGGGACTTTTGGCCAGCCGGGCCGAGAAAGCCACGGTATGCCCGGAGAACGGCCCGGCACTGATCAACGCGTCTTTAATGCCGTTTAAAGCTTGGGTAGGCATTTTCACGTTGGGCAAAAAGGTATTCAAATGCTTTTCGTAGCGGCCATCTTGAATCAAACCCAGGCCCACCACGCCAACGGTGGTGCCAAATTGCCGGAACACGTTCAGTAATCCCGAGGCCATCCCCATTTCATTGGGGGCGACCCCTTCCATGCCGGCGGTATTCAAGACGGGATTCACGATCCCGTTGGTGATGCCCATGAGGACCATCCCCGGCCAGAGGTTTAAGAAGGACACATTGGGACCGATGACCAAGGAGATGAGCAAAAAGCCAATCCCCCCGATGAACATGCCAATACTGATCATCCATTTGTTAGAAAAACGGGCACTTAAAATACCCACGATAGGCCCGAGAACCAAGGACCAAACACTCAGGGTCAATTGCCGGACCCCGGTTTCAATAGCTGAGTAGCCGATATAATTCTGCATTAAAGCGGTCAAGAACGCATTATAAGCGTAAATCCCCGAACCTAGGGCAAAAGCCACGATAATGGTACCCACGAAATGGCGTTTTTTAAACATGGCCAAATTGATCATAGGATCGGCCACACGACTTTCCACAAAGACGAACAAGGCCATCACCGCTAAACCACCAATTAACAGGGTGGCGATTTCTGGGGTGGTCCAGCTCCAATGGGGATGGCTTTCTTTGACGATCAAGCCGTAAATAATGGCAAATAAACCAATGGCTGACAGTAACATCCCCAAGATATCAATCTTTTGATTTTTCCCGTAACTTGGGGTTTCCTTCACGTAAACTACCGTGAGAATAACCGCTAGAATACCAAAGGGGACATTCACATAGAAAATAGCGGGCCAGCCGAAGTTTTCCACCAAATAGCCCCCAATCAACGGGCCACTGGGTGTGGAAACCCCGATGACCGAGCCTAAAATCCCCAGGGCTAAGCCCCGTTGTTTGCCAGAAAAGTTTGAAGCCACTAGCGCCATGGACAAGGACATCATCCCGGCCCCACCAATAGCTTGGACCCCACGGCCAATATCTAAGACCAATAAGCTGGGCGCCATGCCGTTAACCGCTGAAGCGACCACGAATAATATCAAAGAACCTAAGAATATCTTCTTACGGCCGTACATATCTCCCAGCTTGGACATGATCATTAAGGTAACAGCATAAACCAAGGTATAGGCGTTTAAGACCCACTGTAAATCTGTAAAAGTAGTATTAAATTCCTTGACCATGGTGGGCAGGGCCACGTTGACGACGGTGACGTCTAACAAGCCCATGAAGACACCTAATCCCATGGCCCCCAGTGCTATCCATTGTTTGATACTCGTTTGTTGATGTTGCTTATCCATTAAATCAATCCCCATCTTTCTGTGCCAATACTTTGCGACAATCTTTGATCCAAGTTAACTTGGTGTCACAAAGGGCAATGCTTAAAGCTAAATTGCGCATGCTCCAGTTTAAATACGGCTTGTTGGCCGTGGGTTCCTTGAGGGTATGCTGTAAATGACTGCGTACCCCCTCATAAATATTGCGGTCTTGTTGGGTCTGGCGCTCATAATCATCTAAAATCAAAGTTTGCTGGGCCACATCCACCCCGGGCATCCCCCGGAATTTGAACCGATACAAGGACTCCCGTTTGGCGTCATCCGCAATGGGCTGGGCCATTAGGTCTAAGAATCGATCCTTGCCAGCGGCGGTGATTTGAGCCACTTTTTTATTGCGGGAATCCGTATTGTCTGCTAAAAATTCAATGTAACCCTTGTCTTCTAATTTGGCTAACAGGGGGTACATCGAGCCATTTGAGATTTCTCGTCGGGGCACTAAGCTGCTTTCTAAAACTTTCCGCAGTTTATAGCCCGACATATTCCGGGACATCAAGGCCCCTAAAATTAATAATTCGTACATATCTGCCTCCATATGTCTAAGCGACTTATCTATCATAGGTCTGCTCGACCCATTATGCAAGCAAAAAATTTTCTGAAAACGTATTTTTTTAAAAATATCGCAAAAATGCCCCTAACTGCGGCCAATTGGTCACGGTTAGGGACAGCTATTTAAGAAATGAATCGTTATCTAAACCCGTTCATTCCATGAATAATTATTGAATTCGGTTCACACTGCTGGCCAGCGCCACGGCGTCAGTTTCATTTTGAATCGTCGTTCTAAATTCGGCGTTCATTAGCTTCCGAGCAATTTGGCTGAGCAACTTCAAGTGTTCCTTGCCCCCGTCTTTGGGGATGGTCAAGGCAAGGGCCACGGTCACCGGCTGATTGTCTAAGGCCGCCCATTCAATGGGGTGGCTGAACTTCACCAAAAACAAGCCGGGTTTTAAAATGCTGGCATCGTTGCTGTGGGGAATAGCAAAACCATCTTTAAAGCCCGTGGTGGCCCCAGCTTCCCGCTCTTTTAAGCCAGCAGCATAGGCTTTAGCATCACTGACGTAACCCAGACTGGCTGCTAAATCGGCAATGGCTTGGAAAGCTTCTGCTTGGGTGGTACTGGTTGTATCTAATAAAATATGGTCTTGATTAAAAATCGTCGCATCCATTGATAATCTTCCTTTCACCAATTAAACGGCTTCTTTGGCAGCGGCCATGACTTGCGGGCTCCGGGTCAACCCAATGATCAAAGCCGTGACGGCAATGCCGGCGCAGACACATAGTATCCAAGTGATCAGGGGGATGGGTTGTTGAATATAGCCGATAAAGGAACCCAGTGGCGACCCAATGCCCCCGTAGAATTTACAACCCGTCAAGGCTACCAAGCCCCCGGCCACGGCGGACCCGGAAACGTTGGCGATGATCATGCGGATGGGGTCAGCGGCCACAAATGGAATCGCCCCTTCTGTGACACCCACCAGACCCATCCCTAAGGCAGCGGTGGTGGCCACTTTTTCATCTTTAGAGAACTTATTCTTCCAAATAATGGAGGCCAGCCAAACCCCTAACGGTGCCACGGAAATGGCCGCTTGGGTGGCCGTTTGCGGCAAGAAGTTGGCATGAGTGGGGCCGTATTTAGCCATGGTGTCAGCAAAGACCGCCGTGCCAAAAATCAACGCGGTCTTATTAATAGGACCTCCCAAGTCAAAGCCCATCATGCCCCCTAAGACGATACCGATAATCACCGGGGCACTGGTGGAATTGGTGTTTAACCAAGTCAGCCAAGCGTATAACCCACTCATCAAGGTGGCAATGGGCTCCCCAATCAGGTAAAAGACGATCAAGGAGATAAATAGCGTGGCAATCACGGGGATGATCATGATCGGCACAATGGGTTGAATGATGTGGGGCCATTTGATTTTCTTCAACAATTTTACAAAGTAACCCACGATAAAGGCCACGATCAAAGCGGCGATAAAACCCCCACCGGCTTTGGTGTGCAAGGACGTGGGATCATTGGCCAGATAAGCCCCAATCATGGCCGGGGCAATGGCAGGTTTATCGGCAATGGAATTAGCCACAAAGCCGGCAAACAATGGGATCATCAACTTGAAGCCCACCTGCCCCACTTGGAACAAATTAGCCATCAAGCCCCCCATGGCGGTCTTATTATCAAACCCCCATTTGACGATACGGCCCATGTCATCTCTTTGAAAGGCATAAACATTGGCGATGGCTAAAATCAAGCCGGCGGCAATCACCATGGGAATCATATAAGAAATCCCACTCATAATATGGGTGAAGAAGTTCACCTTGCTGTGGTCATTGCCAATTTGAATATTCCCGACTTTAGAACCTTTTTCTCCAAAGACCTTGGCGTCTTTAAGGGCGGTGTCGATCAACCCGGCCCCATCGGCAATGGCGGCGTTAGAATCCGTCACATATAGGGGTTTCCCACTGAAACGGATGGGATTGATTTTAATATCGGCCGCCACTAACACTAAGTCCGCATTGGCAATATCTTCCGTAGTTAAAACATTTTCCGCCCCAATGGAGCCATTGGTTTCAACTTTGACGTCGTAGCCTTTTTCCTTAGCGGCCTGTTCAATGGCTTCCGCGGCCATATAGGTGTGGGCAATGCCGGCAGCACAGGCGGTTACTGCAACAATTTTTTTACTCATCATGATCTCCTATTCTTCGGAAATGGATTTAGCGCAACTTCAACGGTACGTCCAGCTTGGCATAAGTCTGACCAGCAGTTCCAATGGGCTGGGCCACAAGAGCCGTCGCATTGGCGGGCACATGGTCCACATAAGCCTTCGTGCTGTTCACCCGGCTAATGAATTGGCCCTCAGCCGTATAAAGGTCGTAGTACTTGATTTGATCGGTCATGTTCAAGGTCACAAAAGCTTCCCCAGTGGTGGGCAGATAGCGATCCACCGTCAAAGCCGTTGGGGCGGTGGTGCTTGGCGTAGCTGTTTGCACGCTGAAATCCCCTAAATTCAAGGTCGCATTCTTACTAGAAGTCACTGCTAAGGCAATTTTAGCAATGGCCCGACCGCTATATTGGGCCAGGTTCAAACTTGGTGCCTGCCATGTGTTCAAATCTTCAGCGGCCACGTTTAAGCTAACCGGTTTAGCGGGGTCGTCTTTAAAAGTCAATTGCACCTTTAAAGTCAGCGGGGCGTTATTTTTGAAATGCAGCGTTAACTTGGTGGCTTTGGTGACAGCTAAATCTGTTTTAAAGAGGTTGATGGTGCTTTGACCAGTGGTATTGACAATTTTCAAGGAATTCCCACCATCATAGGCATCGGTGTAGTCAAAATTAACTTGCGGCCCACCGGTTGTCCACCATTGCCAAGTTGGCAGTAGGTTCTGGATACCGATGTTGCTCCATTCCTGCTGACTAACCTGCTGGCCCCCTTGATAAAAGCCTAAGCCGTGGCCGGTATTAAAGTTGGTATAAAATGGCGTTTGACTAATGACGCTCTTTTCAGGAATAAAGTTGGCCACCCCATCCCAGTGGGCCGGATTATCGGCATCGTTGGGCACGCCCTTATCGGGATAAGGGGCACTGTTGACCTCAGTGAGCCGACCGGTTTTGGTGGGATCTTGGTTAGGCCCAGACCAGTATTGCCGGGCCCGCACGTCAATGGCCCCTTGGCTGTTATTGTCTAAGTTGTTGCCGGGGTAGCGAGAATAAGCAAAGTCAGTGCCAAACAAACCCCAAGAAGCATTGGTCGTGGTTTTATTGGGAAAAATTTGCCGGGGGTCATAAGGGGGATTAAAACCATATTTCTGGTTTTCCGTCCCGGCAAAAATCGCCTTGAGGGGATCCAGCCCTAATTTCTGCGCCGTGGCCACCCCATTATTCAACCGGGTGGTATTCCAAGCGTAGTTTAGGAAAAGACTATCGGCGGCACTGCCATTGTCGGCTTTCAGCCAATAGGCATTGCTAGTATTGAAGCCATTGCCGTAAGTGAGCTGGCCGTCTTGTTGCAAGGAATCATAGAATTGGATATACAAATCTGGCGCTTTTTGTTTCATATACACCAACATTTTTTGTAATTGGGCCGCATCCGTGCTGGAAATGGTGGCTTCTTGGTTGATAAAGTAGCCATCAAAGTTCATATAGCGGGCCATGGCGATCATTTTGTCCGCCACTGGGAAAGTCCCGTCAGCCCGTTGTTGGACCCAAGCTGAAAAGTTTTCCGGCCGGGGCCAAAACCAGCCCCCCAAACTCTTCACACCGTTTTGATGGGCCGCATCGGTATAGGCGGGATTGGGATAATTGATCACGCCATATTGCAAGGTGGCGGCATTGTTGCGAATATCATCGTAACTGTTGCCCCCAATTGGGGTGCCATTCCAGGAGCCATAAAAATCAATATATTGCCAGTATTCAAAAATGTGCCGGGAAAAAGCATCCACCGTCCGGGTAAAATCTGGAATCCCCGGGGTTTGGCCGTAACCGGGATCCCCATAATCCCCCGCCAAGGTCAATACTTGAGCGTTGGTCTGCAAGTCCGGTTGGGCTTGGGTGGCAGCAAATTTCGGATTGCGAGGTTGCAGGGACACGTCTGAGACGAAATATTTGGCGCTGGGGTCGGTTTCTGGAGACCAATTCAGCATTTGTTCGGCGTTAAAGCCGTGGAAATAGGGTTGATTGGCACCTTTGACATTATAGTTAGCCGCGGCGGCCACTGGGTGTGCAGCAGCCAGCGCCCCCGTTGTTCCTAAAGTTAAGGCGGCTAGGATCAAAAGCCATTTCTGCTTCATTTTCACGCTTATCACTCCCCGGCTTTGTCGTGTAATTGTTGGTATAAATCCACAAATTCGGCGGCTAAATCCCGAAAAGTGATGGCATTCATAATATGGTCCTGGCCATGGACCATGAGCAGATTCACCGCCACGTGCTGGCCTTGGGCTTCTTTGGTAAGCATATCGGTTTGAGCGTTATGGGCGGCACTTAAATAGTGGTCAGCGTCTTTTAAGTCCGCTTGGGCCTTGGCAAAATCCCCGGCCTTAGCGGCTTGAATGGCCATGACGGCGGCCCCTTTGGCATTGCCCCCGTTCATGATCAACTGCATGATGACTTCAAGTTGCGCGGTTTCAATATCCGTAGCCATGTTTTTTCCTCCTCGTAATGGACCTTACTGAGCGGTTTTAATGGTGTCCAGGGCATCGGCTAAGACCTTTTCCCCGTTCATCATGCCGTAATCTTGCATCTTGATGACTTTCACCGGAATGTTCGCTTTAGCTTGAAAATCCTTTAACAAAAAGGCAACTTGAGGGCCTAACATCAAAACATCCGGTTTTTCACTGGCTAGTTTTTCATCCGCATCTGAAGACGCTGTGGCAAAGATTTGGGTGGTGATACCTTGGGCACTAGCGGCGTCCTTCATTTTTTGAACTAATAGACTGGTGGACATCCCCGCTGCACAAACTAACATAATTTTAGATTCAGTCATTTTTTATCTTCCTTTCATGGAACATCGTCTGATTAAAGTGCACCACAGCGCCCATTAGATTGGCATCATTGTAATAATGACAGGGCACAATTTCGATGGGTACCGGGATCGACACAGCCCCTTGGGTCAAACCTACGAGGGACCGTTGAATATTTGGGATTAATTGGGGGTTTTCTGAAATACCCCCACCCAGGATAAAAAGTTCCGGATCAAAGCTGTATTCTAAGTTATAAATGGCCTCGGCCAAACTGCGATATAACACGGCTGCTTCTTTTTGGGCTAATAAATCCCCCTGATTGGCCAATTCTAGAATTTCTTGACCACTGAAGCGGGTTTTGGCCTTCAGATTATAGCGCCGGGCTAAGCTCACGGCGGTTCCCACTTGACTCAAAGGGCGATTATTCAAGACTCGCATTAAGCCGAATTCCCCCGCCAAGAGATGGGCGCCCCGTTGAATTTGGCGGTTGCTGACCACGGCCCCGCCCACGCCGGTGCCGATCACCAGCACGATGACGTTTTGATATTCCCGGGCCGCCCCGCTATCTAGCTCAGCTAAGGCGGCGCAATTGGCATCATTTTCTAAGGTCACCGGCAAGCCCAGTTGGCCGGTCAAGGCTTGTTGCAGGGGAAAGTTATGAATATAAGGCAAGGCGCTGATACCTGCCACCACCCCGGTCTTAAGATTCACAGCACCCGGTGTGCTCAGGGCCACGCCCACCGGGTCATAAATTTCAAATTCAGCGACAATTCGTTGTAAAATTTCATAGTATTTAGCCAATGTGCGGGGCGTTTTGACATAGCCTTTGTTCATTAAAGCCTTGGAATTACTTTGCCAACAGGCATATTTAATGGTGGTGCCCCCCACATCAATGGCGACAACATTTTCCACAGGATTCACCTACCTAAAAGCCATTGTCTGTAATCAACTGTTTGAACCATAAACCGCTTTGCTTCACCTGCCGTTGGTAGTGATGATCTAGATCCACACTGTAAAGCCCATAGCGATTATGGTACCCGTTGAGCCAAGACCAGCAGTCCACAAAGGTCCAAGTGTGATACCCGAAGCAATTGCTGCCAGCGGCAATGCCCTTGTGCAGATATTGCAGATGTTCTTTCATAAAATCGATGCGATATTGATCGTTGATATGGCCGCTGGCATCTTTGAACCGGGCTTCATTGGCCACGCCCATGCCGTTTTCACTGACAAACCAAGGAATATTACCGTATTGATCCCGCATCATGATAGCCACATCGTACAGGGCTTCTGGATAGATTTCCCAGCCCCGATAAGGGTTGATGCGCCGCGCTGGCCATTCGTAATCTTCATATAGTTCATTGGGCATTTTAGCTGGCGTTGCGGGCTTGGTAGGGGCCTGCACCCGCTTAGGCCGGTAATAATTGAGCCCGATGAAATCCACTGTATATGCCGCAATGGCCGCGCCGTCTCCTAATAAGGAAATTGGCGTCAACTGATTAACTTCCAATAGTTCTAACAAGTCATCCGGCACGTGGCCTAAGACCGCTGGATCCAAGAAACTGCGAATATTTAATAAATCGGCTGCGCGTTGGGCCCGTTGGTCTGAGGCCGATTCGGTTTTGGCGTACACTGGGGTCACGTCTAAGATGATGCCAATTTGACCCCCGGCAATGTTCGCTTGGCGAAAAGCCTGCACCGCAAAGGTATGGGCCAAAAGCATGTGGTAGCCCACTTGCACAGCCTTTCTAAAATTCACAACTGCGGGGTAATGAAAGCCATAAAGATAGCCGGCCTTCACTTGGACCAAGGGTTCATTAAAGGTCACCCAGCGCTTGACTAAATCACCAAATTGTTCAAAGGCCACCTGGGCATAATTGGCAAACTTACTGACGGCTTCGCGGCTTTCCCAGCCGCCCCGGGCCATGAGCCACCAGGGCATGTCAAAGTGGAATAAATTGATGATGGGTTCAATATGATGATCTAACAGCGCCTGAAAATACTGGCGGTAAAATGTGACGGCTTCTGGGTTCACATGCACCCCATCGGGCATGAGGCGGGTCCAGGCGATCGACGTGCGATAAGAGTTCAAACCTAACTTGGCCATATTGGCCACATCTTCTAGATACAGATCATAGACATCTGACGTATTTTCTGGCCCTTGCCGCTGATAAAACTTGTCCGGGGCGATCTCAAACCACTTATCCCAAATCGATGGCGATTTGCCATTGGTACTGCTGTGGCCTTCGGTTTGGGGAGCTGAGGCGGCGGCGCCCCATAGGAAATTTTTAGGAAATAACATAATTGCCATCCATTCTTTAGTTTTGAACTAACGTGCTTTTACAGGGTAAATACCGTAAGTTCTGATTTCACCTGGTTTAAATGGCACTAATTGAACTGCTGCGCTCCCATGGGCCACCAGTTGTTGGACTTCTCCCTTCAAGTTCACCAAGGCCAAACTAGCGGTATCTGGCAGTTGCAATACCCCAGCTTGGGCGGGGGCAGCCGTTGGGTTATAGAGCCGCAGTTCAAAGCCGGTGCCATCCCCGCTGCGGGTGAAACTGCTGAGAACCACTTGGCTGTCCACTAACGCAATAGGGATGGGATGTTCAACAACCTGGGCCAATTTGTTCATGGTAAAGTATTCAATCGGCGTGGTGAATTTGTTTAAGGTTTGTTTTTGGTAATAAAGGGGCGCGCTGGCCAATTCATGATGAGCGGCTTGCAACGCCACCGGGTCATAATGCGGGTCGACCACCAAACCCCCGGCAAAGGTCAAGGTTTGCTGTAACTGGCTATCTGGGGTGGCCACTAATTTGTTCACCAGCCCAGAAGCATCCCCCGGCCGCCGGGTGAGATTCGGCCGGCCCAAGTAGCCCACACTTCTAAAAAGCGTGATGGCTAACTGGCTATGGTCACCAATGACTTGAAAATCCTTGGTGCCTAACGTGATGAAACTCCAGCTGTTGGCGTCGGTGTGCACATTGGCAAAATGGATCATCGGCCGCATGCTGGTGGGTTCTTCGTGGTAGCCAATTTGTTGCCAATCTTGCAAATGGGCCTCGGTCACCGGCCGGGCAATGGTACCAAAGGGCGTATCCGCATAAGTTTCATCAACGTGCACATCGGTATTTAATACCAGGCGCAGGCGGTGATCCAAGACGGTGTTATCAATTTTGAATTGGAAGCCGATCACCTTAGAGCCCTTGTTTAAACTCAATACCAGCTTATAAGGGACTTTGGTGGCGGCAATTTCGTCCTGGCGGGCGGCCAAATCCTGGGGGAGGTTCCAAGTACCGGCTAAAGTCGCCGTACTTTCCAAGGCCCCAGCTTTGAAAGCCACCTGCTTGGCGCCACTGAGATCTAAGGCCAACACCCAATCTTTAAAGTCCGGGGCATAGTCGTAGGTGTCCCCGGCATCACTGCCATCTTCAAAGGTGAGGAAGTTGTTATGCCAAGTCTCAGTTGCTTTTTGGAACAAGTTCAGCTGGCCTTTTGCAAAGGTGAGCTGGTAAAATTCGTTTTCGATAACGGAGGTGTCTTTTAAAGCCGTGGCCGCCACGGCTGTAGTGGTGGTTGCTAGGCGATAGCCCTGCCAGTCCAGGGCGGGGACTTTTGGCCGGCAACTGATGGTGGTGACATAGTAATATTGATGATCTTGTTGACTAGGGTCCCGTTTTAACACGCTGGCATCCCGTTTTTCTTGGGCTAAGACGGTGAAGGGTAAGTCCTCCCCCGTGGTGCGCACCAGGCGGAAATTCGGGGTCGGCGTGGAGACTGCCAGACGCCGGGTAAAGTGTTGGGCCGTGGGCCAAGGATTCCAGAACAGCACATCGCCTACCCCCTCAGTTCCTAAAGAAATACTTAATTTCCGCAGCAGGTAATCCCGCAAGGACCGGCCTAGTTCTAAGGCTACTTGAGCCCGGTTAGCAATGTCCCGATTGGTCTCATCACTGTTACAGCCCCCGGAACTGTCATGGGCTTGGCCCCGGGCAATGGTCTTCCAAATGGTATCGATTAAGCCTTGCTTGCTGGCCACTCCTTGGTCCATGGCCATGGCCATCAGGGGTTCCACTTGATGAATCATTAAGCGTTCCAATTCATCATAGACTTGTTTTAAATCATACCGGGATGAATAAATGCCCCGGTGAATCTTAGAGACACTGGGATCGATGAACTCCCCTTGATACGTTGGTAAATCTTGGGTCTGAGCTAAGGCTTGGAAAAATTGCGGATAGGTGCTTTCTTTCACCTGATAGTCCCCGTCACTGGCGGCATTAGCCAGTTGAATCCGGGTTTTAAGATTAAAGTCCACCGCTCGCTGATCCCCACCAATGGGCAATGCCAAGTCATTGGCGGTGGTGTCGGTGGCAATGCGGGTCATGAGGGTCTTGAAATCGGCGTTTTCCACTAAATCTACCCCGGCATAATAACCGTTTTTGATATTGGCCACTAAAACTTTGTGGTCATCATCACTGGTCCAGTAGAAGTAACGGGCGTTCTTTTCTAAAGGGGTACCCCGCCAAAAGACGGCATCGTAAATGTCAAAACCGTTATAGATCTTGGGCATGTCCTGGCTTTGGCCAAAGGAATCGGGCAAATACCCCACGGCCATGGCACCGCCCAGGTCGGCCCCCAATTGGGTCCCTAGGCGCAAATTGCGGACCATGGCTTCCCCGCTGGTGACCATTTCATCAACCTGGGTATACCAAGGGCCGATAAATAGCCGTTTAGCTTGGACATATTTTTTGAATTCCCTGGTTTTTTCTGGAAAATTGCTTAAATAATCATCCACAATGGATAACTGCCCGTCTAATAGGTAGTAATCTAACTGATGACTGGCTAAGGCGCTAAAGACTTCATCCATATGAAAGGCAAATTGGACTTGGGCTTCTTGGCGGGTAAAGTACCATTCAAAATCCCAATGGGTATGGGCAATGGCATGGATATTTTTCAACTTGATGGCCTACTTTCTTTGCGAAAATTATGCTTCTGCGAGACTTGCCCGTTCGCTGCGTTGGTTCATGATGACAAATGGGGCGTAAATCAAAACATCTAAGATGACTAAAACTGCGGTCAAGACCACCGGCCCGGTATGAAAGGCCCCCAGGATCCAAGTACTCAAGAAGATGGGTTCATTCCCGGAGTTTAGGACCACTAATGGGACGACCCAGCCAGCGGCAGTGACGGTATAAGCGATGATGGCGTTTAAAACGGGCGCCAGCACCCAAGGGATAAACATCAAGGGATTTAACACGATGGGTAAGCCGAAGATGACGGGTTCATTGATGCCAAACATGCCAGGAATCAGGGCTAGCTTGGCGACTTCTCGCTCTTTTTCCCCTTTGTGGGTGAACAACAACATGGCTAAAATCAAGCCGAAGGTAGCGCCCGACCCGCCAATCATGGCGTACACGTTGGTCATGGTGTTAGGGGCAATGGCGATACCGGCAAAACTATGGGTTTTGGCAAATTCGGCCACGTTTTGTAAGAACAGCGGCAACCAGAAAGCTGAAACCACGCCCCAAACGATATTGAAACCGTGCAGACCCACAAACCAGATGATTTGTTCCAATAAAATGACAATGATGATGGCTGGCAAGCCGGTGCCCACGGTGAGCAGGGGTTTGATCAAGACCACAGAGATCATTTGGATCAAGGACACAAAACCTAGAGATTGAATCAAGATCCGAATCAACCCAAAGCCAATCAATAAAATGGAAATGGGGATCAAAGAGAAGAAGGAATCGAAGACGTTTTGTGGGACGTTGCCGGGCATTTTGATGGTGAATTTGCTGCGGGTCAACCGGGCAAATAAGGTGACGGCTAGCATGCCCACGATCAAGGCCGTGAACATCCCCTCATAACTGAAGAATGAGGTGGCAAAGCCTTCCACGATTTTTTTCCCGGGGTCCATAAAGTTGATGTTGTTGGGCACCATGACGAAGTAAGCGGCTAGCGCAGTCAAGGTGGCAATGATGGGATTGAGATTTTTGTTGTGGTCCTTTTTCTTCAGCTCCACCGCATAAGAATAAGCCGAGGATAAAACCACGATGATGGCCACGATGCCTAAGGTGGCGGTACCAATGTAACCAAACAGATTGCTGATGTTGCTCAGCCATTCCCAGTGCAGACCCTTTGATTTGATCAAGGCGTCAAGTTGCATTTTGATCAGGTTGGAAAACGAGCCCACTACCGTGAAGGGGATGGTCCGTACGAAGGCGTTTTTAATGGCCTGGAGGATATCGTTGTCGTTGACCCAAGCTGAGACTTTGAATAATGGTTCTTGAATTTTTTCAAAATTGAAGTGCATCTGTTTTCATCTCCTAATTCGATTACCAAGTTGTCATTCAGGAGATGGCAAGCGTCCGGGGGCCCACCATCGTTGTCGGCAATTCCTAAGCGGTGCGCTTACCGTTTAAGAAACATAAATGAGTGCTAAATATTAATCGCTTTCAAAAGCAATTTTATTTTACCTTATTGATAAAAATATGTAAATACATATTTTGAAATTATTTTAAAAAAGACTATACAATTTTAAAAATGTGTAGTTTAATATGGTTAAGGGCTGGCTTTTTTAGGCTGTTTTCGGGAGCCAAATTGCCGAATATGGCGTAGCCAAATCTAGGAAATTGCCCGCCTGTCTGCCATGGAAAGCTTGCTGCACCAAGTCTCTAGCCGGCATATACCAATTAATTTTAAAATAGATACAAAAAACCTATATAAATTTTTATTTGTATAGGTTAATATGATTACAATGATTTTTATTTTTTTAGGGGGATGAGTATCATCTATAAATATCAAAATATTTATAAACAATTGAAACAAGACATCGATCAGGGCCGCTACACCGCCGATTTTCCCCTGCCACCGCAGGAACAATTGGCTGACAAATATGACACCAGTCGCATGACCATTAAAAAAGCCCTGGCGCTGTTGAGCAATGACGGGCTCATTTACAGTAACCAGGGATCTGGGACTTTTATTCGGAAGAGTTTTGACGCCTCTAATAAGGAATTGCTACCCTTAGCTGCACCTAAGGGCGCCACCAATTCCCATGCCGGCAACCAAATCAAAAGCAAGACCCTGCAGTTCAGCGCCCGCCTGCCCTATGAAAATGAGCAGGAAAGTCTGGGCATCACCGCCAATGAACCCGTCTATGAGATTCAGCGGGTCCGTTATGTGGACAATCGGGTCTATAGTTTTGAACAAACCGTCATGCCCACCAGCATTGCCGTGATTGACCAAAAAGTGCTGGAGGGGTCGATTTATGATTACCTGCAAGACAATGCCGGCATTACCTTAAAGGGGGCCCGGCGGACGGTGTATGCCTCCCATGCGGATAAAACCGTGGCGGCGGCCTTGAAGATCCAGACTGGGGATGCCACCTTGGTCATTGAACAGACTGCCTTTTCCCAAACCGGCCAACCCTTTGAACACTCCTTATCTTACTTCTTACCTGACAGCAGCAAGTTTTACATCGACATCAATATTAATTAGATAACCATGAGCACCGGTTGTAGCTGACGCGAATGACTTGATTTAACGCCACCTATAATAGGAACTAAATTAATTTTTTCACATCTCAAAATATTTTCGTGTAAACCCTTTCAATACATGTTACACTATTGATATTAAAAATATTAAAGGGGTAAAAGAGATGAACAAGAAAAAGTTACATTTAGTCTTATTATTAGGTGGTATTTTCATGTTGGGATTGGGGCTGTTTAAATCCCCAACACCAGTGCAGGCTGCGGACAAAGTCAGTATTCACTACTCAGCAGCAGCCAGCTTAAAGGATGTTTTAACGGATATTGCCAAGGATTATCAAGCTAAAAATCCAGATGTTACTATTGAATTAGACTTTGCCGGTTCTGGCCAAATTAAACAAAAAGTCTTATCCGGCGCACCCATCGATGGCGTGTTAACTGCCAGCAAAGAAGATATGACGGCTTTGACTAAACCTAAAAAAGCTACGGATGATTTCGCTTTGTTAAGCAATGACTTGGTGTTGGTCCAAAACAAGAAAGACAAAGCTTTGAAAGGTAGCTTGACCAAGCAACTAACTAAAGCTAAGAAGATCGCCCTGGGAGAACCTAAACTGGTTCCCGCCGGCCGTTATGCCACAGATACCATGAATTATTTGAAGTTAACTAAGAAATTAAAATCTAAATTTGTTTATGCCAATGATGTTCGTCAAACCTTGGCTTATGTATCTAGTGGTAATGCCCAGGTTGGCTTTGTGTACCGAACAGATGCTAAAATCAGTAAAGATGTAAAAATTATCAAATCTATCCCGGGTAAGTATCATACCCCAATCCGTTATTACGTGGCGGCAACAGCCACCGATCAAACTAAAAAAGATGCCGTCAATGCCTTCAATAAATATCTAAAGACCAAGCCAGCTACCACTAAGCTTAAGGCTGCCGGCTTTGGCATTGTAAAATAAGCGTCGCCTTAAGCAGTTTTGGAAGTGACAATTATGCCAATCTTGCATTCCCTGGTGATCGCCTTAGTGGCCACCACCCTCACTTTTATCGTGACATTGCCAATTGTTTATTTATTAATTCAGCATCCCATTAAAATCAATTGGATAATCGAAAGTTTATTACTTTTGCCATTAGTCCTCCCACCAACCGTCGTCGGCTTATTCTTATTACAGGTCTTCGGCAAATACGGCTTCATGGGTAAACTGCTGGCCTTATTTAACAACTATTCCTTGATTTTCACCTTAACCGGGGCCACGGTGGCCACCATTATCGTGGTGCTGCCGATCATGTACCAATCTATTAAGGCGGCTATTTTAGGGGTGGACCGCCATTTGGTGGAAGCCGCTGAAGTTATCGGGGCCACCCAATTTGAAGTCTTGCGTTACGTCATCTTGCCCAACGCCTATAACGGCATTATCATCGGGCTATTATTGACGTTTTGTCGAGGCTTAGGGGAATTCGGGGCCTCCTTGATGGTGGCTGGCTATATTCAAGGCAAGACCGACACCATTGCCACAGCCATTTACTTTGCCATTCAGGCCGGGGATAACCACACCGCGATTTACTTGAGCGTGGTGGATATCCTCATCGGGGTCATCGCCTTGTTATTCATTCAGTTCTTAAACCATCAAAACAAACGGGGGTCAGCGAATGCTTAACATTCAAATTACCAAAAAGCTGAACACGCATACCTTAACCTTTGCCGGCCAATTCAAGCAGCAATTCACCGGCATCATGGGCTCTTCCGGGGGTGGTAAAACCACTCTGTTGCGCTTGATTGCTGGCCTCACTGCCCCAGACAGCGGCACCATTGCCTTTGATAAAACGACTTGGTATGATGCCAACGGGCGGATCAACTTGCCCCCAGGTCAGCGGCCGGTGGGGTTCATGTTCCAGGACTTGGCCCTTTTCCCCAATTTGACGGCTAACAAGAATATCAACTTTTACCAGCGCTTGCGGCTTTATCATCAAAAAGAGCCCATTACCCCAGAAAAAAAGCAACAGTTACTGGAAACTTTGGAAATCACGCCCTTTTTGAACGAATCCGTCCAGCGCCTATCCGGCGGTCAGCGTCAGCGAGTGGCCTTGTGCCGGGCTTTGGTGCAGCAGCCTCGCTTATTGTTATTGGACGAACCCTTCACCGGCTTAGACGATCGCCTACGGTTAAAGACCATCGCCCTCACCCAAAAGGCCTTGGCCCAAACCAAAACCCAAGTGATTATCGTCTCCCATCGCCGGGATGAAGTCACGGCCTTTACGGATGATATTTACGAATTGGCTTGACCTTTCGTACAAATGACTAGCCAAATTTGACCAATGTCTATCAAACAAGCCCCACATTTCAGATTTCACGAAATGTGGGGCTTGTTTTTTCTTGGCTATTCAACTTTAATCCCCATGATGCAGACGATATTGATGGGGTGTCTGCCCATAGCGAGCTTTAAAGCGTTGGATGAAATAAGGGGTATTGGGTAGCCCCACTTTTGCCCCGATACTGGCAACTGAGGCGTTTGACCGCAGCAACTCAGCTTCAGCCCGGGTCAGGCGCAGTTGGGTCAATTTTTGTTGGGGTGTTAGCCCAGTCAGGTCTTGATAGACATGACGCAAGTAGGATTCTGAGCCATGGACTTTGGCTGCTAATTCCGTCAAGGTGAGTTTGTTTGGATAATCCTGGGCTAAAACATGATCGATTTCCTGGACCCATAGTTCATTGGCCACTAACTGATTCAAAGGCCGGCACCGTTTACAGGGCCGATACCCCGCGACCAGGGCGTCTTTGGGGTCCGTAAAAATTGTGATGTGCTCGGGTTTGGGCAATCTAGAGGGACAGGAGGGGCGGCAAAAAATGCCGGTGGTTTTAACGGCATACCAAAATTGATTATCAAACGTGGCATCATTATGTTGGATGGCCTGCCACTGTCTGGCGTTTAATGTCATCTGCACTGTCCTCCTTTTTTGTAAAGGCCAACCTAAGTTAACGGGTCTCCAACTTTAACAACGCGATTTTTTTAGCCAGCCCCCCAGCATAACCGGTCAACGCGCCATCGCTGCCCACAACCCGGTGGCAAGGAATAATAATAGAAATGGGATTGTGGCCCACGGCACCCCCAACGGCCCGGGCCAGATTCTTGGGGTGGCTATCCATTGTTTGTAAGGCATCTGAAATATCTTTGTAAGTGATTTTAGTCCCATAAGGCACCGTTCTTAACACTTGTAGCACCTGTTTTCTAAAGGCCGTGACTTCGGGTTTCAAGGGCAGCTTGCTGGCGTCAGGGTTGTGGCCGGCGAAGTATTGGTCTAACCAAGCCAGGGCTTGTTGGATGGGTGCCGGGCGCCCGGTTTGGCTCTGGGCAAGATCATAGTGGGCGCCAAAATGCTTTTGGCCATCGAACCATAGACCGTACAAATACTGAGCATCCCCCAACAAAGTGATTGTCCCTAGGGGCGACGTATATTTTTCAGAGTATAACATGGTTAAAGCCGCCTTTCATTATTTTACTGGTTTGTTGAATCTGGCTAAATTATACCAGTAATCTGGGCGGATAAATATCAGTATCTGGCTTTTTACTTTGAAGGTCAAAAATAAGCCATACCCACAGTGCAGGCATGGCTTGCTGAGAACATATCATATCTTTATTGGGCGTTGTTTTCCCGGCGATAGGCTACCAAACCATGGGTGATAGCTTTGGTGCTGGGATAAATTTGTTGGTAAAGGGCATGCAACTTTTGATATTTCGCCACGTTTTCAGGTTTGGGCAAGAAAACATCTTTAAAATGAACGAATACTTTGGTACATTCAGACACGGTTTCAAACCAGCCTAAGCCCACGGCGGCTAACATGGCCGCCCCTAAACCTGGCCCTTGTTCATTTGCCAATGACACCACTTTGGTGTTAAAAATATCCGCTTGAATTTGCTGCCACAACGCACTCTTAGCACCACCGCCAATGGATACCACGGTTTCAAATTGACTACCCTGGGCGACATATTGAGCCAGCAGATCTTGGAAAGAAAAGATGATGCCCTCTAAAACCGCCCGAACGAAATCGTGACGTTGGTGAATACCATCGATGCCAATAAAACTGCCGCGAATGTCCGCATCCGCATAAGGGGCCCGTTCCCCCACAATATACGGGGCAAATAACAGCCCATTGGCGCCAACGGTGGACTTGCCGGCACTTTTTACCACGGCGGTGAAATCTTCATCCGCCGCAAAGGTCTGCTTGAACCAGTTTAACGAAAAGCCTGCCGCTAAGGTCACTCCCATGGAATAAAAGGCGTCAGGGATCGCGTGGTCTTCAAACTGCAAGACCCCCTGGTAGTTGGTGTTTTTGGCAGGTTCATATTTTAAAATCACCCCAGATGTGCCAATGCTGGATAACACTTTGGTGGGGCTATCGATCCCCGCCCCCACAGCACCGCAGGCATTATCGGCGCCCCCGGCAAAGGTCCGGGTGGTGGTGGCCAGGCCGGAATATGCCGCATACCAAGCACTGATGGAGCCGGTATCGTCAATGGAGCGAACCAGTGGGGGACACAGGCTTTTAGGGATATCAAAGGCGTCCAGGATTTCTTGGCTCCATTGTTGCTGCTGCACGTCTAACATCACCGTCCCGGTGGCATCGGAATAATCCATGGCCAGCTTGCCGGTCATGCGAAAACGCAGGTAATCCTTAGGTAGCAACATGGTTTTGGCCTGGGCAAAAATGTCCGGCTGATTTTCCTTGACCCATAGTAATTTGGGCAGGGTAAAACCTTCCAGGGGTTGATTATGGGTAATTTCGATAAAGCGTTGGCCCATTTTGGCCATGATAGCTGCCCGTTGCTTGGTGGAACGGGTGTCATTCCAAAGCATGGCCGGCCGCAGGACTTGATTAGCTGCATCTAAGAGCACCAAGCCATGCATTTGGCCGGAATAGCTGATGCCCTTGATGTCAGCCGGTTTGAGTTTATCAGTTAAAATCAAGCGCACAATGGCGATGGTGGTGGCGCTGACCCAGTCTTCAGGGTCTTGTTCCGCATAACCAGGTTGGGGTTGGCGCAATGGAAAATCAGCGCTTTCTTGGGCGATGATTGCCCCAGTTTTAGTCACTGCGGAAACTTTCACTGAACTAGTGCCCAGGTCCACCCCTAATACGCATGCCGTCATAATAGTTTTCCTCTTTTCTAAAAAAAGGAATGGCCGCTTCGGCCATTCCAAGTTGTAATGCTGTGGTTATAGCACAATGATTTATTTAAGTGTTTGGACGATATAGTGGTTGATGGTATCTTTGATTTGTTCCAAATGATCAGAGTGAGTAGCGGCTCGCAATTGGGCTTGGGTCTTGTCTAAGCTGTAGTTTTCCAGTTCAGCCATCGTCGCTTTGCCACTTTCGATATCGGCACCGATACCCGTATCAAAGGAGCTGTAGCGATTTTTAACCAAGTTATCCAAGTAACCGTCTGCTTTCATAGCTAAAGCGATCCGCAGGCCAGCGGCAAAGCTATCCATCCCCACAATATGGCCATAGAATAGATCCTCCGGTTCAAATGAAGACCGGCGTGGTTTGGCATCAAAGTTTAAGCCACCTCTTGGGCCAATGCTCCCATTTTCCACAACTTCAGTCATAGCTGCCGTTGTTTCATAAAGGTTAGATGGATATTCATCAATATCCCAGCCAATTAATTTATCCCCTTGGTTGGCATCTAATGAGCCTAACAGACCAGCTTCCCGAGCCACGCGGATTTCATGTTGATAGGTGTGGCCGGCTAAGTTAGCGTGGTTGCCTTCTAAGTTCAGCTTGAAGTCTTTATCCAGGCCATATTCCTTCATAAAGGCGATAGTGGTAGCAGCATCAAAATCATATTGATGAGTGGTTGGTTCTTTAGGTTTTGGTTCCAGCAACATTTGAGCGTCAAAGCCGATTTCCTTGGCGTAATCTTTAGCCATATGGAATAATTTAGCCGCATGTTCTTGTTCCCGCTTCATGTCGGTATTCCACAGGGATTCGTAACCTTCACGGCCGCCCCAGAAGACATAGTTCTCAGAGCCTACCCGTTTACCAATTTCCAAACTGTGTTTCAATTGGGCAGCGGAATAAGCATAGATATCGGCATAAGGTGAGGTGCCAGCCCCAGCCACAAATCTCGGGTTGGTGAATAGGTTAGAAGTGTTCCAAAGGACTTTCATACCGGAAGTCTTTTGATAAGCCACGATCTTGTCCACAATCTTATCCAGGTTCTTGTTGGTCTCCCGCAAAGTATCGCCTTCAGGCGCTAAATCCCGGTCGTGGAAGCAAAGAAAATCCACACCTAGTTTATCATAAAATTCAAAGGCTGCGTCTACCTTGGCCAAAGCTTGGTCCATGGGATCCGTGTACTTGTCATAAGGGCGAATGGCGGTGCCATCCCCGAATGGATCCACTAAACGTTGGTCAAAGGTATGCCAATAAGCCACGGCGAATCTTAACCAGTCCCGCATTTTCTTGCCGCCAATAACTTCATCGGGATTATAATACTGAAAACCTAAGCCAGATTTTTTGTCGCCAGTGCCAACATACTTGATTTTATCAACATTCCAATATGCCATGAGATAAATCCTCCAATTAATTGATTTTATATTAGTTTGTTCTAACAACCAACTTACGAATTCATAATATTATATTGTTTCGAAAAATGCAAGCCTTTTCAAAGAAAAAATGCAACTTTTTTATTTCTCGCTGTCCGTGATCACCCCCGTGTAATCTGTTAAATTTATTTTGTTATCTATAACAGTTATGATGATATATGGCTCAAACTAATGTCAGTGGCCTAACTGTTATATATCAGAATTATGATATGGAAACGGTTGCAATTGCTAAAACGTGGTGCTATTATCAATCCAATTAGAATGTTTAGACAACCAACCCACTTACAACTTACAGACTATTGTTGATCCAATCATAAAATACGGGGTGTTCAAACATGCAGGCTAATTCCAACGCACCACAAAAGATCCATAAAGTCTCCTCAGGATTCGTTTATTTCTTTGGCGCACTAGGTGGTTTATTGTTCGGGTACGACACCGGGGTTATCTCCGGGGCTATTTTATTCATTGAAAAACAACTCCATTTAAATTCTTGGCAACAAGGTTTCGTCGTCAGCGCGGTTTTATTAGGGGCTATCTTAGGGGCTGCTGTCATTGGCCCCATGTCTGATCGCTTTGGCCGGCGCAAACTCGTCTTATTATCTGCTATTATCTTTTTCGTTGGGGCATTAGGATCCGCCTTTTCTCCAGAATTTTGGACCCTGATTATTTCCCGGGTTATCTTAGGCATGGCCGTTGGGGCGGCGTCTGCTTTGATTCCCACCTATTTAGCTGAGTTATCACCAGCCGATAAGCGGGGGTCAATGTCTAGTTTATTTCAACTCATGGTCATGACCGGTATTTTTATTGCTTATGTCACCAACTATTCCTTCTCTGGTTTTTACACTGGTTGGCGCTGGATGTTAGGTTTTGCTGCTATTCCGGCAGCATTATTGTTCTTTGGGGCTTTGATTTTGCCAGAAAGTCCCCGCTTCTTAGTCAAAGAACATAAAATTGCTGAAGCCAAACAAATTCTTGAAATCATGAACAAACATAACACGAAGGTCGTGGATCAAGAATTGACGGATATTAAAGCCCAAGCTGCCATTAAAAGTGGTGGTTGGACGGAATTATTTGGCAAATTAGTCCGCCCAG
This sequence comes from Agrilactobacillus composti DSM 18527 = JCM 14202, assembly GCF_001436375.1. Classification (GTDB taxonomy): domain Bacteria; phylum Bacillota; class Bacilli; order Lactobacillales; family Lactobacillaceae; genus Agrilactobacillus; species Agrilactobacillus composti. The sequence continues at coordinate 130,917 of NZ_AZGA01000020.1, read as the reverse complement.
CCCTGGTAATTGGGGTGGGTTTGGCCATTTTCCAACAAGTCATGGGTTGTAACACCGTGCTATACTATGCCCCCACTATCTTTACCGACGTTGGCTTTGGGGTCTCCGCTGCCTTGATTGCCCACATTGGGATCGGGATTTTCAATGTCATCGTCACCGCAGTTGCCGTGATGATCATGGATAAAATCGATCGGAAAAAAATGCTAATTGGTGGGGCCATTGGTATGGCGTGTCTTTGTTCATCATGAGTTTTGCCATGAAATTCTCCGGACACAGCCAAACTGCCGCCTTCGTCTGCGTCATTGCTTTGACCATTTACATCGCTTTTTTCTCCGCCACTTGGGGACCAGTGATGTGGGTCATGATTGGGGAAGTCTTCCCTTTGAATATTCGGGGTTTGGGTAATTCCTTTTCAAGTGTCATCAACTGGACTGCCAACATGATCGTTTCCCTGACTTTCCCACCTTTACTCGATTTCTTTGGCACTGGTAGTCTCTTCATCGGTTACGGCGTCCTTTGCTTCGTGGCCATTTGGTTCGTGCATTCGAAAGTCTTTGAAACTCGTAATCGCTCGTTAGAAGATATCGAAGAAAGTTTGCGGCAACGCAGCGAACCGGAAACGGTCAGCGAACCCGCAGAAATTAAATAACCTAATTTAACCATTTAAAGAGCTGACTGGCTTGGATAAAGCAATCATCCAGGCCAGCCAGCTTTTTATTGTCTTAATTTGTTGTTGAAACCAACTGAGTTGCTACACCAATACACTTATGTTTACCTTACTTCTGTACCCCTGAAAAATTCAACTGGTAGCCCACCAAATCCAAAACCTGGTGGGTGATGACGGAACAGGCCCCAAACAACGTGGCCATATCGGAATTGGCCAACAGGTGAAGATTGATGGCATTGTTGTTCAAGCGCTGGACACTTTCTGCCACTTGGTCAAATATTTCCGTAGCTTCTTCCATTAAAGGCGAGCCCAAGTAGACTGTCCCCGTGTCAAAATACATGGAAGCATTATAAATCAACGTTGAAATTTCGGCAACAAAAGTATTCATGGCCAAAATCACGGCCTTATTATGGGCCCGATACAGCGCAATAACCTGACCTCGATTGAGCTTTTCGGTCTTCAACTGGGTTTTAAGATAATTGATGATGGAATCTTCAGAACAAATTTGTTCCACCGGAATTAATTTACCTTCGGCGGTCTTGATCAGGGTCCGGCCAATCTCCCCGGCCTGGCCTTTGAAGCCACGAAACAAGCGCTGGTTCAAAATAATGCCCGAGCCAATGCCCTTATGAATGCTGATAGCCACTAAATTCGGATTGGCCGCCACTGGCATAAAGTCCCGGACATAGACCGCCGTTAAATTAGATTCATTTTCCAACACCACCGGTACTTGGTACTTGGCCATCAAAAGCTGGCGCAGATCTAAATTGTCGAAATCTACAAAAGGCGAATACGTGATGGCTTGTCGCTCATTGACAATGCCATGAATAGATAAGCAAATGCCCAACAGCCCCCGCACCGATTGCACCGTTTGAAGGGTCTGGTCAATTTTAGCTTCAATGATCGCCAAGATTTCTTGAATGCTCTTTTGATAAATGCTGATTTCAGACTGTTCAATGACACTACTGTCTAAGTAGTTGATCATAAAATGCAGATTGCGAAATGAAATATCAAAACTCATGGTAAAGCCATAACTGGCATGCAGTTTAATATTGGTGGGTTTACGCCCCCCAGCATGGGAAGCCGCACCCTCCCCGACTTCTTCAACAAGCTGTTCTTTTTTTAAATCATCATAAATTGAAGAAATCGTTGACTTGTTTAAACCTAATTTTCTAGAAATTGCCACCCTGGTAGTGTATTCACTGTTGACGATTTCTTGCAGCACCAACTTGCGATTGGCTTGCCGCAGGTTATCTTTACTGGTTATAGGTACCAACGCTATCTTCCTTTCTTAATTTGAAGTTTTAAGCCGTCCCAAAAATACCAATAGGTTCGGTATTTTGATTTAGCAATCATCTTAGTATAAACAAGTATCTGCATTTGAACAAGAATCCTTGCCAAAGGATCGTTTTTTTGAATCATTCCAAGCTAGTACCTGTTTTTTGTAACGAATGCGCCAAAAAAGAATCTCAAAAAATTTAAGTTATTTAATTAAACCGCTTCCATCAGGAACATGGCAAGGCTGGGGGTTACAGTTCAAAAACCGTTATTTTTTTAATGTTGCCTAAAAATATGTTTGACATATGAGTGATTATTCATATATAATGAAGATATAAACATGAACGATTATTCATATGTTTTAGAAATTACAGTTAAGGGAGCGGGAAAAAATGGATAACATTAATGCTTACCAACGCCAAACAGCTCAAGAACACGACCATGCACACAGCCATAGCAGCACTGTCATGATTATCCTCTACTTTGTGGGTTTGCTTTGTTTTGGGTTAGGTCTTTTCTTGGATACTGTCAATGTGGTTTACGCCAACACTGCTTTTGGGATTGCCATGTTAACAGCTGGTTATCATGTTATCCTGGAGGGGTTCGCGGATACCTTTAAAGACACTGTTCAAACTAAAAGATTTTCCCCCAACGTGCATTTATTAATGAGTTTAGCCGCTGCTGGGGCGGCCGTGATCGGTAACTTTAGAGAAGGCGCGTTGTTAATTCTTATTTTTGCCGGCGCCCATTTTCTAGAGAGTTATGCCGATGGTAAAAGTAAAAAAGAAATCACCAATTTGCTAAAAATGAATCCCACCGAAGCGCGGCTAGTCTTAGCTGACGGCACCACGAAGGTCGTCGCCGTTAACGCTGTGCGGGTAGGCGATACCTTGCAAGTCTTAAATGGCGACCAAGTCCCCACGGATGGCATCATTTTAGCCGGTACCACGGCCATTGACGAATCAGCCATCAACGGTGAAAGTATCCCAAAAGAAAAAAGTGTCAACGATGAGGTCTTCGGCAGTACCATCAACGGGTCGGGCACCTTTACCATGCGGGTCACCAAAGACAGTTCTGAAACCGTTTTCGCTAAAATCTTAGCGTTAGTGGACCAATCCCAACAAAGTCTGACCAAAACCGCCACTTGGATTCAAAAATTAGAACCTAAGTACGTCACTTTAGTCTTGGCCCTCTTACCCCTCGTGATTCTGGCCGGCCCGTATTTGTTAAGTTGGTCTTGGAACCAGAGTTTTTACCGGGGCATCGTCTTCTTGATCTCGGCTTCCCCTTGTGCCTTAGCAGCCAGTGCCATCCCCACTACCCTATCCACCATTTCCAATTTGGCTAGACATGGGGTTTTGGTCAAGGGCGGTGCTTATCTGTCCAAGTTAGCAGGCTTAAAGGCCCTAGCTTTTGATAAGACCGGTACCTTGACCAACGGCCAACCCGTGGTCACCGACTACAGCTTTGACGCTAATTTAGATGAAAAAGCACTGATCGATATCATCGTCGCCATGGAAAAACAAGCCAACCACCCTTTGGCAACGGCGATCATCAATAAATTCCCAGATACCACAGCCCTTGATTTAGAAGTTGAGAATCAAGTGGGTAAGGGCTTATCTACCACTTACAACCAAGTCCAATATCATATTGGGAAGCCCAGTTCCTTTGAAAATGTGGTGGACCCTTACGAAAAACAAGCGCAACAATTAGCCGCCGAAGGTAAAACCGTGGTCTTCATCGGTAAAGATCGGCAAGTCATTGGCTTGATCGCTCTGATGGATGTCCCCAATGAACATGCGGCCAAAGCCATTCAGTATTTCAAAAAAGCCGGCATTCACACGTCCATGATCACCGGAGATGCCAAACTCACCGGTGAAGCCGTGGGTCGACAAATCGGCATCGATGAAGTCATCGGCAACGTCTTACCCGCCGATAAAGCCCAAATCGTGAAGCAACAACAAGCTGAATATGGGGCAACGGGGATGCTAGGAGACGGCATCAATGATGCCCCCGCCCTAGTCACCGCTGACGTGGGTATTGCCATGGGCGAAGGCACCGACGTGGCCATTGATGTGGCCGACCTGGTCCTCATGAAGAACAACCTGTCCAAATTAGTTTATGCCCACCGCATCGCGGAAAAAATGGACAAAGTCATCTGGCAAAACATCATCTTGTCCATGCTAGTGGTGGTAGGCCTAGTTACCCTGAACTTCCTAGGGAAAACCGATATCGCCATCGGGGTTATTTTCCACGAAGGCAGTACCTTATTGGTGATCTTAAACGGTCTACGGCTCTTGTTAGCCCCGAAAACTTGGCGTTAACCTGTCAATTATAAGACGTGCCCGGCAAATGAGCTGGCGCACGTTTTTTTAACTTGTAGTCGGATATACCTGAATAAATCGTCAGATAAAGCATTTTTTCTCTGAACAATAAATTTTTTGAGCCATAATTTTCAATTTATACAAGAAATTTAGTATAATTCTAGATAAAGGAGGGTGTGAAATTTGAAAAAATGGATTTGGCGGGGTATTCTCGCGCTTATTGGTATTGTTGTGCTCGTTTTTGGGGGTTGGTGGCTGATAGATCATTATCAATATAGCCACAATGTGGATCAAGCTTCAGATGTCAAAAAATGGGAAGCTGATCCTAGACCTTTGCAATCCCAAAAAGCGGCCACTAAGAAGTTGGCTGACATTAAACAACCGGGCAAGGCGCAAAAAGACTTGGCTAGTGCGGCAAAATTCGTGGTCATCCCCGGTTTGCGGGGCGCTTGGTCCATTGATGCCAAGACGAAGAAAGCCGCCTTTGGCAATAACTGGGTCCCCCAAGGGATCACCCAGTCAAATAGCACTTATTTTGTCAGTTTATATGATGGTAAACACAAATTGAATTCCTTGATTGTGGCAATTGATAAGAAGACGGGTAAATATCGTAAGTCCTTGATTTTGAAGTCCAAGGCCCATGTAGGTGGCATTCTCTATGACCGTGCGCGCCAGCGCCTGATTTGGTCTGATGACACCTCAGCACTTGGTGGCGCCGGACTGAGTTATACGTCCCAAAGCACTATTGACGCCTACAAAGCCCAAAGCATGCAGCAACCAATTGCTTCTACTAGAATTCCTTTGCAACTGGCCAACCGCACCTCGGCCATTGCCCTTTACAATAATCAACTAGTCTTTGTGAAATATGGCAAGAATAAAGCCACCCGTTCAATTATTGCCCTACCGTTAAATGCCCAAGGCCTTCCCAATGCGTTTACCTTGGCACAATTCCAAAAACTAGCTGAACCCTTGATTCCCCAATTCAAGAATAAGAGCGTTCAAGCACAAACCACCATCGTCTTTAAGACCATGATTCAGCAAAAAATCATTAATTCCTTTAATGATGGTTGGGACCGGCTGCAAGGGATCGCCATCGCGGATGATGGGTTGACCTTGCTCAGTCAATCCAATGGCGCCGCCCCCGGTAAGCTTTGGGTCCGAGTCCCTAAGGATCGCTCTTGGTCCAAACTAGATTTCGATAAACCTGAAGGCGGGGATCAAATCGTCAACGTCCCCAATTCCGTGGAAGAAATCAGTTTGAATGCTTCAGAAACCAATTTAGCTTTGATCTTTGAAAGTGGTGCCAGACCTTACCGGGAAGAAGGTAACTTCTTGCACCGACCAAACTATATGGACCGAATCATCATCCTGCCAATTTCCCATTAATTAGGCCCTTAAGCCACAAAAATAGCCTTATCTCAATACGACGAGATAAGGCTATTTTTGTCTGATGATCTGCACCATCTGGCTGAGCCAGGTCGTGCAGATAACCATTTTTAGTTAAAACTGCCTCTAAGCTTGCACTGTAGCAGTTTGTTTGTTCTTATCAGGAATGAACTCAGGTTTTTCGTTATCAATGAAATAAACTTTATACCAAACTAAGAAAGTATAAACGGTCCAAATCTTGCGACGATTGTCGTCTGGGCCCACGTTGTTGTAGTAGTCGTCTACTAACTTCAAGATAGCCGCTTGATCAAAGAACTTCGCAGCAAAGTCAGCAGCAAACAAGTCGCGGACTTCCTTGTAAATATCTTCATCATGCAACCAAGCACTGACCGGTACAGGGAAGCCTAATTTTTCCCGGCGAGCCCAAGCATCTGGCAAGTGGCGGTTGGCAGCCATCCGTAAAGCATACTTGCTGTCTTTAGAGTTTAACAAGTACTTGGTAGGGATACCCTCAGCGACCTTGGCCACTTCTTTATCTAAGAATGGGACCCGCAATTCCATGGAGTTAGCCATACTTAATTTATCAGCCTTTAATAAAATATCCTTTGGCATAAATTGATGGATATCCAGGTATTGCATCTTTTTAACTTCATCGTCATAATGGCGGACCTTCTTGTAACTCTTGGTCACAATTTGTTCCACCGTTTCACTGCGTTTAAAGGCAGGTTGCAAGATCTTAACGGCATCCGCTTCGTGGAAGATCCGAGCTTCGCCAATAAAGAATTCTTCAGCCGGCGCGGTGGCTTCGTATAAATGTAAGCGGCCGTGGAAGTTTGGTGAGCGTTTCAACCCATGGGCAATGGAGACCCGCGCGCCCCGTGGTAATTTCTTCAAGCCCTGGGCAAAGACCCGGATGGCTTTAGAATGGGAGTGCCAACCATAATTGGCGTAACCGGCAAATAATTCGTCGGCCCCTTCCCCAGACAAGATAACCGTCACATCTTTGCTGGCTAACTTGGTCAAGAAGTATAGGGGGACACAAGACGGGTTGGAGTCGGGTTCATCCAAATGATATTGAATCAGTGGGAAGTTCTTAAAAGCTTCTTGGGCCGTAACCACATCACTCTTGTTTTCTAAGCCTAAGTGGTCGGCTAATTCTTTAGCGGCGATGCCTTCATGGTACTTCTTATCATCAAAACCAATGGAGAAGGTGTGTTCTGGCCGTAATACGGAGGTGATATAACTAGAATCCACCCCACTGGATAATAACGAACCCACTTCAACATCGGAAATCCGATGGGCATCCACAGATTCAGAAATAGACTTGTCAATGGCATTGATCGTATCTTCCAGGGATAAGTGGTTGGCTTTAAAGTCCACATCCCAATATTTTTTAATGGTTAATTTGTCATCTTTTAACGTAAAGTAATGGCCTTCTGGGACCCGGAACACGTTCTTAAAGAAAGTTTCATCCAAAGCGGAATACTGGAAGGTCAAATATGGCCGTAGTGCTTCTGGATTGAGTTCTTTTTTAAATTTTGGATTTTTCAAGAAAGACTTGATTTCAGAGCCAATCATGAACATGCCGTCTTGATGGTAATAATACATGGGTTTGATGCCGAAGAAATCCCGGGCACCCACCAATTCTTTTTTGGTATCATCCCAAATCAAAAAGGCAAACATCCCCCGGATCTTCTTCAAAAGCCCCTCGATCCCATATTCTTCATAACCGTGTAATAACACTTCGGTATCGGAATGGGTGGTGAAGGTATGCCCCGCGGCAATTAGTTCCTCACGGATTGGTTGAAAGTTGTAAATTTCACCATTGAAAATAATGGCTTTCGTTTTATCTTCGTTTAAAATGGGCTGACTGCCGCCCTTTAAATCAATGATGGATAGGCGCCGGAAACCCAGGGCCACCTCATCATTCACATATTCCCCAGAACTATTAGGGCCTCGATGTTTGATCATTTCCATCATATCATTAATAACTGGTTTCTTATTTAGCATTGTTTTGTCAACAAAACCAACGATTCCACACATATTCGAAAACCCCTTGTCTATAGTTAACGTCGTACACCCAACAAAAAAATTAATCCTAGGTTAAAGTCCGTCAACTTATCATTATATATTTTTCAGCAAACATGTCAATTTGCCGGTTTAAAATTTACATACATCCTATATTATAGGTTAAAACTCTGAATCCTGCTAGCGGCACCGTAACCAAATACCAGTAATTTTTGGGTTTGCTGATTGAAATTCAGGACATACCCGGCAAACTCGGTGATATCCCCTTGATGTCGGTCCCAGTGGCGATTGTATTTGGTGGTCAGGGCGTGATGCTTGCCCATGAGTGCCGAGCAATTCAACCAAATATACTGCACCCCGGCTAATTGGTAAGCCCGCTCCCGGTGACGGTGGCCACAGATATAAGCAGCAATCTTGGCAGTCCCGGTGTGACGAAAGTCAAAATTAGCCTGGACGGTAAAGTCGGCGGGCCGCCCCTTAGTTTGGATCCGGCCCTTGGCGTGTTGGTTGAAAGCTTGAAACAATTCCTGTAAAGTGGTGCCATTATAATTGACTGCCCCCTTACCCTTGGGCTGAGCCAAATCGGCATGGCCTAAAAAACAGATGGTTTTATCTTGAGACGCGCTTAGCAGTTCAATGATGTCTTCAAATTGCTGTTGACGAATAGCCATGACTTTTTTCATGTCATAGCGCTTTTGGCCCCTATCATCCAATGCATAAGACACATCACAGGTATCAATGAAAATCAGCCGCAGTTGACCTTTGTCAAAGTAATGCAGTCGACCTTGGCTTTTAAGTGTTGCTTGGTTAGCTAACGGGCGCTGAACGATATTGGCGTAGGTATTGGCACTAAAACTAGCTGGTTGATCATAATGTTCATCATATTTATCATTATCATCATGATTGCCCTTCACTGCCATAAAGGGCGTGGGGCCCTGGGCTAGGGTCTGGATGATCTGAGCCAGGGCTTGTTTAGACACCGCTGGGGCTTGGCTGCCATCGATCATATCTCCTAAATGAACTTTTAAATCCAGCAAACCGGTGTCTGCCAAGAGATTCAGCTCCTGCACATGGCGCCAGCCATTACTACCATAGTAGGTTTTATTCACGCCTGTAACGGCATGTGTATCGGTGATAACGCCCAGGGTCAAAGAATCAGGTGCCAAATTGTCCACCAAAGGCGCTACCCACCTAGTGAGATACCGCTGGACCCACACGCGTTGATTATTGGCCAAATCCAACCAGCTGTTATAACGCCTGAATTGGGTGCTATAACTGCGGTAATAACCAGTACCCCCCACATCATCCGCCAACTGCACTGGGACTAAAACCTGAATAGGACCGGGGCCAACCGTTAAAACATAGTTACCATCTGGAAAGTCTGTTTGTGTTAAACTAAGTGAATACAACCCCCGCCGAGAAAGCTGGTCCAATTGGGCCATGGCTGTAATCTGGCGTTGGGTGACACGTTGCCATATCCGCATTTTTTATTTCCCCCTTTATTGGACATTTGAAAGGAGCGATTCGATGAATCGTGCGCCCCATTTTGTAAGAGGTATTTTATGCATCATCGGCGCCTTTGCTTGCGCCCTCGTTATTTTTCTGGAGTTCTCCCGGGGTATCTTAGGTATCGGGCCAGTTCGGGTGGCCAAACTTGGTATCCTGGTCTTTATCCTGTTAGCCGTGGGCCTGCGGGATCTTTTCCACCGTTAGCCGTTATAGCGCAGCAATCGCCGCAATGGCCTGGGCGAATTCGGCCAAATAGGCGGCTGGCGTGGTTTGGGCCACTTCCTGGTCATAAGCCTGCTTTAAGAAGTCCAAAGTGGCTTCGTTATGAAACTTGGTGATTTGGCCGATGGCATAGGCCGCCGTGGCCCGAATCATGGGCCGGGGGTCGGCAGTCACCACTTGCATCAAATGCGGCAAGGCACTTTGGTCTTTTTGGTTGGCCAGGGCAATAATGGCGTTGCGCTGTAGCGGCTTTTTCCCCCGCCAAGATCCGGCCATCATTCCAAACCGAGCTTTGAAATCTCGATTGCTTAAGGCCAACATGGGCTGCAATTCTGGCATCACTTGTTCCGGGTCCGGTTCCATGGCCCCATGGCGGTGAAAGTTCTTTCCCTTATTGAAGGGACAAACCAATTGGCAAATGTCACAGCCGTAAATCACGTTTTTGATTAGCGGTCGAAACTCTGGCGCCAGCAAATCCTTGGTCTGGGTCTGATAGGACAAACAACGCTGACCATTGAGCTGACCATTGCCCATTAAGGCTTGGGGCGGGCAGTAATCGACGCAACGCCGACAGTCGCCACACTGGCAAGCCATGGCTGTATCCGGCGCCAGTTCTAGGTTGGTGATGATTTCACCTAGATACACAAAGGAGCCAAACTCTTCCGTGATCAACAGGCCGTTCTTGCCAATGAAGCCTAAACCAGCACGCTGGGCCACCACCACATCCATCAGTTCGCCGGTGTCCACCATGGGTTTGAAGCGGATTGTATCGTCTGGAGCAACCAGCTGTTCAATTTCCGCCACCAGCGCTGCCATCTTATCCCGCAAAATAAAGTGATAATCACGCCCCCAAGAAGCCCGGGCAAATTGCCCGCGTTTGGCTTTGGTTCGTTTTGGTCGATCTGTCATTCTTGACGGATAGGCCAGGGCGATGGCGATAATCGACTTGGGCTGGTCAAAGATCAGACTAGGATTTAGACGTTCATCTAAGTTCTGATGTTCAAATCCCGTAGTATGGCCGTCAGCTTTTTGCTGCACTAAACTAGGCCGCATATCCTCAAAATCCGCCGCAGTGGTAAACCCAATTTTATCAATGCCCAGACGCTGGCTGGCAGCAATGATCTGTGCTTTTAGATCGACCTTGTCAGCCATGGTTCCACCTCCGATTATTTCTAAGCCCCCATTATACAACAATAGGCCCCCAGGCAAAAACCCTGGCGGCCTATTTTTAATTACTATCTAATTTGAACTGTCTTCAGGAAAGCGCATCCCCCATTGATTGCGCACCCCGTCTAAGATATGGCTCACCGCACCGGATAGGACCAGTTGGCCATCATCATGGCCTTGGTCGATATAGCGCTGCATATCGGCCACTTCGTAGTTCAAGGCTAATTCTTCAGATCCCGCGCTGATAATTTCCGTTGTGGTGGCATGGGCATCAGGGGTATAGGTGATTTTAGCTTCCGTGGCTCTAGGATAATTATCGATCTCCACATAGCCCTTGGTCCCAGAAATCACGCCCCGTTTTGGCTGTTTGGCCCGCAGTGATAACGCCATAACGGCCATCTGTTCCTGGTCGTTCTTCAAAATGATGCCGGACTGTTCATCCACGCCGGTTTCAAAGAACTTCACCGTGGTCAAGGCCACATTAGGCTGCTTGTCCAAGAACGTCCGGGCAAAGGCGGTGGCGTACCCGCCGATATCTAACAACGCGCCCCCAGCCAAGTCCTTGTTGAAAAAGCGATTGGTGGGATCGTAATCCTTGAGACTGCCAAAGTTCACTTGCACCAGGTGGATGTCACCCAGCTGGCCACTGGCAATCAAGTCTTGAACCTTTTGATAAATCGGCATGTGATATAAAGTAAAGCCTTCGGTCAAAATCAAACCCTTGTCCTTGGCCAATTGGGCTACTTCGTCAAATTGGGCCGCATTCACCGTGATAGCTTTTTCGGCGAAAACATGCTTGCCGGCGTTCAGGGCTCTTTTAATATAGTCGTAATGGAAAGTATGGGGCGTGGCCACGTAAATCACGTCAACGTTTGGGTCATTGATCATGGCGTTCACGTCCGTATAGGCATGTTGCACATTTTTGGCCTTGGCAAAAGCCGCCAACTTGTCTTCATGGGGATTAGCTGCCGCATAAACTTCACCATTCACCGCATTCAAAGCATCCGCCATTTCATGGGCGATCGTCCCAATACCAATCAAGCCCCAATTATATTTTGTCATAATTACTGAACTTCCTTTCTGTATGTCTGTAAAGTCCCGTCTGACGCCGTGGCCAGTACTGTGTTGACCAAGCCGGCAAAATAACTGGTCCCCACAACGCCGTTATAACCACTCAGCTCAGTATTAATGCGGTGTATCTCCGCCCAATCTTTGGCAAAACAATCCAACAACTGATTGCCATACTTGGTCCGGGTATAGCCCATGATGTTGCTAGCTTGACGCCGTTCAACCCTTAACCCTAAACTTTGGGCAAAGTCGCGCACTTGGGGCACCGCTTCCCCCACTACCTCTAAGCATAACGGAAATGCTGGATTTAAGATAGCTGTGACCTTCGCGGCATTGGTCAAGATCACGTAATTGGCCGTGGCCTGGGCATATAGCTTCTCGGAAGTATGGATGCCCCCGTTACTCTTCAACACATTCAAATTGGCATCCACACTGTCGCAGCCATCAAAGCCCACATCAATTTTGGTGGTAAAGTCAGACATCTTTAGCCCCAGGTCTTGGCAGTAAGCCCGGGTCAATTCCGAAGGCGTACATAACGTTAATGCTAATTCGGGATGGTTAGCCAAATAATCCGCCACTTGTAACACGTGACTGCCCCCACCTAAACTGACCGTCATCCCCGGATGAAGTAACGCAATGGCCCCTTGTAACGTCGCATCCATACTGAAAACCCCTTTCAATATTCCATAAGTTGTGAAATTTATTTTCATAACCAATATAATTCAGGAAATTATTTTTGTCAACTTAATCTGTGACTTGTATCCATCAAAAATGTAAGGTAAATTTGGATTAATAAGTTCCACGTGAAACATCATCAAAACTAAATTTGAGGCGATTTTTATGGATGAAAATATTATAGACGTGCTCTATCGCAAACTGCCAACCCTATCAGTGACGGACAAAAAAATTGCCCAGGCCATTTTAAAGGCCCCGGCCCAAGTGGTGAACGCCACGATTTCTCAATTGGCTAAAACAGCCCAGGTCAGCGATGCCTCGGTTTCCCGATTTTGTCGTAATTTAGGCCTAGCCGGCTTTCATCAACTGAAAATCCGCTTAGCCCAAGTCTCAGAAGACAAAAATAGTTACTACCAACAAGTAGATGCCGGTAACCTACAACAAGCTCTAAAAAACATTGCCACCAATAAAATCGCCGAGATCACCAGCACCCTGGGTAATACCAACCCCGCTACGGTGACTAAAATCCTCAAAGCCTTGCAGGTCGCCAGTTTAGTCCAGGTAGCTGGGTCAGATGGCACTTACCCTGTAGCGGCTGATGCGGTGTATAAATTTAACCAGCTGGGCATCTTGACCATTGCCTCAGAATCCTACGCCAGCGCCGTGGCCCAGACCATGAACCTGCCCCAGGACGCCGTTTTGTTGGTGATTTCTAACTCCGGGGAAACCCGCGATCTTCTGCAGCAAATTGCCGTAGCTCAGGAAAAAGGCGTCTTAGTCATCGCCATCACCAATCGCCCCGACTCCCCCATCGGCTTAAAGGCCGACCTACAGCTCACCACCGCCGTCCGCCAAAAGATTCTGCAATCCGAATACTTCTTCTCCCGGGTAGCCGCCATGACGGCCATTGAGGCCTTATTCTTGCTGCTCTTGTCTGAAAATAAAGCCTACCTGAGCCACATTAAAGCCCACGAAGCGCTGGTGGCTAATACTAAGATTTAATCAACCAAAACGCCCTTTCAAAGGAATGAATCTTTTTACTAATTTATTCAGATACTAAGGAGAACTTTCAAATGCCTGATAAAACTAATACATCTAAGGTTACCCAGCAATTAAATGATTTACTTGAAACTGTAAAAAAGATACCAACCTCCGAATTATTGGATCATGCACTTTACGAAAAAGACCCTGCTAAGAAAGCAGTCTTCAAAGCTATGTATGAATATGTTATCGATGAACGTCAATCAAAAACTATTCAGCAGAAAAAGTTCACCATCTAAAGCACCAGTCAACTTACATTGTTTAGCGGCATTAATCATGCCATTAAAAATACATCTCATCAAACGAATTGAATTTTATTACATCGGATTATCTGATGATTCCAGAATATCAAAGTCCGATATCTGGAAATAGACGTCCTATTACTTACTGCTTTTTCGATCTAGCTAAAAAAAACGGCTCCCGCAAGTGAATGATCACTTGGCAGGAGCCGTTCTATGATTTATTTCTGATCCGCCCGAATATCGGTATAGCCATCCAGATAATTGGCATATCTGGCTAAGGTGAAGAGATAATCGGATAAGCGGTTTAAATATTTCAAAATACCCGGGTCAATTGTTTGTTGCGTATGTAACGCCACCACACTGCGCTCGGCGCGCCGGGCTAGGGTTCTGGCGTACTGCAGGTTGGCGCCGGTGATTTTGCCACCGGGTAAGATGAACGCCTTGATCACGGGTAACGTGGGCGTAAGGGTATCGATACGCGCTTCCATTGCCGGCAACGCCTTGGGGTCCAAGCGTTTTGAGTCTTTAATGTTGATGTCGGCTTGTAACGCGTATAAATTTCGTTGGATTTGTAGCAATTCCGGTGCTAGACCGGCGTTTGGGGCTGATAGTTGGGCCAAAACATTACCCAACCAGGTCTCCAGTTCATCCAAGTCGCCCAGGGCTTGAATTTGCGGATCAAACTTGGGGACCATCTTACCGCTGGCTTGCCGAGTGTAACCGGCATCCCCAACTTTGGTATAAATTTTCATCAAAACGCTCCAGTTCTCTAGTTCAAATAACGATCCAAAGCTTTGGTCAGGGGCACCTTCAGTAACGGATAAAACGCCAGATTCCCTAAAGCGTGATAGCCGTCAAAAAGCAGGCCGCTGAGCCAATAAGCCACGAACACTTGGCCTTGGGTGACGCCCACTAGCACCATCCCCAGACTCACCACCATGCCGTACTCAAAGCCTAAAAAGACACATAGTCCCAGCTGTAGCCAAAACCAGCGCTTTAGGGGCAGGAGTAATTTCACCAGGGCCACCGTTAAAATACACACGGTATAAGCCACGATTTGAGGGATGGTCCAAATCCCAAAGCCCAGGACCACATTGGACAACACCATGGTCAACACCGCCAAGGGCAAGCCGTAGTTCACCCCAGCCACCAGGGTGACGATCATCAAGATATCGGTCACCGGTTGCACATTGGGGATGGGGATCTTCACGATGCGCAACACGATGCATAACGCCGTCAATAAGGCCAATAGTGTTAAGCGCCGAATCCGCACCCGACTGTCTGTCATGGTTCAACCAACTATTTACTTAAGTTGAAAACAACCTTATCGTTGTTTTGCAATTTTTGTTGGGTGACACCCTTGGAAGCCATCTTACCGTTAATGGTGTAAGTCCAATACAACTTTTGCTTGGTGTTTTGCTTGTGGCCATCAATGGCCGTAACAAAACCTTTACT
This sequence comes from Agrilactobacillus composti DSM 18527 = JCM 14202, assembly GCF_001436375.1. Classification (GTDB taxonomy): domain Bacteria; phylum Bacillota; class Bacilli; order Lactobacillales; family Lactobacillaceae; genus Agrilactobacillus; species Agrilactobacillus composti. Next base: position 115,855 of record NZ_AZGA01000020.1, on the reverse strand, counting down.
TTGTTTCACAGACCAGTTTTTCTTCAAACCCGTTAAAACGGTGGCATTCTTAGCCACTTTGGTGGTTTTCTTAGAAATAGTTTTCTTGCCTTGCTTCAAGGTATAAGTGGTGGTAATGGTTTGCTTGGCTGCAGCTTGAACCGGTGTGGTGTCTGCTGTGAAGGCCGCTGTAGTGGTGCCCCCAAAGGTGATCAAAGCCAGTAATGAAACGACGATACGTGTTAATTTCTTCATGAATAAATTTCTCCCTAAACAAGTTTTTGAAACATCTTTATTGTTGGTGTTGGGCTTGGTTAAGTCAAGCCATTATTTAATTGGGCAAGCGCCCCCGGCACAATCGCTTTGATCAACCAATTCAATATCTTTTTGATCATGGTTGTCATTTTGAGCCGCAAAGACTTGAGCCACGTCTCCAGAAATTTCAGCGTGGCGCTTTTCATATTCGCTGGCGGCAATAGGTTCTTTAGGGGCTTGTTTGAAACCAGCACCCACATAAGGCAATAGGGAGGTGGACTTGATGGTATGGCGATATTGGGCCATCAAACCGGCGATTTGCTTGGCTTCTTTAGGTTGGAAGGTCACCGTACAGCTGACGGCGTTATCAGACCAATACGTCTGCAAGAAAGCTTGGGTGGCAAATTGTTCCGCAATGGAAACCGTCCCGGCGGAGGCAAATTCAGCACTTTCCGCATTGGCGGCCTTCACTGGGAATTCCACACAAACGGTGTTCTTGGTATACACATCCGGTTCCATGTGATACCCGCAGGCCTTCAAGGCTGGCAGTAGTGGATCATTGTCTTGGAAACGAATCCGTTGAATCAAGTAATCCGCATAGTGGAAGTGCATCCCTTCGGACACACCGGCCAGCTTAGATACCGTGCCGGAAGGTTTCACAGTGGTATGTTTCAACGATGGGGCGCAATCCAAGGCGTCAGAATAAGCCTTGTCCGCGTCAATCACCGCATGATACAGGCCATCCACAGTCTTCACGGCAGCGGGGTCATAAATCGGTTCATTGACGGTCATGCCCGTAGCTGGATCTTGGACGGTCTTAAAGCCTTTAACAACCCGGTTGCCAAAGGTCCCTAAAATCCAATCTTGAATCCCAGACATGGAGATCCCGATACGACGATTCTTTTGAATCACGTTGCGGGATACTTCCCAGTCATAAGGACTGAAAGTGACCCGTTTGGCATAACGGGTGGCCAACCCAAAGGCGTCCTTTAAGTCCCAACCTTGTTGGCTGGCCACATAAGGGAAGACTTCAAATAAATTACAAGGTTCCCCATTGGCTAAGGAAATTTCACCACAAGGATTGGTACCTTCCACATCCCCGTCGATATCTGCTTGCAGACCATCAATCAAACGACCGTAGTTCTTAGAAAGTTCCAAGTTCACGATACCAGGTTCGCCGTTATGGGCGATGGCATCGGCGATGGCCGTGTAATCACTGAAGCGGGTATCCACTGCCACGGAGTTGTTGGAAGCCCAGCGGTGATGCATCAGTTTCTCTTGGTCTTGTTTCATGGTAATAAAGTCGTTGTCTTCCCCGGACCCCAAAGCCAATTCCGCCGAACGCCGCACGTTGCCGGCCACCACGGTTTTACCGATCATATTGGCCATATCGGTGCAGTCGACAGAAGTCAATTTAGCATTTAAGCGCGTATTTAATAAGGCGTTAATATCAAATAACATTTCAACCAACGGCATTGGCCCCGAAGCGGTGCCTCCAAAGCCTTTGATCCGGGCACCCTTAGGCCGGATTTGACTGATGTCTAATACTAAGTCGTCATTGTCATTCACGTTGGTGGCGTCAAAGTGCAAGTCCATCATCTCGGCGTTGGCTAAGACCCAGCCTTCTCGAGTATCGGGCAATTCATAATAAGCCACTTGATTTTTATCATGTTGGGCCAGCCAAGCGGTTTTATCCGTGGCACCTAATTTCAAAGAAGCATCGTAGGAGTCGCTGGCTTTGTCGATGAGGATGGTCAAATTGATCGACCGATCTACTTTAGGCATTTGTTGCACATTGGCTTGGACCACGGAAAAACCAACGCCCCCACCCTTCATCAATTGGTCGAATAAGAAGGCATAGGGCATGGATACCGCTTTTTGAGCGGGGTCCAAGTAACTAGGTTGAATATGGCTATCCCCATAAGCTTGGGGCCGCATGGCGATGAACCAACAGTTGTTTAAAGCATCGCCATTGCGCTTTTGATAATCTGTGCCCGAAATCCACAGATTCCGCCCGGATGGGGTAGCAGCCAAACCGTAAATCAATTTGAACAATTGCTCAGCTTCAACGGTCAAATCAGCCACCACATCGGCGTCCACTTCCGGACCACTTAAGCGGGGATCCAGGTTAATGTTGCCTTCAACCACCCGTTTCACCGTTTCCGCCCAGTTTTCTGTGCGTTGTTTGTCCGGCAACCAGCGGGCATAGGTCCGCTTATAAGTGACCCACCCTAAATCGCCCCAATGGGGTTTGACAGTTTGTTCCACGTCATTTATGTAATCTTGCGTCAATGTAATAGTTTTAGTTTTAATCGTTTGCATGGCAATTTCCTCCTTCGGCATACTATATATGGTAGCTCATTTTCGAAATGAACACAACATAAAGTGCTAAGGATTATGCTTGACAGTATTTTTTTAACCGCGATAGTCCCTGGTGTCTTTGGCTTTGCGCCATTTTTAAAGATTAATTAAAAATTATTGACTTGCTTTTTGGTATACTTTCAAGTAATGCCACCACAATACTTGGCACAACTAGATAGGAGACTTGCTTATGACCGTGACTTTACCACCCTTCACTTTAACCAACTTACCCACTTATTGGGACCTGGCCTATGGCGACCCCCAAGCAGAATGGTACAACTGGGATGCCCCTTACCTGCCCCGGCAAATCCCCACCAAAACCGCCTTCGTCACCGAAGCGAACCCTTACTTAGACCCCAATCTTTTCCGGTTGATCGCCGTGGACAATACCCCCGTGGGCATGGTTTCCGCTCATTATGAAGATGGGAATTTAAAGCAGTGGTTAGATATGGGCATTGTGATTCAAAACCCTAAGCTGTGGCGCCATGGCATCGGTAAAGCGGCGTTATCCCAGTGGCTGGATTTCCTCTGGCAAACCATTGATTTACCCCACCTCGGCATCACCACTTGGTCTGGGAACCAGCGGATGATGGGTTTAGCTGAAAGTGTGGGAATGCACCAAGAAGCGGTGGTCCGCCAAGTTCGTTACTGGCAAGGCCAATATTGGGATTCGGTGAAATACGACCTATTGCGCGCCGAATGGGGCCAAGCTAAAGACAAAAATGACTAAGTTTTTCATTGAAGCTATTGGGGTGTTTTGACCCTGGTCTTGTTAAAGTTAGCCCAAAAACCCACTACTCCCGCGACAAAACAAACGACGCAGTCCAAGGCTAAGCAGGGGGTCACTTGCTCGGATAAACTATAAGGAATTAAAAAATGCTTACCCCTTCTGAAATTTCAGTGGGATAAGCATTTTTTTACATATTATGACGGCGTTATGGTTGGCTTAAGCCAACCGTTAAATCCGGAAATCCCGCGCCCCGCCGGCGATGGCGTCTAAGCGCTTGGCCACCACTTGGCGAATGCGTTCATTGGGGATGTCGCCGATTTGGTCATCGATCAGGCGATTGCCGGCTGCCACGGTTTCGGGGCTAGCGTAGTCTTCCAGGTACTCCTTCAGGGTCATCAAGGCGTTGGGATGGCAGCAGTTTTGAATCTGGCCGCTCTTACACAGGGACATGAAGCGGTCGCCGGTGCGGCCGGCCCGATAACAGGCGGTACAAAAGCTTGGAATGTAGCCCAGGTCCATCAACCAGCGCACCACTTCGTCCAAGGAGCGTTTGTCGCTGGTGTCAAATTGATTGGATTCCAGGTCCGCCTGGGTTTCACCGGCGTAACCCCCCACACTGGTGACGGAGGCGCCACTGATTTGTGAAATACCCAGGTCCAAAACTTCCCGGCGGATGTCTTCGCTTTCTCTAGTGGACATGATCATGCCGGTGTATGGCACGGCGATTCGGATGCAGGCCACGATTTTTTCAAAGGTTTCATCGCTGATGCCGTTGTCAAAACTCTCGGGGTCGATGTCATCGGCCGGACAGATCCGGGGCACACTGATGGTGTGGGGACCCACACCATAAGCCGCTTCCAGATGTTCCGCGTGCATTAAGAGGCCGGCGAATTCGTAGCGGAATTTGTCCAACCCGAATAAAACGCCGATACCCACATCATCGATGCCTCCCTCCATAGCCCGGTCCATAGCTTCGGTATGGTAATCATAATTACGTTTCGGGCCATAGGGATGCAGGTCTAAGTAACTTTGCTTGTGATAAGTCTCTTGGAATAAAATGTAGGTCCCGATACCGGCATCGTGGAGCTTCTTATAATTTTCCACAGTGGTGGCCGCAATGTTGACGTTCACCCGCCGAATGGCACCGTTCTTATGCTTAATGCTGTAAATGGTATTGATGGATTCCAGGACATACTCAATGGGACTATTCACCGGATCTTCACCGGTTTCCAGGGCCAGGCGTTTGTGGCCCATGTCCTGGAGAGCAATAACTTCCCGTTCAATTTCGGCTTGGGTTAATTTCTGCCGGGGGATAGTCTTGTTTTGGCCGTGGAAGGGACAATACACGCAGCCGTTGACACAATAGTTGGATAGATAAAGCGGCGCAAACATCACGATACGGGTGCCATAGTAGGCCTCTTTGATGCCCTTAGCCAAACCCATGATTTCCTTGTTTTTAGCTGGCAAGGTACAGGCCAATAACACGGAGGCTTCCCGGTGGTCCAGGCCCTTATGTAAGCGGGCTTTATCCAAAATTTGGTCGATCAAGGTTACATTGTCCTTGTTGGCGTCGGCATAGGCTAGGGTTGCTTGGATTTCATCATTGCTAATAAATTCAGTGGCGACATGAGATTTAGGATCGTACATGGAAATCCTTCCTTTCTAATTGAAGGGGGTGCGGGCACATATAATCGTTTGTCATGTGAATGGTTGAATTATTCCGGTGTCATAATGAATTCTTAGTTATCAATTAGTTCAAACTTATGATATTTTCTCAAGAATGTCAATTAAAATCTTCACCGGTCATCTCGTTAAAGTCTTGGTAATAACCGGATTAAAGCTAAAATAGGTGGATTCCCTATTTTATGCCTGCGGGCTATCCTGCCTATTACCACCGTTTTCGAAAATAATCGCAATTAGTGAATCTATTCACTATACTGTTTTTTTGACATTCTCCCCAGGGCGATGCTCCGCCAAGCTTTAAAGGGAGCTTTCGATGCGATCTGGCTTAAAGATACCAGACTTGGCATATAATCCCAGAGCAATGACGATCATCACCGCCGCGAACAACGAAATACCTATGTAGCTATTAAATTCCTTGAACAACAGGCCACCAATAATCCCAGCTAGGGTTTCACCCAGATACATAGCCGCATTGGACAAGGAAGAAATCGTACTGCGAGCATTCTTGGCGGTACTTTGCAGGGTGGTCATGAACAGCGGGAAAATGAAGCCGTTGAACAAGAAGACGATGGTCAACAAGACTTCGGCCAACCAAAAAGTAGTGACAAAGGGCAATAGCAAGTACAAAACAATCAACGCAATGAGTTCTAATAAGAACGTCCGGGCCAAGCCTAGTCTATTGACCAAACGGCTTCCGAATAAGCTGCCCGCCAAATTGCCGGCACCGATGGCGATCATGGCCGTCCCCACCCCAGCTAAGGTCAACCCGAAACTTTTGGTGAACCAGGTGGAGATAAAGGTGATTGAAGTGAAAGAGCCGGTTTGGAAGACAAAATATGCCATGAGATAGCTGATGGCCTGGCCATTACGGGCCACGTTGGCGTAAGTCTTCATAAAGGAAAAGTGCGCCCGGTGCCCAACTTCTAGTTCTGGCAGGGCCAACAAGTTCAACCCCAATAGTAATAAGGCCGCCCCAGAAATCACGAAAAACGGTGCGTGCCAGGAAATAACGGCGAGATAACTGCCAATGGGAATCCCCACCAGCTGGGAGACGGATAAGCCCGCCGTGGCATAGCCCATGACCTTAACAATGTCTTTACGGGCCACAACCACTGGGATCGATGCCCAAACTTGTGGCGTGACAAAAGAAGCACTGACCCCCGCCAAGAAGCGAAAGAGCAGCATTAAGGTGAAGTTCACGGCAAAGGCACACAACAAGGTGGACACCGCAAAAGCCAATAAGCCCCATAGCATGACTTTTTTCCGATCCCGGCCATCGGAAATCGGCCCGGATATCAAGGCAAAAACGGCATAGCCAATGGCATAAGCACTCACCATCCAACCGGAAATACCGGTTGAAACCCCATAAATATTACTTAATGTGGGTAATAATGGGGAAATTAAAAATGTATCCGTTCCAATGAGGAACATGGTTAGAAAAAACATCGTGGCATAACGACGCATGCGCTTCAACTCCTTTAAAATATTAGTTTGATAATCGTCAAACTATCGAACGAAAATAAGCATAGCATTGACGAAACCATTTTGCAATAGTATTATGGTTTTATGATAATCAAACAACAAACAGATGATGAAGCGCGGGTTCAGATTCTAAAAGCCATTGCCGACCCAGCTCGGCTACAAATTATTCGTATGCTTTACGCCAAGCAAGCTGAAATGAACTGTGGCGAAATCGGAGAGAACTTGGATATTAATAAATCAACAGTGTCATATCACTTTAAAACCTTGCGTGAAGCCGGTTTGACCACTACCCGCAAAGTTGGTCAAAATAAATATGTTCGCCTCAACGAAGCGTTATTTGAAACCGTCTTGCCTGGATTTCTGGCAACGTTATAATTAAAAAAAATACTTACCCCAGCCGCAAAATTGCGCTAAGGTAAGTATTTTTTAGGTTGTCATGATCAATTTTAAAACGGCGTTACAGCGCTTATTGCGCTCTGCCCCGTAATAGCCCAATGACACTTTGGCCAATTGGCATTTCATCATCCGTCAAGACATGAACAGAACCGCCAAAGGCTAAAACAACTACCGCAATGTCGTTTAATAAATTATGCTTAGCGGCCGTTTTGCTCTTGGTATCCACGTTCATGTCTAAATCGATGACCCCATGTTCCACGGTGTTATCCCGGATCAGCACTTGGCGAATCCGACCTTCAACCGCGGCTTGGACCACGTTATCCACCCCAGAAGTCTCCCGACCACCAGAACGGGCGTTATCTAATTCTTGTAAGATTTGCGCCTTACTTTGCACGGCGAATTGGGCGTTGATATCATCTTTCAACCGGTTCAGGGTTGGCTGATCCAGTTTAGAAGGGACCCGGGTAATCTTAATATTAGATTCCAGCATCCCATTTTTAGTGTTTTTTCTGAAGATATCCTGGACATCTTCAGCTCCTAATAAGACAACAGGCACATGTTCCACCAAAGTGAACTTCTGGCGCACGTATAAATCCACGGCCTTATAATAGCGAACTAAGTCATCTTCCTTAGGCACGTCTTGAATATCCCGGGTACTGTAAACATCGTTGCCGGCATGTTCTGGATGGACCTCAGTTTGGCTGTCCACCAATAGCGGATCGATGATTGCCTTGTGGAAATCATTTGGCGCATCAGTTGGTAAATCAGCGAGTTTCAAAGCGCCATCCCGGACGCGATACAATTTGAAACCGGCCTTATCAATACTTAACATGTCATAATCAAATTTGTATTGTGCATCTTTAATAATCGGTAAAATATATAAGTTATCAGACACATAGCTTTGATCTTCTGGTTGAATATTCAAATAATATCTAAAGATATGCGTTTTACTGGCGATAACGGCCATGCCTTGAAAGCCGTCTCGACCCAAGGAGCGTTCTGAGGCGATCAAGTCAAATTCTTCTTGATACACATCCCACTCCCGCTTTGGATATTGCGATGTGAAATCCTTTTGCGCTTGGGCAACCAGATTTTTATAAGCTGATTTGTCTTTTTGAATATTGGTATCATTTGGATTGACGCCCATAAAAATAGAAATATAAGGACTTTCCTTTTCACGAGTCACGTCCATAACTAATTTCTTTAAATCGTCTGTTAATGCCATTCTCAACCAACCTCCATTTATTTTGACCTTATATCCACAATAACATAGAACCATTTTCAATGAAAATTTAATGAAAACAAAATGATACTATATACTCTCTATAATATCGTATCTAACACCAGCGGTCCAAGATTAGCACTGTTTTTCTGAATCTTGAAACAAGCTTGGATGTCTTGCAGCAATTCGGGACTGACTTGATTGGCGTGGACCACGGCTAAAGGTTCCCCGGCAACCACCGCGTCACCGATTTTATGCCGTAACACGATCCCCACGGCAGGGTCGATGGCCGCTTCCTTCACCAAGCGACCACCCCCTAAATGAACTACAGCCATACCGATTTGCTCGGTGGCAATCGCTCCTATAACGCCCGTTTTGGGGGCCGTTATGGTGATTTGTTGAGGGGCTTTTGGCAAGCGGCTGGGGTCATCAATATAAGCCACGTCCCCACCTTGGGCGGCCACCATTTGTTTGAAACAAGCTAGGGCCGTGCCATCCCTCAAAGTGCCTTGGGCCAATTGGTGGCCTTGGCTTAAATCGCCAGCTTTATCCCCCATGACTAACATCTGGGCGGCCAGGGTCAAGGTCAATTCAGTGATATCTTCAGGGCCCTGCTGGGTTAAACAGGCAATGGCTTCTTGGACTTCCAGACTATTGCCAATGGCCAGTCCCAGGGGTTGCTCCATGTTGGTGATCAACGCCGCCATTTTGATGCCCGCGGCTTTGCCAATGGCCACCAACGTTTGGGCTAATTCCCGGGCTTCCGGCTGAGTCTTCATGAAGGCCCCACTGCCACATTTCACGTCCATCACTAAGCCGGAAATCCCGGCGGCCAATTTTTTACTCATGATGGAACTGGCAATTAACGGGATGGACGCCACGGTACCGGTGGTATCCCGGAGAGCATAAAGCAAGCGGTCCGCCGGTGCTAACTCAGTGGTGGCACCGGTTATGACGACTTTAGCTTGTTGTAACGCTGCTTGTAACGCCGCATCATCCAGCGCTACGTCGAAACCGGGGATACTTTCCAATTTGTCCAACGTCCCACCGGTGTGCCCCAAGCCGCGGCCGGCGATCATGGGATCATATAGGTTACAAGCAGCCAAAATCGGTGCTAGAATGAGACTAACCTTATCCCCCACGCCCCCGGTGGAGTGCTTGTCGATGATGGGTAAGAACTTGGCCGGCCAGTGGAGCTGCTCTCCAGAATCCCGCATGGCCATGGCCAATTCACTGGCTTCTTGAAAATTCATCCCCTGCAAATACACACTCATCAACCAAGCACTGACCTGGTAATCCGGAATCTTGCCTTGGGTATAATTGGTCACCACAAATTGAATTTCTTCAGGGGTTAAGACCGCGCCGTCGCGCTTGTGGGCGATAATTTCTAACATTGACAGAACCATTGATCTCATCCTTTCTCGGAGGTGCTTTATGGATTTAAAAACATTACAGGCGTTACCTAAAGTTGAATTACACTGCCACTTAGATGGTTCCTTGTCCTTAAAAGCCATTCGCCAATTGGCTAAAATGGCCCAGATCCCGGTACCCGAAAGTGATCAAGCTTTGGCACAATTGACCCAGGTCCAAGAACCCATCGCCAATCTGGGGGAATATTTAGAAAAGTTCGACTTTGTGGCCCCCCTCTTGCAGACCAAAGCCGCCTTAAAACTGGCCGCCTTTGACGTCTTGGAACAAGCGGCGGCGGAGAATGTCCAATACATAGAAATCCGCTTTGCCCCCGCTTTTTCCCTAGATCAGGGTTTAAGCCTTGGTGAAACCATTGCCGCAGTGATCGACGGCCTCAAGCAAGGCGAAGCCGCCTTTGGCATCCATAGCAATCTCTTGGTCTGTGGCATGCGTCAATTGGACAATGCTGCTAATATTGCGGCTTTTAAAGCGGCGGTTCCTTACTTGCACCAAGGCTTAGGCGGGGTGGATTTTGCCGGCAATGAGGCGGACTTTCCACCAGCCGACTTAAAACCGGCCATCGCCTATGCCCGGACCCAGGGTTTGCCCTTGACCCTGCACGCGGGGGAATGCCATTGTGCCCATAATATTTATGAAAGTATTCATTTAGGGGCCACCCGCATTGGCCACGGCACGGCCTTGTACGAGCAACCCGACTTAGCCGCTTATATCAAAGCTCACCACGCCTGTCTGGAATTATGTCTCACCAGTAATTTACAAACCAAGGCGGTCACCAATATCGCGGACTATCCCTATGATTTAATCCGACAAAACCAATTACAAGCTTGCATCAACACGGATAACCGCACCGTCTCTAACACCACTTTAACAAAAGAATATGCCCTGTTTCAAAAATACTTTCAAACGTCGGCCGCCACTTTTCTGCAATTCAATTTGGACGGTATTGCCGCCGCCTTTTGCGCCCCGGCTTTAAAGGCCCAACTGACCCGGCAATTCAAGGCTGCTTATCAAGCTCTATCCTAAAAGTTGCAATTTTAATCGATTTTCGATATTCTGAATACATCAACTAACGGAAGAAGGTCTGGCAATCATGCGCGGTTATGAAAAGACGAACATTCAAATCGATGAAATGCGCTTAAGCGTGTCTTTTCACCATACCATTGGTTTTATTTTGGCTACTAAGGGGACCAGTCTGTCTAAAAATAGTCAAATGTACAACAACCAATGACCGCCGAGACGCCAAACCATTTAAGGGAAAGCCATGGTGCGTGATTGCCATGGCTTTTTGCGTTCTCCGGCAACTTTAAGGAGAAGAAAACATGCTACTACAAGCCAACAAAATTACGAAACAATACGACCACGAACCTATTTTGACCAATATTTCCTTACACCTTACGGCAACTGACCGCATCGCCTTGGTGGGTCAAAATGGCAGTGGCAAGTCCACTTTGATGAACATCCTACTTGGCAGTGAGACCGCCGATAGTGGTGTGGTGAGCCGGGCTAAAACCGCCACCATCGCCCATTTAGACCAGCAACTGCTGGCTGTCCCTGAGACAGTCACTGCTTTTCTGGGGGCCAGTCAACCGGCCTTGTCCCGCCTGCAAGCTGAATTGCATTACTATGAAGCCCAAATGAGCCAACCAAATGTGGCCTTAGACAAAGTATTAAACCGCTATGCTGATTTGCAGCAAGCCTTTGAAGACCAAGGTGGCTATGCCTTTGAAGATCGGATCAACACCATCTTAAAGGGCTTGGGGATTTGGCACCTGAAGTCAGCGGCTATCCAAGACCTTTCCGGTGGCGAACGGATGCGAGTTGCTTTAGCCCAATTGTTACTTTCAGAGGCCGACTTTTTCCTCTTAGACGAGCCCACCAACCATTTAGACACCGCCGGCATTGAATGGTTAGAACAATTTTTAAAAAAGGGCAAAACCGGCTATCTGGTGATTTCCCATGACCGCTTATTCTTGGACCGGGTGACCGAGCAAACCTGGGAAATAGAAGATGGCCAACTGCTGGCCTATCCGGGGAATTACACCCGCTATGTGCAACTCAAAGCCCAGCACTTGGCCCAATTGCAAAAAAATCATGAATTGCAAGCCAAAGCCATTCAAAAATTGAAATTACAAATTCGGCAATACCGACAATGGGGCAATGAGAGTCAAAACGAGAAGTTCTTCCGCAAAGCCAAAGAACTGGAAAAACGCTTAGCCAAAATCCAAGTGATCCAAGTGCCCAAGTCTCCCAAACAGCGCCTGCAAAATGTCGCTGTCGCCGGCCGTTCCGGTAACAACGTCATCACTGCGCAAGATTTGGGCATGACCTTTAATCAACACCTCTTATTCCAACACGCTGATTTCCGGCTACACCGGGGAGATCGGGTGGCCATTACCGGGGCCAATGGGTCTGGCAAGAGTACCCTGGTAAAATTGATTCTGGGGAAGCTGGCTCCCACCAGTGGGACCGTGACCTTAGGCGCGAGTTTACACACGGGCTACCTGCCGCAAAATCCCCAATTTGACCAGCCCCAAAGTCGCCTATTGGCTTTTGTCCAGACCTTTATGCCCAATGAACAGGCTGCTCGTCAGGCACTGGCCCGCTTTGGCTTTTTCGCTGAAGACGTGGCTAGGCGCTTGCAAGACCTTTCTGGGGGTGAACGGATTCGGCTGACCCTGTTGCGTCTCTTCCAAACTAAACGCAACTTATTGATTTTAGATGAGCCCACCAATCACTTGGACATTGCCGCGCGAGAAGAAATTGAGCGCCTGCTGGCAGATTACAGTGGTACCCTACTGATCATTGCCCATGATCGTTACTTCCTGCGGCAATTGTGCGACCAAGAACTCCACATCGCCCAGCAACGAATTACGCAAATCCCGTGGCCAGCAGGCACTAATTAATGCTATGGTAGAAGTTGAAAGTTGACACCAGTCAATTGAATTTGTAAAATTAAATTGTGCATCATTGATTCTAGGCACCCATTCTTAGGAGGTTGTTTCTATGGCATCAGTTCAAGACACCAACGCAAAGCAATCAATTTATGACTTCACCGAAGCCCGCATTAACGGCACTGAGGAAAGTTTAGACAAGTATAAGGGTAAGGTCCTGCTCATCGTCAATACCGCCAGCAAATGTGGCTTCACACCCCAATTCGCCGGCTTAGAACAACTTTACAAAGATTATCAGGATAAAGATTTCGAAATCTTAGGTTTTCCTAGTAACCAATTCCTACACCAAGATCCTGGCAGCAACGCTGAAATCAACGAATTTTGCCAAATGAACTACGGGGTTTCCTTCCCAATGTTTGCCAAAATCAAAGTCCGGGGCAAAGAAAAGAACCCGCTTTACGATTATTTAATTGAAAACTCCAACGGCAAAGCCATCAAGTGGAATTTCACTAAGTTTTTAATTGGCCGTGATGGGGAAATCATTGAACGTTTTGAACCTAAAGATAAACCTGAAGATATTGCGCCAAAATTGGCTGAAATTTTAGACTAACAAATAACCGGATCTGTTCCCGTTTTGGGGCAGGTCCGGTATTTATTTGGCCAAAATCGAATTATTTCAGCAATAATGGCAACCGAATTAGATTTTCAGCTTTATCGCCAATTCCCGCCGGCTGATTTGTTATAATAAACGAATGCGTTTTCAAATCGAGGAGTGAAGTAGTTGTATTCGTTATTGTTGGCGATTATTTATATCGCGTTTATTAGTTTAGGTCTCCCGGATTCCTTGATTGGAGCCGGCTGGCCGGTGATGCATACGGCCTTGGGCGTCCCCATGGCGGCTGCGGGGATCATCACCATGTTGATTGCTGGGGGCACCATTGTTTCCAGCATCTTATCTGATCGGCTGACCCAGCGCTTTGGGGCCGGGCTGGTGACGGCTGTGAGTGTTGGCACCACCGCCGTTGCGCTGTTGGGCTTTTCTTTTGCTGGGGAGTTCTGGCAGTTATGTCTTTGGGCCATCCCCTATGGCATGGGTGCCGGGGCCGTGGATGCGGCTTTGAACAATTATGTGGCCCTACATTACGCTGCCCGGCACATGAGCTGGCTCCACAGTTTTTGGGGTGTCGGTGCGGCCATTAGTCCTTATATCATGAGCTTTGCCCTGAGCAGCGGCCGGGGTTGGACCGGGGGCTATCGCATCGTGGGCCTCTTACAAATTGGCTTAGCCGCCATTTTACTGCTCACCTTGCCCCTGTGGCGGCAATCAAAACAGCAACAGCAGGCTGCAAAAACCACTGCCCCCAAAGCACCGGTGGCACCCCTGCGCTTGCCACAAATTTTCAAGATACCTGGCGTCCCCTTTGTGTTAGCCGCATTTTTTGCCTATAGCGCCGTGGAACAAACCGCTGGAATTTGGGCCAGCAGTTATTTGGCCCAGGCTCGCGGGGTGCCCCTTGAGACCGCCGCGAGTTTTGCCTCCTTCTTTTACTTAGGCATCACCGGGGGCCGTTTTCTCACGGGCTTTGTGGCCGACCGCCTGGGGGATCGGCGCCTGATCCGCTGGGGCGCGGGCCTGGCCCTGGTTGGCATCGCCTTGATTCTCTTGCCCCTGCCCACCAAAGCCGCTTTAGCCGGCCTGATTATCACTGGCCTGGGCTGTGCCCCAATTTTTCCCGCCATCATCCACGCCACCCCCATGAATTTTGGGGCTCAATACTCCCAAGCCATCATTGGGGTACAAATGGCCGCCGCTTACCTGGGAACCACCTTCATGCCCCCATTATTTGGCTGGTTAGCCGGCACCATCACCATGAACCTCTTCCCAATTTACCTACTGCTCTTCGGGATTATCCTGTTGACAGTTACCGAACTATTACAGCGGACTTTACGCCACACCAAAAACATCCTTTAAAATTTGAACTGCAATACACAAAACGGGTCTCTCAAAGTTGGCGAACAACTTCAAGAGACCCGTTTTAATATGTTTAAAAAGTAGTCCTTGTCCCCCTAGGCCCTTTGATCCGGGTCCTTTGGCGGTGGTGTGGGCTTTTTCGGCCGTTTAGGACGGCCCTGCTGCTGTTTTTGCCGTTCCTTGACCCATTGGGCCAGTTGTTGTCGTTGAGCCTCAGAAGACCTACTATAGCGTTCTGTCATCCGGCGCTGTTGGGCGGGATTGACGTTTTGATCCAGCCACTTGGATAAGTCCTCTGGCAGCATACGACCACTGAAATCCGACTTAGGGGCGGGTTGCGGCGGTGTTTTAGGGGTTGTCGGCTTTTTAAGACTGCTGGCGGCCGCTTGTTCCGCGACTTTATAGGCATTTTTGCGGATCTGGCGCTGGGCCTTACGAAAGGCCCGCTGGTCATCGGCGTTAAATGTGGTGAAGTCTTGTTGCTGGGCCTCGGGCAATTGAGCCACATCATACATCTGCTGGCGGGCCTCACTGTTCATTAAGAACATGATGATGGGATAAGCCAGATATAAGAACAAAGCCACTTCCGGAAAGAAGAAGGCCACCACAATGGCCAATAGGCTAATGGGATTCATGTAATTTGAGACACTGCCATAAATCTTCACGTAAACCTTTTGCATGGCCCCTTTATCCGTGTACTGCAAATGGATGATGGCCTTGGCCAGTGCGCGGAAGATGATATTCACTAAAGCTTGTAAGATGCCGTACAACATCACCGTGATCCGGGTGGTATTGGCCGCCATCATATTGGTGAATAAGGGGATCAGGGACAATACCGCCAAAAAGAAGATATCTAAAATCAAGATGCGATAAGTCATGGTGTCGATTTCTTCAAAGGCTGTACCGTGCTGATACCACATATTGGCCACAAAAATAAAACTGATGAAGAAAATACCAATGGATTTTGAGAGCTTTAAATAATTCGGCCAGGAATCCCGCAGTACCGGTGGGATATCCAAGACCATAATGGTGATGATAATGGCAATAATGGCATCACTAAAGGCGTCTAGCCGTGTTTTGAGTTTTTCCATCCAAAAATCCTCCCAGGACAAGTTATCTGGGCCATATTATACGCCGAAAATCCAAATTTGCCCGCCCATAATTGGGGTGATAACAAAATGTTCACAAATTGGGAACAAAGACCTGATAAATAGTCATCATTTAGTCCGATGACTATCACAACTGGCTATTATAGTATATAGACATAAGGAGTTGATAATTATGACACCAGATCAAAATGATGTTATCTCAACAATGTTATTCGATGTTCAATATCCAAATATTTATGCCTTGACCGAAAGCGGGCATATCATCCAAGTGAACGTGACTGACCAACAAAAAAAGGACCCCATTTTTTGGCGTATCCTAGATAAAATCAGACAAGCTAAAATTTGGGTCCCATTATTGAAAAAACAACACCAGTTATTAGACAATGACTGGCTAGCGGTGGAATAAAAACTAGTGGTGTTACACAGCCACTTTTATAAATAGATAAATGGCGTCGGCAACGTGTTGTTGGCGCCATTTTTGCAAGTTGCATTACTTATGATTTTGCCAATCGTCGATGCAAGCGGCGGCCAGACCTAGGCTGACCACGGCATCTTTAGATAATTTATCTTTTAAAACTGTGTCACTGACCAATTCGGCAGCGGCCCCCACCACTTCAAAGCCGTAGGTCAAAATATTTAGATCCACTTTGACCACATAGCCGCCTTCAAAGGCATTTTCGTGGTTGTAATGGAAGGTCAATTCATTTTCATCTGGGGAACCATCCACGTGGTTGATCATGATGCGGTCTTTTAACGCACTCAGCTTCGTAGCTCCCGCGTCTAAAGTGAACAAGTGATCAGATTCGGTCTCATAGTAATGTTCTTCAGACATTTCTAAGTAAGTATTAATGGGTTGGTTCAAAACTTTCAGATTATCGATCACTTGGAAAACCCGGTTCTTGTCAAGGCGCTGACTGCGGTCGGCAATGCCGTCCTTATGGGCTTCTAGCCAGTCAGCCAGCTTAGAAATTTCTGTTTGTGCCATAATTTACCTCCAAAATTACATTTCAATTGTGTTAAATCGTTTAAAGAAAGTTTAAGAAAGCTTTAAGAAAAGTTATACTAATAGTAGGTAGTCGTTGATTCACTGCAAGTATCGGAAGGACGTGTTACCTATGATGCAATCGAAGTATACCGAATTACCCATTATCGATTATCGGGGCAAGCCAATCAAGTTAGCGTATCACGTGACCTACACCATGCGACTGAAGAATGGCTACATTCTAGCCTTGAAGCCGGGGGAACACCTGATGAGAATCCCCAATTTACTCGCGACACAGCCTAAGCAAAAACGGGCGTGATACCAATCCGTGATACCAATAATCATAGATCACCAGCAGTTGCCCCAGGGGCAGCTGCTTTTTTGTGGTCCTTTTATAACACCAGGTGGTTATCCACCAAGCCGGCCCCTTGAATGTACGAATACATGATGGTGGGACCAATGAATTTAAAACCTTGTTTTTTAAAGGCTTTGGTCATCAATTCCGACAAGTGGGACACTGTGGGAATTTCCGCGGCAGACTTGGGTCGGGCTTGCACGGGTTGACCACCCACAAAGTCCCAGACAAAATTATCGAAACTTTGCCCTTGGGCCTGCATGGCCGCAATCACTTGGGCATTGTGAATGGTGGCGTTGACTTTCAACTTATTGCGGATCATTTTGGGATCTTGTAAAATTTCAGCCGCTTGGGCTGGGGTCATTTGGGCCACTTTAGCGATATCAAAGTCTAAAAAGACCCGTTTCATATGGGCCCGGCGCTTTAAAATCAGCTGCCAGCTCAGCCCCGCTTGAAAAATTTCTAAACTCAACAGTTCAAATAACGCTTGATCCCCATGCAAGGATTGGCCCCACTCATCCCTAGAATAAGCGATTATTTCAGGGGTGTCTAGGGGCCAGGGGATGGTTTTAGGGTCAAAGGACATGCAAAAAACCTCCTGGTACCAAAAAGGGAGACTGCAAAGTCCCCCTAAGTTGTTTTTAGGTCACATATAGCACATTTATTTTTTGACAGGTTTGTTATCTTCGTCAGTCTTGACAATCAAAACATCGCACAAAGCGTGCTGGTTGACATATTCCGTGACGGAACCCACTAAGACCCGTTCCACGGCATTTAGCCCCGTGGCCCCGATCATGATCAAATCATTCTTATGGTCTTTGGGGAAATCGTGGGAAATGACCGTCTTAGGATTGCCAAAACGCACGTGGACCGCCAAATCTTCATCTTTAATATCATATTTACTTTGAATAGATTCAGCCAAATTCTTCAGATAGTCTTGGGCATCTTCGGAAATTTGATAAATGGCATCCCCGGACAACATGCCACCGTAGCCACCAATAAATTGTTTGGTATCTAACACATTTAAAATATCTAAATGGGCTTTATTTAATTTGGCAACTTGTACCGCCTTGTTCAAAGCCAGTTCAGCTTCTTTGGAACCATCAACTGGTACTAAAATGTTTGTATATTCTTGTAGCATACTGATCATCTCGCTTTCTGCTTTACATATTAAGAATAATCTACTGCCCCCGGCAATTCAAGAATTAATGATTTATTTATAAATACTTTGATAGAATTTAACAATTTCTCGGGCGAGAACTTGCACCCCTAACAAGGTATTGGCTTTATTCATGGCTGCCAACAACGTCCCCGGGGCCAGTTGAATGGCAAAAACTCCAGCAAATTGGTCGCCCAGGGCTCCTAAATCCGCCGCCCGCTGACCCACTAGGGCAATAATTGGTTTATGGTAGTGGTTGGCAATATCGGCCATTCCCTGGGGGACCTTGCCCAAACTGGTTTGGGTATCCATGCGGCCTTCGCCGGTGATCACCAGATCTGCGCCTTGCACGGCCGCAGTGATCCCGGCTAAGTCTGCTAAGGTATGGAAGCCATTTTGTTCATAGCGTCCCCCTAATAGATATAGGCCAAAGCCAAGGCCCCCGGCCGCGCCAGCCCCAGGTAAATTGGCGATATCCGTGTTCAAATCCTGTTGGGCCTGGGCGCCTAGTAAGATTAATTTTTGGTTTAAGTGCTTCATTTGCTTGGGGTCTAAACCTTTTTGGGCCCCAAAAAATAAGGCCGCCCCCTGCTTACCGCTTAAGGGTGCACTCACATCGGGGGCTAATATCAAATCCACCTTGGCCAATAACTGGCGGGCGTTATTAAGCTCAAATTTGGCAAAATTGATTAAGGGATTCACCCCGTGGGGAATCACGTTATCTTGGTCATCGTAAACCGTGGCGCCCAGGGCCTGCAACAGCCCCAAGCCCCCATCGGTGGTCCCAGAACCCCCTAGCGTCACAATGAGCTGGCTGGCCCCGCTGGTCAAGGCATCTAATATCAATTGCCCCAGGCCAAAACTTGAAGCCTGGTAGCGCTCCTCAGCGGTTTTAGTATCCGAGAAACTCAAACTCACCGCCTGCGCTGCCTCAATGATCGCCAGGCGTTGCCCCGCTAAGTCCGTCAGCAAATATTGCGCTAAGCGGTTTTGATTGAAGTCATCCACGATGGCAACTTTTTTCACCGTGCCACCGATAAATTCCCGCATGGCTGCCAACGTCCCCTCCCCGCCATCAGCGATGGGATAGACTTGGGTTTGGGCATTGGGATCGGCTTGGTGCACCCCCGCAGCCACTGCTGCGCCAATACTTTGGGTGTCCGCACTCCCCTTGAAACTATCCATGGCAATTACTACTTTCATTGAAAGACTCCTTTATAGCTTGTCAGCAACTTATCTCATTTATTATACCAACAATTTTACAAAAATGTGTTAACATGAATACCATAGGAAACTACGAGAGGATTTGATGACATGTTGGAAGAGCAGCGTGTTTTAGACTTACAAACCGGCATTAATTTCCGGGAACTTGGTGGCTACCAAACCAAAGACAATCGGCGCATCAAGTACCGTAAAGCCGTGCGTTCAGCCAAGCTCAGCACCTTAGATCACTTGGACTTGGCTTATTTGCAAAATTATGGGGTACTCATTGATGTGGATTTTCGCTCCGATGATGAGCTGGCCAAGGAGCCTGACAAGCTGCCTGAAGGGACCCAATATCGCCACTTACCCGTCTTTGATTACGATGAAACCAAGAGTTCCAAGACGCCGCAACAACTAGATGACGAGTTACGGGAAAATCCGGATATGGGCTATACCGAAATGTTGCGGGTCTATCGTAATATGGTGACCCAAAAGACATCCCAACGGGCCTATCGGGAATTTTTCGCTAATTTATTGGCAAATTCAGATGATAATCAAGTATTACTGTTCCACTGTACCGCTGGCAAGGACCGCACGGGGATGGGGGCTTTCTTCTTATTAAGCGCCCTTGGTGTCCCCGAAGCCACTATTGAAGCCGACTATATGTTGACCAATCAAACATACAAGGCAAAAATCGACGCTATTTTAGCAGACGCCAAGGCGGGTGGGGCCACCGACAGCATGCTACGCAGTATTCGTTATTTATCTTCAGTGGACATTGCCTTTATCCGGGAAGCCGAAGCTGAAATCGCCAAAACTTCTGGGACCACTGACCAATATCTCAAGGATGTTTTAGACCTATCCAAGCAAGATTTACAGGATTTAAAACAAATATATCTAACGGACTAGCTTAATTTTTGTTTAGAAACTTAGGGAGATTTTTATTATGAAACTTTATCAAGCATTGACCCAAATTACTTTGGATGACCACTTAATTGATGCCTATACGGAATACACGGTGACAGTTCAGGCCAAAAGCCCGCTGAATTATACCCCGGAAGAACTTTACAGCTATATTGACTCGGTGCTAGCCCCAGGTTCTTTTCATGAAGAAAACAACCTGCGCTTTGTCAGTGATCCGTCTTTCATCAGCAGTAATTATGACTTTAATGCCAATCCCTTCACCGCGCAGTTCACCGCCTTTGAAGATAAAGTTGCCTTTAGTCAAAAGGTCGTGGATGACTTGAATCGCCATTTATCCGTGAATATTGATGGGGATAAGCATGAATTTCAATTGATTTTTGTGGATTAAGAAATTATAGCAAACACTAAAAAAGAAACGCCTTTTGCCAAGCTGCCTAATCAGACAGTCTTGCAAAAGGCGTTTTAGTGTATCTTGACATTGTCTAACTAGCCCAGGGTCGTATCACTGAAATAAAATGTTCCTTTAATACCCTGGTCATGGTTGCCGAACTTGTTGCCAAAAATCGTACATCCCCCCACGTTTTTAGCGGAGTCTTTGACCTCAAAGCGCAAGGTCCAAGAAGCTTTGGTGGTGTCGATGTCGGCGATTTGGGTCTCAGCGGCATACTGACCGTCGATAAAGGACCCGTGTTTAGAAATTCTAAAGGATTTCAACATCCCATATTGATTCATATCGTTATAGACCCATTTGGGCGTATAGCGGCCCCGAACATCGGAGAAGTCCCCGGGGCTGGTCCAGACGCCAATATTGTGGCCGTCTAAGCTCACGGAAATGTCTGAGGGCCAGTTGTTATTGGAAAATGGGAACTCTGAGCTTAATTCCGCAGATAATTCAATCATTTCCAGCTGTTGATCACTGGCTAAATAATTAGGAACTTTATATTCCACAAAACCCTTGGCAAACCACAGCATCCCCGCTTCCGACCGCTCTGGGTCCATGAAATAGCTGGGATTATCCACCTTACCAATGAACCCGGTTTGCCCAGCTAAGCCACAAGATGGCTGCACATCAAAATCCGTGAACTGGCCAATGGGCAGTTCAACCTGCCAATTTTCATAAGGAATATATAACTGTTTGGGAAAAGTAATATTGATCTTATCCACCTGTAAGCTGGAAATCCGTTGATTGCCCTGCTTTTCTGTGCGAATAAGGTTCGCATCCCGCAACTTATTTAAATGCATGATGGTAATGGGACTGCTTAAGCCGATAGCTTGGGCGATTTCGGAAACGTTCATTTTTTGTTTGGAGAGCAATTGAATGATCTCTACCCGCACCTTACTGTCCAAGGCCGCAAATACCGGCAGCGACTTGTCTGAGATATCAAGATCCATGGTTTAACCTGCCAACTTTCGTATTAATATTTTAATTAATATCTTAGCGCCAAAGTCTGAACTTGTCCAACCATAAATAGTGTTTAGACTATATTCCGCTTTATGTTATGTTTAAACAGTATTTTTAAGCTTTCCCGAGAAGTAAATATGATAAAAATTAATATATTTAATTGTGTTATTTTTGTAAAAAAGCGCTTTACTTCTGTATTTTAAACCTTTATATTAATAACCGAACAGGTTTCTGTTGTTTAATTAGTATTAAATGTTAATGCTAATGTTATGATATTTTGGTATTTTAGAAAGGTCTGGATAACATGTCAATTACACTTTTAACTGAAAAGAGCGGCCCCACAATTAGTAAATACCTTTATGGTCAATTCTCCGAACATCTCGGTACGGGGATTTATGGGGGCATCTACGTGGGCGAGAATTCGGATATTCCCAATGTCCACGGGATGCGCAGCGATGTGGTCAACGCCTTAAAGGCCATTCACATCCCCGTTTTACGCTGGCCCGGGGGCTTGTTCGCCGATACTTATCATTGGCAAGATGGCATCGGTCCTAAAGCCGACCGGAAGAAAATCGTCAACATGAACTGGGGCAAAGTCACGGAGGACAATGCTTTTGGCACCCATGAGTATTTTGAGTTATTACACCAACTGGGGGCAGATGCCTATATTAACGGCAACGTGGGCAGTGGAACGGTACAGGAAATGGCGGAATGGATCGAATACATGACCATGCCTGGGGAGTCCCCCATGTCTAAATTGCGGCAACAAAACGGCCAAACTGCCCCTTGGCGGGTGAAGTTCTTTGGCATCGGTAATGAATCCTGGGGCGGCGGTGGCAATATGCGCCCGGAATATTATGCGGATGTTTACCGGCAGTACCGCACCTTTGTCCACCACTATGATGCGGACAAGCCTTTGTATAAAGTCGCCTGTGGCCCCAATGCCGGGGATTACCATTGGACCGACACGGTGATGAAAATTGCCGGCAAGTACTTAGATGCCTTAAGCCTGCACTACTACACCATCCCCACCGATGACTGGTCCCACAAAGGCAGCGCCACAGATTTTCCTGAAGACCAATGGTACGCCACCATCAAACACGCCCAACATATGGAGGAGTTGGTCACCCGCCACGCCACCATCATGGATCAATATGACCCAGAAAAAAGAGCCAGTTTGATCGTGGATGAATGGGGTACTTGGTACGATGTGACCCCGGGCACAAATCCTGGCTTCTTACAGCAACAAAATACCCTGCGGGATGCCATGGTGGCCGCCATCACTTTGAATATTTTCCACAAACATGCTGATCGGGTACGCATGGCTAACATTGCCCAAACCGTCAACGTCCTGCAGGCCATGTTATTGACGGATGGGCCTAACATGGTCAAGACCCCGACTTATTATGTCTTTGACATGTATCAACAACATATGGATGCTCAGCAAGTCACTGGTATTGGCGATTTGCCGGCACACACCGACTATACCGCTTCGCAAAAAGACGGGGCATTGACCCTGTCCTTGACCAACTATGATTTAACTGCCGCTGCTCCCCTGACCTTCAACGTGGGGCCTGGCTTTAAGCAAATCACCGCAGCCACCATTTTAACGGCACCGACCATGGACGCCCACAATAGTTTTGAAGATCCCGAAGCCATTCAAGAAGCTAAATTTACCAAGGCTACTTTGAAGGACGGTACCTTGCAACTCACCTTGCCTGCCAAGAGCATTATTACCCTTAGCTTAGCTTAGTGTCAATGAGCCCCCGCAGCAGTTTCATTTGCTGCGGGGGTTTTTGCATGGTCACAGTTGTGGTCAACAAGCAACCAAAATCTAAACAGAAAGTGACAAACCGTGTTATACCGGGTTTGGCACGTTATTTGCTTATAGTTATATGAAAGCGTTTAACTAGGCCAGCTTTGACTTAGGGAAACCAAATATTTTGGAGGTGTTCGGAATGATTGAAATGATGAGAGTTGATGACCGCTTGATCCACGGTCAAGTGGCCCTACTTTGGACCAAACAACTGGGTCTTGATCGTATCATCGTAGCCAATGATAAAGCTGCTGCCAGTGATATTCAAAAAAATGCGTTACTGTTAGCGGCCCCAGCCAAGGTGAAAGTGGCCATCGTCCCAGTGAAAAAAGCCATTGCCATGGCCAATGATCCCAGAGGTGCCCGGTTTAAGATGTTGGTGTTGGTGAATAACGTCAATGATTTATATCAAATCGTCCAACAAGTTGACCCGGGGGACACGAAAGTCGATATTGCCAACGTGGGTCGGGTCAGCGGTGATATTGAAAACAAGCATAAGATCAACGAAACGGTCTACCTTAACGACGAAGAACTGGCCCAGGTCAAAGAAATTAATACCTTAGCGAAAAACTTCGTGTACCAGCCGCTCCCAACTGATAGTCCCAAACCATTTGCAAGTTTACTCAAGGGGGAATAATTTATGTTACTGTATCAAGCCTTTATTATTGCGCTGTTTGTTGCTTGGGGTAAATGGATCGGGGCTTATGGCTCCTTTGGCCAAGTCATGCCCTTCTTCTTCACACCAATTTTGGCCTTGTTATTGGGTAAAGATCCGGTCAATGCCTTAATGATCGATGCTGCCATTGCCTTGGCTTTTTACGGGGTCATGCAAATTGGGGCCGTTTTACCCCAAGATACTGGTTTTGGTGGGGCATTAGGGCTAGGGTTTGCCTTGATTTTGAACCAAAAACCCGCCATCGGGGTGGCTTTAGCCGTGCCAATCTCCATGCTGGCCGTAGTGGTTTGGAACTTGCTGAAATTCTGGTTCACCACCAACGTGGAAATTTTCGACAGATACATTGATCAACGGAACTTACGCAAATTCAATCGTTTATGGTGGATCCAAATGGGCGTGTATATCTTTACATACTTCATTTTAGCCTTTTTAGCCGTCTTATTAGGCACGCATGGTATCAAAGCCTTTGTCACCAGCATTCCTAAGCCGCTCTTGAGTGGTTTGACCGTTGCGGCAGGCATGTTGCCAGCCGTTGGGATGGGCATGTTGTTGAAATTCGTTTGGAACATTGAATTTTTGCCATTTTTCATTGCCGGTTTTGTGTTAGCCGCTTATCTGAAATTGCCAATTATGGCCATCAGTTTGTTCGGGGTCGTCTTTGGGCTGGTTATGTTCTTTATCGACCGGCATATCAATGAAGTTAAAAAGAGCAATAGTCTCAGTACTACCAATAATGTCAATAGCGATGATGAGGGGGATTTCTTCAATGACTGATGCACAAGCAGCACCACAAAAAGATAATAATTTACAGCTTAATGCCGATGAAAAGAAACTGACCAAACGCCTATTTTGGCGGAACATGTGGCTGGGCTTTAACATGAGTTATACCCGTCAGCAAGGGGTGGCTTGGGATTGGATCCATGCCCCAATTTATAAAAAAATTTATAAAGATGACCCAGATAAATTCTGGGAAGCCATGAAACGAAACATGGAATTTTATAACACCACGCCTAATATGAACGGTATTGTGTCTGGTTTGGCGGTCTCCATGGAACAAGAAAACGCTAAAGCCCCCGCCGGCACCTTTGATACAGCTGGTATCAGCGGGATGAAAATCGGGCTCATGGGGCCCATGGCCGGCATTGGCGATACCTTCTTCGCCGGCGTTTGGGGCTTGATTTTAGCCGGCATCGGCATCAGTTTTGCCAAGGCCGGGAATATGGCGGTCTTATTAGTATCCGTGATTGGTTTGATCCCTAACATCGCTGTGCGTTGGTACGGGCAAAAGTACAGTTATAAATTAGGGAGTAAATATATCGCCAAAGCTGTGCAAGATGGTTTGATGACCATGTTCACCAAGGCTACTTCAATTGTAGGGGTCACCGTTGTGGGGGGGATGATCGCCACGTTGGTGAAATTCCCGCTGGTATTCAAAACCAAGATCAACGGCAATGTCTTTGCCCTGCAAAAAGTTTTTGACCAAATCATGCCCAGCCTTTTACCACTGGCCCTATCTGTCATTTGCTTCGTACTGTTGCGCAAGGGCAAAAATCCGGTGCTGGTTTTAGTGGGTGTCGTGTTATTAGGCTTTATCTTGACCTTCCTGGGAATTACCGGGGCATAAATTTTTGGACGCAGTCATCAATCGATGGGCTGCGTTTTCGTGTGGAAAGGATGTAATCGACAATGAATAAAAATGGCCAACCTTGGCTAGATGATGCCGGGGACTTGATTCAAGCCCACGGCGGCATGATTTTACAACACGATGGCACTTATTATTGGTATGGCGAAAATAAAGGAGTGGCTAACTATCTAAATGCGGCGGGCGTCAACATGGTGCCCTTTGTGGGTATTTCTTGTTACAGCTCGCTAGATTTAAAAACTTGGCACAACGCCGGTATCGTCTTGAGCCAAGCCACCGACCCCACTAACACCTTGACCCAAGCCAGTATCTGCGAACGGCCAAAGGTGCTATATGATGCTGCCAACCAGCACTTTGTCATGTGGTGCCACTACGACACCCCGGATTATAAATTCGCCGGCAATTTAGTGGCGGTGGCCACCGGCCCAACTGGGCCTTTTCAAGTCCAAAAAGTCCTACGGCCCAACGGCAAGGAAAGTCGGGATATGACTCTTTTCCAAGATGGCGACCAGGCTTATTTGATCCACAGTTCCGACATGAACAAAACGCTGTATTTCAGCGAACTGACCGAAGACTTCACGGGTTTCACCGGCTTTAATGCCAAGGCTTTCGTGGATCAGGAAAGAGAAGCCCCCACGGTCTTTCATGAAGGCGACTGGTATTTCACCATCACTTCCGGCTGTACCGGCTGGCGTCCCAATCCCGCTCTGTTTTCTCGCGGTCACTTTTTGTTTTCTAATCAAAAGTTGATCAATAATCCTTGCACCGGCCCTAAAGCCAGCACCACCTACGACGGCCAGCCCACGTTTGTCCTCCAAGTTGATGGTCACTATTATTTAATGCTCGACCACTGGCAACGTTTTGACCTGAAGCACTCCGGTTATAGTATCTTACCTATTGACATCCAGGGTCGGGATTTAACCATTCCTTGGGTAGAACAGCCCTTTGGCGGCCAGCTTTAAAAACATGGGTTAGTGTTTAAACCAAATTCTATTATTAAACACTAGGCTTTTTGAACACTGCTTGTTTTCAATCCGTGAAAATGCTACATTAAATCGTAAAAAGGCTTTCAAACCAGAACAAGGAGAATGTGCGATGGTATCCGCCAAAAAACGTGTCTTAGACACCTTAACCCAATTAACTGAACAAACCGATGCGGTGACCACCATGGCCATTGCCGAAGTCTTGGCCCTAAGCCGCTCGGTGACCAGTCACTATTTATCACAGCTATTAGCCGAACAAAAGGTGAAAAAAATCCCCGGTCGACCCGTCCGCTGGCAGCTGATTCAAACTACGCCAGCCGTTGCAAATACCCCTTTGCAGCTTCACGCCCTTCAAAAAATCATCGGGGCTAACGGCAGTCAACTGGATAATATCCGCAAATGTATCGCCGCGGTGAAATATCCCAACGGTGGCTTGAATATTTTACTCACCGGTAAAAGCGGCGTGGGTAAGACCTATTTGGCCCATCGCATCTATAACTATGCTAAAGAAACCCAAGTCATCGCCACTGACGCGCCCCTTAAAGTTTTGAACTGTGCGGACTATGCCAATAATCCCGAGTTGTTATCTTCTATTCTGTTTGGCTACATCAAGGGGGCCTTCACGGGCGCACTACACAATAAGACGGGCTTACTTCAAGCTGCAGACGGGGGTTATTTACTGTTGGATGAAATCCACCGTCTATCTGGTGAAAATCAGGAAAAACTGTTTACCTTCATGGACACTGGCCATTTCCGGCCTATTGGTGAAAACCAGCGGGATAGCAGCGCTTCAGTCCGCTTGATTTTGGCCACCACTGAAGATCCCCAGGCGGTCTTGTTAGACACCTTTCGCCGCCGGGTCCCGGTGAACGTGCACGTCAGTCCTTATGAAGATCGGCCCCTGGATGAACGCTTAGCCTTTATCCGCACCTTATTTCACGATGAAGCCCAACGTTTTGAAAGTAATTTACAAATCAAACCCGACGTGGTGCAAATGCTGACCCAACTCAAACCAGTGGGGAACGTGGGCTATTTGAAAAACCTCATTAAAGTCGCCTGTGCCCGGGCCAATACCCGGGAACCCAAGGCTGATGCCAAGCTCATGGTCATTACTCTAGCAGATTTTGAAGGCGAAGATATTGCCTTTCATGATGCTGGTCAGCTGTTTTCAACCCCAATGACGATTGCTCAAAATATGCCGCTGCACCTGCCCAATGACCAACAGCAAGTCGATGCCAGTACGATTCAACACTTCTTAACCACCCATCCCCACCCCACAGCTGCTGCCAGTCGCTTGATGATCCAGAATTTAGCGGCTCAACATCGCCATGAACCGATTCAACGGCCCATTCTACACAGCCTGCACCAACGGTTTTACAATCAAGTGGTTCGCCATCGTTTTGGCCTTAAAAGCACTTCTGAGTATGAAGCCATCTTCTTTCGCCTGTATGCCCAGCGGGTGGTTGTTTCTGATGAACAATTAAAACACCTGCAACAAGAAGTGGCCAACAACTACCCCCGCTCAGTACACGTGGCGGCCCGTTTTTATACCAGTCTACCGATTTTAGACCGAAATAGTCATAAACTCCTGGCGGCGTTATTAGCCTGTTGCATCAGTGAACTGGTGGATGAAAAAATTCCCCTGCGCTGTTTAATGGTGGCCCATGGCAGCCGCACCGCCACCAGTATTCAATCGGTGGTGAACCAACTGTGTGGCACTTATTTAGTGGACGCCATCGATATGCCCATTGATACCACCATTGACCAACTCATCGTAGAAGCCAAGAACGTGGTGGACGCCTTTGACACCGCCAATGGCTTTATTTTACTGATCGATATGGGGTCATTGAGCCAATTGTACCGGCAAATCAAAAATGCCCTGAATGGGGACGTACTGGTGATCAATAATTTGACCACCGCCACAGCCTTAGATGTGGCCTTGAAGATTCAAAGTCGCCTGCCCTTTGACCAAATCGCCGAACATGCCCGTAATGATTACGCCATTTCAGCCCAATACTTTGAAGGCTTTGCCAAGGGGCAAAATATTGTGATTTCCTGTATGTCGGGTTTAGGTATTTCTGAGAAATTACGGGATATTTTCCAAGAAGTGCTGGGACAGCAAATCAGCCTGGTGACCATGGACTTCAGTCACCTGCAACAAAGTGTTCGGGCCAATGACCGCAGTGAATTTGAATCCACCTTGCTGGTGATCACCACCACCAATTTGCCCAAATCCTTCACCATCCCCAACATCAATATCTATGACTTATTAACCCCCGACGGCCAAGTCTTCTTGCACGATGTGTTGAAACCATATGTGGACCAACCCACCTTTGATGACTTGTACAATCGCATCGTCCGCTTCTTATCCATCGAAGGGGTCACGGAACGCCTGTCTTTCTTGAATCCGTCGGTGATCATCCAAGAAGTGGAGACGGTCATTTACAAATTCGAGCACTATTATCATGTGAAACTAGACGGTAAAATTAAACTCAATCTTTACATGCACATTTCGCTGATGGTTGAACGTTTAATGACCGGGGCCGGCGCCACCCAGGCCAATGATCTAACCCCGGAAAATACCCAGGAACAAGAATTTTTTGACGTGGCCAAAGGCATTTGTAAACCGCTGGAATTGAAGTACCATATCGACATTAACGGCTACGAGCTATCCTTGTTATATCAGCTATTTCAAGCAATTGTCAGTGATGGCGATACCCCTAGAATTGATTCATAACCCCAGACGGTTCTGACCTATTTTGGTAGAACCGTTTTTGTTTTTTAAGATTGAACAGGAAGTCTGGCACGTTACTTGCTTGATAGAGGATGGAAACCCATAACAGTTAGGAGACGTCATTCATGACAAGAATTATCTTTATTTCCCACAATCAATTAGCCGCCGGATTAAAGGCAGCCGTTGAAATGATTGCTGGTCCACAAAAACAACTGGAAGCCCATGGCCTCATGCCCGGGGAAAAACCAGATGACATTATTCAACAGATTCGCCAAACGATCCAGCCCGAGCAACAGGTCTTAATTTTAGCAGATCTGGTAGGCGGCAGCATGTGTAATGCCGCCATGGCACTGTTAGATTTGCCCAATGTGACCTTGCTAGGGGGGATGAATTTGGCCCTGGCCCTGCAAGTGGTCTTAACGCCGCCCCAAAGCGATAAAGAGATTGAACATGTCTTAGACCAGGCCAAAACTAATTTACAACACGT
The DNA here is from genome assembly GCF_001436375.1 of Agrilactobacillus composti DSM 18527 = JCM 14202. GTDB lineage: Bacteria > Bacillota > Bacilli > Lactobacillales > Lactobacillaceae > Agrilactobacillus > Agrilactobacillus composti. The sequence continues at coordinate 85,981 of NZ_AZGA01000020.1, read as the reverse complement.
GATATTAAAAAAAGTCGCTAATAATGACGGGGATGGTTTTTTCTAAGCCCTCAATTCATGACAGGAGGCGTCATTCAAATTGCTAACCAATATCCCTTTAAACAATATTCAGCTCACTGATCCAGAACTCCTACGGGGGCAAAACAACACCATCAACTATCTACTCAGCTTAGCACCAGACCGCTTCCTGTATGGTTTTCAAAAGGTCGCTGGCTTACCCACAACGGCTTCAAAACCTTATGGGGGCTGGGAACGCTTGCGGGGGCCTAATTTTCGCGGCCACTTCCTGGGCCACTACTTGTCTGCCCTGGCCCAGGGGTTGGATATTGCCAAAGATGACGTGACTAGAAGCAAGCTCTTAGCTAAACTCGAATTATGTATTACCGGTTTAAACCGGGTCCAACAGGTCTATACCACAGCTAACCCCCAAAGTGCCGGGTATCTATCGGCTTTTAACGAAATTGCCCTGGCTCAAATCAACGGGTCAACGTTGCCTAGCACCGCAAAGGAAAACGTCCTAGTTCCCTGGTATATCTTGCATAAAATCTTAGCAGGATTGATCGACACCTATGAACACCTGCAACAATATAACCTGGGCCTGGCTAATACAGCTTTACACATGGCTGATCAATTTGGAACCTATATTTATCACCGGGTTAGTCAATTCGATGATCGCCAAAAGGTGCTAAAAACTGAATACGGTGGGATGAACGCCGCCCTGTACCATCTGTTTACCATTACCAAAGACAGGCGCCATTTGGCAGCGGCCACCTATTTTGATGATATGGATTTATTCAATGCCTTAGCTGCTGGCAAAGATATCTTAACCAATCAACACGCCAACACCATGATTCCTAAAGTGATTGGCGCCCTGAGCAGATATGAATGCTTTAGCGACCCTAAGCTGACCAATTTCTATCTAGATGCCAAAGCTCGTCAACAACTGCCCCGGTATTTAAAAGCCGCGCAACATTTTTGGGACATGGTGGTTAACCACCATACTTATGTCACCGGGGGCAATAGCCAAAACGAGCATTTCCACAGTGCTGATGACCTCTATCATGATGCTGTCTTGGCCGATGGGGCAACCACTTGCGAAACCTGTAATACTTATAATATGTTGAAATTGAGTCGCGCTTTATTTAAGGTGACCGGTGCGAAGCAGTACTTGGACTATTATGAGCAGACTTATACCAACGCGATTTTAGGGTCGCAAAATCCTAAAACGGGGATGCTGACCTACTTTCAACCCATGGCAGCCGGCTATTATAAGGTCTTTAATCGACATTATAATGATTTTTGGTGCTGTACAGGAACTGGTTGCGAAAGCTTTACCAAGCTGGCCGATAGCTATTATTTCCTAGAAAATAACACGTTGTATGTGACCCAGTATTTTGCCAATCAGTTGATCCTACCTGCTCAAAACTTACGCTTGAATATGGCAGTGGATCGCCAGACAGGTGCTATCGCCGTTAAAATCCACCAATTAATCCCCAATGAAGCCGTTAAGCCCATGCAACTCAAATTTAGAATTCCAGATTGGTGTTCACAAGATACTGAGCTTCGACGCAATCAGATCCCCCAAAATTTGACTGAAACTGCCGGCTTTATCACCATGACCCAAGTTGTCCCGGGCGATACCTTCACCCTTCACTTTAAAATGACCTTAACCCTCACGACCGCCCCGGATAACCCCCACTATGTGGCGCTAAAATATGGGCCGTATGTCTTAGCCGGCCTTTTAGGGGACCGGGACCTGACTGCTGATCGCCCTTGCGGCACCTTAGTCCGAGCTGCAACGCGCAATCCCAAGGCTAGCTATTTTCTGACTAGTCCAGTCACCTGGTCCCAGTGGTTAAAGGCATTACCTTTAAATTATCAGTTAAACCACAAGACCCCCTACTTAATCAGCGTGACCTTACCGAATGTTAATGAACCTATTGAATTTGTCCCCTATTATCAAATATTTAACCAGCGCTATGGCATTTACTTCCAGTGGCAACAAGCTGAGTAATAAAGCCTTCAAAAATCGCCACCATTCCAAAGTTTTTTTGAAATGGTGGCGATTTTATAGCATGCTGATTGAAATTAACGTTACCTATTCTGAATCCAATTCAAATTTGGCTACCCAAGTTGAGCCATTTTAAGCAACGTCCGCACCATCTGACAAGTAAAGCCATATTCGTTGTCATACCAGGCCACGGTTTTGACCAACTGAACATCCCCGGCAGTCACCACTTCGGTTTGACTGGGATCAAATACCGAACCAAAGGTGGTATTGATAATATCGCTGGAGACGATTTGATCAGCCGTCCAACTAAAACTGTCATTTCCCTGAGTATAAGGTTTGATATGGGCGTTGACCTGTTCAGCGGTTAAGCCTTTGGTCCGCAAAAGTGTGACCAGCTCTGTTAACGAACCATCTGTCACTGGGACCCGTTGGGCATGGCCTTGCAGTTTGCCATTAAGTTTGGGCAAAACCAGTCCAATGGCCTTAGCCGCCCCAGAAGAATGGGGGATGGTGTTCACCGCGGCTGAGCGAGCTGCCCGCAAGTTCCCCCCGCGCACCGGGCCATCCAGTAACATCTGAGTGGACGTATAGGCATGGACGGTGGTCATGGTGCCTACTTCAATGCCGAATTCCTGGTCCAAAGCCTGGGCCATGGGGGCTAGGCAATTGGTGGTACAAGACCCCGCCGAGACAATTTGATCAGTAGCTGTCAGGATACCATCATTCACGTTGTAAACGACCGTCGGCACGTCGGAACCAGCTGGGGCTGAAATCAAGACCCGCTTGACCCCAGCGCTTAAATGGGCCTGGGCTTTGGTTTGACTGGTGTAAAAGCCAGTGCATTCCAGGACAAAGTCGACGCCATCTTTTTGGACCCAGGGCAAGTCAGCGGCATTGGGGTTGGCATAAACCGGGTAATTTTTGCCAGCTACCAGGATGCTATCTGCCGTTGCTGCTACTTTTTCCTTGAAGGTCCCGTGGGTGGAATCATATTTCAACAGCTGGGCCAACATGGCGGGGGCCGTCAAATCATTAATGGCCACGACCTCAATGCCTGAAGCCGGGCCGATTTTTAAAATACGCCGGAAAGCTAAGCGGCCAATTCTACCAAAACCATTAATACCAATTTTTACTGTCATATCATTATCTCCTCGTAGTATGCTTAGTATTGGAATACAGTCTTAGTATGCCTCGTGTTGCCGGGGGCAAACAGACCGCAGTTATCCTAGGATAAGTCATCCTACTTTGAGGTGATCAGATGAATGAACAAGTAATGGGGCACTTTTTCAGATATAAACGCACCCATGCCGACCGTATCAAATTTAAAGTCCCCACCATCAAACGCCGCACGCCGGGGTTGACCAGAGACGAAGTGGCCACCTTGGCCCATGTGAGCACTGATTGGTACACCCGCATCGAACAGGGCAGAACAGGGGTCAATGCCTCTCCAGAAGTGTTGCAAAGCCTCTGTCAGGCCCTGGCTTTGAATGCAGCCGAGCAGACCTACGTCTTTAACTTAGCTAACCAAATTCCCCCGATAAAAGTCCCTGATCCAGGTAATCTTGAATTGGCCCAGTTACTGGACCAGCAATTACCCGCCCCGGCCTTTATCATGGACCAAACCCTGACTGTCCTGCAGGCAAATACCACTTATAAGCAGTTATATGGTGATTTCTTGAGCCAACCCCCGCTGCAGCGCAACTTGGTTTGGCGGGTATTTCATAGCGCTATTTTAAAAGACCGGCTGACGGATTGGCCTACCTATGCCGCCTACATGACCGCCTTATTTCGCCAACAATATAGCCGGGATGCGGACTCGCCGGCACGCTTTCAAGTTTTTGAAGCTATTGAACAAGACGCCACCTTTCAACAAACTTGGCAGCAGTTGACCGTGGCTAATTTCCAAGCCCAGCCCCTGCTGTTGTCCCTGCCCCATCAAGAAGAGCTCTATTTGCTGGAGCATACTCTACAAGTCCCTGGGCAGGATCTTTATGTGGTCATTCAGTTGCCTGGGGATGAGGCTAGTTTGGCCCTGTTGCAAAATTTGGCGTCTACCCCTAATTAATATTGAACAGCATCTGCCATCAATAACGAGCCATAGCTTATTAGGCTTAAAAACAATCGTAAACGAAATTACTCTGTTTACGGTTTTTATATTGTTTATTGTGAAAGCGAATACATATATAATGAATATAGCTTCGTTGCCGTACGTCCCTATATTCCTGACAGACATTCATCCCCAATCTACAACCCGCTATTCAACTTAAGGAGTCAAAGCATGGCACTAACTGAAAACTTCCCCTTCATTATCAATGGCATTGTTGGACAACAATGGACTTCAAGTGTCGACAGTAACCTAAGAATCTTATTTGGTATGCGTGGCAGTTGGCAGCTCCATACAAAAAAAGCAACTTATCAGATGTCAGCTGAAGATGTGCTAGTTTTAAATGCATTTGAAATCGCCCAAGCGCAGGCGACAAGTCCGGACGCTGTCCTTTTTCTTATTGAAATCCATCGCGAGGAAATTGAAAATCAGTTGGATATGCAATGGACACCAATTTTTGATTGCAATTCAATGGCAGCTAATCAATTTACCTATCGCAAAAACGAATTTAATCAATTACGTGAAAAATTACTAGCTTGTATCGCTAGTTTCTATGAAGTTTCAGGTCAAAATAGTTTTGGCGTCTATGAGAAATTCTTCAGTCTTTTAAATTTCCTGAAAAGCCATTTCCAAAAAGGTTCATTTCACGTGCCGGACGATTTTAGTGAAAAGATTCAACGGGTATTAACGATTATTCATCTGAATTACACCAAACCTTTAACCCTCCAGCAAATCGCTGATGAAACGTTCTTGTCTTATCATTACCTGTCGCATAAATTTAAGGCAGAAGTCGGCGTTTCTTTCAAAAAAAACTTAACCACTTATCGTTTAAAAAAAGCCGCAACTGCTTTAAAAATCTCTGACCATTCTATTTTAAAAATAGCCCTGGAAAACGGCTTTACAAATAGCAAAGCTTTTCACCAGGCTTTCAAAGAACACTATGGCACAACACCTAGAGAATATCGGCTGAAACAAACCCTGCCCACCCTTGACCAGACAAAGGCCGCTGGCCAAACCATGGACAGTTTTGAGCTTTTAGATATCGAAGCAGTCATGCTGGAACTATCTAATTATATTATTCAAAAAGACTCTGAGGATTTTTTAGAACCCAAACAACTCCAAAAACAAATTACGCTACATCAGGCGACAACTGCGCGCACTGTCTTGCCAAAAATCTTAAACATTGGCCATTGCAGCAACTGGTTGCGCAATGATTGTCGTCAGGCTTTATGCGAAACTTGTCAGGAATTAAACATCGATTACCTACGTTTTAGCGACGTCTTAATTGAAAATTCACTAGCACCGGATAGCTTCGGCATTCTACCAAGTCAGTTTCAGTTGATCCGTCTATTGCGCTTTACGGTTGAACAGCACTTAACGCCAATCATTCATTTTAAATTAAACCCTGAATTTATCAGTAGCTTAACCAATGGAGTCTCTATCAAAGAGGCCTTTCAAACTTGGTTAACGCCCCGTCTTGAAGTGCTGCAACAATTGGTTGATGAATTTGGGGAAATCTCAAATACTTGGCATCTCGAATTTGACATTGACCCCTTTCCACCAGACGTCACAGAAATTTTTTCTATGTTTTATCAGCAATTAAACACCGTTATTCATCACCCAACAATCGGCTTAAATATTGGTGCTTTATTCAATTCGCCTGAACTTAATCAACTGGATACTTTATTGGCAGATTTAGCAAAACGTCACTTAATGATTGATTTTATTGACTATCGTAGTGACCCAAGCCACGATTATCTCTGGGATGAGACCCAGCAAAATTTGTTGGAAAACTACCAGAAATACAATTTAACCACATTAAAAGAGACATTAACAAAATACCATTGCTCAGAAAAAATTTTGCTCAGTGAATGGAACACTTTGACCGGCAATGGCACGACTTTACGTGGCACTTTCTTTCGCTCTGCCATTATGCTAAAGGACTTGCTTTACTTAACTACAGAAATTGATGGTGTCGGCTTTTGGTTGAATAACGAACATTTATTAACCCAACCTCAGCCCACTAGCAATGGCCAAGATCGTTTAACCTTATATATCGGCTATCAATTAAAGCGCCCAGCTTTTTTCGCTCTACAGCTTTTCGACAAATTAAAGGGCCCGCTTTTATATCAAGATGACACTATCTGCCTCACACAACAAGGCCAAATATTAACCCTACTTTTGTTAAATCCGGCCTACTTTAATCCGGCCATGAGTATTGATGAAACCTATATGCAGTATCAATCACAGTTGATAAATCTTGATTTATTGCCAATAAATCCAGGAACCTATCAAATCAAAACTTATTCTTTAGATAAGGATCATGGAGGCATTTATAACGAGATGTTACAGACTAGTGGTTTGGAGTCTATCGATCAAGAAGTCATCGATTATCTTAAAAGGGCGATTCTTCCCAAATTTGAGATTTCGCAAATTACGGTTACTAAAAAGCTTAAATTTAAAGAGTTGCTTAGCTTTAACGCCTGTCGTTTAATCCAAATTAAGCGACTACCGCAAAAATCACGCTAATCTAAACTTCGACACATAGATGAATTGGCTAAACCTGTTGCAAAATCAGGCTTAACCAATTCTTTTTTAGTGTCCAACAATAATATCAGTTGCATTAACCTTCAACACAGCGCAATAACTTAACGGCACTTTTGGCTTATTACCGACTTCTTCGTAAAACTCCACAAAAATATTGCCTGCTTTACTCAAAATACGCCACGCTTTATGTATGCGCTTTCTTTAGAATGAACTTATACCCTAATAATCACTTAAAAATAAAACGAGGTGTACAAAATGGATGGCAAGGTTCGTGAAGTCACAAAAGTTTCTAGTAAAAGTAGTGCTGGTATTGTCTTCGCCTTAATGGCTGGTTACTCAATGGTTTATATGGATAAGTCCATGGTTTCAACAGCAATCATCCCCATTTCTCAACAATTCAATTTGAATTCCGGTCAAGCTGGTCTGATTATGTCGCTTTTCTTCTTAGGTTACTCGTTAATGCAAATTCCAGGTGGTTGGCTGGCCGATAAAATCGGCGCGAAAAAAGTCTTGATGCTCTCTTTAGCCATCATTTCCTTATTTTCTTTTGCCTTTGGCGCTGTCAGTGGCTTAATGCTTTTCATGGTAATTCGCTTTTTTGCAGGCATTGGCCATGGCGGTTATCCACCAAGTGTCTCTAAAGCCATCTCCAGTAACTTCCCAAAAGAACGGCGCACATTTATTCAATCAGTTATTCTATCAACTTCTGGCATTGGCGGTATTCTTGCCTTTACTTTAGGCGCCAATTTAATCAGTCAAAGCTGGCGTTTGGGCTACTTAGTCCTGGGTAGTTTGTTCGCGATTGCTTTGATTTTAGTAGGTATCTTTGTCCCTAAAGATGTCCAATTCGCTAAAAAACAGCAAACCGTTGCTATCCCCTTTAAAAAAGTCATTGCCAATCGTAATGTATTGATCTTGTTTGCAGCAATGCTTTTATTAAACTTTTTACTTTATGGAAATATTTCCTGGTTGCCAACGGTTTTAGCTCAAAAATTTGATTTGGCAATAACCCAAGTTGGTTATTTACTAGCCGTAAATGCAATCTTCCAAACAATTGCAACAATGTTTGCCGGTATTTTGTTATCAAAATTATTCTTAGGCAGAGAAAAAGGATTCATTCTTGGGGCAACAATTCTATCAGCTATTTTCGTAGTTGTCTTTGTGCTATCCACCAATTTAATTTTAGCAATGACTGCTTTGGTACTGTTAAGTATGATTTCTGTTTCCGCTTTTACAGCAATCTTCACGCTACCTCATAAAATTATGGATAGTACTATCATTGGATCCGCAATTGGCATCATCAACACTGGTGGTATGTTGGGTGGCTTTCTAGCACCTATGATTTTGGGTCAGTTAATTAATCTCGGCGGTGGTTCTTTCACTATTCCATTCGGATTCATGGCGCTTGCCAGTATTCTTTGTGGTTTGACAGTTTTAACATTGAAAAACGGGGGTAAAAAATAATGACCAATCCAAAAAAACATATCTCAGAACTTATCGAAGCAAAACGCGATAAATTTACAGCAGCTGCCGATCGCATCTGGGCGACACCTGAAACCCGTTTCGCAACCAAAAAATCCGTAGAACCTTTTTATGAAATTCTAGCAGAAGAAGGTTTCGACATTGAAAAGGGTCTAGCGGATATGGATTATGCTTTCGTCGCTACTTATGGTTCTGGCAAGCCAGTTATTGGTATCTTAGCTGAATACGATGCCCTAGGTAGTTTAAGCCAGGTTGCCGATTTGGGTGAGCAACAGGCCGAAACCCCTGGTGGCAATGGTCAAGGCTGTGGCCATAATCTATTAGGTACTGGTGCACTAGCTGGTGCAGTGGGTATTAAAGACTATATGGCTGAAAACCATCTTGAAGGGACAATTAAGCTATTTGGCTGTCCCGCAGAGGAAAGCGGTTATGGCAAGGCCTATATGGCAAGAGCTGGCCTGTTCGATAACTTAGATGTCGCCTTAGCCTGGCATCCTATGGATATTAGTGGTCCCTGGTCGATCAGCAGTTTAGCTGTTTATCAAGTTTATTATAATTTCAAAGGTGTTTCGGCTCATGCCGCTGCAGCGCCAGAGCATGGTCGTAGCGCCCTTGATGCCGCTGAACTGATGAATATTGGTGTACAGTTCTTGCGAGAACACATCATTGACGATGCCCGTGTTCATTACGCCTTTATAGACGCTGGTGGTGAATCTGCTAACGTCGTCCAGCCAACTTCCAGCCTCTATTACTTCATCCGTGCACCAAAAATTGAACAAGTCGATGCTATCTACCAGCGGATTAATAAAATCGCCCAAGGTGCCGCATTGATGACTGAAACTGAACTAACAATTGACTTTGATTCAGCGTTACAATTACTTACCAAATCAGGTATTAACAGCAGCAATGTATGAAAATCTGTTAACTGAAGGTAAACTAAATTTGAATCAAGCCGATCTTGAATATGCCCAGCGCTATTACGATAGTTTAACCCCTGCCAGCAAAGAAGCTTTAATAAATCGTGCGCAACAGTTCGCACCTGAAGCAGGTGCCAAAGAAATTCAACGCTTAGCTTCTTTACCAATCGCTGAACAAGTCCAGCCCTTAATTTTCTCTGAAGAAACATCTGGTTCAACAGATGTCGGGGATGTCAGTTGGGTTTGTCCGACGGCCCAAGTTATGGTTGGCTGTGAACCACAAGGCACACCACCTCATAGCTGGCAGTGGGTTGCCAATGGTAAATCAAATATTGCTCACGAAGGCTTACTATCAGCTGGTAAAACTATTGCAGCAACTGCATATGATTTATTAACTGAGCCTGAATTAATCGCCCAAGCAAAAGCAGAACATCAAAAGACATTAAATGGGACTGTTTATAAATCAGCAATTCCGGCGGAAGTTTCACCGAAATAAGACTTCAAAAAGAGATTATCTCATGTCACAATCAAACTATTCAAGTGTTTTTGATATCATTGGTCCTATTATGATTGGTCCCAGTAGTTCTCACACAGCTGGAGCCGCGCGAATTGGGAAGGTTGCCCGACGAATTTTTGGCGCACAACCGGACGCTGTGGTGATTTACTTATATGAATCATTCGCAGAAACATATCAGGGCCATGGCACCGATGTTGCTTTAGTTGCAGGTCTGTTGGGTATGGCACCAGATGATCCAGACCTAAGCGAAGCTTTGAAAATCGCTTCTGAAATTGGTATTAAAATCTCATTCGTTTTAAAACAAGAAAAGTCTGAGCACCCCAATACAGTCCAGTTACGGCTCACAAAGGGACCGCGTATCTTAACGGTTACTGGCATTTCAATCGGCGGTGGAAATATTCAAATTTCTGAAGTCGATGGCTTTAAACGCGCTCTTTCTTTCGGTTCCAGTTTTAAATAAAATTCGTCTATGCACAAAAACCGCCACCATTTCAGCTGCGCTTCTGAAATGATGGCGATTTTTTGTAATATTTGATTTGAGGTTATTACTTTGAAGTATGACTTCAATTTAGTACATGGTTTTGGCGCTTGTCCCAAAGGGTTGGACGGACCCCTTGAAGCTTTGATCTATTTTATTTGGAAAAACGCGCGTCTGTGCAAAACACGCTTTGAAACACAGGTTAAATTAGTTCAGTGGTTCCCATTTCCAGTCGTTCACTTCGTCTAAGTCAGTACCCTCAGCGCGAATGTAGTCGTGGTGTTTTTGGAGTTTATCATCCATGGCAGAGTTGAACTCAGCAGCCTTAGTGCCGTAAACAGAAGTTGCAGCATCTTTAGCTAAATGATAACGATCCAATTCGTTCATAACCCGGATATCAAATGGTGTAGTGATATCCCCATCTTCACGGTAACCATGAACATATAAGTTATGGTTATGGCGTTTGAAGAAGATGCTTTGGATCAAGTCTTCGTAGCCGTGGAAAGCAAAGATGACTGGTTTGTCAGCTGTAAAGTAGTTGTCAAATTCTTCATCACTCAAACCACGAGGGTCTTCAGACGGATGACGTAACTTCAACAAGTCAACAACGTTGATGAAACGAATCTTCAAATCAGGGAATTGTTTGTGCAAGATGGAAATTGAAGCTAAGGCTTCCAAGTTAGGTTCAGTCCCAGCTGCTGCGATAACAACATCAGGTTCTTCGCCGGCTTTAGTGGTGCTAGCCCAGTCGATAACTTTCAAGCCTTGGTCAACTAATTGTTCTGCTTCTTGGACCGTGTAGAATTGTGGTCTTGGATGCTTAGAAGCAACTGTTAAGTTCAAGGTTTGTTGCATCCCTAATGCTTTATGCATAACAGCCAACAAAGTGTTGGTATCAGCAGGCAAGTATTCACGGATGTACTTCGGTTTCTTTTCAGACAAGTGAGTCAATACACCAGGATCTTGGTGGGTATAACCGTTATGGTCTTGTTGGAAAGAAGTAGAAGCAGAGATGACGTTCAATGAAGGATACTTGTTACGCCAAGGTAATTCGTCAGCTTTACGGATCCACTTGAAGTGTTGGGTCAACATAGAGTCAACGACCCGTAAGAAGGCTTCGTAACTGGCAAAGACACCATGACGGCCAGTTAAAGTATAACCTTCAAGCCAACCTTCGTCTTGATGTTCAGATAATTGGGAATCAATTACCCGACCAGCAGGGGTCATGTCAGAGTCATTGCCAGGGCGAATTGGTTCCATCCATTGACGGCCAGTTGTTTCAAAGACGTCTTGTAGACGGTTTGAAGCTGTTTCATCTGGGCCAAAGATACGGAAGTTCTTAGGGTTGTTACGGATAACATCCCGATAGAATTTACCTAATTCAACCATGTCTTGGGCTTCGTTATCACCATGTTTAGTGTTATCTAAAGCATAGTCACGCCAATCTGGTAAGTTCAAAGGTTTAGGATCGATCCCACCGTTTGTGATTGGGTTTTTAGCCATCCGTTGGTCCCCAGTTGGGGCAATGGCTTTGATTTCAGGTAATAATGTGCCATTATCATCAAATAATTCTTCTGGCTTGTAAGATTTCAACCAGTCAACCAAGGCATCAGCATGTTGTGTGTCTAATTGGTCAACAGGAATTGGAATCTGATGGGCACGATAAGAATCTTCGATAGGTTCGCCGTTCCAAGTCTTAGGACCAGTCCAGCCTTTAGGGGCACGGAAGATGATCATTGGCCATACTGGGCGAGTTGCTTCGTCGGCTGGTGCTTTACGGGCCTTGTCTTGAATAGCTTTGATGCCTTCAACGGCTTGATCCATCGCTTTAGCAAGTTCTGGATGAAGTTTTTGAGGATCGTCGCCTTCAACAAAGATTGGTTCCCAACCTAAGCCTTCAAAGTATTTTTGTAATTCTTCGTCTGATTTACGTGCCAAGATAGTCGGGTTAGCAATCTTGAAACCATTTAAGTTCAAGATTGGCAAAATTGCCCCATCATTTACTGGGTTGATGAAGACGTTAGAGAACCAAGAACCAGCCAAAGGACCAGTTTCAGCTTCACCATCACCAACAACCGTAGCCGCGATAACATCAGGGTTATCAAAAATCGCACCCACACCATGGGAAATGGAGTAACCTAATTCCCCACCTTCATGGATAGAACCTGGTGTTTCAGCTGCCGCATGGCTGGCTACCCCACCAGGGAATGAGAATTGTTTGAATAGGCGTTGTAAGCCGGTTGTATCTTCAGTAATACGTGGATAAATCTCAGTGTAGCTGCCGTCCAAGTAGGCGTTTGAAACCATGACTTGGCCACCATGACCGGGACCTTCGATGTAGAACATATTTAAGTTGTATTTATTGATAACACGATCTAAATGGGCATAAATAAAGTTTTGACCAGAAATTGTACCCCAGTGTCCAATTGGATGAACCTTGAGATCAGTGGCCTTTAGGGGCCGTTTCAATAACGGATTATCTTTTAAGTATAATTGACCAACAGAAATGTAGTTGGCAGCGCGCCAATATTTGTCTAATAAGTCAAAGTACTCTTTGGAAGAATAATCTGTTTGTGCTTTTGTATCTACCATGCAAATACACCCTCCTAAATTGTCTAACGGTAAAGAAATCGTATGGCCAAAATCGAACAAATTTATCGGCGCACACTTTTAATATCAACTTCCCCCACATCATAATCGAATAAATCCAAAATGTCAACCAATTTTAAAAAAGGAACGTACCAATTTTAATTTAAAGCGGTAAACGTGTTGTAACGCATGAATTTATAGTGCAAGCGCATGTGGGAAAATTCGATGGGTGTGCCCCGATCGGTAAAGAAGATACCTTCCATCACACCAACGGGTTCAACTGGTTTTAATTTCAACAATTTTTGGTCTTGCTTGTTGGACACGTCTGCGGAGATGGTCAAAAATGACCGGGTCACAAAAATATTGCGGGATTCTTGCAAATAATTATACAAGGAGCCGGCAATCATTTTCTCCGTGAGGTCGGGGACTAATTTGACGGGAACAAAGCCATCTTCAATCATAAATGGCTGGTCGTCAAAGGCCCGCAGTCGCTGGATTTCGTAAACAAATTCCCCAGGCTCCAGAAATAAAGCTTCTTGAATTTCTGGCTTAGCGGGCAAGACTTTAAACCCCAGCACTTGAATGTCTGGATGTTGGCCGTCTTTTTGATACATATCCGTGACCCCAACGTTATCCCCGGAAATGTTGTACATGGGGCGATTTTTCAAATAAAGCGGGTTGATAAAAGTCCCAGCCCCCTGTTTTTGAAAAATCATCCCCCGTTGGATCAAACTGTTCAGTGCCTTTTTGACACTGCTGCGGCTGACGTTAAATTCTTCAGCCAGCACACGCTCGTTTGGTAATTTTAAGTCTGCGAATTTACCTTGATTGATTTGTTGCTGTAACGCGCTAATTACCCTTTGATAAACTAAATCTGCCACGATGACCTCCTCGCTCTCTTGGATTTGAGTATAGCATATCACTATTGAGGCGGGCTGGTCAGCTAAGAGGGCTTTTTCAAGCCAAGTTTTTTAGGCCGGCTTTGTTTTCTGAAAAAGGGCAGCGGCGGTAGCGGTTAATTTTTCGTCGATCTGCAAATTCACGGCGTCATCATACTGCAAGAACGGCGTACTGACGTTGGTAATTTGACAGTCTTTGAAGGTTAGGGTCAGGGGGTGTTGACGGCCGTAGACGGTAGAGGTGTGGCTCAGGCCATTGATGGTCATATTTTCAAAGGTCAGATTCGTTAACGGTTGGGCTTCATGCATTAGGGCGTGGTCGCCATAGTCGTAGATCACCAGACGATAGGCTTGGTCCACCTGACAATTTTTAAAGGTGATGGCCCCGGTGTCGTAGCGGTACTGTTCTGGAATCACGGCGTAATATTTCAAAATGGCATGGGTGTAATAAGTGCCTTCGGAAATATGGGGATAGGTGCCGGGGCCTTTGAAATTGACCCCGTCAAAGACCAAGTTGTGGCCGCCAATGCGGGCCCCGTTACAAGCCGTACGCACCTCACAATTGCGGGCTACCAGGTCGCTGACATCATAGCCGGCAAAGGCATCGTCGCCGGTTTCTAACAGACAGTCTTCAATCAGGATATTTTGGGAGTGATGCAAATTAAAGCCATCATGGCCAGCGTAAATAGAAACATGTTGAACGGTCAAATCCTGGCAGGCGTCTAAACAGTGGGACCAGTTGGCACTATTTTTGAACTGGTAACCCTTTAAGGTCACCTTTTGACAGCCAGATAAAATAACACCCATGGGGCCCCGGAAGCCCTCTTCACCTCGGGTATCCCACAAATCCCGGCCGTCAAAGCCAGAGTTGTTTTCCCCCACAATCGTAATATTTTTTTCATGAAAAGCTTGAATCAAGGCGTAGAAATAATAGGGTGGCAAGTGCCAGGCTTGGATGTATTCGGGATCTTGTAGGTATTGAATAGAACTGGGGATATGAAAATCTTGGTAGTCGGCTAAATCCGTACTGCCCACGATCCAAGCCCCGCTTTGTAAATATAGGGTCATGTCGCTGTATAAACGCAGGCCTCCGGTGTGGTAGTAGCCTTTGGGAAAGGTGATTTGGCCGCCGCCCGCTGCATGGCACTGGTCGATCACCGCTTGAATGGCCGCGGTTTGGCTGGTTTGGTAGTTGGGTTTGACCCCATAATCGGTAACTGGATAGGTTGGCATCATAAAACCTGCTTTCTTAAAGGTTGTAGCCATAGACTTCAATTTGAGTCAGGGCTGGAAATGGGGAGTCATCCCCAGCTTTTTGTAAATCTTTTAATTGTACCCATTGGACTTGGCGGCTAGCGAACTTGAAAGTTTGTAAATTCAAATCCTTCGCCGTGTCTAACTTCAGGGTACTGCCATCGGAAAAGGCTAACGTGACCTGGGTCCAATAGCTGTCGTGGGGATAATCCCCCCGGAATAACAGGTCCACCCGATCCACTGCCACGGTGCGCCCAAATTCCACCGTCAAGGCCGCGTCCGCCTGCTGGTTGATGCCCCAGGATTGGAAGGGATAAGACCCATGGGCCAGATTGGCCAGTTTACCATCAATGGCATTTTTGGCGAAGAATACCGATTCCCCCCGGGTTTCCACATTGGCTTTGGCATGGGGATACAGGCCGGTCTCGTGATACTGATCGTGGGTGTTTAAGGCTAGATTTTGATAGCGGTTGACTTCAAAGGGTTGGGCCAAGCGTACCGCCAGGTAATGGCGGGTTGAGTGAAAACTGGTGTCCAATTGACTGGGGATCAGCTTCTCGGCAAAGGGCATTTGATAAGTCCACTGGGTACCGGCGAGGTATACCAAACTGGGGGCCAGGGTCTCGTCTAATTGCACCCACAGGTATTGCTGAGGTTTTTCGGTGGTCACTTTGATTTGGTCCCCGGCTTCCCAAGTCATGGCCTTGGTACCAAAGGCCACTAAGTTCTCGCCGCTTTGGCGGTAATCAATGGGGTCTTGGTCTGAAGAAATCGCCCCGGATTTTACTTGACCCTGGGCATCTAATAATTCAATGGTAATTTTCATGGTTAATCGTCTCCTTTAAGCTTATTCAGCATGAGTTTCTTGATAGTTGAAATATTTAAAGTCGGCATGGCTGCTATGTTGGTCTAAATCCTGGGCACAGATCCCCACCATGGCCCCGGTGAAGGCTAGTTTGCCATGGTCTTTGATATAGTCATCAGAGATGTGGTCCGCTGGTAGAACTGGGCCGAACGTGACCCATTGGCCGCCTGCAAAAATGTAAAACTGACTGGCGGTTTTGTGGACAGTAACCGCTAATTTTACGGTGTTTTCTGAAAGTACGTGGTGCTCTGAAGCATAATGATGCTCCCCTAACTCAGCCACTTCGATCTGCAAGTAGGCTTTCTGGGTATCTTCATCATAGGAGCACTGTAAATATTGATAGTTATCAGTGTCATAAAATAACACGAGCCCGGCCAATTGTTGGAAACTCTTGGGCTCAAAGGACAGTTCTGTTTCCACCCGAAAATCAAAGGCCTGCCAACGCCGGGCCACCAGGGTTTGTTCATGCACACTGGTGATACTCTGGGTGCCAAATAGGCGCAAGTAACCGGGACGGGCGGTTAAGGACGCCCGGGTCCCTAAAGGTGCCCGCAGTGATTTGAAGGCTATTGGCAGCTTTGAAATAGTCCCAAAATCCACATTTTCTGAATAATCCTGGCGTTGGGTGACATTTTCTCCAATACTTGGGGCAGTCACCCATAAATCCGGTGACGTGGTGCCATTAGCTAAGCGGGGCCAATCCTCGATCCAGTCTAAGGGCTGTAAGGAGGTCTCCCGACCCAGGGGACAGTTCCCCCGTTGGACACCCTTTTCCCGCAAAGGTCGGGCGGATATGTGGACGATGTACCATTCGTCGGGGTTAACTTCCACAAAACTGGCGTGGCCGGATTTTTGTAGGGGATTGTCTGGATCAGTTTTAGTGGTCAACAGGGGCTGATACGGGGAAACCTCATAAGGGCCGTAGACATTACGGCTACGGCAGACGGTGGCGGCGTGACTGTAACCGGTGCCCCCGGCGGCGCATAGCAGGTAATACCAGCCATCTTTTTTCAGCATTTGCGGACCTTCACACACACCCAAGTCCGTGCCGGTGAAAAAGTGCTGGCGCTCCCCCACCAATTGCCGTTTCGTCAAATCTAGCTCTTGAATCACCAAGCCAGCAAAGCCCGGCTTATCCAAACGCTGGTCGTACAACATGTTGATCACATAACTCTTGCCATCCTCATCGTGGAAAACACAAGGGTCAAAGCCGCTGGCGCTGATAAAGCTGGGTTCACTCCATGGGCCTTCGATGTTATCCGCAGAAATCAGGTAATTTAGCGTATCTTTATAAGCGCCCCGCGTCTTCACATCGGTATAAATCAGCCAGAACTTCCCCTGGGCATAGCTCAAGTGAGGTGCCCAAATGCTGCCGGAATTATAATTCCCCCGCAGATCAACTTGACTCAAGCGGGTCAAGGGATTGGCCACGACCGTCCAGTTCACCAAATCTTGAGAATGATAAATCTCCACCCCAGGCCACCATTCAAAGGTGGAGGTGGTCAGGTAATAATCTTGGCCCACTTGTAAGACACTGGCGTCGGGACTAAAGCCCGGAATAATTGGATTTTTAATTTTTGTCATACTTATCGCTCCTAAAATCGCAAAAACTATCACCGTCAACCTACTTGGCCACCAGTGATAGTTCTGCATTTTTTGATTAATTTTTATGAAATACGATTCGTTACGTACATTGCCCAAAGTGGCTGGTGGTGGCCACTGGTCAAAGCCTACCTTATTGGTCTAACTGATCAGTGATCTCAGCCACAATATGGGTCATGGGCTGATGGTCGTGATCCACAGTCACCTTTTGCGCCGCCTGTTTGATAATGGGCACCGCGTTAGCCACAGCATAACCGCAACCCACGCCGCTGATGATTTCTAAATCATTGGCATAATCCCCCATGGCAATGACCCGATCTAGAGGCACCGTGTCCGCCAAGGCAATTTCTAAGCCGCTCAACTTAGAAACATTTTGGCTAGCAATCTCCACATAGTGCACATCGGAAGTGGTGACTGCCACTGGCATATCGGCGACCAATTGATAAACTTGTTGGTCCACAGCATCATCTGGGGTCACCAAGGAAATTTTGGATAACAACGGGGGCGTTGCTTGTTGCAACATGCCCACCAGCTGATTTTTGGTGATTTCATCGGCTTGTTTGGGCGTATCTACAACACGCCGGGTCTGGTCCCCTAACACCACCATTAATTTGGCAGTGGTAATTGGGGCTATTTTTGTAAGCACTGCTAAACTTAATTGATTAGCTAACAGGCGTTTCACCAGCCGACCCTGGATTGTTTGTACATAGGCCCCATTCAAATACACAATGAAATCCGGCGTTATACTAGACCCCAGGGCTTTATGGACGCCCCAAAGTGTGCGCCCGGAAGTAATGCCAAAGAAATTGCCGGCTGCTTGCCAAGCTTGAATGGTGGCCTGGTCTTTTGGGTCGATGACCTTATTAGAATTCAATAACGTCCCATCTAAGTCGGAACAAATCACTTGATACTTTGTCTTTTTTATCATTAGCGCCGCTCCAATAACCAAACATGAGCCCCAAAGTTGTGGTTGTTCAAGTTTAAAGTCACATTCGTGTTTAAATCTAAGGCTAGGTCAGCACAACCAAAGTCGGCTTGCACCTGCCAGCCTTGGCCTAATTCTGGTAAAACCGCCCGATCAAGACCGGGTTGGTCAAAGGTATGGGCCACCAGCAAAACTTGTCCAGCAGTTTTTAAATCTGCTGTGTCACTAAAACCAGCTACTTGCCAGCCTTGGGGGTCGTGATAACTTAACACGTCCGGGCCAAAGCGCAACGGGACACCACTGCTGATCAACGGGGCACAGCGCTGGTATAAAGCTAAGGCGGCGTCAACAGTTTGCCACTGATCACTGGTTAAGCCCGTCACATTCCCGGATAAGCAAATCCGACCCAGAAAGCCACTAACTAAGCGATAAATGAATTCATCTGGTTCAGCTTCTGGATGGAGTACCACCCAAATGAGATTTTTCGTAGCCGGCACAATGTTTTGTTCATTGGCCGCAATTAAAGGGATACAGCTGGATTCATGGGCATCTGAAAATGAGGAGAAATCTGTTATGTCCATGAAGGCTGGGGTCAGGCGATGACCCCCGGAGGAACAATTTTCAATGACCATATCGGGACAGTCGGCCTTGATTTGATGGATAAACTTTAAACTGTTGTCAATCAAGTCTTCTAAACCAGCGCCCAAACCTTCAGGACTATCTACCCCGACCCCTAAACTATCGTTATAATCAATTTTCAAATAATCAAAGTTGTTAGTCTTTAAAGTCTCGATGACTTTTCCCGTCAGATAGCTTTGCACCCAAGAATCACGCATATCCCAAAAGCGCCGGGTCCCGGCAGTAATTGGGATATCGTGCTTTTTAGCCAAATGGGCGGTGTTTTGAAATTGTTCAGCAGCTGCCCCCACGGTTTCCATTTCAAACCATAAACCGGCTTTTAAACCGGCGGCATGGATGGTCTTGGTGGCGGCTTTTAAGCCATTGGGAAAAGCCTGTTGATAAACTTGCCAATCCCCATGATTGGTCTGCCAGTCGCCATTTTTATCCGCAAACCAGCCCGCATCGATCACATAGTAGTCGATGTCATGGGCTTTGAGGGCGGCCACCGTGGTTTCAACCGAACTTTCACTGGGTTTGCCCCAGCTAGTGGCCCATTCATTGAAGACCACGGGTAATTTATCAGCCTTGG
Organism: Agrilactobacillus composti DSM 18527 = JCM 14202; assembly: GCF_001436375.1. Taxonomy (GTDB): domain Bacteria; phylum Bacillota; class Bacilli; order Lactobacillales; family Lactobacillaceae; genus Agrilactobacillus; species Agrilactobacillus composti. The sequence continues at coordinate 66,581 of NZ_AZGA01000020.1, read as the reverse complement.
TGGTTGGCGCAAAGTTATGGGCCACGGCTTCTAAACGGCCACTGCCCACTGTGATGTAGGCCCAAGGGGTGGTGAAGCTGGCCTTAGGTTCAACGGTTTTTTGCCATTGGCCATAGTCTTGATCAGGCAAGCCCCCGGTGAGCACTAATTCATCATCTAAGCGTAGCGCTTCTAACTGCCAGCTGGCCGCCCCTGCTAATTTAACCAACCAAGTCACATCTTGACTGGCATCGGTCAAACCCACAATGGGGAAAAAACGCCGGACAGGCATCGACCCCAGTTGGCCAAATTTTGCCACAGCCAATCCAGAAGCCTTCCAGCTTTCTTCCAAGTCATAATCTTCAATTGGTCGGCGCTCAATGCGGCCTTCCATGGCCCATTTCGAACGAAACCGCACCAGTTCCAATTGCCCCACGGGATTCTTATCAGTGAAAGGGCTGAGCCCACTCAAACAAAAACTGCTGAGTAATGCCAAATGTTGAACAGCGTCGCTTTCATTGGTAAAAGTCGTCCGCACCCCTAAATATGCCGTGTCTTTGTGATAACACAGGGTATGGATATAAGTATTGTCCCAATGGTCTTTGAGATAGGTCGCCACACTGATAGTATCGCTATCTTCTTTGACCTGTTGTTTGTTGTAAGTCAAGCTCTGGGTGGTGGCACTGCGATACATGCTGACCCCATTGCTAAAATTTTTGTCATAAGCATCTTGCACTAATTTGGCTTGAACCAAACTATGGACTTGCGTATCGGTTCGTAAAACAAAATCCGTGGCCCGCTTGGTTGGATAAATTGTCCAACTGACATGACCGCGATTATCTTTCAAATACCGTGCCGTGATTGGACCCAACTTAAAAGTGGACAGAATCATTTTTTCTACCAAATTAAAAAGTCCTTTCCAGTTAAACGCAACAGCCCTTCTATAAAGTAATAATCCCCATAAATCAAATTGGTGTTTTGGCCTTTTTCATCGTGATAGGCTGTGGTAGCCCCACTTAAAATGCTATCGGTAGCCGTATCGAAATTGCCATACTTAGCACTAATGCTGTGTAACATTTTTTCGGCGGCATTTTGATACAGGGGACGTTCATTTTCAGAAACACTCTTGGCAATTTCCAACAGGCCACAAGCTGCCGTGGTCCCGGCGGAAGTATCAAAAGTTTGTGGTTCTTGTGGGGCTCTAAAGTCCACTAAAGGCACGTAATCGGTATTTTCAATATTGGCTAAGAAGTAGTGGGCTACCCGTTTGGCGGTCTCTAAGTAACGGGCTTCGTGGGTATGATGATAAGCCAAGGCAAAGCCATATAAGGCCCAGGCTTGCCCCCGGGACCAACTGCTGCCCACTTCATAGCCTTGACCCCCATCGGTGCGTAAAGCCGCACCGGTGTTGGGGTCAAAGATCACAATATGGGCCACCGACCCGTCAGCCCGGACGTGATTTTGCATCACCGTATCCGCGTGGTTATTGGCAATTTCTTTAAACCGAGGGTCTTTGGTGACAGCACTGGCCCAATACAACAGTTGAATGTTGATCATAGAATCAATGATCACCCAACCGGCCCGGTCCCGGTTCCAAGAGCGCAAATACTTGCCCACGGGATTGTAACGGCCTGCTAATAAATCGGCCGCATGCCGACCCCGCCAATAAGCCCGGTCATCGCCATCCAGCCGATAGTGAGCAACCGCTGTGGGTAGCCACATAAAGCCCACATCGTGGTGCAAGCCTTGATATTTCAAGAAAGCTTGGTCTAAATCCACTTCGTTGGCGATGGCAGCTGCTGCTAAAGCAGCGTCTGGTCGGTAGTGGTTTAATTGCCACAAAGTCCCGCCCCAAAAGCCATTGGTCCACCAAATAATATCTTTTTTAGCCATATCTGCTTGATAATGACCGTCTTCTGCAATATAAGGAATCGCACTAGGTCCAATGCGCTGGACGGTAGCTTTGGTTTTGGCATAAATCTGATCTAAGGTTGTCTGTGCCCAATCTTGCATCATGTCGCCCTCTTTTCTTAATAAGTTAACTGCTAGTGTTTTTTAAAATCTGTCAAAATTTATAAACTAATCTTTAAACACAAAATTGTGAGCTGCGATAAACCAACGGGCTTTGTGCTTCAATATCACCTGCTGGCTGGTAATCTCTAAAGGTAAAAATACATAGCTGGAATCTTGATAATGTTTAGCGCCACCCCAACGGTCCCCCACATAAATGACTTGGTTGCCATTTTTTAAAACAAACGCAGGTTGGCTATCAAAGGTAGTAGCATCCCCAAAGTCCTGTAAATCCGACCAGCTGCCCGCAATGGCTGAAGCCACCGCATACTTGCCTTGGTTAGGCCGCCAGCCGCTGGTGCCAGAAGTCAGCATATAATACAAGCCGTCATGTTTGAACAGAACCGGGGCTTCCCGAAATTCATTAGACCATAGCCGATTCACCAGGCGAGTGACATTCAGATAGTCACTACTCAACTGGTAAATATGAATATCTGCATTGCCCCGGGCGGCGGAAATGAAATAAGCCTGATCAGCATCCACAAACACGGTACAGTCCCGGGACATGTTCCCAAAAGGTCGAAAATGGCCGTGTTCGGTAAAATCCCCATCTGGTGTAGCTGCCGAGGCAACCAACACCGCTGCTTCCCGATAATCCCGGCCGTTTTCAAAATGGGCCCATAGGACAAATCTTTCAGTCTTCGGATTATACAAAACCTTGGGTCGTTCAATATTGACTTTGGTGCCATCACTATTCACCAGACCAGCTGTCGCTTGAAAGCGTTCAGCCTTAAAAGGTGACGTAGTGGTTAAAATGTGGTTGCGAAATTCCCAGTGCATTAAGTCTTGGGAGCGGTAACAACTGACATAATAATCAGCCCGGCGATCTTCACCATACCAATAATACCAATCCTGGTATTTAAGGATGCAACCACCATGGGCGTGAATGGGTTGGCCGGTGGTATCCAGCCAAGGTTGACCATTTTGCATCATCTTGAAAAACCACCTTTACTTGGCGGCGCCAGTGATGCCTAAGAAGGTCAAGACAAAGGCCAAGACAACCACGGCCAGTAGGACACGGACGGGTTTGTTCTTTTTACGTAAGTAGAAGAAACAGCCTAGCACTAACAGCAGTGGCAAGAGACCTGGCAAGATCATGTCAAAGATTTTTTGAATATCCACCACTTGTGACGCCGACTTGATTTTAAGGACAGTCTTAAAGGTGACATATTGCGCAGACATGGCCCCCACCATCATCAACCCCACAATGGAAGCCGCTTTGGTGATGAGATTCAAGGTGCCGGATTTCATGGCATCGGTGATGAAGGTGTTGCCTAATTTGTAGCCATATTTCCCGGAAAGCCATTTGATACCCCAGTTAGGGATATTCAACAGTAGCATGAACAAGATTGGCCCTAACCAACTACCTTGTTGGAAGAAACCGATGGCAATCCCGGTGGCGATCAAGCGGACCCCATTGGCCAGTAAAGAATCCCCAATACCAGCGAGCGGTCCCATTAAACTGGACTTCAAGGCATTGATACTTTTAGCTTCCACACCATTTTCTTTGTTTTCTTTTTCCATGGAAGTGACGACCCCAAAAACAAATGGGGCCACAGCCACGTTGGTGTTGAAGAAATCTTGATGTCGTAACATGGCGGCATAGAATTCATCGGTATCTTTACCGTAAATTTTCTCCAAATAAGGCAGCATGACCCAAGAGAACGTTACCGCTTGTTGTTTGGTATAAGAAGTACAAAACATCAGCCACTGACTGCGCCAGAATAAGCTGTTATAGAAGCGTTTCTCAGATTTTTTATCTGGCAAAAAAGTTGGTGTTGTTGTTGTATCAGTCATTATAAAAATCCTCCTCTTCACTTTCTTCGGCACTTTCAGCAGTCTTAGGTTGGGCATTATTACCGTTGGTGTGTTTGCCAATTTGGCCAATGACTGCTAAGAAAGCCACAGCCGCACCTAAGAAGGCGACTTCAATCAAGGTGCCTTTGAAAAAGGCGACCAAGCCAAAACCGATGAAGAAATAAGGTGCCAATTTTTTACTCCACAAGGAGATCATCAATAAAGCCATCCCTAAAGCAGGTAACATGCCCGCGGCAACCGTTAGAGAATTCATGATCACCGTTGGAATCATGTTGACAAGGGCTTTAATAGCAGATGTGCCGGCTAAAATACTGATAAATCCTAATAAGAACCACATTAATAAATAAACAAAAGCTTGAATATTCCATAGCCGTTTAAAAGCCTTGATTTGATGATTTTCCAAGTGGGTCTGAAAGCGGGTGACTAAAGAAGTGGCCCAGAATTTAAATAAGTCATAGATCAACGTCCCTAACATACTGAAAGGAATGGATAAAGCCACGGCCACGGAAGGTTTAGCACTGACTAAAATTGCAAAGGCACAGCCAAAAATACCACCTAGGCCATAATCTTGCGGGATGACCCCACCCATGGATTGGGTCCCCATGTATACTAATTCTAAAGCAGCACCCACGGTAATTCCTTCCACAGGTTTGCCTAACAAAATCCCAGTGATAGTGCTGGCAATCATTGGTCGATCCCAGCCCATGGCACCCCACCAGGCCCCAAACTTAACTAATACACAGGCTAATCCCACAGCAAGTGCTTGCATTAACATAATCTCATCCCTCCAATAGTTTATCTAATGGTTCTGCGGCATCGCCAGGTAACGGTTGATAAATAAATTTATCGCCCTTTTGTGCCAGGTCTTTGAAAATTTGGACCTCTTCGTCGGACAAATAAACGGTATCCGTGATCTTATGGCGCCCGTCAAGTCCGGCAACCCGGCCATAGTTAGCAATGTCTAAAATTGCTGGTTTAGTGATGAGTTCGGCCAACAGCGCAGCCACTTGCTTAGGATCATTTAAAACCAGTAACACTTTTAACTTATCCGCCCGAGGATCATTTAACATCTTCGCGGCCTTATCAACGGACAGCACAAAGGCCTTGATTCCTTCTGGTGCCGCCATCTTTAACGCACTAACTTGAATTTCATCTTCACTGATAGTGTCACTGACCACCACAATGCGCGTTACCTCTAGTTGTTTGGACCAAGTCACGGCCACTTGACCGTGAATAAGACGGTCGTCAATTCTTAACATTTTAATCAATTGGATCAATCCTTTCTAATAGCCAAATGAATTACCGATATGAGTGTTTAAAAGAAGTTGTCATCTTGGTTAGATGAAACCTTGAGTTTTAACCGCTTCAACCCGGTGCGAGCCTGTTCAATTTGGTGATCCAAGTGGGTTGGATCGCTATCTAACACCACCTGTAAGGCCAAGGTTAAATTAGAACCGGTGACTAAGGTGACGTTGTCTTTGATGGTTAAACGCATAGCGGCATTGCAAACACTACCACCCTCCAAATCACCTAGAATCAATACCTCGTCTGCATCCGTAATATCGGCTTCAATGGTTTTGATGATTGCATTAGGATCGCCGCCAGGCATTAGGCCAAAGGCGGTGACGTTATCTTGTTTGCCGGCAATCATTTCCACAGCTTGCTTTAAACCTTGAGCAAAGTTGTTATGGGAAATGAAATAAATTTTTCTACTCAACAGTGTTTCCTCTTTTCTTAAAATCGTAAATTAGAATAATATCTGGTTTAGCACTGGACACTAATCTATAAGCAAGAACCATGCCAACTTTTGGCGAGGGGCTGAAAGCCTTGCCATATAAGCGCTTGCAAAAAAATATGTGAATGTTATAGTTAGTTACGACAGAAATCCGCTAAATTTTAAATGTGTCGAAGGAGACTGACAAATGGGCATTCATAGTGTTGAAAAGACTTTAATCGCTGAAACCCAGAAAATTAATGAGCTCGCTGATCTGCAACGGCTGACTACTGCCTTTTTAGCACGGCGGGTCAAGCTCAGCCGCAATACGGTGAGTCAATACCTCAATGAGTTGTTAAAGCAAGAAAAAGTCATTCAGATTAAATCCCGCCCCACAAACTTTGCCGACCGGGCCACTTTTTGTGAACACTTTTTCACGCCCAAACAAAACGTCTATGCGTCCTTACCGGAATTAATTCATGAACAACATAATAATACCAACGCCTTTGAAACCTTCATTGGCAGTCAGCAAAGCATGAAGGAAGGCATTGACCGGATCATCACCGCCGTCAGTTATCCGCCTAATGGCCTGCCTTTTGTTTTGTCGGGCAATACCGGCGTGGGTAAGAGTTATTTGGCCAAGTTGACCTATCAATATTGTATCGAGTCCGGGATATTAGATGCCAAAGCCCCCTTTATCGTGTTGAACTGCGCCCAGTATTATCACAACCCGGAACTGCTTTCCAGCAATTTATTTGGCTATGCCAAGGGCAGTTTTACCGGGGCGACAACAGATTTCAAGGGGATGTTGGAGTCAGCCGATGGCGGAATTTTATTCTTAGATGAATGTCATCGTTTGGATCCGGAAAGCCAAGAAAAGCTGTTTTCCTTTATGGATACCGGCACCTTTCAGCGCATGGGGGAAGGCAATGTCTTGCGCCACTCCAACGTGCGCTTGATTTTTGCCACCACGGAAAATTTGGAAGAAACTTTCTTGCAAACCTTTATGCGCCGAATTCCCATTGCCATCACCGTGCCGGATTTAAATAACCGCTCCAAGTCCGAATTAAAACAGCATATCTATAAAGCCTTCATTGTAGAAAGCCAGCGTTTAAATAAGACGTTAGAAGTCAGTCCTTGGGTGATCAATCGCCTCTATAATTTCAATTACAAAAATAACGTGGGAGAATTAAAGACCACTGTCCGCATCCTTTGTGCCCGGGTCTTCAGTAAAGCCCGCCAAAAAGCCACCATTCACATCACTTCTGAAACCATTGGCAATGGCTTTTTGCCGGAGCTATTGGCTGTTAACGAACAAGAAGCCATCACCCAAGACACCGTGACCTTCACTCCCACCAGTACCTTAGCCGACTATGAACTGCAACTCCACGATGACAATCGCCTGATCAATGAGCTGGTGGCCCGTTTGATTCAATTGGAAACCAGTTACCAAAATAAAACAATTACCATCCTTACGTTAAAACAACACATCGCCCGGGAAGTTGGCGCTTTGATGGATCAACTAGTTCATCAAGACGGCCGTTTTGAAAACGAAGCCCTCAAATACATGATCAGCGTCATCCAACAATTATTTGATTACTTAGATACCTCGTTTTTCGTAAACATCAAAGGCAATGCCATCGTGGCCATCGCCAACTTTATGTATCGCAAGCAAGATTTCAACCTCAGCCTCACCACCAGTAATCAAAATAAAATCAGCCATCTGTTGGAATTGTTAAAAGAAAACACCGTGCTTGAGTATCAATTATTAAAATCATTTCTGGACTTAATTAAAACCAAGTTGGATTTCAAGATGGACGACTTAGATAAACTGCTATTGCTTAGCTATTTACTCAGTCTAGGTGTGGACTATCAGCGCAGTGGCAAGCAGGCCATCATTTTGGCCCACGGCTTTTCCACAGCTAGCAGTATTGCCGATGTGGCCAACCAATTTTTAAATGGCAAGATTTTTGATGCCTTTGACATGCCTTTATCGGTTTCCACCAGCCAAGTGAAGGAATTTATGTTACGCTATCTGAAGAAATACGATTGCAGCAAAGGCTTGATTATCTTGGTGGATATGGGATCTTTAATGGTGTTACCTGACATTCTCAAAGACCTCATCCCCGGCCCTATTTTGATTGTCAATAACGTCTCCACCCAAGCGGCCCTTTATGTGGGGGAAATGATCCAACAAGATATGGCCATTGATGAAATTGGCCGCAAGGTTCAACCCAAACTGCTACCCAAATACCAATTGACCTATCCAATTTTAGAAAAAAGACCAATGATCATCACCACTTGTCACACCGGCATTGGGGCGGCCAAACAAATTCAAACTTTGTTGACAAAAAGCATCCCCAAAAAACTGGGTTATCAGTTTGAATCCGTAGATTTCGCGTATTTAAAGAAGTACGGTACCGACAGCCCTATTTTCAATCAATATGATGTCAAAGCCATCGTGGGGACGAATGATCCAAAACTAGCTGGTTTTCCGTTCATCTCTTTGGAGAATTTAGTGTCCAATGATGGGACTAAAATCATTCAGCAAATTTTCCCAACGGTTCAAGATCCGGACATGATCACCTACATCAATGACCACTTGATCCAAAACTTCTCCATTGAGCGGTTATTGTCGGCGGTGACCATCTTGGATGTGAAAAAGGTGATCAACTCCGTGGGGGAAATGATCGAGCATTTAGAAGAAAGTGCCCAAATTAAATTGGCCAACAGCCAGCGGGCCACCTTGTATGTGCATATCAGTGCCTTGATTGAACGCCTGATTCGCAATGACCCGCCTTTGACCTATACCCCAGATGATACCATCGACCGAACCCAAGGCCTCAATCAAATCAAACGCGCCCTAGCTGACATCGAATCAGCTTATGGGGTTAAAGTCGACACCGGTGAATTGAATTATTTGTATGATATTATTTTTCAGTCCTAAAAAGGAGGTCAAACCTTGTCCCTCGCCCAAAATTTCCAATTGAATCAAAAACAAGTGCAAAAACTAGCCCTGAGCCAGGATATGCAGCAGTCAATTTTAATGCTACAACTAGACGTCATTGACCTAACCAATTACCTGAAGAACGCCAGCTTGGAAAATCCTCTGATTGAAGTCAAACCCCACTTGGAACGGGATGTGGCCGCAGCGGCCTTAACGGGCTATCCCATAGCCGACACCCACCAATCTTTATTTGACTACCTCTTGGAGCAAGTCCATCTGGCTTATCGCAAAACGCCTTTGCGGGATTTGCTGGTCTATTTGATCAAACAATTAGACCCTTCCGGTTATTTATTGGTGGACGATGCCACCATTATGGCCGAGTTAAAAATCTCCAAAACCATGTTGTTAGATGCCAAAACCTTGCTCCAGCAATTAGACCCTCCAGGCATTGGAGCGGCCAACTTGCAGGAATGTCTGATTTTGCAGGCGGAATATGATACCAATCCCATACCAGCTGGCGTGTTACCAATCTTACAGGATCACTTCGACACGTTGGTGGCTCAAAATTGGACCCAGCTGCAAACTGACCTGACTTTAAAGGCAGCAGACTTGCAGACTTGCTTAGATTACATCCGCAGCCTTTATCCCTATCCGGGACAATTGATGGACCAACAGACCCCCACCCAATACATTTTGCCCGAGCTCAAGGTCACCCAAGATCAAGGCAAGTTGCGTTTGGCTTTCTTTCACCGCAATCAACCGGAAATCATCTTTGAGGCTGAATCCTATGACCATTTGCGCCAGTCCACCGATGCGGAAGTCCAACAATATGTCCAGGACAAATACCGGCAATATCAAGCCCTGACCTATAATTTACAACGGCGCCGGGAAACTTTGTTATTGATCGGTAAGCAAATCATGACCCAGCAATATGATTTCCTTTCTCAAAAATCCACGACCCTGGCCCCATTGTTGCTTAGAGACATCGCCCAGACCCTGCAAATCAGTGAATCCACGGTGAGCCGCACCATCAACAGCAAGTATATGGTCACCGACTTTGGGACTTTTCCCTTGAAGGCCTTCTTCTCCCGGCGCAGTCAGAGTGCCGATGGGGATAGCAACCTTTCGGTAGACCAGCTCTTGGCCCAGATCAAAGCTTTAGTGGCCAAAGAAGACAAAGCCCATCCCCTAAGCGATGACACCTTGGCCCAGCAGTTATCGACCCAAGGTTTCGACATTGCCCGGCGGACCGTGGCGAAATATCGCAAACAATTAGACATTCCGGCGTCCAGTAAACGGCGGGCGCCCCGATAACAATTCAGTTAGGCTATCAAAATGATCCTTGTGTACCGTAATAGTTACGGCTGACAAGGATTATTTTTTCGTATCACGGTAACCTGGCATTTTTAGAAATCGCTTGCAAATGTAACTTTATGTGTTTATGCTAATGGCATTAGAATGATTGGGAAATATAATTTCTCATAAGGAAATAGGACTGGACAACCTGTTATCTTGTTTGCCTCCGTTGCTTTGTTATAAACCAAATGGAGGAAGAAGAATGATTCAATTAATTCGCAAAAAACGCGTATTGTTAAGCAGTTTTATTTTACTATGCTTGTTAGGTTTTTTAATCGGGTTTCGTACGACCGTCGCTGCTGCTGAAACCACGAATTCGGTAGATTGGGGAAATAACTTTGGTAATTTTCGGGTAAATCAGGATTTACCTGCCCGCTATCTTAAAGTTCAACTACCAGATCAAAATAATCAGTTTTTACAAGTGACCCCTACAGATCAACTGACGCTAACTAAGGATGTCAATACCGCAACCACGTTTGCCGCTTATATCTCCGCGCCCATGAGTAGTCTGGGCTATGAAATTAAACCCACCCTGCAGTTACAAGATACCAAAAGTGGTAAATTCTTAACGATTCAAAATTACCAAAAAAATGCTAAAGGGTATTTCAACAAAGTTGCAGCTGACACTTACCAAGTCACCGCTTCTGCACCGAAGGCTAATTATCATGAACGCTTCTCAATCACTGGCACAGGCCAAGCTGATACTTATACCATTTCTAGCCATCTGGAAACTATCCGGGACGAGTGGACCACTAGCAGCCAAACACCCTTGGCATTTAACCCTAAAACTGGATTAACTTCTAGCAACACTGCTGAAGCATTTCATTTCGTAACAGCACCCACAGCGGGCAACTTGATCGTGACCAGCGATACAATTGACAACGATGCTGTGATTTCTTGGAAAGCGGTCCAAACCACTGACCAACCCAACGACTACAGCGTTGATCCACAAGCCACAGTGACTAAACAGGGCAATCGCTTCACCGCAAAACTACCCTTGACCGCTGCCAAACAAACCATTGCTATCACCTATAATAAAAATCCAGCAATGACTGGCAGCCTTGATATCAAGGCTATGTCCCATCCTGGTATTCATGTAAATAGTGCTCAATTGGATGCTATGAAGGCCCATATTAAAGCCAAAGAGAATCCTTGGTATGCCGATTACCAATTATTGCAAAATTCCGTCGCCTATGGGCAAAGTTCAGCCGATTATAAAACTAATTTTGCTGAAGCGATTGGTCGTGGGGATGCCCCTTCTTCAAACAACATCAGTTATTTGGAACAAGCAGGGGATGCAGCTTATTTCAACGCCTTACAATGGGTTATTACAGGTGATGCCACCTATGCGAAAACAACTGCTAATATTCTCAACACTTGGTCAAATCTCAAAGTTTTAGATGGTCGTGACCGTATTCTTGGCGCCGGTCTTAATGCGGTCAAATTGACCACAGCCGCCGATATTTTAGTAGGTTACCACAATGGTTATGCCGGCTACACTACTTCAGATCTTCAAAACTTTCGTAATATGCTGACCAACACCATTTACCCGGTCCTACAAGATGCTGCTATTCCAATGCGGGCCAATGGGAACTGGGACCAGGCTGCTATTGAGGGTCTGATTTCAATTGGCATCATCACGGATAACTATCAGATTTATCAACAAGCCACTAACTATTTAACCGATCCATATATCAATGGTTCTTTAGATAATTACTTCGCACCCAGTGGACAAATTATGGAATCCGGTCGTGACCAAGCCCATGCTCAATTAGGTATCGGCTTAATGACGGAAATTTTTCAAGCGGCCGGTAATCAAGGTGATGATTGGTTTAGCTATGGTAATAACCGTCTGGCAAAAGCTGCTGAGTGGTCAGCCAAGTACAATCTGACTTATCAAGATCCTAATTATCATCCTATGGACAACCTTTACCATGATCGGGGGCCTTTTTCTTATTGGACCCGCATGGATCAGCAAACCATCAACCGGGGTGAACTCCGGCCAATTTATGAAATGATATTGGCCCACTATGGTTCTCGACCAGATGTTGATACAACTTGGACCGCGAAAGCCGCTCAAGCTATGCGACCACAAGGCTTTGTTAATACAGATAACTATAATTTTGATACCTTAACTTTTTATAATGGTCCAGCAATCCAATCTGCACCGGTCTTCAAATTGCGCACTCGGGTAGAACCTTACTACAATCGTACCTTAGCTGATCCAACCAACACCGAGTTAAGCTATGAGCCTTATGAATCCTACTTTAATGCTGACAAGCTGGGTACATTACGCGTCACAGCGCGGCAGAAGGATGCGGATAATTACCAGCTTATCACCAATGATGATGGTTCTTATGCCATTAAGGATTTGACCAATGGCTATTACTTAACGGTTAAATCAAATGGCAACGTTTCAGCTGAAGCCACACAAATAACTACCACCGAGAAGTTTAAACTCTATGCCAATGGCCTAGGTTTCTATGGCCTTGCGCCTTTCAATCAACCTAATCGTTTATTGGAAACCGTCAGTACTGGGGCCACAAACCCCGGGCAGCCTAATTTACAACTCGTGGTAGGTGATACGGCTTTTGGCACCACCGTGGCCAATCAAAATCGCTTCATCTTTATGTATCAAACAACTTCAAATGACCAATAAGTTGAATGCCTAGCACTTGTATGTACGATTGGTACAAGTAACTAGCCTATATTAGCAATGATCCCGCTGACAGACCCGTTGGCTTAAAGTTTCCAACATGGTCTATCAACGGGATTTTTGAATACACTTAAATTACCACAGCAGCTACTCCATCTGTTTTACCGACACATCTCAAACCTTCTTTGCATCTGGCGGGTGCATCATCAATCGGGGTCAAAAAATTGTCGTATCAACATCATAGTTACTGGTATGTCAGCATTTATTCTTCCTGCACTTAGGCGTCGCCAAATATTGGCATATTTATTGCTTACACAGTTATGAAAGCGCTTTTTAAAAATCATATCTGGGAGGAAAAATATGTTATGAAAAAACTGAAAAGTCCACAGCACTTGTTCGCAAAAACATGTCTGGCCCTGGCCTTGGGCGGTATTAGCTTAGCCGTCACAAGCAATGCCCAGCCGGTAGCTGCCGCATTTTCGCAACGCATTGAAGCCGAAACTTTGAGCCAACACACTGGCAATGTTTATATCCGTCATGATGGTGATAAAATCCCCATTGACACCAAGGGCAACAGTATCACCTTGAACAATGCCTCTGGCCATCAATTTGTGGATTTTAGTGATCCTGTAGCTGATACTAGCTCGTATTTAAATACCATTCCGGCGGGGCAAGATTCCGCCACTTGGCAGGTGCAAGTTCCAAAAGCTGGCTTTTATCAACTGCGTTTTAACTACAACAACCCAGCCACCGAAACCAAAGGCAACCGCAATGATCGTGATGAACGTAATTTCCGGGTAATGATCAATAATAGTACTGACCCCTTAAGCGATGCGGGCTGGGCCGGTTGGATGATTTTTAACATCTCGGGCTATAAAGATGCCAATACGCCGCAAAGTACGGTGCAAAGCACCGATAATTACGCGGCGGTACGGGGAAACACGAAATGGAACAATAATTATATGACCGTCCATCTAAACGCTGGGACCAACACCATTACCTTGGCATTACAAGCACCCCCTGGCCAAGCAGTTTTTGATGGGCCTAACTTGGATTTCTTTGACGTCACCGATGTGAGTGACCAATACGCCACTAACTCTGAAATCCCCTATGTAGCCAAAGATTTCAAATTTGCCCACCCTGGTATCTCTTATACCGCCAAAACCCTAGACCGCATCCGGGCCAACAAAGACAACACCAGTACTATTGACGGTAAAGCCTATGCCCAATTGAAGGCTTCCCCATTAGCTGCTGCTGACTATCAACCAGACCCCCAAGCCTTGATCGATATTGGCCCCTACAACAATCCCAATATCGGTGGCGACCATCTCACCAAAGATAGTTTTGCGGCCAGTTCCAATGCTTTGATGTGGTATTTTGATCGGGATAGCGCCCATGCCAAGACAGCTATCAACATCCTCAACGCCTGGACCAACACCTTAACAACAGTCGGTCACGGCAATGATGCCAAGTTGCGTTTTGCCTTAGACTTTCCGGAAATGCTCAATGCGGCTGAACTCTTGAAAAATGTTTATAATACTGACCCAACCACCGCTGATGCTGATAAGTGGCAACCAGCCGATATTGCGCGCTTTGATGCCTTTGTTAAAAGTATGATGATTGCTAGAGGTGGCACCTACAGCCCGACTGTAGATTACTATCCCCAAGCCAATGGTGGCTGGGATGCCTTGATTGGCGCCTTTAACATGTCGGCGGCCGTTTACTTAAATGACGTTGACCTGTACAATGCTGCTTTACAGCAGTTCTATCTGGGTAATGCCCAAAATCCCAATGGTGTTTCTGAAGGCGCTTTGTTGAGTTACATCTATCCCACAGGCGAACTTCAAGAGACTTCTCGCGATCAAGCGCACGTCCAATTAGGGATCAATGGCTTAGCCCTGCAAGCCGCTATTTCTTGGAATCAAGGCATTGATTTGTTCTCAGCCTACAATAGCCGTCTGCTGGCCGGCGTGGCTTATACCGCGAAATATAATTTAGGCGAAGACGTGCCATCGGAAACCTTTGCCTCTGACCTCTCCCGGGGTAAAGCTAACGATGGTACCCCAGCCTATGAAATTGTGGCCAATCACTATTTGACCCAACAACCAATGACAACAGATGCCGTGCAAAGTGTGCAACAAGCCGCCGATACTTTGTCCCGGGCACCAATTGCCACCAACGAAGGCGGCCAACATATTAATTGGTTGCAAGCTGCTTTGTATACCACTGATTAATCGATTGCCCCTTAGCACTTAATTTCAAAACTTTATCTGGCGCTATGCAAAAAGCCTGCCGGAATCATCTGAGAAACGTTTTGGTTTCTCCCATGATTCTAGCGGGCTTTTTGAGTATCTTTAGGTGGTCCAAGTCTAAAGGACTTGAAACTTTTTTAAATTTTACTTTGCTGCATAAATGTCCGATATACCGCCAAGGCCGCATTGTCTGGACTTTCTGGAAACATATATTTCGGTGCTTCTGGTGCCGGGACCCATTGCACCGTGGATAATTCATCAGACACCTTAAAGGCTTGTTTGGTGGTTTGGCCAATAAACCCATGCATCAGCGCATCAGTTTTACCAAACCAATAAGTCCCGGTATATTGGACCGCCGGCAAAACCAGACCTAATTCTTCTTGAGCTTCCCGTTTGGCGCTAGCCTCTGCCGTTTCCCCCGGTTGCATGTAGCCGGAAATCAATGACGCATATTGTTGGGATAAATAAGGCATTTTGGCCAAGACAATTTCGTTAAATTCATTGGCCACCAGAACGATGACACAATCGGCAAAAGTTGGGAACCAAAAACGCTGACAGACTGGACAATACGGCGTTGTTCCGTCATCACCAGCAGCTTTGGCGATCAATTTTGTCCCACAAGTTGGGCAGTAAGTATAGACCATGGGCATATCTCCTCGTAATTGATGTTTGAAGTGACACAACTAGGCTATGTTGCATCTGTAAGGATAAATTATAGCCTATTTATGAAAAATTCAAACCATCAATATTAAATTATTTATCATCTGCATTTAAGGCATTTAATTTCACCGCCACATTAAAAAGTTGCTTTTTATCTGGCGGGCACAGCCCTGCGTTGATTTTAAAAAAAATATATTTTACTTCACAACTATTGATTTAACAACACTCATCCCCTATACCTCACCGTCGCCGCCAAATCTTGGCATCAAAATTGCTTATATAAATAATGAAAGCGCTTTTTAAACTAAATTCTATCTGGGAGGAGATACAAATTAGCTTTAAGCATTTAACAACTGTAGGTATTTATGACATATAACGAAAAAAGATGGGGTGACTAATTTGATTAAAATGTTACGTATTGATGAGCGCCTGGTTCACGGGCAAGTGGCGCTGATTTGGAGCCACCAGCTGCAAGTTGATCACATTGTGGTGGTCAACGATAAAGCCGCCAATGATCCAATTCAAAGCGCTTCTTTAAAAATGGCGACACCGCCAACGATGAAAGCCATTGTTCTAACCCGAGACAAGGCCAAAACACTTTTTGCCGATCCAAGGTTCAACGCCTTAAATTCATTCATTGTGGTAAACAATCCCCAAGACGCCCGCTTCGTCGTGGAAACTGGAGTCAAGATTCCCTTGGTCAATATTGGCAATTTTGGCCGGGCCTCTAAAGAAGCTGCTGCCAATAAAAAGAAATATACCGAGAATTTGCGGTTAAGTGACCAAGATGTCGCTGACTTACAAGCCATTAGTGACAGTGGCACGCCGGTCGCCTACCAAATTGTACCGGATCAACAAAAAATTCCGTTAGACAAACTCATTCAAAAGGGGGCATAAACTGATGGTTATTCAAGCCTTACTGATTGCAGTCATTATGTTTTTGACAAAGTTCTTAGATTGGGGTTTCTTCAATATTCAAATTCGTCCCATCTGGATCGGCCCATTGGTTGGCTTGGCGTTAGGTGACTTGCGCCAAGGTATTTTAATGGGGGCGGCCATTGAAGCGGTCTTCTTAGGGACCTTCTCCGTGGGTGGTTCCGTGCCATCTGACGTGGCTTCGGCCGGGGTATTCGGCACCGCCTTTGGGATTTTGTTAGGTAAAGGGACCTCTGCAGCTGTCGCTTTATCTATTCCCATCGGTCTATTAGCTGTTTTACTGTTCAACTTGATTGCCGGGGTGTTCTTTAACTTCGTTGTTGATTTTGAAGATCGGGCTGTGGCTAATCATAACGATAAGCTGTTTACGGCGACCCATTATTTTGCCATTATCTTTTATCCCACCGTCTTTGCCATCATGGCCTTTGTCATCATGATGATCGGGGTTGAACCGGTCAAACAAATGATGGCTTCGATGCCACCATTTGTTAACGGCGCGCTAACAGCTATGTCTGCGGCTTTACCTGCCCTTGGGATGGCTATCCTAGTGAACTCCATGTGGGACAACCAACTGATGGCCTTCTTCTTTATCGGCTTCATTATGGCGGCTTATCTAAAACTAGGGACCATGCCAATCGCCGTCCTTGGTGGCGCAGCAGCTGTCTTCTTCATTTTGACGGATTACAAAAAACGCCAAGAAAATAAGAATCGGCCCAGCGGACCGGCTGCCGGTACGGCTGGTGGCACCGAATCACATGAAATGGAGGACTTCTTATCATGAGTACAACAACCAATAGTTTAACGAAAACGGATAAAAAAAATATTCATAGTATCTTCTGGCGTGGGTTTACCGTCATGGGCGAAATGACTTACGTGCGGATGCAAGGCCCAGGCTTTGGTTGGACCATGATGCCTTTGTTACGGAAATTGTATAAGAACGATGATGATTACTACGCCGCTGTGGCTAGACACATGCAATACTTCAATACCAACCCGGTCTTCTTACCATTTCTCCAGGGCATTGTCTATTCCATGGAAAAACAAAATGCTGAAAAACCGATGCCGGATATTGAAGAAAGCGTTCAAGGTCTAAAAGTCGGCCTGATGGGTCCTTTAGCCGGTTTAGGAGATTCCTTCTTTACCGGAACTTGGCGGGTCATCACTACTGGGATTGGCCTAGGTCTGGCTACGCAAGGCAATATCCTCGGTCCCCTGTTGTTCCTAGTTTTATTCCACGTCCCTTATTACTTTGTCAGATATTACGGCGGGGTCCTGGGTTATAAAGTTGGGGCCAATTACATTAGTGAAGCCCAAGAAAGTGGGTTGTTAAGTTCCATCACCAAGGGCTGTTCCCTACTGGGGTTGACCATGATTGGGGCCATGACCTATCTCAACGTGCCCTTGAAATTTAGCGTGGTCACTAAACTAGGTGGCGTGCCTTTCAATTTACAAACAACCCTAGATGGTATTCTGAAAGGTTTGCTGCCCTTAGGCGTGGTTTGGTTATTGATTTGGTTGTTGCGGAAAAAGAAAATCTCCACAACTTGGATCTTAATTGGGGTCATCGTTATCTCTGCTGTTCTTGGTGGCCTAGGCATCATCAAGTAAAGGAAGTAATCATTTGATAATCAATGGTTCTTATTTTTCCACGGTCCTGGACCGTTACAAACAATATGTGGCTGTTTTACCTAAAGCCATGTCCGCCAAAACCCATGTCTTGTTTCTCTTACATGGCGTCCGAGCGGATGAAAAGGCTTGGTTGCTGAATACACCCCTACTGCCTTGGGCTGACGAGTATGACACCGCCTTCTTTTGTCCCGCCGGTGAAAATAGTTTTTACACGGATCACAAAAATGGTGAAGATTACGGTCAAGCCATCGGGGTAGAATTTTATCAGGTTATGAAACAGACCTTCAGTCTGAATTTTAGTTACTTAAACACCGCCATCGCTGGCTACTCTATGGGTGGCTATGGGGCCGCACTTTTAGGTTTAAAGTTTCCCTATTACAGCGCCATCGGGGCTTTTTCCCCCGCGTTTATCTTCTACAAACGCGATCGCAATGACCCGGTCTTTAACCAGGTTTTTGCAGGGGGTTTAGAAAATAGTGAAAACGATGCTGCCTTTTTGTTTAAGCAACGTTTCAAGTTAAATCAAAAATTGCCCCGCATCGCCTTATATTGCGGTGATCAAGATCCGTTAAACAAGCACACCCAGGCCTTTGGTGATGCGGTCAATGCCGTTAAGCCTGACAGTGCCAGCTATCAACAACAATCCGGATTTCATGATTTTACTTTATGGCACCCGGCATTACAAAATTTTTTGGAGGACTGGTTAACAAATTAATACCTATGGGAGGGAATATCAATGTCTTTAAAGTTTAAACAGTTTAAACTGCCCTTAATCAGTTTAGGCTTGAGCTTGTTGTTTTTGTTGTTGGGACAAGCCCAAGTTGTTCAAGCGGCTTTTGCAGATCCGGGTAAAACCACCAATCAACCCGTACCTGCCATCTCCACCAATGTTCAGCTACAGAAAACGACCACCAATGGCATCTTACACCCAGCAATTTCTGCTAGCCCAGATGCTTTGGAAAATACCCGTAACGAGCTGGTCAATCAGGCCCAACCATGGCAAGCTTATTATGCGGCCATGTGTCAAACCCGCTTTGCCAGCACGGCCTTCGCCGCTTCAAACATCCAATCGGGAACTTTTGACACCATCAAAAACAACACCTTCACCAGCTCGGGCCAGGAAATGGCCCTTGCAGAAGACGGTTTTCGAGCCTACACCCAAGCGGTTATGTATTATATGACCGGCAATGCCCAATATCGGGCCAATGCCCTGCGGCAGATTCGCCTTTGGGAACAATTAGACCCTAATAAAGTGACTTATTATCCTGATGCCCAAATCCATGCCGTGGTGCCCTATTATTACCTGGTTAGTGCTGCGGAATTATTGAAATATACCTCACTGACCCAACCCACCTACGTGGATCAGGCCACTGGTAATACCGTCGATCTGGCCTGGACTCAAAGTGATGATGAAAAGTTAGTCAATAATTTCATCAATCCGTTGATGAAAAACTTCATGAACAAAGATAACTATTATTTGAATCAACAAAACTACTTAAACACTGGTAAAATGGCCGGTGTCCTCTTCAAATCTGACAAACAGGCTTATGATGACTTGGTAGAGGTGGTCATGGTCAATAAGGAGACCGATAAGCCCTATAGTAACGGCGCTTTTGCCCACTTGCTTTACGGTATCTCCAAAGATGACCCCCGTAATCCTACCAAACAAGATTACACCCAATTGTTGGAAATGGGCCGGGACCAAAACCATGCTAAAGATGATACCTTGACCTTGATCGGGTTGGCCCGCATCATCAATCAACAAAATACCAAGGTAGACCCCACCACTGGTCAAGTATCTTCTGCAGCCAACGCCGTGGATCCTTACGCCTTCAAGGGTGGTAGCCTACTTACGGGCGTAAATGCTTTCTACCAATACAACTTTGGCAATTATATTCCTTGGACCCAATTGCAAGACAATGGCGGCAGTGACTTCCCCGCCTGGGACGGCAATGGTTCTTCCAAGTTGATCGATTTTGGTGGCCCAATTGCCCAGGATTCTCGCGGCCGGATCAACAAATACATGAATAACAGTGAGTTATACGACTATTATCGCTATCAAGAAGGCTATTCTGAAGCGGAATTAGCTCAAAAAGCCCCAGCCATGACTTATATTGCCCAACACCTAAGCAATCCCGTCTTTTACGAAGGAACTCAGACGATGAATTACTGGGGGGCTTATAGCGACAACAAAATTACTGAAATTGGCGCTGAGTACTGGCTATCCATGCCAAAACAACGAGCCGACGCCGACTATGGTCACGTATCAAACACCTTGCCAACGACGCCAAATCGCAATTTTGTGAAAACTGGGACTATTTTGGATGATAGTTTGGCCAAAGTCCAAGATGATTACGTGCGGGTCACCGCGGCTGCTCATCAAGGTGATATCCACGAAACCGATTATGCCAAACGTTATCCCCAAGATAAAACCAGCAATCCTGGTGGCAGTCAAATCGCCATGACCGGCTTAGTGAAAAATAAACAGTCGGCCATTAAGATTCGCTCTAACGGTGAAGCCACGTTGAAACTCAGCAGTCAAAATCTGCCGGACAAAGCTTATGCCACCATTGCCATCCCTAATACCCACGGCCAGTGGATCAGCTTGTTATATCCAACCCAAGCCGCCCCTGAAACCACTGTATCACCATATTTAGACTTCTACAGTGTGATCGGCGGCTCAAATGTGCAAGTGGACTTCCAAGAATATCAATATGTATCTGATGAGACAGCAGTCCCAAGCTTTACTGATGGGACTGCCCAAACGCTGAACTTAGTCAAAGGCGAAACTTATACCGCCCCAATTGCCAATGATGCTAACAATGCTTTGAGCCTTGATGGGACCATTGCCGGTTCTGCAACGCTCAATGGTAACAATTTGACCATTACCCCCAATAAGGCTGGTACTGAGTCGTTATTGCTGTTAAAGACCAGTAATGGCCTGACGGCAACGCAAGCGTTGACTTTGAATGTTTCTGACAGTCGCGCCGCTGCTTATAACGCCGTTGCTGCTTTAAAGTCTAAAGACACGTATATTACGGCCGACCAAGACAAAATCAACCAAACGGATAAAGCTGTCAAGGCACTACTTGATAGTGGCAGTGATGCAGCCTTTGCCCAAGCCCTAAGTGCATATGCCACCGCCGTTCAAAAGGGTGTACTGCTCAACGGCAAACTCAGTGATGGCAGTCTGGATTATGCCACGGATCCAAAATTTGTCGCGGTTACTACGCCTGATGGCAAACCAGTCGCTGGAGCGGCCCAAAATCTCGTAGATAACGATGTGTTCACTTTCGATGGCAACTTCAGTCAGCCTATTGAGATTTTTGACTTTGGCACTGCTTATCGCCTGAAAATGTCTAAGTTCGTCATTCAAGCCCGCATCGGTTTCCCTAACCGGGTTGCTGGGACAAATGTCTATGGGTCCAATGATGGTAAAGATTGGACGCTGTTAAGTGATCAAATGACCGCCACAGAAAACGGTCCGCAGACCCTCATGGTTAAATCAGACCAGCAGAACAAACCTTTCCGTTATCTGAAACTACAAGTGGATAAAGCTGGCGCTGACACCGATCCCGCTTACCCTGGGGTAAATACCCGGGGTGAGTTCCATATCTTTGGAGACCGGGTCGAAGCCAACGCCAATACAAGTGCACAATAACCACAGTTCAAACCAGTACATTAAGCATCATTACTACTAAAAGTTTTACCTCCTAAAAATCAAAACGCCATAATCCCACGCTTCAAAAAGTGTGTGTGATTATGGCGTTTTTGATGTACTTTTCATTTCCAAATTACTGCGGACTTTCAGGTTGTAAATCCCCATAGAAATAAGCTGCAGTGGCACCGCCATCGATCAAAAAGGTTGAGCCAGTGATAAACGACCCGGCTGGCTGCAATAACAGTTCCGCCACATTGGCCACTTCATCGGCGGTCCCGGGACGGCCGGCGGGACTTTTGGCGAACATATCTTTGTAAAAATCGCCGCGAGGGCCGTTAAATTCATCCAGAGCTAGGGGTGTGACGATAATCCCTGGGGCAATATCGTTCAACCGGGCACCCTTTTTGCCCCATTTGACGGCTTCGGCCATGACCCGCTTTTCGTTACAACGCTTAGCCAGTTGATACGCGTGCAATGAGTCGCGAATGTTTGCCGGTTGCAAAAAGTCTAAGTTCAGCAACTCTTCCGTTGGCGTCAAGGCCAGTTGGGCATCTTGTTTTGGTGTTAAGGCAGGCATTCTGTGCCCAGATTGACTGGAAATAGTGACCCCAGCCCCACCTTGCGCCATGACTTGCCCAACTTCTTCCAAAAGGACTGCCGTGCCGTATAAATCAACTTGCAGTACTTGGGCTACAGCCGCTTGACTGGGAGAAACACCGGCTGCGTTCACCAGTAGCTTGATTGGCCCATAGGTTTGGGCATTGGCAATCAAAGCTTTAATAGACGTTCTTGAAGCCAGATCCATGACAACAGGGGTCACATCAAAGCCGGCCTTATTCATAGTGTCCGCAATTACTTGGGCATTGGCCAAGCTTTTGTCCCCAATCACAATCTTCATGCCAAACCCAACACGCCGGGCAATGGCCATCCCAATTTGACCCGCCCCAGTTAAAATCATGACATCAGCCATGTTATCAACTCCTTTATTTCGTCCTTAATCAGCTAGTTTAGCGTAATCTTCATCCGAAACCGGTTCTAACCATTCCGGGGTTCCAGCGGTAATGGCGACATGGGAGAACCAGCTATCCTTCGTAGCGCCATGCCAGTGTTTAACGCCATCATGGGTGACCACCACATCCCCGGGGTGGAGTTTTTGCGCGGGTTTACCGGCTTCTTGGTACCAGCCCTCCCCACCAGTTACCAATAAAATCTGATAGCCATTGTGATGGATATGCCAGTTATTCCGGCAGCCGGGTTCAAAAGTTACATTGCCCACACCCACGTTAACGGCGGGATCCGCCACCAGGTTGGCCAAGTAGCTCTGGCCTACAAAATACTTGGCAAACGCGTCATTTTTAGCACCCATTTCAAAAATACCGTTCTTAACGGCTGATTCATTATTGTTTTCTGTCATTTGAATATTCTCCTTTTATAAAATCGATTTAATAAGGTCGGTCCCCATCACTGCCAGGTTGATCAATCCCCACACTGGCATAGTTGTCTAATTGTGGATTTTGAATCAGTTTGATAATATAATCCGCGATACTCTTGCGGGAAATAATGGTCCCTTTAAAGGGTTCGCCCTTTTGGGTAGTTTCGTAATTGATGTCGTCTTGATTATTCATGTACGCAGCTCGAATGATGGTGTAATTGACGGTTGAGTCTTCAATGATTTTGGCTGCACGCCGAGTATCATCCATGATATCTGAACCAATACTTGCTTCGACCCAACGGCCGAATTCCCCGGGTACTTCGTGATACAATCCTAGTCCCGTGACATAAATCAATCTTGACACATGATTGGCGGTCATTGCTTGGACAATGTTTTGCGCCATGGGTTCAAATCGACCACCTAGATTGGCATAAACGATATCCTGCCCGGCAATAGCCGCAGACAATTTGTCAAAATCAGTGACGTCGCCGTCAATCACCGTCTCCCGCTTAGCATCAATCTGGCCTAAGCGTTGGGCGTGGCGTAAATAAAGGGTTAACTGGGCATCAGTTTCTTTTAATAAGCGTTGGCGGACCAATTGGGCAATTTGCCCGTGGGCGCCTAAAATAATTATTTTTGTCATGTTGGCCTCCTGTTATGATCACACCATAGACCTTCCAGTACACTCTAAGTCAATAGTTAGCTGATTACTTTTTTTGGTT
Source organism: Agrilactobacillus composti DSM 18527 = JCM 14202 (assembly GCF_001436375.1). GTDB lineage: Bacteria > Bacillota > Bacilli > Lactobacillales > Lactobacillaceae > Agrilactobacillus > Agrilactobacillus composti. Next base: position 42,749 of record NZ_AZGA01000020.1, on the reverse strand, counting down.
CGTCAGTGTCAGCCAACAAAAATAGGCAGTTTAATCCCTGATAAAAATCAGAAATTTAACTGCCCCATGGGCCAACAATCGTGCTTTAATCGCCTAATTTGATATCTGGCATCACGGCCACGGTCACATCAGCGACTCCATACTTTTGGCGCATCACCGCCTTGATGTCTTCCCCCAGTTCATAACTTTTCAAGGTAGTCATGGCAGGATCCACGGCAATCAACACATCTACGGCGACTAAATCACCGCTGTAGTGGGCTTTTAGGCGTACCACTTGATGCACGGCTGACAACGTGGCGATGGTTTGGGTAAATTGAGCTTCGACTTTAGGGTCAAAATAATCCACTAAATTCAGACTACTGGTCCGGAAAATCAAAAATCCCGAGTAGAGGATAAATACCCCCACCACGATACTGGCCAAGGGATCTAACCACTGAACCCCTAGGAAGACCGTCCCGACAATGGACAATAAGGTGCCGATACTGGTCAAAGCATCCCCTAAACTATCCTGAGCCGAAGCTAACAGGGCTACGTTATGCAAGCGCCGACCAATTCTCTTATTAAAGAACCAAACCACTAACATCATGAGACTGGCTATCAAGGCCCCGACTGCGGCTAAGGGTTGGGGTGCACCGCTTACTGTGGCCCCGTGCAAATGATCGAAGCCTGAGAAAATAATTTGAAAGGCGACGACCACCATCAAAATACTGCTGACTAGCGTAAAGACGGTTTGGAATCTAAAGCGAGATAACCAGGATAAGGGCAAGCGTTTCTTGGCTAATTTGTCCGGGTAACGGCGGGTTCTGGCCACCACTTCGGTTTGGCTGGCGGCCCGGAGGCCAATCATTAAGAGCAATGTGGAAATAATGCCAGACAGATTGTTAAAGGCATCGGCCCTCAATACGGCAGAATGACCCAAGTTGGCTAGCCAATATTCTAACCCAAAAATGGTCAAGTACGCCGCGGCATTCAACCACAGATGGCGGGAGGCAATTTTGATGTTAAGGATGGCCGCTTTCTGCGTGGCATCTTGTCCATTTTTGTTATTTTTAACTTTTTGATCCAATTGATTCATGGTAATCATCTCTTATTAATAGGTTCCGCTAACTTAAGACTGGGCTGACTGGCGTTACAAAAACTAACAACTAATCTGTATGGTCCTGGTAGGTCCACCAATACATGGTGCCCAGGACACTGACAACGCCCACCATAAGGACCAGCAACCAGCTCACCACATTCAGGCTATTAAACCTGGCCCATGGCTAAAAGCGGCACGGCCCAGGGGAAATAGTGGCCGCTGGGGACATTGGCCATGAGCCGGCCGATGAGTAAAACCGCAAAGGCGGCACAGATTGGCGTCAATAAGCCTCTAGATAAACTGGCCAGTAACGGATAAAGGCAGGCCAAGACCATATCCACCAACATAGCCAGGGCAAAATGGCCAAACAGACTGCCTAGGCCGTTCTTAGGCAAGGCCCCAAACCGCAAAAGGGTCTTGCCCATCAATACCGTTCAGCCGGCGCAGGCTAGGGTGAGCAAAATCTCGGTGCTAATCAAAGCAATCAATTTAGCGCCGACGATTTGATTTCTAGAAATTGGCAGGGCCAATAGGTCTTTGAAGGTTTCGTCTTGGTACTCCCGGCCAAAAACCCAACTGCTCAAAACGCCAAAGCCCATCATCCCCATAATCAACGTGATCCAGCCTAATTTACCCACTAGATAAGCCGACCAACTATGGGCGCTGTGATTGATAAATAAGAGTAGGACAAAGCCTAAAAATAAATAAATGGGCAATTTACCCCGCCAAATCTTCTTCAGTTCTAATTTAGTCATGGACCACATGTTGATCATCTCCTATCTGCCGTAAGAAAAATGCTTCTAAATTCTCAGCCAGGGGTTTAAAACTGGTTGGGCGAAAGCCCTGGCTCTCAATGGCATGCAGCAAGGTGCCGTAATCATTTTGGGGTACGCCGCTGACCACTAATTCTTGTTGCTGATAAGTGGTCCGAAGCCCTTTTTCGGTCAAAAAGGCCGCCAATTGACTGTCTTTACTCACCCCGTCAATGGCCAATTGGGTGTGGCGCTCCTGTTCAAATTGGTCAAAGCTCAATTCCCGCACTAATTGGCCCTGGGTCAAAATGCCGATGCGGTTCACCATGGCTTCCATTTCTCCCAGTAAGTGGCTGGAAATCAGGATGGTGGTGCCCTGTTTGGCTTGCTGTTTTAATAAACGACGCACGGCTACCAGGCTTTCCGGGTCCAGGCCGTTGGTGGGTTCATCCAGCAATAAAATCCGGGGATGATGAATCAGCGCTTTAGCCAAACCAATCTTTTGATTATTACCCAGGGATAAGGCCTTGGTTTTCACGTCTAGATAAGGGGTCAATAACAATTGGACGGCCAAGGCTTTGATCCGAGGGGCAATTTCCTTAGCCGGGATCAAGCGCTGTTGGGCATACATGGTCAAATTCTCCGGCACCGTAAAGTTGGGATAAGCGTGGGGAGTTTCGATCAAATAGCCCACTTGATTCCAAAATATCGCTGGTAAAGTGTCGGTATTTTGCCCGTCTAAAAAAATTGTCCCTTTGGTGGGCTGAATCATTTTTAATAATAGGCGCATGGTGGTGGATTTCCTGGCCCCGTTTAAACCTAAAAAGCCGTAAATATCACCTGCTTGCACATTTAAATTAATATCTGTCAAAACTTGCTTGTGGCCAAAGGACTTCGCCAAATTTTCGGTTTCAATCATTGTCATGGTACGTCACCTCAAATTACTTAGGTACTTTAAGTACCTTATTTTCAAAATAGTCTAACATCGATTTATTTAAAAAGCAACCTCTTTTCAAAGAATCGGCCACCGTAAGGGGTTTCAGATATTATTTCGAAATTATTTCCCGGGAAATAAACCAAGTTTTGAAGTTGTTCCCACCTTTATTTTGGCCTATACTTTGACTATGCTATGTTAGAAAGGACCGATTTCATGTCTGAACGAATTGCTTTGCTGGCCGATGTCCATGGCAATGCCACCGCTTTGGCAGCCGTTTTAGCTGACGCCAAAGCCCACCAGGCCACCCGTTACTGGTTCTTAGGCGATTTAATCCTCCCCGGGCCCGGAGGTAGCGACTTATTTGACCTGTTAAATAGTGTCCATACCGATGTTATCCTAAACGGTAACTGGGAAGATTCTTTTTTCTCGATCCTCGGGGGCGCGGGGGTCGTGGACAATACTTTTGATATTTACTTTATGAAAATTTGTAGTTACGTTGAACAACGCTTGACCCCAACTCTAATTCAAAACATGCGCCAGCATCCCATTGCCACTGTGCAACACGTGGGACCTTTGACCATTGGCTTGTCTCACAACTTGCCCCATAAATCCTATGGCCGTGACCTTTATCCGGAACAACCCCAAGCTAACTACGACAATCTCTTTGCCGACCAGCAGTTAGACATTGCAGTTTTCGGCCATATTCACCAACAATTAATGCGGTATAGCTCCCAAGGTCAATTGATCATCAATCCTGGGGCTGTGGGCCAGGCCTATGACCCTTGGACGCCTTTATCCAAAGACCACCGGGCCGAGTATGCTTTGTTGGATGTGGCTGATAATGGGGTCAACCAAGTGGACCTGCGGCGAATACCCTATGATGTGGAACAGGAATTGGCCACCGCTAAGGCTGCTAACTTACCCTATTACGCTTTGTACGAACAATTGCGGCGTACCGGCCAAACTTATAACCATGATGAGGCTGCTTTGAAACAAGCCAATGACCAATTTGGTTACCGCCAAGACGCCATTGCTTTTCGCCGCAGCCATCACTTATTGCCTTACTGATAATCAATGCAAAAATACCGACCCACCAGATAATGCAGTTCTGGCGAGTCGGTATTTTAATGGCCAATTATTGGGCTTTAAAGACGGGTAACAATACCTTATCCACGAAAAATTCAATGGTTTGCTGGTCGTAGGTGTTCTCAGTGATCAAGCGAGACAAAATCAATAAAACAGGTAGGTTTAAAATGACCCCATCGAAGTCTTTGGGGTCGGTGGTCAATTCTCCCCGCAAAAACGCCCGCTGTAAAATAGTTTTCAAGTACTGGACCACAATATTTTCTTGAAAACTCGGCCCCTTTTTAGCTGGGTCCTGTTTAGCCCGGGCATCCAGAACACTTTGAATGGTCAATACCCGATCCCGGGCAATGGCTTTAATGTTCTGGACCCCGATGGCATTGATCAAGGGGATACTCTCCGATAAAAATGCCACCACATCGTCACGTAAGTCCCCAGTATCCGGGAGGTAAAAGTCTTTAAGGGATACATGTATCTGTAACGTGGCAATGGTCACATCCAGCTTGGTGGGCCAACGGCGATAGATAGCATTTTTATTGGTGTGGGCTGTTTTGGCAATGTCATCCATGGTCATGCCGGCATAACCATGTTGTTGTAACTGTTCCCAGGCCGCCGTTAAAATGGCATTTTCTAAAACTTTGCCCCGACGCCGAGTGGCTTTTGGTTCATTCTCCAAATTTGTTCCTCCTTTGTTGACATCCGAAAAAAAGGTGTTATTATCCTTTAGGGTACTTAAAGTACTCTAAAAGGAGTGAGTTGTATATGTATGAAACCACCACGAAAGAATCCTCCGAACCAACTGTCGCCAAAATTGGTTTGGTCTTAGTATTAGGCGCCATCGTTCCCATGTTAGATACCACCATGACCAACGTTGGCATTAACACCATCATGAAAGATTTAAGTTCAACTGTCAATACAATGCAATGGGTGGCCACCGCTTATGTTTTAGCCCTGGGCCTTGCCGTCCCGTTAGCGGGTTGGCTGTTAGACCAAGTCTCTGGTAAATTATTACAAGAAATTGCCCTGCTGATTTTCATGATAGGTTCAATTATCTCCGGCGTCGCTAATTCGATTCCAGCTCTGATTATTGGTCGCATTATCCAAGGGGCCGGTGCCGGCGTTGTTATCACGGGCATGAGTGCCTTAGCTATTCAGGCTGCCCATGGGCGCTCCTTGGGAAAACTCATGTCCGTTATCGGACTGCCCATTGTCTTCGCCCCCATCCTTGGCCCCACTGTTGGCGGCACGTTGATCAAATATTTGAACTGGCACTGGTTATTTTTTATTAACATCCCTTTGGTCATAATTGCCTTAACCGCCACATTGATTGAACTCCCTAAGTTTATCCCCGCAGTAAAAGGTAAGGCTTTTGACTTCTCAGGATTCTTACTCATCGTTGGCACTTTTGCCGGTATTATTATCGCAATCACCAATTATAGTTCTGACAATGTTTTTGGCAAGTTAGCAGTCCTGTTGCCTGGATTGTTGGGCATTGATTGTCTGTTGGCCTATATTATCTATGCCTTCAAGCGCCCTGAAAAAGCGCTGATTCCCCTGAAACTTTTCAGCAACGCTAACTTTTCAGCCTCCACAGCTTTATTGTTCTTATCCGGTTTGATGGTGAACGGCGTCATGTTCGTCCTGCCTTTATATTTACAAAATATTCGCCATCTCAGTGTGATTTGGGTAGGTATTTATCTCATTGCCCAAGGTGCGGGCATGTTAGTGACCCGGACGTGGGCGGGTACTTTGACCGATAAATATGGTGCCAAATGGGTCGTTCTCATTTCGATGGTTGCCGCAGCCGTAACTACTGCACCATTTATTTTCGTTACCGCCGCGACAACCCAATGGGTAATTTTGCTGATTTTATTCTTAATGGGCTTGACCCGTAGTGGCATTACCATCCCCGTAATGTCGGATGCTTACACGGGTTTAGATCCCAAATGGATTCCCCAAGCCACCGTCACCACCCGGATGGCCCAAAATATTGGCGGTTCTGTGGCCACTGCTGTACTAGCCGGGGTGATTCAAAGTATCGTGGGTAGCAACGTTGCCACGACAGCTACGACGAATAATGCTTATCAAACAGCCTTTATTTGGACTAGCCTTGGCACCCTGTTAGGCGTGATTCCAGCGCTATTTCTAACCAACCGCATCGGAAAGAAGGTCAACTGATGTTACTGTTAATTTCTGTCTTATTAGCCTTTGCTATCGGCTTCTTATTTTACCGCCGCCACCATGGCTTAGCCCTATGTCTAGTAGCAATCTTGCTGCTGATTCAAGGCAGTTTGCTCTTAGATGTCCATTATCACTACGGCACAAAAGTCACGACCACCACAACGGTTGCCAAAGTCGCCCCTATTGTGAACATTCATAACAACGAAATTATGGTGGCTCAACCGGTCAAACAAGGTAAAACTATTTATACCGCCTATGCCACCAAAAATCCCAGTACCCATAAAACGTCCACGATCTTAAACAAAAGTAAGACCGTCGTGATCAAACGCCAAGGTAATTCTAAGGCGCAACGATCAACGCAAAACACCCAATATGTCTATCAAAACGCCCTGGCAAGAACTCTATTCTTCGGTATCACCAACCAAAACCAGCTTAAAAAGCAAGTCATCACTTACCATTTAGCTTCAAATTGGTACCTGCTGAGTAAAAAGCAATTGACCCAAGTGGGTAAACAGTTGCGTTCAAAGACGTACCAGGCACAACTTCAAAACAACGTTAAAACAAAATTAGCGGCTCAACTCAAAGAAACGCCCAGTTTAGCGCAACAACCCCAAAAACTGCAACAATTAAAGAATCAATATATCCAACAAACCATCGCCGCTAGTCTGCCCCGGCAATCATAATAATCGTCATTCTTAACGTAAATACCCAGTCGTTAACTTGACCAAGTAAAACCACTGATATTAAAAAAGAGCTTTATCCCAGATAATTCGGACATAAAGCTCTTTTTTAATACCCTTCAAGTCTAGTTACTAACTATTCGGTGCGATCCAATGCCACACATATTCTATCGCCTGTTTAAACCAGTTATAAACACCAGTCCAAAAGCCGTTCCAGCCTGATTCGGTGGGCTGACTGGGTGGTACTGTTGTCTTATCCCGGGTAAACAACAGCGTTCCCGCAGCGGGATAGTCAAAGGAAGTCCCTTCTGGCATGGCGGCTTCATAAGCCTGGGTTAACGGCTGATATTTCGCGGCAGTCATATCTGCCCCCTGGTCATACTTGTAATAATTGTAAAGAATCCCTAAAAACGGATCGATGCGCCCACGACCGCTGGAATTAATCTGGTTATAAATCCCCAAGCCGCTGTCTGCTGGGGTCCAGGGCACATCTTCACCTTTCTCGTAGCGCAACATATAAGTGGTACCGGCCAGTAAGCGGTCATCAAGGAAGTTAAAGGGATTCACCGCGTTATTTTGAAAAGAAACGGTTCCTGAACTTGGGTCCACCTTGGTCCCCTGACTGTAAATCGTCTGAACCAAAGTGCTAAGTCCACCCACATCATCCCAGGCATGGCCCACGTCGCGCCCCATTTCCATGAGTTGAACATGTTGGTCAGCTGGGGCTAAGGCAGCTCCGGTGGCATCGTTTTGAGTCATCCAGCGCATTTCATACATGATCGACCCATTCTTACCGCCGTGCTGGCCCTGGTTATTGACCGTGGTGGCTTCCACCGCTTCGGCATATAGGGGATAATCATTGGTAAAAATAGCCCGACCCATGGCCCCCATCACAGTAAATTGATGTTGATTCATAAAATACGAATGGATATCGTAAGCATTGGCCAGTTTGCCTGAAACCTGGGTCAAATTATCAGTATCAGTCTGGGTCCAGTTTAGACTCTCGGTGGGGCCGTCAGTAGCCCGCAAGATTTCAGCAGAGGCGCTGAGCCAATAGCTCAGCGTGGCAAAGCGGAAGTTGCGGTGGGGCTGCACACTTTGAATCTTTTCATAGGTCCGCATGGCATTCATGGCGTTGGCCCGATAAGCCTCATCCCCAGTGAGATACCACATAATGGTTTGTTTAAAAATGGTGGCACCGTCCTTGTTGACCCGATCCCCCACATATTCACTGGGATTGCTGTAACCGGCAATGGCCCAAGGCCCGGGAATATGGATGAAGATATCGTTGTTAGCTTCAAAATAAATCCGAGGATTGACTTTCCGGGCAAAAGAATCATTAGCATAGGCAGTAAATGCGCTGGCCCAAGGTTCCACACCGGCCCGGACTTGCTTTTGCATGGTCGTCAATTGGCTGGCGCTCAAGGTGATGCCCGGGTGCGTTAAATCAACTTGCTGCGTCTGGCCGCTGGCATCCGTATAACTGGTACTATAAGTTGCCGTTTTAAGCTGGGGCTGATAGGCAGTGATCAGCGGTGAGACCGTGGCGGCCTGCACGGATTGGGGTTGGTGTTGCCAAGAAAGCCCCATTAAAATAACGCCTAAAATAACACTCAATCTAGCAAACCACTTCACAAAAATTCCTCCCTTGGCTTTATGTCACTAATTGGTTCAATTGTAACCTAGAAAATCACTGGAAAACAATAACGATTTTTCAGAGTTTTCAAATTTCAACCTAACACCTATTACAAAAAGAGCTTTATCCCAGATTATTCTGAAATAAAGCTCTTTTCGTGTCTGAATATTGATTGAAGTTTTAAACCACACTGACGTGCATTTCCCGAGTCAGGCCCATGGCTTTCATGCCGAAGTAAACCACCATGGTGATAACGGCTGGCAAGATAACGCCGGCGCCTAGATAAACCCAGAACATGTGGAGGTTGGTGCTGGCCAAATTAATGGGAGCGATAAAGGAGTTCAAGCCTAATCCGCCCAGTTCATATGGCACTTTGAAACCTAGCATGGAAACGGCAATCGGTGCGGAGACAATGGCCGCGATAAATGGCGGGATGGCCATTTGGGGATGCCGCAGGAGGTTTGGAAATTGGATCTTAGGGGTGATGACCCCTTGGGCAATGTTCGCGCCCAAGTTGTTTTGCCGCCAAGTCATCAGCAAGAAGCCGACGAATTGGGCGGTGGTCCCCACTAAGGCCGCCCCGGCGGACAGTGGATCTAGGGTCAAGGCAATGGCTAGGGCCGCTGAAGAGGCCGGGGTCATTAAGAACAAGCCCCAAGTCAAGGAAATGACGGCTGCCCCTAAAACTGGGTTGACTTGCATGGATTGGGCCATGAATTTACTAACGGCCAACAGCGCTGGGGTCGTAACGGAAGCCAGGCCTAAGCCAAAAATCCCACCGATCAAAGTTGCAGCTAAGGGTACTAGCATCATATCCAGTGGCGTCTTGCCAGTGAGATATTTCCCAACTAAAGCGGCAATCAACCCGGCAGCAACGGCACTAATGGGCTGGCCAGAAGTGATGACCAACGAACCGGCTACTTGAGGTAGCGCATGGCCAGTGGCAGTGATGCCGGCCACATTACCTTGGGTGAAGAAGACGGAGTTGGCACCAACGGTTGAAGCAATCATGGAACTACACAAAACCAAGGTATTGGTCTTTAACGTGGCAGCAATGACGGCCCCAAAGGCAGGTGCCAGGAGCATCTTGGCCATGGTACCCACTTCATGGAGTGCCTGCCAGTGGATAAAACCAGCCAAGGACTCTGTGAGCAAGCCAATGCCCAGCATGACTAAAATGACGTTACTGACCCCTGCTGAAACTGTATAAACATAATCTTTAACGGTACTTTTTGTTTCTGGTTCTGACGCAGCCGCTGTGGCTGTAGCTGTAGTTTGACTAGGTACTGTATCCGCCATAATAGAAACTCCTTTCTTAATGTTAATCTCATTCAAATCTCATATATTAACGGTTATTTAACCACATACTCATTTTTAAGTCAAGGGTTTATCACAGAATATTCAAAAACTAGTGCCCACCGCCAAGGCGTTTGTATGAAAATATTTTCACAATTGCGTTATTTCGGCAATCGCTTTCATGATTAACAATTAGAATATAAGCTAGCATTTGCTTTACTCAGCTATTCAAAAAATACGTTTCCTAACACAGATTTCACTGTATTTCTCTTACTGTTTTCCTAATATCTCTGAAGGTGGTACCCAAAGGTTATCACTTCGGCTAACTATCTTATCCCTTTCGGCAAAGATACTTACTACTCTCGAGACTAAAAATCCACGCAAAAACCTTGTTTATTCACAAGGATCTTACGTGGAAATTTTTATCTTTCTTGTTAACTCCGCGACGTTTCTGTATTAATTTCATCGCCTTCGATTGTTATTGCGCATGTATCATATCAATCTAATAATTACGTGATCATTTAACCCCTCGTCTTTAACATCATGTACTAAAATTAAGATTGCAATGTAACCAAGATCCCCCCGCCAATACCCAGAATTGCAAAAGTCGTTAAAATCGGATCCCAGAAAACAAGCAATAAAATAACCAAAACTACCAAATTAATTACTGGGTATAAAAGTATCTCTAAATAAATAGTCTGAGCATTTCGATTAGTTTTTATTAAAAATCGAACACTCGATACAGAAAAGAAAATCAATGAGATGATACAAATAATCCCCACAAATAAGTATGCATAATAATGGGGCTCACCTGCTACAGCAAATACCCTCTCAAAAAGATTATCATACTGTGATTGTATATCTACCAATTTTTGTTTGTAGAAATACAAACAAAGTGTGAAGATCAATGATACGCTTGTAATGATAATTTCCGTTATTCTGTACCTCAATTTTCAAATCTCCTTTCAATCATTAATTCCCTAGTACTTTTTCAAAAAAACTAGGCTAACCCAAGTATTGTTGCAGCTATTGCCCAGATGAGTGATATCTTAGCAATATCAACCTTCCTGTCTGCATTACTACTATCGATAAACAACCAGTTGTAGATAATGCTGACTATATTCATAACTATTTTCACTCCATAAACCGATGTGATAATAATTACCATGACAAACCATAAATCCAATTTATGTTGAGTAAGTACTGAGACTACACCTATACAATCAAAGAAAATTAGCAGCATAAAAAAAATAATCCTTTTGACTTTATATTTTTCAGAAAGAAAAAAGAAGGAACAAATAATACAAAAAATCCCAACAATGAATAATATGTATTGATAAATCGCCACATCTTCAATTTTCAAATTAATAAACAATGTATTTATACTTTGTTCATTTATAGTCATCATTGGTATAAGTTTGATCCTAAAAAAATTGATAATATAGATGGATATTAAGAATCCCACGCCAATCGCCAAAAGCCATTGGCTAATCTTCTGTCCATCCAACTTTCTTTTCTTTAAAAAATTTATTATTTGGTATGCTTTCACTTCTATTTTTTCCATGGCTGTCTCCTTTCAATACTAATTGTGATAAACAGAAACTAATAACTACTAGAATATCATGATTATTCTCGTTTGGAAATCGCTTTCTTTTTTTGCCATTTTATCTTTCTCTTTTGATGATAAGATTCTCAACTAACCCATTGGCAAGACGAATCAGTATTATCTCCCGGATTATTCACTCGTAATAAAATAAAAAGCGCAACTCCTTGAGCTACGCCGCATTACCTATGTACACCACCGCACCCAGAAGGTGCGGCGGAAATGGTGTAAGCAGTAAATAATAAAACGTATTGAAAAAGCCACCAACGAGCTAGTTTGGCTATACTCCTACTTAGGTAGACAGGTAAATAATTAAAACCTGTTTTCCTAGGAAGGAGTTTTTTTATGGGTCGAAAAGGCTCTAGATACAGTGTTGACGATAAACTTTTCTATATTGGTCTAGTAGAAAATGAAAATTGGAGTACCTACCAAATTGAACATGCCTATGGTATTAAGCACAGTACTGTTGATCTGTGGGTCAAGCGTCATGCCGATCACGGAATTGATGGTCTTAAACGTAGAATAATAATAACTTACTCAGCTGAGTTTAAAACCAAGGTCGTTCAAGAGTACCTAGAAACAAATATATCTTTGCCCAAGCTCTGTGAAAAATATGATATTTCAAATCCTGGGGTTATCTATCAATGGGTTTCTTTGTATACTAGTGGTAAATCACTAACTACCACTAGGAGGCGCCCTACAATGAAATCCGGACGAACTACAACCAAAAAGGAACGTGTTGAAATCGCTCAGTGGACCATCGCTAATGAGCTAGATTATAGCGGTGCCATTAAGAAATTTAATGTGTCTTACGGACAGGTTTACGCTTGGGTCAAGAAGTTCAAAAGTGGTGGGCCAGAGGCCCTAGCTGACCGTCGGGGTAAATCTAAAGAAGACAAGGAACATCTAACAGAAGCTGAGAAACAAGAACTTGAAATCAAACGGTTGGAAGCTCGTTTGAATTATGTCACTACTGAAAATAAATTGTTAAAAAAATTCAAGAACTGGAAAGGGGCGGAGAATCTCAGAAGAAACCTATCAAGCCATCAAAGAACTCTCAAAAGAAGTAAATCCAGATACAGGGAAACGTTATGAAGTCACTGTTATGTGCCGGTTAGTCAAGATATCGCGAGCTGCTTACTACAAGTGGCTCAATCATGAACCAAGTAAACGTCAAAAGGTTAAAACTATCGTGGTTGACCTTAATGCGGCCTATATCAGTTTTATACCGAAAGTGTTTCCGAATGCCCAGGTCATTGTCGACCGGTTTCATATCGTCAATATGGTCAATCGTGCCTTGAACACGACGCGGAAACAATTGATGAAAAAATATAAGCATTCTTCACGTGAATACAAGGTGTTAAAGTCCTATTGGCGCTTGTTTTTAAAAGACTCTGGCAAACTGGAAGCGACTAAACCAATGTACCAAATTCATTTGGGTTACTATGAAACACAAGTCAATCTTATCCACAATGCCCTTGAGCTTGACCCAGCCTTTAAGGAAACCTACTGGACTTATCAACAGGTCCTCCATGCCGTTCATACCCGTGATTCCAACCTGTTAAAACAGACTTTGAATGATTACAGACCACTGCACAATGAGATGGACACCACGATCAGTACACTTAAGAAGAATTGGTCGGCACTGCTAAACAGTTGTCGTTATGACTACTCAAATGGCCCGCTGGAGGGGCTCAATGGAAAAATAAAGAAGATAAAGAAAACGAGCTACGGTTATCGCAACTTCGATAATTTTAAGCTACGAATTTACCTGGAATGTAAGGTGGCTTAACTTAGGGCCGAAGGCTGAAAAGCAACTTGATTGTAAAAGAAAAATGCTAGACCAATTACAGTCTAACTTTCAAAATTAATGTCACCAACACTCATTGACAAAGAGCCTATTATTCTAGTAAAAGCGGCTTGACTCCGAGAAAACATCGGAATCAAGCCGCTTTAAATTTCTTAATATTTCATTTCTTCTTGAACTTTCCCCACTGACCTATCTTTGAATCCTGTTAAGCTTTGATTTAACTATGTTGCTTATTATGACTTGGTGCTTATGGTTAATAACTTATTAGCCTTACGAACATTAGCTTCTAAAGCAAAGAAGTCATTATTAGATAAAATAAAGTACCCTCTGCGATCTTCAGAGCTTTTAACTTCAGGAATTATATCTCCTTCGTGTACATCCAGTTCAAACTTAATATTGGCAAAATTTTCTATTCCATTTATCGAAATTACTTCACCAGAAGAGATTTCAAAATATTTTTGCTCTGCGAATTTCAAGGATATACCCTGGTAACTGGTATTTTCTCCAATCATCGTAAGACAGTATTCCCATAAAAAATCAAAGCCATAAGCCAGACTGATTAAATCAACGATTCGATCACCTGGCCGCCTACCTGCAATTTCTACCAGAACTGGCTGATTATCATGAGTCACTATCCATTCTGAATGTAGAATTGCTGTCCCTATTTGTGCTTCAGAAACAATTTTATCAAGCGATTCAAAGATTTCATGCTGAGCTATACCATTTACAATACCAGGTACAAGATGTCCAGATTCAACAAAATAACCATTATCAAATTTAAACTTCTTAGTAATGTTTCTAAAAACAACATTTCCACTCTCAACTACATATTCACAAGAAAATTCACTACCAGGAACATACTCCTCAGCAATCCCTAATAATTCTGACGAGTTTTCTCTTTTCATTTCTGCTTCAGTAAAACTATATTCGCTATCTATCGTTGACTCTTCAGATATTTTTACCACTCCGACTGATCCTGCTAATGATATCGGCTTATAAATTAACGGTTTTCCAGAAAAATAATTTCTTAACTCCTCAACATTATGAATTAGTTTGTACGGCGGCTGATTAATACCAATTTTTTCGCAGAATTCTCTTAGTTTATATTTATCTCGGAAAATTTCTGCCCCAATATCGCCTATTCTTGATAAATTTAACTTTTTTGCCAACAAATTGGCATCCGTAACCGTTCTTTCGAATGCTGGTATAACGCCTACAATGTCTTTATCCACGATTAGTTTAGGTGCTACTTCTGCAACGAGATCTGCTCCAGTTACATACGAAATAAATTTAGACATGTTTTTCGTGTTATTTGAATCATCTTTAAGATATTCGGAATTATCAATTACAATGAGTTTAATTGACGGCGATATTTCCAAAATTTTCCTTGCTATAACGAAACTCTTTCCTAAAAGTACAATTTTCAATGTTTATCATCCTCAATATTTACTGAAAATAATCCCTTGATGCATACCACAACTAAAAAAACTGCAATGACTATTAAGAACACTCCAAACACGATTAATCCAAAATTTAAATCTAAATTCAGAGCTCTTGAGGCAACAGGAATAACAATTATTGTTCCGATCGATACTAAAACATCACGAAAACTTGAAATCCTCCCTCGGTCATTATCTTTAAAGATTTTGTGTAATTCCGTTTGGAATATTGAAACAGAACAACCATTAAATACGCCTATTATAAACATTACAATAGCTGCAATAACTAAATCATTAAATATACACAATGCAATAAACATTAGCCCCTGAATAAGTAGTCCGACCCATGCGATTGTGTGAAATCTGACACGTGAAAACCAGATATTGATCAAGAGAAATGCACTCATTGCTCCTACTGCAAATGCACCATCTAATAGGGATAACAAAGCTGCATTATGCAATGTTACTGTTGCATATTTTATTTCCATGAGATTAACAAAGCTAACTGATATATAATCAAAAATTGTGAATATCAACAAAAGTAACAGTTGTTTATCTAAAAATAGGGTGCGTATTATATCCACCCAACTACGATAAAGGTTACCAACTTTTCCGAGTTTTGTTGGAGTATTTGCTTGTTTTAGCTTCAAACGCGAAGTGCAAAAGCAAGAAATAAAGAAACTAGTTGCATTTATTACTAATGCAGCAATGGTCCAATGCATAAAAATTAATGGTGCTGCTAACGCAACACCAATTAACTGTCCACTTTGATTTAGAGAACTCCTAAAACCATTAAGTGAAATTAATTTTGTTTCGCCGCGATTTAATTCAGGGATTATTTTAAAATTTGCTGCTCTAAAAAACGGCAAAACAAAATTAACAAGTACCATTACAGTCATCAAAACGATAATCTGATCTCCAAATCGTAGTAAGATTGCACCAGACAAGATCAACAGTCCCTGTAAAAAATCTGCTATCATTGAGACTCGCCTCGTAGAAAATCTGTCAGCTGAATACCCTGCAACGATATTCAAAAGCAACGAAGCAATATTTTGAACAATTATTACAATTCCAAAAGCAGTTACTGAACCTGTTTTATCATACAACACTTTACTAACAATCAATGAGAACATACCGTTTCCGATATTTGAGACAAATGTTCCTATCATGAAAAAGTAAATTGATGGTGTGAATCCTCGAAGTTTTGATATATATGTCTGCAATTAGAGTCCTCCCTCTAGATTGGTTCTGTAGTTGCGACTTAATAACTTATAAACCTCAATTATCTAGAATCTAACTAAAGAGATGTGCTTCACTTAAGTTGACCAAACAATGTTCTTATCAATTAATTGAGTAAGATTGTTAATTTTATTTTTAACATCTGCCACATTCTTAGCTGAAAATAAAATGGTGCCTATTCTTGAAGTTGATTCCGTGGCCAACTGATAATCATGCCCAATAACTGCGTTAGATTCTAATTGAATAACATCTGGATTCTCCCGGATAATCTCTTCATTGAATTTAATTAATTTGTTGTTTTCTGGAAGAATGGTCATATAACCGTATTCAGAATCAATCTTTTTATCGGGAAAATTGAAAGGAATATTTGCTTGTAGTTTAAACGAGGCCTCATTCATCACAAAACCAAATTTATGTTCAATAGTATTAGCAATCATCATACCTCCAGTTCGACTCCCCATTTCAATAAAGTATGCTTTTCCATTGGTATCAATGATATATTCAATGTGGACAGTTCCGTTATCAAAAGTCGGATCCTCTAATAGTTTATTTGTTTCGGATGCCAAGTTCTTAAATTCTTCTGAATTCTGGTTGATTGTAAAATCCGAAAAAGTTCTAGTGACATCTAAGCTGTCGGATTGTTGATTAAATAGCGTCGTACTTTTTCCATCATTCGTCAAATACATTGAAACTGAAACAAAAGCTATCTTCCGCTTACTGATAACACCATCAACATGAAATAATCTACCCTTAATAAACTCTTCAATGTCAATTTGGTCATATTTTTTCAACAATCCCTTAACTTCCCCAAGATCTGTATTGTCTTTAATATACAGAACATCTAGTGAGCCGGCCTCATTGATTGGTTTACAAATCAAAGGATACCCATGATTTTCAGCAAACTCGACTGCCTCTTGAAATGAACTTATAGATGTAAATCCTGGAACATTAAGCCCTCGTAACTGTGCAAACTCTTTCATGGTCGGTTTGTCCTTAAATAACCAACCGCTAAAAAAATCTTGTCCATCAATTTTCAAAAGGCTTCTTAACTTGGCAGTTCTTACAACATCATTCTCAGACAAGGTAATAAGCCGATTAAACCTAAATTGATCGTGCAACTTAATGATTAATGATTCTAAAGCCTGATCATTATCGAAGTTCTTAAGACAGTAAAAATGCTTTATTTTTGTCAAGTATTCAATGGGCATATCATACCTGGAAATCAACGTAACATTGTCATTTTCATCCAGCCAACTATTAATAGGAGCCCGTTCAAGTGGTACTCTGTTTATCACACAGATTTCCAGAGCAATCATCCTCCAGTCCTGAAATTATCTAAATCGATGCTTAATTTCTATTTGCAGAAGCCAAAATATCATTCGTGAATTGAATTAGTCTTTCAACATCTTTATCTTCAGGGAAAAGCTCAATTTTTACGGACTTTGCTCCTTCACGAGCGCCTGTATTTGAAAGCTTATCTCCAAAATTATCAACAGCACTACAAAAGTCTTCGTAAAAGGTATCTCCAGATCCACAGACACCGTAAACTAAATTTGGAAACTTGGCTTCAGTTAAATCTTCATACAAGTCCATAGCTCCATCCGGAACTTCACCATCATCATACGTATATGAGGCAACAACCAAAATATCGAGGTCATTAAATTCATCGGCGTCTACAAATTCCATTTCTTGAATCTGAGTATCAACCTTATTTTTTTCAAGTTCTCTGGTAACAATTTTGGCAATTTCTTCATCATTACCCGTCATACTTGTATAAACTACCATAGCTTTCAAGAATAAATGCCCCTAATCTATTTCAATTTTGAATTTACGTTCAATATTTTTAAATGATTCATCAATTTCGTCAATAGAATTCCCCTTAACAACCATGGTTGCCGTATAAAGTGATCCATAATCCTTTGGTGGCAGGACAACAGAATCTCCAACATCTTTTAAGGGCATAAAATTAATCACATTTGGATCTTCAAATATCTCTTGAAAACCGCCAAGTTTCGTAACAATCCCCTCTTTTTTTGCCATGAAATCAAGATGCCCGACGATTGTCCGAGGATTTTTTGACCATTCTTTAAATTCAATACGGTTGTCAATTTCTTCTCCAAGCGAATTTTTAATATTTTGTTCAACAAATGAAACTCCAGAAGCGATTTTCACAAGATGTGTCGTAATAAATTCTCCACCGGGACGCGCAGCAATTTCAATAACTTTAAATTTTGTCCCATCAACTTTACACTCTGCATGAAATGCACATTCTGTGATTCCAAGTCCTCGTATTGCTTGTTTTATTTTAGTTCGATAGTTACTTAGATCATCAGCAGATTTCTGTGAAGGTTCATATTCTAAATATTCTGTAGAATATTCATCAGTAACTTCTTTATCTGTCATTCCTGCGATCACAATATCTTTAGAGAAGGTTGAAACAAATCCTTCAATAGATATCTCTTTTCCCGTTAACAGTTCTTCATAGATGTACTCACTAGGGAAGTAGCTATAAACTTTATCTCTAGAAATACTTGTCTCATCAACCAATCTTTGATATGCATCTGCTAAAGAATCCTCTGAATATATCTTAATAATGGTCTTACTCCCTGATGCACCTACCGGTTTTAAAACTGCAGGAAACCCAATGTCATTTGCTGCAGCTTTAAGTTCTGCAAAGTTCTTAACACTTGCAAATTTTGGGCATAAATCGGGATCAACCTTTGCAATGGCTTCCCGCATTAAAACCTTATCTCTTGCATTTTTGCTTGATTCTAAAGATGGTCCTGGTATGTTTAATGCCTTGGCAATTAATGAGACCAACTCTACGTCTTTATCAGCCCAAGTTAACACCCCATTGATGGGTTTATTCTTTGCGTAGACTTTTACTTTTTCAACAGCATGTGGCATATCATAAGTATCGGTCACAATGAAATCATCGACATACCCATCATCAATATCTGGAATTGAATCTGTTAATACCGTTACTCTAACACCCATTTTTTTTGCAGCAAATAACGGTTCCATTCTTTCCACTAAGTGTGATCTCAAATTAATAAAAAGTACTCTTTTCATGATAAATAATCCTCCTTAATTTCTGAAAACTGCAATGAATATTTGTGTTTGTCCATCTGTTCCAAGGCAAAGTCAAATCTTCTGTCCTTATCCAGAACGTCCAATAATACCTGGCATAGATGCTGAATATAACTTGTGTAATTGACCGCCATTCCTAAATCTTCCACAGAAAATTCTTGATCACCACGTCTCATTAATCTAACGTCCAGTAACGCCTTATATGTTCGACCATGGATATAAAGTTCTTTTGGAACACGAATTGTATTGTTAATAGACATTTTCACATGACCAACATGATGATATTTATCTAAATTTGCAATATCAGCCATAACCGCTGAAAAATAGAACTCCCTATGTTCAGTATTAATACCATCATTCAAAAAATTAGCCGGCATATAATGCCAACTATTGTAAAGCATTCTTGAGGTGACAGCCATATTCACATTAGTAACCAAAACTTTTGGCAGCTTCTCAACCATCTTCCTGCCCGGAACAACATAGCAATAATAATTCTTGGCATTCAAATCAGAAATTGCTTGATATTCACCATTTTTATCTAGTTCTAGCAGCCTACCAAGGCTACTGAAAAACCGAGAAAATGCCATATCAGCAGAAGTTTTTTCACTCAGATCAAAAAGTAAAAATCGCAATAATTTTAAAAACTTTTCTTCTAAATCACCATCATCATTTGTTAGATATCTATTTACGCTGTTTTTATAGCTTTGGAGATTAGCAGAATCAATCTTAAAATTAAGCTTCAAAGAATTGCTTAATTTTAAATTCTGTGGCAAATCCTCCAGTAAGGTCGCATCATTTAAATACTCCTCACTTTTTTGCAATGATAGCCCATTAATCCTTCGATATACAATTTTTCTTTCTTGAATTTTTGCATATTTTTGCCTTAAAGCTCTAACTTTCTCATCTAAAGTTAATGATTTAAAATCTTCGATATCCGAAATACCCATATCAACATAGGTCGCATTTTTGCGTTCTAAATATGTAACCAGTGCTGACATTGAAACTTGTTTACCATTGAATTCCTCTGCACGTGTTTGTATCCCAGAAGAGAGTAGATAGTTCAAGAAGCAAATAAAAATCAGGTCTTCTTGTTTCCAATCTTTGATTGCAGTATTTCTAAGTTTTTCAAATAAAAAATCATCTTTGTCTTTACGCCGCTTTGCATATAAATTACTAAGATAGTCAAAATTTGAATATACATTTTCGTTGATATAGAAAATTATTGGAGCCATGTGCGCCAGAAAAAATTCTGCCATATCAACAACATGCCGCTTCTTCAGATCATTAAAGTCACCAATGTGCAAAAGTGCTTGTTTATACTCAATATTCAGTAATTCATTTTCTTCGGCTAGAATATGTTTCCACTTTTTCAGCGGGTAATCAAAACTAAAAGCATACGTACTATTTTTGACATGCCTCAAATCATCAGTTGTAACTTCAATTTTGTTGTTATGAAAATAGACGTCCAGGTTAATTGGGTCTTCTTTTAGATCGGTCAATTCTAAAGTTTGAAGTATCTGGTTTTCACGATACCCTAATGTCATCTTTCCATCATCAAATTTTTGTTTCCCGCCGAGAGTAAGCAGTTGCTTAAATGCCATAGAAGTTTCTGATTCTTTATTGGCTAGTGAAATTGCTTGGTTCACTAGATATTTGAAATCTTCAAAAATCATTAATTCTCTCCCTCAAAAAAACTGATTAGCCGGTCTCTCACAGTCTTGATTGTTTGTAAATCTTTGGCATAGGAGATCCGAACATTATTTGGTGCATCAAATACATCTCCTGGGGTAATACCAATACCTGCTTCTTTCAAAAGAATATGGCAAAAATCCTGACTGTTATGTACTTCTTGTCCACCATAAGTCTTGCCGATTAATCCTTTGATATTGGGAAATAAATAAAAAGCTCCATTAGGGCAGTCATCTAGGGACATATCTGTATCTTCTTGAATGGCCTTAAATAAAATATCTCGATTCCGTTTCAATTCAGCGACGTGTTGAATTTCAAAATTCGCAAGCGCTACTTCTGCAGCTTTTTGGGCAATGGAATTAATGTTTGCGGTTGTTTGGCTCTGGAATGCAGCGATTTTCTTAGATACTTCTATTGGTGCAGCTGTATAACCAATTCGCCAGCCAGTCATGCCAAACGCTTTTGAAAATCCATTTATTAGAATCGAGTTTTCTCGTATATATTGAGAGACATTTAATGGGGAGACATAATCCATATCATAAACAAGCTTTTCATAGATTTCATCGCTAATAACCAGCAGTTTATGCTTTTCAATAATTGGTACTAAAGCCTTAAATTCCGCAGAGGTATATGTTGCACCAGTGGGATTACTTGGTGAATTTAAAATAATAAGTTTTGTTTTTGGAGAACAGTTTTTTTCTAATAAATCGGGTGTTAGTTTGAAACCGGTATCTTCAGATAGTGGAATTTCTTTTGGAACCCCATCCAACAACTCCACTTGGCTAGCATAAGATGGCCATGCCGGGGTCGGGATCAACACCTCATCCCCCTCATTTAGTAAAACTGCTAATGTATTATACAGCGCCTGTTTTCCACCGTTTGAAACAACGATTTGATCTGCAGAAAAATCTAATTGATTATCTTCCTTCAGCTTTTTTACTATTGCTTGTCTTAAAGAAAGTATGCCGGGGGTTGATGTGTAGTGTGTAAAGTGCTCATTAATAGCTTCAATAGCAACATGTGCTGCATTTGAAGGCTCATAATAATTTGGCTCACCAACAGTAAGGTTAATTACGTCCTTACCCGAGTTAATTAATTCATTAATTTTTGAATTCAACTCCAAAGTTGGTGACTCTCTAAGTTGAGAAATTCTTTCAGCGTAAATCAGTGTAATTCACTCCTTATGTTATTTAGTGACAATGTTCTTGCTTATTATGTTTTGTGGAGTTCAAAATGTCAAAGCTTTTTTTATCATAACGCAATAAATATTATTATATAATTTTGGAATATTTTGATAGTCGCCTTTTTTATTCCATTTTTATATAGATTTTAAGCTGTGTTGCAAATGAAAAAATAGTTATATTTTCAAAATTAATGCAATTTAATTTCAAAAATATAACTATTTTGTGAGGATAATAGAGCTAAAATTAAAATACCAAAAGAAAAATCTTAATAAACGATTATTTGGCTAGAATATTCTAAAATGATGTATTAAGGGTTGAAATTATTTTCAAAACAAATATAACGCTTATTTTATATAAAAAAATTATTAATAATCTCAAATTATTTTTAGACCAATTTTTCTTTTGAATACTATTAAATTTTATAAAAATGCAAAATAAAGGCTATTTCTTCTGATTTCAAAAATAGAAATTAGAAAAAATAGCCTTTACTAATTAAATTAATATAACTCTGGTCGCCGATCCTCAAAGACCGGAATCTCCCCGCGGATGGCGGGGATTTGGTCTAAATCAATTTCGGCAATGCCCAGTTCTTCCTGGTCCCCCAGGGTCAAAATGGCATCCCCTAAAGGATCTAACACTAAGGAATGGCCCCCAAAGGCATTATCCGGGTCACTGCCCACCCGATTGATGGCCACCACGAAGCTTTGGTTCTCAATGGCCCGGGCCGCCAGCAGGCGAGCCCACTGTTTGATCCGGACGGTGGGCCATTCTGCCGGGACAAAAATCAAACTGCTACCGGCGGCACTTAGCTTGCGCAACCATTCGGGGAAACGAATGTCGTAACAAATCACGTTGGTGGCGGCAATCTTGCCAATGTTAAAGTGGGTCTCGGCGGCCCCGGCGTCTAAGTGATCGCCTTCATGCATCAGGCCGAATAAATGGACCTTGCGGTAAGTGGTCAACAATTGGCCCTTGGGATCATACACATAAGTGGTGTTATAAAATTTGCCGGCTTCTTTGGTAGCCACGGAACCCCCAAAAATATACAGCTGATTTTCCTTAGCTAAGCGGCTCAATAACGCCTGGGTCTGCAAGCCATCGGGGTCCGCCAATTGGTCTAATTCAGTGAGTGCATAGCCGGTGTTCCACATTTCTGGAAAGGCCACGATATCCACCTTTTGCGCCGCCGCTTTTTTTACAAAGGTCTCAACCCTTTGAAAGTTCACAGCCGGTTGGCCAAAGGCAATATCAATTTGGGCCACGGCAATCTTTAATTTGGTCACGGTCATCCCTCGTTTTCATGTTAAATTTGAGACACATTATGACAGGAATTTGAAAAATTGCAATCTTCAGCCCGACAAAGGTCCGCTAAAACTTCGGCACGCCGCCAGTTTGGTTGGCCGCTTCATCCACCACGGGGACTTCGGGCAAGACCGACACGTCTAATTCCCGCTGGGTCTGGGTTTCTAAGTAAGTCTTAGCATCTTGTTGGGTCACCAACACGCTGTCGATGGGACTGTCTAAAGTCATCAATTGGCTGGTGATATCGTCATGGGCTTGATAGTCCGCTAAAATCGGGATAATTTCCACTTTTAAGTCTTCGATATCTAGTAAAGGTTGATACAAAGGTGAATCCGTGGGAATTAAAATCGAAGTCTCACTATTGAAGACATCGTGGCGCAACCACCATAAAGTCAGCTCCAATTCCGAATTGAACACAGCCATCAAAACATTACTGCGGCTCAACAATTGAATGTAAGGTTCATTCTCCTGATAGCTCTTGATCAACACCAAGGAACCGTCTTGGCGATAAAAGTTCTCCCGCAACAGGCGTTCATTGCTGCTTTGTTCAAAGTATTGAGTGCTGGACACCGCCCCATTGGCATCAAAAATATCCCGGCTGATCATGCGGTCGGCGCGATAATGGGCGATGGTTTGAATCTGCTGGTCCCCCAAATAGGCAATGACCATCACCAACTGTTGGTTCCCATCATAAACCTTATCCAAATTGTGCTCGTCATCGTGTTCCTTGGTCATCTCCGCACTCAGGGGAATATCAGGTTTAAATTTAACGGTGTCATCTAACTCCTGTAGATCCCGGTATTGATTTAAAACCGCCGCTTTGGGAGTCAATAACTTATCTTGGGCCAATTGTTGCACCCGACTGGCTAAATTGGCGTCAAAGTCGGTGGATAGTTGGCTTAAAGGAATCTGCATGCCTTGGAAAAAGCCCCGCAGACTCTTGAATAACGCCCGTTGCGCCCCGCTTAGATCCCGCAGCGTGGTATCTAATAAGAAATAATGGCGTTTTTTATTAAAATAAACATGATTGGCGATCTTTTGGGTGCCAAACCACTTGATCAAGGCCTCATTGAGGGTGTCGATTTGTTGTTGCAACTTGTCCACCGTGGCTTGGTGTTCTGGGCTAGCCGGGGTTAAATCAGCAGTTTGCTGGCGCCAGTCATGGCGCAAACAAGAGCGCTGGTCCAAAAGTTCTTGGCGTAATTGGGCCTTGGTCTGGGTAATTTGTTCTTGTAAGTCCAGCAGGTTTTGTTGGGTGACTTGCCATGGATCTTGGTTGCCCAAATACTGATTGCGCCGTAGCGCTGCTCTGGTGGTCTTAGGATAAGACTTCGGACTGCTAGGGGTTTGATCATACTGCCGGCCTGGTGCCGGTTGGCTAAAAGCTGGTGCTGCTACCGGTGTAGGATCAGCAACCGGTGCTTGGGGTGCGGGTTCTACGGGTTCAGCGCCTTTAGGATAGGGGTCTACTTGGGGCTTGAATAGCGGTCCTGAGGTAGCTGATTTCGGCGCCAATCCCAAGGGGGTCGCCCCCTGAGCCGGGTCGTCTGCAGCTGTGTGTTTACCAAAAAGTGCCATAAAAAATCGCTCCAATCTCATTGCGTGGGTGACAACAATTAATAACTAGATTATTGACCTAATAGCCGTTGCCACCAGTGCCGTTTGACCTTAGGCTCCTCATCTAATTGCATATCTGCCAGGGTTCGGGGTTTGGTATATCCCTTGGCTGCGGATTCACTTTGCGCCTCGGCTTCATCTTCAGCCGCGGCAATTTCTGCCTCGGTCAAATCATCTAGGGGTGTAGCGGCAGCTTTTGTCGCAGCGTCCGTATCGTCTTGGCTGGATCCGGTGCTATTACTGGGTTTCAAAGTATCTCCAGCATCTTGAACCGGGCTTTTAGCCGCCGTTGTTTGCTGCGGCGCACTAAGGCCGTTACGGTTCAATTTATCCAGGATCGCTGAATTTTGCTGCTGAATCAGGCGCATCTGCGTCTGTAAATTATCAATGGTTTCTTTTTGTTGGGTCACTGTATCTTGCATGTTGGTCAAGACCTGCATAAACTGCTCCACGGGCGCCAGTTCTTGGCTTTGACTTTGGTTGGGTAACTTAGTCAAAACCGCTTCTTTGGGGGTGCCATCGGCCGTGGTGTGCTGTTCGGTGCGGCCATCGGTGGTCATGGCATATAACTGCGTAATAACGTCGCTTAAGGTTTGATCTGGATTCTTACTCAGTTCCACCAATTGCTTCAATTGGTCAATATTTTGTTGCGTGTACAAACGGGCGTTTTGCTGATTACGTTCAAAATAAGCCTCACTGGTGGCCTTTTCAATCATCAATGAGTACTTGCGTAACGTTGGGACACTGACGCCGATCATCTCAGCGGCCTGTCCCGGTGTCTTATATTCCTGAAAACCGTGATCCCCAGCCATTTTAAAATCCTCCTCATGTTCAATGAACCGTTATATACCCATTATAGCCAGCGTTATATAACGCTTCAACCCTCTTTTTTAATCTGCGGGCAAATATTGCCTGGGAAATATTTGGGATTTCCACCATTATTTAAGCGAAACTATACTTTTTACAATAGAAATTCGTTATAATTAGGAAGTATAAGCGCGAAGGGAGCAACATTTTATGTCAAGAATGAAACCTTTTTTATTTTCTGCAACCATTTTAAGTCTCTTAGGTTTGGCAACAGTACCCCAGGTTTTAGCGGCAACGAACACTTCAACGGCAACAACAGCCAGCACAGCCACGACTTCATCCAGCGCTGAATCAACGAACACCCATCAAACAACAACGACAACGACCAATAGTCCCAAAACCAGCACCACTGGCACCAACGCCGCCAATGCGACGACCACCACGGCCAATGCCAGCCCTGGCCAGCAAACAGCTACCAGTAGCGCGACCAGTTCCGCAAATACCAGTCAAAGCAGTAGCACTGCCAGCAGTTCAAGTGCCAACAGTTCAAGTACCAGCGACACTGGCACCAATCAAGGCAACACGGACCAGGGCAATCAAACCACCCCGGCGCAACCCTTCACGGCCAGTGAACTCACAGAAATCAACGCCCTAAAGGCGCTACACCGCGGGTTAGATCAAACCACTTATGATGTGACGACCCTGTATGCTTCCCCGTCTAATTTGTCCGGTTATCCTTTTACCATTGGGACCATCAAAAAGAACTACATAGCCGCCACCACCCAATGGGTCAACTATTACCGGCATTTAAGTGGTTTACCCCCAGTTAGCACCACCAATGATGAAAATTATGTTTCCCAACTGGCTGCCAGCGTCTTAGCCGGGGTCAATGCCAATCCCATGCTTTCCCAGCATGGGTTGTTAAACTCTAGCCAACCGGCCTACATCCCTAATAGCATTTGGCAGCAAGCTAAACTCACCACCAATGCCAGTAACCTCTATTTCAGAGCGGATGCGGAGAGTGCCGGTAAAAGTGTCAGCAGTTTAGTTGGGGATAACAATAATATTGACGGGAATGATACGGGCCACCGGGCTTGGATCTTATCCCCTTATCTCAGTACCTTCGGCGTGGGCGCTGCTTATGGCTCCAATGGTTGGAAGTATGAGAATATGCTGGTGATGAATAAAACCGTGGAACAAGCCCAAGCTACCAAACCTCAACAAGATGTGGTGGCTTATCCCAACGCCGGGGTCTTCCCAGTGGAAGAATTAGCCCCTTCTAATGGGAAGGCTATTCCTTGGTCCATTTATTTCGCCAAAAGTCAGCCTCACGGCACTTTAAGCGTCAAGGTCGCTGATAACACCACCGGGGCCACCGTCACGGCCAAGGACTTAATGGATGCCAGCATGAATCAATATGGTAATTATAAAAATATCTTTACCTTTATCCCCCGGGGCTTAGATTTAGCGGCGGGGCACGAATATACCGTCACTTTATCAGGCCTAGATAATTACCCTAATGGCTATACCTATACCTTTAAACTCTTCAACATCGTGGATGCTGATGATGCTGGCAATACCAACAGTGATGCCGCCTTGCAAAATATCGACATCCCCGAAGAAAGCGTGGGAACAGTCAAGGGAGCGCCTTATGGCAAAACCCAATTACTCTCAGCGCCTTTTCACGGGACTTACCTCAGCAAATATTTAAGCAATAACACCGCTTGGAAATCTTATGGCAAGACCTTTATCAACGGCCAGTATTTCTACAATCTCGGCGGGGCCCAATGGATCAATGGCCGCTTCTTTGAAAAAAATGAACAAACCGCTGACGGGGTATTGACCATCAGTTTTGCCCCCGGGCAAGCCATTGCTGCCTACAATTCGCCTTATTATAATCATAAAGCCACCGGCCGTTACTTCACCACCGGTACCCAATGGCGGTATAATCAAGTTGTGAATGTGGGGGACGTGAACTGGTACAACCTAGGCGACGGCCAGTGGGTCCCAGCTTCATATGTACAGCTTGATAGTTAGTTTTGAGGAAAAATATGTCTTTAGAAATGAGGAATAGATTTGGACGAAGGTCAGCTGGTCAATAACATTATTATTATATTGGTGATTTTCTTCCTAGCCGCATTCTTCGTAGCTGCCGAATTTGCCTTAGTACAAACCCGCGCCAGTCAATTAGAAGAACGTCTGAAAGCCGGCACCGGAAGTAAACGCAAGCTCAACAATGCCTTACACATGGTTAAAAACCTAAACGAATACCTGTCCACCACCCAAGTTGGTACAAGTATGACCGGGATCATCTTAGGGTGGATCGGGGAAGATACCATTCGCTTTATCTTGGTGAATTTCTTAGGTTGGACCCATTTATTACAAGGGCAAAGTCTCAACTTAGTGGGAGCTATTTTAGGGGTTGCCATTTTGACTTACTTAGAAGTGGTCATCACCGAAATCGTCCCAAAAAATATCAGTATCGATATGCCTGTGAAGATGTTGATGGCGGTGGTCACCCCGTTAAAAGCTTTTCATACCGTCTTTTATCCCTTCGTGTGGTTATTGAATAAATCTGCCCTGGGGATCGTGAAGATGATTGGTTTGAAACCGGCCGATGAAGAAAACGAAGTCTTTTCCCAATCGGAAATCCTGCGTTTGACGCAAATGTCGGTGACGGGCGGTCAAATGGACCAAAATGATTACCTGTACATGCAACGGGCCTTTGATTTAAATGATAAAGTGGCCAAGGACATCATGGTGGACCGCACCAGCTTGTATGTGGTGGATATCACGGATTCTGTGGACGATGTGATCAAGGATTACTTACAACAAGGTTACAGCCGCTTTCCCGTGGTAGCGGAAAACGACAAGGATAAGATCTTAGGTTATGTTTATGCCTATGACTTGGTCCGCCAAGATCAGGTGGATGGCAAAGTGGGCATCAGCCGCTTGTTGCGCTCCATCATCACCGTGCCGGAAAGTATGCCGATTCAAGATATTTTAAATCAAATGATCAAACGCCAAACCCCCATCGTCGTGGTTGTGGATGAATACGGTGGTACCAGCGGGATCGTCACTGATAAGGATATTTATGAAGAACTCTTTGGGACAGTTAAAGATGAAATCGATGACGTATCTGATGAATATATCATCAAACAATCGGATAAAATCTTTAAGGTCAGTGGGAAGACCACCCTGTATGATTTTGAGCGGTACTTCCATAGTAAGATCGAAAGTTTTGAAGATTCTGAAGCGACGACTGTAGCCGGCTACATCATTGATAACTATCCTGATTTAAAATCAGACAGTGTCATTGACATCGACCATTTTGAATTTAAAGTGATAGATTATGAACATGCCTACGTGAACTGGTTTGAAGTCACGGTCCATGAAGACTTGCCCCATAATCCTGATGCTATTCCCGAGCGCGTCAATGACGCCCCCAATCCTGAAGACGTTTAATTCTTAAACCTGCCGACAATGCTGGCAGGTTTTTTCGTGTCTAAAACACCAAAATAGCCATAACGGTAAAATCCGCTATGGCTTGAGGTGCTTAATTTTGATATTTGCTGCCCTAAGATTTCTCAATGCGGGGCACTTTAATGAATAGCAAACTCCCCACCACAAACAACAGGACTAAACTTAAAATCCCTATTCTGGTCTGGCCGGTGAGTTGGGTAAAAATACCGAACATGGCCGGGCCAATGATGGCGGAGAACTTACCGAAGATGTTATAAATCCCAAAGTATTCATTGGCCTTTTCACTGGGAATAATTTTGGCGTAATGGGAGCGACTCAAAGCTTGGATCCCCCCTTGGGCGGTCCCTACTAAGAAGGCCAAGATCCAAAAATCCAGCTCCCGCTGCATGAAGTAACCCCAAATACAGATCACCACGTAAATCCCCAGAGCAATGCCAATGGCGTATTTGGTGCCGATGCGTTGGGCCAGGCGGCCAAAGAGAATGGAAAAAGGCACGGCGATGGCTTGAACCAGTAATAATATTAACATCAGATGAGTCATAGACAGGCCAAAATCACTCCCCACGGCGGTGGCCATTTTGAAGATCGTGTCTACCCCGTCAATGTAGAAGAAATAAGCCGCTAAAAACCAGACGATATTTTTATCCCGCCAAACGGTCTTAAACGTGGCCACTACCCGGTGCCAGGCAGCTGAAATCGGCTGGGTAACGGGGGGCAGGAAATGCTGCTGGGTGACGTTTTTCATTAGAGGGATGGAGAAGATGATCCACCACAGGGTGGTCATGATGAAGCCAAACTTTACGATCCCTGTGGCACTTAAAACGCCAAAGCCTTTGGTGAGCTGCAGCAACATGATGATCACAAAGGGGATGACGCCCCCTAGATAACCCATGCTATAACCTTGAGCGGACACCCGATCTAAGCGCTCCGGGGTGGCCACATCGGTCAAAAAGCCATCGTAGAAAATATTGGCCCCGGCGTATCCCACGGTGGAGATGACAAAGATGATCAAGAGCCACTGCCAAGCGCTGGCAGGGACAAAGGTCAACATGAAGGTGGCGGTAATGGCCACTAAATTAAAAAAATTGAATAATTTCTTTTTGTAGCCCTGATAATCGGCAATGGCCCCTAGTAAAGGCGCCAATAGGGAAATGATCAAGGTCCCCACGGAATTAGCATAGCCCCAATAGGCCGTGGCCGTTGTGGCAGCTAGCCCGCTGGCTTGAGCCACACTTTTAAAGTAAATGGGTAAAATGGCGGTGACGATGACAATGCCATAAGCAGAGTTGGCCCAGTCATACATCACCCAACTTTTTTCGGCTTTTGTAAATTTCATTCATTATCTCCCTAAAATCCAGGCAATGACCCCAGTGGAAAGTAAGTCCAGCACCAACATCGCGCCGATAACCAGGGTATGCTGGCGTTTTTTCATTAAGAAAACCGCTAAATATTCCCGGATCACCGCATTGGGCAGGAAATATTTGGAGGTACGGCTGCCAATGCCATCCGCCTTCAACCCTGCCTGCCGGGCGTACATCCCGGCTCTAAAAGTATGGTAGTTGTTGGTGGCAAAAATGATATGACAGTCGGCTGCCGGCTTTTGGGCATCTTGTTGGATTACGGCTTTAGAAAAACGCATATTTTCCAAGGTGTTTTTGGACTGGACCTCCGCTAAGGTGTTTTTAGCGGGAATGCCCTGAGCAATGGCAAAAGCCTGCATAGCCGCCCCCTCGGACTTGGTCTCATCAGCCCCTTGGCCCCCGGAAAATACCAGCTTTGGAGGTTTTTTGCCCTTTTCCTGCTGCTTATCGTAAAAAGTAATGGCCCGATTGATCCTAGAGGCGAGCAACGGCGAGATTTGATTGCCATGTAATAGCCCGGCCCCTAAAACGATGATGTAATCTTGGTTGAACCTAGGATGGTTAAATTGATAGAGGACTAATGTGGTTAAGTAATTGTAAAAAGAAGCCAGCACGTAAAACACGATAAAGGGGAAAATTGCTAACAAGGTGTTGACCCATTCCGGCAAAAAGCGCTGGGGGGCGAATATATTCACTAGCCATAGGGCCAATAAACCCAGGCCTAAAACCAGGGTCAAGCTATTGCCCAGGGTATGGGCTTCTCTTTTCCAAACGATGCGGGCATTCCACAGCAATAAAAAGGCCATGAACAAGAACACCAACAAGCCAATCCCAACCACAAGGGCCACGGCCATGAGCAAGACCCAGTTAAGGATCTCATTGCCTAAACTGGCTAAGTAAAGCCCCAAGGTCCCCACAAAACTAATTAAAAATAGGTTAAACCAGATGCCATTGATCAAGCGGCGTTTATCCCGGAACCAAAAAGTCAAAAAAATGATCAGAAAAAAGGCTGGGAGTAAAAAAATTGCAATGGGCATTGGATATCCGTTGACTGTCACGTCAAAATTCCTCCTAGTGGTGCTTAGATGCGGCATCTGTAAAGGTGCTTTGATCTTCACCAATGTAATTGTGGTCAAAATTAATTTCAGTGCGTAATTTCGGGAAATCTTTTTCCAGATCCCGGGTGATCCGGCGATTTAAAACATCGTCGGGGATGCCGATATTGTGGGGCACCACCACGTCAAATTGGACCAGTTCCCCAGTCCTAGTTTCCTCCACGTGAAAATCAT
Source organism: Agrilactobacillus composti DSM 18527 = JCM 14202 (assembly GCF_001436375.1). Classification (GTDB taxonomy): domain Bacteria; phylum Bacillota; class Bacilli; order Lactobacillales; family Lactobacillaceae; genus Agrilactobacillus; species Agrilactobacillus composti. The sequence continues at coordinate 11,193 of NZ_AZGA01000020.1, read as the reverse complement.
GGGTATGCAGATCCAAATCATAAGCCGCCACAATATCTTTAATAGCCTGGTGGATCTTATTATAGTGCCGGTTAGTCAAATCAATGGGGTCCATGTGGGCCACTAAAATCACATTCAGGCGCTTTTTGAAATCCCGTTCGATGTCATCGATGACTTCATGGGCATGGTCCAGGGTCCAATTGCTGTCGATTTCCACATCCACCGTGGCAAAGACGGCATTGGGGCCATAGTTATAGATGCGCAGGTCATGAAAGCCCAGGATCTGCTTGTAACGCTCTAATTCATGGGTCATACGCTCGACTTCCGCATCACTGGGCCGCGATTACCCAACAACTCGTTAATAAAGCCTCTGAGCATCCCTAAACCGCTATAAGTGATATATAAAGCTACCAACAAACCGACCCAGCCATCCACATTAATATGCCAGAACTGAAATAATAAGGAGGATAACAAAATTGCGCTGGTAGTCAGTACATCCATTAAGGAATCCTTGGCCGTGGCCTTCAGGGTGTTGGAGTCGATGTGGTTGCCAATTTTAATGTAAAAGAAATTTTGCCATAACTTGATGAAGATAGACAGGACTAAAATAACGATGACTAACGCTGAAATTTGCACGTCTTCAGGCTTGAGGATCTTTAAGAAGGAGTCTTTTAGAAACTGTAAGCCCACGAATAATAACAAGATGGCAATGAACAGGCCGCTGATATATTCGTAACGTTGGTGGCCGTAGGGATGGTCTTCGTCGGGCTTTTTAGCACTCATTTTAAACCCAACCAGGGTCAAAATCGACGAAAATGTATCGGTGACACTGTTTAATGCATCGGCCATAATAGAAACGGAACCTGAAATTAAGCCAATCATTACCTTGAAAACTGCCAAAAAGATGTTGGTGACCAGGCCCACACAACCAGATACTAAGCCATAGCCCTCCCGACGATCTTCAGGCTGCCGATCTTTAAAGCGTTGATCGGACCAGTTAATAATTAGATTAATCATAACTATACCCCCATAAACGCCGAGGAGCCAGCCCCGCATGTTCTTAACTTGTAGGGTTGGCTCCCGTGCTTTTATACAATCAGTTATAACAACTTAGTGCCATTATAACAAGTTAATGGCCTTATGGGCTACTTTGATTGTCTTTGGCCTAGGCGGCGACGCAAATTATATTATATAATGTAGCTAATTCTTATGGAGGGACTTGTTTATGATGACCACGATGTGGACTTATCAATATTTTCAGAATCACGAAACCAACCGCATCATTTACTTACGTTTTGGCCTAATTATTTTATCCGCAATTTTGCTGATCATTACCTTGATCGCTTATTTGCGGCAACGGAATAATTCCAAGAACCGGGAGTTATTGATCATTTTTATTTTATCAACGCTGTTATTCGTCACGGTGCAAACCGGCCATTGGCAAGAAACTAGGACCGGCTTTAACAACTCCAATCAAGTGGTGCGCTTTATGCAAAGTGTGGCCAAGGCCCAGCACACCACCCCCGGAAAAATTGCCACCAATCAGCAAAACCTCTCCAGCGGCATGATCGTTAAAGTGGGCACTAATTTTTACAGCGTGAAGTTTAACAACGATGCCAGCATCTCTAGTTATGAGCTCACCAAAACGGCGCTCATTAATTCTAAAATTAGCTACGATCCTAAGTAAGGCGGTAAGATTATGTTTAGTTATTCCGACGTGGCCCTGAAATTAATCCTGGGCTTTTTAACCATTGTGATCCAAATTAATTTGGCGGGTAAGGGCAATCTCGCCCCCACCAACGCCTTAGACCAGCTGCAAAATTACGTGTTAGGTGGCGTCATTGGGGGGATGATTTATAATCAAGACATCACCCTCTTGCAATTCTTTGCGGTCCTGCTAATCTGGACCTTGATCATCTTTGTCACCCGCTTTTTGACCAACCACTACACTATCATGAAAAAATTCATTGATGGCCAGTCCGTGACGGTGGTCTATAACGGCCGGATCCTGGTGGAACAAGCCGCCAGTCGGGGGTTGTCAGCCTATGATCTGTCCTTTAAGCTGCGCAACGCTGGCGTGATTGATATCCATCAGGTGAAACGGGCGGTTTTAGAACAAAATGGCCAAGTCACCGTGACCTTAAAGGGGGATAAGGGCTTTCAATACCCCATTATTTTGGATGGCCGCATTGATTTTGATGCCCTGGACCTCATTGACAAAGATGAGGCTTGGTTAAACGACCAGCTCCAGGCCCAAAATGAAACCATTGAAGACGTTTACATGGCTATCTGGACCAAGGAGGGTCTTTTGTTGTATGCTTATGGACATGGGGCACACAAACCGTAGTCAAACGCCAATCCCGCAATTGTTTACTGCCTTGTTCAAATCAAATAAAGGAGTTTTTAAAACATGGAACCGCTTAATGAATCCATCAATCCCACGATTCAACGCCAATTGAAACACAAAACCATTCGGGCGTTTCAGCGTATAGATCTAGACCACACCACCATCAACACCCTGGTGGATGTGGCCCGACACACCTCCAGTTCCCAATTTCTCCAGGCTTTTAGCCTCATCAGCGTTACCGATCCCCACATCAAACAAGCCATCGCCGAAGTCTCCGGCCAGCCTTATGTGGCTGAAAATGGCCACTTGTTCATCTTTGTGGTGGACCAGTATCGTAATTTGCAAATTGGCAAGGAAAAAGGCCAAGCTGAAAACCGCTTAGGCAGTGCCGACAAATTGTTAGCCGGCTTAGCCGACGCCACGTTAGCCGTCCAAAACACCGTCAATGCGGCGGAAAGTCTAGGGTTAGGGGCCGTAATTTTAGGCAGTATTTTAAATGATCCCCAACAAATCATCGACTTATTGGGCCTGCCAAAGTTGACCTTCCCAGTTTTAGGTTTGGCCCTAGGCTATCCGGACCAAGCACCCCAATTAAAACCTCGCTTACCGGAAGAATTCATGCATTTTGAAAATCAGTATCAATTAAAAACCCCGATCGTCCCTGAATTAAAGGACTACGACGCCCGGGTCCATGAATACTATGACCTCAGAGACGCCCATCGCCGGGTGGATACTTTCACCAACCAAGTGCAACGCTCCTTGATGGCCCAACCCGGCAAACGCATCGAGATTCTCCACATTCTCCACAAGCAGGGCTTTTTGGTGAAGGATCCGGATTAGACCATCTTTTTGAAATCCAGCCAAGCATCAAATTCCTTGGCCGTCACATAATGCAATTTTAAGGCAGCATCTTTTAAGGTGGTGCCTTCTTTTTGGGCCGTTTGCGCGATTTCGGCACTCTTGGCATAGCCGATATGGGGGGTCAAAGCGGTGACCGTCATCAAGGAATGCTTCAGCAATTGGGTCATGCGTTCCGGATTCACCTTTAGGCCTTTTAGCAAATGGGTATCCACCGAGGCGATGACGTCAGTCAACAAGGTGACACTTTCTAAAAATGTGGCGATGATCACGGGTTTATAGACGTTTAATTCAAAATTACCCTGACTGGCCGCAAAGCCTAAGGTGGTGTCATTGCCCAAAATCCGAGCGCAAACCATGGTCAAGGCTTCGATTTGGGTGGGGTTCACCTTCCCTGGCATGATGGATGAGCCTGGTTCATTGGCGGGGATCTGAAATTCCCCATAACCGGCCCGGGGCCCAGAAGCCAAGAAACGCAGGTCATTGCCAATTTTTACTAAATCCGCCGCTAAGGTTTTTAAAGCCCCGTGGACCACGTCCAGGCCGCTATGATTGGCCAGGCCTTGAAATTTGTTAGGTGCCGGGATAAAGGCTAGGTGATAGTGGTCGGCCAAGGCTTGGGTCATTTTCACATCAAAACCAGCCGGGGCATTTAGCCCGGTGCCCACCGCCGTGCCGCCAATGGGCAACTCTAATAAAGTGGCCTGCAGGGCTTCTAAGTACTGTTGGTCATGGGCTAGGGCTGATTCGTAGCCACTGAGTTCTTGGCCCACCGTCAGGGGCGTGGCGTCTTGTAAGTGGGTCCGGCCAATTTTGATCACGTCCTTAAAGGCTGCAGCTTTTTGGGCCAGGGTTTGCCGGGCGGCGGTGAGGCTTTGTAATAAGGGCGGCAGAGCCAGACTGGCGGTGATCATCATGGCCGTGGGAAACACGTCGTTAGAGCTTTGGCTGTGGTTCACATCGTCATTGGGATGCAGGGGGATGCTGCTATCGATGGTTTTGGCCAGGTGGACAATGACTTCATTGACATTCATATTGGTTTGGGTCCCACTGCCGGTTTGGTAGACCACTAAGGGAAAAGCGGCTTGGTAGTCGCCTTGCAGCAGTTTTTTACAAGTGGCCACGATCAGGTCGGCTTTGGCCGGGGCCAAGACACCGAGATCTTGGTTGACTTTGGCGGCATATAATTTGATGGTGATCAGGGCTTTGATGACGGCGTAGGGCATTTTGGGCCCGATTTTGAAGTTTTCAAAGCTCCGTTGAGTCTGGGGGCCCCATAAAACCGTTTCGGGGATGCGCACTGTTCCCAGGGCATCTTTTTCTTCGCGATAGTTCACGTTAAAATCTCCAATCTAACAAGACTTGTTGTAATTCAGCCACGGTGGGTACCAAAATGTCGGCGCCGGCTTGGGTCAATTCCGTTTCACTGCCAAAACCGTACAACACGCCCACGGTCTTGGTGGCATTGACTTGACCGCCGTGGATATCGCTGTTGCGATCCCCCACCATGGCCACATCTTCAGGGTTGGTCAGGTTTAACTGAGTCATCCCGTAGGCCAACACGTCGGCTTTTTGGGTCCGGGTGATTTCATCATCGGTGGCGGCGGCCAATTCGGCTAAATACGCGTCAAAGCCAAAGTGGGCACTGATGCGCTTGGCAAAACTTTCCGGTTTGGCCGTGGCGATGGCCAGTTGATAGTCCGCGGCTTTTAAGGTTTTTAAAAGGGTCATGATGCCGGGATAAACTTCATTTTCCGCCCAACCTTTATCAGAATAATAGGCATGGAAACCGGCGATGAAGGTTTTGATGATTGCCGGATCCGTAATGCCCACTTGTTGTTTTAAAGAATCCGTCAAAGCCGGGCCAATAAACAGCTGGAGCACTGAATCGGCCGGAGCTGGTTGTTGAATTTTACTAAAACCCTGCTTTAAGGCATTGATGATGCCTTTTTTGGAGTTGGTCAAGGTGCCGTCTAAGTCAAAGAAAATCGTTTTCATTGCTATGTTCTCCTTCTAAAGTCTGATTTTTTAGAAAAATCGACTTTGTTACGATTTAGTCATAATTTCTTCACATTTTCATATTAGAGTATTACTTGTAAATGATTATTAACTTTAGTAATCATTTTATCCAACCCCACTACTGTTCGCAATACCCCCAATATTGTGACAGTATAGCTTTTTCATTTTACTCCTCCAAAGTAAAATTTTTATCTGTGTGCTATGAACACAGATACCCTTACTCCTAGAACTGCTAGACCTCCCAACTAGCAGTTCTTTTTTTTGCCCTTTTTTAAGGACTTAGACCGAGGCAAAGTAGCTTAAATGCAGTAAAATAGAATTATATAGTCTAACAGAAAGCAGGTCGAGTCCATGAAGGAAACAAAGGTTGCACCAGCGGTTGGGTTAACAGATGCCCAGGTTCAAGCACGCATTAACAACCACCAACAAAATACGCCGCCAAAACCCCTGACCCGCAGCATTCAACGGATTATCTCCGATAATACCTTGACCCTGTTTAACTTCGTCAATTTGGGCATTGGCTTAATTGTGTTATACACCAGAAGTTACTTAGATCTGCTATTTTTAATGCCAGCTTTTTTCAATACCGTCATTGGAGTTTTCCAAGAAATCCGGGCCAAGCACGCCATCGACAGCATGTCCTTGTTAACGGCGGCCAATTATCAAGTGCGCCGTAACGGCAAACTAGTGGCGTTACACCAGGATGAAATCGTCTTAGATGATGTCTTGGTGTTAAAGCGGGGCGACAGCATCCCCGTGGATGGCCGCGTGTTGACCTCCGGCAATGCGGAGGTGGATGAATCCCAACTTACCGGAGAAACGGTGGCCATCGTCAAACAAGTGGGCGACCCCGTTATGTCTGGCAGTTTCTTGATCAGTGGTCAGCTAGCTTTTCAAGTCACCGCCGTGGGTGTTGACAGCTTCGTGGCCAAAGTCGCCAGTCAAGCAAAAAAAGAAAAGCGGGAAAGTAGTGAATTATTAAATACCATCAATCGCATTATCAAAGTCCTGACCTTCGTGATCATCCCCGTGGGTATCTTGTTATTCATCTCTTCAGAACTGAAACGGGGTAATTTAGACCGGGCGATTTTAAGTACGGCGGCGGCCATGATCGGCATGATCCCCGAAGGCCTAGTCTTGCTGACATCGGTGGCCCTAGCCGTGGGAGCCATCAATTTGAGCCGCAAAAAAGTCCTGGTGCGCTCCTTGAGTGCCATCGAATCCCTGGCCCGGGTGGATACCTTATGTCTGGATAAAACCGGCACCATCACCACGGGAAACTTGTCCATTCAAAAAGTTGTTAATTTAAAGGTGTATAACGACACCGATTTAAAGGCGTTACTAGCCCAAGCCGTCTATGGTATTGATGACGACAACCAAACTGCCACGGCCTTGAAACGGTATTATGACAAGGTTCCCGTGACCTTTAAAACCACCATCCCCTTTTCCTCCCAGCGCAAATGGAGTGGCATCGAACTTACCAACGGCACCAGCGTGGTCATGGGGGCACCGGAATTTATTTACCAGGCACACCCCTTGCCGGAAGCCTTGACTAAACAAATGGCCGACTTGGCTAAACAAGGCTATCGGGTCTTGTTGGTGGCCGCTGGTGTGGCACCCCTAGATGCCCAAACCAACGATGCATTAGACCCAGTGGCGTTGGTATTGATCACCGATGAACTGCGGGATAACGCCACGGATACCTTCAGTTACCTGCGGGCCCAACAAGTCAGCATCAAAGTCATTTCCGGGGACAACCCCCTGACCGTGGCCAACGTGGCCCAACAAGCGGGCATTGAAAATGCCCAGGCCGCCGTTGACATGTCTACGGTGGGTGAGGACGGCGATTTTGACGCTTTGGTGGCCCAATACACCGTCTTTGGCCGGGTGAGTCCCATGCAAAAGAAACACCTGATCGAGGCCTATCAACGAGCCGGGCACACCGTGGGGATGACCGGGGATGGGGTCAACGATATCTTGGCGTTACGCCAATCTGATTGTGGCATCGCCATGGCCAGTGGCTCTGAATCCGCCCAAAGCATCGCCGACTTTGTTTTATTGAACTCCGACTTTGATGCGATGATTTATGTATTGAATGAAGGTCGGCGGGTCATCAATAACGTGGAACGGGTAGCGTCGTTATACTTGATTAAAACCATTTATTCCGTTATCTTAAGTGTGTTGTTCATCTTCATGAGCACCGACTATCCCTTCCGGCCCCGGCAACTCACCCCGATTTCCGCCTTGACCGTGGGTTTGCCCTCGTTTATCTTAGCTTTAGAACCCAATTACCAACGGGTCAAAGCCCGCTTCATGCGCAATGTGATGGAAACCGCCGCCCCCGGGGCCTTAAGTGTGGTCTTCTACGTGGTGGTCATTCAAATCCTCAGTCGTCTCTTTAATCTAGGCTATAACACCACGGCCACCTTGACCGTCTTGATGACCGGGATCGTGGGCTTTTGTGCCTTGGCCGCCATCTCTTGGCCGCTAGATCGGGGTAAAATAACGCTATTGGCTGTTTTAGCCGCGGCGTTTTTGACCATCTTTTTCTTTTTCAACCATATCTTTATGTTAGTCTCCTTATTATCATGGAAAATGCTCTTGTTTTACTTGCCTCTGGGTGCCAGTGTGGTGCCAGTCTTCGTATTCATGCGGGAAGTTTTGGGCAAGCGGGTTTTTTCCAGAATCAATTGGCGTTAGTGGCTTTGTTGTTATAAAATAATCGGAGGTAATCAAAATGGTAGAAACCTTTACAATTGCAGACGCAAAAACCCAACAAACGGAACCTGGTAAATACTTAGTACTGCCTAAGGCGAGACTGATCGATTTGAGTTTTGACCAACACAGCGGCAACTTCGTCATGAGCTATGAACAAGCCCGCAACAACTTCATCCAAATTCCGGATGCAACCATGCCTATCCCCTTATTAGACACCACCTTGACCGTCAAACGCAGTGATTTAGGTGCGGTGGCCATGGCGGCTTTTACCAAGGCCTTGGGCCAAAATGTAGTGGCTAAAACCTTAGATTTAACGGGCCAAGATAAAGCGGGTACGCCTCAGGATCTGTCGATCAAGGGTGTCTTGGAACCGGACCAAGCTACGATCTTGCTCCATGTGTTGCAGCACAATACCGATGGCACCGTGGCTTTTGCTGATGCCAGTTTTAAACAGGATAAAGCCCAGACCTTGGCCAATCGTAGTGATGATTTCCGCATCACGTTTACCAACCGGCAGTCCGTTTTCGTCCCTGCTAAAACCTTTGGGGATTATTTGTTAAGTTTCTTCAATTCATAAAGTTTGGAGTTCATTCATCATGGAAAGACAAGGCCGCGGCCCGTTCATTGGTTCATTTCTATTAGCCCTGGGCACTATCACCTTTAATTTTATGCAAGTCCTCTTGCAGAATAATTTCTACTCAATATTCCAAACCGTTACCATGATTTTATTTTTAGTAACGGTGATCTACACCTTTACAGAAACCCAAGGCCGCTCGCTGTTACGGCGCCTGTCCTGGATTTTAGTCATCGCGGTATTTGCCTTTAATGTCTTGTGCACATTTTTATTCGCCTAAAAATCATCATTTTTTTAAATAAAAGCTGCTGGTACTGAAGACCCAATTGGGGTTTCAGCATCAGCAGCTTTTTTACGCATTGCTTTGCCCGGACAGCCATCAATAGCACGTATCAACTCAAACCGGTCCAACCTTTATTAGGCGGTTTAGAAGTTGATAGTCCAGCATTACACGTTTCTACCTTGCTTGCTGAATACTATGTAACCCTGTCCAGTAGTTTCTCCGGTGATATCAGCGGTGCCCCCCATTGGCTTCACCGTTAAAGATGGCAAAGTTACCACCCAATTTCAAGATGAAATCGAGAAGTTCAAATCACTCCATGCCGCAGCTAAAGACTTTGACTTCTTAGCTGGTCTCAACGTCTTGGCACCAACTGTGGGAAATGGTACGATTAGAACTGGTTTATCCGCTAAAGACGGGATGCTGGGCTTCAAGATCATTTTAGATGCCACCCAAACCGTCGTGCACAACGGCAACCAAGATACCATTGATACCCGTTTGACCATCGAGATTTTTTCTCATCCCAACGGTCTAGGTGTGACGACCCCTGATTTTGATGCGATTTATAAGCCGGTATCTGAGAATAATCCGGACTTATCTTGGGTATCAAATATATTGGTTGCAGGCGCCTTAGTTTTTGTTATCATTGCGGTTGTTGGCGGTGTCGCAATTGGTGCTGCTGGTTTATTGGGAACGGGTTTAATGGCTTTATAAACCAGCTTATGAAAGGATTTAAAACTATGTATGACGCGGTTTTGCTAACCCGGATAATGATTCTACTAGTCCTCATAGGTGCTGTTTTATCTATCTGGTCAGTAGTTGCTAACAGACACTTCTACCAGAAACTGGATAAGTCCTATCGCAACAGGCTGGGCCAATATATAAAATCTCAGCCTAAGCTTAGACGCTTACTATATCTAATGGTCTGGCTTGATTTAATTGGGATCACCTTAATACTTTTCGGCTGGCTGCCAGTTATTCTCTTTGGATATTTTCCTAACGACTTGTTACCAATCATATTTCCCACTATGTCTTACGTTTGCATCAGCTTATCAGTTCTGAATATTGTGACCGCCTTGGGAATACGTATTTACACGAAAAAATTGTTAGGCTCATTTCCCAAACCCTCAACCAAATTATCGATCAAGCTTATGTTTTATATTAGTCGGTTGGCATTGATCATCGCGGCATTACTAACGTTCCCGCTGATAGCTGTATTGACTAATCATTGATGTATTCTCAAATACATGATGATTTAGTTTAGTGCCCTTTTACGTAACTTGCTGAAATGAATAGATTTTACTGAGAAGTGGCTTAAAAGGCTAATGAAATCAAAGGTGATGATATACGTTGAATTATTTAATAACGTTGATATACCTGCTATTGATCCTATCAGTGGTGCTCTCAATTTTGTCGTGGCGAAACGCTGGTAAGAATTACAAATTTTTAAACGATAATTATCACAAAATGTTTGACGATTTTGATAAGACTTTCCCAAAGTTCAAACGCCTTCCACATCAAGTTTTCTTGATGGATTTGATTGGTATTGGTTGTCACTTGGCTGGCTGCTCGTAGCCATTTTCTCCTTATTTCCTGGTCGGATATCATCTTTGGTTATTGAAGCCATACTCTACACTTGTACAGCATTGGCCATCTTGCTTGTCGCAATCGCTTTAGCCATCCGTTTGCACTTTAAGCAAATGTCCCCAGGGCTGAATATTCCTGAACAATTACCAAAACCAGGCGTTAATAAAATGTTTGGACTTAGTCGCATTTTGTTAATCATTGCAGCTATCCTAATGCCTTTTTGGATGTTGTCAACGTTGGTTGTCGTTTAAAAATAATCTCAAATAAACCAGTTGTAAATTATTTTATGAATAGTCTAGCCTTTTGGTTAGGCTATTTTTGTTAACGCAACTTAACTTTGAAATTAAATTCCTGCTCTAATTAATCAACATATGCCCTTGTCGCTGATAATATTTACGTCTAAAATGAAACAAGTGTAAATTCGATCCAACAAATCTTTATAATCAGCATGTTTGAACTCAGTCCACAACAAGTACCCTTTTAACATTTAAACTGCTTGGTTATCACGTATAAAAGGAGGCGCCACCTTGGTCCTACCACTGCTAACATGGTTCATGAGAATATCGGAAAGGAAACACGAGATTTCAATCCCGTGAGGAATTCCGATTGAGTTTGAAAAACTCAAATGATTTATAAATATATGCCTATTTTGAGCACGATTCTTTCTTTGCGGTTGTTATATAAGTTATAATAACTATAAGAGAAAGGGGTGAACAAAATGCTGTTAAGTCTAACGGTCAAGGCTAAACTCAAACTAGACAACGCTGCCGATGCGGCTAAATTTCAGGAGACCAGTGAACAATATCGCTCAGCCTGCAATCATGTTTCTGA
>NZ_AZGA01000019.1 GCF_001436375.1 Agrilactobacillus composti DSM 18527 = JCM 14202 | reverse complement strand
TTACGCCGAGCGTAGTTGGTGGGAAACTGCCTGCGAGGGTAGGTAGTCGCCGCGCTGTTTTTTTTTATTCCGGTTTAGCTCAGTTGGTAGAGCGCTTGACTGTTAATCAAGATGTCGTCAGTTCGAGTCTGACAACCGGAGTCAATAAGAAATACGGCTGGATAGCCGCTTTTTTTATTTATATATTTTCCAAATAAGTATGACCCGTTGGTCAAGTGGTTAAGACACCGCCCTTTCACGGCGGTAACATGGGTTCAAATCCCGTACGGGTCAATAGCGCCGGCTTAGCTCAGCTGGTAGAGCATCGGTATCGTAAACCGAGGGTCACAGGTTCAAGTCCTGCAGCCGGCATTACTGAAATCAACCTAATAAAAATTAAATTAAAAAAGGCGAGAACCCAACACCGATTTGTCGGCTTTGGTCTCGCCTTTTGGCTTTTTTTGGTTTATTTGGGATTTTGGTAAACATACTTACGAGATTGGAAGGTATTAATTTTGGAAAACTCCAACGAAACTGAGAAAAAGTTTCTCGGACAACCCTGGGGTCTATCGACCTTATTCATGACTGAGTTTTGGGAGCGTTTCAGTTACTATGGGATGCGCGCAATTCTTTTGTTTTATATGTACTTCGCAGCTGAAAAGGGTGGCTTAGGCTTTAGCCAAGGTACAGCAGCTTCGATCATGTCCATTTATGGCTCACTCGTATACTTAACCGCAGTGATCGGGGGCTTTATTGCCGATCGAATCTTAGGTAGTCGTAAAACAGTCTTTTGGGGCGGTGTTTTGATCATGTTTGGGCATATTGCCTTAGCTGTGCCTTATGGCGCCCCAACCTTATTCTTATCCATTGGCCTGATCACCATCGGGACTGGGTTATTAAAACCTAACGTGTCTGAGATGGTAGGGACTTTGTATAGTGAAACCGATAGTCGCCGGGATGCTGGTTTTAGTATTTTCGTCATGGGGATCAACTTAGGTTCCCTATTGGCACCGGCTATCGTCGGGACTGTGGGTCAAAACATTAACTTCCATTTAGGCTTTTCCATTGCCGCTGTGGGGATGTTCTTCGGTTTAATTCAATACTACTTTGGGGGTAGAAAGCATTTATCTGAAGCAACCCTGCATCCTACTGATCCCATCACACCTGAAGAACTACCAAAGGTTAAGCGCAATATTTTAATTGCTGTTTTAATTGCGGTCGTTGTTTTCGGCGGTTTGTTGATCAGTGGCAATATGAATGTCACCAACGTGGTCTTAGTCTTTAGTATTTTAGGGGTGGTCTTACCAATTGGTTACTTTGTGATGATGCTTAGCAGTCATAAAACCACCAAGATTGAACGTTCTAGACTATGGGCTTATATTCCGTTATTTGTGGCCAGTGTTTTATTCTGGTGTATTGAAGAACAAGGCTCAGTGGTCTTAGCGTTATTTGCGGCCAACCAAACCCAATTAAAAGTTGCTTTACCATTTGCCCAATTTAATATCTTACCATCTTGGTTCCAAATGTTGAATCCAGCCTTTATCATTTTATACACCCCGTTTTTTGCAATTCTTTGGACAAAATGGGGCAAACGACAACCATCGACCCCAGCTAAATTTGCGGCTGGCTTGATCATTGCTGGCTTATCTTTTGTGGTCATGGTTATCCCAATTTTGACCCACGGGACCAATGCCCTCGTTAGCCCATTATGGCTAGTATTAAGCTGGTTGATCGTGGAAGTGGCCGAACTATTGATTTCTCCAATTGGCCTGTCAGCCACCACCAAATTAGCGCCCAAGGCCTTTCAGTCCCAAATGATGAGTATTTGGTTCTTGTCAGATGCCTGTGCCCAGGCCATCAACGCCCAGGTCGTTAAATTCTACACACCTGGCAATGAAGTCATGTACTTCAGCATTTGGGGTGGGGTTGCCGTCGTTCTCGGGATTTTATTATTCATGTTAGTGCCAAGAATCAAGCACTTAATGCAAGGGGTCAATTAATTTAAGATAGGCGATGCGCTTATGATTAAAATTGGCGTTACCAGTGATAATCATCTAGACGTGAACCGGCTAGATGCCACTTTAATTCTCGAACAGCAAGCAGCATATTTAAAAACAAACAAATTTGATTATTACTTAATTGCTGGGGATCAGTTCAATAATTTCCAGAAAACTCAGACTTTTGTGACCCAATTAAATGAGCGACTGCAAGGTCAGACTCAGGTGTACTTTATTGCCGGCAACCACGATATGGTCAATGGGCTAACTTACCCTGAATTGCAACAAACCATTATGCCCGCGTATTTACATCAAAAATACGTGGATATTCCCGAAACTGATTATCGAATTATTGGCAATAATGGCTGGTATGATTATTCCTTTGCCACCAACTTGCCAGAAGTTACCGCTGCGGAATTTACCCGCTGGCGCAATGCTTATTGGATCGATGGGGGGATCAAAGGCCTCGGCGAAGACTTGGCCATGATGCAGACGGTGTTAAATGAGGTGCAGCAGCAGTTAAATGCTGCCCAGCTGGCCCATAAAAAGGTCTTATTCATGACCCATTTTGTGCCTCAGCCGGCCTTTATTTTCTTTAGTTTGGATCGCCGTTATTGGAACATGGCCAATGCCTTAATGGGCAGTGCTCATTTGGGCCAGCTATTAGAAGCTTACCAGGTACAACATGTCTTTTTTGGCCATTTACATGTGCGCCATCAACCTACGACCATTAATGGGGTAACTTATCATATGGCCCCGGTGGGTTATGGCATAAAGCGGCTGCATGAGTGGGCCAGCCAGGACTTTATGACGGAGTGGCGCCAGACGTTGCAGGTGATTGCAATTTGAGCTTGCAATTTGTTTCATTTTCTTGTATTATATTTAAGTCGGATTATTAAGTAATAATCGTATGGAGGAGTAGCGAAGTGGCTAAACGCGGCGGACTGTAAATCCGCTCCTTCGGGTTCGGTGGTTCGAATCCACTCTCCTCCATTTTATTGGGTTATAGCCAAGCGGTAAGGCAACGGACTTTGACTCCGTCATGCGCTGGTTCGAATCCAGCTAACCCAACCATCTATAAAAGAAGTCCAAGGATAAACGATAGTTTGTCTTTGGACTTCTTTTTAATTATACTGGTAATGAAACAATTTAGGAAAATAGGAGGCTTGATTTATGAAAATTGGATTTATTGGTGTGGGTAATATGGCCCAGGCAATGATTCAAGGCTTGTTAAACGCTAAAGTAAGCTCTGAAGATATCATTGTTCATTCTGCCCATGCAACAAATTATGAACCCTTTGCCAAAGCAAATGGGTTAAAAACTGCGCAAACGAATTTGGAATTAACCCAAATGGCCGATATGATCGTCTTGGCCGTCGAACCTAGCTTGTACCAACAAATTATTCAAGAAATCACCGGGGCATTGACCAAGGCTAAGATCTTAGTATCCGTGTTAACAGGGATCACCTTAGGCCAATTAAATGCGGCCGCCGACATGGCTAACTTACCCATTGTCCGCTTAATGCCCAATGTGAATGTCAAAATCAACCAAGGTATGACCGCCATCGTGGGTAACGATGCGGCCCAGGAATCTGCCTTGGATCAGGTACAGACCGTTTTTGAGAAACTTGGATCCGTCACAGCACTACCAGAGCAGCATTTTAGCACTTTTGTGGCTTTGGCCGGCAGTTCTCCAGCTTTTATTTATTTATTCATTGATAGTTTATCTAGAGCCGGCGTGAAATATGGATTAAGTAAGCAACAAGCCACCCAAATTGCTGCCCAGGCCGTGAAGGGCAGTGCCCAGATGGTTTTGGAAAGTGACAAGTCGCCCTTTGATCTCATTGATCAAGTGTCTTCACCGGGCGGTACCACGGTGGCCGGGTTATTGGCCATGGAAGAGCATGGCTTGATCACCAGTGTCATCAAGGGGATCGATGCCACGATTGCCAAAGACCGCGGCTAGTAATTGATTCAATCAGCGTTGACGTCCAAAGCGTCAGCGCTATTTTTATACCCTACTGCACGTCAATGCCCAACACTGTAAGGTGGCCGTTGGCAATTAATTGCACTGTTAATTGGGCCATGTGCTTGGGTGAAAAATCACTGCTGTTATCTAGCCACCAATGTAAATTACCAATGAAAATAGAGGTCATGTACGCAATGATGAAGCTGGTGGGGATTAAAGTTTGCCCCTGCTTGATTTCAAGCGAGTCAAAGATTTCCGCGTACTGGTGGCTCAATAAGTCCATGAGACTTTGTTTTAAGATGGCCGAATTATTACCCTTGATCAGCGTCTTAAAGAAGCCTTCGTTTTCTTGGGCCAAGGTGAAAAAGGCCGTGAGCATATCCACCACATTTTGTAGGATCACGGTATGGTTTTTGGTGAGGATATCTACGCTGAGGACTTCTTTGATGGAATCCAGGGCACTGGTGAAGACGTAGTTGTAAAGGTCTTGTTTGTCTTTGAAATGGGCATAAAAGGTGGCCCGATTGATCATGGCTTCATCGGCGATTTCTTGGACCGTCAGTTCGTCGAAACCTTCTTTTTCCACCAGTTTAATAAAGGCGGCCACAATCATTTTTTTAGTACGGACGACTCGTAGATCAGTTTTTTTAGGCATGATTTTACTTCTTTCTGAAAATTGAACAACACTCAAAAGAATCTCTTGTTTAGACAACGTTTTCCAACAGGTGTTGCTTATCCAAATACTTTGCGGACATTTGATGATTGTTTTTAGCCAATCTTGTTATAAACTTAACGAGTATAGTATAACAAACGCAGTGTTGGTTAAACAACCACTGTTGGGTCAGCCTGGAGGAGGAGTTTTTATGACACAAAAGGCTTTACGCGGCGGAATCGATGTGGGTTCCACCACTGTTAAATTAGTTATTATGGATGATAATAATCACGAATTATATGAAACCTATCAACGGCACTACTCAGATGTTAAAACTGCCACAAAGAAAATCTTAACCGAAGCCCAGGCCAAGCTGGCCCCGGATACACCCATTCGGTTTACCATTACCGGTTCTGGGGGCATGGGTTTAGCGGAAGTTTTAAAGGTGAAGTTTGTCCAAGAAGTCATTGCCTGTACCCGTACGGTGGAGACTTTGATTCCTGATACCGATGTGGCCATTGAGCTAGGTGGCGAAGATGCCAAGATCACTTTCTTTGGCAGTGCCATGGAACAGCGGATGAACGGCAGCTGCGCCGGGGGTACTGGGGCGTTTATTGACCAAATGGCCAGCCTGTTAAAGACCGATGCCAATGGGGTCAATGAATTGGCCAAGAATTACCACCATATCTATCCCATTGCCTCTCGTTGTGGGGTCTTTGCCAAGACTGATGTGCAACCCCTGATCAATGATGGCGTGGATAAAGCGGATATCGCTGTGAGTATTTTCCAAGCCGTCGTCAATCAGACCATTGCTGGCTTAGCTTCAGGTCGCAAAATTAAGGGCAAGGTGGCCTTTTTAGGTGGGCCCTTATACTTTATGAGTGAACTACGAGCCCGCTTCATAGCTACCTTAAAATTAGCCCCAGAAGACGTGATTTTCCCAGAAAATCCCCAACTCTTTGTGGCTAAAGGAGCGGCCCTTTATGCTGACGACCAACCTATTACCAACTTGACCCAATTATTAACAAATCTAGACCACGATGATCATGATGCCTTAAAACTAAGCGATACCTTGCCGGCTTTATTTGAATCCCAAGCTGATTTAGACGCTTTTAGAGCCCGCCATGCTAAGGCGCAGGTTAAAAGCCGGGATCTTTCAAGTTATGCTGGGGTGGCTTTCTTAGGCATTGACGCAGGTTCCACCACTACGAAAGTGGCCTTGATGAGTACAGACCATAAATTGTTATACACCTGGTACGGTAAAAATGATGGCGATCCCTTGAAGAAAACCATGGAAATTTTAGACGATTTGTATGCCCAATTGCCCGACGCCGTGACCATTGGCAAGACCTGTGTCACTGGTTATGGGGAGCAATTGATCAAAAATGCACTGCGGGCCGATTTAGGCGAAGTGGAAACCGTGGCTCACTATAAAGCTGCCCATTATTTCCAACCAGACGTGGACTTTATCTTAGACATTGGTGGCCAAGATATGAAGGCCATGCACGTGAAAGATGATGCCTTATCCACGATTCAATTAAATGAAGCTTGTTCTTCCGGGTGTGGTTCCTTTATTGAAACCTTCGCGGAATCTTTGAAGTATGATGTCAAAGACTTTGCCAAAGTGGCCTTATTGGCCAAACAACCCGCTGACTTGGGGTCCCGGTGTACCGTCTTCATGAACTCCAAGGTTAAACAAGTGCAAAAAGAAGGGGCCACGGTGGGGGATATCTCCGCAGGCCTATCTTATTCCGTTATCAAAAATGCCCTCTATAAAGTTATCAAAGTTCGCCGGGCTGAAGATTTGGGTCACCACATTGTGTGCCAAGGGGGGACTTTTTATAACGAAGCCGTTCTGCGGGCCTTTGAACAGATCAGTGGCCACGAAGTCATTCGGCCCAATATCGCTGGTTTGATGGGGGCCTATGGGGCCGCCATCATTGCCCAGGATAACTACCAAGAAAATGACGTGACCACGTTGTTATCCACGGCGGAAATGGCGAAATTCACTTCTGAAAAAGAATACATGCACTGTGGCTTATGCGAAAATAACTGTCAGTTAACGGTCACCGTTTTCAACGACGGCCGGCGCTTTGTCACCGGGAATCGCTGTGAACGGGGCCAAGCCCGGGGCATGCAGATCAAACTGCAAAAAACCAATTCTAAAATCAACTTGGTCAAAGAGAAATATGACCTGTTGTTTAAATATCGGCCTTTGCGTAAGAAATTGGCTACTCGGGGCACGATCGGTATCCCCAGAGTCTTGAATATGTATGAAAACTACCCATTATGGGCGACGTTCTTTAAAGACTTAGGGATTCGTGCCGAATTATCGCCCCGGTCTACCAAAGACTTGTATGAACAAGGGATTGAAACCATTCCTAGTGATACGGTTTGTTACCCGGCCAAATTGACCCACGGCCACGTGATGGCCTTGATCCATAAGGGCATCCACACGATTTTCTACCCTGGGGTGGTTTATGAACGGGAAGAAAATAGTAAAGCCCGGAATCACTTCAATTGTCCCATCGTCCAAAGCTATTCTGATGTCATCCGCAATAACGTGGATGAAATCCGGGATGGCCAAGTGGACTATCGCAATCCTTACTTGAATTTAGCCGATACCAAGTCCACGGTGCGCAATCTTTATGAATCCTTCAAAGATTTTGGCGTTTCCGAAGCTGAGGTGAAGACTGCCTTTGAAAAAGGGATGGCAGAATTGGCGGCCTTCAAGCAAAAAATCCAAAACCGGGGCGAAGAAGTATTGATGCGCCTGCATGAAAAGAACGAACGGGCGATTGTTTTAGCCGGTCGGCCTTATCATTTGGATCCAGAGATCAACCATGGGATTTCCCAAATCATTACGCAAGAAGGTTTCCATGTCCTTACGGAAGACAGCATTTCCCATTTAGGGGATGTATCCGGCTTGCGGGTGGTGGATCAATGGGTTTACCATGCCCGGTTGTATGCCGCCGCTGAAGTAGTGGCTAAAGAACCTAATCTGGAATTAGTGCAATTGAATTCCTTTGGCTGTGGCTTGGATGCCATTACCACGGACCAAGTGGGTGAAATTTTAGCCCAACACAACAAGTTGTATACCCTGTTGAAGATTGATGAAGGCTCTAACATGGGGGCCATCCGCATTCGGCTACGCTCCTTAAAGGCAGCCGTGAACGAACGGGCGAAACGGCAAATTCTGCCGAAGAAATTGTATGATTTCCCAGAACCAATTCCGTTCACCAAAGAAATGCGGCAAAAACACACGATCTTGATCCCAATGTTGTCGCCAATTCACCAAGATGGGTTGGTGGACACGGTGCTCAATGATTCTGGCTACCGGGTAGTGACCTTACCAGCCCGGGATCCTAATGCCGTGGATGAAGGCTTGAAATTTGTGAATAACGATGCTTGTTATCCGGCCATTATTTCCATTGGTCAAATGATCGAAGCGTTGAAGAGCGGGCAATATGACGTGAACAACACCAGTGTTTTAATGACGCAAACTGGGGGCGGCTGCCGGGCCACTAACTATATTCCCCTGATCCGTAAAGCATTGCGGGATGCTGGCTTTGGGCAAGTGCCGGTCATTTCCTTGTCCATGGGTAACCAAGGGACTGAAAAGACCGGGGATGGCTTCAAGCTCAACCCTAAGATGCTCAAACGCTTAGCGATTGCTTTCTTGTATGGGGACTTGTTCGAACGGGTGGTTTATCGCACCCGGCCTTATGAAATCCATAAGGGTGAAATCAACAAGCTCCACGAACAGTGGCTAGAAGTGGTCCAAGACAATGTGAAGAATGGGAACTTGCGGGAATTTGGCCGCAATGTGCAACAAATCGTCTCAGATTTTGACACTATCCCATTACAACACATTCAAAAGCCTAAAGTTGGGGTAGTTGGTGAAATTTTGGTGAAATATTCGCCAATTGCCAACAACAATATTGTGGAATTATTGGAAAATGAAGGGGCTGAAGCCGTGGTACCAGATATCGCCGGTTTCATGAATTACTCCTTGTATAACCAAAAAATCAAACATGATCAATTCGGGATGCCACTGAAGTCCGAAATTATCGCCAACGCCGGTATCAAATTGATCACCCAACTGCAAAAACCCATGCAAAAAGCTCTGCAAGCTTCCAGCCGCTTCAACGGCATTGCCAAGATTGCCGACTTGGCTAAATCCGCCAGCAAGATTTTGAACTTGGGGAACCAAACTGGTGAAGGTTGGTTCTTGACCGGGGAAATGATCGAATTGTTGGATGATAACGTGGATAATATCATTTGTATGCAACCCTTTGGCTGCTTGCCTAACCACGTGGTGGGCAAAGGCGTGGTCAAAGAATTGCGGCGGCAATATCCTAAAGCAAACATTGCTCCAATTGACTACGATCCCGGGGTCTCCGTGGTGAACCAATTGAATCGGATCCGTTTGATGTTAGCTTCGGCCAACAAGAACTTGGCTGCCGATAATGAACCGGAAGACGTGCCTATTAGCACCCAAGGGCAGGATTTAAACCAATCGGTTACGGCTTATGTAAAACATTAATAGGTTAAAAAATTGTGATCAGTGGTGTGGTATAATTCCCCGGAATTAGGCCACGCCACTTTTTGGATGCCATTGGCGGACTACCGTGATATGATGGATTAGAAATTTGTTTAAAACTGGGCTGGGTTGATTATGGCTCTGCCGAAAGGGTGCAACAAAATTGGAAAAAATTACAAATTTACGTTCAATGGGTGGGTATCAAAATGACCAGGGGCAAACCGTCAAAGCGGGTCTGTTATACCGCTCCGGCCAATTATTTGAATTGACCGCAAAGCAACAGCAGTATTTAGCTAACGATCTAGGTATCAAGCGCATCGTGGATATGCGCAGTGCCGACGAGCGGGCTGATTATTCAGATACCCTTTGGCCCGGGGTGACTTATGTGGTGCAAGATATTTTAAAGGATGCCACCACTAATAATGCCAGCCTAGGGCAAATGATCACTGAAAAGGGCAATGTTCATGAAAATATGCTGGCCACCTATACCCAGCTAGCCCTCAGTGATTCCGCTCAAAAGGGCTATCACCAATTTTTGCAAGATTTATTACAAGTGGCCGAACCTACTATTTTCCACTGTTTCGCCGGTAAAGACCGCACGGGGGTGGCTGCGGCCTTGATTTTGAAGCTATTGGGGGTCAGCGACCAGGACATTTTAGCCGACTATCTGCAAACCAATGCTGCCCGGAAAACCGCCAACGCCCAAATTTTAGCAGACTTGAAGCAACAGGGCTTCGCCGACCAGCAATTAAAAGCCATCGGTACGGCTTTGATGGTGGATGGGGATTATCTGACCCATTATTTTCAGGTGATCAATACAAAATTCGGATCCTTCGCTAATTATGTCCAACAGGGTCTAAAATTGTCCGAGGCGGAAGTGGCCCGTTTTCGTCAGTTATACTTGGACTAAAGCAGTTAAATTTACAACCACTAAAAAAACAAGGCGATCACGGCCTTGTTTTTTTAGTGTCCAGAGCGTCCCAGAGGGTTTGGATCTGTTTGAGCAATTGATCATTTTCATTGAATTCCGCAAATACCCGGGCGCTGGTCAGCAATTTTTTAACTTCAACCGGGGATCCGGCGGCCTTGTGGGTATTTTCAGCTTTTAAGGCCAATACCCGGGCCACGTAATAGGTCACATGGTACTTGGCGCTGAGCTTGTAGGCATAATCCAACAGGGCATTGCTGACTTTTAACTCGTTGATTTTGGCATAAAATTGGGCACAGAAAAACAACATGTTTAAAATCCGGCCCACGGATTGGGCGTCGGTGGCCTGGGTGTGATAAATTTGCTTAAAAACTTTGTTAAAGTAAAATTCCGCCTGGTCATTTTTACCTTGGCGGCTGTAGACTAAGCCGCTACCGGTATAGGCCAGCAATGAAAAGATAGTCTGGCCCTTGGGGTCTAAGTCCGTCAGAATTTGGTTGAAATAAAATAAAGCCGTTAAAGGTTCGGTGCCCCCCAAGACTTGGACGTAGCCTAACAGGTAGTAGTAGGTCATTTCTGTCAGGGTATCCGGCAGGTCCTTGGTGTTGATTTTGGCCAGTTGGGCTTTGGCCTGAGCATATTCCAAGGTGATGAGTTCAAACTCCGCTTTTTCTAAGGTGGCCTTGACCAGGGACGTATTAGGGTCGGTCAATAATAGGTCGTTTAAAGTCAAATCCAGGCGTTCGCAAAGCTGGGTCATAATTTTTAAAGATGGAATCCGGCCATTGCGCTCTAACTTGCTCAAGGTGGCCTGGGTACAAATACCCGCGGCCAATTCTTGCTGGGATAGCCCCAGGGCCTTGCGGCGGGCAATGAATTTCTCAAGATTGATCATGTCGTTTAACCTCTATTTCGTATAGGTGTATCATACCATGATTTGCCAGAAATGAAATTAAGTTATGGCTTAATTATGCCAAAAATATATCAAAAAGTAAATTCGATGAGAATTAAAGGCCGATATAGAAATTATTTAATAGCTATCTAGCGTTGCTGTGGGCTTATTTTAGCTGTAGCGTATCGTTATTTAACCCCTTTCTTGACAATTATCTATATATTTTTGGAATATTCCGTGTTAATATTTTTATGGCAGCGGTTTACCGCTAGCTGTGACATGGATCAAGGAGGAGGGTTCACTAATGCGTACATCAAAGCCTTATGCTAGGCTCACGAAGATACTCATTACGGTACTAATTGTTGTTTTTTCTATTTTAATTGCCGGTGGTTTCTTGATATTCAAAAATGAAGCCCCTAGGCCTGCAAAAATCGTCAACACTAACGGTAACACGTTAGTCTCACATAAAACATTACTCAGTGGTCAAGCCGTCTATGAACGCTATGGTTTGACGGATTATGGCACTTACTTAGGCAATGGCTCTTATTTAGGGCCGGATTACACCGCCCAAGCCCTGCATGTTTATTTAAAGGGGATGCACCGCTATTATGCTCAAACCAAGTACCACAAAGCTTGGGGGGACCTTTCTGATCTGCAACAAGAGGGGATCAAAGGGGTGGTGAAAAAAGAGATCAAGGTCAATCGCTATTCTCAAAAAGCCGATACCTTGACCTTAAGTCCCGCCCAGGCCGCTGGCTTCACTTACTTACAGCGCTATTATCGCCGGGAGTTCATCAATAATCCTAGACAAGCGGGTTTGCCGGAGAACATGATCAAGAACAATACCGGGGCCTACATGGTCCGGGGTAATAAGGTGGATCAGCTATCCAGTTTCTTCTTTTGGGGAGCTTGGATGGCTTCCACCAATCGGCCGGGCCAAAACTTTTCTTACACCAACAACTGGCCCTATGATTTAGACGCCGGCAATACCATGCCCGCAGAGGCTATGATTTGGACGGCTATTTCCGTGGCCATCTTAGTGGCCGGGGTGGGGGTCATCATCTGGGTGCAACGGCGTTATAACTTTGATATGGAATTTGCCTACGGTAAAAATAAGCCGCCGCGGATCGACCCGGATCTGCCGATTTCCGACAGTCAACGCAAGACGGGGAAATTCTTCTTATTGGTAATGGTCTTATTCCTCGTGCAAATTTTATTAGGGGAGTTAATGGCCCACTACTATGTGGAAAATAGTTTCTTCGGGATTCCGCTGCAAAATATTTGGCCCTTTAACTTAGCCAAAACTTGGCATTTGCAATTGGTTATTTTCTGGGTAGCCACGGCCTGGCTCGCCACGGGGATTTATGTGGTACCCCGGATTCGGGGCCGTGAACCTAAACACCAAGGGGCCTTGGTGAATACCCTGTTCTATGGCTTACTGGTGGTGGTTGCTGGCAGTATGTTAGGAGAATGGGGCGACATTTTAGGCTTTGTTAAAAAAGGCTGGTGGCTCATTGGGCACTTCGGCTGGGAATACTTAGAAATGGGTAAAGCCTGGCAATGGCTGTTTATTGTGGCCATGTTGTTGTGGATCGTGATCTTGATGCGGGGCTTTATCCCAGCGATTCGCCACAAGGGCGAGGCTGGCACCAGTACCGACCGCACCCGTTTGACCACCTTGTTATTCTTAGGGGCCATTGCCATTCCGGCCTTTTATCTGGCTTCCTTATTCATTTTGCCAAACTCCCATGTGACCTTTGCCGATTACTGGCGCTGGTGGATCGTCCATCTTTGGGTGGAAGGTATCTTTGAATCCTTTGCCGTGATCCTCATCGGTTGGTTAATGGTGGATATGAAACTCACCACCAGCAAATCTACGATTCGGGCCTTGTATTTCCAATTGACCTTATTATTAGGTGCCGGGGTCGTGGGCATGGGCCATCATTATTGGTGGCAAGGTGATCACAATATCTGGCTGTCCCTGGGGGCTTGTTTCTCCGCTTTAGAAGTCATCCCCTTATGCTTATTGATTTGGGAAGCTTGGACCCACTATAAAGTTTATAAAGAAAGCCAATTGGAATTTCCCTACAAGGGGACTTTCATGTTCTTAGCGGCCACGGGGATTTGGAATGCCATCGGGGCTGGGGCCTTGGGCTTTTTGATCAACGCACCGGCCATCAATTACTTTGAACATGGCACCCAATGGACGTCGGCCCATGCCCATGGTTCCATGGCCGGGGTTTATGGCATGTTCTCCATTGCCATTATGTTATATACCCTGCGGAATATTTCTAAAAAAGAAATTTGGACCGCCAAACTGGAAAAATGGCTCAAACGGGCTTGTTGGCTATTAAACATTGGCTTAGCGGGGATGACCTTCATCACCCTAATGCCCGTGGGGACCTTACAATTAAAAGATGCCTTGACCAATGGTTACTGGCATGCCCGGCTCTTGAGTTTCTATCATGGTTCCACCGTAGCCACCTTGTTATGGTTAAGGATCATCCCCGATTTGATCTTTACCGCTGGGGTGGTGGTCTTACTGGTAGTGGTCTACAAGATCGTACGTAATTTGAAGCCGGCCCAAAATAAAGCCATGGCCGACTCCCATCAAGAGTGGGATCAAAATTAAAGAATCAACCGGTTAAATTTCAGCAAAACAAGGTCCTTTGGGGCCTTGTTTTTTTGGAAATTGGCCCGATTTCCCCAGGTATACCAACCATTGCATTATCGGTCTATACCGGTTATACTGAACTAAGATAATTCAATCATAAGAGGAGTGCTTAAGCATGAAGGCGAAAGTTTTAAAGCATGTTGTGATTTATACAGGTGAAAGTAAGATTTCAGACGGATACGTGCGCTTCACGGATAAAATATTAGATGTGGGCCCGGTAGCTGAATACCAAGCCCAAGCCGGCGACGACGTGGAGATTTTGCGGGACCGGGTATTAGTACCTGGTTTCATTGATGTCCATGCCCATGGGGGGTATGGCTTTGATGCCATGGATGGCGATCCAGACCAAATCAATACCATGGCCCATAAAATGATGACCAACGAAGGGGTCACCACGCTGTTTGCCACCACGATGACCCAATCTAATGCCAACATCGACCATGCTATGGAAGGGGTCAAGGCCGCTGCCGCTAAGAATCCCGTCATTCAGGGCGTGCATTTGGAGGGCCCCTTCATCTCCGCAACCTATAAGGGTGCGCAACCAGAACAATACATCAAAGATCCCGATACCAATTTATTAGCCCACTGGAACGAATTATCCGGTGGCATGGTGAAATTGATTACTTATGCCCCCGAAGATCCTGGCTCCCAGGCCTTTGAAGATTACTGCTTAAGCCATGGCATCGTGCCTTCCGTGGGGCATAGTAATGCCACCCGGGCCCAAATGCTCCATAGCAAGGCCACCCATGTGACCCATTTGTATAACGCCCAACGGGAATTCAAACATCGGGAACCCGGCGTCACTGGTCATGCCATGTTAGAAGATAATATGTATTGTGAATTGATTTGTGATGGTTTTCATATCGTCCCAGATATGATTAAATTAGCTTATGATCAAAAAGGCAGCCACCGCATCGATTTGGTCACTGATTCCATGCGGTCTAAGGGGATGCCGGAAGGTGAAAGCGAACTGGGGGGCCAAAAAGTCTTTGTGAAAGATAAACAAGCCCGGCTAGCTGATGGCACCTTGGCAGGTTCCGTGTTACAATATCCTGATGCTTTTGTTAATGTCATGCGCTTCACCGGCTGCAGTGTCGCTGATGCGGTGCAAATGTCTAGTGTCAATCAAGCCAATGAGTTTGGCTTGGAACACAAGGGCTATATTTTACCTGGCAAAGATGCCGATATGAATTTGTTCGATGGTGCCTTCAATTTGAAGACAACCTATAGCTTTGGGGAAGAAAATCACCCCGAAGCCTAAAGAGGAGAGAAGATTGTCATGCGTTCACCGATTTATATTGAAATTCACAATCAAATCAGACTAGATATTGAAGCCGGCAAATGGCGGGTGGGTCAACGTATCCCGGCTGAACGGGACTTGGCTAAAAAGTTCGGTGTCAGCCGCATGACCCTGCGCCAAGCCATTCAAACCTTAGTGGATGAGGGGATTTTGGAACGCCACGTGGGTTCGGGGACTTATGTGGCCAGTGCCAAGATTCAAGAGAAAATGTCTGGCATTACCAGCTTTACAGACATTATGCAAGCCCAAGGTAAAGTGCCTTCCAGCAAAACGGTTTCCTATCATTTGGCCAGCCCCACGTTAAGTGAAGTGGAACGCTTGGAATTGCCCCAGGGCAACCAAGTGTTGCGTATGGAGCGGATCCGTTATGCGGATGGCTTGCCCATTAGTTTTGAAACTGCGGCGGTGCCGGCTGATCTGGTTGAGGGTTTCTCTAAGGAAGAAATCACTGCCTCCTTGTATCACGCCTTAGAGACCAAGGGCAATTATCAATTGGGTGGGGCCCATCAAACAGTCACCGCCACCTTGGCCTCTGAACGCATCGCGGATTTCTTGAAAATCAAACGCAATGACGCTATCTTAAAATTACGTCAGGTTTCCTTCTTGAAATCTGGCCGCCCCTTTGAATATGTCCGGACCCAATATGTGGGCTCCCGCTTTGAATTTTATTTAGAACGTTAAATTGAGACCAAAAAAGCGCTTCGGGAAAATTTCCCGGAGCGCTTTTTACATACCATTTAGCTTGTGGTGACCTGCAGGCGGCTGATTTTACCGGCCGGGGTAAAACGATAGTCGTCATAGCCCTGCAAGGTAAACAAAGTTGGGCCGGCTTTTTGGCCCACCACGGCCCACTGGGCTTGATAACCCGTGACCGTTTTGACGGTGTGCTGCAAATGGCGTAATTGTTGGTTGCGGGTAAAGAATGCTTTGAAGAACGCTGCAATAGCTGGCTTCCCCGTAATTGTGGTGCCATCTGCGGCGGTGACGGTGGCATTATCTGCAAAAAGATTGTTGATTTGCCCTTGGGCCTTTAAGTCCTGGGGGGCTAAATCGGAAAGGGCGAAATACTGGGCAATAGTTGTCATATTTTGAGCCATATAAAAATCTCCTTGGATAGTTTAGCGTCCACTAAACTGTCTGTCATTGTTTAGTATAGACTAAACTGATAGAATGTAAAGGGAAGAAGGTGGCAAAATGTCCCAATTATTACCCGTACCGGCCATGGCAACCATTACCCTGGCCCAATTATTGAAATCCTTAAGTGACCCCACGCGCTTGGCCATTGTCACCCGCTTGGCTGACCAGGCAGCACCGGTCTCTTGTGTATTATTTGAAAATCTTGGTAAAAAAAGTAATTTATCCCAGCATTATCGTAATTTAAGATTAAATGGCCTGATCACGATCTCTAAAGCCGGCCGCCATAGTTATCTGCAATTAAGACGGCAAGAATTAGACGCCTACTTTCCTGATTTAATCGGGACAATTGTGGCCGCTAATCACCGGTAGACGCCTTTGAAGTTGGCAGACCAGTGAGTCGGTTAATAATGGTCAGGGTTTTTGTTGCTCGAGAAGCGGCCACATAACGGCGATGTTGCCCTAAAATTGGATCCTGGTAAAAGCTGGTTGCAAAATCGGTCAACACCACCTGGTCGAACTCCAACCCCTTGGCCACGGCTAAGGGTAAGACCACCACACCGCTGGTGGGTAGTTTTGGACTATCCCCAGTTAAACCTGTGACCTGGGCCAGGCTGGGTTTTAAGGCGACCAGCACTTGTTGGGCTGTTTGGTTGTCTGGGGTAATCACCCCCAGTAGTTGTCCCGTTGACGTGCTGGTAAGTTCCTGGACCAAAGTGGCCAGGGACAATTGTTCGTAAATTTGGGGTTGTTGGCCCTGGGACTGAATGGATTGAATTTTTAAAGCCTTGGGGTTATCGGCAAACTGGGCAAAGAAATCCGTGATAGTGGCGGTGGCCCGGTAGCTGGTCACCAGGTATTTTTGAACCAGGGGCCGCTGGTCAAAGCTAGCCGCCATCTCGGCTAAGGTGGCCCCCGTGGCCTTTAACACCTGATTATGGTCCCCCACTAGGGTAAGGCTGGCCTTCGGAAAAAGTTGGTTGATCAGCGTTAATTGATCCGGGGTGTAGTCTTGGGCTTCATCAATGAATAGGGCTGCGATGTTATCTTGATGGTAATTTTGCAGCCGCAACAGGATATAAAACTGTTCGGTTACTGTTAAAGGCCCGGCTATTTTGAGGATAGTGGCCCAGTCAACTTGGCTCAGCCAAGCGGTTAGATCCCCGGCAGCTGTGCTGGGCTTGTCGGCTAGCCGGCGCAAAATAACTTGCAGCCGCCGTAACAGGGGCTGTTGAGGGTCAGTTTGTTGAAAATAACGCTGGCCCAGGTCGTCTTGAAAAAGGTGGGTTAAGACGTCAACGTTAACCACCACCTGCTGTAATTGCTGGTCTAACAGCTTAAAGCGGCCAGTGGCGTCTGGGAGCGACCAACCAAAGCGTTGCCCCAGTTGTTGAAAATAGCGCACAAAGGGCAGGGTCACCGGATTGGATTCCCCTAGGGCGGGCAGGACATTTTGGATATATTTGGCAAAAACTTGGTTGGGGGTGAAAATCAAAATATTTTCTGCCGACCAAGTTTGGCGCTGTTGATATAACAAATAAGCCACCCGTTGTAATAACACTGAGGTTTTACCACTGCCGGCCACCCCGTCCACCAATAGCACTTGGGCAGCGTTGGCGCGAATGATGGCATTTTGTTCAGCCTGAATGGTGGCGGTGATGTCTTGCATTTGACCGCTGCGATTGACCGCCAAAGCGGCCAGCAATACAGGGTCATTAATGGCCACTTGGTTGTCAAAGGCTTGCAACAAGTTGGATCCTTGGATCACGAACTGGCGCCGCTTGGTCAAGGTCACCGGAATTTGGCGACCATTGGCCTGATAGCTGGTGGCTCCCAGGCGATTGGCATAATAAACGTCAGCCACCGGGGCCCGCCAATCGTAAATCAGATTGGTTTCATCAACCCCGCTAAAGCCCACTTTGCCCAAGTAAAAGGCCTCGGGGGTATCGCTGTCAAAGACCAAGTCCACCCGGGCAAAATAAGCTTGGGGTTTTAACAAGTGGGCCGCCTGCAAGCGCATGTTAGCCTGATCCACTTGGGCGTTTAAGGCATCGATTTGACGGTTATTGGCTTCAATACTGGCAAAGGTATCCAAATTATCGCTGATGGTTTCAAAATTTAAGGACGTATCGCTACTAAAACTTTGCTTTAACTGTCGGCCTTGTTGCTGTAAAGCCGCTAGTTTCGCCGTTAAACGGGCGATTTCTGCCACCAAATACTGGTAGATCGTTGTTAGATGGGCTTGTTCTGCATTAAAATCAACTTGCATCATACCAACACCTCCGAGGCCATAGTGTACCAGCAATCTTTGTTGAAAAACAGACTACTTTTTGACCCGTTTTTATGCCATAATTACAATGGAGGGAAAGATGACTGGGTGAATTGGGAGCAGCAGGACAATTCGGTTTTAGGACCCGTCATGGTTTCCTGAACGTTCAAATATAGCATTTCTAAACTCATAAATTCAGTAAAATCAAGATACTTGTAGACAATTTGGGGTTGCTGGTAAAATGATTATTTTACCGGGAGCCCTGTTTTAATTGCCTTTTTTCTGGTATTATCTTGTAAGGACTTTTTATATTTCCAGGAGGAAAACATGTTTAATTCCAACGATAAATACAAACAACTGACCAAAAACTTGTTTATGCTTTTTATCATTTTACAACCGTTTTTGGATATCTATTTTTTCTACGTGCCACCCCTATCTAAGATGTTGTCGTTCTCATTACCAACGATTATTCGGATTTTATTTATATTTGTCATTGGCTTGCTTTTTGTTTACAGTCAGCGCAACCAAAAGATGAATTACTTTATTTTAGGCTACGGGCTGATCCTGCTGGTTTACTTTGCGGCCCATATTTATAATGCCCGTCATTTCTACACCTTTGCCACCAATAATTTAAACTTTTCTGTGACCGGCGAACTGTTTTATTTGATTCGCATGGTGATTCCTTTAGCGGTTATTTTGATGTCTTATAAAATCAACATTAGCCGTAAATTATTCCTACGCATCATTGTAGCTTTAACCATCTTGATTTCCGGCAGCATTGTGGTCACTGACTTGTTGGGGTTCGCCTTGGCGTCTTATGGCAGCAACTGGATCAACGGCAACTTCTTTAGCTGGTTTGATGTGAATACAGGCTTTACATATTGGGATACGGCGGCGAAAAGTTTCTTCTACTATGCCAATGCCGTGTCAGCCTTAGAGCTATTGCTGGCGCCAATGCTGTTTTATTACATGATCACTAACTTTAACTGGAAAACGGTTCTTTTGGCCGGCGTGCATCTTTGGGCCATGTTTATCTTAGGCACCAAGACGTCCACCTTCGGGGTGATGATCGCTTTATTTGGTTCGTTAGGCATCTATTTATTATTTGCTATATTCCAACGCAAGGAACGTTTGAATCCCAAAATTTTAACAGTTTTTGGGGCTTTCATCTTACTGTCCGGTATTCTCTTACCCTATTCGCCGACTTTGAACCGGGCCACCGTGGATAGCGTGGTGGTCAGCAGTCGGGAGGGTTCTAAAAAAGAAGCCAAAAAACGCGACGAAGCTTTGAAGAAACAATTTGAAGCAGCGGCCCAAGGTGACCGGAAAGATTTAGCACCGATCATCAAGAACAACTATACCCAATATGGCTTGCAATCTAAGTTTGTAGAGGGTGGTTATTCTTATAAAGTGGATCCGCAATTCTGGTACAACATCATGATGAATTGGAACGCCACAGATCGGGCCAGCTTCCGGAAGTTGGAACAGGCGCAATTAGTCCGGATCAAACAAATCAACAATAATCCTTTGGACAACTGGCTAGGCATTACTTATACGCGAATGAACTACGCCTTTAACTTGGAGCGGGACTTTGTATCCCAGTGGTTCTCCATGGGCTATATCGGGGTCTTATTGCTGGTGATGCCTTATGTTTTCTTAATGTTGTATGGTTTTTACCGGATCTTAAAAGACCGCCGCGAGTTATTGACCTATTGGCATGTGACCTTGTTGTTTGGGATCGTGTTGATTTTAGGAATTTCCTTTTACAGTGGCAACGTGTTGGACTTCTTGTCAGAGTCCACTATCTTAGGCTTCGTGGAGGGCCATTTGTTGTACAGCCTGCGCAGTGGTAAACGCCGCAACGACAGTCTGGATTTTAATGGC
The DNA here is from genome assembly GCF_001436375.1 of Agrilactobacillus composti DSM 18527 = JCM 14202. Lineage (GTDB taxonomy): Bacteria > Bacillota > Bacilli > Lactobacillales > Lactobacillaceae > Agrilactobacillus > Agrilactobacillus composti. Next base: position 27,583 of record NZ_AZGA01000019.1, on the reverse strand, counting down.
AGTGAGCTTGACAAATAAATATAATGGGTGAATAAATTGGCAAATTTAAAAGTAACGGCAGTCATTGTGACTTTCAATAAAATTGAATTATTTAAGGAGTGTTTGGCCGCTATTCGGGCCCAAACTACCCCGGTTAGTCATATTGTTGTCGTGGACAATCATTCCTCAGACGACACGCCCAACTACTTAGCGGCCCAAAGCGATATTATCAACTATCGCACCGCTAAGAATTTAGGGGGTGCCGGCGGCTTTAACACGGGGATGAAACAATTTATGACCCAAACCCAAGATGATTTGGTTTGGATCATGGACGATGATACCATTCCTGAACCCACGGCTTTAGAAGAACTATTAGCAGGGGCCAATATTGCCCCTGATTTTGGTTTTTTGTGTAGTAATGTGAAGTGGACGGATAACAACCCCACGCTGATGAATATTCCCAACGTGGATCGCACCGGCTGGAATGACATCGCCGAAAAGGGCTTGATCAAAGTGGAAAGCGCGTCATTTGTTTCTGTCATGATTCCCCGGACGGTGGTGGCCCAAATCGGCTATCCCATTACGGATTTCTTCATTTGGGGCGACGATTTGGAATATACCTTGCGGATCACCACTACGGTGTTGCACAAAGCAGCGTACTTTGTCCCCGATAGTATTTGTATCCACAAAATGGGCTCCAATGGGCGAGTGGATATCCTCACGGAGAAAGATCCCAATCGCTTGAATCGGTTTTATTATAACTATCGCAATTTATATTACATCTCTAAAAAACAAGGGGGCCGCTACTTTGCCCGCCATATTCTAGCATCGATTTACACCTTGTTACGGGTACCCTTTAAGAGCCCCAACAAACGGGCCAAGCGCATGGGCTTGATTTTAAAGGGCCTGTTTGCGGGCATTGTGTTCCATCCCAATGTTGAATTTCCCAAGGATTAAGGAGTTGAGCCAAGTATGAATTATTTAATCGTCGGTACCGGCTTGTTTGGCGCCGTATTTGCCAATGAAGCGGTGAAACATGGCCATAAGGTGCACATGATCGAACGGCGCCCGCATATTGCCGGGAATGTCTACACGGAAAACGTCCAAGGTATTCAGGTGCATAAATATGGGGCCCATATTTTCCATACCAGTCAAAAACAAATTTGGGATTATGTGCAACAATTCGCCGAATTCAACCGCTATACCAATGAACCTGTGGCTAATTACAAAGGTGAGATGTACAATCTCCCCTTTAACATGAACACCTTTAATAAAATGTGGGGCGTGGCCACTCCAGAAGAGGCCCAGGCTAAAATTGCCGAACAACGGCAAGTCTTAAAGGGCAAGAAACCGACTAATTTGGAAGAACAAGCGATTTCTTTAATTGGCACCGACATCTATGAAAAATTAGTTAAGGGCTATACGGAAAAGCAATGGGGACAAAAGGCCACAGAACTGCCAGCCTTCATCATCCGGCGCTTACCAGTCCGTTATGTTTATGACAACAATTACTTTAATGATCCCTACCAAGGGATTCCAATCGGCGGCTATACCCAGATCGTGGAGAAGTTGCTTGACGATCCTAAGATTTCCGTCTCTGTAAACACGGATTTCTTTGATAACAAAGCCCAATACTTAAAAGATTACGACCGGGTGATTTATACCGGGATGATCGACCAATTCTTTGATTACAAGTTCGGCGCTTTAGCTTACCGGTCTTTGCGTTTTGAAGAAGAAACCCTAGATACGCCGAATTTCCAAGGTAATGCCGTCATCAACTATACGGACGCCGAAACACCTTTTACCCGGATCATTGAGCACAAGCACTTTGAATTCGGCAAGGGCAACAAGCACCAAACGGTGATTACCAGAGAATATCCCCAAGACTGGCAAAAGGGCAGTGAACCTTACTACCCGGTGAATAACCAAGTTAACGATAGCCTCTTCAAGCAATACCGGGATATCGCCGCTACTGAGGCGCCTAACGTATTGTTTGGCGGGCGCTTAGGCCAGTATAAGTATTTCAATATGGACCAGGTTATTTTATCCGCCCTGCAAGCGGCTGGAAGGGAATTTAACAAGTAAACCTTTATGAAAGTTTTAAAAAACTATCTCTGGAACGCCTTTTACCAAATATTTTTGGTCATCGTCCCAGTGATCACCCTACCTTACGTGAACCGGACCATTGGGGCCACTAATAACGGGATTTTCGCTTACACCAACTCCAATGTGCAGTACTTCATTTTGATTGGGAGTTTGGGGGTAGCCTTTTACGGGAACCGGGAAATTGCCTATCTGCGCCATGATAGAGAAGCCACCACCAATGCCTTTTGGAGTATTTTCTTCATGCGCTTGGCGGCCATGACCGTGGCCATGGTGGCCTTCATCGGCTTTTTGGCCTTCACCGGGGATTTGCGGCCCTATTATATCGGCCAAGGGGTGGCGATCATTGCGGCCATGTTCGATATTTCCTATCTCTTTATGGGCTTTGAGAATTTCAAGGTCACGGTGTTGCGGAATTTTGTCATTAAAATTTTGTCCTTGGTTTTGATCTTCACTTTGGTCAAGACCAAATCCGACTTATTGATTTATATTTTAATCATTGCTGGGTCCACCCTGTTGGGAAATTTGACCCTATGGCCGTATTTGAAGCGCTATGTGGACGGTGTCAACTGGCATGCTTTGACCTTTAAAAAACATTTTTTAGAGTCCTTGAGCTTGTTGATCCCCCAATTGGCCACCCAAATTTATGTGCCTTTGAATAAAACCATGTTGGGGGCCATGATTTCTTATAAATCTTCTGGGTTTTATTACAACGCCGATAACATCACCAAGATTTTGCTATCGGTGGTAACGGCCATCGCCACGGTGATGCTGCCCCATGTGGCTAATGCTTATGCCGCCGGGGATAAGGCGGATGTGAACAAGTATTTATACTTAGCTTTTCACTTCGTCAGCATTTTAGCCGTGCCCCTAGCCTTCGGGCTGGCCGCCATTGCCCCGAAGTTTGTGGTGTTATATCTGGGCAAGCCCTTCGCGGAAGTCGGGACCTTGATGGTCATTGAAGCCGCCGTGGTAGTTTTGATTGCCTGGAGCAACGTCATCGGGATCCAGTATTTATTGGCCACCCATCAAAATAGCAAATTTACCACCTCGGTGGTTTTGGGAGCCATTTTAAATATTGTCTTGAACATTCCGTTAATCATCATGTGGCAAGCCAACGGCGCCATGTTGGCCACCGTTTTGGCAGAAGTGGTGGTCACCGGCTACCAAGTCCTGGCCATTGCCAAACAAGTGGATCTAAAGCAAATGTTCAACGACCAGTGGAAGTACTTCCTGGGGGGGATTTTATTGTTCCTCGCCGTCCGGGGCTTGCACGACCACTGGCAGATGACCATTAAGAACCTGGTCATCGAAGTGGCCGCTGGGGTCGTCGTGTATGGCTTGGCCATCTTGATCCTCCGGCCCAAAGTATTAAATCAAGCCACGCGCTTTTTGCATAAGCGGGGCGAAAGTTAAGCCAAAAAAGCTGAGCCAAAACCAGAAAGGTTTAGACTCAGCTTTTGTCGTATCATGGGGATTATTTCCGAATCAGCCACATGAACTTAGGAATGGCCAGCATGCGTTTGAAGCGGGTGGGTTCTTTTAAGAAGCGGTAGAACCATTCTAAATGCAGGTCCTGCCAAAATTTAGGGGCCCGTTTGGTCAAGCCGGACAACACATCAAAGCTGCCACCCACCCCCATCCAAATGGCCTTGGTCTTGCTTAAGTTGGCCTGAATCCATTGTTCCTGCTTGGGATAACCTAACCCGGCAAAGACCAATTGGGGTTGTTTGGCGGCAATGTCGGCCACGATGGCCTGATCATCTTTGAAATAGCCGTCGTGGTAACCGCTGAGTTCAATGCCCGGGTAGTTGTGTTGGATTTTTTCAACTACTTTGGCCATGACTTCAGGCTTAGCCCCCACCAAATAGACCTTCAAGTGTTGTTGGTTAGCTTTGTCCAGCAGGGCCATCATGGTGTCATAACCGGTGACCCGCTCGGGCAAGGGTTGTTTTAATGCTTGGGATGCCTTGATTATCCCGATGCCATCTGGTGTAATATAATCAGCACCTAGAATCAATTTTTTGTAATCGGGATGATCCCGGGCGTATAAGACGATTTCTGGATTGGCGGTTACGATGAAGCGATTTTGTTGGTGGTCGATATCTTGTTGCAACTGGGCCAAAAATTCTTGGCTGGTCGCCTTAATAAAAGGAATATCCATCACGGATACAGTTGAAAAAGCCATGTGCTCACTCCTAGTTGATAATGGCCTAATTATAGCAAAGAAACGTGTGAAAAAAACTTAACGGAGGGATTTTTTTGAAAATATTAATCGTAAATGCCGGGAATGAAACCGGTGGCGGCCGGGCCCATATGGTCTGGCTCATCGGCGCCTTGAACAAAATTCCGGGGATCGAAGCAGAATTATTGGTCTTTGAAGACAGCGCCGTGGCTAAAATGGCCCGGGAATATCAGGTGAAAACCACGGTCATTGCCCAAAATTCCCAGCTAGATCTCAGTGTGTTAAAACGCTACCGTAATTTTGTCAACGATAACCACTTTGACATTGTCCACACCCACGGCCCCCGGGCCAACGTCTTGACCCGTTTCATCCAGCACAAAATCAATGCTACCTGGGTAGTCACCGTCCATTCTGAACCCCATGTGGATTTTCCTAAGGGCGGTTTGAAAGGCAAGGCCTTCTTGAAATTAAATATCAACGCTTTGAAAAAAGCTAAGCACTTGTATCTGATCACGGATTACTTCCGGGACGAATTACATAGCTACGGCATCCCTGACGGGGACATGACCCCGATTTTTAATGCCATTAATTTTCACGACACGCCCATTGACCGCCCGGAACATGAACCGTTTAATATTTTAAACGTGGCCCGGGTGACTTACGTGAAGAATCAGGCCTTGTTATTAAAGGCCTTGGCTCAGGTGGATTTTGATTATAAGGTGACGATTTTAGGGGATGGACCCCTGGAAGATGACTTAAAAGCTTTAGCCAAGACTTTGCAGATTCAAGACAAAGTAGACGTGGCCGGCTTTACGGAAAATACCCAACCTTATTACGACCAAGCTGATTTATTTGTCTTACCATCCACCTCCGAAGGCTTCCCCACGGTTTTATTAGAAGCCGCCGATGCGGAATTGCCGGCCATTGCCACCAAAGTGGGCTCCGATGACGTGGTGATTCCTAACGCCGATTTAGGCTGGATTTTCCCCAGCGATGACCAGGCCGCTTTGGTCAAAGCTTTAGCTGAAGCCCACGGGGAATTTGAGGCGGGAACCTTGGTGAACCGGGGCAAGGCCTTTAAAAACTTTGCCGCCAGCCATTTCTCCGCGGACAATCTGGCCAAAACCATGGTAGATTTGTACCAACAGGCACAAAAGTAGCCAAAATTCTTGGAACCGCCCCTGCAAAAGCAGTATAATGAAAGTCATATTATTTTATCATGCAACTAAACCGGAAAACATACGAGGAGTTTACTTATGTCTAACTACCCAGACGACAGTTTGACGCTACACACTGATCTCTATGAAATCAATATGATGCTCACCTATTGGGAAAAAGGTGTCTCTGAGCGCAACGCCGTCTTTGAATGCTACTTCAGAAAGAATCCCTTTAAAAGCGGTTATGCGATTTTTGCCGGCCTAGAGCGGGTGGTCAAATACCTGCAGGACCTGCATTTTACCGATAGTGATCTAGATTACTTACGGGCTACCGAAGATTACCCCGAAGAATTTCTGCAGTACTTAAAAGATCTCAAATTCACCTGCACCATTCGTTCGGCGGTGGAAGGGGATTTGGTCTTCAACAATGAACCAATTTTTCAAGTGGAAGGGCCCTTGGCTCAAGCGCAATTGATCGAGACGGCCATTTTAAATGTCATCAATTATCAGACTTTGATTGCCACCAAGGCTTCTCGCATCAAGTCGGTCACCGGCACTGATCCTTTGTTGGAATTTGGCAGCCGCCGGGCCCAAGAGATGGATGCCGCACTATGGGGCACTCGGGCAGCCTTTATTGGCGGGTTTGATGCCACCAGTAATGTCCGGGCTGGCAAATTGTTTGGCATCCCCATTTCTGGCACCCATGCCCATTCTTTGATTCAAACCTATCGCAGTGATTATGAAGGCTTTAAAGCTTACGCCCAGACGCATAAGGATTGTGTCTTTTTAGTGGATACTTACGACACCCTGCGCAGCGGCGTGCCTAGTGCTATTAAGGTGGCCAGAGAATTTGGCGATAAGATCAATTTCCAAGGGGTGCGGATCGATTCTGGGGATATGGCCTATATCTCCAAGCGGGTCCGGCAACAATTAGACGATGCCGGTTTCACCGACGCTAAAATTTATGCCTCCAATGATTTGGATGAAAAAACCATTCAAAACTTGAAGATGCAAGAAGCCAAGATCGACGTATGGGGTGTGGGGACTAAACTCATCACCGCCTTTGATCAACCGGCCTTGGGCGCCGTTTACAAATTGGTTGCCATTGAAGATGACCAGGGTAAAATGGTGGATACCATCAAGTTGTCCAATAATGCGGAAAAAATCTCTACCCCAGGTTTAAAACAAGTTTGGCGCATTACCAACAATAAAAAAGATGGCAAGTCCGAAGGGGATTATATTGCCCTGTGGGACGAAAATCCCCAAGCACAAAAATCTCTGTATATGTTCCATCCTACCTATACGTATATCAACAAAGTTTTGGAAGACTTCAAAGCTCGCCCCCTGCTCCACGACATTTTTGTCAAAGGGGACTTGGTATATCGCCTGCCCGCCTTGCAAGATATCAAGACCTATTGCACCCAAAGTTTAGATTCCTTGTGGGACGAGTACAAACGGGACTTAAATCCCCAAGAATATCCCGTGGATCTATCTCAGAAACTATGGGACCACAAGATGGATTACATCCAACGGGTCCGGGAGAATGTGGAGTCGTTAAATTTCGACTAGAATTTTGACATAAAGGAGTTGGCACTATGCGGCCATTACAAAAAGAAATTATTGCAGTTGAAAAAACCTTACCCACCATTGATCCGCAAGCTGAGATTCGCCGTTCGGTGGATTTCTTAAAAGCTTATTTACAAAAGACGGGCCTAAAGACCTATGTCTTGGGGATTTCTGGGGGCCAAGATTCCACCTTGACCGGGGCTTTGACCCAATTGGCTATTACGGCATTGCGCCAAGAAACCGGGGATGACAGTTACCAATTCATCGCCGTGCGCTTACCTTATGGGGAACAAGCCGATGAAGCTGACGCCATGGCGGCGATTGCTTTTATCAAGGCCGATCAAGTCCTGCGGGTGAATATCAAACCCAGCGTGGATGCCATGGTGGCGGCTTTAGAAGCCAATCAACTAACCATCAGTGATTTTAATAAGGGTAATATCAAAGCCCGGGCCCGGATGATCGCCCAATACGGCATCGCCGGCCAAACCCAAGGGGTTGTGGTGGGGACGGACCATGCGGCGGAAAATATCACCGGCTTTTATACCAAATTTGGGGATGGGGCCGCGGATGTCACCCCGCTGTATCGCTTGGATAAGCGCCAAGGCAAGGCGTTACTGAAAGTGTTAAACGCGCCAGAACATTTATATGAAAAGACCCCCACGGCTGATCTGGAAGAAGATCGTCCGGCACTGCCTGATGAAGTGGCCCTAGGGGTGACTTATGACCAAATCGATGACTACTTAGAAGGTAAAGACATCGACCCGGCCGCCGCTGAGAAGCTTGAAGCCATTTATCAACGGACCCAACACAAGCGCCACTTACCAATTACGGTGTTTGATGACTTCTGGAAATAAGGCTTGCGTTGGCCTTAAGAACTAAGTTATAATTATGTTATTGACAAGGGAGTAACTAGCGGATAACCGCGGTAACATCGTCAGCAAGAGTCGTGATTGAGTCATGAGCCTCTGGTGTTATCTTAAATAGTGAGACTTGTGTGTTAGGCAAATTGACGACACATGAGTCTCTTTTTGTTTACTTTGATGAAAGGGAGTTTAAAAATGACGGACCAGCAAAAGCAACAACCCAAATACTTTGCCCAAGATGTGGACAAAGTTTTGGCCGCGGTTGATTCCAAGCGCACCGGTTTAACGGGCGAACAAGTGAATGCCAACTTAGCGAAATACGGCCCCAATGCATTAGCGGAGGGCAAACGTAAAACTAAGCTGCAACGTTTCTTGGATCAGTTTAAAGATTTTATGATCATTGTTTTATTGGTGGCAGCTTTGATTTCCGGGTTAGTGGCCCGGGAATGGGCCGATGCTTTGATCATCTTAGCAGTGGTCTTGATCAACGCCTTTATGGGCGTGATCCAAGAATCCAAGGCTGAAGAAGCCATCGATGCCTTAAAAGAAATGGCCACCCCGGAAGCCCGGGTACGGCGCAACAACGCGATTTTATCCATCAGCAGTGACCAACTGGTCCCTGGGGACATCGTGTTGTTGGAAGCGGGGGATGTGGTCCCAGCGGACCTACGCCTGTTAGATGCGGCTTCTTTGAAAATTGAAGAAGCCGCCCTTACCGGTGAATCCGTTCCCACGGAAAAAGATGTGGCCACCATTGCTAAAGATGATGTGCCCCTAGGGGATCGCAACAACATGGCCTTTATGAATAGTAACGTCACCTATGGTCGGGGTGTGGGCGTGGTAGTTGGCACGGGGATGCATACCCAAGTGGGTCAAATCGCCGGGATGTTGAACAGTGCCAAAGAAACCACCACCCCATTGCAGGATAACTTGAACTCTCTAGGTAAGACCCTAACTGTTTTGATCTTGATCATCGCCGCCATCATGTTTGTCATTGGCTTCATGCGCGGAGATGCCAGCTGGATCGATATGTTGCTGGTTTCTATTTCTCTAGCCGTGGCCGCCATTCCAGAAGGCCTGCCAGCTATCGTCACCATTATTTTGGCCTTGGGGACCCAAAAGATGGCCAAAAGAAATGCTTTGGTCCGGAAATTACCCGCTGTGGAAACTTTAGGCAGTACGGATATTATCGCTTCTGATAAAACTGGGACTTTGACCATGAACCAAATGACCGTGGAAAAAGTGTATACCAACGGCCAGATGCAAGACGCCGCTGCCGATATTGCCCCAGCTGATACCACGTTACGGGTCATGACCATGAGTAATGATACCCAGGTCCAAGAAGACGGTAATTTACTGGGGGATCCCACGGAAACGGCCTTGGTGCAATATGGCTTTGACCATAATTTCAATGTCACCGATGAAGTTGAAAAAGAACCCCGGGTGGCGGAATTGCCCTTTGATTCTGACCGGAAATTAATGTCCACCGTGCACCAATTAAAAGATGGCCGCCTGTTTGTGGCGGTGAAAGGGGCCCCGGATCAATTGCTGAAACGGGTGACCCAAGTGGCCGCCAAGGGGCAGGTGCAAGCCATGACCCCAGCTGCTGAACAAGCAATTCTTGACGTGAATACCAGCCTGGCCCAAAATGCCCTGCGGGTGTTGGCCATGGCCTATAAATATATTGATAAATTACCAGATCAATTAGATACGGAAACCTTAGAACAAGATTTGATTTTCTCCGGTTTAGTGGGGATGATTGATCCGGAACGGCCTGAAGCTAAAGCGGCCGTTGAAAAAGCTAAAGCAGCCGGCATTCGGCCAATTATGATCACCGGAGACCACCAAGTCACCGCCGAAGCCATCGCCGGCCGCTTGGGCATCATTGAACCCGGCGATGATGACGCGGTCATCACTGGGGCCCAATTAGATGCCATGGATGACAAGACCTTTGATGAAAAAGTTGATCAATATTCGGTTTATGCCCGGGTTTCTCCAGAGCATAAAGTGCGTATTGTGAAAGCTTGGCAGGATAAGGACAAAGTTGTCGCCATGACCGGGGATGGGGTCAACGATGCCCCAGCCTTGAAGTCCGCCGACATTGGTGTGGGCATGGGGATCACCGGGACCGAAGTTTCCAAAGGGGCCAGTGATATGGTCTTAGCCGATGATAACTTCGCCACCATCGTGGTGGCCGTTGAAGAAGGCCGTAAAGTCTTTGCCAACATTCAAAAATCCATTCAATATCTCCTGTCTGCTAACTTAGGGGAAGTCTTGACCCTGTTCATGATGACCTTAATGGGTTGGGACATTTTAAAACCTGTGCAATTACTGTGGATCAACTTAGTCACCGATACCTTCCCAGCCATTGCCCTGGGTGTAGAACCTACCGAACCCGGCATCATGGACCGCAAGCCCCGGGGCCGTAGTTCTAATTTCTTCTCCGGTGGGGTGGCCAGTTCCGTCTTGTATCAAGGAATTTTAGAAGGGGCCTTGACCTTAGGGGTTTATCTGTGGGGCATCAACTTCCCAGTGCATAGCACTTATGATGCTATTCACGCCGATGCCTTGACCATGGCCTATGCCACCTTAGGATTGATCCAACTGTTCCATGCCTTCAACGTAAAATCCATTCACCAATCCCTATTCACCATTCATCCTTTTGCCAACAAGTCTTTCAACTGGGCAATCTTAGGTTCCTTCGTCTTATTAGGAGCAACCATTGCCGTACCTGGCTTTAACGGCTTGTTCCACGTGACTTACTTGGATCTATCCCAATGGTCTGCTGTCTTAGTAGCCGGGATCGCCATCTTAGTCATCGTGGAAATCGTGAAATTTGTACAACGGCGTATGGGCAAACAATAAAAGCATTCAAAAAGATTCAAAATCGGCAATTTGTCGACTTTGAATCTTTTTTTGCACCGGCTTTATTTCAGGGTAATGGGTTAAAATTTCTAAACTGGCCCCATACCGCCCTTGAGATTTGCTATAATTGACTTGGAGGTTTTTGCGCATGAATAAAATACAACAAAAAGCGGTACGTTATGCCCAGATGATCAACGGGCTAGTTCAGAACTTAGAAGATAACCAATCAGATTTAAACGGGGACTTTGAAAAGTTAAAAAAAGCCGTTGAAACTGACACAGTGGCTGACATCCCCTCAGATGACTACTGGGCCATTCAAGAACATTTCCAACGGGGCACGGACAGCTACAAAGACCAATTGAATAAATTGAAGAAGACCCCAGCCCCAGCCCGGGTTGCGGGGACCCAATTTAATTTAGTATCCGCCTACCAAGATTTTGTAGATGGCTGCCAAGCCATGGTGGACAGTATGCAAGACAACCGCACCATCTCTAAAAGTGCCTTTGCGGCTGCTGAAAAAGCCCAAGATGAAGCATCTGAAAAAATCAGCAAGTACATCCAAAAGTTAACACAATTAATGTAATTTTTTGTGCGTGATGGGGCCAATTGGTCTTGTCACGCTTTTCTTAACCATTAGAATTGTGTTAGAATCTATTTAATATTCGATTTGACTGAGGAAGAATTAGAGGTTTTTATGGATAACGATATTATCAACTTAACCGCCACCCAATTGCACCAATATCAGCGCAAACAAATCAATGCTGTTTTGGGTTTATTAGACGATGGCAACACCGTACCCTTCATTGCCCGGTATCGGAAAGAACGCACCGGTTCTTTAGATGAAGTGCAAATTCGGGAGATTGAACATACTTATAATTACTTAGAAAATCTGGAAAAGCGCCGGACCGAAGTGCTGAACAACATTGACGAACAGGGCAAGTTGACCCCAGAATTACGCCAAAAAGTTCAACAGGCCGATAAACTTCAGACCATTGAAGATTTATATCTGCCTTATAAGAAGAAACGCCGCACCAAGGCCACCATCGCCAAGGAGCGGGGCTTAGAACCCTTGACCCTGCAACTCATGCAACAGGATTTAACCACAGAAGCCCAATTGCAAAGTGCCTTAGAAAAATATGTGGATTCCGCTAAAGAACTGCCGGACACTGAGGCGGTGGCCGCCGGGGTCCATGAAATCATCGCCGAATTCGTTTCTGACGAAGCGGACCTGCGGGCTTGGGTGCGGACATTTACCGAAAACAATGGCCATTTGACTAGCACGGTGAAGGATAAGGCCTTGGATGAAAAGGGCGTTTATGAAATTTACTATGATTTTGATGAACCCATCAAAAAATTAGTTTCCCATCGGATCCTGGCCATCAATCGTGGGGAAAAAGAAGGCGTTTTAAAAGTCAATTTAGTGGTGTCAGAAAACCGCATCAAGTGGCATTTAGATCAACTTTATCTGAAAAATGCCAATAGTGCTGTGGCACCCCTGGTGCAAGACGCAGTATGGGATGGCTACCAACGCTTTATTGCCCCAGCCATTGCGCGAGAAATTCGCGGGGCTTTAAAGGCCGAAGCTGATGCCAAGGCCATTGACGTCTTCGGGGAAAACTTGAAGCACCTGCTGTTGCAACCCCCAATGAAGGGCCGCATTGTCTTGGGCTTTGACCCAGCTTACCGGACCGGTTGTAAATTAGCCGTGGTGGATGGCACTGGGAAGTTCTTAGATAAATTGGTGATTTATCCCCATCATCCCGCCCCAGCCGCTAAACGCCACGCGGCCCCTGGCTTATTTAAAGACTTCCTGGAAAAAAATAAGGTGGAAATGATCGCCATTGGCAATGGGACAGCTAGTCGAGAATCCGTGGAATTTGTGGCTAGTGTCTTAAAAACCTTGAAACGGCAAGTCTACTTTGTGATCGTCAACGAGGCTGGCGCTTCAGTTTATTCCGCCAGTGACAATGCCCGCAAAGAATTCCCGGATTTTCACGTGGAAGAGCGTAGTGCCGTCAGTATCGCCCGGCGCCTGCAAGATCCTTTGGCGGAATTGCTGAAGATCGACCCGGAAGCTGTCGGGGTAGGGCAATACCAACACGATGTGTCCCAAAAAGAACTCAGCGCCCAATTAGATGACGTGGTGGGGGATGTGGTGAACAACGTGGGGGTCAATTTAAATACCGCCAGTCCGGAATTGTTGACCCATATTTCTGGGTTGACCGCCACCACGGCCCAAAATATTGTGGCCTTTCGCAATGACGGGGGTACCTTTACCGCCCGCCAAGAATTGAAGAAAGTGCCCCGCTTAGGGCCCAAAGCCTTTGAACAATCTGTGGGTTTCCTGCGGATTATTGATGGTAAAAATCCCCTGGACAATACCGATATCCATCCGGAAAGCTACCCCGTAGCCAAAGCCTTCTTAAAAGCTTTGGGCTTTAGCTTGACCGATGTGGGCACACCAGCCCTGCAAGCCGCTTTACAAAAAGTGGACCTTGCCAGCATGGCCGAAACGCTGGACGTGGGGGCGGCCACCTTGACGGATATTCAAGCTAGTTTAGCCAAACCAGGTCGAGACTTACGGGATGATATCCCCGCACCTTTATTACGGCAAGATGTGTTGACCATCGCAGACTTAAAACCCAAGATGGCCTTACAGGGCACCGTGCGCAATGTGGTGGATTTTGGCGCCTTCGTGGACATTGGTGTGAAGCATGATGGCCTGGTGCACATTTCTCAATTGACCAATCACTTCATTAAAGACCCCAGCCAAGTGGTGGCTGTGGGGGATATCGTGGATGTGTGGGTCTTAAGTGTGGATGTGAAGCGCGAGCGGGTCCAATTGACCATGTTAGATCCTAACAAACAAAAGCGGGCGGTTAGCGGTGACTGATCAAGAACTCACAGCATTGATCCAACAAATTTCGTTGCAGGCTTTTCAACGGCCTTTTACCCACCAGGCAAACTTCAATGCCCGGTTGAAAACCACCGGCGGTCGCTACCATTTAGCCGACCACCACATTGATATCAACCCCCGCATATTAGCCACCTATGATGTGGCTACCTTGACCGGGGTGATCAAACACGAATTATGTCACTACCATTTACACTTGGCAGGGTTGCCCTATGACCACCGTAGTGTAGAATTTAAGCAATTGTTGGCCCAAGTGGGCGGTAGCCGTTTTGCACCACCCTTACCTAAGGCTGGTCAAAAACAAGAACTGTATCAATGCACCAACTGCCACAAACAATATCTCCGGCAACGCAAACTTAACACGGCCCGCTATGCCTGCGGGGTTTGTGGCGGCAAATTAGCACATATACGTACCATCCAACAAAAAGCATCATAAAAAAATGTAACTTAATGGAGGTTTCACACATGGAAAGCATTAAAGTAGGTATGCTTGGTTTAGGCACTGTCGGTGGCGGTGTGCTCAAGATTATGCAGGAACATCAAGAAAAGATCTCGGCCATTACCGGTCGGCGCTTGGAGATTACCAAGATTGCCGTGCGACATGTGGCCGCCCATCCAGAAGTTGCAGAACTGGGCATTGAACTCACTGATGATGTGAATGCGGTTTTAAATGATCCCGACATCCAAATTGTCGTCGAAGTCATGGGTGGCGTTGATCCCACCAAGGACTACATCATCCAAGCCTTGAAAAATGGCAAGCATGTGGTGACCGCTAATAAGGATTTAATCGCCCAACGTGGGAGTGAACTGGTGAAAATTGCCCAAGCTAACCATTCCGATTTATTCTACGAAGCCAGTGTGGCCGGTGGCATCCCAATTTTACGGACCATCGTCAATAGTTTTGCGGCCGATCAAATTGAAGATGTCAAAGGGATCGTCAATGGCACCACCAATTACATCTTGACCCAAATGGTGGCCAAGGGGATGACTTATGAGGCGGCTTTGAAGTCCGCCCAAGAATTAGGCTTTGCGGAAAGTGATCCCACCAATGATGTGAAGGGTATCGATGCGGCTTATAAGATGATCATCTTGACCCAATTTGCCTACGGGACCAATGTGAAGTTGTCCGATTTGTCCGTGGAAGGGATTGATAAGATCGATGCCGTGGATATCCAACAAGCCAAATCCATGGGCTATACCGTGAAATTGGTGGGGGAATCCGCTGAAATCAACGACCATTTGGCCGTTTCCGTGGCCCCAGTGTTAGTGCCAAATGATCATCCCTTAGCCACTATTCAAAATGAAAACAATGCTGTATTGGTCAAGGGCGCGGCTGTAGGGACCACCATGTTTTATGGCCCCGGTGCCGGCAAGATGCCAACGGCCAATAGTGTGGTCAGTGATATTATCGCCACCACCAAGAATATTGTCTTAGGGACCAGCGGCAATACCTTCAATGGCTACCGCCAAAAAGCGGCCCTAGCCAAACCATCTGAAATTTTTTCTTCTTATTATATAGCAGTTAAAATGCCGGACATCCCTGGGCAACTCTTAAAGCTGACTCAGATCCTCACCGAAGCGCAAACTTCGGTCAGCCAAGTGGTCCAAACTGAAACGGATGGCAAGGAAGCTCGGGTCGTGGCCATCACCCATAATATCAGCCTGGCCCAATTGCATACCATCATCGACCAAATCGATCAAGAAGCTTCTATTGAATTGAAAGCTAGCTACAAAGTATTGGAGGCCCAAAAATGAGAATCATCGCACCTGCCACTTCTGCAAACTGTGGTCCGGGCTTTGATTCATTAGGTATCGCCTTGAATGCTTACTTGGTCGTTGAAGTGTTGGAAGAATCCGCTGACTGGTTTGTGGAGCATGACTTTGGCAGTAACGTGCCCACCAATCAATTTAATTTGGTGGTGCGCACCGCCTTAGCCATTAATGGGGATTTGACCCCCCACCATTTGAAAGTTACCTCCGATATTCCCTTAGCCCGGGGCTTGGGCAGCAGTAGTTCTGCCATTGTGGCCGGCTTATTGTTGGCCAATGAATTAGGGCAGATGAACTTAGATGATACTATGTTGTTACAATTAGCCACGAAATTAGAAGGGCATCCGGATAATGTGGCCCCAGCAGTTTTAGGAGATTTCGTCGCTGCTACTTACGATGGGGATTGGTGCGATGCCTTACAAGTGCCCTATCCCAAGCTGGATTTCATTGCTTATATTCCTAATCAGGAATTAAGGACAAAAGAAAGCCGTGAAGCTTTACCAGACAAATTAGCCTTCGGTAAAGCAGTTCACGGCGCTGCGGTGGGAAATGTGTATGTGGCGGCTATCGCCCAACAAAATATTGACCTGATCAGCCGGTTAATGATTCAAGATGAATTTCATGAACAGTTCCGGCGTAAGTTAGTGCCGGACTTGGATAAAATTCGCCATTTGCTGCAACAAGTCCCCCATGTGGGGACTTATCTCTCTGGCGCTGGGCCCACGGTGATGACTGTGGCCGAAAAAGACCAAACCCCGCAAGTTATGGCAGCTTTAGCCGCGGCTAACTTGGCCGGTACTGTTAAAAAGTTGACCATTGACCGCTTGGGCGCTCGGGTGATCAACTAAGAATTACAGATTCTAGTTGACAGACCAATCGCCCATAGAATATAATTGTTTTTGTGCGATTCGCATAAAAGCAATGCGGGCGTGGCGGAATGGCAGACGCGCAAGATTAAGGATCTTGTGGGGAATTATCCCCGTGGAAGTTCGAGTCTTCTCGCCCGCATCAGCAAAACAAACATTTGATTGACGGCTGTCCTTAGGGGCAGCCGTTTTTTTGGGTTTAAACCAGCATGCGGTAGAGCATTTGGTTCTTTTGCAAGTTGATGTATTTAGGATCAAAGTCATGTAAGCGCGCTAAAAGCTGGCCTAGATTCTTAGCATCCCCTAAACGGATACCAATCAAGACCGGCCCCATGCCGCTATTGACTTTTTTAGTGTATTCAAACTTCGTGATGTCATCGTCAGGATTCAAGACAGCATTGACAAATGTCTTTAAAGCGCCGGCTCTTTGGGGGAAGTTCACCACAAAGTAATGTTGCAAGCCTTGATAAATCAAAGCCCGCTCTTCAATTTCGGCCATGCGATTGATGTCGTTATTGCCACCAGAGATGACGCAAACAACGTTTTTACCCACAAGATGGTCTTTGTAAGTCTCTAAAGCGGCCACACTTAAAGCCCCAGCTGGTTCGGCAACAATGGCTAACTTAGTGTATAAATCTAAGATAGTTGTGCTGACTAAACCCTCTGGGACTTGAATTAATCGGTCCACATATTCTTGACAAGTGGCGTAGGTCAAAGTACCCACTTTTTGCACAGCGGCCCCGTCCACAAACTTGTCCATTTCAGAAATAGCAACTGGGTGACCCACAGCAAAGGCTTCAGCCATAGAAGTAGCGCCAGCTGGTTCCACACCTACCACACTGGTGGTGGGGCTGGCGAACTTGGTATAGGTACTGATGCCACTGAGCAGACCACCCCCGCCGACGGCTGCAAATAAGATATCGGCAGTTTTGTTGTCTTGTTTCAGATCGTCGAAGACTTCTACAGCGAGGCTGCCTTGCCCGGCCATGGTGTTTAAATCGTTAAAAGGCGCGATAAAGGTCTGATGGTGGCTTTCGCAGAATTCTAAAGCAGCTGTGTTGGCGGCATCAAAAGCATCGCCCACTAATTTGATGGTGACATTATCCCCACCAAAGAATTTCACTTGGTCAATTTTTTGCCGGGGAGTAGTGGTGGGCATAAAGATAGTGGCTGGAATATTCATTTTGGCACTAGTCCAAGCTACACCTTGGGCATGGTTGCCGGCACTAGCACAAACGACACCGCGCTTTCTGGTTTCAGCGGGGGTTTTGGAAATGGCATAATAAGCCCCACGAATTTTAAAGGAGCGGACGGCTTGTAAGTCCTCACGTTTGAGATAGACGTTACAGTCATATTTCTGTGATAAATAAGCACAGTATTGCAAAGGTGTGTGGCTTACAATTGGCTTGAGCACCTCGTATGCTTTGGTTACGTCAGTTGCGGATAGCGTTTGTACTGGTTTAACTGTCATTCGATCACATCCTTAGATTAATTTTTTTTTTGGAAAATCTATATAAAAAAGGGGTCAGCTGCTAGCTGACCCCTTTTTCATCGAAGTTTGATTGGCTTTTTTAATTACCCATGAACATTTTGATAATCATGTTCTGGCTGATTGTTTTCGCCGATCGTGTTAAGGCTTCGGATACGTGGTAGGTATCCAAGATGAATTCAGGTTCTAACTGTCCAGCAGCGCTGTAGTTAATTTCTGGGTTATCAATGACTAAATTAATGTTGTGGTCCACTGATAAGTTTTGAATCGCACTAATATCTAAGTTGCTAATTTGGCCGATAATAATATCCACCACGCCAGCAGCTTCTGCAATACTAATTCGTTCTTGTAACCCAATAATACCATAGTCAATAAAGCCATCCAATTCGGCGATAATTTGGGTATCGTCGTTTGTAATGACTGTTTGGGCAGTTTGGAGTTGTTTTTGGAATTCTTGAGGATCATTTAGGCTACGTTGGTCATCGATGATGATCCGCCGAGTCCCAATGGCTTCAAGCTTGGCAATTGTTTGTGGTAATGTCCAGGATGTACTTTGGGCACAGTCAATAGGCGCATCCGCAATAATGTTCATTGTGGTGGCGTTGGCTAAACGTTGCACATAATTCAGGTACTCCGTGGTGTCTAATAAAGTTGTGTCCGCCGTCCCTAATAGTTGGGTACTCACTAAGACACTATCCAAATAGACTTCTGTGAAGCCTTGAGATTCTAAGTACTTGATCATTAACGCATTTGAAGCAGCTGGAATAATGTGTGACATCATAATACATCCCTTTCTTAAACAATAATTAAGTCAAAAACTAAAACAAAAAAATGGAAACAAAAAACGCCCTCTGATATCAATATCAAAGGGCGTTTTATACGCGGTACCACCTTACTTCGTAGCAGAACATCTGCTACCTCGTTACACCAGGGTAAAGCCTGGTCGCTTTGCAATGGCATACAGATAATCTGTACGTGGAGTAACCTTCGGAAAGAACACCTACCCGCTTACAGCAACTCCGGGCTCTCTGTGAAGTGTGTTAATTCTTACTCGTTCCAATTTTGCTTTAATAATCTTTTAATTTATCCAAATATAACACACAGAGAAGAGAAGTCAACACTTATTTTGGGAATTCACAGCTTTATATTTAAAAATTCATAAAATCTTCCATTAAAGGCGACAAAATAGGCTTTCAGAAGCCTATAAGGGAATTCCCTTATTTATAAAATATGGGGTTGACTTTACAAAAAAATCAAGTTAAATTTGGGCAATCAGCAAGAAGTTGATTTGTTTATCACCAAAAACTTATTTTTGATTTTTTGAAATTCAGGCTTTACGTTTCAAAAATTATGTGTATAATGCGTGTTACGACGCAAATTTAATCCAAAATATTTTTTTGAAATTAAATCAAAAAATTGTTGACAAGTTTCAAATTTGTGTTAATGTTAGAAACCAATGAGAGGTTGATGAGTAATTATTAATCTTTCGGCAAGCAAAATGATAGTCAGGTAAATTAAAGAAAGGATGATTACATGCTCGCAAAACAGTCGCCCAATCCGGCCCAACATTTAAACGGTTCTGAAATATTGGTTCAAGCTTTAGTGAGAAATCGAGTGGATCTGTTGTTTGGTTATCCCGGCGGTGCCGTTTTACCCGTGTATGATTCCTTTTACACTGAGTCCTTTGCCAACATTTTAACCAGACACGAACAAGCAGCGGTGCATGCCGCTGAAGGGTACGCCAAAACCACCGGGAAAACCGGGGTTGTCTGTGTCACCAGCGGTCCCGGGGCGTCTAACGCCATGACCGGGATCGCCGATGCCATGTTAGATTCCGTCCCCTTGGTAGTTTTAACCGGCCAGGTTGCTACCAGCGTGATTGGCACGAATGCTTTTCAGGAACTGGACATCATCAGTATGACTAAGGCCATCACCAAGGCGAATTTTCAACCTAAACGGGTTGAGGACTTAGCAGCTATCTTGGATCAGGCCTTTACCATCGCCCAAAGCGGTCGCAAAGGGCCAGTGGTGGTGGATTTACCAAAAGATGTCATGAGTGCTTACATGGATGCTGACCAACCAGCGACACCCACTCATTTCAAAGGGGCTATCCCTTTGAAACCCAGTCAAAAAGCAATGCTTGCCGAAATTATGCAAGGGTTGCACCAAGCCAGCAAGCCGCTGGTCTTGATTGGTGCCGGGGTCAGTGCCGCCGGGGCAACTGAAGCAGTGCGCCAGTTCTTGGCAAAATGGCAGTTACCTGTCGTCAGCACCTTGCTAGGGCTAGGCACGATCCCCAGTGATGATCCTAATTTCTTAGGCATGGGGGGCATGCACGGGACTTACGCCGCCAATATGGCGCTGGATGAGTGCAATTTTCTCTTGAACATTGGCGCCCGCTTCGACGACCGCTTAGTCCCTAATCCCAAGCTCTTCGCCAAGGATGCTACGATTGCCCATATCGACGTGGATCCCCGCCAAATTGGCCGGATCGTTCCCACACAATATGGGGTGAACGCTGATGCTAAAACGGCGCTGGCTTATCTCTTAGCAATGCCAGCACCAGCACCTCGGCCCAGTGCCTGGCAACACTTATTGCACCTGCGGCAGACTCAACATCCTTACAATTATCGCCTGAGTCACCAACTCTTGAAACCTCAAGAAGTGATTGAAGCTGTCGGTCGGGTGACTGACGGTGAAGCGATCGTCACCACGGATGTGGGCCAACACCAAATGTGGGCTGCCCAGTACTATCCTTTCAAGCACCCCAAGCAATTAGTTACTTCCGGGGGCTTAGGGACCATGGGCTTTGGTATCCCTGCAGCGATTGGCGCCAAAATCGCCAATCCTGATAAAACAGTTATCTTGTTTGTCGGGGATGGGGGCTTTCAGATGACCAGCGAAGAGCTGGAAGTCTTAGCCACCGAGCATGTGAACGTTAAAATGGTGTTGTTAAACAACAAGACCCTGGGCATGGTTCGCCAGTGGCAAGATGAGTTTTACCAGCATCGCCGTTCCCAGACGATGTTTACCCACCAACCGAACTTTGCGGGCCTGGCCCAGGCCTATGGGATTGATTATGCCGAATTGAAAAAAGGCGATGACTTAGACCAACGGCTCAGTAAGCTATTGGCTAGTCCGGAACCGACTTTGATTCAGGTCAACATTCCCACAAATGAACAGGTTTATCCCATGATTGCGCCAGGTCATGCCAATAATGACATGATGGGGCTAGATCAATAATAATTTTGGTATCACATTAACTGGATGCAGTTGATTGTAGGTATAGATATAACACACAAAAAATGGAGGCATTTATATGAATGTAGAAATGTTGTACGACAAGGATGTTCAAACAAACTATTTGGCAGATAAGACAATCGCTTTTATCGGTTATGGTGCTCAAGGCCATGCCCAAGCCAACAACTTAAGAGATTCCGGTTATAATGTCATCATTGGTATCCGTCCCGGTAAATCTTTTGACAATGCCAAAATTGATGGTTTCGATGTTTACCCAGTTGCCGAAGCTGCTAAAAAAGCTGACTGGATCCAAATGTTAACACCTGATGAAGTCATGGCTGATGTTTACAAAAAAGAAGTTGCTGACAACTTAGAACCAGGCAACATCTTAGGCTTCTCCCATGGTTTCAACATTCATTATAAAGAAATCGTACCTCCAGCAAATGTTGATGTCGTTATGATGGCCCCTAAAGGTCCTGGTAACCTATGTCGTCGGACTTATAAAGAAGGTTTTGGTGTTCCAGCATTATACGCTACATACCAAGATTACTCCGGCCATGCTGAAGATTTATCTAAAGAATTCGCTAAAGGCAATGGTGCTGCCCGCGCCGGCCTGTTAGAGACAACCTTTAAAGAAGAAACTGAAGAAGATCTGTTCGGTGAACAAAACGTTCTGATGGGCGGGGTAACTGCCTTGATCGAAACTGGCTTTGAAGTCTTAACTGAAGCTGGCTATTCACCACAATTAGCTTATTTTGAAGTTGAACATGAAATGAAATTAATCTGTGATCTGATCTATGAAGGCGGCTTTAACAAGATGTATGCTGACTGCTCTAATACATCTGAATATGGTTCATACGTTGTTGGCCCTAAGGTTATCGGCAAAGAATCTAAACAAGCTATGAAAGACGCTTTGAAACGGATCCAAAACGGCGAATTTGCCCGTGAATTCATGGACGATTACCGTGCTGGCTTCCCTGAACTTTACAAACTCAGAGAACGTTCTGCTAATTCACAATTATCACAAGTCGGTGCTGAATTGCGTTCACACATGCCATTCGTTAAGGATGCCGATAAATACAGTACACCAGCTGAGTAATCAAAACCTCCTAGTTTGATAACGACTTAACTGATGCACAAAAAAGCAGCTGACCCTAAACTTTGGTTTACAGTCAGCTGCCTTTTTTAATACTAATATTATTACAGATGAAAAGGTGAGGCTAATGGCGAGAATTTTAAAATTTGACGATGTATCCGTCACCCGAGGCAAGCGGGAAATTATCAAACATTTGAGTTGGCAAGTCCATACCGGGGAAAATTGGGCCATTCTTGGCTTAAACGGTGCTGGCAAAACCACTATGTTAAAAATGATCCATGGCGATCTATGGCCTAGTAGCGGCCAATTGGAAGTATTGGGCGGTCAATTCGGCCACATCAGCATCCCAGAGTTAAAGACTAAAATTGGCTGGGTCAGCACGGCCCTACAAGATGAATTACATCCCGGAGACGTGGTGGATGAGATCATTTTATCCGGCAAATTTGCCAGCATTGGCATCTATCAGGAATATGCCGCTGAGGACTTAGAAACAGCTCGGCAAATCCTCAAAGACTTAGGGGGAGCCAAATTGTTGGGCAAACCTTATGCGGTCTTATCCCAAGGGGAGCGCCAATTGATTTTGATTGCCCGGGCCTTGATGACTCAACCCCAGTTGTTAATTTTAGACGAGCCTTGTAATGGGTTAGATCTGTTTGCCAGAGAAGAGCTGTTAAATAGGGTAGCCGACATTGCCAAGCGCCCAGATAGCCCGGCTTTGTTATTGGTGTCCCATTACACGGAAGAAATCCTGCCGGCCTTTGACCACATGTTGTTATTGCGGGGCGGCCGTATCGTCCAACAAGGGCCGCGACAAGACTTGATGCAAGATGCGGTTTTATCAGATTTTTATCAAAAACCCATCCAAACCCAACATATCACCGGCAACCGTATTGCCGTTTATCCGAAATAAGGTGTAATTTAAAGATTCTGACGCTTAAAGTGGCAGGATCTTTTTTTGAGAATTGAAGTGGCGAAAACTGGCTAACCTAAGCATATAACTACCTTTTCTTGACCAAATTAACTAAAATGACCATAATGAATGAATTCGTTATCATGTTTAGGTTAGGGGGAATTCTGATGCTCAAAACACTATTGACGGCAGTACGGGAATACCGCCGTCAATCATTACTGACACCGCTGTTAGTAGCCCTTGAAGTGGGGATCGAAACCTTCATTCCATTTTTAATGGCGGCCATTATCGACCAGGGGATCACCCCCGGGCGCGTGGATGTTATTTGGCGCTTAGGCTTGATCCTATTAGCCATGTCGGTGGTTTCATTAGCCAGCGGGGCGGCATCCAGCTGGTTTTCCAGCCACGCGGCGGCAGGCTTTTCCAAAAACCTGCGCCACGATATCTTCTATAATATTCAAAAATTTTCCTTTGAAAATATCGACCACTTCTCCAACTCCAGTTTGGTGACCCGGATGACTACGGATATCACCAACGTGCAAAATGCTTACCAAATGGCCATTCGAATTGCGGTGCGGGCGCCTTTGATGCTGATTTTCTCCATCATCATGGCCTTTAATATCAACGCCCAAATGGCTACGATTTTCGTAGTGGTGGTCCCCATCTTAGGGGTGGCCTTATACATCATTGTGCATTTTGCCTATCCTTTATTTCAAAAAGTATTTAAACGTTATGACCGCTTAAATCAAGTTGTTTCGGAAAACCTGCGGGGAATTCGTGTGGTGAAGACTTTCGTTCGGGAGAATGAAGAAATCCACAAATTCAACACCGCCTCAACCGATATTTTCAGCACTTATTCTAAAGCCCAGCGCTTATTGGCGTTAAATGCGCCGTTGATGACCTTTATGATCAACACGACGATTTTGGCCATTTCTTGGATCGGGGGTCAGATGATCGTGGGCAATAGCATGCAAACTGGTCAATTAGTCAGTATGTTTGCTTATGCCATGTCGGTATTATTTAGCTTGATGATGCTTAGCAATATTATCACCCAACTGTCTTTGTCCCAAGCTTCGGGCAATCGAATCGTGGCCGTTTTAAATGAAACAGCCACCATTACTAATCCCGCGCAGCCCGTGACTGAAGTGCCCAATGGCGCAGTGGATTTTGAAGATGTGAGCTTTTATTATGCTAAAAAACGCAAACAACCCACGTTGAGTGATATTAATTTACACATTCAAAATGGTGCGTTGATCGGGATCATTGGTTCCACGGGCTCGGGGAAATCCACCCTGGTACAACTGCTACCTCGGCTTTATGAAGCCAATGAAGGTACGGTGAAAGTAGGGGGGATCCCGGTACAAAATTACGATTTACGAACGTTGCGGGACAATGTGGCCATGGTGTTACAAAATAATATGTTGTTTTCTGGGACCATTAAGGACAATCTGCGCTGGGGTAATCCCGATGCCACGGATGCCCAAATGATCGCGGCGGCTAAACTTGCCCAGGCAGATGACTTTATCAATGAGTTACCCCAAGGCTATGACACTTACGTGGAACAAGACGGCAGTAACGTATCCGGGGGCCAAAAACAACGGCTGACCATTGCCCGGGCCCTGTTGAAACAGCCAAAAGTATTGATCATGGATGATTCCACCAGTGCCGTGGATACGGCCACTGAGCAAAAGATCAGAGAGGCCTTTAGTCACGATTTACCGGACATGACCAAAATTTTGATTTCCCAGCGAATTTCTTCCATTTCAGGCGCTGATGAAATCGTGGTCATGGACCAAGGCAAAATCAATGATATTGGGACCCATGATGAATTATTGGCCAGAAATGCCATTTACCAGGATTTGAATAAATCCCAAATCCATGCGTCCCAAGATCCAGATGTGAATCCCGCCGGGCCAACCTTGCAGAAAGTAGGTGACAGTCATGAATAGTGGTGTACGTTCTTTTGGTAAAAAGGGCTCAGGCCCCCGGCATACCGGGGCAACGGTCAAACGCTTATTAGGCTTGATTTTCACCAGTTATCCGCTACCGTTGATCGTGGCCATGATCAGTATTATCATCGCGGCCTTAGCGGGGGTCATGGGTTCTTTATTCTTGCAACGTTTGGTGGATGATTACATCTTGCCCTTAGTGCAGCAGCACAGTCATGATTTTTCTAACCTATTCCGGGCTATTTTGATCATGGGGGGGATTTATTATGTAGGGGTCATTGCCACTTTACTCTTCACGCAAATTATGCCGGTTTTAGGCCAACGGATTCAGCGGCGTATTCGTGATGATATGTTTGCCCATATGCAAACCTTGCCCGTGGGGTATTTTGACCGCAATGATTACGGAGATGTGATGAGTCGCTATACCAATGATGTGGATACGTTGATGCAATTGATCAGTCAAAGTTTGCCCCAATTTGTCTCGTCATTATTCAACATTGTGTTTGTTATCGTGGGGATGTTAACCCTAAGCCCCTTATTGACCATCTTATCGCTGTTCATTTTTGCCTTGAGTATTGGGGTGATTCGCTTTTTAAGTAATC
This sequence comes from Agrilactobacillus composti DSM 18527 = JCM 14202, assembly GCF_001436375.1. GTDB lineage: Bacteria > Bacillota > Bacilli > Lactobacillales > Lactobacillaceae > Agrilactobacillus > Agrilactobacillus composti. The sequence goes on along the minus strand of NZ_AZGA01000019.1, from coordinate 2,029 downwards.
GATCCAGCAAATACTTCCAGGCCCAACAACGCTCATTAGGGCAAATCAACGGCTTCATTGAAGAAAATTTAAATGGTTTAAAAGTCGTGAAAGTATTTAGTCATGAAAAAGAATCTGAAGCGACTTTTGACAAATATAATGAGTCCCTGCGCCAAGATGCGGCCTTAGCCAATGGCTATTCCACCATGTTGTTCCCGATCATGGGCAACATTGGGAATATCTTGTACGTGCTGACGGCTTTAGTAGGTGGTGTGCTCGTGGTAAGTCACAACAGCGCGTTGACGCTAGGGGCCATCGCGGCCTTCTTGCAATTGAGTCGCAACTTCAGCCAACCGATTTCGCAAATTTCTCAACAATTAAATGCCATCATTATCGCCCTTGCCGGGGCAGAGCGTATTTTCCAATTACTGGATGAAAAATCAGAGGTGGATAATGGCCAAGTTACCTTGGTCAAAGCTCATGCCGGCGCCGATGGGCAGCTGGTTCAAGATGACCAGGGCAGTGTTTACGCTTGGCAAGATCCCAAGCAAGCAGCCCTGATTCCCTTACAGGGCCGGGTAGTCTTTGACCACGTGGACTTTAGCTATGATGGCCACAAACAAATTCTAAAAGATATCAACTTGGTGGCCGAAGCCGGTCAAAAAGTGGCGCTAGTGGGTGCCACTGGGGCGGGGAAGACCACCATTACCAATATGTTGAATCGGTTTTATGAAATTGGCAGTGGGACCATTACCTACGATGGCATCAATATTGTGAACATTAAAAAAGATTCTTTGCGAAAGTCCTTGGGAATGGTTTTACAAGAGACCAATCTCTTTACAGATACGGTGGCTAATAATATTCGCATTGGGGACCTGAATGCTGACGACGCTGCTGTGGAAAAAGCTGCCAAGTTAGCCAATGCTGACGGGTTTATTCAAAATCTACCCCAAGGCTATCAAACTCTGATTGCCAACGGCGGCAGTTCCTTATCCCAAGGGGAACGCCAATTATTATCCATTGCCCGAGCGGCCGTGGCTGATCCGCCGGTGATGATTTTAGACGAAGCCACCTCTAGTATCGATACGAAAACCGAACGCCAAGTTCAAGTGGGGATGGATAATTTAATGGCCCATCGGACCACGTTTGCCATCGCCCACCGCCTATCCACGATTTTCAACGCTGATTTAATTTTAGTCATTGAAGACGGCGAAATTAAGGAGCGGGGTAATCATGACACCTTAATGGCGCAAAAGGGCATATATTACGAACTATATACCGGCAAAACGATTCTAGATTAAGCTTTTAATATAGTCTATTGGTTGTTATAATAGCGGTACCAATAAGACTTATTTTGGAGGTAAAGCCAACATGGGTAAAACACGCAGTGCGGCATTTGAAGTCAGCATTTTAGGCTTACTGTCTGCGCTTTTGGTATTACAGGTTTATATTCCCCTGGTTATTCCAGGCGGCGTCGCCATCACGACGATGCATATTACTGTCGCGTTAGGTGCCGTTATTTTAGGTACCCGGGATGGGGCAATTTTAGGAGGCGTTTGGGGCTTGTTATCCTTATTTCGAGCCTATACTTCCCCAGACGGTCCTTTGTCGATTTTGTTATTCACCAATCCCTTGATCGCCATTGTCCCGCGGGTCATGGTGGGGGTCGTGGCTGGGCTATTGTTCGGCTTTTTTGTTAAACGGACCAAACTCAACCGGCCGTTAAGTTTAGGGATCACCGGCCTGCTCAGTGCTTTGACCAATACCGTGTTGGTGGTTTTATTCACCTGGGGTTGGTTTAGCTTCAAGGGCGCCGGCGTCTTATTGAAAACAGCGGGGGCGGCTAACACCCAAAACTTGTTACTGTTTTTAATTGTGTTGGTCAGTTTTAATGCCATTATTGAAGCCATTGTGGGCACCTTGTTAGTGCCAACGATTGGCATGCCCTTATTACGATTTAGAAAAAATAACTAAAAAAAGAGCCACACCTTGCAATGATAGGGTCCCTGTCAAGTGCACCGATGAAAAACAAAAATCTCAGAAATTCTAA
>NZ_AZGA01000018.1 GCF_001436375.1 Agrilactobacillus composti DSM 18527 = JCM 14202 | reverse complement strand
CCAGATATGTTTCTAACAGACTATCAAGCCATTGTAATTCCTGCTAATAAAATAACGTTCAAAGAAATTGGCGTATATCGCGGCAAGGACTTCAATGATGATTCACCTTGGAAAATGATTTTCCATAGTTATTACATTGTCACAGTGAAAAATAACGGTCCCGTGACCCTTTGGCAATCACCGGCCTATCAAACTCCCGTACAACAAGTTAATCCCGGAGAAACTTTTACCATCAATCAAGCTTACTTCTCCTACGATTCTGGACTTTGGTTTGACATTGGCGCTAATCAATGGATTCCGGCTTACTATCTTGATAATACCCTAGTGCCAACCAGCTGATATTTTTAAACTATGGAGGAATTTAATTATGAGGAAGAAAATTTTAGGCTTTATCTTACTTGTTGCTTCAGCATTATTATTCGCATTGATTCCAGCGAAGTCCGTTTCTGCTGCGGATGATGAAGTAGTATTTCCCATTCGAGATTCTTCATTTTTAGCATTAACTGACGCTAGTTACCCAAAGTTTCTTGCCCATACAACAAATTACTTTGATACTGAACCCACGGACTCATATGTTCCAGGTCTTTCTGTATGGAAAGTTTCAAATGCATATAAGGGAAACTGGTTCATTCCTAGTGTAAGTACTAACAACGATTATTATACTATCGGTTACGCTGATGAGTCTTATGAAGTTGGTCCAAACTTATTTCTAAACAATAAACAAGCTATCAAAATACCAGTGGGTGAAGTTACCTTTAAGGGATTAGGTATGTATCATGGCATAGGCTTTACATCAGATTTACCTTGGACTATGGTATATCGCAGTGACTATATCGCAACTGTACAAAATAGTGGCCCAGTCGCATTATGGCAGTCGCCAGCCTATCAAACACCCACTCAATGGGTTGATCCTGGAGATTCCTTTACACTGAATCAAGTCTATTTTTCCTATGATTCAGGGCTTTGGTTTGACATCGGTGCTAACCAATGGATTCCTGCTTATTATCTTGACAGTACGCTTACCAGGAATAGATAATGTTATTTTAATTTAAGAAGATTTACTGTAAAAAAACAATGATTTCTATATTTTGGATTATTTCATTATGATTGTTCACCACACTTATTTCCCCCCATGATTCTGACCTTTGTTTTGATATTGGTCCCAGCCCGACTTTTTATTTATATGGCAATTTAGATAATGCTTCTTTTTATTGTTGGTTTTGACAATAAAAAGAGCTCTCATTCAATTTTTTTCATCCTTGAGTGGGAGCTCCTTTGAGTTCAATCCTGATTTAACATATTAGAATATTTAACCAAAAATTGAATTAAAGCTATATTTATTTCCATTATTAACTGGTACACGAGTTAGATTATACTTTTCTAGTAAGTTTTCACGGACACCATGGGTATAATTATCACCTGCTGGATCCATCTTATTGCTACCATATCCAAAGTTAAATCCTGCTTTATAACCGGCTTTACGCAATTGTAATCTTGCCTTATCATTTCGACTACCATACGGATAAGCGTAAGATCGTACCTGAATTTGCAACTGTTGTTCAAGCGTATCTTTAGAATCCGAAACTTGAGCCACCAAATCGTCATCAGATAGCATGTCGTCAGGAATGTGGGTATAGTTATGGTCGCCAATGGCAAATTGAGTTTTATCCAATTGTCGTAGATAATCCCAGGCTCCGCCATCGCTGACTTTCTTAGTTGTCAGAAATAACAATGCATTAAATCCATATTCCTGTAAAGTTTCAATCATACTTGGATTGTCGCCAATAGGGTTATTCCAGCTTGGATAATAATCGTCAAAAGTTAATAAAACTGATTTTTCTGGAATTGTTTTGCCTTCAAGTAAAGCTCCTAAAGCTTCATCTTCGGTTAAAGTATGGTACCCATTGTTTTGAATCCAATCCATTTCAGCTTTAAAAGCAGGATAGTCTAAGACCGTATCACTTGATGTATCAGTGGCACTAAAATCGTGGTACCCCAAAGTGATAAACTGACCATTCCCAGAATTATTGCCAGTATCCGGAATATTGGCAAAAACTGGTTGATCAGACACATAGCCCCCTGACACTTTAGCATATTTGCGCCCATTGACTTCAACGCAATTTTTTGTCTCAGAGCCATCATAAGTGCCCACAACTTTTTGCTCATCTACAAACACACTGCTCAGAACGCTGGCACCTTGTGGAATGTTTAGGTTTTCGGCCAATTGGTAATCGTCAAAACTGTTAGCATTCCCAAACCACTCGGTCTGATTTTGTGATAAGTCGTAGCGTCGAACCCATTGATCACCGCCCACATTGATAAAATAGACGTTGTCAATTTGTTGAATACCGCCGACCATCCCGGCGTAACCTTGATTGTGAATGGTATAAGGGCCGTTAGCATCAATCTGCTTCACTACATGACGGCCAAATTTGAACGTATTATAAACGTTCTCACCTTGCCAGCAGTAAATTCGACGACCGGTAAAATTGCTGGTTGGATCATTCAAGGCATCAGAATTAAAAATCCAAAAATCATCAGCAGTCTGATATGCCGCAATCTGTGGTAATAGCACATCAGACATAATTTCATCCTTATATTGTGCTCCAATTGTTGTTCCAGGCTCATAAAACTTAATAATCCCAGTGCCAGAAGCACTGGTTGTAAAACCTGGGGTAAATGCCGTTGCGTCGAAAGATTTATCAGGTACAAAACCATCTCTAATAATCTGCCAACCCAATGTCTTGTTTTCAAAAGTTACACTGCCGCCGTTGTCACTAAAATAATTCATAATAAAACACCTCGTAATTTATTTTTTTGTTGTCATCCTGATCGGGGATGTTTGTTGCTAACACGTGTTCGATTATTAGATTAAATCATTAAGTTGACGCATACAATAGGTTTGGCGACGGTACATGATAATACGTCACGATACATGATAATAAATAATGAATTTTCCCCTTGTAATTTAAAAAAGAGCCATCTTCTGATGAAGATGACTCCAAAATCAAATAGCTAGCAATCAAAACTGCGGCGTGGTAAACAGCCCGGTATAGTCATAGGACATGTCTAAAGGTAACCCCTGATAGTTATTGGTAAATTGCCAGGCAGTGGCACCTTCGACCCCAACACTAGCTGCACCATAGTTGGCCACCCAAATCGCATCATTGGTGGGTAAGCGATTTGCCCAAAACCAGCTGGCCATGCTATAGACCGCTAATTTGGTCCAGCCTAATTCCCTTAATCGCTGTAAAAACGCCACTGTATTGTTGTAAACACCGGTTGTTACTAAAGTTGGATCTTCCACATCGGCAACTAGCACACAATCACCATTGAACCCCAGCGCTTGGGCATATTCTGAGAAAAAATCTGCCTCGTTACGCGCATCTTGTCCACTGGTATATCGGGCATAGTGATACAAGTGGGTCTGCAAACCAACGGCTAGCGCGCTTTGTGTTTGCGTTAGGGCTTTTGGGTTCTGGTACGCCGTTCCCGTTGCGCTACCTTCCGTAGCCTTAACAACGACTCCCAAGACCCCCAAAGTTTGGATGGCAGCAATATCCGAAGCTTGATAGGAACTGACGTCTGCAAATAAATTGGCCATGATCATACTCACCTCTTAGCGTTCAGCGGCTTCAGTTGCGTTAAAGTTGGTACTTTGCCTGCATAATTTTTATGAAGCGCCTGCTTATTTCTTGAAAAAACTGACTCAACAATACTTGCCACATCAACTTTTCGAATATCTAACCCTAATTGTTGGGCCTGTGCTTTAGTCCCTTTGACGGCCACTTGCTTTTTATCAATACCCGTTGCCCCAGTGGTTTGTCTGGCTTCTGTCTGGATCACTTGGGCATTCGCAATTTTAGTGACAACGTCCAGAATATCGGCTAAAGCATTCAGTTCCTGTTTCTTAGTCAGATTCTTCTGTGCCCTTGCGAAGTTTCTAATCAGCGGAATAACGTAACCGCTAATTACGAGAATAACAATGGGCAATACAACTTGATAAAAAATAACATACCATGATATTTTCAATGAAATCCCTCCTTTCAAATTAGTTTTTGAGATCTCAAAATTGAAATACGCGCGTAATGCCAATCATAACGACACCTTTCAGTGGGTGCAATAGCTTAATGGCCCATACATGATAATTAACTAGCCGGATTATCATGTATTTTTTTTACGTTTCAGCTTATGTAAAGTTTCCTTTTATTTTTCAAAAGGCGATTAAAGCTTGATATGACGCCGGATTCCATTTTTAATAAGTTGCTTCTGAACATTAAATATCACTTGTAAACTTATGAAAACACAAAAAGGCGAAAAAAGTTATTTACAAGCTCAACGTAAAGTTTTATGATGGACTTATCAAAGCAATATGACACTTTGCTTGATGGCTTGCTCAAAACTCTGCCCGGGTCGATATGACGGCATTCTTGGTTAAATAGCCCTTATATCAAATACAGAGCATGGGTCGGCCTATCAACTTTAATTAGCATGCCGCCACTTATTGCTTAGATGCGCCATCAAAGGTTATTCAATGAATAACTGCACCTTGACAGAAAATATAAAGGAGATCTATTATCATGACAAACAAAAATATTAACTACGAAGCGCAAAAAAAATTCCGCCAAAAACATGCTTATCGCTATACAGCTCAAGCAACAGCGTCCACAGCTCGGACCTTCTTGCGAAAAGCACCCCACAGCGATCTGTTGCTACTACAAGAAACCCTCAATAGTGGTGTCGATGCTTGGGAAACTCATCATATTTCTAAATTAGAAAAAGTTGCTGGGCGCCAAACCACCCTGTCCAAGTACCGTTATCAGGCTTTGGCCTACGTTTCTGATATGATGCCTGCAGACCGTCTGTTATTTGAGAAGGATTTGGCGCTGGCCCTTGCCGGTAAACGTGTCCCGCATCATACCAAGCGTAAGCACTAAGTTTATTTTTTTACTCGCCTCTGAACATACGTGCGCAATACATCTTCGCTTGCACCCCGCGACAGTTAGCGATGACACCCAATAATATCCGTGGCCTACCTAAAAAAGTGCCTTGGCAACCAGACCTAACATCTGAATACCAAGGCACTTTTGCGTTCAAGAAGCACTAGGTTCAAGGCTTACAATGCTTAAAACGGGCTTGTTGAACCTAGCTGATAGACTACCCATTGATTTTCTGTACCCAATTTAACACTGACACCTTGGTAACCCACAATCGTAGCGCCGAATACTTTGTATGGCAGCGTGGCGCTGAGCTGGCCTTTAGCTTGGTTCGTTCGGGTAAACATTAGTGTACCAGCTTGGAAGTATAAGATTTTGGGAATGAGGTATTGCCCCTTAGTTTTCGCCAACAACCACTGATTGTTCCCAAGGTCCACACCTGCAATGGCGCCAGTATTGCCATCATAAGCAATTTTGTTGATGCGCCACTCGTGGTAATGATCCGTATCTAGACTGCCCGCACGATTCACGCCTAAACAATCTCGATAAATTGGATTATAAGCGCCAGCGGTGAGCACCTCTAAATAATCCCCAGAACCCATGACGACTTTGCGACTGTATGCCGGATCTACCCATTGATTATTACCTAAATCCAGGGCTTTAATAACACGCCCACTTTTCGCGACCCGCACAATTGGCCATGTACCAATTTCCGTCTGCAACGCTAATCCAGTGCGTTTGGTCAACGTCGGCTCCGAATAGATCGGTGTGGGCTGATGCCCAGAATTGAAGACAGCTGTTGTGTCTGGATTGGCCACAATAGTCAAACCGGCATTGCTGGCCTGAGCAGGATTAATATTGGTGACGCTACCAAGCAATAAAGCACCACATGTTAATAAAATATAAAACAACCATTTTTTCATTTGCAAAATACCTCCCCTTATTTTGTTGATTACTGCGCATTCCCACCACAAGCCAAGTATACCATTATCAAATTTTATTAGCTGTTAGCATATTAAAATAATTTAATTTCGTATCTAAATGATGACTTAAATCATTATTATAAAAATAAAGTTTGCTTTTTGCGTACACGAAATGTTAAACTCTTCTTGCTATAAAAACGACAAAGAATGGGAGCATCCAAAATAAAAACAAAATCACCAGTGATTCAAGTTCACTTTTCTGATACGTTGACCAAGCATCGCATTGTCCAAGGCCTATTTGACGCCGATATTCAAGCCGACGAAACCGTTCAAATTGAACAAACGACCCTTCTGCTCTATGACACGAGCCAAGAAGCTGTTGCTTTTAACACCCTGGTGGTGGACCAAAACCGTGGGCTGATCGCCACGCAAAAGACGACCCGGCAACTCATTGCCCGCCTGCAAGATACTAGCTTGGGAACCATACGGGAAGCCCGAATTTATCGGAACATGCTACATATCGCCAATGGCGTTGTCCCTTTGGTCTATGGCCGCAGTCTCTTCATCCCCATGGCCAGCCCCTTCCGCGGTAATTGCGACTGGATCAACGGCCGCCATATCCATACGATACGGGACTTAGATAAAGCCACCGAACTACTGTGGGACAAGGGTATCAAAGCGCAGGTTTTCGATTATCACGATTTTGAAACTAAAATACATGATGCTGTGCTCATCTGTCAGTACTCCATTCAGATTCTTAAGGAAATGTATGAAAGTGGCTACCTCCATGAGGCAGATAATGAAATCTTGGGCCGTTATAACAATTGTGACTGTCCAAACCATCGGCGGCTAGCCCAGGCTGAACCCTTAGTACCGGCCTACCAGGCTGCGCAACTTGAGGTGTTTCTAAGTTGTGCCTTTCCAAAAAGTGAATACGACTCAGTTGACTACACTGATCGGGTGGCCGCATTTCATACCAACTTACGAAAAAAATCCCGTTGTTAAAATCCGACGTAAGTCTGCCAAATCCCCGTCACCACCAGTCCCAATCTGCACCACCCCCAACGAAGGACTTGAATTATCAGCCTTTTCCCCGACTTGTGTGGGTTAGCGCTGGGCTGGTGGCCTTGTTATAGTAGCCTTACCACAAGCGCTTGTGGCATCATATTTTTGGAGGATGTCGCAATGGATTCAACCACAACACAACGGGCCTGGGAATTGGCCCTGGCCAACCAAGCCGTGATTCACGGTGCTTTGAAGAAAGCCAATATTTGGCGCAATCGCCCGGATTACGAGGATTTGGCCCAAGAGGGGCAGCTGGTTTATGTGACCTGTTACCACCGCTTCTGTCAAGAACACGAGACCTTTAGTGAGCGGGCTTTTAACTGCTATGCCTATCAAGCTATCATTTGGCATTTGCGCAATATTTTGCGCCGGGACATGTGGCTTAGTGACCACACCCAAGCCAGCTTAGATGCTACAGTACCCCCGGAATCTGATCACTTGGCTTATAACTTCCCAGAGTCTTTGATCGCCCTGTCTATTCGCCTAGGGCAGATTCAAGAATTATTATCGCAACGACAAAAAGCCGTTTTAGTGCGGCATATGTGGCAAGGTGAGCCTTTGAGTCAGTTGGCGGTGGATTTAGACTGTCCAGCCCGGACTTTACGGTATGATCGCAATAAGATTTTACGCCTGTTGCGGTGATTTTTAGACATTAAAGCGCTTAAATCTTATCTCTTTCTTAAACTTTTTTTATTAATCTTAAGATTAATCCCGCCTAATCGGTGGTACACTTAAAGATGTATCTAGAAGACCTGCCACTATTTTCAGGGGGAGGACTAGGCGTGATAGGCTAAAGCCCGCGATACCATCAATAGCACAGACAATGAGGATTATGTTCGTTGTTTCGACTCGCTTTAAATCTTACGCATAAGTTTGCTGCAATATCAATTATGAGCTTATCAATAAAGATTGCACCATGGGATTGTCAATGATTCATCAATATTATTACTGTGCGCCGAATCGCACTTTAATCTGCACCATCACGCCTAGTCCAATTTAGTTGCCAGGTACTTCTCAGAGAAAAAAAGATCACGTGAAATCAATTTCGATTTCGTGTGGTCTTTTTGTATGGTGGTATAATTAGGGTAGCTAAATAACTGTGCTGCCACTTAAGCGTTAGTCTTTCTCATGCAAGGAGGGCTTTGAAATGAGCAAATCAGCAAAAATTGTATTAGGTATTATTTATCTTATTTGTGTCGTGTTACCCAGATACTTTTGATCATCATGGATCATGTCCTCATTGGCATTGTTGGTTTAGTTTTCATTTCTTATCTTGGCTGGTATATCTTTATTAGAGGTAACAAACCTTCTGATTTCAAATAAATGTTTCAAAACCAATTCAAGGGATTGATAATGTTAGAAAATAGTTCCCAGAAATTGCCCCAAAAATCTTCAGTGAAAGATTCTTTACCCTTTAATTTCCAGAATAAAGTTGCGATGAGGGCAATGATGAAACAGATGACACTATAAACCAGTATAACTAATAAAATGCCTAAAATTGTTGTGCCAATCTGTCCCATGTCGCCTCATCCCTTCTATGCTGCCGTAGTAGCTTCGATTGATTTATATTAAATATTAACAGCTTCATTTAAAAAAGGCCATGCGAAATTAAATTCGATTTCGTGTGGCCTTTTTGCTACATTCCACTCAGTTCGTCAGTGTAACCTTCCCAATTTCGTGATTACTTTCAACGATTGCATGGGCTTTTTTGAGATTAGCGACGTTGATTGGACTGAATGTTTGCGTCATAGTCGTTACCAGCTGGCCGCTATCCAACAAGTGAGCAACTTTCTCCAAAATATCATGTTGACTTTGCATGTCTTCTGTTTGGAAATATGACTTACTAAACATCCACTCCCAAGCAAACTTAGCCCGTTTCTTAGTTAATTGCTTTAAATCTACTAATTTTCGATTCTCAGTAATTGACGCAATCCGGCCACCGGGTTTGATTAAACGGGCCATTTCCGTCCAGTGGGCATCCAAATTATTCAGTTCAAAAATGTAATCCACATAGGAATAGCCTAACTTTTTAACCTCTTGCACTAAGTCATGGCGATGATTAACAGTTTGATCAGCGCCATGGGCTTTGACCCATTGAATGGTCTCTGGCCGAGAGGCACTGGCAATCACCTTTAAGCCAGCCCAATGCGCTAACTGGGTGGCCATGGAGCCCACACCCCCAGAACCGTTGATAATCAAAATCGTCTTTTGTTCGTTGCGTTTTTTGGCAGTGGGATCTATTTCTAGTTGTTCAAACAAACCCTCCCAAGCGGTTAAAGCCGTGAGGGGAATAGCTGCTGCTTGGGCATCGCTGAGCTTTTGGGGGGCGTGCCCCACAATTCTTTCGTCAACCAGTTGGTAGGCACTATTGCTGCCGGGACGCTTAAAGGACCCGGCATAAAAGACCCGGTCTCCGGGTTGAAACAATGTGACGTCAGCGCCAGTTTTCACCACAGTCCCCACTGCATCCCAGCCAATCACTTTAGGTTGGGCTAAAACAGCTGAGCCACTTTGCCGAACCCCTACATCCACTGGATTCACTGAAATACCGGTCACCTGAACCAACAAATCATGCGCCTCAGGACTAGGCATAGGTAATTCAAATGCCACTAAACTATCTGCTTGCGAAATTGGTAAGTGTTTGGTAAAACCAATAGCTTCCATATATTTTGTCATCTTTAATTTCCCCCTAACACCTTCCATGGTAGCAGTATTGCCGAAACTGCCAATACTGAAATTATAGTGACTAGTTACATCTTCTTCCCTTGCCCAATCAGCAACCTTATGGTAAGACAGAACCAGTTATGCTTTATCCATATTCAACTTTTAATGAAGGAGGTATATCGCCATGCAACGACATATTTATGATTGTGAACCTGGTTGTCCGGTTGAAAGTACCTTACAAATCATTTCCGGCAAATGGAAAAGTGTCATTCTATACCATTTACTTCAAGAAAAGACCTGTCGCTTTGGGGACTTGCAGCGGTCTTTACACGACTGTTCTAGACGCATGTTGGCTTTACAGCTGAAAGAGTTGGAAGCAGATGGCGTTATCCATAAAAAAGTTTACCAAGTAACCCCACCAAAGACGGCATATCGCCTGACAGATTTTGGCAAAACCCTTGAACCGGTCATTCAAGCCATGGTTAACTGGGGTACCCATTACAACAACGTGATTGGCCCCCAGCATCCGAAAGTCACCAGTTGCCGGCAATCTATTCAGGTATAACTTAATCCCCTTTCTTATCATCAGACCAAAAGCTGACCCCAGACAATTCACTTTTGCCTTCGGTCAGCTTTTATGGTAGTTTATGGCGTAACCCCAAGAAACGGAGATGGGCACCATGGCCACAGATTTCAGCGCAATTTTAAAACAAACGCGACACCAACAACATTTAACGCAAAAACAGCTGGCATCAGGTATCTGTTCGCAACCCATGTTATCGGCTATTGAGCACGGCCGCTATATGCCCAATGCCCAGCTGTTGATTGCGTTGTGTCAGCGCTTGAAGCTAAGTTTGGATCAAATTAGTTTGGCGCAAAATTTCAATATCAGTGCCAATCAAAACTTCGATCAGACTTTAAATGACTTATGTAACCAGCACCACTATCAGCAGTTATTGACTTTTCTAGCCCAGGATAGTGTTTTAGCCAGCATTCAAACTGACCAACAAACCCAAGCCTACTATTATTATCTAGGCGTTGCCAAATTGCATACCCAGGGTTTAACAGCTGCTAAAGAATCCCTGCAATTGTCCTTGGCTGGACCTGGAGCGCAAAATCCCACGACTTTGACCCGGTTAGGTCAAGCTTCGCTGGGGTATATCGCCGCGGCGGAAAATTTACCCCAGACTGCGGCCAAAAATTTCACCCTCGCTGTCAAGGCATTAGCTGAGACAAACTATGACGCCAATCAAAATGTTTTATTTTACCTGATTGCTTTAGGCTACTTTAAACTAAATCAGTTACAGGCCAGTCTGGATTGGGTCAATCAAGGGATTGAGTTTACCAGTGACCATGATTCCCATTATTTATTAGCCAATTATTACTACTTACTAGCTCGCGTTGCCCAGGCCAGTGCCCAATCCGATCTACAACTAGAGGCCAGTCAACGGCAAACCTTTATCCAAGACCTGTTTCACGAAAAGATTTTCAAAGATTTCTAAAATATTAGTATGCTTATTTTTCAAGACCCCCTAATTTTTGTAAGCTAAGGCCATCAAATAAAGGAGGTCTTTTAATATGACCAAAGATTTTTTTACTAATACTATTGCCACCCACGCTACCGTTGCCACTATCAAACAGATCCTAAGCAATCCCCAACAACTATTACGCTGGGATCCAGAAGTCAGTACCGTTAACAACGATGCTAATGGGTTCTGGCTTCAGCGGTCTGGCTCAGCTTTGAATCAAAGGGAACACATTGCCATCGGCAGTCAAGCTAACCAAATTTTCTATCGCAGCACAGGCGGTCGCATCGCTTATGATTTGATTTTCACCTTGGTAGCTGAAGACGGGCAAACTGTGATTCAAGAGAGCTTTTATCTCGTGGGTGAAAACAGGTTAAAATTACCGCTGACCTTATTGGCCCCCATCGCCAAACACGCTTTTAATATCAACTTGACCAACTTAGCCCAATTGGCAGAAACCAGCTCGTTTTCAGAAGGCGGTGTGTAACATGGAAGCCATCGTCCAACAAGATTTCAACGGCATTGACAGCCTTACGCTAAAAACGCTACCCCAACCCCAGTCCAATCCCATGACCAACTTGATTCAAGTTAAATATAATCCCGTTTTGCCCTACGACATCCTGGGTGAACAAGGGACCTTGGGTCAAGTGGCCCTACCGCGCATTATTGGCTATGGTTTTGCCGGCACCGTGGTTCAAGCCGGGGCCTTGAACACCCACAAAGTTGGCCAACGGGTCATCGGTGTAACACCCCAGGGTAGTTTTGCACAATATGTGGTGCCTACCATTCCCTTGTATACCTTTGTTTTACCTGAATCTGTGTCTCTGGCCGCCGGTGCCACCGTGATCGGTGGAGCGGACGCCGCCTGGCTATTTTGGCAGACATCCGGCATTCAGTCCGGCGACTCGGCAGTCATCCTCGGTGCTTCTGGGGGCGTGGGAACGTATCTGGTGCAATTATTAACTCGAGCTGGAGTGCAAGTCCACATATTGGCCTCTAAAAGAAGTGCGGCCTTTATCAAAACTAACTTTAAGCAGACCACTGTTTACGAAGAGGCGACCGCCATCCCCAGACAAGCTATGGATTATCTCTTCGACCTCACCAGCAATATCCCGCTGGTGACCCAGTTAGAAACCGTCTTAAAACCCGGCGGTCAACTTTTAGTTGCCGGCTTGCCAGATTACACCGCCCATCGCGCCGACATCCGGGTGCAATTTAGCAATCATCCCCTGGCCCCAACAAGTTACCAGCAGATCCTGGCCTTATTGCAAAATGGTGATTTGAAAGCTTATATTGATACCACTTATAGCTATCAAGACATTCAAATAGCCCAGCACCACGTTTTAAGCGCCGCTAAACGGGGCCGAACCCTGGTCCAATTTGCTTAATGGCATAAACAACCCCCGGAAATTTGACCGGGGGTTGTTTATTTGTGCTTATTGAACGAACAACTATCCAGATTTCTGCAAAGTATATTGACAACTTGAATGTATTTTGCAGAGATTTGTATACTATACAAAGAAAAGACTGGAAATTGCATATAAAATCAAAATATGCACGGGATAAAAAATATAAAAGAACCATTTGTCTTTTTTACCCTGTTGGCCGTGATATAAGGCGATGGGAATCAGTGAGAAGACCATTAGCCACTGATAATCTCCTTTACCATTGGTGATAAAAGACAGCACGCTTAAAATGATAATGACCAGATATTGGGCCCACCGTTTTTCCCGAAATAGGTATAACAGACCCCCAGTGATAATAAAGACCGGGCCGCCTTCCACAAGCATTGGCGAAGGAAGCAGGGTCAATAAAACGCTCAGCCCCATGCCGGATAAATGTAGACTACTCATCAAAAGCAACGGCAGTATTGTTAAGGCAATTAACCCCAATAAGCCCAAAACCGCTTTACCGGGATACTTACGTTTTCCAAAGAATCCGTCTAAAACCCACATAAAACATAAACCTAAAAATAACGTCCCAAAGATGGAGTTCATTAACACCACTTTGGGGTTCGGCAAGAGTCGGGCAATCAATGTGAAGGAAATATTACAGATCCAAAAGCCCACTAATAAGTTCATCATGTAGTGTTTTCTGCTGTGGGTGTAGTGGAACCCTTCTGCAGATAGGAATAAGAAAATTGGCGCTACCAAGCGTCCTAGCATTGAAAACCAATCGGGGGCGCCGACAAAGTAAAACATTTGATGGATATGGTCCAGCACCATTAAGGTAATCCCAATCATTTTTAGATCAAACGACGTTAACCCTCTTTTTAGCAAATTCAAAAATACAGCCTCCTAAAAATTTTCATGAAAATATTGTATAAATTTTAGAGGGTGTTTTCAACGAACAACTTTGTCATCTGTTTGTAAGTTTGGCCGGGTTCAAGCAAGGGTGAGCGCCCCAGTGTTCAGCGTACTTTAAAACAAGCGGGCAAACCCCATAGTGTCACCGATGGTTAAATTGCCTGCTAACAGTTACAATAGAACAAAAGGAAGTAATCAATTATGCTCAAAGATGTTTTAGTGGTCATTGACGTGCAATATGGGTTACAGAAAGCTTATCATTTCGACCAACTCGTAGGTGCTATCAATCAGCGAATCGCCGCCTATCATCAAGCCCACCATCCTGTGATTTTCGTCCAGCATAACGACGATACGATGATTTATGACAACCATGATTGGCAGTTGGTGGCTAACTTACAACGCCAAGCAAATGACCGGGTTATTTTAAAATATCATTCTGATCCATTTTTCCAAACGGGTTTAGCCGCTGTGTTGCATGACTTTGGGGCCAATACCGTGGAAGTCTGTGGCCTGCAGACGGAATATTGCATTGATTCTAGCCTTCGGGTGGGCCATGACTTGGGTTTTCAAATGGCTATTATTCAGGGTCTAGATTCCACGTTGGACGCACCGGATCTGACTGCCCAACAAATCATCAAACACCACGAACATATCTGGGCTGGCACCTTTGCCGAAGTGCTGCCCAAGACCGTGCTGGAAGCCGACAGTCAATAAATCAAGACGCTTAACGTATGTTAGTCCTGCTGGAAGTATATTGCATTCTCAAGGTTGCCAGTGTACCATTAATATGGAACAAATGTTCAAATGTGCTGGGAGGTTTTGTTTTGAAACAAGCAGTTTTTGTTATGATGAATCACTACGCAGATTATGAGGGCTGTTATTTAACCAGTTACCTGAATCAAACCGACCAGTGGCTCGTCAAAACGGCCTCAATCGCCCCTGAAGTGACTTCTTTAGGCGGCCTGCAGACGACCGTGGACTACCAACTGGCTGACATCCCCCAAGATGCTGATTTATTAGTTTTGATTGGCGGTAAATCTTGGGCTTTGGAAAATCAGACCCTCAAATCCCTACTTACCAAGCGCTTAAACCAGCATCAACCCGTCGCAGCCATTTGCGGTGCCGTGGATTACCTAGCCAGAAACGGCTTGTTGACCGGCTATCGCCACACCGGCAATGCCCAATATTTGTGGCAACAAGACTCAGCTTATACAAATCCAGCCGATTTTGTAGCCACCCAAGCAGTGGCTGACCGCAACCTGGTCACCGCCAATGGCACCGCTGCACTACCTTTTACCAACTTGGTTTTGAAAATGGTGCACTTCTTGCCTGACCAAGGGGTGGACAAGGCAACGGCGCTATATTCGTTGGGCTTTTATAAGTATTGCCAGCAATATGGCAATCCGTTTGCCTAGAATTATTCTTTTAATAAAAAAATAAATAAACGCTGGAAGAATGCCGCAAAACGGTTATACTACCGTTTTGTCGCACGCCGCCAGCGTTTTTGTCTTTCCAAGCTTCATGCCTAGGGCAATTTGAAAATAATCAATCAACTTTATGGTCATAAGTAAACCAAATAATAATCCCACCAGCCAGAACCAATCCAATTAGCGCCCGCATATTTGCCACCAACCAAGCCGCAACAAGGCCCACAATCAGTACAAATACCGTAGCCAGCACAATCAGCCGCACCACTTGAGGGCTAAAGGATCTGCCCCGATTATAAGCCAAGAAAATAACCATCGCGCCAGTTAAGATAAACAACAGCGCCGTTTTGGCATCCCCCACCACCAGCGAAGCGACGATACCCGCTAAAAATAACACACCGGCCGTTGTAGCATTCAGCTTACGATTCTGCCGAAATTTGGTAAATCCGCTAAGAATCTTGTTCAGGATTGTCATAGCTATCCCTCCAAACTTTGTGTTAATCTCACAATTGAAAATAGATCAACCCATGTTCAAAAATCAGCCTTGTGCTGACCGTAACGTAAATACCGATTTCCTGTCAATTACTATTCGTCTTATAATAGTATCATCTATCGTGAACTACTCGTCCTTGAAAGGACGAGCTTCTGGGAACACCACTCGCTTGCTCGGCAATGGTACTCAGCCGAGTAGAGGCCATGGCTTTTAACCGCGGGCACTCGTTCCAGACCCGTTGCCGTTTTAGGCAGATTGTTTAAGACCTTTGCTTAAGATGTTTTGGGCAGCGTTGACATCCCGGTCTAAGTGGGCACCGCAATTAGGGCAATCCCATTCCCGCACTTTCAGCCATTGCCCCTTGCTCAGGCCCAACCGATGGTTGCGGGCATGACAGACGGCACATTCCTGGCTGGTGTAGGCTGGCGGCACCAGAATAAGTTGCTTTCCGTACCAGGCACATTTGTACTGGATCATGGTGACCAGTTTGCCCCAGCTGGCGTTGCTGATGGCGCGGGCAAGCTTGTGGTTTTTAAGCAAGCCCTTAACGTTCAGGTCTTCCAAGACGATCAAATCATACGCCCGAACTAGCCACGTCGTATATTTTTGCAGCTGATCCGCCCGTTGGTTGGCGATGTGGGCTTTGATGGCAGCTACTTTGCGCCGGGCTTTTTGGTAATTGGCAAAATCTGCCAGGGTACGGACATTGCCGGGATGCTCATGTTTGTCCCGGGCAATTGCTTTTTTCGCACCAATTCGGCGTCGAGCCATTTTCTTCTCCCACTCGTGCAGCTGCTTGCTCAGTCGTTTATCATAGCGGAAGAGTGGTTCGATCTGACCATCGGATAGGTTGAGCAGCGCCTTCAAGCCCAAGTCGCCGCCAACTACTTTTCCAGTCTTTGGGAGTGTTTGGTTCTCGCACTCGCATAGCACGGCGACATAGTATTGACCGGCTGCGTTCTGGCGCAATGTCAGCTGCTTGACTTTACCCGCAGGTAGGCGTCCGGCTCTAAAATAGACGACGCCCATGCGCGGGACCTGTAAGTGATGATCGTCCAGAATCTTGATATTACCATTCACCGCATTGCTGGTGGCACTTTGGGCCCAGCGCCGGACCTTCTTTTTAGGCATTTGGTTTTGATGCTTGAACCAGCGCGTAAAGCCGTCATGCAGGTCGCGGGTCGCATTGATGAGCATGGTGGCGTCCACTTCCCGCAGCCAAGGAGTCTCTGCCTTGAGTCGGGTAAGCAGATAATTCAGTGCAAAGTTGTTGAGATACCATTGTTTTGGTAAGTTCTCACGGCGCGCCAAGAGCATCATCAGCATCTGGTTCCAAACCCAGCGGGTGTGCCCGAAGGCCCGCGCCAAATAGTCCTGTTGCTGCTGATTAGGATAGATTCGAAGTTTGAATGCTTTCAACACCATGCGGTGCACCTCATTCCGGTAACTGCTTTTCTTTCTCACGCTGATCGTCAATATACTTGGCAACTGCATCCTGATTCGTTGTTCCGATTGATTCCGCAAAATAGCCTGGTGACCATAGATGACGATTTTTCACTTTCCAGTAACGCGACTTCAATTCGGGGAAGCGCAGGAACAATTGCCGAGCACTGATACCCTTAAGTACCCGCACGATATTCGTCACCGAAATTTTAGGCGGTGCCGTTACCAGCAAGTGGATGTGGTCATCTTGGCCGATCTCCATGTGGTCGATTTGAAAGTCGTAATCCTGAGCTATCCGCATCAGTATTTCCTTTAGGGCGGTCTCGATGTTCCCTTTCAGCACCTTATTGCGATATTTTGTGCCCCAGATAATGTGATAGTTGAGATTGTAGACCGAGGTTCGACCATGCGTTAATGGATTAACACTTTTATTCATAGGCATATTATAGCATACAAATAAGTACCATAGGTGCCTATTGCTTAGCGATTCATCACGGCCTTGAAAGACTGTGTTTCCTCGCTTTTATTCAAAAATCAAACAGCTAATCAGCTTTGACTGATATTTATAGGTCAGCGCTAAGATAACAACGTTAACTGCCATAAATAGTCCTAGATATATACCAGTGATGATATTCTTTTTGATCATTTGTTATCCGTCCTCCCCAATTAACTGTGAGATTTACTAGTTTGTTACAGCCGCCATATTAAGCAGTCCCTTTCAAATAGGTGGCACACCCAGCCAAAAAACTTATCAAAACTACTAATATCATTGCTTTAAAATCATGTCTAAGCAAGCCTGTAATGACACCCGACAGCGCAATGGCCAAGATAGCCACCAGCACCCAGGCCACATCTCGTTTTGTTAAAGCTTGATGCCGGATAAATTCCGTAAACATAAATAATGCCTCTGTTACTATAAAGCCCAAAGCAGACTGGGGGTTATGGACAATTGTGGATCCAATGGCGCCGATTAAGATAACGACGCCGGCAATTAATAAGCGCAAGTCAATGACATTTTTCATCAATATTCAATTCCAATCTAAGTTAGTGGGGTAGTTTCTATATCGTGCATTGATTCAGAAGAATGGCAGCATTAAAATTCTCAGCCCAACCAACCTTATTATGCCTTGGCAATATGATAACCCACTTTTCCAGCCAGCGGGAAACTTTGTCCTGAACGCTGGAAAAATGACCGTAAACGCGGTTTTTCTTCAAAATAGCCCGCAATTTTCCACAGCATCCGGATCAACAACCCAAAAAACCAGCCAAAATCAGAACTTGATTTTGGCTGGTTCATTTAAAAATTCAAAGTTTATTCTGCTTTCATTTTCCTAGTAATCCTAGTGTTTCTATGGGCTATCTGCCCACTTTCGAATAAAGCCTACAAGTCTACCTGTTCAAACCGCTTTAGGCTTCGGTGGCGGGTCCCAAAGAAACTGGCCACAAAGACCACTAACCCCACCAGTAAAAAAGGCAACTGGCGCCATAGGTCTTGGGGCTGGACTGAATTGACCCAAGCAAAGCCTGGTAAATGGGGGAGGGTTTCCATGACCCCTAAAACCAGTAGGGCGGCCAAGGTGCCCCAAAAATAAGGCCAGCCGATTTTCGTACCGGTTTTAAAGAAGCCGGTCAAAAAGATAAAGTCAAACAAGGCTAGAGCCAATAGTCCAAACCCAAAGTAAGTCACATTGGCGTTGAGGGCGATGGGATTGTTTTGAATATATAGTGTCCGCAGGCAGGCCCAGGGAATAGTTAGCAGTAACATCCCCGTTTGAAACGTAAAGGTATACAGCACTTTCCCCCAAACCACGCCGTTTTTACCCCCAGGCAAGAGGGCGGTGTACAAAATATCTTGGGTTTGTTTGGCGTAGACCAAATCTAGGGTTGGGGCTAACATGGCAAAAAAGAAGATGACACTGTAGGGATAAGTGGGCACTAGGACCAAGGCCCCCAGCCAGAGGAAGAACCAGGTGGTGGGATGGGCGGCTAGGGCGTACTCTTTAATCAGGAATGGCATCAACTAACACCTGCCTTTCAATTTTTAGCATGATCTCATCAAAACTCAGGGGGTCAGTAGCTTTGAGGCCAAATTGTTGTTTGAAGTGAGCGCTGAAAGCGGCTTTGGGCGCGGTATACAGCAATTTGCCATCATGGATATAGGTAATGGTATCCGCCACGGCGGCCAGATCCGTGGTGATATGGGTGGAAAATAAAATGCTGTGTTGGCCGTCTGCCACATAGTGTTGCAACACCTGGCCAATGGCCTGCCGGGAAACCGGGTCAATGCCGCTGGTGGGTTCGTCTAAAATCAAGACGGGGGCGTGGTGGCTCATAGCCACGGCCAATTGGTATTTGATCTGCATCCCCGTTGACAGGGTTTTGACCCGCTGGTGGTCATCCAGCTTAAAGAAATCCAGGTAATAACGGTACTGGGCCGCATCCCAGGTGGGGTAAAACCGCCGCGTTATTGCAGTAATGGTGGCTAGGCGCTTTTCCGGGTAATAAACCGTCTCCCCCAGCATGACTGCCAAATTGTCAGTAGCGGCGTTAACAATGGTGCCCTCGTCTGGAGTCACCAGGCCAGCAATACTTTTTAAGATGGTGGACTTGCCGGCGCCATTGACGCCGATCAAACCCATAATGGTCCCCGGGGCCAGGGCAAAGGAAATATCAGTTAAATGGAATTTCGGGTAGTTTTTGGTCAGGTGTTCAACCACCAACAAGTTTTTATTGGTCATGGGAATCCGCCTTTCCTTGTTGCAGCATATGGCTATAGGCTGTCGCCTGGGCCAAAAAAGCATCACTTTTCACCAGCGCCAAGCCGGGCAGGGGACCGGCTTCATCCCCTAAGACCACCAGCTGATCACCTTTTTTCAATTTAAATAAGTCCCGGGCGGCTTTCGGGATCACCACTTGTCCCCGCTCGCCAATTTGGATGGTGCCAAAGAGGTGCTTGCCTTTAGGAGGGATGCCAACGCCGCTGGCGGCGGTGTCGTGGTTGATCAGCTCATCTAGCGCCACATCGTAAAACTTCGCCAGGGCGTCGGCGTGGATAATATCCGGGACGGATTGGCCGCTTTCCCATTTGGCAATGGATTGCCGGGTGACCCCAGCCCCTTCAGCGACTTGTTCCAAGGTGTACCCAAAATGGGCCCGTAAGTCGCGTAAATTGCCGGCAAATGGTGCTTGTTCTGACATAGCGAATACCTCCGTTTCTTCTGACTTCTCATACTCTTATGATACCTGCTCCCTAGGCAGGTACAACCAAGGGAGCTTACCATATTTGGTTAACAATAGTTACCTTAGCGCTAAATACCTTACCCAGAACCGATTAGCGCCATTTTTAAATTTCAACACAAAAAAACGCCAAGCCGAATTTAGACTTGACGTTGCCGCACATATTAATAAATTAAGACGCATCACTATTAATTTTAGCAATCTTACCTTGTTGGATATACACGCTCAAAATGCCGATATCCGCCGGATTGACGCCGCTGATGCGGCTGGCTTGGGCCAGGGTTTCCGGTTGAATTTTTTGCAATTTCTGCCGGGCTTCTGTAGCCAGGCCACTGATGGCGTCATAATCGATGCGATCAGGGATCTTTTTAGCTTCCATGCGCTTCAAGCGACTGATCTGGGCTTCTTCTTTACGAATATAGCCTTCATACTTCACTTGAATTTCAACCTGTTCAATCACCCGGGCATCTAAGGGTTCTGGGGCCGGGCCCACAAAACTAATGAGGTCAGCGTAGTTAACTTCTGGCCGCTTCAAGAAATCAATGGCTAACACGCCATCCTTCAAGGGGGCCACATTTTTAGCTGCCAAGAAATCTTGAACTGCTGGGGTAGGTTTGACCCGCACGGTGTTTAAGCGGTCTAATTCACTTTCAATGGCCGCTTTTTTAGCCAGGAACTTTTGGTAACGGGCGTCAGAAATCAAACCCAGTTCATGGCCCAAGGGGGTCAACCGTAAATCGGCGTTATCATGGCGCAACAACAGGCGGTATTCGGCCCGACTGGTCAACAGTCGGTAAGGTTCGTTGGTGCCTTTGGTCACCAAATCGTCGATCATAACGCCGATATACGCATCGCTACGCTTTAAAATCAGCGGGTCTTTGCCGGTGATCCGCAACACCGCATTGATGCCAGCCACGATACCTTGGCCCGCAGCTTCTTCATAACCGGAGGTGCCATTCATTTGGCCAGCGGTATAAAGATTGGCGATGACTTTGGTTTCCAAAGTGGCTTTTAACTGCCAAGGTTCGATGATGTCATATTCAATGGCATAACCCGGCCGCATCATTTCCGCATGTTCTAAGCCGGCGATGGAATGGATCATCTTTTGTTGGACTTCTTCAGGCATGGAGGTGGAGAAATCACCCACGTAATATTCTTCCGTGTCCCGACCTTCTGGTTCCAAGAAAAGTTGGTGTCTTGGTTTATCGGCAAAGCGGACGATCTTATCTTCAATAGATGGGCAGTAACGGGGCCCAACGCCTTTAATGACGCCGGAAAACATCGGGGCCCGGTCTAAATTATCCCGAATGATTTGATGGGTCGTCGCATTGGTATAAGTCATCCAGCAGGATAATTGGTCCTTTAAATAAGCTGAATCCGGGGTTTCAAAGCTAAAGGCATTGGGTGTGGTATCCCCAGGCTGTTCTTCAGTTTTACTATAATCGATGGTATTGCCGTCAACTCGAGGCGGGGTACCGGTTTTGAAGCGCCGAAGTTTAAAGCCGAGGGTTTCTAGATTTTCAGATAACTTGATGGAAGGAATGGAGTTATTGGGACCAGAGGAGTACATTAATTCCCCAATGATGATCTTGCCCCTAGAAGCGGTGCCCGCCGTGAGGACCACGGCTTTGGCCAAATAACGGGCCCCGGTATTGGTAACAATCCCCCGACAGGTGCCGTCTTCAACCACCAAAGCGTCGGCGATACCTTGCCGCAGGGTCAAGTTAGGTTCATTTTCCAAAGTATCCTTCATGGTCCGATGATATTGGGCTTTATCAGCTTGGGCCCGCAGTGCGCGCACCGCGGGGCCTTTGCCGGTATTCAACATGCGCATTTGAATATAAGTGGCATCAATGTTTTTACCCATTTGGCCCCCCAGGGCGTCAATTTCCCGGACCACAGTGCCCTTGGCTGGGCCGCCCAAAGATGGGTTACACGGCATAAAGGCCACCATGTCCAAATTAATGGTCAATAACAGGGTTTTTTGTCCCATGCGGGCTGCGGCTAAGGCAGCTTCACAACCGGCGTGTCCGGCACCAACAACGATGACGTCGTAGGACTTTGAATCATATGTTTTCATTAATTAAATTGTCTCCTTTATTTGCCTAAGCAGAATTGACTGAATAATTGGGTGATCAACTCATCCGGGGCACTGTCACCGGTGATCTCACCCAGTTTATCCCAACAAGCGGTCATATCGATCTGTACCAGATCAACAGGCATTTGGGCATCAATACCCTTGACCACGTCTTGCAGGGATTGTTGGGCTTGGCGTAATAGGCCAATTTGCCGGGCGTTGGTGACCATCACCGTATTTTGGTTGGTCTCAATGCCCGCAAAGAATAACTTGCTGATGTGGGCTTCTAATTTGCTGGTCCCAGCCTGTTTGAGAATAGAAATGGTAATAGGTTCTTCATCGGCCTGTAAATAGGGTTGCAGGGCGATCGGGTCCAATTTTTTAGGCAAATCCGTCTTATTCAACAAGATGATGCGTTTTTTACCTTGGGTCAAGTCTAATAATTCCTGGTCTTCCGGAGCTAGGGCTTCACTTTGGTCCAACACCAGTAAAATCAATTCCGCACTGGCTAGGGCTTTACGGGAACGGTCCACCCCGATTTTTTCCACTTTATCTTCCGTATGGTGGATCCCGGCGGTGTCGATGAGCTTCAAGGGCACGCCATTGACATTGACGTATTCTTCAATGACATCACGAGTCGTCCCGGCTACATCAGTGACGATGGCCTTGTCTTCATGGAGCAAATAGTTCAATAAGCTGGATTTGCCCACATTTGGCCGGCCGATAATGGCGGTGGCTAAGCCATCCCGCAAAACTTTCCCCTGTTGGGCGGTCTTTAACAAGTTGTCGATCTGGGCACTCACCGTTTTGGCCTTTTCCAACAACATTTTAGTGGTCAATTCATCTTCATCGTACTCAGGATAGTCAATACCCACTTCAACTTGGGCTAAGACTTGGAGAATTTCTTGGCGCAGGTTTTGGATCAGGGTGGCTAAATTACCATCCAGCTGATTCACGGCCACTTGCATGGCTTTATCGGTCTTGGCCCGGATCAGATCCATGACAGATTCGGCTTGGGTCAAGTCGATGCGGCCATTTAAGAAGGCCCGCTTGGTGAATTCCCCCGGTTCCGCTGCCCGGGCTCCATAGGCCAGCATCAGCTGCAAAATGCGATTGGTGGCCAGTAAGCCGCCGTGACAGTTAACTTCCACCACGTCTTCTCTGGTAAAGGTCTTAGGGGCCTTATAAACCGCCACCATGACCTCGTCTATCACATCCCCATCGGCCGGATCGATGATATGGCCATAGTGCACCGTATGACTGGGAACTTGTGTTAAATCTTTGCCTTTAAATAATTCGTTGGCCACGGCCACACTATTTTCTCCGGATAGGCGCACGATGGAAATCGCACCCTCACCAATTGGCGTGGAAATAGCAGCGATCGTATCATATTCCGTAATGGTATTGCCCATGAAAAAACCTCCTGTTTGAATTCTAATCCAATAAAAAAAGTGCCAAAGTCCCCATCCTTAACTCAAATTAAAGACGGGGACCAAGCACTTTGACTGCTCGTTCATATTTAGCTGTTTACAATATACAAAGTTTTAACGGGTTTGTCAAAATTTTGTGACGCTGCTAGGGGAAATAATCACATACCGGTGGGGTTCTTTGCCCTCAGAGGTGGTATCCACGTGATTATTATTGGCCAGCTGCTGGTGGATCACCTTCCGTTCAAAAGAAGGCATGTCATCTAATAAATAGGGTTTGCCAGTGGCAATGACTTCCCGGGCAGCCCGGTCAGCCAAGTGTTTCAACGTATCTTCCCGGCGTTGCCGGTAGTTGCCCACGTTCAACACAATGCGCAATTTCCCCCGGCCAAAATGATTGAAATAGGTTTGGGCCAAGTATTGCAGGGAATTGATGGTGCGGCCGTGCTTGCCAATGACCAGGCCCTCTTTATTGGTGTCTAGTTGATAGACCACTTCATTACGGGCGTGGGCTACTTTAACTTGCACCGGGGTCTCTAAGGTGGCGCAGATAGACGTAATATAGGCTTCTAAGTCTTTTAAGACCTTTTTATTATCGGCCTTGCGACTTGGCCGCTGCTGTTGGCCTTGCTTGGCTCCAGAAGCTTTTTTAGCCTTAGGCGCCGGTTTAGCCGTAGCCTTAGGTGTTTTTTGTTTCGTTTCAGGATCAGCTTTATCAGCCTGCGCCACTGCGTCTTCCCCGGCATTGCGAGGGGTGTCAGCGATGGGCTGGGGTTTTTGATCTTTTGGTTTTTCCAGGCTCACCGGCTTTGGGGTAGCATCGACTTGCACCACCGCTGGTTTGCGGCCAAACCCTAAAAACCCGCCTTTTTTACCCTCGTCTAAGACCACGACAGTGACCTCTTCACGGGATAACTTTAAGGCCTTTAAGCCTTTTTCAATACTCTGTTGGACGGTCCGTCCTTCAAAAGTTGGCATAATAGCCTCCTAACTCAATTGACCGCAAAGCTTAACGTTTACGGCGATAAGCCTTCTTGCGGGCTTTTTGTAGTGCTTTTGCTTTGTCTTTGACGGCTTGCTCTTTAGCTTCCCGTTCACGAATGATTTTATAAGGATTTTGCAACAACATGGTCTGCCCAACTTGAAAAGCGTTAGAGATAACCCAGTACAAGGTGATGGCCGACGCGAAGTTGATAGAGGTGATCAAGATAATGATCGGCATCCCAAAGGTCATGATCCGAGTCGTGGTATTTTGTTCTGGTTGCGACAAACTAGATAGATAAGACGTTGCAAATGTGAATAGTGCTGCCAGAATCGGCATGATGTAGTATGGATCTTTAGCCCCCAACTGCATCCATAAGAAGCTCCCTTCACTGAGTAATTTCGTTCTAGAAATCGCCTGGAACAAAGCATACATAAATGGCAGCTGGATCACTAACGGTAAACAGCCCATGATGGGATTGACCCCAGCTTCGGACATTAATTTTTGCGTTTCAGTTTGTAATTTACGTTGTGTGTCTGCATCTTTAGCCGAATACTTCTTCTTCAATGCATTCATTTCTGGTTGCAGATCCATTTGTTTGCGCATGCTCTTCATCTGGAAGTGATTCAATGGCAACAAAATGATCCGGATGATCAAGGTGAACACGATAATGGCCCAACCATAACTGCCGTTGAAGACTTGCGACAACCAAATGATAAACCGTGAGAAATTGTAAACAACATAACGATCCCAAACGCCAGTACTATTGGCATTGACCGGGGTATTCAAGTTCGTACACCCGGCTAACACAACCACCAAGAGCGCCAAACTCACAAATAATAATAAACGCTTAACTTGTCGTTTCTTCAAATGCTTTCCCTCATCATTTTCTTGATTTGATGTATGTCTTACTTACTGGCTGTTTCAAAGTCCTTGGCTAACAGCCCTGCTAACTTAAGTACGTGGATCAAATTTCGCTTGGTCTCAAAGAAATCCAAGCGATTGCTGGGCTTTCTGGCAATGACCAAAAAGTCCACATCCTGTTTTAAATCAGGTTTTAATTCCAACAAGCTTTGACGAATATAGCGCTTGATGCGGTTACGCATCACGGCCGTGTGGCCAATCTTTTTCCCAACTGAAATACCCACACGGAAATGCTTTTGATCAGGTACATCCAAGCGATAGATCACAAAACTGCGATTCGCCACTGATTCGCCTTGTTTAAAGGCCTTTTGGAATTCCGCTTCCTTTTTGACCCGATACGATTTACGCATAATTATCCTTATCCTAACTTAATTTCCGTATAAATAGGAAATAACTACAAAAGCTTAATAAAAAAATGAAATAAAAAAACCACTGAATCATCAGTGGCCTTATGCAGACAATACTTTTCTGCCCTTTGCACGGCGTCTAGCTAATACCTTACGGCCGTTCTTAGTACTCATACGTTTTTTGAAACCATGGACACGTTCACGATGACGTTTCTTAGGTTGATAAGTCCGTTTTGTTGTCAAACTTAACACCTCCTTAATACGGTGGAATTTGATTTAATTTAGTCAATAAAGTACACCGTTAAATACAATCACTTAGATATAATATCATACTTTCAGATGAACGCAAATAAAATTTTGGAAAAAGGGCCGATTTTTTATCCACATTTGGCCCACAGCCCTGGGTATATAAAAAAATATTATAAGACTGATTTCGAGTCTTCCACAAGGTTATCCAAAAGTTATCCACAAACAAACACCTGTGGATAACACCAATCCACAGGTTGTGTTTTTGCTTGTTCATAACTCGTGAACCCCCGGTGGGTACTAGCTTTGAATCCACTTTTATTTTGTGGATAACTCGAATTTTTAACAGAAACGCACATTATGCACAGGTGCTTAATTTTAGAAATTCACTGGCTGTTGATACGAAAAAATCTTATGAACAATCCTGTGGAAAACTTTTTTTAGAAATGCTAAACTATTCAAGTACTCAAAATGCATGGGGCAACATTTCTTTTTATAAAAAAACAAAAACTTTGGAAGGGGGAGTTTATGTGCCAAACTTGGATGAGATCTGGGATTATCTCAAGGAACAATTTCAAACGCAATTTACGCGCATCGGCTATCAAACTTGGATCGACTCCGCTAAGCCGCTTTCGCTAACGGCCAATACCTTAACAATTGAAGTCCCATCACAATTACATAAGGAATATTGGGAGAAAAACATTTTAACCAAAATCGTGGAAAATTTGTACGCCCACTTTGGCGTTGAGGTCAACCCGGTCTTAACAGTAGCCGGAACAGGCGCTGATACCCCACAAGAACCGGCTGCACCGACAAAAACCAAGCGCAGCAATCAGGTTTCTGAGGCTGAAGAGCGGGACTTTTTAACCAATTCCCATTTGAATAGCAAATATACTTTTGAGACCTTTGTCACGGGGACCGGCAACCAAATGGCCCACGCCGCAGCTTTAGTGGTCTCAGAAGAACCCGGGGTTTTGTACAACCCGCTATTCTTGTACGGGGGCGTTGGCTTAGGCAAGACCCACTTGATGCAAGCCATCGGTCATCAATTGCTCAGTAATAAACCAGATACCAAGGTCAAATATGTGACCAGTGAAACCTTCACCAACGACTTGGTCAATTCCATTCAGACCAATACCCAAGAACGTTTTCGCCGGGAATACCGCAGCGTTGACCTTTTAATGGTAGATGATGTGCAATTTTTCGCCGATAAAGAAGCCACCCAAGAAGAATTCTTCCATACCTTCAATGACCTATATGAAGATAAAAAGCAGATCGTTTTGACTTCTGATCGCTTACCAAACGAAATCCCCAAATTACAAGATCGGCTAGTTTCCCGCTTTAAATGGGGCTTATCCGTGGATATTACCCCACCGGATCTGGAAACTAGAATCGCGATTTTGCGCAACAAAGCCGATGCTGAAAATTTGGACATCCCCGATGACACTTTGAGTTACATCGCCGGGCAAATTGATTCCAACGTCCGGGAATTAGAAGGGGCCTTGATTCGTGTCCAAGCTTATGCCACTATGAAACATGCGCCCATTGCCACTAGTTTGGCAGCGGATGCCTTGAAGAGCTTGAAGCTAAACGACGCCACCAACGGCTTATCCATCGTGAAGATCCAAGAAACCGTGGCGAAGTACTATCATATTACCGTCAGCGAGATCAAGGGTAAAAAGCGCATCAAAAATATCGTGGTTCCCCGCCAAATCGCCATGTACCTGGCCAGAGAGCTCACGGATGCGTCGTTGCCAAAAATTGGCATCGAGTTTGGCGGCAAGGATCACACCACCGTGATCCATGCCCATGAAAAGATCAGTCAAAGCATCACCGATGACCAGGATTTGAAGAATAATGTGGCGGAATTGAAAAATCTATTAAAACGCTAATGTGGATAACTGCCAGAGTTATTCTGGACTTATCCTTTTTTTATCCACATGTGGAAAACTTTAACAGCAATTCATAAACCAGCTTTTCCACAGAATTCACCGCTCTACTACTAGTACTACCTTATTAATTAATATATAAGTCACCAATACAATTGGGATTCAGGAGGAATTATGTCATGAAATTCAGTATCAATCGTTCTCGGTTTATTAAAACCTTAAATGACGTACAAAGAGCCATTGCTAGTAAGGCCACGATTCCAATTTTGACCGGTTTGAAAATGAGTCTTAGTGAAGAAGGCTTAACCTTGACGGGTAGTGATGCCGATATTTCCATCGAAGCCATGATCGCCAACGACGATCCCGATGCCCAGTTACAAATCAACGAAACTGGGGCCATCGTTTTACCAGCCCGTTTTTTTGGGGAAATCGTTAAAAAACTCCCGGAACAATTAATGACCATTGCCGTTAGCGATGGCTTTCAGACCACCATTACTTCTGGGGCCTCTTCTTTTAACATCAATGGTTTAGATGCCAATAGTTATCCCCGGCTGCCTGAAATCAGTGCGGAAGAAAAGCTCACCATTCCCGCTGATATCTTAAAACAAGTCATTTCCCAAACCGTCATTGCCGTCTCCAATCAGGAAAGCCGGCCCATCTTGACCGGGGTACATTTGACCGTCCATGATACTGAACTACTGGCCGTGGCCACCGATAGTCACCGGCTGTCCCAACGGAAATTGACCATTGAAAATCCCCATGATCTGGAATATGACGTGATCATTCCCGGGAAAAGTTTGACCGAGCTGGCCAAAATTATCACCGACGATTTAGAATCTGTCACCTTGCGGATCACGGAAAATCAAGTGCTCTTCACCGCCGGGGTCATCAAGTTTTACTCTCGCTTGTTGGAAGGCAGCTATCCGGATACGGAACGCCTGATCCCAACGGAATCCACCACCAATGTGGAATTTGAATCAGGCACATTGTTGGCCTCTGTGGAACGGGCTTCCCTGTTATCCCACGCCAGTCAAAACAACGTGGTGCGCTTGGTCTTCGAACCCGAAAATCAGCAAGCGACGATTTACAGTAACTCCCCAGAACTAGGGAACGTGCAAGAAGATTTGAAATTTGAAAGCTTAACCGGGGAGAAGTTAGATATTTCCTTTAACCCAGATTACATGAAAGATGCGTTGCGGTCCTTTGGCCAAACCAACATCAAAATGGCCTTCACCAGTGCCCTGCGACCTTTCACGTTAATTCCGTCAGAAGATGGGGCCAATTTCGTACAACTGATTACTCCAGTTCGAACATTTTAAGCCTTAAAATTTGGTATACCAACTTGCTAAAATCAGCATGATATCAAGGTATCAGCGTCTTGTTAATTGACGTTGGTACCTTTTTTGTTACCATCTGTTATAATACAGCAAATCATTGAACCAAATTGTTAAAAACCGCTTTTTTTCCCGTCTCAGTAGTTTTTCGCCCTTTTGAGTTAAAAGACACTAATTGGGGGTAAATGCGCTGATAGGGTGGTTTTTTTAGGAATAAGTTTGTCTTTTAAGATAAAAAAGTCTATAATAATAGGGAAAGATTACCGTTTTTATAGGGTTTTTAATTGTGAAAGCAAACCCAATCGTGCCTGGAGGTGATGCGCGTGTCGCAAAAAGTCATTGAAATCACAAAACCATATATCACACTGGCCCAAGCGCTTAAAGAAGAAGGCCTGATCAGCACCGGGGGTCAAGCCAAGTGGTTCTTACAAGAAAATGAAGTTTTGGTGAATCAAGAAGTTGACAATCGCCGGGGTCGAAAATTATATCCTGGGGACGTTTTTCAAGTGTTAGATCAAACTTTTGAAATTCAAAAGCAGGCTTAATATGTATTTGGCACATTTAGAATTAACTCATTTTCGTAATTACGATGCCCTGGCTTTAGATTTTGATAAGGGCATCAATATTTTTATCGGGGCGAATGCCCAAGGCAAAACCAATTTGCTGGAAGCTATTTATGCCCTAGCTTTGACCCGCAGTCACCGCACTTCTAATGACAAGGCTTTGATCGGCTGGCATCAGGATTTTGCCCGGTTGTCTGGCGACGTGATTCGCCGCACGGGCAAATTGCCTTTAGAGCTGATCATCAGCAAGCAAGGCAAGCGTGCCAAGGTGAATCATTTGGAACAGTCCAAACTATCCGCTTATCTGGGTCATTTTAACGTGGTGCTCTTTGCCCCGGAGGATTTAGAAATCGTCAAAGGGGCCCCCACCAATCGCCGCCATTTTATTGATATGGAGTTTGGCCAGATGAATGCCAATTACTTGTCTAATTTAAGTCAGTTCAAATTGGTGTTAAAACAGCGTAATGCCTATTTGCGTAAATTAAAGTACAAAGAGGCTAACGACTTGGTTTATCTGGAGGTCTTATCTGATCAATTAGCGGCTTTTGGGGCCAAAGTGATCCACTTGCGCTACGACTTGCTGGCGCAAATGGCCAAGTTTGCGGCGGTGATCCACGGGGAGATCACCAATCAGCGGGAAGTTTTAACTTTCAAATATCAGACGTTGGTTGCACCAAAAATACTTGCGGGTTCTGAAGAGCAGCTTTATCAGGCAATCAAGGGGATTTATCAAGACAATCAGAAACGAGAAGTTGAACAAGGAACGACTTTGTTTGGGCCACACCGTGATGATGTGGCATTTTTCGTCAACGATCAAAATGTACAATCCTTTGGTTCCCAAGGCCAACAGCGCACCACGGCCCTCAGCGTCAAATTAGCCGAGATCGACTTGATCCAAGCCCAAACTGGGGAATACCCCGTCTTACTTTTAGACGATGTGTTATCCGAGCTAGATGACGTGCGCCAGACCCACTTACTGAAGGCTTTTCAAGATAAAGTCCAGACTTTTCTAACCACCACCAGCATCGATAATGTGAAACAAGATATTATCAAGGCACCAAAGATTTTTAATATTGAAAA
The DNA here is from genome assembly GCF_001436375.1 of Agrilactobacillus composti DSM 18527 = JCM 14202. Classification (GTDB taxonomy): domain Bacteria; phylum Bacillota; class Bacilli; order Lactobacillales; family Lactobacillaceae; genus Agrilactobacillus; species Agrilactobacillus composti. The sequence continues at coordinate 19,624 of NZ_AZGA01000018.1, read as the reverse complement.
CGGTCAAATCAAAGCATAGCAATGGAGGTAAATATATGTCAGAGGATCACGGTAAAGATTTTGAATTACCTGCTGAAGCTGAGGCGAAAGATGAAGAAGCAGAACACCCCATCTCTCAACAAGAAGCTGAAGCTAAAGAAGAACATTTGGAACAATTAGCCAAAGACTATGATGCCAGCCAAATTCAAGTCCTAGAGGGGCTAGAAGCCGTTCGTAAGCGGCCCGGGATGTATATCGGTTCCACCAGCGCCCAAGGGCTGCACCATTTGGTCTGGGAAATCATTGATAACGGGATCGATGAAGCCCTAGCAGGCTTTGCCGACGTGATCAATGTCACGGTTGAACCGGATAATTCGGTGACCGTTACTGATAATGGCCGGGGGATCCCTGTAGATATCCAAGAAAAAACCGGCCGGCCAGCTTTAGAGACCGTTTATACGATCTTGCACGCCGGGGGTAAATTCGGCGGCGGCGGCTACAAAGTTTCCGGGGGCCTGCACGGGGTAGGGGCTTCAGTGGTCAACGCCTTATCTGAAGAACTGGACGTGACGGTGTCTCGTGATGGCAAGCGCTATTACATGGACTTTAGCCGCGGCAAGGTCCATACCGAGATGAAAGTCATCGGGGATGCCCCAGAACATGAACATGGCACCAAAGTCCACTTCAAGCCAGATCCAGATATTTTCACAGAAACCATTGAATATGATGATCAGACGTTGACCACCCGGATTCGGGAATTGGCTTTCTTAAACAAAGGCTTGAAATTGACCTTCACGGATAAACGGGCAGCCACCCATGAATTATTAGAATTCCACTACGAGGGCGGCTTGAAGAGTTACGTGGAGTTTTTAAACGAAGACAAGGATGTTTTGTTCCCAGAACCCATTTATGTGGAGGGGGAACAAAAAGGTATCACGGTGGAAGTGGCCATACAATACACCACAGGCTACCGTAGCACGCTTTTGACCTTTGCTAATAATATCCATACCTACGAAGGCGGAACCCACGAGGCGGGCTTTAAAACGGCTTTAACGCGAGTCATTAATGACTATGCTAAAAGGACCGGCTTATTTAAAGATAATGACGACAATTTATCCGGGGAAGATGTCCGCGAAGGCATGACCGCTGTGGTCAGCATCAAACATCCTGATCCCCAGTTTGAAGGCCAGACTAAAACCAAGCTGGGCAACTCAGATGCCCGCAGCGTGACGGATCGGCTCTTCTCAGAGACTTTTAGTAAGTTCTTGATGGAAAACCCATCCACAGCTAGAGCGATCGTAGACAAGGGTTTATTGGCCGCTCGGGCCAGAGTCGCGGCCAAGCGGGCTCGGGAAGTTACCCGGAAGAAGTCAGGGTTAGAAATCAGCAATTTACCAGGTAAATTAGCTGATAATTCCAGTAAAGATCCCGAAATCTCAGAATTGTTCATCGTCGAAGGGGATTCCGCCGGCGGTTCGGCTAAGTCCGGCCGGTCTCGGTTGACCCAAGCGATTTTGCCCATTCGGGGTAAAATTTTGAATGTGGAAAAGGCCAGCATGGATAAAATCCTGGCCAACGAAGAAATTCGTTCCTTATTCACCGCCATGGGCACCGGTTTTGGCTCTGATTTTAACGTGGCCAAGGCCCGTTATCATAAATTGATCATCATGACCGATGCCGATGTGGATGGGGCCCATATTCGGACCTTGCTCTTGACCCTGTTTTATCGGTACATGCGGCCAATCGTGGATGCAGGCTATGTTTATATTGCCCAGCCACCGTTGTATCAAGTCCGCCAGGGTAAATTCCGAAAATATATTGATTCCGACGAAGAATTAAAAACCACCATGGCCCAATTGTCCGCCAGTCCTAAACCTGTGATCCAGCGTTACAAAGGGTTAGGGGAAATGGACGCTGAACAACTGTGGGATACCACCATGAATCCGGATAACCGGCGCCTGTTAAGGGTTGAAGTCTCCGATGCCGAAGAAGCCAACCAGGTTTTTGAAATGCTTATGGGGGATAAAGTCGAACCAAGACGGGAATTCATTGAAGATAACGCCACATTTGTAGACAATTTGGACGTTTAAGACCAATGTGAAGGGAGTAAACAAAATACATGGATAATGCACAGGATCGGCGCATCACCAATGTCAACTTATCTAAAACCATGCGCAGTTCTTTTCTAGATTACGCCATGAGTGTCATCGTTGCCCGGGCTTTACCGGACGTGCGTGACGGTCTAAAACCGGTGCATCGCCGGATTTTATATGGGATGAATGAATTGGGCGTAACCCCAGATAAGCCTTATAAGAAATCGGCCCGGATCGTGGGGGATGTCATGGGGAAGTATCACCCCCATGGGGATTCGGCGATTTATGAATCAATGGTGCGGATGGCCCAGGATTTTAGTTACCGTTATATGCTCGTAGACGGTCATGGTAACTTCGGTTCCGTGGACGGCGATGGCGCGGCAGCCATGCGTTATACCGAAGCTCGCATGAGCAAGATCGCCATGGAAATGTTACGGGATATCAATAAAGACACCATTGATTTCACTGACAACTACGATGGCTCTGAAAGAGAACCCACGGTGTTGCCAGCCCGCTTCCCAAACTTATTAGTTAACGGGGCAACCGGTATCGCTGTGGGGATGACCACGAATATCCCACCGCATAATTTATCAGAAGTTATTAAAGCGATTCACATTTTGATGGCTGATCCAGCGGCCACCATTGAAGATCTCATGGAGGCCGTGCCTGGCCCTGATTTCCCTACGGGCGCTATTGTCATGGGTAAATCCGGTATCCGCAAGGCTTATAAGACTGGTCGGGGCACCATCACCTTACGGGCTAAAGTAGATGTTTTGACCCAAAAGAATGGCAAAGAACGGATCATTGTCACAGAATTGCCTTATATGGTCAACAAGGCTAAATTGGTGGAAAGAATCGCTGAATTGGCTCGGGACAAGCGTTTGGATGGCATCACTGATTTAAACGATGAGTCTGACCGTGATGGGATGCGGATCGTGATCGATATCCGGCGGGATGTCAGTGCCACCGTTGTCTTGAATAACCTGTATAAATTGACATCGATGCAAACTACCTTTGGCTTTAACATGGTGGCTATCGTAGATGGGGCGCCGAAAGTTTTAAATCTCAAGCAGATTTTACAATATTACTTAAAGCACCAAGAATCCGTCATTCGCCGCAGAACCCAATTTGATCTGCGTAAAGCTGAAGCCCGGGCCCATATCCTAGAGGGCTTGCGGATTGCCTTGGATCATGTGGATGCCATCATCACCTTGATCCGTAATTCCCCAACAGGTGACGTAGCCAAAAATGAATTGATGAACCAATATCATTTAAGCGATAAACAGGCGCAAGCCATTTTGGATATGCGCTTTGTGCGCCTGACCGGTTTGGAACGCAATAAGATCGAGTCAGAATATAATGAACTGCAAGCCAATATCAGCGATTACAAAGATATTTTGGCCAAGCCAGAACGGATCAACCAAATCATCTATGAAGAATTATTGGAGATTCAAAAGAAATTTGGGGATGACCGGCGGACAGAACTCTTAGTGGGTGAAGTCTTAAGCATTGAAGACGAAGACTTGATCGAAGAAGAAGAGTCAGCCATCACCTTGACCCATAACGGTTACATCAAGCGGATGCCGTCCAGTGAATTTAAGACGCAAAACCGCGGTGGCCGCGGGATCCAGGGGATGGGCGTCCATGATGATGACTTCATCGAACACCTGGTGATCACCTCCACCCATGATACGGTGCTGTTCTTCACCAACCACGGGAAGGTCTATCGCTCCAAGGGGTATGAAATCCCCGAATACGGCCGAACTGCCAAGGGAATCCCAGTAATCAACTTGTTGGGTGTGGATTCCGATGAACGCATTCAAACCATGGTCCATATCCCCAAAGACGAAATGAATCGGGAACACTACCTGTTCTTCATCACCCGCCTAGGCGTGGTAAAACGCACGTTGGTTGGTGAATTCGACAACATTCGTAAGAGCGGCTTGCGGGCTGTGACCTTGCGGGATGAAGACGAATTGAGCAATGTCTTGTTGACCGACGGAACTGCCAACATTTTGATCGGGACCCACTTAGGCTACGCCGTTTCCTTTAGAGAAACGGATATCCGGGCCATGGGCCGTACTGCAGCCGGGGTCCGGGGCATTCGCCTGCGGGATAAGGATTACGTGGTGGGCAGTGATGTCTTGACCCCAGACAAAGATGTCTTTGTCATCTCTGAAAAGGGCTACGGCAAACGCACACCCGCCAAGGAATATCCAATCAAAGGCCGGGGCGGTAAAGGGATCAAGACCGCCAATATCACCAGTAAAAATGGGCCACTGGCCGGTGTCACTACGGTTAAAGGTAATGAGGACATCTTGTTGATGACCAATACCGGGGTCTTGATTCGCTTTGAAGCTGAGAATATTTCCACCACAGGTCGGGCTACCTTAGGGGTACGCTTGATTAGAGTGGATGACGATGCCCTAGTGTCAACCATGGCCAAGGTGGATCCAGAAGCTGAGAAGAAAGAAGAAGCCGAAGCAGCCGCTAAAACAGCAGCTGATACAACTGCAGAAGCTGGTCCAGTTGATCTGGATCAAGATCATCCAGAAGTCGACGAACTCTTAAATCGGGCCCAAGCTGATGACGAGTCAACTGATGACCAGACGGACGACGACAACCAAGATGATCCGAATGATTCTGATTCTGAATAAATGAAATAATGTGACACAATTAAAAATTGGTTCGACGTAATCTAGAATATGACATAACGAAGTCAGCATTTTAGGTTGGGTCAACCAATTTTTTTTGAAATAAAATTGTATTCTAGTTTCGATTATGGTAGCATAGTTATTTGTGAGTTACCGCCAATTTGGCGGGCCGATGGAAGTCGGTGCTCCTTGCTACCTAGAGATACTAGGCAGCCAAAAGACCATAAGGAGGTGTAGAACAGTGGCTAAAACACATTATGAAATTACTTATATCATCAAACCTGATATTGATGATGAAGCAAAGAAGACACTGATCGACCGTTTTGACAATATCTTAAAGGACAATGGTTCTGAAATCATTGACTCTAAAGACTGGCAAAAACGTCGGTTAGCTTATGAAATCAACAACTATAATGAAGGCGTCTATCATATCGTCAACATTAACGCTGATGATACCAAAGCTATCGATGAATTCGATCGTTTGGCTAAGATCGATGACAATATTTTGCGTCATATGATCGTTGTCCGTCCGTGAAGATAAACCTGATGTATGGAAGGAGCAGTTATAAATGATTAATCGAGTCGTCCTTGTTGGCCGATTAACCCGGGATGTTGAACTTCGTTATACCAACAATGGTGCTGCCGTGGCTAGCTTTACAGTTGCCGTGAATCGCCAGTTTACCAATGCCCAGGGTGAGCGTGAAGCTGACTTCATTAACTGCGTTATTTGGCGCAAAGCTGCCGAAAATTTTGCAAACTTCACTAAAAAAGGTTCTTTGGTTGGGATCGATGGCCGCTTACAAACTCGGTCCTATGAAAACCAACAAGGCCAAAGAGTCTACGTGACCGAAGTCGTGGTTGATAACTTCTCACTCTTAGAGTCCAGAACAACAACCCAACAACGTGAAGGTGAAGGGTCCCAAAATAACGGCGGTAATAATTATAATCAAAATAACCAAAACAATAATTATTCGTCTCATAACAACAATAACGCCCCAACATCAAAACCAAACAGTAACAATCCAGGCAATGCCCCTAAGCAGCCAGATATGCAAGATCCGTTTGCAGATAATGGTCAGCAGATCGACATTTCCGATGATGATTTGCCATTTTAATAGAGTATGAGCCTGTTTTAATGGGAAATCACTAAAAACGAAAAGTAAACTTAAAAACGTAAATATAAAAAACTAATAGGAGGACAAATCTATGGCACAACAACGTCGTGGCCGTCGTCGTCGTAAAGTCGACTTCATCGCCGCTAATCATATCGAATACATCGATTATAAAGATACTGATTTATTGAGACGCTTTGTTTCTGAACGTGGTAAAATCTTACCTCGTCGGGTTACTGGGACAAGCGCTAAAAACCAACGTCGTTTGACAATTGCAATCAAACGTTCTCGGATCATGGGTCTTTTACCATTCGTTGTAGAAGATTAAACCTGATTCAAAGCTTCGGCCGCTGAGCCGGAGTTTTTTTTTACGCAAAATTAAACCCCGCATTGGCAGCTGAAAAATAGCGGCTGATGCGGGGGTTGTTGGTAGCCCAGTCTTTAAAGGTGAGGCGTCCTTTCAAGCTAAGAAGAGCTTTTTTGCGGTTCAGATGGATTCTGGATAAAACAAAAAGATCATTTGATTGACGCAATTACGCCAATCCGCTAAATTGGAAAGTAGGAAACTTAATATACGAGGAGACAATTAAATGACAACTTGGCATGACTATAAAAGCGGTATTAAAGCTATCCGTAAAGAAAACATAGCCGTTATTGAGATGTTAGCTGATTTGCAGAGCGAACGCCTGAAGCGTGGTATCAAGCAAAAAGATTTTGCCGAGCAAATTGGGATGAAACCTGCTCAATTAGCGAAAATCGAACGTTTGGACTCAGTACCTACGTTAGGCACGTTAACCCGTTACGCCAAAGGTTTAGGCTTGACCATTAAGCTGTCGAGTCAACCGTGACCCCTCACTAAAGTAAGGGGCTTGAAGTGCTTACTTCAAGTCTGGTTGTCTAGACTCAGTGTCGTTTGGACACTACGTTATCTTGGTGATCACACCTGGAGATGATACCCTAGTTCCCAGCTCTGTGCGGGCGCTGTAAACAGTCCTAAGGTCAATGGGACCGTCAACCCGTGAGAAAACTGCTGCTCGTCAGCGGTTAAGCCTTGATAACATTGTCGAAGGGTAACCTCACGAACTCAAGTCTGATGAACTTGACGCCGTGGTCAGGTCTGCTTTACCTGACGATTAAATCTCATCAAAGGAGGGTATCATGCAAAATCGCGTATTTGTCATCAATCGCCAGGGCGAGCCACTGATGCCCTGTAAACAACAAAAATGTCGTAACCTCTTACAGGCTGGTAGAGCCAAAGTTATCAAGAAAGAACCATTCACTATTCAACTATTGTTTGGCTCAACTGGTTATAAACAACCTGTCTCAATTGGTGTAGATTCTGGACAGCATCATGTCGGCCTGGCTGTTACGTCTCAGGATAAAGTTTTATTCCAAGGTGAGGTCAGTCTGCGTCAAGATGTGAAAAAATTACTGGATACCCGGCGGATTTATCGGCGTGGCCGCCGCAATCGTAACACCAGATACCGGCCGCCCCGTTTCCTGAACCGGGCTAAGCCAGCAGGTTGGTTACCGCCATCGGTGGCCAGTAAAGTTCAACACAATATTACCTGGATTCAGCGAGTCCAAGCAGTCCTGCCTCAAGCAGAACTGCATATCGAAGTGGGCAAGTTTGACATGGCAAAAATGAAACAGCCAGGTATCACCGGCTTAGGCTATCAGCAAGGCGACTTATATGGCTATGAAACGGCTAAGCAATATGTCTTAGACCGAGATAATTATACCTGCCAGATCTGCCACGGCAAAACCAAAGACCCAAAGCTCAAGATCCATCACATTATCTACCGGTCTACTGGTGGCACCAACCAGGTGAGCAATCTGCTCACGGTGTGTGCTACTTGTCATACCCAGGCCAATCACCAGCCCGGGGGCAAGCTCTATGCCCTGCAGGCGAAGAGATTTCAAAGCCATCATTCTCTAAAGGGCGCCACCTTTATGAATATCTTGCGCCGCCGGTTATTCACGGCTTTTCCAGAAGCCAGCTTTCAATATGGGGCCCAGACGACTTTAAACCGAGCCAAGTTAGAGCTGCCAAAAGCCCATTACAATGACGCCGTGACCATCAGCGGCATTCAACGGATCAGCCAACAGCCCACAGCTGTAGTGATGTTTCGCCAGTTCCGCAAAAAGAAACGCTCCCTGCATGAAGCCACAGCCCGTAAAGGCCGTAAAACACCCAATACTACGAGTAAACGCAATGCTAAAAATAAGAAGTTTTCAAAGGGTTTTTATCTCAATGACTATGTGCAATTACCTAACGGACAAAAAGGGAATGTCAGCGGGTTCAGCGGAAAAACACTTTGTTTTGTAAAAGCGGGTGATGGCCATTACTTGGCCATAAGTTCCAAATACAAACATATTAATCTAAGCAAACTTAAAGTAATCCGACATCAAAATAATTGGAACGTCACTGAGATAGAAGTTAAGACTTATCAAATGGCGTGATTTAACTTTCTGCGAAAGTTAGGGCTATCCCTCCCCTGACTGAAGTCAAGGGGATTCCCGCCCATTCTCATTGAACAACCAAGTTATTGAGTCAGGCAAATTTATGAGTTGAGCATTAGTCAGTCCGATTGGGCTGGCTTTTTTTAGTTAAGCAGGGTCCAGTTGAACTTTGGTGATTTCACCACTGCTCAGGGTGGTTAGACCCTGGTCGGTGGCCACTAATAAATGCCCCATGGTGTCTATGTCTTGGGCGACCCCGGTGATAATTTTACCCCGGGTATTGGCTTGGATCTGACGGCCTAACACCGCAGAATAACGCCGATATTCCGGTAGGAAGTCACCGGTTTCGTAAGTGGCATACATTTTCAAGAATTCAGTGATGATATCAGCGGCTAATTTATTCCGGTCTAAGGGCGTTTTGGATAAGGCCCCAGCAATATCTTTGAGATCGGCGGGGAAATCTTGGGTCACCAAATTAAGGCCGATGCCCACAATGAGGTGGCTGATTTGATTGCTTTCTAAATCATTGATGGCTTCCGTCAAGATACCGCCACATTTACGCTGGTGCACCACTAAATCGTTGATCCACTTTAACCGCAACGGCAAGTCTGGCAAAACCTTTTGCAGTGCTTTCACTACAGCCATACCGGTTCCCGTGGTTAACAGGCCGGGAATCACTGACCCGTTCGCCGTTACAGGTAGCAATATGCTCAAGTATAAACCCGTGGTTTTTGGGGAGTAAAAGCTGCGGCCAAGGCGACCATGGCCAGCCGTTTGTTCATCAGCTAAAATCACCACTGGTTTGGTAACGGGCTGTTGACTGAGATATTGTTTGGCGTAATCGTTGGTGGAATTTAAACTAGCGAAGGTCAAAATTTCACAGTCCGCTGAATTGGCCAGGTTTGCTTGAATCACCACACTGTCTAAATGATCAGTCCCCTCGTAACGATAACCCAACTTACCGTGACTATGAATCTGATAGCCTTGATTTTTTAGTTGTTGAATTTGTTTCCAAACCGCCGTGCGACTGATCCCTAAGTCCTGGGCCAATTGTTGACCGGATAAATATTCCTGGGGATGGGCTAGAAATAACTGCTTTAAAGCTTGTTCAGACATAAAATCCGCCTCCATTTAAAAATGTTGAATCTATTTAATCGGTGTCCTGATTGGATTTAGAACTATTTTATATTTTTATGGTTAACCGTTGTTGACTTATTGGTTAACAATAATTATACTACAATTATTCAATGATTTGGTAAAAAAAGTTTGGGAGGCGCACAATGAACACAAGACATCTAACACAAACAGCACTGATGACCGCTATTATTATTCTATTAGGTTTATTTCCACCGATTCCCGTGGGCTTTATTCCCACACCCATTGTCATGCAAAACTTAGGCATTATTTTAGCCGGTATTCTCCTAGGGGGCAAGCGGGGGACCACCGCCGTGGTTATTTTCCTGCTGATGGCTGCCTTAGGACTTCCGGTGTTATCCGGTGGCCGGGGCGGGTACGCCTTATTCCTGGGGCCAACGGGGGGTTACTTACTGGCCTATGCCTTTACCCCAGCTTTGATTGCTTTCTTTTTGAAATATCTCAATCCCGGCCATCAATGGTGGTTAAGTTACATCTGGGTTTGGGTCATTGGCGTGGGCTTTATTGATTTCGTGGGGGCCATTGGTATGGCTGTATTAGGCCATATCGGCTTGACCAATGCTTTGGTGGCCAGTGTGGTCTTCTTACCTGGAGATACCATTAAAGCCGTGGTAGCCGTTTTCTTAGCCCAACAATTACAACGGAATCATCGGTTGGCAGAATTGATGCAATAAGTTTTTAGTTTGTTAATTCATCTGGAGATACCGGTTACAGCACAACGTGAAAGTAGTAAGCGCGTTGTGTTTTTAATTTAGCCGTTAAATTTATACGAATGAATTTTAAAAATCAATATTTATTTGATGAATGCCTTTCCACGTGATAAAATAATGGGGTATATAAAGCTTTAGCCGCAAAGCTAGGTCGGTATTACCCAATATCTTGTTGGAAAGTGGGATTCTTATGACGACAAATAAAGAAAAAATGTTAGCGGGTCAAGATTATCAAATCTTAGATCCAGAACTGGCCGCTGATGAAACGCGGGCTAGACGTTTATGCAAACAATTAAATGATTTAGATGATAATGACAATGCCCAAAAGGACCATGTTATTCGCCAATTATTTGGTACGGTGGGCAAGAATCCTTATCTGCAACCGGATTTCCATTGTGATTTTGGCTATAACATCCATGTGGGTGATAATTTCTTATGTAACTATGATGGGGTGATTTTAGATTCTGCCCCAGTTACGATTGGGAATGATGTTTTATTTGGCCCCCATGTACAGATCTATGCGGCTTATCATCCCTTTAACCCAGAACGCCGGGCGGCCATGATTGGCAAAGCCAAGCCTGTGACCATCGGCAACAACGTTTGGTTAGGTGGCGGTACCGCCGTAGTTCCGGGCGTCACACTAGGGAATAACGTGGTGGTGGGGGCTAATTCAGTGGTCACCAAGTCCTTTGGGGACAATTTGGTCATCGCTGGCAATCCCGCCCGAGTTATTCGCGAACTGGATCCTGAAGAAGTCGATTAAGCTTCAATTTAAAAACCCGATAACGTCAATTTTCCGGCGTTATCGGGTTTTTTATCGTTTTTAGCCTAAAGCCACATCTAAAATCATCATTAATGTAAAGCCGGCCATGACCCCTAAAATCGCCCAATGGGATTGTTCAGCGGTGCGGGCATGGGCTTCGGGGATCAGTTCCTTACAAGCCACATAAATCATGGCCCCCGCCGCAAAGGCTAGGGCGTAAGGTAAGATACTGGTGACACTGGAAACTAAAACAGCCCCCAGAATACCGGCCACCGGTTCAACGATACCACTGGCTTGGCCATACATAAATGCCCGAAACCGGCTCATGCCGCTTTGGCGCAATGGAATCGATACAGCGGCCCCCTCGGGGAAGTTCTGTAAACCGATGCCAATGGCCACGGTGGTGGCGGCTAAAATGATGCCTGCCTGTTGGGCACCGGCGGCATTGGCTGCGGCCCCAAAGGCCACCCCCACGGCTAAACCTTCCGGAATATTATGCAAGGTGATGGAAAAGACTAATAAAATTGTACGGCGAAGTTGATTTTCAGTGCCAAAATTGCTAGATTGCTTACTGCGTTTGAGACAAAGACTAGGAATCAATTTGTCAGCTAGATACAAGAAGACCCCACCTAAGACAAAGCCACTGGCTACCACCATCCAGGCGGTTTTCCCCTGTTTTTCCGCCAGGGCGATGGCTGGGTCTAACAACGACCAAAATGAAGCCGCTATCATTACACCGGCCGCAAAGCCGTACATGATGGCTAAGGCATAGCTGCGAATGGTCTTGAAGAAAAAGACCAGGCCAGCCCCCAAGGCAGTCATGCCCCAAGTGAATAGGGTGGCCAGCAAAGCCATTTGCCAAGGTGCTAAATGTGTCATCAAACTCATATAGTTTTTTAAACCTCGCTTTTGAATAGTTTTTTTTGTCGCTATGGAAAAGGTTGGATAGTTACTATAGTTAATTATAACAATAAATGTTAGGTCTGCCCAATTCTAAAATGTAGGCATGATAAAAGACTTCAAAGATTGGCTGTGATCTCTGAAGTCTTTTAAGTATGGTTATATTAATAGAAGGTCGTATGTGATTTCAGTTACTGAAGCACGCTCACTAAGTTAGATTTTAGCTAAAGCTTGTTGCAAATCGGCAATTAAATCATCGGCATTTTCAATTCCGATTGACAGACGGATCAAGTCCGGTGTAATACCGGTTGCCCGTAATTCAGCTTCGTTTAATTGGGCATGGGTCGTGGAAGCAGGGTGAATGATCAAGGACTTGGCATCACCTACGTTGGCTAACAAGGAGAAGATCTTTAAGTTAGAAATCAACGCTTTACCAGCTGCTTCACCGCCGGTTAAACCGATGGTGAAGATTGCCCCAACACCCTTAGGAAAATCGCGTTTAGCTAAATCATAGTAAGGGCTGTCTTCTAATTCAGGATATTTGATCCAAGCAACTTTTGGCGAAGCCTTTAAGAAATCGATGACTTTACGGGTGTTGGCCACATGGCGTTCCAAACGTAAGGACAAGGTTTCAAGACCTTGTAATAATAAGAAGGAGTTGAAAGGACTAATGGCTGCCCCGGTGTCCCGTAAGCCTTCAGCCCGAACTTTGGTGGTGAAGGCACCACCCTTTAAGTCTGCGAAGACTAAGCCGTTATATTGGGGATCTGGTGTGGTGAATTCAGGGTACTTGCCAGAAGCCCGGTAATCAAATTCACCATTTTCAATGATAATGCCGCCCATGGTCGTCCCGTGGCCGCCGATGAATTTCGTAGCGGATTCCACGACGACATCTGCCCCTAATTCTAAAGGCCGATATAAGTATGGGGTGGCAAAGGTGTTATCCACGATCAGTAAGATCTGGTGTTTATGGGCGATTTCGGCGATTTTCGGCAAATCCACCAAGTTGATATCAGGGTTACCGATACTTTCCACATAAAGAGCTTTGGTGTTGTCGTTGATTTCCGCTTCAAAGTTAGCGGGATCATCTGGGTTGACGAAATGGGTGGTAATGCCGGCTTTTGGTAAAGTGACATTAAATAAGTTATACGTCCCACCATAAAGGGTGCTGGCAGAGACGATTTCGTCGCCTTCAGCAGCGATATTTTGAATAGCAGCGGTGATAGCTGCGGCCCCAGTAGCCAGGGCAACACCACCAGTGCCCCCCTCCAATTCTGCGACGCGTTGTTCTACGACGGCGGTCGTAGGGTTCGTCAAACGGGTGTAAATATTGCCGGGATCTCTTAAAGCAAACCGATCAGCGGCTTGTTCTGGGCTGGTGAAAACATAAGAAGTGGTTTGGTAGATTGGCACTGCCCGGGCGCCGGTTTCATCAACCGTTTGGCCAGCGTGTACTTGTAACGTCTCAAAATTGTAGTTGTTTTTGCTCATGTGAATTATTCTCCTTTAATAAAAAACTTTGTTTTACCCATTCTTGGTACAAATATCGGCTGCAACACCGCCAATGGGCATAGGCGAATTGTGGCGCCGTTAAAGAAATATTTTCAGGGGCCTTAACCGGTTGGTGCTTTTCTAAGTCCCGGTAATACTCAGTGCTTAAGGTATCGGCGTTATACTCGGGATGACCCAATACGTACAGGGTGTTTTGGTTGTTGGCTTTTAAGATAAATGGCCCGGTGGCTTGATTGTCCCCTAAGATAGAAACGGCCGGGCAGTTCAAGACGTCGGTGCGATCTACAGCTGAAAAACGGGATTGGGGAATTTGAAACCATTGGGGTAAAGAAGTACCTAGTAATTGGTTTTCAAAGACGCCGAATATCTTGTCTTCAAGGTTGATTTTTGGTAAGCGAAAATCGGTGTATAACGCCGCTTGGGCGCTCCAACAAGTGAATAGTTGGGTGGTGGTATGGGTTTGGCTCCAGTCGCGGATGGCGTTGAATTCCGACCAGAAATCCACATCGTCAAAATCTAACTTCTCCAAAGGTGCGCCAGTCACTAACAAACCATCGAAATATTGGTCGCTGATATCATCTAAACTGACGTAATTTTCAGCTAGGTCTGCTTGATCCCCATGACGCCAAACGTGACTCTTAGGGTACATGAATGTGAGGGCGATGGGTAAATTTGTTTCTTCAAACAGGCTGATGATTTGGTCTTCAGTGCCTTGTTTGTTAGGCATTAAGTTCAGCACCAAAATTGATGTTCGTTGCTGGCTGGCGGTTGGGTCAGTGTTTGGGCGGCTAAAGCCGTTGGTACAGATAACAGTCATAAAAATCACACCTTCCGATTTTCAAAAGTAAAAAAAAAACGCCCCCATGTCTAAAAAATAGACACGGGGACGATGTGGTCGTGGTACCACCCCAGATTCGTAGTTGAAAACTACCTCTAAGCGCGCAGAAAATAATTCTGTAGGCTAAGGGATTATATCGGATCCTTCCGGAGGGACGGCTTGCACTGTCACTCAAGACTCGGAGCTCATCTTCATTAGGTTTTCACTGCTACCCTCGCACTAACGGTAGTCGCTTGTTCAGTTACTGGTCTAATTACTCTTCTCGTCAACGTCTAAAAGTTAAATTCAGATTAGTTATTGATTAGTATATCTATTTTTAAATGAATGTCAAGCTTTTGTTTTGCCATAATTTTATCATGGGTTGGCGAAGAATCATATCAATGTGAGGGGGATGTATGGTATATTCTGGGTAGAAACACAGGAAATACATAGGTTTGATTGTTTTAAAAGTAGATAGGAGCTGATTGAAAATGATTGAAATCGAACATTTGAAAAAAGTTTATGGTGAGAAAGCGGCCCTGAAAGATTTGAGTTTGACCATTAAATCCGGCGAAATATTTGGCTTTTTGGGCCATAACGGGGCGGGGAAGTCCACCACCATTAAAAGTTTGGTGAGTATTATTGAACCCACCGCCGGCACCATTAAAGTGGATGGCTTGGATCTGGAAACAGACCGCCTGGCCATTAAAGAAAAAATTGGCTATGTGCCCGATAGCCCGGATATGTTTTTACAATTAACGGCGAACGAATATTGGGACCTAATCGCCTCAGCCTACCAATTGACCCCGGAGAGAAAGGCCAAACGCTTAGGGGAATTGGTGGGATTGTTCGACATGCAAAGTGTGGTGGACAATACCTTAGACGGCTTCTCCCATGGGATGCGGCAAAAGACCATCATCATTGGGGCCTTATTGCCCGACCCGGATGTGTGGATCTTGGATGAACCCCTACAAGGTTTAGACCCCCAAGCGGCCTATGATCTAAAGGCCTTGATGAAGGCCCATGCCAAAAAAGGCAAAACCGTGGTCTTCTCCACCCACGTTTTAGACTCCGCCCAACAGTTATGTGATGAACTGGCCATCCTGCGCCAAGGGGAATTGATTTATAACGGTTCGTTGGACGATCTATTGGCCACTGAACCTAATGAATCCCTAGAGACCATTTACCTGAAGATGGCCGGCCGCCAAGCTGATGCCCAGCAGATCAATGCGATTGCAGGTGATGACGATGAATAAAGGGCAACTTTGGACGTTGATTCGTGTCAATATGCTCTACGTCAATCCCCAGGCCACCCAAAAGCAGCGCCAAAAGGATAAAGATTCCAATCAAATCGTCAAATCCCTCTTAATGAATTATGTCCTGACAGGGGTGTTGTTCATTGTGATTTATGGGGGGATGATGCTGGCCATTGATTTCCCCAAATATCCAGGTTTTTTCACCAGCTATGTGACAATTTTTACCATTATGGCCTTAGCCCAAAGTGTCACCACCATCAATAACGTTTTTTACGAAAGTAAAGATCTCAAGGATTATTTACCCCTGCCATTCAGTCAGAGCACCGTTTTCACCGCGAAGTTCACGGCAGTAGCCATCACCGTTTTACCGTTCATTCTACCGTTATTGGCGTTATTCGTGGTGACAGCTATCCGCTCCGGCTATAATATGATTCTCGCTGTGATCATCGGTTTGATTTTATTCCTCCTATTCTTTGTGCTAATTTTCTTAGTCTGCAGTCTGTTTGTTTTTGGCCTGACTCAAACCAAGACCTTTAACCGCCATCGTAAAATGTTCACCTTCTTGATGATTGGCATCACCATGATTGCTATGGTGGTGGGGATCATGTATGTGAATTCCCGGCAAAATGCGATATATGCTGGTAAGAAATTGGTGGATCAAACCGTCATCGGCGTTTTCTTACCGTTACACCAGATTTTAGTTCACCCGTTATCTTACAGTGCCATCGGTGGGATTATTGGGATTTTAGCGTTGATCGTCCTGGGCTTCTTCCTTATTAAAACCCAAATCATTCCCCGGATGTATCGCACCGAATTGAACACCATGGCCGCGCCGGCTAAAAAACATCGGCAAGCTGGCCCCCATGCTTCTCGAAATTTCACCCAACAATTACTGCATTACAATATGGGTCTATTGAAAAACGCCACCTTGATGGGCCAAGTCCTGGTGGCCACTTTACTGATGCCCGGGATCTTTTTATTCAGTTTTGCTATTAACGGCAACTTGAATTTATCCCAGTTGGGACCTAAATATTTGGGGGTGCTGTTTTTGACTGGCATCGTATTATCCCAAATGACCTTGAATCAATCAGCCATTGTGGCCAATATTATTTCTTTAGACGGGGACAACTATAATTTCATTAAGAGCTTACCCATCTCCCAGCGGACGTATTTGGGTTTGAAATTTAAGTTTGCAACGGCGTTACAGGAGGCGTTATTACTAGTTGTCGGCGTGGTTATTGGCTTTGTAGCCCATCTGAATTGGGCTTTGATCCTGGCGTTATTAGCCGGTTTGACTCTGGGCAATTACTTAGGGAGCCTCTTTTACTTCTACCGGGACTATCGCAATTTGGTATTGAATTGGACCAACATCAGCCAATTGTTTAACCGCAGCGGCGGGAACTTTGCAGTGATGTTCTTATTAGCCGGGGAAGTATTCGGTGGGGGGATCATCATTGCCCTTTATGCCATTGCCATGACCTTTAACTTCGCCGTTTTAGCCATTAATGTAATTTTTGTGATTTTACTAGTGGCCGTCACGTTCTTTTTGATTCATCATTATCAGTGGACCTTTTGGGCAAAGTTGAAATAACAGCTGTTATTAAGTTAATGACTACTAAAGCCAAGCCAGGAACCGGATTGCGCTTGTGACTTGCGTTAAATTAAATCCAGCTGTTATGCTAAAACCATCTCATAAAAAGGTGGTGTTTCACGTGAAACAATTGGTCTTTTACAATGATAAAGCTGGGGATGGCCAAGCCGCCCACACGGCGGAGCTGGTGCATGCCCATCTACGGCAACAGGGCTTAGATTATGAAGACATTAATACCGATACGCCTGAGGCGGCTTTAAAACTGCTGAAAGCGAAGCTAGCCAGCGCTGAACGGCTGATCTGCATTGGCGGGGATGGTTCCTTGAATCTAGCCGTAACGGCGTTATTGCAGACTAAGGCGACGCCGCAGTTGGCGATTATTCCCAATGGTACCATCAATAATTTTGCCAAATCATTGGGTATTCCTTTGGATGTTAAACGGGCTATTGCCAATATCAGCACCGGTTCTGTCCAAAACGTGGGCATCGGTTCCTGCAATGATCAAGCGGTGGTCAGCTCCCTGGTCTTTGGTATTTTGGCAGATATCTCCAATAACGTCCGTCAAGATGAAAAGCGCCGTTTTGGGCCGATTATTTATGTATTTAAGGGTTTAAAGGGATTATTCACGGGGCATTCTTATCCAATCCAGTTCAAAAGCCCGCAACATAACGCCGCTTACAAAGTCTGGTCTTGTCTGATCACCACCACCAATTACGTGGGGGGCCGCCAATATTTACAAGCTAACGTGCCTGGTTTTGCGGTGGCAATCTTGCATAATTTTGCCGTCTTAAAAATACCCGCCTATGTTTACTATCTGTTTTCTGGTAAGTTTAGTCGCCTCAAGGGGACCACTGCCTTTGCCACAGAAAAATTAACGTTGTCTGCTTTAAATCAGCAAGCTGTTGAAGTCCGTATCGACGGCGACGCTGGCCCCAAATTACCAGTCCAATTACAGTGGCATCCGGCATTCTTACGGGTGATTACACCGAAACCATAACCAAAAAAAGGCGACCATCATGGTCGTCTTTTATGATACGTTCAATCTACACTTTTCAATGAGAATGGGCGGGAATCCCCTTGACTTCAGTCAGGGGAGGGATAGCCTTAACTTTCGCAGAAAGTTAAATCACGCCATTTCATAAGTCATAGCTTTTATCTCAGTCACGTTCCAATTATTTTGGTGCCGGATCACTTTAAGCTTGCTTAGACTGATGTGTTTATATTTGGAACTTATGGCCAGGTAGTGGCCATCACCCGCCTTCACAAAACACTTTGTTTTGCCACTGAACCCGCTGATATTCCCCTTTTGCCCATCAGGTAATTGCACATAGTCATTGAGGTGAAACCCGCTGACAGCTTTCGTGTTTTTGGCATTCCGTTTGCTGGCTCGGTTGGGTGTTTTACGACCTTTACGGGCAGTGGCTTCATGCAGAGAGCGTTTCTTTTTGCGGAACTGGTGAAACATCACCACAGCTGTGGGCCGTTGCGCGATTTTTTGGATGCCGCTGATAGTTACAGCGTCATTGTAATGCGCTTTTGGTAAGTCTAATTTGGCCCGGTCTAACGTTGTCTGGGCCCCATACTGAAACTTTGCCTCTGGAAAGGCGGTAAACAACCGGCGGCGCAGGATATTCATGAAGGTGGCGCCCTTTAAAGAACGATGACTTTGAAATTTCTTAGCTTGCAAGACAAAAAGCTTGCCCCCGGGCTGATGATTGGCTTGGGTATGACAGCTGGCACAGACTGTGAGTAGGTTGCTCACTTGGTTCGTACCGCCATTTGACCGGTAGATGATGTGATGGATCTTGAGCTTTGGGTCTTTGTTCTTGCCCCGGCAGATCTGGCAGGTATAGTTATCCCGGTCTAAGACATATTGCTTTGTAGTCTCATAACCATATAAGTCGCCTTGCTGATAGCCCAAGCCGGTTATTCCCGGCTGGACCATCTTTGCCATGTCGAACTTGCCCACTTCGATATGCAGTTCTGCTTTAGGCAGGACCGCTTGAATTCGCTGAATCCAGTTGATGTTGTGTTGGACTTTGTTGGCAACCGATGGCGGTAGCCAGCCCGCTGGCTTGGCCCGATTCAAGAAACGGGGCGGCCGATATCTGGTGTTACGATTCCGGCGACCACGCCGATAACTTCGTCGGGTATCCAATAATTTTTTCACATCTTGGCGCAGGCTGACTTCTCCTTGGAATAAAACTTTATCCTGAGAAGTGACAGCCAGACCGATATGATGCTGTCCAGAATCTACACCAATTGAGATAGGTTGTTTATAACCAGTTGAGCCAAAGAGCAATTGGATGGTGAATGGTTCTTTCTTGATAACTTTGGCCCTACCACCCTGTAATAATTTACGACATTTTTGTTGTTTGCAGGGCATCAGTGGCTCGCCCTGACGATTGATGACAAATACGCGATTTTGCATGATGCCCTCCTTCGATGAATAATTCTCTGTCAGGTATAACAGACCTGACCACGGCGTCAAGTTCATCGGACTTGAGTTCGTGAGGTTACCCTTCGACAATGTTATCAAGGCTTAACCAATGACTAGCAGTGATTTTCTCACGGGTTGACGGTCCCATTGACCTTAGGACTGTTTACAGTGCCCGCACA
>NZ_AZGA01000017.1 GCF_001436375.1 Agrilactobacillus composti DSM 18527 = JCM 14202 | reverse complement strand
TTAGCAGGAATTACAATGGCTTGATAGTCTGTTAGAAACATATCTGGGCCAACTTCATATATTTCTCTGGCAAATCTGTACCAGGGATCTGCTTCACCGCCACCCCAACTACCGGTGTAAAGCTTTGACAATTTCCATGTAGATAAACCAGGAACGTAAGAATCAGCAATAGGATTGCTATTGAAAAAACCCACACCTTTAGAAAGGAAATCCCTGTAGTTTGGGTCATTTAAGGTTAAAAATGATGAATCTCGTACAGGAATCACAACTTCATCATCAGCCAATGCAGGTTTTGCTGGAATCAATGCGAATAACAATGCTGAAGTAACCAGTAAGATAAAGCCTAAAATTTTCTTCCTCATAATTAAATTCCTCCATAATTTAAAATATTGATTTTTGGCGCTAATGTTTCATCAAGATTAACTTGTACAAGTATTTGACAGGTTGGTGATTACTAAAATGGCACCGAATCATTATTTATAGCACATTTTATTCAAGACTTAATATTCTGGAGCATTACCATACAGGTTATTTCTATCAATTAAATTATTCTCCAAATAGAATGCAGGAATCCATTGATTTGCACCTATGTCGAACCATAATCCTGATTTATAAGAAAAATAAACCTGATTAACTGTAAACTTATCGCCAGAAGCAACTGTTTGAACGGGAGTTAGGTAATCTGGTGATTGCCACAAGGTAACTGGGCCATTATTTTTTACCGTGCAAATAAAGTTACTGACCCAAGAAATCTCAAATTGGCCATCTTTAATGGCATCAGTACCAAGATAACTTCCAACTCCAACATTTGTAACTTTATCTACAGGTATTCTGAGTGCCTGTTTGTTGGTGAGCAACAAATTTGGCCCAACTTCATAGATCTCTTGTGCCCATCTGTACCATGGATCAGCTTCGCCACCTCTAGACCAAGAACCCAGAAATAAATTGGATAATTTCCAAACGGATAGTCCAGGAACATAAGAGCTAGTGACATCACTGTTAAAGTAAGATAGTTTTCCCGCTAATAACTGCTGATAATCGTTGTCATTCAACGTCAAAAATGACGAATCGCGGATGGGAAATGCAACTTCATCATCCGCAGCGGAAACGGACTTTGCTGGAATCACAGTCAACAACAATGCCGAAGCAACCAGCAAGATAAAGCCTAAAATTTTTTTCCTCATAATTAAATTCCTCCATAGTTTAAAAATGTCAGTTGTTTGGCACTAGGGTATTATCAAGATAATAAGCTGGAATCCACTGATTAGCGCCAATGTCAAACCAAAGACCTGAATCATAAGAGAAATAGACTTGATTAATGGTAAAAGAATCTCCAGGATTAACTTGCTGTACAGGGATTTGATAGGCCGGTGATTGCCAAAGGGTCACGGGACCGTTATTTTTTACAGTAACA
>NZ_AZGA01000088.1:298713-365928 GCF_001436375.1 Agrilactobacillus composti DSM 18527 = JCM 14202 | reverse complement strand
TACACGTTAAACCGGTTCAATAAGTGCAACTCAAATCATGAATGAATAATTCAGGCTAAAATCACCCGGGAGAATGGTGACTTTATTTATAAACACAACTTTTATTATAAATTATTGCCTTTCTTTACCCGTAATCCGGAGCGGGCGAAGTTCAAGCTGGGCTTTACGCCAGTTGTGGGGGCGATTGGGCGGATCTGTGAATCCTACGCTGTTAAAAATACGCTTGATGAGAACAGCTCGCCGGTAGAACTTGATGGTATTACTGCTGAATTGCAGACAACAACCGTGCAACCTGCTGTCGTCGCACGGCTTTTTTCAAAAACTGCCATCAATCAGTTGCAAGTCCCTAAACTTATTCGCTACGCCCCTTTGTCTAAGGGCAAGGAGCAGGTGGGGGAGATTGCCATTGCCCAATTTTTAACTCAATTATTTCAACTTACGGAAAATGAGACTTGGTTAAACTTCTTGGACAGTTTTGTGCCCAAAAATCCATATGAAGTGTTGATATTCGACCATTTAAGAGCCTTGACTCCGGAGAATAGTGCGCCACAGCGGTTTTACTTCGTGGACCATGCTGAATTACAATCCTATTTCAATCATGATTTAAAGAACATCACGGCTAATCCGGGCTTTTTCATGAGCCATATTGAGTATTTTTTTGCATTTTATTATTTTGCCTATGTCATCAAGGCAATCGCCACCATTGGGCGCAGTGCCAAAGATGCCACGCATTTTCACGCTTATTACGCGTTAGCTGATGAACATTTATCCCAGAGCCGCCGGGCAGCCAGCAGTTTTAGGAGTTTGCACAAATCAGCCCGGTATCTGCTAGTGGATAATGATGTGTTGGATTATTTAAATGTTCTACTGGGACATGAAGAAGACTATTTGTTTTTACAGGATATTTATGCTTTGTCCCCAAATGAGCAAGTTGAATTGGATAGATTATTACTGGTCTTTATGCGTGATTACCAGACCCGGAAGAACCACCCCGTCACTTATGAAGAAGCTGGCGACTTGGCCCAACATATTGAGCAATTGCGGAAAATATTGATTCAAGATGAAGCTGATGAACCGATGTCCCGGTTCACCAAGAGTTTTGAAGAAATTGGCGACCTGTTCTTTACCAAGAGCCGTGGGCGAATCGGTAAAACCTTTAGTTTAGATGATGAACTCTTATTGGTTCTGGTTGCGGTGATCGTGGGCGATCACAAGATGCTGTTGAAACAGGTCATCCAAGAATTAAATAACCGTAACATCTATCTGGACATTGCTTCGCAAAACTTGTTAGCTGCGAAGTTGGATGAAAAGAATTTGTTGGAAAAAATGAGCGATAGTGGGGATGCGCAATATGTCAAACCAATATTATAGTTTTTTAGCAACGCATTTTTTGAATTGGGTCAATCAAAATGAAATTTTGCCAGGTAACCGTTATTTCTTAATGTTAGATACCCAAGAGCAAGTGGATGGTTTCGTGACTGCCATTGCGGATTTACCCGCAAATGCGGATCAGTTGATCATTGACTTTCCCATGCAACGGGATCATTTGAATTTTACAGCTAAAGTCATTCGGCTCCCCCATAAAACACCTAAGGTCAACATTGTTATTGTGAAAACGGATGTCCAGACTCAGCCGGACTTTTTGGTGACCCTGCGAAACCGAGTGGCCGAGCAAAAGGGTATTTGGGAAAATACCGCTATTATTTTTATCTCAGATAATGTCTTAGATTCGATTAATGGTGGGGCTATGGATATTAGCAGTGAAGATGGGCCCTTTAACAGTCATGGCTTATTAGTAGAGATCCAAAATAAAATTAGCGACACGACCAATCCGTTAAGTCAATCTGAGCGTCAAATTTTGAATTTGATCCTGCAGCAATTTCAGGAGAACAAAGACGTTACCTACGATATTATGGACTTTAAATATGTATTTACGATTCTAAACAACGGTACGATTGCCGATTCCGATTATCCTAACTTAGGGATGTTTGCGGACCATACCTTGAAAACGATCAATGACGCTGGTCAAATCGATGATCGTATTCGTGAAAACCGGACGGCATTTTCAGAAATCTCCGATATGCACAATCGCCCCGGCATCAGTGATGCGCTTGCTGAATATGTTCCAGCTTTAAACAATTCAACAAAAAGTGTCTTAACTGGAGAGGATTGGATGACTGCCAACTTTGATCCAATCATAAAGGCATTGTCGGAGAAAAGACAGCAACGTCGCGAATTTCCCAGGTTCGACCAGGAAGCCGCTAAGGCAACCGCCCAGGTGGGGGTGACTGTTTGGGATCGCTTGGAAGATGAAACACCCAAGAAAAAGAGCTTAAAAGCGCGGACCCATAACCTTTTGGTCTTTGTGGCACCAAACGCTACTGAAACAGCCGGTGTGCCAACGACCTTTATTTTGCCCTTTGACAGCCCCTTAAAGGAAAGTGACTTTACTCCGAAAAAGCGGATTGCCAATACTGACACTGGGTCGGCTTTAACCCACCAAGTCAAAGGTAAAAAAGTTGAAGTGCAGATCCCGCCATTTTCCAGGGGCCTCTTGGGGGTTGAGTTGGTATTTCAACGGGGGGATATTACCGGTAGTAAGACGATTTTCCGCATACTCGTCTCTAAATTAAAGCCGGCGATGTTGCAGACTGTCAAATCCCGTTTTTCGATTCAATTGCTCAAGCAACAACCCCTGCTCCAACTCCATGGGGCCGCTGATTTATTGGATTTTTCCTATGACCAAGCTGAAAACGTGCAGACCATCCCCATTGATTCCGATGAAGATTTGGTCCAACCACTACCCATGGCCGCAGACAAACGCTATGATTTTTCTGAATTTCAATATCATACCGATACGGATACCTTGGGTTTTGCGTTACAGTATCAAGACTTTATCTTACCAGCGCAATTTATGGACGAAGTGACGGAAAAACTACCAAAGACGGCTCTGGATATTGAATTGGCCCGGCAAACTGCCGATAGTAGTATTACCTTCGATGTGCCTCAAAAACTCAGTATTGATACCGTAACAGTGTATCCCAATAAGAATCAACAACAATTTATTGCTTGGGAAAAACAGCTTTTGGCTAGTCCTTGTTTCAGTGCTACGGCTGTCGGGTCAGAATTAACTGCTTTAGAGTTTCCTTTACCAAGTGCTGTCGTAGATGCCATGGCGGCTTTACGCAGCGCCTTTCAAGATGCTCACACATTGCCAAGTCTCTCCAATCCCCAAGATGAACAGCTTGATCAAACAGTGACCGACTATATAAAAGTCATTACGGCTACTTTAGCGCAACTGCCCCAAGATCAAGCCTTAGATCCAGAGGTTCAAAACTTAACGAAGTTGGGCACCATCACCGCCGGGGATACAGTCTATTACACCCCCTTGGCGCCGGCATTGTTGCAATATACCCAAGCTCTAGATCAGACAGTTGCTGGGGATGCTTTGAATCGTGGTATTATGCGGACTTTGAATCCAGCGGGCCTAATACCCTTTATTCAAAATGATGGGCAACTATTGGCGGCCAGTTACGATGATGCTTTACCCCGCTGGTTGAAATTTATTCCTCTCAACCAAGCCGTCACCAATAATGACACGCAAAATATTGTCTGCCATCGGCTAAAGGATTTTACCGACAATTTTGCCTTTCTAATGGCCATTAATCCTAAATTTGCGTTACATATCGCTTTTCGTAATTTTGGTAATGCCCAACCCGTGTTAAGAGGTGTACTTGATTATTTACTGGATGAGATGTTAACCCTAGAAACCCTAAGTGACTTGCACCCCATTGAATTATATTTTGACGATCAATCGGGCGATGACGTCACTGCCGATATAACGGCGATTTTCCAGGACTTCTATGCCTTGAGTATCAAAGACCAGTTTGAAGCGTTGTATGGTAACTCGCTTCCCAGCAAACTTACCAATCAATTTTCAGCTCGAGATATTATTACCACATTACAAGAAAGCATATTTGTTTATGACAGGTTAGCCCAAGATCAGGATTATCATATTAGCTTCTACCAATTTCTACCCGCACCAAGTCCCAATAGCATTGATGCCAATAATTTATTAAGCAATTATGCCATGAACGGCTTGCTGGCCACGACAAAATATACCCAGGTCAATAATTTGGGCACTGGTTTTGGTCTACAGGGGGATACCCAGGCGAAAACCCGGCCAATTATCAACTTCTTCAGCGATTGGAATGCCTTATTGGCAGCCACCAGAACCAGGGATGATCAATTTAATGCCAATCAGACCATCGTGAATTATGTCCCAAATATTGATGATCAAGATCTTGCGAGTGATTTTGCTAGGAGTGATTGGGTCGTTTTTATGGATCCAAGGCTAGATATCAAGCGCTTTGATGCCATCCAAGATCTCTATGTGATCCATTATTCTGGCCATGAAGGCAACACTGATTATCGCTCCATCACTGTCACCAAGCGGGTTGAGCGGTACAATATGATCATTCGGGAAACTTTAAACGATATTGCCACCCAACGAGATATTGATTTTATCAAGCCAGACGAGGCGGGTTTAGCCCAAATTATCAATGCCTTTAACCTGTTGAATGGCGTTTGGCTCCTGAAAATTTTGAAATCCACCCAGACCAGTAAAACGATTCGGGAAAAATTAAGTATTCTAGCGGCTTATAAACACTTGTTAGGTTTGTTGCATAGCGAGCATACTTATTGGGTTCCCATTAGCATGGAAGAAATCCTGCGCGTTTCAGGCAATGCTGGGCTCAATGGTAAAAATGGCTTGTTCAGTGCTAGCAATTTGCATCAATATGGCTCAACTAGTGATGATTTGTTGTTAATGGGCATTGAAGTCACCGATGAAGAGGAAATTCAGGTACATTTATTGCCAGCAGAGGTGAAAGTCGGCCAAAATGCTAATAGTGTTTTACAAAAAGCCAATGAACAAATTCAGCACACCATTGGAATTTTTCGGGAGTTTGTTATTTCAGAACAGAATTTCACCAATAAGTTTTATCGTAACTTCTTCTTGGATATTTTCTTAGATAACTTTGAGAAATTGCAAGCCCAGGATCAAGCTATTCAAGACCCTAGCATCATTACCGACAACTTGATTCGCTTACGCAATGAACCCTTACACTTTGATAATGAATTTCAAGAATTTGGGAATGGTTTTGTCTTTAGTTTGGCAGCGGATAAGCCCTTCCGACGGATTCACACGGATACCCTGGATAACGGGCTGACCATTGCCAAGGTGGAAGTCCCAGAATCTGATGCCTACAGTATTCCGGCCCAACCTTTAGTCACCGTTGTGGCCAATATTCAAAACGGATCTGCTGGCTTTGATTTAAATAATCAGACTGTTGCCAGTGCGTCAGAAGAAGCACCTGATTGGTTGATACCAGCACCAAAACCGGATTTATCGCCAGTAAAGCCTGCTGAGAACAAGACATCTGTACCTTATTGGACCACTGGGACCGCAAATGCGCCGGCTGAGTCGGCTGAGCTAGACTCAGATGGCTTCTCAACAACCGACACTGATGATAATATGACGCTTCATGAAGACACTCCGGTCTGGGGTACAGTTGAGTCTGAGGGGGATGAACACGAAGTTCCAGAGGCCGTTGAAGCAGGGACGGCAGCGGCTGCATCTCAGGATACCGCCACTACCACCCCAGCTGATATTGAAATTCCAATTGGTAAAATCAGCGGTGGCCAGCAAATTATTAATTGGGCGTATGGCAATCCCCAATTAGCTAACCGTCATATGCTGGTCACGGGTAAATCTGGCCAGGGTAAAACATATTTCATGCAGAATCTTTTGGCAGAACTTTCAAAAAAGGGTATTTCCAGTTTGGTCATTGATTATACCAATAGTTATTTAACTAGTCAGCTGGATCCAGACTTTATCCAGTTGATGGGGGATAAATTGCACACTGTTTCTGTGAGAATGTCCGGTGTGCCCATCAACCCATTTCACCTGGATAAAATTAATATCCCGGGTGCCGGCTTGATGGATGAAGAACCTATTGATATGGTGGAGCGAGTCGTGCAAGTATTGGATTATGTGTTCCAGTTTGGGGAACAACAGCGCAGTGTCTTAAATGACATTATTGAAGCTGGCTATGACCAGTATGGGGCTGAATATACTTTTGAGCACTTGAGAAAACAACTCACGGCCGATGATGCCAAAAGTCCTGCGGATAAAATTTATGGGCGCATGCAGCCATTTTTAAAACGCAAGTTATTTACTTATCCCCAAGAACCCTTTAACTGGGGGCAATACTTTAACAACAACGGGGATGTGATGGTAATTCAACTGACCGGTTACCAACAAAATATCACCTCGGCCATCATTGAGTTTTTACTTTGGGATTTGTTTAAGTATTCGGAAATCTACGGTTCAGAACAACAACCGTTACCGGTTTTCTTAGATGAAGTTCAAAATTTGAGTTTTTCTGATGATGCGCCCACTGTTAAGATTCTTAAGGAAGGTCGTAAATTCGGCTGGTCCGGTATTTTTGCCACCCAGTCTGTTGCTAGTATTAAAGATGATACTGGGGCGATTTGGAACACGGCCGTTCAATTGCATTTCTTACCGCCAGAAGACCAAACCCAGCGCATTGCCAAGTTGATTACCTCTGATGCCAATGCCAGCAAAGACATGGTGCGGCAATTGTCACAACTAAGTAAGGGCCGAGCGTTGTTCAATGGGCCAATTGTGACACCCAATGGTTTTCAAAAAGTTACTTATCCCGTAGATATTCTACAATTCAAAGAACGCTTTCCAAATTTAACATCAGGTGAGTAGCGACGAACGCCACATAAAAACTGAAGGCCCCCAGACAGTCACATTGTCCAGGAACCTTCAGTTTTTTTGACGTGCGTATTAGTTAGTAAATGAGGCTATTAAACAGGATAATAATCCCCGGTGGCAGCGGCGATCCATTGATTGTCTGTGCCAATTTTGACAAATTGTTGACCGTTGATATAGGCCACGGCAAAGACTTGATAGCGCCCGCTATCAGGAATAGAACCCGTGACATTGCCATTTAGGTCATAAAGCGGGGTACCGCCAGTGGTGTCAAAGACCCCACCTTGCGGGGCAGACTGATTTAGATCAGCAGCCTTGACCCATTGGTTTTTGCCTAATTCATAGGCAACAGCAACTCCATTGCTGTCTTTAGCAACTCTGGCAGCATGCCATTCATTGACCCAAGTGCTCAGGCGCGCACCGGAAGCCGTTGTTACCGTTGGATCCGTGTAAATAACGGCAGGCTTGTAATAAGAATAAAGATGGGTCTGATTCAGAAGTGAGATAGTCACATTCCCAGTCACCGTGGGATTAGAACTGTCAGAATTAGTGGTGGTCAAGTCGGCGGCCTTGACCCATTGATTCGTACCTAATTCATAAGCTAGGATTTGACCATTTTTATCGGTGGCATAACGGGTGGCGTTCCAGCTATTGTAGCTGGTGCTTAGCTGAGTGCCAGTATCCGTGGTTGTAGTGGGGTCGCTATAAACGATAGCGGCCTTATTATTGGAATAAACTTTGGTCCCCGCCGGTAAAATATTGAAAGTGATATCGGCGTTTTGATTGGTATCAACTTCTGGTGTGGTCACATCATTGGCGTTGAGATACTGATCTTGATCAATTTTATAAGCGACGATTTGGTTACTGGCATCCCGGACCAAGCCAATAACTTTTTGATTGGTCAAAATTTTGGCATTGATGGGCTGCGTGGTTTGCATATCGCTATAAATCAAAGCACCACTGGTGGATTTCGGAATCACTACGGCCAAGTTAGCTGGCACATTGCTGTCTTCATGTAAACTGCTGACCGGTGTGGCCGAGCCAGTCCGCATTGCGTCAGCAGCCACGCTATAACGGGTGTTATTGCTGATGCCGGTGTAGCTGACGATCGTCCCAGTGGCATCCACGGTGAAGCCGTCCACCGCCAGTTGCACACCAGTTCCGGGATGAATGTTCCCAGTCTCTGACGTCCAAGTCGTATTGTTATCTAGGCTAAATAATGGCAGGGCATAGGAGAAGGATAGTGAGGTGTTGCCAATTTCGCTGCTTAATCCCGCATATTTGGCCCAGTGATCGTAAGGCTCATTCAACCAGCCAAAAGTGGTATAGCGTACCGCAAAAATCTGACCATTCACAATATTGAGATACTTGATTTGAATGATTTGCTCGGCAGTTATGTTTGATTCAAAATTGCTAGCATTGGGGTCCTTATAAATCGCCGTTCCTGAAGGTAAGGTAATGGTAATGGGATTGATGTTATATTGGCCATTCAATTGTTGATCGGTGGTTGCTGCTTGAACCACAGCTGGTTCCGTGGAGAATGCTGCGTTCAATGCTGTCGTGGCCGGCGCGGCAATGCTCAGCGCCAATAGGGTCAGTGATAAAATTTTGAATTGATTGAAATATTTCAAGACAATTGCCTCCCTGCAATGGCTTTATAAAAAAACTTACCAGCTCTTACCATTGATTTTAAGTGTGGTACTGAGATTACTTGGCGTATATGATTTAACAGTGACATTAGATTCATTGGCAAATTGATCACTATTCATGATAGTCGTTAACACGTGTTTAGCGGCGTTTTGCAAAGCAGCTAGTGTCTGTGGGGAATTGTTAGCAGCCGGTTCCAAAAGGATTTGCGAACCCCCAGGCATAATCAAATCATTGCCCGCGTAGACAGAATTTTGTGGGGTAGACATAGTTTGAATATTATCCCAGTCGGACATAACGGTGCCTTGATAACCCCATTCACCCCTTAAAACGTCGGTTAAGAGATCATAGCTACTAGAAACATACTGACCATTCACCTTGTTATAAGAAGACATGACAAATTGTGGTTGGGAGCCTTTAATGGCAATTTCAAAACCCCGCAGGTAAATTTGCCGCAGGGCTTGTTCGCCGATACTAGCATTCATGCCCATGCGATTAGATTCTTGGCTGTTGGCGGCAAAGTGTTTCACGGCCACCCCAATACCAGGTGTGGTTTGGACGCCGCGGGTTTCTGCGGTGGCCATTAACCCAGATACCAAGGGATCTTCAGAGAAGTATTCAAAGTTCCGACCGTTTAAAGGATCGCGATGGATGTTCATCCCTGGAGTCAACCAGGTGGTGATGCCAAAATCCTTCATTTCTTTGGCCGTGCCTTGGCCCATGCTGTAAATGTCATTCACATCCCAAGTCTGGGCCACTAAAGTACCAATGGGCCAAGCGGTAGCATTGTTGTAATAATCAACACCGTTCACCGTGGATTTCTTCGGCAAGCGTAAACCGGCAGGGCCATCAGAGCTGACGATGATCGGGACCTTCTTATTGAGGAGACGATCCGTCGTTTGACCGGCAGCGCCAGGGACTTTGGTGGCCGCACCACCAATGACCCCCAAGCCAATTTGGTTCACGAAGGCTTCCAGACCAGCTTGGGTGGCAAAGTCCACGTTGCCTTCTACGATGCGGGCCAGCTCAGTGGTAGTTAAGCCAGCGACGAATTGATTCATACTGATTTTCTTGTCATAGACATCTTTTAAAGTGGCGTTATTGCTAGGATCCACCACCTCGATTTTTTGATTCGGTGCCTTAGCTCGTAGGTCTGCAGCGCTTTGATCATTGTTCACATAAATTGGGGTACTTTCACCACTGTAAGTGCTGGCATGATTATTTAAGTCTTGTAAGCTGTTGGCATCCACGGTAAATTGTGGGGCCGTACTCAATTGGGCGGCTTGGTTATCCGGTGTATACATATTGTCACTGCCTTTGAGGGTGGTCGGGTCAACAGTTGGCGCACCTTCGTTGGCTAATTGATTGGTAATGACTGTCTTATCCAAGTTCAAGACCCCGGCCACCGCGGTATTTCTAGAGGAATCTCCCACCCGCAGGATATAGTCACCGGCTTGTAATTTATAAGCCGCGCTGGCCACGTCATACGCGGCTAGGTTCTTCAAAGAGAATTCAATTTTGACATTTTGGGACGCCCCAGGTGCCAATTGCCCGGTCTTGGCAAAGCCCGCTAAATCTTGGAAGGCCGTGGGGATAGCCCCCTTTGGACTGGAAAGGTAGACTTGGACCGTTTGGCGGCCGGCGGTTTTACCGGTATTGGTCACGTTGACATTCATGCTGACGATATCCTTGTCCACGTTCACACTGGTGGTATCCATGGCAAATTTGGTATACGTCAACCCAAAACCAAATGGGTAGCGTGGGGCGATGTTATAGCTGTCAAAGTAGCGATAGCCCACATAGATACCTTCTGCGTAATTTTCGTTATTGGTATTACCATCGTTGTTGGCAAAGGTGCCAGAAGTTGGGTAATCACTATAACTTTTAGCCCAGGTATCCGTCAGATGGCCGGAAGGATTCACGGCACCGCTTAAAATGTTGGCCACTGCGGTCCCCACATTTTGGCCCCCTTGGGAAACCAAAACTACACTCTTAAGGTTGGGGGCTTGGGTGACGAAACTAGTATCAATGGGGCCGCCCACATTCAATAGGACGACACTATTCTTATAGTGATTGGACATATTGATGATATTGTTCATTTCATTGCTGGTGAGTTGGTAATCCCCAGCTTTCGTGGTCCGATCGTATCCTTCTCCAGAAGATCTGGAAATAACGTAGATACCCGTATCGGCACTATTTGTGAGGAAAGTCAGGTCATTAATCAACGGATCTTGATACTGAAAATTCCCCGAGAAAGGAATCAAACCAGCCGTGGCTTTATACCAAGCGGCCTGATTATTGTAGTCGGCCTGTTGGGCACTTAAGTAGCTGGACGTCACCACATTATAATTGGCGTTTTTAAGGCCCTCTAAAATACTGGTGACATGAGACACGTTCACATCCCCTGAACCGGAACCACCCTTATAGGTGCCATAAGAGCCGGAACCGAAAAGGGCGATGCGACTGTTTTTGGAAATAGGTAGGGATGCTGCACCATTTTGTTGGGCGTTGTTTTGCAACAGCACCATCCCGTTGCTGGCAATTTTGGTGGACAGATTTTGATTATTGACTTCAGTTGGGGTATAGCCTGGCCCGGTGATTGCGGCAGACACTTTATGGCTGGGCACCACTAATAAAAGGGCACTCAATCCAAGAATTCCCAGAATATTGAATATTTTCTTCATTAAAATTGACCTCCCCAGGCTTTAATGAGCGATATGACAGCATTCAGTTTTTAATCTACCAAATCGAATGCTTAAAATAATAAAATTTATGGATATAATTAAAAAAATATATTGCAACTTAGAAAAAATAACAAAAAATAATTTAGAATAATGCATCACCCCAACTAAGAAACCGATTACATTATATTTGTCAAAATATCTTACGCGTTAAGCTTTTTTGACAAAATATATCACTAAATATTGGACTATCATGATATTCAATACAGCAAAATCATATTAGATTGGTGCAGGTAAGTCAAGAATAACGAATCGTAAAAAATTTTGACTAATCCTGATGATGAAGTTTTCTCTTTTACTCGTCTGGATACTTTTCTTTGAACCGATTGAAGATCTTAGAGCTTTTCCATTTCTATTTGAACGATTTATCGGCCATATTCTTGAGAAAATTATCCAGAAGATTTAAATTTAGATATACAGAGTATTCAATCTATTTTGGCAATATCTATGTGATTGTACATGTTGATGTACAATCGTGTGGTAAAATTAAGTATGTTTTCTATGTAATTGCAAATCATAGATAGAGCAATTTCTGTAATTTTTCAAGGAAAATGAAAATATTATCATTAATTAATAGGGAGGGCAAAAATGTTATTTATTTCAAAGTTGTTATCTCAAATCATTTTTTTGATAGGCCTGCTTGGTGGGATATATTTAATTCTGATCGTAGGGGGCGGTATGGAATTTTACCGTCTTAGATTATTAGGCATTATGATTTTTGTAATGATTTATTGGTCAATTGGTGGTGCATGGTTTAGGTTTTTGAATCGGAATCTTTAGAAAATAACCCTTTTCATAACTTTAGTGATAGTTGCCAATCAAGCTGGTAATTTTGAAACAAAAAAATTGATGAATTTTGTCGTTATTGAAGACTTACATAAATTTAAATTGGGGAAGCACGTTAATGTCTAACGAAAGTTCTAATGAAGAACCAAGTACAGAACCAAGTACAGAACCTAATAAAGAACCTAATAAGGATGAAAATGATGCTATTGCAGCGATGATTATTTTTGGTCTTATCATATTGAGTATGCTAATTTTTCCAAGATTCTACATCATGTTTATTTGGGCTACTTTGGAAAGTTATGTAAGACCGTTTACATGGGTCATTAGTCTAATCATCTTGGGGTTTATTTTTAGAAAGGAATAGATGTCATAAATCTTTTAATTATAAATTTGAGAATGACTGGCATTTTGAGGAGCCCAGGATAAGGCTCGCCCTTTTTAATAATTGTTAATGGATATTGTAATGAGTACGGCAATGTGCTTTCATAGCAATACTTAACATGATATGATTAAAAATAAACTGGCTTAATTTGTCATATTGGGGGCATTGAGATGGCAGATCAGTATCAATCTGAAGCACAATTGGAGGACCATTTAATAAAAAAGCTCCAAACGCAGGGCTACCAGTACATAGCTATTCCAGATGAGACAGCGTTGCTGAATCATTTTCGCGATATTTTAAATCAACGCAATCAAGCACGTCTAAAGGGACGTAACTTAAGCGACCGCGAGTTTAAGGCTGTATTCAATGAATTGATTGGATCGAAAACCCACTATCAAGTGGCTCAACTTTTGCGGGGATCGGATACGCAACCCTATGGCAAGATCGTGATTCAACGGGATGACAACACCAACCTTTATTTGGAGTTCTTTGATGGTGTTAAACCAGAAAACAATATTTTTGAAGTGACCCATCAAATGACCATTACCAGTGGGAAGCACGAAAATCGTTATGACGTGCTTATCCTATTGAACGGCTTGCCAGTGACGCAAATTGAATTAAAGCGTAAAGGCAAAGACTTTACTGAAGCTTTTCATCAAATTATTCGGTATCGGGATGAATCTGTGCCCTTCGCGAAACTATTGCGCACCATTCAACTCTATGTGATTTCAAATGGCAATGAGACCAGGTATTTTGCCAATGGGGATGGACCGCTAAATTCTAGTTTTTTGTTTTATTGGACTGACGTCAACAACAACTGGCTCAATGATTTGGATGCATTTAGTGCCAGCTTTTTTGAACAGAGCCGATTTCATAGTTTAATTGCCAACTATTCAATTTTTGACAGCGTCAATAAACGCATGTTGATCATGCGGCCCTATCAAATCTTTGCCACCGAGGCAATTTTAAAACAGGCGAAAGACCATCCTGGAGAAAACGCGTATGTTTGGCACACAACTGGCTCTGGTAAAACAATCACCGCTTTTAAGACCAGTCAGTTACTGGCTCAAAAAACAGCCGTTGAAAAAGTCATCTTCTTAATTGACCGGGCCGATTTGGATGTGCAAACCGCTAAAAACTTTAACGCTTATTTACCAGAAACGACATCTGGGGAACCTGCCCTGGATATGACCACCAGCACTTATAACTTGGTGCAGCAATTGAAGCGTCAAGACAACCATTTGATTGTGACCACGATTCAGAAATTAAATCAGGCGGTCAAAAGTGACCGTTATAAGGCCGATTTAACGGCTTATCACGACAAACCGATTGCCTTTATTGAAGATGAGGCCCACCGTAGCCAGTTCGGCGAAATGCGCCGCAACGTGAATCGCTGGTTCCAAAACGCCCAGCACTTTGGCTTTACCGGGACGCCTATTTTCACCGAAAACAAGGGTGCTAAGGACCGGACAACAGCGGACTTATATGGGAAATGTTTGCATAAATATCTCATTAAAGATGCCATTAGGGACCATAACGTTCTAGGGTTCGCCGTTCAGTATATGAACACCATTAAAAAAGGTGACGAGCGGGGGACCGATCGACTGGTCAAGGGGATTGATACCCAAGCAGCCTTTGAAAGCGAAGACCGCCTGCACCGTATCGTCGACCATATTCTGGAAAAACACGAACAAATTTCCAAGCAGCGCCACTATAACGCTATTTTCACGGTACCCAGTACTCGGATAGCGTTGAAATATTATGAACTGTTTAAGGTCTTGATGGGGGACCGAAATATAAATGTCACCACTATCTATACGTGGGTGGCCAATGAAGAGGACAACGAAGCTTATCAAGATAAGAACAAAGGCGACCAGACTTCCCGCCATGGGTTGGACACAGTTATTGAGGACTATAACGCCAAGTATCATACGTCATTTTCTACAGACCATTTCCAAGACTACTTCGGGGATGTTTCCAAACGCATGAAGGCTCATAACGATCAAACCCCAGAGGATAATATTGACATTTTAATTGTCGTCAATATGTTCTTAACCGGCTTTGATTCACCGAGACTATCCACGCTTTATGTGGACAAGAATCTGGAGTGGCATGGGTTGATTCAAGCATATTCTCGGACCAATCGGGTGGAGAAAAAAGAGAAACCCTTTGGCAATATTGTGGTTTATCGCAATCTGAAGCAGGCTACGGATCAAGCCGTGGCCCTATTTTCAGATGATGATCCAGCTGTTATTTTTGCGCCGACTTACGCTGCTTTAAAGGGTAAGTTAGATGGTGCGATTGCGTCACTGCAAGAAACCGCCCCGGACTTGGCCAGTATTGACCAATTGTACAGCCAAGGTGACAAGGCTTTAGAAAAATTTGTCTTAGATTTCCGCGATGTTTTACGGCTATATAACCAAATTCGAGTATACGACGAGTTTCAATGGGACGACTTTGCCCCGGCATTCAATGCTCAAAAGATGGAAGATTATCGGGGCAAATATTATGAAGCCTATCGCCGTATAAAGAAAAATCCTGGAGATAAAGATTCCATCCTGGAAAATATCGATTTTGAAATTGAACTACTACAAACCGATAAAATCGATGTGACCTACATTTTGAATTTGATCAACACTATTGATTTAAGTACCCCAACTGGGCGTGAAGAAGACACCAACAAAATCAAACGGTTATTGCATAACGCTGATAACGATGATTTGAAGTCAAAAGCAGCGCTACTGGAACGTTTCTTGGACCAGATTATTCCAAAATTACAGCCAAGAGCTGATGTCTCGGCAGAATTGAATAACTTTTTAGACTATAGCCAAAAATTAGCCATGGCTGACTTTGCTAAAAAGCATGATATACCAGTGGAGTTTGTCGCGGAGCAATTAACCGATTTTAATTTTTACGGCCACTTAAATGGGCATGAAATCATGAGTCAGCTGGGAAAAAGTGGTCTTAAGTTCGGCGAACGCCGCAAGGTCAAACAACAATTAGACACATTTATTACGGAAGCCGTTCAGGCCTATACATTGACGAATTAGAGGAGAATATAATTTATGGCAGCAACGCACGTGACACAGGCACAACAACAAGCAGAATTACAAAAACGACTCTGGGCAATTGCCAACGACCTTCGGGGCAATATGGATGCCAGTGAGTTTCGAAACTATATATTAGGGTTAATTTTCTATAGGTTCTTATCCGATCGGGTCAGTGAAGTTGCTGAATCGCTATTGGCAAATGATGATGTTTCCTTTGCAGAAGCGTATAAAGATCCCGACTTTAAAAACGATCTCCGCGCAGAAATCATTCAAGAATTGGGCTACTTTTTACAACCTGATTCGTTATTTTCTACCATGGTCCAAAATATTCAAGTTGGTGAATTTGACATTGAGCAACTGCAAAGTGCCATCAATGAAATTCAGGATTCTACGTTAGGGCAAACCTCTGAACAAGATTTCCGAGGCTTGTTTGAAGACTTGGACTTAAGTTCGTCGCGGCTAGGTAATACCGTCGCCCAGCGTAGTGATTTGATTGCCAAAGTAATTTTGAATTTATCTGACATAAGTTTCAAAGAAAAAGACATCAAGATCGATGTCTTAGGGGATGCCTATGAATATTTGATTGGCCAGTTTGCGGCGACTGCCGGGAAAAAGGCCGGCGAGTTCTACACGCCGCAACAAGTGTCTAAGCTCTTGGCTAGACTAGTCACGTTGACCAACAAAGAACTTAAAGCTGTTTATGATCCGGCCATGGGTTCTGGTTCCTTACTGCTCAGATTGGGTGATTATGCCAAAATTGGGAAATATTATGGCCAGGAAATCAATGGCACCACCTATAACTTGGCTCGGATGAATCTATTAATGCACGGGGTCAACTATACTCGCTTTGAACTTTTCCAAGGCGATACCCTAGAGGATGATAAGGTTGGCAACATGCAATTCGATGCCGTTGTGGCTAACCCCCCATATTCTGCTAAGTGGAATCCGGATGGCAAACTAGATGATGAACGGTTTAGAGAATACGGCAAAACAGCGCCTAAATCCAAAGCCGATTTTGCCTTTGTGGAACATATGCTTTACCACTTGAATGATCAAGGGACCATGGCGGTTGTTTTACCCCATGGTGTTTTGTTCCGGGGAGCGGCCGAAGGAACTATTCGTCAACATATTATCGAAAAGAAAAATGCACTGGATGCAGTAATTGGTCTACCAGCTAATTTGTTTTACGGTACCAGTATTCCAACGGCAGTATTAGTATTCAAGAAAAATCGTACCACAAATGATATTCTCTTTATTGATGCCTCTAATGATTTTGAGAAGGCTAAAAATCAAAATAGTTTGACTGATGCCAATGTGGATAAGATTGTAGCAGCTTATCAAGAGCGCAAAGGCGTAGATAAGTATGCACACGTAGCTAGCCGCAAGGAAATTGAAGAAAATGACTACAATTTAAACATCCCACGATACGTGGACACGTTCGAACCGGAAGAACCAATTGATTTAGACGCTGTTTTCAAAGAATTAGCTGAAGTTGATGAACAAATTGATAAATCTTGGGCTGAATTCAATGAAATGCGTAAGCAGCTAGTTTGGACGGATCAAGCGGATAAAGGTGACTCAAATGACAAATAAAGATGAGTCACAACGTAAAGTGCCAAAATTACGGTTTAAAGGGTTTCATGACGATTGGGAACAGCGGAAGTTGGAACGGTTGGGGAAAATCGTAACTGGTTCAACCCCTGCTACTTCTATTCGTGAGTACTATGATGGCTGTTTTGCATTTGTCAGTCCAGCGGACATTCAAGATAATCGTTTCGTTGAGTCCACAAAGACGACACTGACTCAAGCCGGTTTTAAAAGAGGTCGTCAACTTCCAAGTGGTGCTAGTCTTTTTGTATCAATCGGATCAACTATTGGTAAAGTTGGGCAATTGAAAGTATCTGCCACTACAAATCAACAAATCAATGCATTAATTAACAATAGTGACACCGATTCTGATTTTGTATACTCTCTTTTAGAACACAGTTCGGACCGACTACGGCGATTTTCGGCCACTCAGGCAGTACCAATTCTGAATAAGAAAAGTTTTTCGGAGTTAAGGGTATCGACACCCTGTCTAGATGAGCAAATAAAGATTGGGCGGCTTTTTTTAGTGCTTGATAATACAATTGCCCTTCATCAGCGTAAGCTTGAGTTGCTTAAGAAGCTTAAACAGGGCTATTTGCAGAAGCTATTCCCGCAAGATGGGCGAAAAGTGCCACAGTTGAGATTTGCTCAATTTAGTGACGATTGGGAGAAGCGTAAACTTTCTGAGTTCCTAACTCCGTCAAGCGATAGAAATAATGCTGGGAAATATGATCAAGACAATATTTTGGCTGCCTCGTTAGGAACAGAGTTAGTCAAAAAGCATATATTTTTTGGCCTTCGTTCTACAGAAAAATCGGTTAAAAGTTACTACATTGTATACCCTGGAGATGTAATTTACACTAAATCACCAATCAAAGGGTATCCGAATGGGATTGTTCGTACAAATAAGGGAGTTCATGGTATCGTTCCATCCCTATACTGTGTTTATCATAGTACTCACGAGGTTAATCCAAGTATTATCCAGGTTTATTTTGAGGATAAATATCGTTTAGATGCATATCTGTATCCGTTAGTAAATGTAGGAGCACGTAATAACGTGAATATTACCAATTCTGGTTTCTTAGAGGGGTATATATGCGTCTCAACTGATATCAAAGAACAAAATGAAGTCGTTGACATCATTGAACTTGTAAATGATAATATCGCACTTTATCATCAGAAAATAAAATTTCTCACTAAGTTAAAACAGGGGTATTTAAATAATCTATTTTTTTAAAGACATATCAAAAGCCCTTGTTTTAAAATTACGATACCATCCAATAAATAAAAAAGGGAAACTCAGATTTCAGGCAAAAAATGAAATCTGAATTTCCTTTCTTATTATTGCTACATCAATTGAGCCATTTGCCTCATAATTTTTTCGCCATCTTGAGCTTCTAACTCTTGAATGATATGCAGATATGTCTCTTGGGTTGTTGTCATACTTGAATGGCCCAGTCGCTTTGCGACACTTGCTATCGATACGCCTGCAAATAATAGTAGCGAGGCGTGTGTGTGACGCAAGCCATGAACGGAAATAACTGGAATTCTAGCTTTTTCACACAACACCTTCAATCGCTGATTGATAGTGGAATTAAAGACACGTTTTCTTACAAAGATTGGTTGACTGTCCGGCAAATCCTTGATAATTTGTGAAAATTGCATTGCAAGTTGCCAGTCAATTTGTACTTTACGAATAGAGGTTATATTTTTGGTTGGTTGAAATCCACCTTTTGTATTTCGATAATTCCAGGTTTTATCCACGCTTACAGTCTGCTTGTTGAAATCAAAGTCTGCCGGCGTTAACGCAAGTGCTTCGGCAAAACGCAATCCCGTCTTAACAACTAACAGAATATACCAATCCCAATTAATAGTCGAATTAAGGTTCAATTGGTGCAGTAATTGCTGGACTTCGAATTGGTTTAGAAACTTCTGCTTCTTCTCTCGAGGTTGTTTACCTTTTATAACAATCTTCCGGGTTGGGTTCTGTTTAATCAGTCCCTCATCCACAGCATCCATAATTGCACTTTTGACTTGATGATGAAAATCTTTGGTCGTTTGTTTTTCGTGTTCGAGTGCGTAATCATTGATGAGCTGCTGGTAGGTACGACGCGTGATATCCTGGATGCGCAAATCGGGGGCAAGTTTGGTGACCCACTTCAGTGTCATGTAATACTTGTCTAATGTTACTGACCGGATTGCATTAACCTTATAAAGCTCAATCCATTCTTCAAAATATTGATGAAACAATTGTGTTGATTTAGATCTAGGCATGATAAAAGCCCTCCTTGATAATTATGTTTGATAGAAAACTACCGATACTTATTATCTAAGAGGGGTCAATATTTCAAAACATTTTTTAAATAAATAAATGGGCTAGATAACCTTTTTTCATTTCTTTCAGATTGTCTATCTCTTTCTGGATCATGACAATAGTGTTGTTGAGTGAATATAAAAGATTTACGATTTTAGATTGTTCAGTGCGTGATGGGAAAAATATAGTGAATTTATTCACGTTAGATTTACTAATTCCAAATACTTTAAGCCCTTGGCCCATGCGATACCCGTAATATCGGAACGTTGGTGCTGTTAAAACATAGTACAAAAATAAAGAATTCAGCGACTCCGATGGCCTAAATGCAATTGTATGTAATCCTGCAATTACTCTTTCTTTATTTTTAATCGATATCAAGACAGCTGGCAGTGCAATTTCTTGATAATCCTCAGACGCATCCGCAATGATTATATCCCCCTCTTGTAAAGGCGTATAGTTACCACCTAGAATAGCTGGTAATCTACTAGAATTCGTAATAATTCTTGCTTTGCCAGTATGTATGTCACCATAGTGGATATAACGATATCCCGTGTCTGAAGGCCACTCAACTTCTCTGGACAATGGATAAGATCTGACCATCTTTACAACGCTGGCTAACTCATGCTTTTCCCAATCACCACTAAATTGAGCGAATCTTAATTTTGGCACTTTTCGCCCATCTTGTGGTAACAGTTTTTGCAGGTATCCCTGTTTAAGCTTTTTAAGTAGCTCGAGCTTACGCTGATGAAGGGCGATAATAATACCAATTAATTTGAAAAATCTACTAATTTTAGATTGTTCATTTATTTGAGGCAAGTCAATTTCATAACTTTTTATACTCGGAATTCCAAAATTAGCCACTGTTGTTGACTCAGCATTTCTAATTAGTATTTCTTTCCTGAACTTTGGTGCCTGAAAAGTTGATATTAAAAATACAGGATCTAGACTTGTACTTGTTCGAATGCCAACCATACGCTGCCCTAGAAAATATTTGTTATTATTATCAGGTATAATAGCAGATTCACCCATAGGTGCCTCTCTTGAGAATACAACATCATCAGCTTTTAAATGAATTCTTTCAGACCATTCTTCATATACTTCATATGTAACACTATCCATCATTTTCGTGTGAAGATGTCCACTTCTAACAGTTGATGTTCTAATCATTTTAAACTGAGTTTCATAATTTACAATTGGAGCAGTGGCGTGTTTTGTATCCGTTATTTGACTGAGCTCATTCAACTTCCGCTGTTCCCAAATTTAAGTAATAGTGTTATTTCATGGAATCAAACGTAATTCATGCACCTTTACCGTTATTTCGGTTTCTACGGTTAGTTAGAATTCAATCTGATACCAATCAACTTGCATTCCTAGCCAATTTTTTGCCCCCATGCCCCCCAATCGTCTATAATCAAGGTAGAGCTGGTGTATTTAATCACCATCGATTCCGGTGAATATTGATGGAGATTACAGTATTTGTCCTTGATTAGAAAGGAAGATGTCATATGGCTTATAAGAATATTTTGATTGCAACAGACGGTTCCGCCCAAGCACAAAAAGCCTTTGACCAGGCAGTTGATCTGGCAAAGACTTTTGATGCGAAGCTTTATATTGTTGAAGTCGTGGAGCCCTTGTATTATGATCGGTCCACTGAGGTACTACCTGCAGCCCGGGCCAATGCCAAGTCTGACTTGGAGAAGTTGGCCACAACAGCCAAAGGCAAAGGCCTCACGAATTTTGAGACCCGCCAAGAAGAGGGCAGTCCTCGAGAAATTATCGCTGAGAATTTACCTAAGGAATTGAACATCGATTTAATCGTGATCAGTGCCACTGGTCGTTCCAGAACCGAACGACTATTATTGGGGTCTGTCTCAGACTATGTTTCCCGGCGAGCGAAGACCCAAGTGTTGATTGTCCGTTAAAAGACCGAGGTATTGCTTAATCCATGATGAATGGCTCATTTTTAGAATCCAGCTAAACTGTTTCAGCCCTGACGATTCGGTCAGAACTGAAGCAGTTTTTTAGTTCATGGTTAAACCACCGTCCACAGTGATGTTTTGTCCGGTGAGGCCGCCTGCTTTTTCAGAGCCAACGAAGACCACGACTTGGGCCACGTCATCGGGCGTGGTCACCTTTTGCAAGGGCGTGCTTTGGGCGATCATTTGAAAGACTTCTGGGGTGGTGACCGCACTGGCCCGAGTGGTTTTTAAGAGGCCGCCGGACACCATGTTGACAGTAATGCCATACTGGCCAAATTCCGCCGCAAGATTTCGAGTCATCCCCAATAAAGCTGCCTTAGCCGTAGTGTATTCGTGATAAGGGACTACGGGATTTTGGAATAAATTGGTGCCAATATTGACAATGCGGCCATATTTTTGGGTTTTTAGAATTGGATAGACGCTACTAATGACATTAAAGGCGCCTTTTAACGTGCCATCCAATTGGGTTTGGTGATCGGCCCAAGTTAAATCTTCAAATTTCTTTTGAGCCACAGGATCAAATTTAAAGCCCACCAACGCATTGTTTACCACGGTATCGATCCGGTCAAAACGAGCTTTACCACTGGCTACTAATTGGGCCACCTGGGCTTTATCCCGCACATCAGCTTGTAGGGCCAAAGCCTGGTCGTTGCCAATGCTGGCCACGACTTCGTTAGCGGCGGTCTCATTTTGAAAATAGTTCACAATAACATTGTAGCCCTGAGCCCCGTAAGCCTGGGCAATTTTTGCTCCTAAACCTTCACTGGCACCGGTGATCAAAACTGTTCTATTCATAGAAATCATCCTTCCTTCATAAATATTCATTCAGATTTACAAATAAACACACACTTATCATGATTAAGTCATTTGATCTTGGCAGAATCATCACACCCCACCGGTAAACTAGGGTTCAAGTAATCAAGTTTGATTGCGAGTAACTATTAATTTAAAGGGGCGTTTCACGATGAATAAAAATAAAAAATCAAAATTTAAATCCATGGCGCTGAGTGCATCTGCCATCGTTGGCGTAGCCACTATTGGTCTAACTTCCCTAGGGGCGGCCAGCGCAGCTACCACCACTGAACCAACCATTCAAACTGCCAATACAACTATTAAATCTAACAATCAAGGATTAACGATTTATGCTGATCCCCAAGCTACCCAAAGTACTGGTAAGCAATTAGCCACCAATATTTCCGACTGGCGGGTCACCCGAGAAGCCAAAGATACTAGCGGCAATGTGATTGCCTATGACCTAGGCAACGGCCAATGGGTAAAAGCTAGTGATTTGCAGCAAACCACGGGTAACAGCAATCAGGGCAATGCCACTACCAAGACGGCCAATGGCATCCTGATCAATTCCAACTATCAAAGCGTGCAAATTTATAGCAATGCCAAAGCCACCCAACCCAATGGCCGCTTAAGCACCCAATATAATCTCTGGCAGGTTTTTGAAATCGCCTATGACAACACCGGTACCCCAACAGCTTACCGGATTGGTACTAATCAATGGGTGAAAGCCACAGATGTTACAGTGAACAACTAATACTCACAAAGAAAGCTCCTGTACCCCATCAATTGGGCAGGAGCTTATTATTTATTCCCGTTGCTTGCG
Organism: Agrilactobacillus composti DSM 18527 = JCM 14202; assembly: GCF_001436375.1. GTDB lineage: Bacteria > Bacillota > Bacilli > Lactobacillales > Lactobacillaceae > Agrilactobacillus > Agrilactobacillus composti. The sequence continues at coordinate 343,025 of NZ_AZGA01000088.1, read as the reverse complement.
TCTGGCCCCAAAAGGTACTTGTAAAGCCAGCACGAAAACAACTAAAATCAAGCCAATTAATAGCGTGGTACCGCCGAAGAAGTCAAAGCGCTGTAATTGATAATAGCCAAAGATACCTAAAATCCAGAGAGCAAAATTGACATATTTGGGAATGACCTGACTTTTGCGCCAGTAGTTGGCAAAAACAATGGCATATAACGGTGCGAACACGGAACCAATGAAGTATAAGAAATTAATGTACACGTTCATGGACAACACCAGGGCCAGCACCAAGCCGCCTACGGTCACAGCCACACCTAAGTAATTATTGTGTTTGCCCTTAAAGACATTGTTGAAGCTGACGGCGGCGGAATAAGCATCTAAGTAAGTGGTGGTCACGGTGGAGAAAATAATGATGATCAAGGCCAACACGCCCAGGTTGGATTGGGCCAGCCAAGCGGTAAAGTCTTGATAACCGGTGATGATCACGGTGGTCAAACCAATGCTAAACATTAATAAACTGCCAAAGCAGTAACTGCCAGCACTGACCAGGGCCCACTTAAAGGGCTTACCAGAGGTTTTAGAGTAGTCGCCGATCAACGGCAACCAGGATAAGGCCATGGTGACGTTTAATTCCACGGCGGCCCCAAAGCTCATGCCCCCGGTAATGGCGGCATTACTATGGGCACTGCCAGTGAACATCACGGCGATCATGATCAAGACCCCGATGAATAAAATAATGACCATGGCGTTGTTGAGTTTGAAAAACCAAGTGTTATTCAACAAGAGCCAGATGATGATGAAGGCTGCCACTAAAATCGCCATTAATGGGAAATTAGAGAAGGAAAACCAACGTTTAGAAACACCGGTCATTGCTTGGGCGGCGTAAATGATCATCACGGCAGTCCAGCCGATGAGTTGCAGGCCGTTGATCAAAGAAAAGAGGTTCACGCCCAATTTGCCAAAAGAATCATCCGTGGTTTCAATGGCGGTTTTCTTCTGAGCCGTGGCAATGTAACTGGCGGGCAGTAAGAAGACAAAACAACCAATAAAATGGCCTAGGAAAATGGCTAACAGGCCCTTTTGTAGGCCCAGGGGTGCCAACAGGGTCCCGGTGATGATCTCGGCGATGGAAATAGCTGCGCCGATCCATAATAAGGACTGGTTCCAATATTTAGGTTTGGTCATCTTAAACGCCCCCATCTAAGGCTTTTAAGCGGGCGACGGTATCTGGTAGATTCTCACTTAAAGTGAAGATAGTGATGCCAGAAATACCCGCTGCCCCAGCAGCAATCACATCGGGGGCATTGGCCACGGTGATGCCACCAATGGCTACAATGGGCCGGGTACTTAATTGAGCGTAGTCGTGAAGCTTTGCCAAGCCAATGGCCGCCCCGGCATCGGCTTTAGAAGTGGTGGGGTAAACTGCCCCCACTCCCAAATAATCAATACCTGTTAAACTATTAGCGTGTTCAATCTGGGCTGGCGTATTGCAGGAATAGCCCACCATCAACTTACCAGCAGTTTTGGCTAAAACGGCAGAAATCCCTTCGTCTTTTTGGCCCACATGGATCCCATCAGCTCCCACAGTCAAAGCTAAGTCGATATTGTCATCGATAAACAAAGGCACGTCGTACTGGCGGGTGAGTTGACGACAAGCTCGGGCTAAGGCCACCAATTTTTGCGGATCAGCGATAGCATCAGGCCCTTTTTCCCGGAGTTGAAAGGTGGTGATTCCGGCCTTTAAAGCCGTCTCTAAAAAGGGCAGGACTTGATGATCGGCTAAATCTTGGGAGCCGGCGATGCAGTAGGCTTGCAGCATATTTTTGTTAAAATTCATGACGTCTCGCCTCCAATGCCCAGTGATTTAAAGGCCCGTGGCCATGGCCCACGATGATGCCATCGGCAATCGCCGCTTCCACAAAGTCTTTGCCCGTGCGGATAGCATCGGCAATGTTAGCGCCCTTGGCCAGTTCAGCAGTGATACAAGCTGATAGGGTATCGCCGGTGCCGTGGGTGCGGATAGTGTCCACCCGTTTAGAGGTCAACCAGAAAGATTCACCGTTTTCTAACAACACAAAGTCATTACTTTCTTGATCTGCGCTTAAGTGGCCACCTTTGATGATGACATTTTTAACGCCTAAGCCTTGCAGGGCGATACCGGCTTGTTTCATGGCCGCTTCATCGTCGATGGTCAGCCCGGTCAATTTTTCAGCTTCCGGTAAATTAGGGGTGGCTAACGTCGCCAAGGGTAACAGTTCATCCCGGACCACCGCCACGGCGTCCTCACTTAACAGTGGGGCACCGCCTTTGGCCACCATCACGGGATCCACTGTTAGTGGTCCAAAATCATATTTTTTTAAATTCCGAACAACAGCCCGAACGCGGGTCACATCAGCTAACATCCCGGTTTTACAGGCCTTGATTGCTAAATCAGCGGCTAAAGATTTAAATTGGGCATCGATGATAGTTTCTGGTAGGGGCAGGGCATCTTGGACGCCAATGGTATTTTGCGCCGTGATGGCCACCAGGACTGTGGCCCCAAAGACGTGGCGTTCTTGAATGGTCTTCAAGTCCGCCTGCATCCCCGCACCGCCACCGCTATCGGAACCAGCGATGGATAAGGCTTGCGGATACTGTTTTAAATCAGACATTAGTTATCACTCCTATTTCAAAATTTCGAGAATATCTTCTTTGTCAACGATGGTCAATTTGTCCAATAATCGGGCGGCAAAGGTACCACCCTCGTGGGAATGTAGCGGTTGGGCGGCAATTTCACCGGTACAAGCTAGTACAGCACAGCCCACCTGGGCAGCTTCGTAGTAATTGTCAGTAATGCCCACAAAAGCCCCGATGATGCTGGATAATAAGTCCCCAGAACCCACGGTCAAGGGGAGCAGTGGGGTTTGGTTGCCCACTTTGAAAAGCTGCTGGCCATCCGTGATGTAATCGGTAATACCACTTAAGGCCACCACATTGTGATAACGGGTGGCACAAGCCTTGGCAATAGCGGCCGGATCCGCATCCCCGGTCCCAGCGTCAATACCTTTAGTGGCCCAATCCACCTGGGCTAAAGCCGCAATTTCACCCACATTGCCCCGGATAACGGCAATCGGGAAATCTTGCAGTAATTTTTGGGCGATATCTAAACGATAGGCCGTTGCCCCCACGGCAACGGGATCTAACACGATGGGCTTGTGATATTTCACGGCACTGGTGCAAAGCTGCCAAACTAAGTCCGTTTCATAATGGTTGATGGTCCCCAAGTTGATGACAACTGTATTGGTGATTTTAACCAAGTCATCGGCTTCATCGACTTCGGACGTCATAATGGGCGAGGCCCCCAAGGCGTTCAAACCGTTAGCCACAAAGTTGGGGGTGACATAATTGGCGTAGTTGACCACCAGTGGGACTTGGGCACGGAGCTGATTCAATAAATCTAATTGCATTTTTTGACACTCCTTTTTTGCACACCGTAGAAGTGATTTCAACAAAAAAAGCTGGGACGAAATGAAAGCTTTCGTCCCAGCTAAACTGATTGGACACTTTCCTTCGCGAGTCTAAACTCACAGGTTCAAAGGGATCGTGCTGTCAAAGCCCGTCTCAGTTCCTCTTAAGAACACCCCTAGTGTACATATATTTAATTAATTTCATCTTATCATGTGTCCTAAGTCGCCACAAGTGGCAGCTTTTGTTTTTTCGCGTAGGATGCCGTTCGCTTGGGGAAACAGCCGCACTTCATATGTTAACATATATTACATAAAAATAATGTTTTTTACCCGATATTGAAAAAATACTTGACTATTGTTTATTCGAGTAATATTATCTTACACATAAAGACGAAGCAATTTGCTTCTTATTTTTTTATTCTTTGTTGATGGTTCCATTCATTTATTATTTTTAAAAATATTTTCATTCAGGGGTAGTGATGGATATGAATAACTTAGAGGTTGGACCGGCGCATCAATTTAGAATCGATTCAGGTCGATTACAGCACAATTTAATGGCCTTAAGTCAGTTTGGAAAGTCACAATCAGGTGGTATTAATCGTTCTTTAGGTAGTCAAGCAGATTTGGCGTCGCGACAGTGGATTACACACTATTGGCAACAAATGGGACTGCAGGTTGAAGCTGATCCAATTGCTAATATATGGGGACTTGATCCAAACAATACCTCAACGCTCAAACCGATTGTGATTGGCTCTCATAACGATTCAGTACCCGAAGGCGGCATGTTTGATGGTGCGCTAGGTGTCTTGATGGCAACTGAAGTGATGCAAACGATTTTGGAAGCTAAGGTTGATCTCAAACATCCCCTGAAGGTCATATCGCTAACGGGAGAAGAACCCAATCCTTATCAAATTTCTACGCTGGGCAGTAAAGTTTTAACAGGAATAGTGACCAAAAATGACCTTATGAAATTACATCACCTGGAAACAGGGGAACCATTGTCAAAAGCCATCAATAGATTGGGTGGTAATTTCGATAAAATTGATCAAATCAACTATTTTAACAATAGTCTGGCAGCTTTTATAGAATGTCATATTGAACAAGGGGCTCGCCTGGATATCAAGAAAGAGCCAGCTGCTGCTGTCGATCGTATTACAGGTATCTATAGAGAATTAGTCACAATCAAAGGGGAAGCCAATCATGCGGGCACAACGATGATGAGTTGCCGCAAGGATGCGTTAATTGCTACGAGCGAGATTGATCTAGCATTAAAAGGAATACTCTCCAAGTATACAGATGATTCTGTAGTTGGAACACTTGGCTTCCTTGAGGTTAAGCCGAATGCCGCAAACATTATTCCGGGAGAAACTATTTTTAATTTAGACATTCGTTCAGGAGATTTTGATCAAGTTCAAGATGTTGTAAAACAGCTAGATGCTGTGTTCAAGACTTTGGAGTCTCAAGGATTTCAAATCTCAAGAGAGGTTATTTTAAATCAAAAGCCAAAGAACATGGATGCTGAAATTATTGCGGTAATAAAATCAACCCTAAAGGCTGAATCTGGTACGAATGCAGTGTTAACCAGCATGGCTGGTCATGATGCCGCTAACATGGGCCGCATTGGTAGAACTGGGATGATTTTTGTAAGAAGCATTGGCGGGAAAAGCCACTGTTCTGATGAATTCTCCAGGATTGAAGATATCGAAGTAGCTTGTAATGTCTATTTACAGACGATTTTAGAATTGGATAAGGAGTTGAATTGAATGGGAAACATACTCGTTCCTAAATTTGCTTATATGCATGAGAAATTTGTTGAGGAGCCTGCGCTTTATGTGAATAAAGGTAACATTGAAAGCGTTGGATCTGAATCAGAACTCGTAAGTCAGTATCCTAATGCGAAGGTAGTCCACTATCCGGATCGTGTTTTTGTACCTGGTACGGTTAATGCCCATAATCACTCGTTTCAAAGCTTATTACGCGGGATTGCGATTGATAAACCGTTTTTGCAATGGCGAGATGAATCCTTGTACCGTTTTTCACCACAAATGCGCCGGGAAGATATTTATAATGGGGCATTGTTTGCTTTCGCAGAGATGATGCTAGCAGGTGTTACGACGGTTTGTGATTTCTTCTATCTACATAATTTCGGGTTAGATTCCGATGAAATTGTGATCCAAGCTGCAAAAGATATTGGCATAAGACTTGTTTTAGCGAGAACTATGTATGATTGGGCCGGTGCTCCCAAAGGCTATTTGGAAACTGTGAATCAAGCAGTTGATAACACCTTGGTATTAGCAGATAAGTATAAAGATGATTCGATGGTTACAATTATTCCGGCACCACACAGTTTACATGCAGCTAGTCCAGAGATGATTGTGGCTGGCCATGAATTGGCGGTAAAAATGCACACCAAATTTCATATGCACGTTGCCGAAGAACCTTTTGAAGTTAAAGATACTATGGCAAAACATCATGGCAAAAGAACCATCGAGTATTTAAATGATCTAGGTGTTGTTGATGAGCGTTTAGCAATTGTCCATGGTGTCTGGCTGAGCAAATCTGAAATTCAGTTAATGGGTGAGAAGGGGGCAAGTTTAAATTATTGTCCGTCATCGAATATGTTTCTTGCCGATGGGGTTACGGATATTCCTAAAATGGCTAACAATAACATTAATATTGCCTTAGGTAGTGATGGCGCCTGCGGCAATAATCGAATCAGCGTTTTTGAAGAGATGCGGATGACGGCACTCTTACAAAAAGTTGTCACGCAGGATGCCCTTTGTGTGAAATGTAAGCAGGTTTTTGATATGGGAACCATTAACGGGGCCAAGCAATTGGATCTAAATTCCGGGGCAATTGAGGTGGGTAAAGCAGCGGATATGGTTGGTATTGATTTAGATGATTTATCGATGCAACCAATGAATTCAGACCTAGAGCAGATGTTGCCCAATATTGTTTATGCGATGCAGCCAACTGCAATTAAAGAAGTTTTTGTTAATGGCCGGCAAACAGTTAGGGCAGGCCAGTTAGTAAATGTTAAACAAGTTGATTTATTAAACCGAATCAAAAAAACAATGCGGCATTTTGATTCAGTTAAGCAGCTAAGTTAGGAGCGAATACACATGAAACTGACAGAAGAAGAGCAAGCAATGCTAGCTGGTAAGTATGGACAAGGCACACAGACAGCTATGAAGATCCAAGTGGCCATTGGTGAGGCATTTGATGCCCCTTATATGGTACCAATCACCCGCGCCCATGTGGCATTAAGCAATCAAGAGGCAGATCTATGGTTCGTCGAAAAACTAGTTTCTCAAGGCGCTCATTGTCGAATTCGGCCGACCGTTAATCCTAGTTTCAATTGGAAACAAATGAAGAAAATTACGAGCATCGATGCCAAGGATGAAGCCATTGTAAAACGAACTGACGCAGCTTACAAAAAAATCGGTGCCATCATGACCTATGACTGTACGCCGTATCTACAGTTGAATGTACCACGCGTTAATGAAGTGTTAGCTTATTCGGAATCTTCCGCAACGCCATTTGTTAATTCGGTATACGGGGCACGGAGTAATCGAGAATCAGCTCAGAGTGCCTTGTGTGCGGCTATTACAGGGGTGACACCTTATTACGGTTTTTTAAAAGAAGAGAATCGGCAGGGAGAAATCTTAGTGAATGTTCAAGCTGAGATGAAAACGGATTTTGATTACCAATTGCTAGGGTATGTGACGCCTAAAAAAATTGGCTATAAAATTCCAGTGTTTAATAATTTGGTCAATCCAAGTAATGCGGCATTAATGAATTTAGGCGCCCAATTAAATACTGGCGGCAACGTGCCAATGTACCATATCGTAGGGGTAACACCAGAAGCTGAAACGATTACGGCAGCTTTTCAGGGCCACGAGGTTAAAGAAACCGTAACGATCACGCAAGCAGACTTAGACGAAATGCGCAGTGATTTAACGGCGCCATATGGCAAGATAGAATTTGCGTTATTCGGCTGTCCCCACTTAACCCTTGATCAAATTAAGATTGTGGCAGATCTAGTTGAAAATCAACACTTGAAAGTTCCATTATTCATTATGTCCTCGGCACCAACACAGCAACTTTGTCAGGATATGGGCTATCTACAAACAATTGAAGCAGCTGGTGGAGAAATCATCTCGAATACTTGTATGGATCAGCCTTGCTGGAAATTTCTGTATGGAAAAAAAGGTGTTACGGATTCACCTAAGTGTGCTTATTATACAAAACGGCGCAATATGGAATTTGTGATTACAGAGTTAGAAAACGCGGTTAAAGCAGCTTTGAAGGGAGAAATTTACGATGAAAATCATGAAAAAAGCGTTTCAATGTCACAAAATATCTGAGGGCGAAGCAAGTGGTGAAATTATGATTTCTAAAGATCCAATCTGCTTTTACTTGGTGGATCCAAAAAGTGGTGTTGTAATTGAACGAAACCACTGCCTTTTTGGAAAAAGTATTGCCGGTAAAGTACTTGTCTTTCCAAATGGGAAGGGCAGTTCAGTTGTTCAAGCAGATGGGATGTATCAATTAAAAATGAAGGGTATGGCACCCAAAGCAATGATTGTAGATTACCCAGATACAACTTTAGTAGCTAGCGCAATCATCATGGAAATGCCACTGGTTGATAAAACTGATAGTTCATTTAAAACTGGTATTCAAAATGGCAATATCGTCCATGTTGATGCCACCCATGGGACCATAACCGTGAATTCAGAAAGCTAGGTGAGTAGTGATGACAAGACCGCTGATATGGATTATTGATGAAGAATGGGCAAACTATGACATTGAAGAGAAAATAATCCTGAGTTATTTTCCTGACGCCATGATCAAATATTCGACCTACGACTATGCGCAAGATTTGAAAAGTTTTGGTCGTCAAGCTGACCTAATCTTAGCGCAAGTCTATGCGGAGATACCTGGAGAGGTTATTGAGCAACTTAAGTTTTGTAGGGGTATTGCGTTATTCGGCGGAGGTTATGACCGCATTGATATTGCAGCCGCTAAACGTTGTGATATTCCTGTGACAATTGTCAAGGGTTATTGTGTTGATGATATTGCTGATTATGTATTAACATCCATGCTGTATTTTAATAAGCCCTTGATTTCATATTATTCAAAAATTAAAGAACATCCCTGGGGGCTACCCGCGGTAACAACGATGCAAAAACGAATTCAAGATCAGACGCTATTGATTGTTGGATTCGGCAGGATTGGTCGACGCGTTGCAGCCAAGGCATGTACTTTGGGCATGCGGGTTCTTTGCAGTGACCCTCAATTAACTAAAGCTAATACAGCCGGGACAATGATTGAAAGTGTGGACTTAGAAACAGGATTGCAACAAGCAGATTATGTGAGTATACACTGCAATCTGATGCCCTCAACAACGCATTTAATTGACATGTCAAAATTAGCGCTGATGCGGCCTAGTAGTGTTTTAATTAATACTTCTAGGGGATTGGTCGTCGACGAGCGAGCCTTGATTGAAGCTGTCAAATGCCATGAGATTCGAGGCGCAGTCCTAGATGTTGTTACCAACGAGCCACCCCAATTTGAGGATCCAATTTACCATACTGAAAATATTATTGTAACACCACATATTTCTTATGTTTCAGAAGAATCAATCGGTGAGTTGAAACGTCGTGCAACTGAAAATGCTTTGTCTATGTACAAGGGCATAGTACCAGAAGATGTTATTAATATGTGAACAACAATGGAATTGATGGAGGAATGGCCATGAAGTGTGATAAAAAGAATCAGCTTATAAATAAATCCTTTTGGGGAGTAATCTTAGGGATTTTAGTAACATTACTATTGGTGCCAAGTCAGTCAGTTCAGGCAGCTACGCCTACGGTTAAAATTGCTCATTCCTCATGGATTGGCTTTTATCCTTTGGATCTTGCAGAGAAGAAAGGCTTTTTCAAAGATTATGGCGTCAATGTAGAAATCAGTGACATTGAAAGCAAGGCCGATAGTAAGAGCGCATTAGCTTCTGGGAAGATCCAAGGCATTGCCACCTCTCTGGATACGAACATATTAAGTTCAGCCAGTGGTGTCAATATCCAGAACATCTTAGCATTAGATACATCTGATGGCGCAGATGGTTTGATTGGTAAGAAAGATATTAAGAGCTTCAAAGATCTAAAGGGTAAAAGTGTTGCTTTGGACACAACCGGTGGGGCTAGCTATTTTTGGTTTAATTACATGTTGCAAAAGAATCATATGAAATTAAAGGATATGACGGTTCAATCTATGGACTCAGGCAATGCCGGCAGTGCCTTCGTGTCTGGAAAAGTTGACGCTGCTATGACTTGGCAACCTTGGCTAGACAAGGCAGAGAAAACCAAGAATGGACATGTGGTTATGTCTAGTAAGGCTTCTCCTGGGATAATCGTTGACACACTGGGGTTAAGCTCAAACTATATTAAGAAACATCCTAAAGAAGTGAAAGGAATCATTAAAGGTTGGTATAAGGCACTTGCCTATATTAAATCTAATCCAAGTGATGCTTATAAGATTATGAGCAAGGTTGCAGGTAATACCCCCGCCGAGTTAAAGGTTCAAATGACGCAACAGATTAAATTATATGACAAAAATGGCAATAAAAAGTTCTTCGGAACTGCAGCAAAGCAAGGGCAGATCTACAAAACAGCTGAGTTGGCGTCAAATTTATGGTATTCAACCAAAATATCAGATAAAAAGGCAGATATAAATACAGCAATCAATCCGGAATTTGTTAATTCAATCAAATAATTTAATTTTTCATTTAAGGAGTGCGATTTCATGGATACAAGCACAATTAGATTTGTATTAGATGAACCTTTACCAGAATACCCCAAGTTTGAAGCGGGTATTCGTCGGGCCCCTTCCAGAGGGTTCAGGTTGACCGAGAAACAAACGGAGGTTGCTCTAAAAAATGCACTGCGGTATATTCCTGGAAAATATCATGAGCAGTTGATTCCAGAATTTCTTGATGAGCTTTATACCCGGGGGCGAATCTATGGTTATCGCTTTCGGCCGGCTGGGCGTATCTATGGCCATGCTTTAACAGATTATGCTGGCAATTGTACGGATGGCAAAGCTTTTCAAGTGATGATAGATAACAATCTAGATTTTGAAGTTGCGTTATATCCCTATGAATTAGTGACTTATGGCGAAACTGGTAGTGTATGTCAAAACTGGATGCAATATAGATTGATCAAAAAATATTTAGAAGCACTGACTGATTCACAGACATTGGTATTGGAATCCGGTCATCCGTTAGGTTTATTCCCTTCAAATCCTGGTGCACCACGGGTAATCATTACGAATGGTTTAATGGTTGGTGAATTTGATAACCAGGCGGACTGGGAGATAGCAGAAGAAATGGGGGTCGCAAATTATGGTCAAATGACAGCTGGAGGCTGGATGTATATTGGACCACAGGGGATTGTCCATGGTACCTACAATACATTATTGAATGCAGGCCGGTTAAAGTTAGGCGTGCCAATAGATGGTGATCTATCAGGTAAATTATTCATTAGTTCAGGGCTTGGGGGAATGAGCGGTGCCCAACCCAAAGCAGCCCAAATTGCTGGTGCCGTATCTGTTATTGCTGAAGTGGATCCTTCTAGAATTCAGACTCGGCTAGATCAAGGTTGGGTAGACATTGCTTTGGCTGATCCTGATAAGATTTTTCAAAGAGTCAAAACTGCCATAACCAATGGCGATAATTTATCAATTGCTTATATTGGTAATATTGTGGATTTACTAGAATATGTTGTCGAGCATCATATTCACGTTGATTTATTATCCGATCAAACATCTTGCCACGCTGCTTACGAAGGCGGATATTGTCCCCAAGGATTAACATTTGAACAACGAACGGAACTATTAAAAACAGATCGGCAGACTTTTCATCAGATGGTGGATCAAACGTTGAAAAAACATTTCCAATTGATTCAACAACTGCATGCGGCACATACTTATTTCTTTGATTATGGGAATTCTTTTTTAAAGGCAGTTTATGATGCTGGGGTCAAAGTAGTTTCTAAAAATGGGATTGATGACAAGGATGGTTTTATTTTTCCATCTTACGTTCAAGATATCATGGGGCCACAGCTCTTTGATTATGGTTATGGCCCATTTCGTTGGGTTTGCTTATCTGGAAAAGCTTCCGATTTACATCAAACCGATTTAGCTGCTATGGCTTGCATTGATCCCAAACGACGCTATCAAGACCGTGATAATTATAATTGGATTCGGGATGCCGAAAAACATAATTTAGTTGTCGGAACTCAAGCACGGATACTATATCAAGATGCTCAGGGTAGAATTGATATTGCACTGGCCTTTAACAAATTAGTGCGGGAACAGGTTATTGGTCCAGTGATGATTGGTCGAGATCATCATGATGTTAGTGGGACGGATTCACCTTTTCGCGAAACTTCTAATATTACGGATGGTAGTAATGTGATGGCCGATATGGCTGTTCAGTGTTTTGCTGGTAATGCTGCACGGGGTATGAGCTTAGTGACATTGCATAATGGTGGTGGTGTTGGCATTGGTAAAGCAATCAACGGTGGCTTTGGCTTGGTTCTTGATGGTAGTCAACGAGTTGATGCGATCATTCAAAGCAGCATTCTTTGGGATGTTATGGGTGGCGTTGCCCGGCGCAATTGGGCGCGTAATAAGAATGCCGTATTAGTAACGCAAGATTTTAACAATAAATATGCAGGTAAGGCCCATATCACAGAACCCTTCGTCGCAAACGAACAAGTTATTGGTGAAGCAGTTAGAGCAAGCTATCCCAAGGAGGTGTGATGGGTATGAATAGAGTACTCATTGAAAATGCAGCACAAATTGCTACGCCAATTGGAACTTGTGCAAAACGCGGCAAGCAAATGAATGGGCTACGACTGATAGAGACTGGCAGTATTTATATTGAAGATGGGGTCATTCAACAAATTGGGCCAAGCGCGTCTGTTCAACAGTATTTACACGAAAGCGAAAATCAATCTGAAATTTATGTCATAGACGCTTCCGGTCAGACCCTAATACCAGGATTAATTGATTCGCATACTCACTTAATGTTTGCAGGAGAGCGTTTAGATGAATTTTGTCAGCGACTATCAGGGGCCACTTATATGGCAATAATGGCTGCGGGTGGTGGCATACAAAATACAGTACGTGCAACTAGATTAGCCGATCCTGGCCTACTGTTAAATGAAAGCAAGCGAAGATTATCAGAAATGCTACGTTTTGGAGTAACAACGGCCGAAATTAAAAGTGGCTATGGCTTAGATGAACGAACAGAGCTTGAAGAACTAACGTTAATACAACAATTAAATCAAGATTTAGATATGGATGTTGTAGCGACGTTTCTTGGAGCACATGCCATTCCCCTTGAATTTAGTGGTGATGGGGATGGCTATATTAATTGGATTATCAATACTATGCTACCAAAAATTGCCGCTACACATCTGGCTGAATATGTAGATGTCTTTTGTGATCAAGGTGTTTTCACGTTAAAGCAAGCTGAGCGGTTGTTATCTGCTGCGATAGATTATGGATTTAAGATAAAAATTCATGCTGACGAAATAGCAAACCTTGGCGGTGCCACACTTGCAGCTAAGCTAAATGCCACATCGGCCGATCATTTGTTGCGAATAACATCAGCCGAGATTCGAGATTTAGCAAATCGCAGTCGCACAATAGCAACGTTATTGCCATGTACTGCTTTTTGTTTGCAGGAAGAGTTTGCGCCGGCTCGGCAAATGATTGATTCGGGTTGTGCAGTCTCATTAGCCTCTGATTATAATCCAGGCAGTGCGTATACCTGTTCAGTGCCCCTAATGATTGCTTTAGCCAGTGTGACAATGAAAATGACACCAGCTGAGATTCTAACAGCATTGACAATAAATGCCGCTGCAGCCATAGATCGGGCGGATTCTATTGGATCGTTAGAAGTTGGCAAGCTTGCAGATATTGTATTTTTAAATGTTCCTGATTATCGGTACATGGTCTATCATACCGGCATGAATGATGTTGTGCGAGTTATGAAGCGTGGAAAGGTGGTTGATACGAATGGAGAACCAGAAAATAAAAATTGGTACCATCGAAGCATCTCAGTTAAGTGAAGAAAAAGCAGCCCCTCAAGTGAAAACAGTTTCCATTTTGAAAAAAGTACAACGTCAGTTTGTTCCTCAAAAAAGTATTTCCAAAAGAAGTGCATTTTTGATGGGTGTTCTGGCATTCGTATTTTTGATATTAGCTTGGTCAGTAGTTACATACACCGGTATTGTTGATCCCTTGTTTGCACCATCCCCTAGCGCAACTCTTCAAGAAGCGGTGCGGATGATGACTTCCGGATTTTGGACAGATATTGGTGTGACTGTCATGCGAGTTATGCTTGGTTTTGCAGTTGCTTTGCTTGTTGCTTTGCCTATAGGTATCTTTGTTGGTGCCTATGCGCCGGTTGCAGCATTTTTTGAGCCAGTATTCTCATTTGTGCGCTACATGCCAGCATCTGCTTTTATTCCACTCTTTATTTTTTGGATCGGAATTGGTGAAAAAGAAAAAATAGCTATCATTATTTTAGGTAGCTTGCCGCAACTTATCTTGATGATTGCTAATAATATTCGAAATGTTGAATCTTCATTAATTGAGGTTTCTTATACTTTAGGCACAACACCAATTAATGTACTTTGGAAAGTTATTCTGCCAAAAAGCATTCCAGATATTATGAATACCATTCGAATTGTTCTAGGATGGGCCTGGACATATGTGATTGTTGCCGAAATGGTGGGGGCGTCTTCTGGGATTGGTTATACGATTTTACAAGCACAGCGAACTATGAAAGTGGATAGTATCTTTGTTGGTATTTTAATCCTAGGACTAATCGGTTTGATTTGTGACAGTGTCTTGATTATGCTAAACAAACGACTATTTCCTTGGAGCACAAATGAGCGGTAGGTGATATATTATGGAAAGTATCAAAGTTCAAGGCGTTTCTAAGCGATTCACAACAAAAAAGGGATCAGTTCAGGCACTTAACAGTATCGATTTAGCGATTGAGGATAAAGAATTTGTCACCATTTTAGGAACATCCGGTTGCGGAAAATCGACTTTATTAAGAATTATTGGTGGTCTGGAAACAGCTTCAGAAGGCCATGTTATGTGTCATGGCAGTCAAGTTACTGGACCTGGGCCTGATCGGGGGATGGTTTTTCAACAGTATAGTCTATTTCCTTGGATGACCATTCAGAAAAATGTAGAGTTTGGTTTAAAAGAAAAAGGTGTGAATAAAACCAAACGTATTGAAATAGCTAAACAATATATTGATCTGGTTGGTCTTAAGGGATTTGAAGATTTGTATCCGAAGAACCTATCGGGTGGCATGCAGCAGCGCACTGCCTTAGCCAGAGGTTTAGCAAATAATCCAGACGTATTATTGTTAGATGAACCCTTTGGCGCTTTAGACATGCAAACACGTGAAGTGATGCAAGAGCTTTTATTGAAAGTTTGGCAAACTTCTCCAAAAACGATTGTAATGGTTACCCATGACATTGAAGAAGCAATTTTGCTGGCTAATCGCGTAGTGGTCATGTCCGCCAGACCTGGTAAAATAAAGGATATAATTGATGTGGATCTTGGTAAACAAAGGGACTATAATACCCGGCTAACTGAGAAGTTCTTAGAATATAAACGTCAAGCCAGTAATTTGATTCGGACCGAAAGTATGAAAGTTATGTAGAGAACAGATGAGTGGTTGGGCCAGAGGATTCACTTGGACTCAACCACTTTGTTTTGCACATTACAAGATTTATGAAGGGATGAGCGTACATGAATGTTGAGCATTTAAGTTCAGATTCATATGAGGTTAGCGAATGGACTGGCGGTAAAACCACAGAGCTTTTTTTATTTCCTGAACTTACTTCATATTCAAAGCGGAACTTTGAAATTAGGATTTCATCTGCAACTATTGAGCTGGCAGAATCTACCTTTTCTGATTTGACGGGCTATCGACGAACTTTGATACCCTTGACAGACCCGATTACCTTAATTTTTGATAACGCTGTTAAAAGAGTGAACCCATTTCAACAAGTCCAGTTTGCCGGTTCTGAGGCAGTTCGAGCACATGGTTGTACGACGGACTTCAATGTGATGACTTCTCCGCGCTGGCAGCAACACTTGACTGTTATTGAAACAAATTCAAAAATAAGTTTCCGTACAACAATGGTGGTGTTTTATCTTGTATATGGTAACTTAGAGTTAAAGATTCAAAATTCAAAGGGTGCTGTTCAAATGATTGCAGGTGATTTTGTGGCCATTTCAGATGCACAGGAGCCAACGACGGTTGAAGTACTTGGGCAGCATGTATTCAAACTATTAAAAGTTGAGCTTAATCAGAAGGGTGATTTAGATGTTAAATCAAGCAGGCAAGGACATCCCTAATATTGAGGTATTAGTCAATAGGCTTTCAAAGGTTGCGACGGAATCAGGAACATATGAGAAAATTGCCAGATATATTGAGAAAAACTACAATGAAATTGTTTTTTTAACAGCGATAGAATTAAGTAAAGTCGTGGGCGTCAGTCAGGGCAGTATCTCTAGATTTTGCATTCAGATGGGATATAAAGGCTATAACGATTTTTTGCGGTATCTCCAAAAAGTTGTTAGTACGGAGATGACTATGCCGCGCCGCTTGAAAGTTTTGGATCGCGATAATAAAGACAGCAATTCAAATATACTTGGACAAGAAATTGATAATATCCAAGAGTTACAAGAGGTTATTCAACAAGATGCTTATCAATCATTGGTTAATGTGATTACTAATAGCGATAAGCTTGTTTTAATTTCAGACAGGATGTCAGAAACGTTAATGCCGTATATGTATTATATTCTAGATAAATTACGACCCAATATTTACCAAGTTCGTCCAGGAACAGCTTCATGGGACAATCTTGAATTAAATTCAACAAAAGGTGTCACAATTTTGACGATTTTATTACCCCGCTACTCAAAAATAATGGTGAATAAATTAAAAAGTTTACATGAAGCTGGCTACGCCATTAGCGGAATAACGGACAGTCGATTATCGCCTTTAATGCAATTAGCCGATAACCCGGTTATCACACCGATTACGACGTCCTCAGTTTTTGATGTATACAGTACACCAATATTATTGATTAACTTGTTGGTAAGAGATGCTGCGAAAAAATTACCTAATATTAAAGACAGATTGAAACAAATCGAAAATCAAAATATAAAAAACGACGTATTTTATTCTTGATTTGGTGTCTAAAATGGCATAATTTTGTGTTAGAATTACTTACAATAAGTCAGAAGGAGCTGATAATGTGACAGAAACAGTTAAGATTGGTAAGACCGATATTTCCACCATCAAATTAGGGTTAGGGACCAATAAAGTAGGGGGCCACAACCTATTTCCTGGGCTGTTGGATACAGATGGGGCCGCGGTTGTCAAAGCGGCGCTAGATCAAGGAATCACTTTGCTGGATACCGCGTTTATGTATGGCTTAGGTCGTTCTGAAGAAATCATTGGCGAAGTTTTGCAAAAATATCCCCGCCATGAAGTTTTGATCGCCACCAAAGCAGCGCAAGATCCCAACCATGACTTAAAGGCCAATAATGATCCTCAGTTTTTGACCCAGGCCATTGATGCCGCTTTAAAACGGTTAAAGACTGATTATATTGATATTTTTTATATTCATTTTCCCGATGACCACACCCCGAAAGACGAAGCCGTGGATGCTTTGGCCAGGGCTAAAAAAGCCGGCAAAATCCGAGCCGTGGGGGTTTCTAACTTCTCCTTTGATCAAGTCCAAGAAGCTAATCGCGACGGGGCCTTGGATATTGTGGAAGATAATTATAGCCTGGTTCACCGCCAAGCAGAACAGGCGTTAATGCCTTACTTAAAAGCCAATCAGATTTCGTTTGTGCCTTATTTCCCACTGGCTTCTGGTTTGTTGACCGGGAAGTATACCGCCGGTGACGGGGATAAGTTTAACCAATTTACCCCGGCCCAATACCAGGAAATTTTAACGGCATTAGGCCAAGTTAAAACGTTGGCGGATGGCCAAGCAGCTACCGTGGCCCAAGTGATATTAGCCTGGTATATGGCAAACCCTGACATTAGCGTGGTGATTCCTGGGGCCCGGAAACCGGAACAAGTCAAAAGTAATGTGGGTGCCTTGGATGTGCGTTTGAGTGATGCCGATTATCAACAGATTGATCAATTATTTAAGGACTTTAAATAACCTAAAAGGGCGCTTTGAAATGAATCAGCTCATTTCAAAGCGCCTTATTTTAGCTTCAGGGTAATTATTTATGCACGCGAATCACATAGCGAAAAGTGGGACCATCTTGTTGTACCAACAAAACATCGTGACCCCGCTTTTTGGCGTCTACCGGGATGCTATTGATGGACTGGGGACAATCACTGAGAACTTCAATGACTTCTTCGTCAGCCATATCATCATATGCATCAATGGTGGACATGGCTGGGAAGGGACAAGGTTCGCCCTTTAAATCTAACAAGTAATCAATATTATAATCAGTTTTCATGGGCTAGGACCTCCTTAGTAGGCTCAGAATTTTTCTTGAAGAAATGCCGTTCATACCACATCACCAGCAACAATGATAGCAACAAAGCCCCATATGTAAAGGCTAAACCACCATAATTACCTAAAGAAGTTAACAAGTTGACTTTTGGAAAGGGCATGACGATTTTTGGTGCCAGGGCATCCCAGCTGATGACCAGTAACATGGAGCCAATGATATTGCCCACGCCCACTAACATGTAGTGAACTTGGCCTTCCATGGCCCGGTACATCCAACCAGTTTCACAGCCCCCAGCAATCACGATACCAATGCCAAAGACAAAGCCGCCAATCACCACATTGGGCCCGGCCCACATAATTTTAGCTGGGATACCCGAACGGATGAAGAAGTAGGTGATGATGGTACTGACTAACATCCCCACGATAATGGCTTTGGTCATATTCGTCCGGCCGGCAGTCCACAGGTCTCGAAAAGCAGAGGTGAAGCATACTTGGCCTTTTTCCAATAAGAACCCAAAGGCTAAGCCAAAGATCAGTACCCAAGGCAGCAGAGCCGCTTTGTTGGCTTCCACAAAGAACAAGCCCACGATAGCTACGCCGGCCAGAATCAACAAGACCCGATTACGGCTGGTGTGATCCCCCTGGTGTAAATCTGCTAAGGTGTGGCTGTTTTTCTTCTGTAACTTGACCCGGGGTCTGAAGAAGGGCATTTTAATAATTTTAGTTCCAAAATAAGTGCCAATGACTGTGAAAATAGTAAAGATCCAGGCATGTAACGAAAATTGGGGAATTCCGGTGAAGAAGGCGGCCAAATTACAGCCCATGGCCAACCTAGCCCCAAAGCCGGCTAAAATACCGCCGCCAATAGCTTGGCCGATACGGATTTTAGACGTGGGCCAACGTAATTTTACGTTATTGGAAATCAAAGCAGCCACAAAAGCCCCTAAGAACATGCCGATGATCATAATGCCATCCACGCGGTCTAAAACGGTACCTTGGTAATGGATCAGTTTTAAATAAGAATAATGGGAAGTATCAATGCCCACCAAGTTCATCAAACTGGCGCCCCAGCGGGTGAATTCCCCGGTCACGGCCCAAAATGTTTGGGTCAAGCCGAAGTAAAAGGCAGATAATGCCCCTAAGATAGGAATCGCCAGCATGGGATTCCAAGCTTTTTTTAAACTAGCCATGGCCCCCACACCCCGTCAAATTAAAAGTTATCAAATTTGGTCATCTCCATTTGCGGGTTTAGCCGGATCATCAATGTGTTGTTCCGTATTGTTGGTATCCGTGTCAGGCGTGCGTTTTGCCGCATACTGATTATTTTTTGCGATTTGCAGTAGTTGTCTAAAATCTTCAGGTCTTAAATTATCGGGTTGATTGCTAGCCATCTCTGGCACTCCTCTCGTTGTGGTTGGTAAGCTGTTGGCGATAGTCTTCAGATAGTTCATAGGGTTTACAGTGACAAACATTGATCAAAAAATTCTTTAAGTGCCGATCATCTTGGGCCATAAAGGCCTTGATCCGGGCTAAATCCGTTTCAAAATGGGCAATGGTATAATGGGCCCGGTCTTCCAGCACAGCGTAACAATTGGGCACAGTGCTCAGTTGAGCCAATAGGTCACTTTCAATATGGTTATAATCTGTGGCCGCCATCAAGAACTGCACCGGCCGATTTTCATGGACGCAGGCCGCATAGATACCACTTAGAGGGCCTTGTCCAGCAAAGGGGGCTTGATCTTTGATGATCGTCACGTGGGGTTGATGTTTGAAAAGTTGGGATAGGGCTTTACAGTTGTTATTGTTGGCTGAAATGATAATTTGGCGCACATTGCTGGCCATGGCCTCGGCCACTTGGACGACTTGGGCGGGCTGCCCAGGCGCTTGAAACAAAGCTTTATCCGTGCCAAAGCGTTTAGATTCACCACCGGCGAGAATTAGGCCCACATCTTTTGGAAAACTTGGACCAGGGGAATTTTGGAAAGGTTGAACCAGATGCTTAAAATCTGGGGGTGTGGACATAGGAGTGCCTCTTTTCTAGAACAGATTTATTATTTAACCAAATAGGCTTTTTGATAATTGAAGCTACCTTCTTGGGTATTTAAAGTTACACCCTTGAGTTTGGGATTTTGTAAATAGGTGACCCGGGTGAAGAAGACGGGACTGATACCGTAATCAGACAATAAGACCTTTTGCGCTGCTTGTTGGTCGGACCAGCGTTTAGCGGCATCGGTTTGGGCATTGGCCTGATTCAATAACGCATCATATTTTGCGCTGCTGTAATGGCCCCAGTTGTTCCCAGAATCAGAAGTGAACAAACTCAATTGACTGCCAGCATCAGGGTAATCAGACCCCCAGCTCACCAGATACATGCCGAAGTTGCCAGCGGTGGTGTTTTTCATGAAGACAGAGACGGGTTGGACTTTGATATTGACCTTCAAGCCGGGCAGGTATTTTTGAACCTGACCTTGAATGTATTGGGTGGCTAAACGTTCATCTTCGTTTTCAAAGGTCAACAGGTCAAATTCCGTGGTGCCTTTTAAATTTAATTCAGATTTAGCCTCTTGCCACAATTTGGTGGCTTTTTTTGTATCGGTGGTTGTCAAATTGCCAGCCGCCGTGGCAAAATCAGTGCCTTGATCGCCACTGAAAATTCCCTTGGGAATTAACCCGGTGGCCGCGGTACTACCGTCTTGCAAGGTATGTTTGGCTAGCGCTTGGCGGTTCAAGACTAAGGCGATGGCTTGGCGAACTTTGGCATTTTTAAATAGTTCTTGGTTGAAGTTGTAGCCTAAATAAACACTGGAAGAACTAGCAGCACTGTGATAGGCTGCATTATTTTGATAGTTCTTAGTAATTTGACCAGTAATTGGCGTTTGGCCGACTTTCTTATCTTCAAAAAGTTCTGCACCAGTGGCGGTTTCTTTGATCAGCTTAAATTTCAATTGTTGCATTTTAACGGTCTTTTGCTGCCAATAGGATTTGTTTTTCACCAAGGTCCAGTCTTCGCTGGTGCCAGAGCCTCGGAAACCCGTTAAGCGGTAAGGCCCGTTATAAACGGCCTTGTTGGAAGTTGCCCCGTAATTTTTGCCGATATTGCTGGCGTAAGTATGGTTCACTGGGAAAAAGCTAATGGTGGTCAATAGTTTGGTGAAATAAGTGGTGGGTTGGGCCAGTTGGATCTGTAACTGATATTTAGAAAGGGCTTTGACCCCTAAAGTTGTTGGATCTTGATGGTCTTGAATGATGGCTTTGGCATTTTTAACACTTTGATATTGGGCTAAGTTTTGCGCCGCATTCTTTTGACTCACACCCCGTTGCCAAGCATACACATAATCTTCAGCAGTGACGGGATCACCATTGGACCATTTGGCATCTTGGCGCAGATCAATGGTATAGGTTAAACCATCAGGGCTGATGGTGGGGAGGGCTTTGGCCCCAGCCACCACGGGTTGGTTATGTTGATCTAAGCGGTAGAGCCCCTCATAAACATTTTGCAAAATTTGCGTAGAGGTGGCATCGATCACATTGGTGGGATCTAGCGAGGTGATCTCTTTGGTGGAGACGATAGTAGCCGTTTGTTTGGCGGCTAATTGGGTCCCCGAACCGTTAGACTTAGAGGTGCTGGTTTGGCCACAAGCCGCCAGCAGAAAAATTGCAGCGGTACTGAGCAACACTGAAATTAACACTTTATGCCGTTTCATAATGAAGACTCCCAATATAAGTATAGTGAACCGAATCACATGTAAATAATAACACATAACAAATATTTATGTCACCTAAAAAAACGTTTGCAAAGTCTCACAAAACATGTGATTTGTTAAGTTATATGACATGTAAAAATTATTTTTACCGTCAAAGCAACGATTTCGGCCTGAAAACACTGAAAATTTTTCATGTCAGCTTCACAAAGATAATTAGGCGTGATAAAATATCACACAATCATTACTTTGTAATTGAGATGTCCCAAAAAGCCGCACTGTCGTTACTGTCTAGAGGCTGAATCAGGTGTTATTGCTGATTCAGGCTCTTTTTTTAAATAACATGATTAATGAAGGGATGATTACATATGACACGCACCAAAATTACCGACTCGCAAGCAGCTCAGCACTTGTCGCAATTTAGGCAAGATTTGATTGGTAGTCGTGAATCAGCTTAAAACCCCAAGGAGGTTTTCGATATGACAGAAACACAACTGAAAACAATGGATGGCAATACCGCTGCGGCTTATATTTCCTACGCTTTTACCGAAGTCGCCGCCGTGTATCCCATTACACCTAGTTCAACCATGGCTGAAGTGGTGGCAGCTTGGGCCACGGCCGGCAAGAAAAATGTGTTTGGCGATCCTGTGAAGGTCGTGGAGATGCAGTCCGAAGCAGGGGCCGCCGGTGCCGTCCACGGCGCTTTAAAAACCGGGGCGTTGACCACCACTTATACGGCTTCCCAAGGATTGTTACTAATGTTACCCAATATGTATAAAATTGCCGGGGAATTATTACCCGGGGTCTTCCACGTGGCCGCCCGGGCGGTGGCCACCAATGCTTTAAGTATCTTCGGCGATCATAGTGATGTGATGGCAGCGCGGCAAACTGGTTTTTGTATGTTGGCCGAAAGCAGTGTGCAAGAAGTCATGGATCTATCAGCGGTGGCCCATTTGGCCAGTCTAGCTAAAAGCTTACCCTTTCTAAACTTTTTTGACGGTTTTCGCACCAGCCATGAATTGCAACGAATCACCACGATTGATTATGCTGATTTAAAGGCCATGATCCCAACGGATGCGCTGCAGCGTTTTCGCGACCAAGCCATGAATCCCAATCATCCCTATGTTTCCGGGTCCGCACAAAATCCCGATATTTATTTCCAATCTCGAGAAACCGTGAATCAATTTTATGACCGCATGCCCGCAATAGTTCAGAAATACATGCAGCAGATCAACCAATTACGACAAACAGACTATGATTTAACGAATTATTATGGCGACCCAGAGGCCACTGAAGTGATTGTTGCCATGGGCTCGGTGGCACCGACAATCAAACAAACGGTGGATTATTTAAATCAGCGGGGCCGGCAAGTGGGCTTTTTAAATATCCATTTATACCGACCTTTCCCCAGTGCTAATTTGTTGGCTAATTTGCCAAAAACAGTACGGCGGGTGGCGGTGTTGGACCGGACCAAAGAACCAGGCTCTGAGGGGGAACCCTTATTGTTGGATGTGCAAAGTGCTTTATTCAACCATCCTAATCGGCCAGTAGTGATTGGTGGGCGTTATGGTATTGCTTCTAAAAATGTCACCCCGGATCAAATCGTGGCGGTGTATGATCATTTACAACTGGCTCAAGCTAATTTAAAGCCCCGCTTCACCATTGGGATCAATGATGACGTGACCCAACTGTCCTTGCCCCAAAGGCCCGTGTTAGATTTAACCCCCAGTTCGATTTTTCAAGCGAAGTTTTGGGGCTTTGGTTCCGATGGCACGGTGGGGGCTAACAAACAAGCCATCAAGATCATTGGCGACCACACCGGTCAATATGCCCAGGCTTATTTTGCCTATGATTCCAAAAAATCTGGGGGCCTAACAATTTCCCACTTACGCTTTGGGGATGTTCCCATCACCTCCACGTATTATGTGGCTCATCCGGATTTTGTGGGGTGTCATAATCCCGCTTATATCCATCAATATGATCTGTTGGCCGGTTTAAAAGATGGGGGAACTTTCCTATTAAATACCATGTGGGATGAGGCTAAGTGTCGGGTACTGTTACCCAACAACATTAAACGTTATTTAGCCCAACATCACATTAAATTCTATATTATCAATGCCTACGACATTGCCCAAAAAGTTGGCTTAGGCCGGCGTATCAACCAAATCATGTCCACCGCCTTCTTTGAAGTGACAGATATTTTGCAGCGGGATGCCTTTGTACCGTTGTTAAAGGCCGAGGTTCAAAAAGCCTATGGCCGCAAGTCCCAAGAAATCGTGGACACCAATAATCGGGCCATTGATGCCACCTTTGAGGCCCTGGTTCAAGTGGCGGTCCCGGCTGATTGGGCCCAAGCTAATGATCAACCCAAGGCGGACCCTAAAGCCGTACCCGCTTTTGTGACCAATATTGTGGCACCCATTAGCCGTCAAGCTGGGGATGATTTATCCGTCAAGGATTTGATGAGCAACGGCATGCTGGCGGGCAAATTGCCCATGGGGACTTCAGCTTATGAAAAACGGGGCATTGCCTTAAAAGTACCCCAGTGGAATCCAGAATTTTGTACCCAGTGTAATGCCTGCGCCTTTGTTTGTCCCCATGCATCCATTCGGCCTTTTGTGGCGGATGACGCTGAAATGGTCGAAGCGCCCGCTGGCTTCATCACCCGGGATATGGTGGGTCAAGATGGCCAGAAGTATCGCATTCAAGTGTCTGTCGAAGACTGTACCGGTTGTGGGCTTTGTGTGGCCGCTTGCCCGGCCCGGGAAAAGGCGTTAAAGATGGTGCCTTATGACCAGCAAAAACAACAAGCCCAAAACTGGGCCTTTGCCATGACCCTGCGGCAAAAGGCCAATCCCTTCAAGAAAACCACGGTGCGGGGTTCCCAATTAGAAAAGCCGTTGCTGGAATTTTCTGGGGCCTGCGCTGGCTGCGGGGAGACAGCTTACTTGAAGTTGTTGACCCAATTATATGGGGACCACTTACAAATCGCCAACACCACTGGCTGTTCCTCCATTTGGGGTGCGTCCAGCCCCATCACGCCTTACACCACCAACAGTTGTGGGCAAGGTCCTGCCTGGAGCAATTCCCTGTTCGAAGATAATGCGGAATTTGGTTATGGTATGATGATCGCCAACAGCCACAAACGGCAAAATCTGGCCAAGCGAATTCAAGCTGTACGCAAAGCTGGGTTAGGAACGCCAGTCACGCAAAAGGCCCTGGAAGATTGGCTGACCCACTTAGATGAGAGTGAAAATACCCGCCAGCGAGCTGACACGTTAACAGCCGCCTTGACTCAAGAACAAGATCCAGCGTTAAAGGTCTTATTAAAATACAGCGATCAGTTTGTTAAAGTCAGCCAATGGATCGTTGGCGGGGATGGCTGGGCCTATGATATTGGCTTCAGTGGCGTGGACCATGTTTTGGCCAGTGGCGCGGACATCAATATTTTAGTCATGGATAACGAATTGTATGCCAATACCGGGGGCCAAATGTCCAAAGCTACCCCAGCCAGTGCCGTGGCCAAGTTTGCCGGTAACGGGAAACGAACCGCCAAAAAAGATCTAGGTCTCATGGCCACCACCTATGGCAATGTCTATGTGGCCCAAATTGCCCTGGATGCCAACCAAGCCCAAGCCATTAAAGCCATCGCTGAAGCTGAAAGTTATCCCGGCCCATCCTTGATCATTGGCTATACGCCTTGTATTAATCACGGTTTAAAGGGGGGGTTAGGCCAAGCCATCACCTCCGCCAAAGCAGCGGTTGCCGCCGGCTATTGGCAGTTGTATCGCTACGATCCTAGAAGAATAGACAAGGGTCACAGTCCCATGCGCTTAGACCAAAAGAATCCGGAATACAGTGAGATGCCAGCCTTCATGGCCCAACAGACCCGTTATCGGTCCCTGCACAATATTTTAAAGAACGACCAGTTAGTGGATACCATGGTGTCCAAAACCATTGCGGATATGAAGGCCCGCACCGCCCGTTATCAAGAATTGGTAGATCAGTCTCCTAAGTGAACTTATGGGACGATAAGAGAATAACTTTATTAGAAAAAATATAATTTTTCTAACCAAAAAAATTTTTACATTTCCTTGACATGGTGACCGCTTTCTAAATATAATGAGACCGTGGTTATTCACGAGAAGCATACGATCCAATTCAAAAGTTGGAAATGAACCTCCGGGCTAGTTTCCAACTTAATTTTTAGGTAGCAATGTTAAATAGTGAACAAACTATTGCATATAAAATTATTGGAGGAGTGACGAAATGAAAAAGAAATTAGTTGGGTTATTCGTTGCACTATTTGCAGCGTTCTTGATTATCGGTACAGGGACACAAACGGTGGGGGCAAAAGATCGGGCCAATGATAATATTGCCTGGCAATACACCACACCTAAAGCGATGAAAAAAATCTTGTTAAATAAAGACAAGAAGACTTACCAAGTGGTGGATATTCAACCCACAGCAGATTATAAAAAGGGTCATTTACCAAATTCCTTAAGTCTGCATGCTTATCCGGTGGATACCAAGCAATTGGAAAACTTAGTCACTAAATCAGCTGCCAAAATTAAAAAGGGCGCCAATCCAATTTATGTGGTTTGTCCCGGCGGCGGCAGTGGGGCTAAACGCACTGTTTCAATTTTGATCGATAAAGGTGTCAAAGCCAAACGGTTAC
This sequence comes from Agrilactobacillus composti DSM 18527 = JCM 14202, assembly GCF_001436375.1. Classification (GTDB taxonomy): domain Bacteria; phylum Bacillota; class Bacilli; order Lactobacillales; family Lactobacillaceae; genus Agrilactobacillus; species Agrilactobacillus composti. Next base: position 316,633 of record NZ_AZGA01000088.1, on the reverse strand, counting down.
ATATTGTTCAAAATGGGGCTAAAGGATGGCCTTATAAGGATAATAGCAAACTTTGGGTCACAAATTAGTCGAAACTTATAAATTATAAAATGGGGTCTTATCGTGGATAAGAAAAACAAACGTATTTTAGCAGTTATCACGAGTATTTTAGCAGCATTCATTTTAATGGTTGGCTTAAATACCAACCAAGTTCAAGCCAAGGCCAGTACCACCAGCCAGCGCCTGGTGAAAAATAACAAACCCGGCGAAAATGACTTTTTTGTCAGTGCCAAATGGGTCCAGAACCAATTGAAGACCAATAAAAAGACCGTTGTCATCGAAGCTTCTTATGGTCCCGGTAAAGAATATAAGAAAGCCCATTTACCTGGGGCCGTGCATATGGATACCATGGAAATTGAAACCGAAGCCAATAACTGGAACATTTTACCCGCGGCGACTTGCGAAAAAGCCTTTTTGAAAAAGGGTGTCACCAAGGATACCCCAGTGATCATTTATTCCAGCGACATTAACGCCGCTTCTCGGGTGGCCTTTGTGGCTTATTGGTTAGGAGTCGATCAAGTTAAGATCTTAGACGGTGGCTTTAATGCTTGGCAAAGTGCCAAATATACCACTGCCAAAGGGAATGTGAAACCTAAGGCTGCCAAAGACTTTAAAGGTAATGTGCCCGGTCGTCCTGATATCTTGATTTCCACGTCTGCTGATTTACTAGCAGCGCAAAAGAAGAATCCAGATCTAGTATTGGCTAGTACTCGGTCTTGGGCTGAATTTACTGGGAAGACCAGTGGCTATTCTTACATTAAAGACAAAGGTGAACCTAAAGGTGCCGTTTATGCCAAGGCTAGTAAGACCAGTGCTGATGTGGCTTATTTGACCAATAGTGATGGCACGGTGAAGGACCCGACCAAGATTTTCGCAGACTGGAAAAAGTGGGGGATCACACCGGATAAAGAAGTGGCCTTTTATTGCGGGACTGGTTGGCGGGCAGCCACAGCCTTTTTCATCACCAAACAGTCTGGCTGGAAAAATGTCAAAATGTTTGATGGCGGCTGGTATGATTGGGATAAAGCCCATCAAAAACATCCAAGTCAATACCCTGTTCAAGTTGGCGATCCCCGGGATAAAAGTAAAGTGAAAATCTTAGATTAATGATGCGAAAATTAATCTATCTTATCATCCATCTATTGCAGTTGGGCCTGGTTTATGGCATTTATGTGGTCAATGACTTGTATGCCAATCACTTAGGTTTCATGCGCAATACGTCTTTTTTCTCCGAAGAATTTGCCCAAAGCTGGTTGGGGCGTTATCTCGTCGTTTTACCCATCGTGATGTTGCTGTTGAGTATCTTTTTAGTTTGGCGAGAACGCACCAAAGAGCGTTACTTACTATTGATCATTGCGGCGATTTGGCTGAGCTGGTTGTATAGTGCGTCGTTACAGCTGGTACCTATTTATTATTTAGTTGTAGCTATTATATTTGTCATCTTGCTACTGCAGTTGTTGTTGATCGGCCTAGTTGGCCGCAAGAATCGGGGGTAGGGCCATGGTTTACTCACAAAAAACAATCAATATGGCTCAACTCATTGCCGATAATTGTACGCAATGCGGCCGTTGCATGAAAGATTGTGTCTTTTTACAACAGTATTGCGCCAATCCCAAAGAACTTTTCAAAAAATTCTTAACCTCAGGATTACCCACCATCGTGCCCTATTCCTGTCAGTTATGTGGCCATTGTACCGTGGTTTGCCCCCTGCGCTTGGAGCTGGGGCAAGCCTTTTTGGCCATGCGTCAAGATCTTTGCCGTGATCAAAAGAAGTTACCTTTAAAACAACTGCGCAGTGTGACCCTGCATCAGCGCTTATCAGCCAGTCGCTTGTTCAGCAGTATCAGTGGGAGGCATTCACGATGAAATATGGCTTTATGGCGGGCTGTTCGCTAAGTTCGGCCAGCCCCAAAAACGTGGCCAACATTATTGCTTATTTAAAGACTTACTACCCGGATTTGGGCGTTATTCAGGCTTGTTGCGGCAAGCCTCGACGCATGATCGGCCAAGAGGCGGCTTTTCAAAAGCAATTCGCCAGTTTGACTGATATGGTCCATGAAGCTGGTATCGATGAGCTCCTAGTGGCTTGCCAGGGTTGTTTGAAGACCATGACGGATCAAAATCAGTTTAAAACCGAATCCCTCTGGGTGAAAATGGCTGAATTAGGTTTACCTAAGGCTTATTTGAACAAAGCTAAAGACAGCCAAGTGGTTTTCTCCATTCAGGATTCTTGCCCCACCAAAGATCGTACCGACATTCATGAGGCGGTGCGCTATTTGATCCACATTCTTGGTTATGCCACCAAAGAAACACGACTTTCTGGGAAAAATACCTTATGTTGCGGCATGGGTGGGATGTGTGGGGTTTCTAATCCGCCTTTGGCGAAAACAGCGGCTACCAAACGGGTCCATGATTTTAAAACGGATTATATCGTGACGTATTGTGCCAGTTGTACGGCAGCCATGATTTTAGGTGGCGGGCGATCTTGGCATTTACTGGACTTGATTTTTGGGGATGTGGTCCAACTGGGGGATACTTGCCCAGATACAGCGTTACATCATCCCCTGGTTGCTTGGGCGAATCGTTATCGCGCCAAGCAAATTGTGGCCAAAGCATAGGGAGAGAATAAAATGAAGAAGAAATGGTATTGGCGCCTAGCAGCTTTAATGGTGCTACTGCTTTTATTACCGGCCTGTAAAGCTAATCAAAGTTCTAAAAGTGATGCCGGGTCTGGGAAAGTGACCACCTTGTCGGCGGCGATTAAATCCAGCAAGGGCAAGACCGTGACCTTTTATGGGTTTGGCGGGGACGAGAAAGCCAATCTATGGGTGGATCAAGTAGTGACCCCGGCCATGAAGAAAAAGTATGATATCACGGTCAAGCGGGTACCCATGGATATTGATGATATTTTAAACAAATTGACCACTGAAAAAGAAGCCGGGAATAATAAAGGCGATATCGATGTGGTTTGGATCAACGGGGAAAACTTTTATACGGCTAAGCAAGCCAACTTGTTATATGGCCCGATTGCCAATAAAGTTCCCAGTTTCAATCAATTGATGGCCGTTAACGGCCACAGTTCTAAATATGACTTTGGGGTCAAGATCAATGGTTATGAAGTGCCTTATGGCAATGCCCAACTGGTCTTTGGCGGGGATAAGACTAAATTTCCCGAGGGTTTTCCCACCAGTAGTGCCAAATTGCTAGCTTATGCTAAGGCTAATCCGGGCAAGATTACTTATACGGCGCCACCAGAATTTACCGGCAGTGCCTTTGTCCGTAATATCATTTGTGACGTGGTGGGCTATGACAAAGTCAACCAAGCCCCCGCCACCAAAGCGGGTTTGTATAAAGCCATCAAACCGGGCTTGGATTATTTGAATGCGTTGAAACCCTACCTATGGCAACAGGGGAAAACTTACCCTAAGACTACGGCGGAATTAGATCAGATGTTTGCTGCCGGGCAAATCAACATGACTTACAGTTATTCCCCAATGCATGTGGCTGAAAAGCGCCATGATAAGGAATTCAACGACAACACTGAGTCCTTCTTATTTGACAAGGGCACGATTGCCAATCAAAACTACTTGGCCATGGCCAAATCTTCCAATGCCAAGGATGCGGCGCTGGTCTTGATCAATGAAATGACCAGTGAAAGTGCCCAATTGAAAAAGGCAGAAGCGAAGTATGGTTACAGCATTCCCCCATTTGATGCGCAAAAACTATCCCCTAAAGCCAAGCAACAATTGACGGATATCTATAACAATCAAGGGGTGCCTTCTTTAGCCGAATTGCAACAGAAACAAATTCCCGAAGTCCAGGCTAAGAAGATTCCGATTATCGAATCTTTATGGAAAGAATACGTTTTAAATGACTAAAAAATCTTTGCTTTTTTTAGGACCATTTATTCTCTTAAACAGCGCTGTTATTTTAGCAGCGCTGTTTAAGACTATTCAGGTCAGTTTAGGCTATTATCCGGTTATCGGCCTACGTCACTATACGTTGGCTTATTTCAAAACGGTCTTAGGGGATGCGGCCTTTCAGCGGACTATTGGCTATAGTCTTTATTTAGCCCTGGTCGCCACTATTTTAGCGTTGTTACTGGGATTAGGCATGGCGTTTATTTTATTGAAAACCAGCGCCAATCATCCTTTGTTGGCGAATTTCTTCAAAATTCCCATTGCCTTACCTCATATCATTGTGGCGTTGATGATGTTGCAGGTACTAAGCCAATCTGGATTGATTTCCCGGCTACTATATCAAGTGGGGTTGCTTCAACAGATTGACCAATTTCCGTTGTTGATTCATGATAAGGGCGGTATTGGCATCATCTGTGTATTTTTATATAAAGAGATCCCTTATGTGGCGGTGAGCACCTTAGCCATTTTGAAGCAATTACAATTAGGCTATGTCCAAGTGGCGGCCAATTTAGGGGCAACCCCGCGGCAAATTTTTGGCCGGGTCATTTTACCCATGCTCCAACCGATTCTAGCCACGTTATTTATCATTTTATTTTGTTTCACCTTTACCTCTTTTGAAGTCCCCCTCATTTTGGGCAGTCCCGCCAACGAAACCATCGCGGTGACCGCTTATAATCTATTGACCCAAGCCGACCTGACCGTCCGACCCACAGCCTTTGCCTTAAACTTCATCATGTCCTTGATCTGTTTGGCAATGACTTTATTGGTCTTAGGCATCAGTGCCCGCTTGCCAGGAGGGAGGCGGCACCGTGAAAAGGACTAGTACTTTACTATTGGCTTGTTTTTTAGTGGCTTTGCCCCTGGTAGTTTTACTATTGTGGACGGTGGCGACCCAGTGGCTTTATCCAGCACTCGTCCCCCAACAATTTGGCGGCAAAGTTCTGGGGCAAATGTTACAAGAACCCAATTTTTGGCCCGCAGTTCTCAATAGCTTTGTCATTGCGTTGGCCACCACCGTGGTGACTTTACTCATTGCCATGCCCGCAGCAAAGGTCTTAGCCACGCAGCACTTCATGTCCCAACGGCTATTGACCTTCATGATTTACTTGCCCTTTATCTTACCGGCCATTGCCATTGTGACCTCAACTCAGATGCTATTCATTCAATGGCATTTAACCGGGACATTTACCGGGATTATTTTGAGCCACACTTATTTCACATTGCCCTATGCCATGCAAATTATTTTGGAAAGTTATCGGAAAATGGGTCAGGGCTACGCACTAACGGCCAAGAGTTTAGGGGCTAAGCCCTGGCAAATTTTGAGAACGATTACTTGGCCACTCATGGCCCCAGGAATCGCCACGGCAGCGGGGTTAACCTTTATTGTTTCTTTGAGCCAGTATTTACCAACTTTTTTCATCGGTGGCGGCAAAATAATGACGTTACCGTTGATCCTATTACCTTACGCCAACAATGGCCGCTTTGGTTTGGCTTCAGCTTACAGCGTGGTATTTTTATTGGTGACGATGATTGGGGTATTGCTTTTAAAACAATTGATTGGAGGATGGCATCATGGGCTTAGAAATTAGCGATGTGTCGTTACATTATGGCCGCAAACAAATTTTAAAACACATCAACCTTCAGGTAGCGGCCGGGGAAATTCTCACGCTATTTGGGCCTTCTGGTGTTGGTAAAACTACGATTTTAAAGCTCATTGCGGGGATGCAGCCCCTACAATCCGGCGCATTAGATTTTCGCGGTGATTTTTCCCAAGAACGGACCATCTTAGTGTTGCAGGACTTTTGGCTTTTCCCCCATATGACGGTTTTTGAAAACATTGCTTTTGGACTTAAAGTGCGCCACGTCAACACCACCCAAATTGCCCAACAAGTTCAAGCAATGATCACCATCTTAAAACTGCAAGGGTTAGCCGATCACTTTCCGGACCAATTATCCGGGGGACAGCAACAGCGGGTGGCCTTAGCCCGGGCAATTGTTTTGAAACCTAAATTATTGCTTCTAGATGAACCTTTCGCCAGCCTAGACAGCAGTCTCCGCCAAAAGATGCATCAATTATTATTGGAATTACAGCAACAATATCATTTTGGGGTTATTTTGGTCACCCATGACCGGGATGAAGCCTTTGAGTTGTCTGACCGATTAGCCGTTTTAATTGACGGTGAAATTCAACAAATTGGTACGCCCCAGACAATTTATGAACAACCGCAAACCCGCCAGGTAGCGGCGTTTATTGGGGGGATGAATTTTTTGGCTGGTATTATACAAGGCCAACAGTTTCAATTCGAATCTCAAGAAATTACCGTTGTCAATCCCAACCAACTCACTGGGCCAGTCCAATTGGTGATTCCCTATGAAGTGGCAGCTTCTCTGAGCCATTCGGGTATTCAAGCGGAGATAGTGTCCTTACAGTGGCAACCCAGTGGGGTCTTGGCGCATTTGCGCGTTGGGCAACAGACCCTGGTCCTTACCAATATTCAAGGGGAGTTACATCCGGGTGAAGTGGTGTATTTACAGTTTGGCGCCAACTTACAGGTGGTGGCGAATTGAAATTTTCCGTGATTATTCCTACTTTAAACGAAGCAGCAGGCATTGGTAATTTATTAAAAACAGTGACCCGATTAGCTGTGGGCTATGCCAGTGAAATTATTGTGGTGGACGGGGGTAGCCAAGATAAGACCGTGGCTATCGCCCAAAAGTATGCCAAGGTGTATACCTTGAGTCAAGCTAATCGTGGGGCGCAATTGGCTTATGGGGTGACCAAAAGCCAAGGTGATATTTTATGGTTTTTACACGGCGATAGCCAGTTGAATGGCCAACAAGCTATTTTTGCGGATATAATGGCCGTTTTAAGTCAGCCTCGGGTAAGTGCAGGTTGTTTAACCTTGCGCTTCACTGAAAAAGGGTTTTTCTACCGTTATTTAGCAATCACTTCCAATTGGCGGGCAAAATATTTAGGTTTAATTTTCGGCGATCAAGGGCTATTTACCACTCGGCAAAATTACCAACGGGCCGGGGGCTTTTTAGCCGAACCGTTGATGGAAGATTGGCTACTAAGCCGGCAACTTCATCGGCTGGGTAAGTTTAAGTTGATCAGCGCTCCCATTTACACCTCTAATCGTCGCTTTGCTGCCCATCCCTGGCGGACGCACTTGGCCATGCATCGGCTGCAATTATTATTTATATTGGGGACATCCCCCAAGGACTTAGCCAAACGTTACAACAGGAGGCACAATTAGCCATGATCGAAAAAATTTTAACTTATTTAAAGGTCAAAGAAATCCCTAAATTACTGGGATTACAACCGACTGTGAAAGTTACTTTTTTAGCCCAGGGAGAATATAATCAGAATTTCTTGTTGACCGATGGGCAAAATCCCCAACAATTTGTCTTGCGGTTTAACTATGGCTCCCAGCTGCCGATTGATAATCAAATTCGCTATGAATACCAGGCTTTACAATGGTTGCAACGTTCCCACGTAACCCCTAAGGTCTATTATGTGGATGATAGTCAGGATTTCTTTGACCAAGGTTTATTGATTGAAGCGTTTTTACCTGGTCGCCCACTGGATTACCATCAGGATTTAACGGTGGCAGCGAGAATTTTTGGACGTATTCATCGTTTAAAAATTGACAGGCAGGCCCAACAGCAATTTTTGGCCGAAAAACAAGATATTCTAGCGGCTCGGGTCCGGGAATGCACCACCTTATTGACGCCAGTCTTTGCCAGTAAAGTCATCGCCCAACCCGTGCAACAATTACTGGCGGACGCGTTAGACAATTGTCGCCAGCATGTTGCCCAACAGCGCTTTTTCACAGACTTAGATCTTTGGGCAGTGAACAATACCGAAGTAAACTCCCATAACTTCATCATTGGCCAGCAGGGTTGGTTAATTGATTGGGAGAAACCCGTCATCAGCCATCCAGTGCAAGATATTTCGCAATTTCTGGCCAGTACCACTACGCTGTGGCGCAGTGATGTCCGTTTAACCTTCGCCCAAAAGCAAGGCTTTATGGATCAGTATTTGGCAGTGACTGGCTTTGATCCGACGGATTTTTTGACGGCTTTAGCGATTTATCATCCTTATTTGATGCTCCGGGCCCTTTCCTGGTCAACCATGGCTTATGATAGCTATTTAAGTGATACCAAGGCCTTGAAAAACGAAGTGATTTTTCAAAAAGTTAAAAGTTACCTGGACCCGGCCTTTTTGGCCCAGGCCTTACAAGAGCAGGTGTTTGCCCATGACTAAACAGGCTTATATTTTATTCACTCGGATTCCAACCCCCAACAAAGTGAAAACCCGACTGCAAGCCCGACTTTCTGGCATTGAAGCTAGTCAGGTCCAGGGGGATATGTTGCAGGATTTTTTCGCGAAGTTTCGAAATTTTCCCGTACAACAGCATATTGATGTCTTCGTGGCTTATTCTGATGAGCAAGATCCCAGTATATTCCTGACCACGTTGCCACGTACCTTTAAAGCCATGCCGCAAGTTGGCGCTGATATGGGCCAACGCATGCAAAATGTCTTTGCATCTGTATTTGCGTTAGGCTATGAAGCAGTCGTTTTGACTGGCAGTGATATTCCTGGGTTAGAGCCGGCTTTAATCACCACAGCATTTTCCAAATTACAAGACGTGGTGATTGGGCCGTCGCCAGATGGGGGTTATTATTTAATTGGTTGCCGGGCTGGCATTGATTTGGCGCCGATGTTTACCAGCCCCATTGCCTGGGGACAGGACACGGTTTACGAAACTACCATGAAACTGTTGCAGCAGGTTCACATTGCTTTGTTAAAACCACTTCAAGATGTGGATTACCCTAAAGATCTGGTGGCACTCACACCAGCAACGATGCAGCAAAATCGAAATTTAGGGGCCTGGTTAATCAAGAATCGAGGTAAATTAGGATGAAAAAAGTGATTTATGATTGTGATAATACCTTTGGCCTACCCAATCGAGACGTGGATGATGGCTTGACCTTGTTATATTTACTGGGCCAGTCTGAACTCAACTTGTTGGGGGTGACGTTAACCCATGGCAATGGGACTTTAGCTGAGGTCAAACGCGCCACGGACCGACTAAAGGCAAAACTAGGTTTGAATTTTCCAACGTATTTAGGTGCTGAATCGAAAAATGTGGCCAGTCCTGCGGCTGAATTTTTAGTCCAACAAGTCAATACATATCCTGGAGAAGTAACGGTGATTGGCACCGGGGCCTTGTCTAATTTGGCCGCAGCTCAAGCTTTGGATCCGGATTTTTTCAAAAAAGTAGCCCAAGTGATCTTGATGGGGGGGACCATTGAACCGTTAAAGGTGAACCACCATGCAGTTGATGAATTAAATTTTGCTAGTGATCCTCAGGCTGCCAAGGCCACTATTTTGGCGCAAGCACCTTTAGCTATTATGAATGGCCATATGACCGCCGAAGCTTTCTTTTCGGCCAAACAAAAAGAGCAACTGTTAGCGACCCTACAACCATTACTAACCCCTGAAGCGCAGCAGTTCATAGCCCAAACTTTAAGCCACTGGATCCAATGGAATCAACGTGTTTTTCATTTTAATGGTTTTTGCAATTGGGATATGACCACGGCCCTTTATGTGACCCAGCCTGAATTATTTACCTCAGAACAAGTCTTTTTGCATCAAAACCAACCCTTACTCAATGTGGGGGAAATGGTCTTTGATGATGCTTCCGTTTATCCCGTGACCATGCCCAAGCACTTATTAGATTTAAAGACGTTTAACAACCTGATGATCGCCGGGATTGCCGCTGGTTTTGCCAAACCGGGGCAGGAAGTACAGCACCATGGGAAAAATTAAAGGGTCGGACAAGGCCAACTCAGGCAATGGCAAATTTCAGTTAGTGAGTTTGTTGGTGGTAGTGTTATGCCTGTTGGGCTTATATGTATTGGTGCCTGGCTTTCAAAAGGGCGTGAATACCACAGCCGTTTTACTAAGCAGAGGGGATATTCGCGGCATTTCTAGCTTGATTCAAGATTTTGGTATCTGGGCGCCGGTGATTTCTATCTTGTTGATGATGTTTCAATCGGTGTTGGCCCCGTTACCGGCCTTTGTGATCACCTTTGCCAATGCCATGGTTTTTGGCTGGTTTCAAGGGATCCTTTATTCTTGGGTAGGGGCCATGTTCGGCGCAACCCTATGTTTTTACATTGCCCGCTTATTGGGGCGGCCGGTGACGGTGAAATTGATCTCTAAAGTTGCCCTGGACAAGATGGATCATTTCTTTGATATTTACGGCCAGTATACAATTTTGATCTGTCGGCTCGTCCCTTTTATTTCCTTTGACGTGGTGAGTTACGCGGCGGGGTTGACTGACATCGGCTTAGGCAGCTTTTTGATTGCCACCGGTTTAGGTCAACTGCCAGCCACCGTGGTGTATTCCGTGGTGGGAGGCACGTTAAGTCAAGGCCCAAAGATGATCCTATATGGTATTTTAGGTTTTTGTCTATTGATCGTGGCCTCTTTGGTTATCAAGCGAATCTTATTGCAACGCCAACAGCGACGTTAATCTGGAAAGGATAAAGCGATGAAGCGCATCTTGATTTTTTTGGCGATACTGCTCAGCGGCTTTTATCTCGCCTATACTTTTGGGTTATGGGATTTATTGACTAATTTACAGGACTTTAAACACCTGCTAGTTGCCAGCGGGTGGCAGGGCTATATTTGGTTCATCGTATTATCCATCCTGGTATCGGTTTTTCTACTGCCCGGGCAGCTATTAGCCCTGGTTGGGGGGATGGTTTATGGCGGCTTAGTGGGCGGCATTTTAACGGTGGTTGGGGCCACCTTAGGGGCAGCCATCGCGTTTGTATTAGGCAAGTACGTGGCCCGAGATTATATCGTGCAACACTTTGGCCAGCGCCCAGTTTTTCAAAAAATTGAGCAGGGAGTCTTGACCAATGGTACCACTTTTCTGGTATTTACTCGATTAGTGCCGATTTTTCCTTATGCGATTCAAAGTTATGCCTACGCCCTGACACCAATGTCCTTGGGAAAGTTCACCTTAATTTCATTCATCACCATGATGCCGGCCAGCTTTATTTATACTTTTATGGCCGCCGAAATTGTTAAAAACGGCGTCTCTTGGAAGTTGCTGCTGGAATTGACCATTGCGGGGCTTTTATTAGCCCTGTTGACCCTGTTACCTAAGCGATTGAGTCCAAAAATCCGCCAATTAAATTCTGAATATAAGTCCAAAGAAAAAAACTGATGCAAAATTGCGCATCAGTTTTTTTGTGGTCATTTAACAGGATCTGCTTTGGAAACGAATAATTTCTGGAGCTGATTGGCATCAGCTACAAATTTGGTTTCGTCTAAATGGGTCAATTGCCCATGGGCCACGGAGATCTTACCGTTGACCACGGTATAATCCACGGCTCCGGAGAAACCCACCGTCCCAAGCAAGGCTTTAGGATCTTGCAGGGTGCCTACCAGGGAAATGTTTTGAGTATCGATCATAAACAAGTCCCCAGCTTTACCCACGGCTAGGCTACCAATATCATCTCGCCCTAGTAAGTGGGCACTGCCTCGGGTGGCCATTTTTAAGAAATCATAACCCGTTGGGGCATTATTGCTGGCACTTAGCCGTTGCAATAAAAAGCCTACCCGTAGATCGGTTAGTAGATTAGAAGCGTCATTACTGGCACTGCCATCTACGCCCAAACCAACCGGGACACCCAACTTAAGCATTTCTGGAATTTGGCAGACCCCTGAAGACAATTTCATATTTGAAATTGGACAGTGGGCGACGCCAGTTTTGGTTTCGGCTAAAAATGCAAGTTCTTCATGATTAAAGTGAATGCCATGGGCAAACCAGACATCTGGGCCAGTCCAGCCTAAAGATTCCATATAGGCCAAGGGCCGCATGTGAAAGTGGGCTTTGACATAATCTTCTTCATCGATGGTTTCAGCTAAATGTGTATGTAGCCGAACGCCTAGCTGTCGGGCCAATTTGGCCGTTTCAATCATCAAGTCCCCGGTCACGCTAAAGGGTGAGCAGGGGGCTAAAGCGACTTGGTGCATGGCAAAAGGTTTGGGATCATGAAATTTGTTAACGATGCGTTCTGAATCTTTTAAAATCGTATCCGTCGTTTGAACCACGTTGTCCGGCGGCAAACCGCCATCTTTTTGACTCAAACTCATACTACCCCGAGAGGCATGGAAACGAATACCTAAATCATCAGCAGCCTTAAATTGAGCTTCAATCAAGCCGGTCTCTTCACCACTGGGGAAAACATAATGATGATCAAAGGCCGTGGTACAGCCACTTTTCAGCAACTCCCCTAAACCCGTGATGGCACTATAGTAAGTCACAGTCTGGTCTAAATTACCCCAAATTTTGTACAAAGTGGTCAACCAATCGAATAATTCCATATTTTGGACCTGGGGTAGATTGCGGGTGAAGGTTTGATAAAGATGGTGATGGGTGTTGACCAAACCGGGATAAACAATATGATGGCTAGCATCAATGGTTTCATCGGCTACTTGGTCGGCGTCACCCATATAAGTAATGACCCCATCTTTGATCAAAATATTGGTTTCATGCAGGACTTGATCATCGTCGTCACAAGTGACGACGATTTGGGCATTTTTAATCAATAAACTTGACATGGATTGCCTCCTTTGCCGGCAGATTGCCGGTGACCTTAATTGGTGGCAACAGCTTTTTTAGGTTCTGGGAAGATTAAGTTAGCAAGGATCCCAATGAAAGTTGTGGCAGCAATACTGTCTTCAAAGAAGAATTTAAGGAATGTTGGCATGCCTTTAATGGCATCAGCATGTCCAGCTAAACCAATACCCATGGCAAAAGTAATCCCAATGACTAAGACATTCCGTTCACTAAAACCGGCTTGAGCTAGCATTTTCACACCATTGATGGTGATCATAGCAAATACAGAAATCAAAGCCCCACCTAAAACAGCTGAAGGGATTGAAGCGAAAACCGCCCCTAATTTAGGTAAGAAGCCACAAATAACTAAGACACCAGCACCTAGGGCAATACAATATTTGTTAATAACTTTGGTCATGGAAACGATCCCCACGTTTTGGCCAAAGGCGGTGTTTGGCATGGAGCCAAATACGGCGGCGGCCGCACAACCTACGGCATCGGCCAGGACGGAACCAGAAGTTTCTTCTTCCGTCGCTTGGCGATCCATAGTTGCAATGGTGATACCTGACGTGTTCCCGATGGTTTCCATGGCAATAGTGATATAAATGGCAATAAAGCTGATAATTGTTTTGGCATCAAAAGTTGGGATAAAGTGGAATGGCAGCGGAATAGTCGCCCAAGAGGCAGTCGTAACAGCTGCAAAACTAACTTTCCCAAATAACAGGGCAACAATATAACCAAACACTAAACCGAATAATAAGGCCGCTGTTTTGATAACGCCCTTCCCAAATCGTTGCAAGATGGCTACGAAGAGGAAGGTGGTAAAGGCGATGGTCAAGTTTTGCCAAGAACCGTAATCCTTGGCGCCGGCACCCCCGGCGAAGTAATCACGGCCAACGCCCAGTAAGTTGATCCCAATGGCAATCAACGTACAGCCAATGACCAGTGGGGTGAAGAAGCGTTTTAAGTATTTATAAAACAGACCAATTAAACCTTCGACAATACTCCCCACCAATGAGCCCCCTAGCACCGCTGGGATACCGCCGACCAGGGCGGCTGCAGATGCGGTTGGGACAAAGGCAAAACTGGTCCCCATGACAATAGGCAGACCGGAGCCGATTTTGAGTTTCCCAATTTTAATAGGATAAAGCTGTAAGAAAGTGGTCAACCCAGAAATCAGCATCCCCGCTTGAACCATGACGACGGTCTCAGCGGCAGTTGCTTTGGCAACACTGGCGATGATGAGCATTGGCGCTAAATTTCCGGCAAACATGGCTAAAACGTGTTGCATCCCTAATGGAAATGCAACTGAAAATTTGGGACGGCCTTCTAATTGGTAGACCAGATCTTTATCTGACAATTTTTTGTTGTCATTGTTCTTTTTTACATCATTCATAGTAATCCTCCGTTTCGTTAACTATGATATGCAGGTTGACATGTGTTAGCCCACAGATGGATCTGGCAACTAAGAACGAGCTAACACCTTTAATAAGTTAATCTGTATATACATTTAAAAACTAGCATCCACGATAATTTGGTAGGACCATCACTCCTTTTTATGCCGGTATACGCCAAATCGACATTTTGATGGGGGCAAAATGTCGATTCAGCACGTCGCAATTATTGGTACGACAAAAATGTTATAGCAATTCAGCATCGAGCCAGAATAATGTCTTTAAGCCAAAATATTGATAACTTAAAATCCTTGTAAAGTGACTGATTGTGAACCCTATAACTATGGTCATGATATTACATTATGGGCTTTATTACAATTATTTTTTTGGGCATAAACATATTTTTGTATAAAGATAGGGGCAGATCTGTTATTTTATCTTGATAAAGGTCAAATTAACACCACAAACGTAACCGGGCAGGGCCATTGTAAGCATAGAATTAATGTGATGATAGTTAACATAAAATGTTCGTTTTTTAATCAAAAAAATGTAATTTTAAGAATTTAAAAAAGTGCAGCGCTTACATTGAAAAAGCAAATCTGCAAAAAACAAATTGAGTACAATTTTTATTATTTATGATTTATTTATTGACAAGTTAATTAACATGAGCTAATATGATATTTGTAAATTAGAATATGGACAACTCATATATGCCCATGAAATGGATGGGCGTTTCTACCGACTACCAAAACAGTTGACTATGAGGCTTATTTAAACAAGCCCTCAGACTGCGTTGGTAGTTTTTATTTTGCCCGCCAGAAATCACCCAAATTGTGATTAAAATCACATTTATAAAGTGCCTTAACCTGGTACTTCACTGAGGTTGTCAAACAAAGGAGTGAGGTGTTTTTCAATCAGTGATCGCTAAAAATTAACTGTTGGCTAAAGCTATAGGTTGATTTTTAGGAACTTGTTTTATTGTTACTAGTTATTGTCGCCACATTACATCAGGAGTGAACGCCATGAATAAAGGATCAATCTTTACTTCAAATGGTGGACCCGTAACGTGTTTAATCGACATCAAGAATCGTTTATTTCCAACACAAATAAACAACTTCTCGTCAGTTCTGAACATGAACGTTGCTGGAGAAACCAAGCAAAAGCACAGATATTGTCAGTTCAAAGACACGGATATGCTGTTTGATATCCCATTGAGAAGGGAGTATTGACATGATGAAACAAGCACAAAAATTACCCGCTGATGAAAAACTACCATTGTCCCAAAGTCTACCTTTGGGCTTTCAGCACATGGTGATTGCGGTTCTTTCCGCCATCCCCGTGCCGCTGATTGTTTCAGCCGCTGTTAAGTTATCGGCAGCCCAAACGATGTTTTTCGTCAGTTCCATTATTTTTGCCACTGGGATCTCCACCTTACTCGCATCTTTAAATATTATCCCCAAAACATCTCCGAAATTACCGATGGTCATGGGTGTCAACTTCTCCGTGGCGTCGGTGATGATCATTACTTTCAAACAAGCCGGTGCCATAGACGCCGGGTTTGAAATTATTGCGGGTTCAACGATGATTGCGGGGCTATTTTGCCTGCTCATTGGCCCATTCTGGAACAAAATGCAGCGTTTCTTTCCGCCGTTAGTTGTGGGGACCAACTTGATGGTCCTCGGGGTGGCTTTATTGCCCAATGCCTTCAACTGGCTCATGGATAAGAACGCCGGCCAACTCACCAAATCTGTGAATGTATCAGCCCTGTTACTGGGCTTAGGCGTTTTTATCTTCCACGTGTTCATTAGTAAATATCTCAAGGGTTTTATGGGGGATATCAGTATTCTAGTGGCCATTGTGGTGGGGACCATCGTTGCCGCTTTGTTAGGCATGACGGACTTCTCTGCGGTAAATAGTGCCCCTTGGTTTGGCCTAGTGTTGCCATTCCACTTTGGCTTACCGAAGTTTGATGCCACCGCCACGCTATCATTTCTTATTATTATGGTTTTAGGGATGGTGGAATTATCCGGGACTTCCATGGGGATCCATGACATTTCCCAAAAGCCGGCCACGAAGGATCAATTTTCTAAGACCTTTAGAACGCTAGGCATCTCCACCATCTTCTCCGGGGCCTTTAACGCGGCCCAACCAACGGCCTTTGTGGCTAATATTGGTGTCTTAGACTTAGCTAAAAAGAAAAGCCGTTATACCACCGCGGCTGCCGGGTTCATGTTGATCTTAGTGGGCTTAGTACCTAAGTTTTCTGCTTTGATCTCTGCCATTCCTAAGCCCGTCTTAGGGGGCGTTGGGTTTGCCATCTTTGGCGCCATCGTGGGCAGTGCCGTTAATATTTTGAAACCCGTTGACTTTAAGGGCAACCACAATGGCTTAGTCATTGGGCTAAGTATTGGGGTTTGTATGTTGCCATCGGTTTATCCTAACTTCTATGGTAATTTTCCGACTATCGTCCAAACAATTTTTGGCAGTGGCATTCTAGCCGGCTCTTTGATGGCTATCTGCTTGAATCTATTCTTTAATTTCAAGGAATTGATGAAACCAGCCTCAAAGGAAGTCGTTGAGATAAAAGATTCAGAAGCAGAAGTAGAGACTGACCGAACCGCTAAAGGCAATAACGAGTCTTTAGCAAACCAAAACTAGTTTATTGTTGATCATCAATAGCCAAACGCATGCAGAAAGGAAGTTCCTATCATGACTGAAAACTATATGAAATTATCCGCACAAGAAGCAGAATCTAACTTAAAGACTGGCGACGGGGGCCCATTTGGCTGTGTCATCGTCAAAGATGGGGAAATCATTGCCCAAGCTCACAACCAAGTATTGGTGGACCATGACCCCACCGCCCATGCGGAAATCACCGCGATTCGCCAAGCTACCCGTAAATTAGGCACCCATGATTTAACCGGCGCGGTGGTTTATACTTCTTGCTATCCTTGCCCAATGTGTTTAGGGGCCATCATCTGGGCCAATATTAAGACTGTTTACTACGGCAATACCGCCAAAGATGCGGCTAAAATTGGCTTCCGGGATGATTTCATCTATGACTTCATTAAAGGCGATGCCAAAGATAAAGAAGTTTTGGACTTGGAACAGCTGTCCAGAGACTTAACGATTCCAGCCTTTAACAGCTTTGAAGCCATGCAGGACAAACAATTATATTAATTCTAAAATAAAGATTGCATCCTTTCATAAAATGTGATTGATTAAGACTGAAGGCAGCCGCCTCAGTCTTTTTTTACGTGGTGTTGAAATTCAAAAAGGACCTAGAACAGTAAAGAAAGCGCTATTGTCAATGATTTTCGGCACTAAAGTACCAAGCTTGTCTCTCACCACCAAGTGGCGAGGGCATCTGTATCAGATACCTTTAGACTTACGCCTAACGCTATGTGGTCTAACAACCTTCCGGTCTCCCACGTAGTTTGCGTGTGATAAGCACGCGCTGTGTTGGCGTTACTTACTGCTGGGTCTTACTTATCTAAGGGTCCCAACAGCCCGATGATCGACTTCACCGGCAATTGAACAGGTTTACCCGTTCGCACTTTTTTTCTTTTTAAGTTTGGGCTTTTTCACGCCATTGATATACTGCGTACCCAAATATTGAATGTTCATGGCACCAACACGGTCGTCATTGGACTGATAACCGCAGTTTGAACATTGATAGGCGTGCAGTTGGTACTTGCGATTCGTCTTTTTGATTTCACCGCAGTGAGGACAGCGCTGACTGGTATATGCCGCACTAACGGTGATGACTGCCACACCCGCCTGGATAGCCTTGTAGGTCAACATCTGTTCTAGTTGGTAGAATGCCCAAGAGACTTTTTCATAACGCGTGTCCTTAGTGGTCTTTTCTGTGGCAAAACGAACATTGACCAAATTTTCTAAAACAAACAAGGTATTTGGTCCG
>NZ_AZGA01000088.1:37463-298703 GCF_001436375.1 Agrilactobacillus composti DSM 18527 = JCM 14202 | reverse complement strand
GATATCAGTCATCCAGCGGTTCTCTTTATTGCCCATTTGACGGATACGTCGTTTGGCATTTCTGGTATTGTGTCTTTGCAGACTAGTTCGCAGCGCTTTGTAATGGCGCCGTTTACGGTTGATGGCTTGACCATTGAAAAACGCTGTTTTTCCCTGATCATCATAAGTGGTGACTAATTGCCGGATTCCCCGATCAAGCCCCACAACGTGTTGCATATCAGTACGGGACAATTCAGGGAATTCTTTATTGACTGCAATGTGTAAAAACCAATTGGCCCCAGACTTAATTAACTTCGCACCGCCAAACTCCCAAGTACCATCCAGATATTGTTCAAAGCCAGTTTTTAACACAAAACCAGCCTTCACCCGACCTTGAAGCGTATTGATGGACAGCTTTTCACCGTTTGCGACGATAGACCAATCCCGATTACGAACTAAGTCAGCTTGGGGGCGTTGGAAATAGACCGGCTTCCAAAGCCAGTGCAGGTCTCTGGGAACTTTGAGATAAATTTCTTTACCTTTTTTGTCTTTCTTACCGGTGGGATAGGCCATGGGTTTGCGTCGCAGCTGCGTCTGAACGGTTTTATAATTGGCAACCGTCGTTTTGATCGCGGAAATAGCCAACTGTGATTTTAAACCAAAGCGTTGCCGCAAGTCTGGATAAAGCTTTTTCTGTATTTTGTTACCACTCAACTTAAAACCATTGTTAAAAATGTACTCAGAAACATGATTACAGGCTGAGCGATATTGTTCACTGGTTTCCTGAAATTTAGCCGCATCAGTAGCGTTATCTAGTTTGAGTTTAGCTTTGACCGTTAGGCTTACCAACATTTCGGCCACCCACTTTCCTTATAGTTATTATAACCTATATGATAACTACAAAGAAATAATCGCGCTCAAAATGTGCACATGTTTATAAATCATTTGAGTTCTTCAAACTCAATCGGAATTCCTCACGGGATTGAGATCCTTTGCTTCCTTTCAAACATTCATGTAAAAATTAGGGTTTTCCCTCGGTTGACTATGTCTGTAAGCGCTTTATACTTAAGGATAATACAAAAATTATTTCTGAACACAAAAAATATTTTGAGACAGCAAATATATCTTTGATGCAAGTTAAGGAGATGGGTTCAATGGTAGCCGTACTGTCAGCTATACCACAGCTATTACAAATAGGTTCTACTGGACGGAACTCTGGCAAAACGCAAGTCGCAAAAGGCTTGATTCGCCGTTTTAAAGGCGAACAACATTTAATCGGATTAAAAATCATCACCATTACCGGCGCCCGGGGCAAATGCCAAAGAGGCGGCGTGGGTTGTGGGATTTGTACCAGCATCGACTCAGGCTTTGAGTTAACTGAAGAAACCAATAACCACGGACAAAAGGATACCATGGCTTTATTAGCCGCTGGGTGCGATCAAGTGTTTTTGTTAAAGGCCTTCAAAGATGAATTAGGAACTGCCTTTGAAACGTTTTTAAACCAAGTACCCGCTGATGCGGCCATTATCTGTGAATCCAATTCGTTACGACAAGTTGTTAAACCTGGCCTATTCATCATGATCAATAATCAAAAGAATCGGGTCAAACCTAGTGCTGCTGCGGTCATGGAGATGGCGGATTTAACCATTGAAGACTGGCAGGCTAGTGCGTTACTAGATGTTCGGCTTAAAACCGGCCTGGGGAATTCAGCGCTAACCTGGTCCTTTGAGCCAACTGCACAACTTTTAAAATAAAGACCTAAGGAGGTCAGTTTGATGACCACTGAAGAAAAAATCGCCATTATTGATCGTTACCATAGCAATCCAGAACAAATCCTGAATATCTTGGTGGATATTCAATTCCAATCTGAAGCAGGCTACATTGATCAACAAACCGCACAACTTGTCGCTGAAAAACTAGATATCTCGGAAACCCGGGTTTATGAAATCGTCAGTTTTTATGCCATCTTAAAAGAAACACCGCAAGCTCGGTATGTATTGAAAATTTGTGACAGCTCACCTTGTCACTTTTCCGGGGAACCGGTTGTCAGTCAATGGCTGCAAGAAAAACTGGGGGTCGGTGAAAACCAAATGACCCAGGATGGGCTCTTTATGTATCACGGGATTCCATGTGTTGGGGCCTGTGCCCAAACACCATTCGTTAAAATTAAAGGGGAAGTGTTCCCCCACTTGACCCCAGAAAAACTCGAAAAATTATTAGCCGACTTAAAGGCCGGCTATTATCCAGAATTAGTTGGAGGTGAAAGCCATGTTGAAGCGTAATGCACCCGTTTTAACAGCGCGATTTGAAGCTATGCGGGATGATCCCACCGATGTGGCCCATTACCGCCAACTTGGGGGCTATGAAGGTTTGGCCAGTGTCATTGACATGGGTCGGGAACAGGCCTTAGATGAATTAGATGCAGCCGCTTTACTAGGCCGGGGTGGGGCAGCTTACCCTGCTGGCCGCAAGTGGCGTCATTTGTACAATGCTGCTGGCGAGACCAAATATATCGTTTGTAACGGGGATGAAGGCGAACCTGGTACCTTTAAAGACAAAGCATTAGTGGAGTCCGATCCTTTAGCCGTTATTGAAGGCATGACCATTGCCGGGTATGAATTCAAGGCCCAACAAGGTTATATCTATATCCGGGGCGAATACCGCCATTTACGGGCCATCTTCAATCAAGCCTTAGAAAATGCCCGGGCTGCTGGCTTGCTAGGCGACCATATTTTAGGCATGGCCGATTTTAATTATGACATTCGGGTCATTTCCGGAGCTGGGGCTTATGTTTGCGGGGAAAGTTCCGCATTATTAAACTCCATTGAAGGTAAAACCGGTCGGCCTCGGGTCAAACCACCCCATTTAGCCGACGTGGGCTTGTATTTAAAACCAACCTTAGTGAATAACGTGGAATCCTATGCCAGCATTCCCGTGATCATGCGTGAAGGCGGTCAAGCCTTTCGCCATCTGGGCACTCCTGGGGGCGGCGGTACCAAATTAATTTGCTTGACCGGTCATGTGAAAAATCGGGGCCTGTATGAAGTTGATTTAGGCACCCCATTAGAAGATATTTTATATTCCGAAAAATTTGGCGGCGGTTCTAGCACCGGCCGACCTTTGAAATTTATTCATTTTGGCGGTCAATCCGGCAGTATTGGTGCCGCTGATCAGCTCCATGACTGTTTGTATTCTTATGAAGACCTCAAAACGCGGGGCTTAGCCATTGGCTCCGGGGCCATCGTGGCCATGGATGATTCCGTGGGCATCGTGGACTACTTGACCAGCGTGGCGAATTTCTTTGCCCATGAATCCTGTGGTAAATGTACCCCATGTCGGATCGGGACCTTACGTATTTTAGAATTATTGGAAAAATTCCAGCAAAAAGCCGGCGTCCCCGGTGATTTAGCAGTCTTTGAAAACATGGTGACCCATGTGACGCAACTGTCTGCCTGCGGTTTAGGCCAATCAGTGGGCAAACCGATGCTCAGCGGTTATGAATTATTCCCTGAAGAATTTAAACAAGCCATTAATTGGCAAACGGTTGAAAGAAAGGAGGTCGCTTGGTAATGATGACCCCAAAAGTAGATGTTAAAACAGTGACCCTAAGTATTGATGGGCAAGAAGTTTCCGTACCAGAGGGCACAACCTTAATGAATGCGGCCACACAAGCCGGTATTGATATCCCCACTTTGTGCTATTTAAAAGAACTAGCGCCAGACGGATCGTGTCGGATGTGTACCGTGGAAATTGAAGGGGCCCCTAAAGGTGGCCTAGTGACGGCATGTACCGCAGAAGCCCGCGACGGCATGGTGATCCATACCCAAAATAAAAAAGTCCGGGATTCCCGGCGCTTTGTTTTGGACCTATTATTGAGCAACCACAAATTAGATTGCTTCAAATGTCCAAGTAATGGTGATTGCAAACTGCAAGACTACGCTTTGGAATATGGCATGATGGATACTACCTTCACCGGCAAACGCCAAGCAGCTGACCAAATTGACAGCAGCAATCCTTTCTTTGACTATGATCCGGAAAAATGTATCATGTGTCGGCGCTGTGAACGGGTCTGTGCCCAACGCCAAGGCCAAGATGTCATCGCCGCTTCGCAACGGGGCTTTGATACAAAAATGTCACCTTCTTATGGTGAAGCTTGGGATCAATCCATTTGTGAATCTTGTGGGAACTGTGTTTCCGCTTGTCCAGTGGGGGCCTTAACCGCCAAAGATCATCAAAAATATCGGGCCTTTAATACCACTAAAGTCCGGACAACTTGTCCCCATTGTGGGACCGGCTGTCAATTAGATTTGATCGTCAACCAAAATAACGTCATTGTGGGGGCAGAACCGGCCAATGGGCCAGCCAACCGCAACTTATTGTGCGTGAAGGGTAAATTTGCTTCTTATAAATTCGTAGCCTCCCCTGATCGGATCGATACCCCGCTGATCAAACGCAACGGCAAATTTGAAAAAGCCACTTGGGAAGAAGCAATGGACTTAGTAGCCAGCAAGTTCACCGAATTAAAAGAAACTTATGGTGGCACCAGTTTAGCAGGCTTTTCTTGTTCTAGATCCACCAATGAAGACAACTTTGTCTTCCAAAAAATGGTGCGGACTGCCTTTGCTTCTAATAACGTGGACAACTGTGCCCGGCTATGTCACTCGGCTTCCGTTCATGGCTTAGCCCATACTTTAGGTAGTGGCGCCATGACCAACACCATCGAAGATATCACCACTGATGTGGATGCGATTTTATTGATCGGCTCGAACACCACTGAAGCCCATCCGGTTATCGGGGTGCAGATTCGTCAAGCCGTCCAACATGGGGCGAAATTGATCGTGGTGGATCCCCGCCAAATTGATTTGACGAAGCATGCCGCTTTAACGATCCAACCAAAAGCCGGCACCAACGTGGCCTTCATCAACGGGCTGATGCACGTCATCATTAAAGAAGGCTTGGAAGACCAAGACTTTATTAACAAACGGACTGAAAACTACGAAGCCATGAAGAAGGTTGTCGCCGACTATACCCCAGAAGTTGTGGGTAAGATCTGTGAAATCGACCCAGAGGCTATCGTGGCAGCGGCGCGGATGTATGCCAAAGCTGACAAAGCCCCAATCATCTATTGCTTAGGGGTTACTGAACATAGTACCGGGACTGAAGGCGTGATGAGCATGTCCAACTTAGCCATGTTAGTGGGCAAAGTTGGTCGCCCAGGTTGTGGCGTAAACCCATTACGGGGTCAAAACAACGTTCAAGGGGCCTGTGATATGGGTTGCTCCCCATTTGATTTCCCAGGTTACCAAAAAGTTGCCAATCCAGAAGTTGTGGCTAAGTTTGAAAATGCTTGGGGCACTGAATTAAACCCACGGATCGGTTTAACCTCCACCCAAGTATTACCAGCAGCCATCAAGAAACAAATTCATGGGTTATATATCTTTGGGGAAGATCCAATTGTGACTGATCCGAATACCGCCCATGTCCGCCAAGCCCTAGAAAGCTTAGACTTCTTAGTGGTTCAAGAATTATTCATGACTGAAACTGCGGCTTATGCCGATGTCATTTTGCCAGGGATCAGTTTTGCTGAAAAAGACGGGACCTTCACTAATACGGAACGGCGGATCCAACGGATTCGTAAAGCCGTTGAACCAACCCCAGGGGCCCGGGAAGATTTCAAGATTTTCTGTGAAGTTGCCACCCGGATGGGTTATCCAATGAGCTATGAAGCATCTAGCAAGATCATGGATGAAATTGCCAGCTTAGTGCCAACCTTTGGCGGGGTCAACTTCAAACGCCTGGAAAATCCTAATGGGTTGCAATGGCCTTGTCGTGATCTTGACGATCCTGGCACGCCAATCATGCACGTGGGTACCTTTACTCGGGGCAAGGGCTTGTTCATGGCCTTACCTTATAAACCAGCCCAAGAACTCCCTGATGAAGAATATCCATTCCTCATGTCCACTGGCCGCATGTTGTATCAATACAACACTGGAGCCATGACCCGGCGGACGGAAGGCATCAATAAATTGGCCGGCCGTTCTTATATCGAAATCAATATTGAAGATGCCAATCGTTATGGCATCCAAGACGGGGATAAGGTCCAAGTATCTTCCAGACGGGGGACGATTGAAACCTATGCCCATGTGGGCAACATCGTCTTACCAGAAGCGGTCTTCATGACCTTCCACTTTGCTGATGGGAATGTCAACGAATTGACCAACTCGGTCTTTGATGATATTGCTCGGATTCCAGAGTACAAAGTATGTGCTGTGAAAATTAAGCCGCTGAATACGCGGGTGGCACAAAATGTCCCTAGTTAAACGTACCCCCTTAGTGCCAGTTGAATCCGCGCAAAATATTTTAAAGCAACATGTGCCTATCCAAAGCCGTAGTGAGACTGTCCCTTTATTAGCCGCCCAAGGCCGGATGTTGGCCCAAGCTGTTTATGCCCAAGCACCAGTGCCTAGCTTCGCCAGAGCGGGTATGGATGGTTATGCGGTGCGCACTGCTGATATCAAGGGGGCAACCCCTGAACTGCCAGTGACCTTGGCCGTGTTGGGCCACGTTTATCCTGGTGAAGATCCCAGTTTATTTTTGGGCCAGCCCCAAACCGCGGTGCGCGTTTTGACGGGTTCACCGATCCCCACTGGTTTTGATGGGGTCATCAAGCAAGAATGGACCAATTTAGACGCCAAACAAGTTGCTATATTTCATGATATCGCCCCTAAAACCAATGTTGGCGCAGTGGGTGAAGATATCCCCCAAGGTCAACAAGTATTGGCTAAGCATAGCTATTTAAATTATGAAAGCTTGGGTATTTTAGCCAGTTTAGGCGTGACTGATGTCACGGTGTTACGACCGTTGCGCGTGGGCTTGATCTTTACGGGCAGTGGTATCCAGACCCCTGGGACCCCCTTGAATCCCGGGTCGATATATAACAGCTTGATGTATCCTTTGGTGACTTACATCCAAAGTCACGGCGGTGTGGTGGTTTTCAAGGAATATAGTGATACCAGCTCCCATAATTTTGCCAACATTATTCGGCAATATGGCTCCCAAGTAGATCTGATCATAACCACGGGCGGGGTTTCGGTGGGGGATCAAGATATTGTCCCCAAGGCTTTAGCCGCACTGCGGGCTAAGATTTTATTTCAGGGTGTGGCCATGAAGCCAGGGACGCCAGTATTAGCCAGTTTGTGGCAGGGACATTTGATTTTATCCCTATCCGGTAATTTATTTGCGGCCTTGGTAAACTTTCATTTGTTCTATTGGCCTTTATTGGCACAATTCTTTGATAATGATCAATTTGCTTTAAAACAGCAAACTACTACTTTGACCAAGGGGAGTATGCCCCCGAGTAAATTACGCCGCTTTGTCCGGGGCCAGTCCAATGAAGAAGGGGTGGCCATCACGGCCAAGAGTCATCATGCCTCGGTATTGTCGGATTTGATCGACAATGATTGCCTAATTATCCAGCCCCAAAACACCCAGTTACAGTCAGGCGATCAGGTACAGATCCTAACTTGGCCCCGGTAGATCAAGTTTTGTTATAAAAAGCGGTTTCATAAATAATAGCTAACTTGGTATGTCAGAATTAGGCACTAACATTTTATAAGCAAATTCACAAACCAAACAAAATTTTGTTTATTGCAGAATATCTATAAGGGTTTCCCCTATGGTTTCTATAATTTAGATTAGAAAGCGGTTAATTTAATCCTTAAAAAAGGCTTTACGGCCTGTCATATCAGCGTTTGTAAGCGGAAGCATGCATCTAAGAAATTTTTTTAGGCATGCTTCTTTTTTTTGAGTTTTGGTGTTATACTCATAAGTGAAATAGATAAGCTTTTTACTTCATCAGTCAATCTCTCGTTTTTTTAAAGGACAACGTGAAAAACTTAACATTGAATGTTATGACAGATTAAGGAGGAAAAACATGTTATTGATCGGAAATGGACATCTTATTACGCGGTCAGCTGCAAACCCATTCATTTCAGATGGTGCTGTAGTTATTGAGGGCAAAACTATTAAAGCTGTAGGTACTACGAAGCAATTGAAAGAAGATTACCCCCAAGCCGAGTTTATTGATGCTCAGGGCGGGATTATCATGCCGGGCTTTGTCAATATGCACAATCATATCTATAGTACATTTGCTCGGGGCTTAGCGATTAAAGGTTACCATCCTAAGGATTTCTCAGATATCCTTGAAGGCCAATGGTTCCGCCTAGACAACGAATTAGATAATGACATGACAAAAGCTAGCGGACGCGTCGCATATTTAGACAGTATCAAAAATGGGGTTACCACCATGTTTGATCACCAAGCAAGTTATGGTGAAGTTGATGGTTCCTTAGACGCTTTAAGCGAAGCTGCTGATGAAATGGGTGTTAGAACTTGCTTATGTTACGAAGTATCTGATCGTAACGGCGCAGATCAAATGAAAGCAGCCGTTGCTGAAAACGTGCGTTTCATCAAAGCTGCTGCCAAGCGTAAAGATGATATGCAACACGCCATGTTCGGCTTGCATGCATCATTCACTTTATCCGATGATACCTTAGCTTATTGTAAAGCTAACTTGCCAGCTGGTATTGGTTTCCACGTTCACATCGCCGAAGGTATGGCTGATGTTTATGATTCCTTGAAACGTACCGGCCAACCAGTTGTTAATCGCTTATTCGAAGCTGGCATCTTAGGCAAACAAACGTTAGCTGGTCACTGTATCCATATTGGCCCTGCTGAAATGCAAATTTTAGCTGATACCGATACGATGGTTGTGACGAACCCAGAATCCAACATGGGCAATGCCGTTGGTACACCTGCAGCAATCAAGATGTTAAATGATTATCACATCATGATGGGCTTAGGGACAGACGGCTTTACCAACGATATAACTGAATCTTACAAATTTGCCAACTTGATCCATAAAGATCACTTAGCTGATCCAAATGCAGGTTGGACTGAAGTTCCAGAAATGCTCTTCAACAACAATCCAAAGATGGCCAACCGTTACTTCGATACGAAGTTAGGCGTCTTAGAACCAGATGCAGCCGGTGATGTGATCGTCTTAGATTACAATGCACCAACACCAATCACCAAAGATAATTACAACATGCACATCTTGTTTGGCATGAATGGTGGCAACGTTCGCGATACGATTATCGCTGGGACTGTTCGCATGAAGGATTACCAAGTACAAGGTGTTGACGTGGCAGAAGTTTATGCAGACGCTCAAGTACAGGCACAACGTTTGTGGCACAAAATTAACGATTAAGAGGTGTTAAATAATGAGTGATATCATGCATCCGATTTCTATAGAAGCTTTACTGAACTGGATTTTAGAAGAATTTAAACGTAACGGGACAATCTTTGGGGTTCGCAAACTTTTCAAAGCTGATCCTAAAAAACAATTAGCTTTGTTTAACGAAACCATGGAAACACCAGTTGGCCCAGCCGCTGGTCCCCATACGCAATTAGCTCAAAACATCATCACAGCTTACTTAACTGGTTCACGTTTCTTCGAATTGAAGACTGTTCAAATCATTGATGGTGAAGACTTACCAGTTGAAAAACCATGTATCAATGCCCGCGACGAAGGTTATAACGTCGAATGGTCCACTGAATTACGTGTTCCAGATGCTTATGAAGAATACGTTAAAGCTTGGTTTGTCTTGAAGCTGTTGAGTCGCGAATTTGATTTAGGTGATCCAGATGGGTTCATTTTCAACATGAGTGTTGGTTATGACCTGCAAGGGATTTTATCACCAAAAATTCAAACATACATTGACAACATGCAAGACGCTTCTAAGACACCAGTTTGGGATGAATGTTTAAACGCTGCCCGCAAATTACTACCGAAGTTTACGCGGATCAACGAAAAATACTTAGAGAGCATTAGCCCTCGTGTTTCCCACTCAATTACTTTGTCAACATTACACGGTACACCAGCTGATGAAATCGAACGTATCGCAGTGCATCTGTTAGTTGACAAGCACTTAAATACATTTATCAAATGTAACCCAACCTTGTTAGGTTATGATTTTGCCCGTAAGACCATGAATGAACTTGGTTTTGACTATATGGCCTTTGATGCCCATCACTTCGAAGAAGATTTACAATTTGAAGATGCGGTACCAATGATGAAACGCCTACAAGGTTTAGCTGATCATCATCAATTAGACTTCGGGGTTAAAATCACCAACACCTTCCCAGTTGAAATCAAACGGGGCGAATTACCAGGCGACGAAATGTACATGTCTGGGCGTTCTCTCTTCCCATTAAGTACCATGGCTGCCAAGAAATTATCTGATGCCCTTGATGGCAAACTGCAGATTTCTTATTCCGGTGGTGCTGATATCTTCAACATCAAAGATCTCTTTGAAGCTGGTATTTGGCCAATCACTTTGGCAACTAACTTGTTGAAACCTGGGAGTTATCAACGGATTCACCAAATTGCTAACGTCTTAGCAAGCTTGGATTATCCAACCCACGTTCAAATTGATTTACAAAAACTAGATGCGGTAGTTGCCAAATCTAAACAACAAGCTAGATATCAAAAATCAGTTAAATTACCAGAAACATCTAAGATCGAAGAAAAATTACCATTGTTAGATTGCTACGTGGCACCTTGTCATCAAGGTACTGGCGGCTGTCCAATTCATCAAGATGTACCGGCTTATCTGCGTTATGTCAGTGAAGGCAAGTACTTAAATGCCTTGCAAGTTATCGTTGACAAGAACCCATTGCCATTCATCACTGGCACAATTTGTGCTCATCCTTGTGAAACTAAATGTACGCGTCAGTTTTATGAAGGGGCCATTGATATTCGCGGCGTGAAATTAGAAGCTGCCCAACATGCTTATGATGAATTACTAGCTACCATGGACAAACCAGTCAAGAAAGAAAATGCTGACAAGACTGCCGTTGTTGGGGCTGGCCCTGCCGGGATCTCTGCAGGTTACCTCTTAGCACGTGAAGGCATGCCAGTTACCGTCTTTGATAAAGCTGATAAACCTGGTGGGGTTTGTACTCAAATCGTACCAGAATTCCGGATCGCCGGTGAAAGTGTTGAAAAAGACGTTGATTTAGCCCGCTTCATGGGTGCTGAATTCAAACTAGGCCAAGCTGCACCAAGCTTAGAAGAACTTCATAATCAAGGTTATAAGAACGTTATCTACGCGATTGGGGCTTGGAAACATCCTAACCTCCGCTTAGAAAAAGGCGAAACCATCAATTCCTTGGAATTCTTGAAGGCTTATCGTCAAGATACTGAAAATAATCCTTATGGCGAACATATTGTGATCGTCGGTGGTGGGAATACAGCCATGGATTGTGCCAGAGCAGCTAAACGCTTACCTGGTGTCAAGACAGCAAGTATTGTTTATCGTCGTAACAAGCGCAATATGCCAGCGGACGAAGAAGAATTGGTATTTGCAGAACAAGACGGCGTTTTATTCCAAGAATTACTGTCACCAGTAAGTTTTGAAAACGGCGAATTGAAATGTGAAGTCATGGCCTTAGGCGAATATGATGCTTCTGGTCGTCGTCGCCCAGTTCCAACTGGCAAATTCACCACAGTTCACGCTGACACAGTCATCGCCGCTGTCGGTGAAAAGATCGACACAGCCTTTTACCAACAAGTCGGTATTGATACTGACGACCGGGGCTATGTGAAATCTAACCCTGAAACATTAGAAACAAACTTGCCAAACACTTATGTCATCGGTGACGCCCATCGTGGCCCAGCTACGATCGTTGAAGCCATTGCAGACGCAACTGCTGCTGCAAATGATATCGTTGAAGTGCATAACCATAACTTCGAACGTGATGACCATAACATCAACTTGGCTGTTCCAAGACAAAAACGTGGCGTATTGGTAACACCAGACAGTGACACAACTCAAGCAGAACGTTGTTTGGAATGTTCCACAGTTTGTGAATCTTGCGTTGACGTTTGTCCTAACCGGGCCAACGTGGTCATCAATGTGAATGGCAACCCACAAATTCTCCATGTGGATCGCATGTGTAACGAATGTGGGAACTGTGAAACCTTCTGTCCTTATGCAAGTGCACCATATAAGGATAAATTCACGTTATTCAACAGTGAAGCTGATCTGCATGATAGTACAAACCAAGGTTTCTACGTCAAAGATCCAGCAGGCTTGCAAGTCCTAGTTCGCTATAACAACGATGAACAAGTATTAGATTTAAATAATGCTAACCTGCCATTACCACAAGGCTTGATTGATATGATGCTGGCAGTGATTAGAAATTATAGTTACACCTTAGCAAATTAAAGTATTTTCAAATAAGAAGGTTAGAATATGGGATTCTTAATTCGTCACGGCACGGTGGTTTCCACAAAAGGACGGCGGCAATTAGACGTTCGGATCACGGCTGATAAGATTACAGAGATGGGCGTGGATTTGCCTGAAAAAGGTGATGAAGTCGTCGATGCAGCAGGTTGTTTACTCTTCCCGGGGTTCATTGATACCCACACCCATCTGGAGTTAAACAATGGCCCTGGCACTTTGAACTCCAGTGATGATTTCACCACTGGGACCATTGCAGCCGTTGCTAAAGGGACAACCTTTGTGATGGACATGGCAACGCCGATGCGGGGTCAAAGCTTACAGGATTGTTTGACCACTTGGGATAATTTTGCGGAAGATAACAGCTCTTGTGATTACAGTTATCACATGTCCGTTATCGAATGGCAAGATGATATGCCAGCCCAAATCAAAGCGATGGCCGCTCAAGGGATCACGTCCTTTAAGATGTACATGGCCTATGATAATCTGCGCGTCAGTGATGCCGGTATTTTTGAAGCGATGAAGGCCATTAAATCAGTTCACGGCATGTTAGGGATCCATTGTGAAAATGGTGACCTCGCCGACGAACTGCAAGCTCAATTCCTATCAGAAGGTAAAACCTCGCCTAAGTATCATCCCTTATCTCGCCCCAATGTGTTAGAAGCAGAAGCCATCAACCGCTATTTAACCATTGCCGCGTTAGTTGACCTGCCCGTCAATATAGTGCACCTCAGCACCAAAGAGGGCCTGGAGGTTGTTCGGGCAGCCCGCAAGCGGGGACAAAAGGTTTTTGTGGAATCTTGTCCCCAGTACTTCTTATTAAATGATGAGTTGTATAACTTGCCAAACTTTGAGGGCGCCAAATATGTCTGTGCACCGCCACTACGGCAGCCAGCAGACATAAAAGCCTTGTGGGGCGCCTTGACCAATGGTGAAATCAACACTATTGGGACAGACCACTGTGATTTCAACTTTGCCACGGAAAAAGTTCTCGGCAAAGATGATTTCTCAAAAATCCCTGGTGGCTTACCTGGCATCGAAACCCGCGGTGAGCTGATGTATACCTACGGGGTGGCCGCTGGCCGCATTACCCCAGAGCAATTTGTAGGGATCATGAGTGAACATGCGGCTCATCAATTCGGATTATTCCCACAAAAAGGAGTTATCCAAGTTGGTAGCGACGCCGACATAGTTATCTGGGATCCAAATACCACCGGTGTAATCTCCGCGAAAACTCAGTTACAAAACGTAGATTACACTGCCTACGAAGGTTTCCCGACTCAAGGGAGTGCCCAGCAAGTTTATCTCCGGGGTCAAAAGGTGGCTGCCTATGGGCAAGTCATCAATGGCCAAAAGGGTGAAAAGATTGCCCGGCACGCCAGTGAGTACGATTTTGAACTATAGTTCTAATTTTCTTGAAGGAGGATTTTTATATTGGCAGATATCAAATTAATCAAAAATCAACTCCCGGCAACAGATGACCATGAGTTAAAAGATATGGATCAAGCCGCAGTTGAAACAGCCAAAAAATTCCATGAAAGCTTTCCACAGTATTCCAGAACACCGCTGGCACACTTGGAACACATGGCTGGCTACCTGGGCTTGGATCACCTGTTTGTCAAAGACGAATCTTATCGTTTTGGCTTAAATGCATTTAAAGTATTAGGTGGATCTTTCGCCATGGCTAATTACATTGCAGAACGCTTGCATTGTGATGTATCTGAAGTGGATTACAATGTAATGGTTTCACCTAAATTAAAAGAAGATTTAGGTCAAGTTACATTCTACACTGCGACAGATGGGAACCACGGTCGTGGGGTTGCCTGGGCTGCAAATAAATTAGGTCAAAAATCCGTTATCTTGATGCCAAAAGGTTCTACCAAAGAACGTTTTGACAACATTAAAAAAGAAGGTGCGGATGTAACCATCGAAGACATGAACTATGATGATGCTGTTCGTAAAGCTAATGCTTTAGCAGAAGCTAACGAAAATGGCGTGATGGTTCAAGATACAGCCTGGGATGGTTATGAAAAGATTCCAACTTGGATCATGCAAGGTTACGGCACAATGGCTTGTGAAGCTGCCCAACAAATGAAAGCAGCCGAAGTTGAACGTCCAACGCATATCTTTATCCAAGCTGGTGTCGGAAGTTTAGCTGGGGCCGTGATTGGTTACTTCGCCAATCTCTTCCCAGACAATCCACCAATCATGACAGTTATGGAAGCACAAGTTGCAGATTGCTTGTATCAAACAGCTGAAGCTAATGATAACAAGATCCACTTTGCAACAGGTGATTTACAAACAATCATGGCCGGTCTTGCTTGTGGCGAACCAAATACCATTTCCTTTGATATTTTGCGCAACCACGTGTCTTACTTCGCTTCTTGCCCAGACTGGGTATCTGCCCGGGGCATGCGGATGTTAGGCGCACCAATCAAAGGTGATCCACAAGTTATCTCTGGTGAATCTGGTGCCGTAGGTATGGGCTTTGTAGCAACATTAATGCATGACCCAGCTTATGCTGAAATGAAGGAAAAGTTACAACTTGATGGCAATTCCAAGGTCTTGTTGTTCTCTACAGAGGGCGACACTGATCCTGACAATTATAAAAAAATCGTATGGGGGCTTTAAAATGAGTACAGAACTACATTTAGATTACGCCGCAATTAAGAAACAAGCCGAGAAATATCAAAAAGATATCGTTAAATTCTTACGCGATATGGTTAAGATCCCCGGTGAAAGTGCTGAAGAAGGCAACAAGATCAAACGTGCCAAAGAAGAAATGGAAAAATTAGGCTTTGACAAGATCGATGTTGACCCAATGGGTAACTTGTTAGGCTATATGGGTAACGGTAAAAAATTAATTGCCTTTGATGGCCATATTGATACCGTAGCCATTGGTGAAAAATCCAACTGGAAATTCGATCCATATGATGGTTTCGAAACTGACACTGAATTAGGTGGCCGTGGGACTTCTGATCAAGAAGGCGGGATCGCTTCTGCAGTCTATGGCGCTAAAATCATGAAAGACTTAGGTCTATTAAATGACAAATATACTGTCATGGTTGCTGTAACAGTCCAAGAAGAAGACTGTGATGGCTTGAACTGGCAATATATCATCAACGAAGACAAGATTCGTCCAGAATTCGTTGTTTCCACAGAACCTACTGATGGTGGGATCTATCGTGGTCAACGTGGCCGGATGGAAATCAGAGTTGAAGTCAAAGGCTTGTCTAGTCATGGTTCTGCACCTGAACGTGGCGATAACGCTATCTACAAGATGGCTGACATCATCAATGACATCCGTCAATTAAACAACAACGGTGATACTGAAAGCACTGTTATCAAAGGTTTAGTTAAGATGTTAGACGAAAAGAACAATGACCAATGGAAAGAAGCTAGCTTCATCGGCCGTGGTACTGTTACCACTTCTCAAATCTACTTCACTTCTCCAAGTCGTTGTGCCGTAGCTGATTCTTGTGCTATCTCTTTGGATCGTCGGATGACTTGTGGCGAAACTTGGGAAAGCTGCTTAGAAGAAATCCGCAACTTACCTGCAGTTAAGAAATATGGCGATGCTGTTAAAGTATCTATGTATAACTACGATCGTCCAAGCTACACTGGCTTATCTTATCCAATCGAAGCCTACTTCCCAACTTGGGTAATTCCAGAAGACAGCCCAGTTACAAAAGCTTTATTGGAAGTTCACCACGATATGTATGGTGAAAAACGTCAAGGCCCAGAACAACAAATCAAGATGCGTGAAGAACGCCCATTGTTAGACAAATGGACATTCTCTACAAACGGCGTTAGCATCATGGGTCGTAACAACATTCCTTGTATCGGTTATGGTCCTGGTGCAGAAGCCCAAGCCCATGCTGCCAACGAAATTACTTGGAAGACTGACTTGGTACGTTGCGCTGCATTCTATGCTGCTCTACCTACCGTTTATACTGCTAACAATAAATAATATTTGATCGGCTCATAAAGATGTGCGCACCTACTATTTTCTTCAGATTTACATCAAGCGCTTTTACGGTGATGTCGCAACCATGGAAGAATAAAGTTTGGTGCGCATTTTTTATAAATCGCATTGATAATTTTGTATCAATGTATCAATTAATCAATTAAAAAAATCAAATTAAAAAATAAGGGGATCTCAAAATGGCAAACTTTGACTCATTAGTAAACAAAATTGGTAAATTAAACATCGATAACATGTACGGCGAAGACTTTATGCAAACTTGGCATAAAAGTGATGACGAATTAAAAGCTACTTTAAATACTGCCGATGCTTTGCGTAACTTGCGTGAACGCAACATCTCCACAAAAGTATTTGATTCTGGCTTAGGAATCTCTATCTTCCGGGATAACTCTACTCGGACACGTTTTTCTTTCACAAGTGCTTGTAACATGTTAGGTTTAGCCATTCAAGATTTGGATGAAAAGAAATCTCAAATCGCCCATGGTGAAACAGTTCGTGAAACTGCCACAATGATCTCCTTCATGGCTGACGTTATTGGTATTCGTGATGATATGTATATTGGTAAAGGGACTAAATATATGCATGATGTCATTGATGCGGTTAAAGACAGTGCCCAACAAGGTATCTTGGAACAACGTCCTAACTTAGTTGACTTACAAGATGACGAAGATCATCCAACGCAAGCTTTAGCTGACTTGGATCATATCATCCACGAATACGGTGGCATTGAAAACTTAAAGGGTAAGAAAATTGTTATGTCTTGGGCTTACTCTCCTTCTTATGGTAAACCATTATCTGTTGCCCAAGCTATCATCGGTTTGATGACACGTTTTGGCATGGATGTTACTTTAGCACATCCTAAGGGCTACGAAGTCATGCCTGAAGTCGAAGAAATTGCTAAGAAGAACGCTGAAAAATCTGGCGGTAGCTTCACGAAGACTAACGATATGAAAGAAGCCTTCAAAGATGCTGACGTGATCTATTGTAAGAGTTGGGCACCATTCAAAGCTATGGAAGAACGGACTGAACTTTACGGTAAGGGCGACTTTGATGGCATTGACAAACTTGAAGAAGAATTATTACAACATAATGCTGAATTCAAAGATTGGTCTGCAACTGAAGAAATGATGAAATTAACTAAGAATGGTAACGCATTATACATGCATCCATTACCAGCTGATATTACTGGCGTTTCTGCAGCTGAAGGTGAAGTTGATGCCAGCGTCTTTGATCGTTACCGTGACCAACTTTACAAACAAGCAAGCTTCAAACCATACGTTATTGCCGCTATGATCTTCTTAAGCAAATTCAAAGATCCAGCTAAAGTATTGCAAGACTTAGAAGACCGTGGGACAGCACGTCATGAATTCACTGGCAAGATTTAATTCTTGTCTTTAACTTAACAACATTTCAAGAAAAGAGGAACCTATATGAAACGTGTCGTGGTCGCTCTAGGGGGTAATGCCCTAGGCAATAACTTACATGAACAAATGACTGCAGTGAAATCTACTGCCAAAGCCATTGTCGATTTAATTGAAGCTGGCTATGAAGTCATTATCTCCCATGGTAATGGCCCACAAGTTGGTATGATCCGTCTAGCAATGGACGGTTTGACAGCAACGAATCCGGAAAAATATCCGGAAATTCCGTTATCTGTCTGTGTTGCCATGAGTCAAGCTTACATTGGCTATGATCTGCAAAACGCTTTGAAAGAAGAATTGTTGAATCGGGGAATCAAACAACCGGTAGCCACTGTGGCCAGCCAAGTTGTGGTTGATCAAAACGATCCAGCCTTCAAAAAGCCAACAAAACCAGTTGGCGCTTTCATGACTAAGGCAGAAGCAGATAAATTAGTTGCCGAAGAAGGCAAGTCTGTCATGGAAGATGCTGGCCGCGGCTGGCGTCAAGTGGTAGCCTCACCAATGCCTAAAGAAATCGTTGAAATTGATACCATTAATGCTTTGATCGATGCCAAACAAACGGTTATCGCTTGTGGTGGCGGGGGCATCCCCGTTACCAAAGAACCCCATAACCATTTAAAGGGTGCTAAAGCCGTTATTGATAAAGATTTCTGTAGCGCTTTGTTGGCTGAAAAAGTCGATGCTGATTTATTGGTCATCTTAACAGCCGTTGAACATGTGGCCGTTAACTTTGGCAAACCAGATCAAAAAGAATTGGGCAACGTCACCGTTGACGATATGAACCAATATATCAAAGAAAACCAATTCGCCCCTGGTTCTATGTTACCGAAGGTTCAAGCAGGGATTCAATTTGCTGAATCTAAACCAGGCCGTAAGACATTGATCACATTATTAGAAAAAGCTAAAGATGGTTTGGCCGGTGACACCGGTACCATCATTTCAACCCAAACTCAGGAGGCAAAGGTATAATTATGACAATCAAACCAGTAAACTCACAAGAATTACCAAAACCTGTTGGACCCTATTCTCATGGGGTCATGGCTGGAGACACGCTTTACATTTCTGGTCAACAAGGTGTTGATCCTAAGACCGGCGAAATGGGCGCTGATGTATCTGCCCAAGCCGTTATGGCATTAGATAACATGGGCCGGGTTTTAGATGAAGCCGGGTTAGATTTTAAGCATGTTGTTAAAACATTAATTTATTTAAAGAATATGGCGGATTTCTCCACCATTAATGATATTTATGCTCGTTATTTCACAGAATTATTACCTGCACGTTCTTGTGTTGAGGTGGCTAAGTTGCCTGGCAATGGCCTCTTTGAAATAGAGGCCGTCGCCGTTAAATAGTCGTGAGACGCACTTTTGCCCTTTAACGAGGAAAGGATTTTGACGATGCGTGTAAACTTAAGTCAATCAGCAGATGAAGCCGGTGTGGCCAAAACCATGCCAAAAGACAAGAAAACTAAAGGTTTATTCAACTATGATGCGAAAGTTTCATTTAAAGAGCTGGCACCCCTGGGTCTACAACATGTGGCCGCAGCTATTGCCGGTATTGTAACACCCGGCATTATGGTTGCCAAAGCCTGTAAGCTTAGTGGCAGTGATACGACTTTGATCATTCAAACCAGTTTGATCATGGCCGGGATTGCTACTTTGATTCAGCTCTTCCCAATTTTTCGCCGCTTCGGCTCCCGCCTACCCATGATGATGGGTGCCAGTTTTGCCACGGTGCCAATTTTATTGATTATCGGGGGCAGTTATGGCATAGGTTCAATCTTTGGGGCCCAATTGATCGGTGGTTTGGTTGTGTTAACCATGGGATTCTTCTTGAAATATATTCGAATCCTCTTTCCACCGATAGTCACCGGGACAGTCATACTAAGTATTGGATTATCTTTGTTTCCGGTGGCGGTGAAGTATATGGCCGGTGGTGCCGGTAGTGCCACTTTTGGTTCAGTCCAAAATTGGTCGGTGGCCATCGTAACCTTTATTGTCGTGTTTACGTTAAATTACTTTGGTAAAGGTCTTTTCAAATTAGCTTCAATTTTGATTGGTATGATTGTGGGGTACATTCTCGCGTTAACCATGGGAATGGTCAATTTTGGCCCCGTTCAATCTGCCAGCTTCATGCAAGTCATCCCACCAATGCACTTTGGTATCAGATTTGATTTGATTCCGATCTTGCTATTAACTATCATCTTCTTAGTAGATGCCGTTCAATCTATTGGCCAGTTTACCGCTACCACCATGGGTGCGATGGACCGCCAACCAACTGACCGGGAACTATCTGGGGCGATTATGGGTAAAGGCTTGATCAATACCTTAGGCAGTTTCTTCGGCGGATTAGCCGTTGGGACCTTTGGCCAAAACGTGGGATTAGTGATTGAGACTAAAGTTATCAACAAATATATCCTAACATTCTCGTCTATTTTCCTTGTAGTTGCTGGATTTGTTCCTAAAGTTGCTTCTATTTTGACTACGATTCCTTATGCGGTCATTGGTGGCGCTACGATCTCAGTTTTTGCTACAATAG
Source organism: Agrilactobacillus composti DSM 18527 = JCM 14202 (assembly GCF_001436375.1). GTDB lineage: Bacteria > Bacillota > Bacilli > Lactobacillales > Lactobacillaceae > Agrilactobacillus > Agrilactobacillus composti. The sequence goes on along the minus strand of NZ_AZGA01000088.1, from coordinate 278,478 downwards.
CTATGACGGGGATCCGCACCATTGTTTCCGCTGGTTTATCTTCATTAAACGTAGGTATTGTTGGCTTATCTCTAGCAGCAGGTGTCGGTGTCGCTTTGTCACCTAATTGCTTAGCTGGCTTCCCAGCTTGGGTCAACACCGTTTTTGGAACTTCAGAAGTTATTTTGACGACGATCCTAGCAGTTATCTTGAATCTCGTCTTGAATATAATTAAAAAACCAGAAAAAGCGCAAGCAACAAAAGGATAGTTTGGACGATTTAACAATTAGAATCAACCAGGAGAAGGAATTCATATGGAAACTTTAACGAAATTGATCTATAACCGATTGCAAGCCCATCAGGATTTAATGTTAGTCACCGTCATGAGCAGTGCTGGTTCAACGCCAAGAGGGGCAGGTGCCCACATGGTGGTGGATAAAGCCGGCTATGTGGCAGGTACCATCGGCGGCGGCAAAATTGAACATCGCTGTGTGCAAGAAGGCATGGTTTTGTTACAACAAGCTGCTAGCAAGATTGAAGATTTCAACTTGACCCCAAAAGCCGGTGATTTAGGAATGCTCTGTGGCGGTAAAGCCAAAGTGCTGTTTACCTATTTAGCCGCGGCTGACACGCTGACGAACCAGGTCTTGGAACAGGTTTTGATCAAGCAAAGTGTCCATGAGTCCGCCTGGTTGATTTTTCAGTTGCGGGGAAATCAGGTTAAATTGGGTTTTTACAGTGAGACTTTACAGTTCGTTGGGCTAACCATTCCTAAAGACCGCCTGCAAGTCAGTGCCATCAGCTATGAAGATCAAGGTGCCACTTATTTCGTGGAACCCATTAGTACCAGTGCCAAGGTGTATATCTTTGGCGCCGGACATGTGGGTCGTGCACTGGCTGCGGTCTTGCCACCATTAAACTTTTATACAGAAGTTTGGGACGATCGGGAAGGCTTGTTGACCAAACAGTATTTACCATCTGTGAATACAATGAAATTGGTGAATTTTGAACAACCTAATTTGACTTTGCCCCTGACAAAACAAGATTATGGCATCGTTGTTTCGAGTAGCCATAAAACAGATGCGCGCCTAGAAGCTTTATTACTGCAGACGCCGGCCCAATATATCGGGGTTCTAGCTAGTAAGCATAAAATTGCCTTACACACCAGAGCACTTCGTGAAGCGGGCTTCACACAGGCAGATACAGATCGGATCCATTGGCCGATTGGTTTGGCCATTGGAGCGGATTCACCACAAGAAATTGCCATCAGTGTAGCCGCGGAATTAGTGCAACAAAGGGCGACGCAACGCCAAGTTATGGCCGCTTTACAGACACAAACAAAATAAAGTGATTTTGACCAGAAAAAGTTTTTGCCAAGCACTTTTGATGTTATAATATATATGTGAATTAGTTAACAAATATAGAAGGTCGGTGTGAATATGTATACCTTAACGGTGAATGGTCAGGAAGTGACCTGCGAAGAAGACAAGAAATTGATGCATTTTCTAAGGGATGACCTCGGCCTAACCGGTACAAAGGATGGCTGTAGTGAGGGTTCCTGCGGGGCGTGTACAGTTTTGATCAATGGCAGAGCCTCTAAGAGCTGTTTGTTTAATTTATCTAAGGTAGAAGGTAAAGAAGTTACAACGGTAGAAGGCATTACCCAACGCCAAAAAGATGTATTTGCCTATGCATTTGCCAAGGCAGGTGCAGTACAATGTGGATATTGTATCCCTGGGATGTTGATCTCAGCTGTGGGGATGCTTGCAAAGAAACCAGATCCAACAGAAACTGATATTCGAAAAGGGATTCGGGGCAATATCTGCCGTTGTACTGGGTATGTTAAAATTATCGATGGCATTAAAATCGCCGCACAAATGTTGCGGGATGACACCCCAATTCCAGATGAAAAAGAAGATGGCCATTTAGGCCAAAGCATGATGCGTGTGGATGCCAAAGAGAAGACTCTAGGTACTGGCAAGTATGTGGATGATATGACACTACCTGGCATGTTATATGCCTCTGCCGTGCGCAGTGCTTATCCACGGGCTAAGTTCTTGAGTATTGATAAGTCTAAAGCCTTGGCTCATCCTGATTGTGTTGCTGTATTTACAGCTGAAGATGTGCCTGGCAATAACAAGATCGGCCATTTGGAATTTATCTCTGATTGGGACGTTATGATTCCTGTGGGGGGAATTACCCGTTACGTGGGCGATGCCATGTGCTTAGTTGTTTCTAAATCAAAGGAAACATTAGATGAAATCAAAGATTTAGTTGAGATTGAATATGAAGAATTAGCACCAGTATTGAGCAGTGAAGCTGCCATGGCCAAAGACGCACCGTTGATCCATGAAAAAGGGAACGTTTTAGCTCATGAACATGTGATTCGCGGCAATGCTGATGAAAAATTAGCCCAGTCTAAATATGTGGTAACTGAACATTATTCTGTGCCAATTAATGAACATGCTTTTATGGAACCAGAATGTGCTATTGCGCTACCTGAGGGTGAAGATGGGATCTTACTTTACTCAGGTGGCCAAGGGATCTATGATGAGCAACGGGAAGTTAGTCGGATGCTCGGTCTTGAAAAACCTAAAGTTCACGTACACTCTATGTTAGTAGGTGGCGGTTTTGGGGGTAAGGAAGATATGAGTGTTCAACATCATGCGGCTTTGGCAGCATGGCTGTTGAAACAACCAGTTAAAGTGCTCTTCTCTCGCCAAGAAAGTTTAATGGTTCACCCTAAACGTCACGGTATGGAAATGGACTTCACCACTGGCTGTGATGAAAATGGGAAGTTAACGGCGATGAAAGCCGTGATCTATGCAGATTCTGGGGCATATGCTTCCTTAGGCGGCCCAGTGTTGCAACGGGCTTGTACCCATGCGGCTGGTCCTTATAATTATCAAGATGTGGATATCGATGGCTATGCCTTATATACGAATAACCCACCTTGTGGTGCCTTTAGAGGATTTGGGGTTTGTCAAACTGCTTTTGCCATCGAAAGTAACTTGAATATTCTCGCTAAGAAAGTTGGCATTAGTCCTTGGGACATTCGTTACTTGAATGCAGTTGAACCTGGGGATACCCTATCAAATGGCCAATTAGTTTCTAATAACTGTGCGTTAAAAGAAACTTTGGAATCAGTTAAACCTGATTTTGAAGCTGCCGATGTTGCCGGGATCACTTGTTTCTTCAAGAACAGTGGGATCGGTGTAGGCCTTGATGATTATGGCCGTTGCATCATTTCCGTAGAAGACGGTAAAATTCATGTCCGTTCTTCTGCAGCTTGTATTGGTCAAGGCTTTGCGACGGTTGCTACCCAATTAGCGGTTGAAGCTTTAGATGTGGATCCTGAATTGATCCTTGTAGAAGATCCGGATACAACCCGGACACCAGATACTGGGACAACAACAGCATCCAGACAATCTACAATTACTGGGGAAGCCATTAAACTTGCTGCCCAACAACTACGGGTACAATTGGATATGGGCCGTTCTTTGGCTGATTTAGATGGCCAAGAATATTATGGCGAATTTAACCCAAGAACTGACCCAATCAATTCTGATAAAGAAAACCCTGTCAGCCACGTAGGTTACGGGTATGCTTCAGAAGTTGTGACCTTAGATGAAAAGGGTAAACTCGGTAAATTCGTGGCAGCTTATGATATTGGTCAAGTGATCAATCCACCTGCTGCTGCTGGTCAAATCGAAGGTGGGATCGTCATGGGCATGGGTTATGCTTTGACTGAACACTTCGATATGGACCAAGGTTACGTGAAGGCTAAATATGCTACTTTAGGCTTATTAGATGCTACGAAAGTACCTGAAATTGAGACCCGCTTTGTCCAAAGCCGGGCTATCCATGAAGGGATCGCCTATGGGGTCAAAGGTGTGGGTGAATTGGCAACTATTTTACCAGCACCAGCTATTGGCGGCGCCTATTATGCCTTAGATGGCCAATTACGAGATACGTTACCAATGAGTGACACACCTTATGCTAAGAAACGGCGTTAATTTGGAAGTTTGAGTTAAGGACTTGATGCCATGAAGATCAGCGCTATCGTGTTAGCCAGTGGTTTATCCCAGCGCATGGGCAGTGCTAACAAATTGTTCATGACTTATCGGGGGGAGACCTTTTTAGATAAAACGTTGCGGCTAGTGACCCAATTGCCAGTTTATGAACGGTTGTTGGTCATTGGTCCCGCAGATTTAAAACAGGCCCACGTGCCCCAGGGCTATAAACTATTGGTGAATCACAACCCGGAACTTGGGCAAAGTCATAGTGTGGTTTTAGGGACCCAGATGGCCACAGGTGATGCTTACATTTACTTAGCCATTGATCAGCCTGATTTACGGGTCAGCGATGTGCATCCCTTGCTACTCTTAGCAAAATCAGATAAGATTGTGTATCCAACGATTTTAACGCAGCCCAGTAATCCGATGGTTTTCGGCAGTCATTTTCGAGACGAGCTATTACAACTCACAGGTGATTCTGGGGGTCGGCAAATAAGGACTCAACATCCTGAAGCCTGTATCAGTGTCCCAGTGACCCCCGGACCCTTTGAAGATGTGGATACCCTGGGCCAATATAAGAACTTGATAAAAGAAGGGTCAGATTATGAGTATTGATTTAAATTGGGCCGCAACATCGGCTCAAAAGCCTGCCAGTGTTTTAAAAACAGTGACGACTTATCTTAATGACAATCATTATGAGAATCAAAACCGGGCATTACCTGGGGTTGAGGCCATGAGTATCGCTTTGGATACTCGCGAGACTTTATCGAAGTTCTTTGGCGTGGGGGATGCCAGTCGGGTTTTATTCACGGCTAGTGCCACCATGAGCATGAATATGGTCTTAAATGGGTTATTACAACCCGGTGATCAAGTATTAACAAGTGACATGGAGCATAACGCCGTGAGTCGACCTTTGACCTTGTTAGGGAAAAAGGGTGTCACCACTACGTATTTACCTTGTGATGTCACGGGGGTTTTGGATACCAAAGCTATTGCACCGGCCTGTGGGCCCAACACCAAAGCATTGGTGTTGACTCATGCCTCTAATGTGACTGGGACGATTGAACCGGTGGCGGAAGCTTTTCGCATTGCCAAAAGCTTCGGTCTGATCACGATTTTAGATGCTGCCCAAACAGCAGGGTACTTGCCCATTGACATGCAAGCCTTGCACGCCGATGTAGTAGTTTTCGCCGGTCACAAGGGCTTGTTAGGGCTGCCAGGTATTGGCGGCTTTTGTTTGGCCGACGGCATGGCTGAAAAAATCAAGCCTTGGTTGGTTGGCGGCACTGGCAATGCGTCTGCGGCCAATGAACAACCGGATTTTCTTCCGGATAAATTTGAACCAGGGACGCCTAATACCATCGGTATTTTAAGCCTCGGTGCAGGCGTAAAGGCGCTAGAGAAGATGGGTTTGGCTAAAGTTCATCAAAAAGAACAAGCTTTAACGGCCTATTTTCTTAAGGGCTTGGCTGACTTACCCGTGACCGTTTATGGCCCCAATGAGGCGGCTTTAATGACGCCAGTGGTTTCCATCAACGGTCAGGGCTGGGACCCCGGGGTTTTAGGTGGGGCCTTATATGAAAAAGATGGCATCATTACCCGTTGTGGCTTGCATTGTGCACCGATCGCTCACCGTAATATTGGGACTTTTCCAGGCGGGACCGTGCGTTTTAGCTTTGGCTATGCCACGACCCAAGCAGAATTAGATCAAGCGTTGACAGTTTTAGCAACCGTTTTGAAAGAAGGCGGCAAGTAATGGAAGATTTTTTAGCAAGTTGTACCTCTGGTGGCTGCGGGGCCAAAATTGCAGCCGGAGATTTAACAGATTATTTAAAGGCGTTACCAACGACTAAAGATCCAAATTTATTGGTCGGGTTTAACACGGGCGATGATGCCGCAGTGTATCAAACTGCCCCAGATCAAGCTTTGGTCAATACAGTGGATTTCTTTTCACCAATGGTCGAGGACCCTTATGTGTTTGGCACAATTGCCGCAACCAATGCCTTAAGTGACATTTATGCCATGGGGGGCAAGCCCTTGTTAGCTTTAAACATCACTTGTTTTCCAGAACGATTGCCCAAATCGGCGTTAAGTGATATTCTTGCAGGGGGAGCAGCCAAGATCCAAGAAGCCGGCGCCATTTTAGCTGGTGGTCATTCTATTTATGATCATGAACCTAAATATGGTTTAGCGGTTACTGGTCAAGTGGACCCGCGGCATTTAATCCGCAATGACACACCTAAAACTGGTGATGCTTTAATCTTAACCAAGGCGTTAGGTGTGGGGATCATTTTAGCAGCTGATCGAGCAAAAGTCGGGGATGCTGAAGCGACTGAAATTGCCATTGCGTCCATGCAACAATTAAACAAGTATGCTGCCGCTAATTTTGGACAGTATCAAGTTCATGCCTGCACAGACGTCACCGGTTTTGGGCTCTTAGCCCATGGGCTGGAGATGGCCGGTGACGACCATACTTTAGTATTAGACACCGGTGAAGTGCCGATTCTACCGGACGCGTTAGACTTTGCCAAAGAGTATTTGACAACAGCTGGTGGCGAACGGAATCGGGAACAAATTGGTGACCGTGTCGATTTAGATGCGATCAGCCCTGCGCTTCAAGAATTATTGTTTGACCCACAAACTTCCGGGGGACTTCTAATCAGTGTAGCTGCCGAAGATGCTGCTGATTTATTAGCAGCAATTCATGTCACGGATCCAGTGGCAAGAATTGTCGGCATGGTCGCTGATCGGGAAGCTCAACCCATAATCTTATTATAGAGGTGCACTTTTTATGAAAACAGTTAAAGTAGAAGCTCTAAATCAAACCTGTCCTTTACCAGTTATTGCCGCTAAAAAGGCCATCAAGTCTTTGACCCCTGATGGTGGCAAAGTTGATGTCGTTGTAGACAATGATGTGGCTGTTAAGAATATTTCTAAAATGGCAAATGGCAATGGGTATCAAGTTAGTTCTGACACAGAAGGTGAAACTCGGACCGTACATATAACCGCAACAGCAGATATGCTGAAAAAAGCGGCAGCGCACGGCTCGATCGTCGCCTCTGTATACGCATTTGGTTCTAAAACACTGGGTACGGGCGATGATGAGCTGGGCAGTATTTTGCTTAAAAGTTACATCTATTCCTTAACACAATTAGATACCCCACCAGAACAAATGCTGTTTTATAACGGCGGTGCTTGGTTGACGACTGAAGGTTCAGATGTTTTAGAGGATCTACAAACTTTAGCTGATAAAGGCACTCAAATTAATACGTGTGGCACTTGTCTAGATTTTTATGGTATCAAAGATAAATTAGCGATTGGTGATATTACGAACATGTATGCCATCGTGGAAACCTTAAATACCGCGGATAAAGTGGTGACAGCTCAATAATCGGTCCTAAAGGGGACTTTTCTATGACCTATTTATTTACGTTTATCAATACCCATAACGCAATTACGGCGAGTCATCTCTTTGAAACAGAAAAACTGCCGGTAAGAGTCATGCCCTTACCTGGTCAATTAGGGGATGCTTGCGGGATTTGTTTACGAGTTGACGCTGATTACTTGCAACAAGCCTTTGATCTGATCAAGGACCATGGCATCACGACTGCTGGTATTTATAAAATCATTGGCAGTGGTGCGAAGCAGGTGTATGAAAAATGGCACTAACTCACTTATTTGATTTAAACGCCCGAGAAGTCGTGGCCATTATTGGCTGTGGCGGTAAAACGACCTTAATGAATCATTTGGCCCATAGTTACCCGAATCAACGGGTCTTGCTGACCACCAGCACAAAGATCTGGCCGCCAGCTTGTGATAGCTATGACCATTGGTTGACACCGTTATCTGTGCCTTTAGATTTCCAAGGCTGTCGTGGCGTTAGTGTGCTGGGTGCTTTAACCCCCACGAGTAATGGGTTGAAATTAGCCCAGGCCCCAACATTACACCAGTACCTGCCTTACTTTGATAAGGTGTTCATTGAAGCAGATGGCTCTAAGGGAAAACCCTTGAAAGCTTGGAGTATGCAAGAACCCGTGATTTTACCTGAAACATCGTGTACAATTGGGGTGTTACCTGCAATAAGTTTGGGGTTGACTTTAAATCCTAATAATGTGCACCGTTTTAGCAAGTTGCTGGCTTGGGGTGGTTTTCACCCCGGTCAATTGGTAACGCCAGCGGTTTTGGCCCGTATTATCAGCCATCCCCAAGGTCTGTTTGCCAAGGCCCGGGGCCGTCGGGTGTTAGTGTTGACCCATGTGGCCAATGTAACAACTTTGAACCAAATGAACGAAGTAATAGCACAGTTGCCCGAAAAGATGAAACAGCAGTTGGATCGAATCGTGGCAGTTGACTTTTTAGAAGAACGAGGGCGAGTATTATGGCAGAACCACATATCAGTGACACGTTGATCGTCATCCGTGGCGGCGGCGATTTAGCCACTGGGGTAGCACAGAAATTATGGCATGCTGGCTTTAAGTTGATCATGCTAGAAACCGCGCAACCAATGATGATTCGGCGCCCTGTTTGCCTAGGAAGTGCCATCGCTGATGGCCAGATTACCGTTGAAGATGTAACAGGTGTAAAAACTTTAGCAGAAAATGTGCAAAAAGTCTGGAAAAAAAGTGAAATTCCTGTTATAGTAAACCCATCAGGTGATATAATTCACATGCTTAAACCAGCCGTCGTGGTGGATGCGATTCTTGCCAAAAAGAATCTCGGCACCAATCGACAAATGGCACCTTTAACCATTGCTTTAGGACCAGGTTTTTCCGCACCTGAGGATGTTGATGCCGTCATTGAAACCATGCGGGGTCACAACTTGGGCCGGATCATCACAAAGGGGAAGCCTTTAGCTAACACTGGGATACCGGGGGTCATTGCTGGGAAAAGTAAAGAACGGGTGATTTATGCACCTGCAGCTGGCCTAATGCGACATCGGCGTGAAATTGGCGCCCAAGTTCAGCAAGGTGAAACGTTATTTTATCTTGGAGACACAGCAGTACCATCGCCACTCACTGGCACGCTCCGCGGCTTAATTGCCGAAGGTACGCTCGTGAGTTTGGGATTAAAGATTGCTGATGTGGATCCCAGACCCAATGTACCATGTGACCAAATTTCAGATAAAGCCCGAGCCATCGGAGGCGGTGTCTTAGACGCTGTACTGATGCTAGGCCACAAAAAGGGTTTGTTCGTATAGCCGCACTGTCTGTTATGTCTAGAGGCTGAGTTGAGTTAAGCAGTTAACTTAATCCAGCCTCATTTTTTACAAAGGGGGATAAAAAAAATTTTAATCCCTAAAAATTTTTAAGCGTCAAGTATTTTTTAACAATATTTGAAAGCGTTTGCCACCCACTCAAATTTCAGGAACATGAAACAAAAAAATATATTGACAATCTTGGAAGGATGATTATCATGACTCTAGCGAAAATTGTATATGCCAGCATGACTGGGAATACGGAAGGTATTTCCGAAATTATTGAAGATGCGTTTAAGGATCAAGGCGTCGACGTTGAACGTGAAATGTCCGACGATGTGGATCCAGATTTCTTTGAAGACGCAGATATCTGCGTTATCGCAACTTACACTTATAACGACGGTGAATTACCTGGTGAATTTGAAGACTTCTATGATGATTTAGCAGATGAAGATTTGTCTGGTAAAATCTACGGTGTCGTTGGTAGTGGGGACAGTGAATTGTATCCAGATTTCTTCTGTCACGCTGCTGATTCCTTCATGGAAGATTTTGAAAAGACCGGTGCTAAAAAGGGTGCTGATGTCCTCAAGATTGAAAATGATGCAGACGATGAAGATACAGAAAATATTAAGAAGTTAGTCAGTGATTTAGTCAAGGCTCAAAGCGAGCTTTAAATCGCAAACCACGGAGGTGGATGATGGACATGCAAAATGTTGAAACAAAAGACAATACGCAGGATCATAACGTATCCCGCAAAATCAAAACCATGGATGGGAACACCGCTGCAGCTTATATCTCTTATGCGTTCACAGAGGTTGCCGCCATTTATCCAATCACCCCAAGTTCAACCATGGCTGAAGTTGTGGATGCCTGGGCAGTTGCCGGTAAGAAAAATATCTTTGGCGAACCTGTTAAAGTCGTCGAACTACAATCCGAAGCCGGTGCTGCTGGTGCGGTACATGGTTCCTTAAAGACTGGGGCATTGACCTCAACTTATACCGCATCACAAGGCTTGTTACTAATGATTCCAAACATGTTCAAAATTGCTGGTGAATTATTACCAACCGTTTTCCATGTTGCCGCTCGGGCTGTTTCCACCAATGCCCTTAGCATTTTCGGCGATCACAGTGATGTGATGGCTGCTCGGCAAACTGGTTTTTGTATGTTAGCTGAAAGTGGCGTCCAAGAAGTTATGGATTTGTCCGCTGTTGCACATCTGGCCAGCATTGAAGGCAAATTACCATTTATGAACTTCTTTGATGGTTTTAGAACCAGTCATGAAATCCAACGTATTGAAGTTTTAGACTATGATGAATTAAAAGCAATGATGCCTTGGAAACAATTACAAGAATTCCGTGATGGGGCTATGAACCCGAACCATCCTGAGATTTCAGGGACGGCCCAAAATCCAGACATCTATTTCCAATCTAGAGAAACAGTAAACCAATTTTATGATAAGATGCCAGCAATCGTGCAAAAATATATGAACCAAATCAACGAATTGCGGGGCACTGATTATGATTTGACCAACTATTATGGTGATCCTGAAGCGACTGAAGTTATCATTGCAATGGGTTCAGTTGCCCCAACGATCAAACAAACTGTCGACTATTTGAATAGTAAAGGCCGCAAAGTTGGTTTCATCAATATGCACTTGTATCGCCCATTCCCAACTGAAAACTTGTTGGCTAAATTACCAGCTACAGTAGAACGGGTTGCCGTGATGGATCGGACTAAAGAACCTGGCTCTGAAGGCGAACCATTGCTCTTAGATGTTCAAAGTGCTTTGTTCAGTCATCCTAACCGCCCAGTTGTTATTGGCGGCCGTTATGGGATTGCTTCTAAGAACGTCACACCTGATCAAATTGTCTCTATTTATGATCACTTGCAATTACCTGCTGACCAATTGAAACCACGCTTCACAGTTGGTATCGTGGATGATGTAACGCATACTTCCTTACCAAAAGAAACGCCTTTGGACTTAACACCAAAAGGCATTTTCCAAGCTAAGTTCTGGGGCTTTGGTTCTGATGGGACTGTTGGTGCTAACAAACAAGCTATTAAGATCATCGGGGATCATACCGGCCAATATGCGCAAGCTTACTTCGCCTATGACTCTAAGAAATCTGGTGGCTTGACCATTTCTCATTTACGTTTTGGTCATGAACCAATTAATTCCACTTACTATGTTGAATCCCCTGACTTTGTATGTTGTTCTAACGAAGCTTACTTGAACCAATATGATTTATTGAAAGGCTTAAAAGACGGCGGGACATTCTTATTGAATACTCACTGGGATGAAGCTAAAACTCGGGTATTGTTACCAGAGAAATTCAAGCGCTACATTGGTCAACATCATATTAAATTCTATATCATCGATGCCTACGCCATTGCTCGTGAAATCGGCTTAGGTCGTCGGATCAACCAAGTCATGTCCACCGCATTCTTTGATGTGACAGATATCTTGGAAAGAGATCAATTCGTACCATTGCTCAGAGAATCTGTTGAAACAGCTTATGGCAAGAAATCTCGTAAGATCGTTGAAATGAACTGGGCAGCTATCGATCATACTTTTGATAATTTGGTTCAAGTTGATGTTCCTGAAGACTGGGCTGGCGTTGAAGCTAAACCAGAAGCTGCTAAGGGTGACGAACCAGCTTACGTGAAGAACATCATGGAACCAATCAACCGTCAAGAAGGCGATAACTTAACTGTTAAAGACTTAATTGACAACCATATGTTAGGCGGCAAGATGCCTATGGGCACCGCTGCTTACGAAAAACGGGGCATTGCCTTAGAAGTACCACAATGGGATGCCAAGTTCTGTACTGAATGTAATGCCTGCGCCTTTGTTTGCCCACATGCTGCTATTCGGCCATTTGTGGCAAACGAAGCAGAAATGGAAAAAGCCCCTGAAGGCTTCATTACTAGAGACATGAAGGGTGCCGACGGCCAGATGTACCGGATCCAAGTTTCAATTGAAGACTGTACTGGTTGTAGCCTTTGTGTTGAAGCTTGTCCAGAACGTGGGAAAGCTTTGAAGATGGCCTCTTATGATTCTCAAAAAGAACAAGCTCAAAACTGGGCTTTTGCCATGACATTGACTCAAAAAGCCAATACCATCAAGAAAGCCAGCGTCAAGGGTTCTCAATTTGAAAAACCATTGTTAGAATTCTCTGGTGCTTGTGCTGGTTGTGGTGAAACAGCTTATATTAAACTGTTGACTCAATTGTATGGTGATCACATGCAAATGGCCAATACCACTGGTTGTTCTTCTATCTGGGGTGCTTCTTCACCAGTTACCCCATATACCACAAATGCTTTAGGCCAAGGTCCTGCTTGGAGTAACTCTTTGTTCGAAGATAATGCTGAATATGGTTATGGGATGTTTATCGCTAACCAAACGAAACGTCGTTATCTGGAACATAAAGTTGAAGCTGCTTTAGCTGCCAAAGTTGGTAAACCTGAAACACAAGCCTTAATGCAAGACTGGTTAGACCATGCCCATGAAAGTGAAGGCAGTCGCCAACGGGCTGCTAAGCTAGCTGCGGTTTTGGAAACTGAAAAAGACGAATTATTGCAAGACATTTTGAAAGACAAAGATTCATTTGCCAAGATCAGTCAATGGATCATCGGTGGTGACGGCTGGGCTTATGATATCGGCTTTGGCGGTATCGACCATGTTGTTGCCAGTGGTGAAGATATTAACATCTTCGTCATGGATAATGAATTGTACGCCAATACTGGTGGTCAAATGTCTAAAGCAACACCTGCTTCAGCCGTTGCGAAATTCGCAGCTGGTGGTAAGAAGACAGCTAAGAAGGACTTGGGCATGATGCTAGCCACTTATGGCAACGTCTATGTGGCACAAATTTCCATTGATGCCGACCAAAACCAAACTGTTAAAGCCATCACAGAAGCTGAAAGCTATCCTGGCCCATCTGTTATTATCGGCTATACACCTTGTATCAACCAAGGTATCAAGGGTGGTATGAGTAACGCTATTAAAGAAGCTAAAGCCGCTGTTGAAAGTGGTTACTGGCAACTTTATCGCTACGATCCACGTTTGGCCGAAAAGGGCAGAGATCCAATGCGCTTAGACTACAAACGTTATGACACTGAAAAGATTCCTAGTTTCTTGGAAAGCCAAACACGTTACGCTGCATTGCATAATGTGAAGAAGGATCCAGATGTTGTCGAGGCCATGTTTGACCGGACAACTGAGGATATGGCCGACCGGACTGCCCGCTACGCGGATATGGCAGCTCGTAAGAAAAAATAGGCAATCTTCAAGTTCAAGATTTAAAACCATTTTTTAGCCAGTAACAAGGAACTAACAATATATAATAGTATTCCCTCCTTTTACCCACCCAAGGGCGCCCAATCGCCCTCGGGTGGGTTTTTATTATGGAATTAGCATTGTTGTGGAAACGCTTTTATGATAAAATTTAATTGGTAAATATTTCACAAGCTTGCGCTTATTTTGAAAAAAGTATAAAATACGCTCAAACTCGTACCTACAAAGATTTTTTTGTTTGCAATAATATTATCTTTCAACGGAGGGATAGCAATGGCTCAAAAGCATATTATTGGTCAAGCAGAAAGTCGCTGGGATGCAATTGCAAAGGTTAAAGGCCAGGCAAACTACACTGGAGACTTTCCGATTAAGAACTTACTGCATGGTAAAATTTTACATGCCACGATTGCCCATGGTTACGTGACAAGCTACGATATTTCGGAGGCTGAAAAAGTGCCTGGGGTCTTGAAGATTCTCTTACCCGAGGATCTGCCCCAAAATAAATATTCCACAGCGGGCCATCCTTGGAACCTGGAACCTAAGAAGCGGGACATTGAAGACCGCACCATGTTGACCCGCCACGTGCGCGTTTACGGGGATGACATTGGCGCCGTGATCGCGAAAACGCCCTTAGCTGCTAAACAGGCCCTCAGTAAAATCAAGGTGACCTATGACACCTATCCAGTTTACTTGACCCCAAAGGCGGCCATGGCCCTAGATGCTAAACGCATCCACGCCGAACGGAACAATGTCATTGCCAGTACGGCGGTGGGCTTTGGGGACGTGAATCAAGGCCTTGAGGATGCGGATTTTGTGTTACACCGGCAGTTACATACACCAGTGCAATTACATGCCCATTTAGAGAACCAAGTCGCCACCGCTTTTCAAAGTGAGGATCAACGCTATACGTGTATTAGTTCCACCCAGATCCCCCATATTTGTCGCCGTATCGTGGCCCAGGCTAATGGTCTGCCCTGGTCCCTGATCCGGGTGAAAAAGCCTTTTATCGGGGGCGGTTTTGGCAATAAACAAGATGTGACCATTGAACCCTTAGCCGTGGCCATGAGCCAGGCCATGGGGGGCAAGCCGGTGCAGATCAATTTGACCCGGGAAGAATCCCTGGCCTACACCCGGACCCGCCACGCCATTGATTATGATGTGAAATTAGGCGTCAAAAAAGATGGCACCATCACCGCGTTAGATATGCAAGTGTTATCGAATCAAGGGGGGTACGCTTCCCATGGTCATGCCATTGGCGGGAAGGGCGGCACCTTTATCAATGCCTTGTATAAAATGAACAGTCTAAATTATGGCGCTAAAACCGTGTATACCAATATTGCCACCGCCGGGGCCATGCGGGGCTATGGGATGCCCCAGGTGATTTTTGCCCTGGAGTGTGTCATTGATGACGCCGCCGATAAAATCGGCATGGACCCCATTGAATTTCGCTTGAAGAACCATCAGCCCGATGGTTTTTATAACGAATTAAGCCATACCAAACAACAAGATTTCCGCATTGGCGACTGTTTGAAACAAGGCCCACAAGCCTTTAAATGGCAACAAAAGGCCCAACACGCCAAAGCCTTTAATCAGCACCAAGGTCCAACTCGTCGCGGTGTGGGGATAGCCGCCTTTTCCTTTGGGACGGCGACTTATCCCTTTGGTCTAGAAACTTCTGGGGCCCGCTTGATTTTATTGCCAGACGGGTCCTTTAAACTCATGGTGGGGGCCACGGAAATTGGCCAAGGGGCGGATACCGCCTTGTCCCAAATGGCGGCAGATACTTTAGGGGTTCCCTTTGAAAGTATTATCCGCGATGCCATCACGGATACCGACACTGACCCCTTTGACACCGGGGCTTATGCCTCTCGGCAGACCTATATTGCCGGTTATGCCATTCGCGATGCCGCCGAAAAAATGCGCAAAATGATCATTCAACGGGCCGCAGCCACCTTTGATATTCGCGGTGAATTCATGGATATTGTGGACGGCAACATCGTTTCGGTGAGTGATGGGGATTTGATCACCACCGTCAAAGACATGGCCCAGGCCTCTTATTTTGATTGGCAGACCGCCAAAACCATGGTGGCGGAATCGTCGGTAAATATTCATAATAACTCCTATGCCTCCGGCTGTACCTTGGCGGAAGTAGAAGTGGATCTGCAAACTGGCAAGATCAAGCTCTTGAGTTTAATGAATGTTCACGATTCCGGTAAGATCATCAATCCCTTATTGGCCGCTGGTCAAGTTGAAGGGGGGATGGCCATGAGTGCCGGTTATGGTTTAAATGAGGGCTTGGTCTATGATGATTTAGGGCGGCCTATGAATAATAATTTACTGGATTATAAACTACCCACTACCATGGATCTACCGGATTTAGATGAAATTTTTGTGGAGACCAAAGACCCCTTAGGTCCCTATGGCAATAAAGCTTTGGGCGAAAATCCCACCTGCTCACCGGCACCGGCAATTCGCAATGCGGTGAAAAACGCCGTGGGTGTGGGTATTGATACGATTCCGCTGACCCCAGAAAGCGTTTATGACGCGCTGCAGGCGGCTAAAGCACCTAAGGGGGTGTCGTAATGTACGATATTACCGATTATCATGAAGCAACGTCATTGGCTGAATTTTTTAAGCTCGCCGCCGCAGACCCCAAGGCCCGCATTGTGGCTGGGGGTACCGACACATTGGTCAAATCCCGCGCCGAAGTTCCGGCCTTCACAGGGATGGCTTTAATTGGCATCACCCGCATTCCGGAACTGCAGGGGATTGAATACCAAGCTGATGGCACCTTAAGTATTGGGGCGTTAAATACCTTTGTGACCATTGAACATGATCCCTTAATTCAAAAATATGTCCCGCTGTTAAGCCAAGCGGTATCGTTGGTGGGTGGTCCCCAAACTCGCCATATGGGCACCATTGGCGGTAACATTTGTAATGCTGGGCCAGCAGCAGACAGTGCCCCGGCATTATTCACCTACAACACCATCTGTGAAATTCAAGGCCCAGATGGGATCAAAGATATCCCTATCGCCGACTTTTATCGCGGCCCTGGGCAAACTATCCTGAAGCCCGGAGAAGTGTTGACCCGGTTTAAAATCAAAGCTGCCGACTATCAAGGTTTTCACGGGCACTATACTAAGTTTGCCCGGCGTAATGCCTTAGACATTGCAAATTTAAGTTGTGCTGCTTTGGTGAAGGTCCACGGTGAACAGATCAGCGACCTGCGCCTTTGCTTTGGGGCCGCTGGACCCACGCCGCTAAGGATGCCCGTGGCCGAAGCCTATGCCCAGGGTAAGGCGCTGACCGACGCCACGTTGGCGCAAATTGGTCAATTGTGTTTACGAGATACCCACGATATTACCGACTGGCGGGATAGCAAAGCTTTTCGGGACCACTTGGTCACAGTTTTACCCGGTCGGGATATCACAGCTGCATTGCGAGGTGCTTAGATATGAAACATGAGATTAACTTTACGTTAAATGGCGAAGCCGTCACCTGTGCCGTGGATATTCGCAAAAGTCTGCTGGAAATGTTGCGGGATGATTTTGAATTAACTGGTACCAAAGAAGGCTGTGGGGTGGGCGAGTGTGGTGCATGTTCGGTGATCATTGACGGCCGGACGGTGGATTCTTGTATCTACCTGGCGGTTTGGGCCGATGGTAAGGCAATTACTACCATTGAAGGCATTGCCCAAGCCGATGGGCAATTGGCCCCGATCCAGGCTGCCTTTATCGAAGCCGGGGCCGTCCAATGTGGCTTTTGCATTCCGGGTATGGTTTTAGCTAGTGACCAATTGTTAAAAGACCACGCCCAATTGAGCCGCGCTGAGATCCGCCGAGGACTGTCCGGGAACATGTGCCGCTGTACCGGCTACCAAAAGATTATTGATGCCGTGCAATTGGCTGATGCCAAACGGCAGGCTGATCCAAAAACGGTGGTGCTACCCCATTTTAATATCGAGCGGTAAGCGCTGACGTGGCTGAGGCATATGGGTCAATGCCTAGCAACGCAGGCAAAATTAACTGGCGATCCTTTAAATAAATTTGGTCACCAAACATTTATTTTGAAGCCAGAGCATGTTATACTGAATAGACAAGCCTGTGCACTGCATCACAATTACTGGAGCACAAAATATAACAAAATTTTTGGATTGCTGGTATAATATGGTAAATATATTTTTGCCAAAAATTAAATAAAGAAGGTTTAATCCATATGCTAACAGATGAAAAGTTGCAGTTCCTCGGTCGGATCGGGAAAGCCTTATCCAATCAGTTTGGGGACAACTGTGAGGTGGTTATCCATAAAATCGATCGTGATGATATGAATCATTCCATTGTTATGATTGAAAATGGGCAAGTCTCTTCACGTCGGCTTGGCGATGGCCCTTCTCAGGTTGTTCTAGAGAGTTTAAAAAAGAAACCCGAAGAATTACAAGATCATATCAACTATTTAACTCGAACTTCTGATGGGCGCGTTTTAAAGTCAAGCACCTTATATTTCAAAGATGATGATGGGCAATTAGATGCTATTTTTGCCATTAATTATGATGTCTCTAATGTCATCATGGCTGAAAATGTCCTCAAGAGTCTCAGCGAAACCAAGGATACCAGTCCGGAGACCCCTGAAGTCATCCCTAATGACGTGAACGAATTGTTGGATAACTTGATTCAAGAATCCGTTAAACGCGTTGGCAAGCCCGTTGCTTTGATGAGCAAAGAAGACAAGGTCAAATGTATTCAATTTTTAAATAATAAGGGTGCATTTTTGATTACCAAGTCTGGGGATAAAATTTCAAAATATTTCAATATTTCAAAATATACGCTATACAGTTACATTGACTTGGCAAAATAATATTTTAAAACCCTTTCAAATCGCTGAGATTTTGAAAGGGTTTTTATGTAGCTAAAATTCGTTGTGATTATTGAGTTTTTTCCATTTACGGATTTTGGTGCGGAAGTTGGTGAAGGGGGCCATTGAGTTGATGTGGATCCATTTCCACAGGGGCCATTTGGCAGCGGTGGTGGCCCATTGCCGCTGGCCGGGCTCAAATAAGTCGCTGTCACTCAAAGTGTCCACCCAGGCGATAACGCGGGTCACAGTTTCGTTAAGGGCTTGTATTTGTGTTTGCAGGCTTTCTTGGCCATACTGTTGGTAAAAACTTTGGTATAATCCCCCTAGGTCGTTCCACTTATAACCCGGAGCGGGGGTGTGGACCACTTGGCCTTGTTGTTCCAATTGGTCCCAGCGCAACAATAAGTTGAGCCAGCCTAGTTGATAGGCTAAGTTTTCTGAAGGCGTACGATCCACGTCAGGGATGCGTTTGTCCTTTAAAGTGTCGGGGATGCCGGCAAATTCCGCAATATATTTTTGGTAGCTGGTTTGAATGGCAGCTATCAGTTCGGTTTTATCGGTGTATGTTCGCATGGGGGCAACCTCCTTTAGGATGTAAAATAAGTTTATCATGAGTTAATGGCCGTTTGAAAGGGGCACAAGGCATGTATGATTATATATTGATTGGCGCCGGCGTCAGCAGTGTTTTTGCATTATTGCGTCTGCAAAATACTGCTAAGCGTATCTTGGTGTTAGAAGCGGGGCCGGATTTTAACCAACGGGACCCCCAGGATCTGTATCAAGGTTTCGGTGGCTTAGGTTTGGCTGAAGGTAAGTATAATTTTGCTCCGGACTTTGGCGGCGCTTTAGCAGCTAAAATTGGCGTGGGACCAACCCAAGCGCTGTTGGCCAAAGTTGCCCAGACATTAGATACCTTTGGGGGTCAGCACGCTTTAAGATACGTCGCGGCCCGACCAGCGCAATTGCGCCATCAAAGGGATTTGGTGAGTGTGGCTTGCACCACGCAACATTTAGGCACCCACTTATCAAGAACTGTGTTTGGCAATATGTATCAAGCTTTAAAGGCCAGTCAAATTGAATTTAGATTTCAACAAAAAGTTCAACAAATCACCCCGCTAGCCCAGGGCTTTGCGGTGCGCACGGCCCTTGGGGACACTTATCGGGGCCAGCAAGTCATCCTGGCCACCGGGGTGGCTGTTGACCCGGTTCTGGCAGCGAATCTAAGGACGCTGAGTATCTTTTCAACCCAAACCCGGGTAGATGTAGGTTGTCGCATTGAAACCCAGGGCACAGCCTTGGATGTGCTTTTGGGAACAGATCCAGAAGTAAAGCTACGCTGGGGTGAACGCTATACTTATTGTATGAATAAACATGGCCGGGTCGTCTTGAAACGGCAACATAATTGGGCCATGGCTGATGGCCAGAATTATCGGGAAAATGGCGCCACTTCTAATTTAAACTTCACCTTATTTCAGCCACATTATTTTGCCAGTTCATCAGCGGCTCAGGCTTATTTAACGGCGCTATTTCAGGATCGTTCAACGGTTATTGGCCAACGCCTAGGGGATGTGGCGCCCCAGTTTGCCAAGGGCCAGTTGCTTTCGCCCACCTTGGCCTATCAAAAGGGACCGGCCCTAGATGCTGATCTGCTAAAACCGGCGATTCAATTTTTAGACTTGTTACAGCAGGTGACTAAAACCCCCATAGATGGTCAGACGATGTTATACGGTTATGACGCCAAGTTTTATCCAACCCAGGTCAAAACAAATGCCCAATTTGAAACGGGCATCCCCGGTTTATATTGTATTGGAGATTGTTCTGGCGCCACTTACTCCCTAGCCCAAGCCGCGGCCAGTGGGGTATATTTGGGCCAAATTATCGCCAAATAAGCAGGTAGTTGACAAAAATCATACTTTGTCAGCTACCTGCTTTGTATATTTTATGAGAAGAAAGGTAATTAATTTAACCACTTAGGTTTTTTGATGGCATCAATGAAGGTCCCATCCCGGTATTCCACTAAGGCGACGACCTGATCCTCAAATTCAATATCTTTTGGTTCCCCGGCATATTCATAGGCCAGATCCCGGAGTGTCTCAATAGATTTCAATGGGATATTGGTATCTTTAAAAGCAGCCAATAAGTCGGTTCGCTTTGGATTCACTGCGACACCATAGTCGGTGACCACAATATCGATACTTTCACCGGGAGTCGTCACTGAGGTAACAGCTGTCCGGACAGTGGCAATACGACTACGGATCAGCGGGGCTACAATGATTGTAACGGTCGCCCCAGCTGCCGTATCCGGATGACCCCCGGGTGCCCCTTGGAGCAGGCCATTGGAACCTTGGACCACATTAACATTAAAATCGACGTCGACTTCTAAAGCACCTAAGATGACGAAATCCAATTGATTTACAAAGGCCCCCTTGTTAAAGGGATTTGCATACTGGGAAGCAGATATTTCAAAATGTTTGGGATCAGTATGGGCAGAGGCCACCGAGGCTAAATCAAAGGCCTGATCGTCCAATAGGTTATGGATATAACCAGCTTTGAATAAGTCCACGATGGGTTCGGTGATTCCTCCCATGGCCCAACCACATTTAACGTTGGCCTGATCCATAAATTCTTTTAGGAAAATAGTGGTGGCTAAAGAAGGTCCCCCAGCGCCAGTTTGAAAGGAGAAACCATCCTTAAAGAAGCCAGAGTAATACATACACTTCGCAGCATTTTTAGCCATCAGCAATTCCCGAGTATCTGACGTCAACCGCAGGGCGCCGGTGGCAATTTTATGAGGGTCGCCAATAGCGTCAACTTGGACCACATAGTCCACGTCTACCCCTTCAATGCTGGCGGGGAAATTGGGGCTGGAAACTAATGTATCCGTGATAATGACCACTTTGTCAGCGTATTGGGCATCCCCGGCCATGTAAGATAAAACCCCAGTGTCGGCTTTACCGCCCTTGCCACTGGCGTTGCCATAAGGGTCACTGGTGGCCGCCCCAATGAAGGCCACATCGATTTTAACGGTCCCATCTTCAATTGCCCGGGCCCGCCCCCCATGGCTACGAATGATGGCCGGATTTTTCAGTTTACCGGCGGAAACCGCTTCGCCAATTTCATCCCGGATACCACTGGTGGAAATATTAGTTACCGTACCGTCTTCAATACAAGGGACCAAATAATCATGGGCCTTGCCTAAACTTGAGGCGCAGACAGTCAAATCCTTAATCCCCAGTTCGTGAATGACTTTCATTACCATGTTGACGATATAATCCCCATCTCTGAGATGATGGTGAAAAGAAATGGTCATACCATCTTGCAGACCAGTTGCCCGAACAACAGCTTCAATGTCTGGCAGTAATTTGTCCTTGCCAGGTTTAACCTGAGCATTGACCCTGGGAGCATGTTTGGTGTAGGTGTAACCATCACGGTAATATTGGCCTTGGAAAACTTCCCGGCCAGCTGTTAAAAATTCAGCGGGTATATCCCGTCCTAATACATTTTTCATACTAAATCTCCTCTATAGCTGCCTGCTGCCTTGGCGAGTTTTAAGGTACGTTTGGCACCTTCTACCCAGGCAATATCCACCATCTTACCGTCAACAGTCAAAACGCCAACCCCCTTAGCCTCATTAGCTTGCACGGCTTGGATCACATGCTGGGCATGTAATACTTCTTTGGGGTCCGGGGTGAAAATGTCATGGGTGATCCCGATTTGTTTGGGGCTGATACAGGATTTGCCATCAAAGCCCAAATCGCGAATCATTTTGACCTCGTCAATGAAACCCTGGGGATCATCCGTATCCGTATAGACCGTATCAAAGGCCATGACCCCAGCCGCCCGGGCTGCTAATAACAATTGTGAGCGGGCGCCGAATAGTTCTAAACCCTTGACAGTTCGTTTGGCATGCATGGTCCGGGTATAATCCCCGGCACTTAAGGCGATGCCCATCAGGCGGGGACTACTGGTGGCAATTTCATAGGCGTTCAAGATAGCTAAAGGAGATTCTAAAGCGGCCATCACCATGGTTGTTCCAACCGGGCGGTTAAAGGCAACTTCGGCTTGATCCACTAAATCCGCTACCATTTGCACATCTTCGGCTGTTTCGGTTTTGGGCAAACGAATGCCCTCGGCCCCACCGGCGACCGCTGCGCGAATGTCTTCTTGAAACAAATCTGAGTCTAAAGCGTTGATCCGGACCCAACGCTCGATGCCTTGGTAATCCAAGTCTTTTAAAGTATGGTACAGCTGAATTCTAGCAGCATCTTTTTCCCGTTGGGCCACAGCGTCTTCTAAATCAAAAATCACACAGTCAGGTTGATAAACGAAGGCATCTTTAACGAGGGCCGCCCGTTGGGTATTTAAAAAAATCATGGTTCGTCTAAGGCGTTCTGGTGTCATGATAAAGCCTCCCAGTTGATATCAACTTTTTGATCAATGGCTCTAAAGTAAGCTGTTTCTAAGCGAGCTTTAAGGGTACAGTCTAAAGCACCTTTATCCACCACTCGAATATTAGCGTTTTCAATATTTAATCGATGACAAACTTGTTGCAATAATTGTTTAATTTGGGTGCCATATTGTTCGTAGACACTGCTGGTCAAGTCGATATGAAGACCACCGTCATTTGGTGCCAGGATAATTTGGGCATCGCTGGATTCTAAGGTGCCGGCGATGGCTTTATGTTTAAGTTGCATGATAGTTTGACCTCCTGCTTTTAGATTAAGTCTAACAAGGAAATGATTAGGCGTAAAAGGCAAATAAGCCATCTTATCCATGCATATAACGCATGTTTGCTATAATAGCAATATAATTCAAACCAAGGGGATGTCTAGATGGATGAAAAAGATATTGAGATGCTACTGGCTTTACATCAAACCAAAAGTATCACTCGGGCCGCTCAGATGCTTTTTGTCAATCAATCCTCGCTATCAAAGCGCTTGCAATTATTGGAGCGCAAACTGAAGACCACCTTATTTGTGCGTTCCAAGCAAGGTATTCGCCTGACCAATGCCGGAGAAATGGCCTATAAGACGGCCCAGCAAATTTATAAGTTGACCAGCGATTTAAAAGCTACCTTACAACAGCCTACCACTGGGGTCCAAGGGGTCTTAAATTTAGGCTGTTCCATTGAGTTTGCCCATTATAAATTACCCCAGATTTTAGCAACCTACCACGCCGCTAACCCGAACGTTACTTTGAATATCAGCAGTGATTACAGTCGGAAAATCTACCAGGCCCTCTTGGCGTCAGAGCTAGACGTGGCGATTGTCCGGGGGGAATTTGTGGGTGGGGTGCAAAAAAGGCTGTTGACTGAAGAAGGGGTATATTTGATTTGTCAGTCCCAAAGTGATCGGGCAAATTTGCGGCAAATTCCCTTTATTAACCGGAAAACTGACCGTTACTTTCAAGAACAAATGGACCGTTGGTTGGTGGAACAACAATTATTAGCCTTGAATCATCAAAATATTCAAGTGGATAATGTGACGTCGTGTGTGGACTTTGTGGCCAATGGGTTAGGCTGGGCGATTGTCCCGGAGATTGCCCTGGGTAACTTTAAGGGTTATCAAGAGAAATTGAAATTTCAAGACGGTCAAAATTTTACCCGTAAGACCTACTTGATGTACAAACGAGTAACAGCACAATTACCGGTTTTTAAGGCGCTACAAGCTATGCTATGGCAAAATAAAACCGGATCTTAGATTGGTTTCTAAAATCCGGTACTAGTTTTAAGTTAGTGCTTCAAAAAAATGATTGGTTTGGGGTATCATTTACCCACATGCTGCCGCGTTATGCCAGCCTTATTGGCCGTGGGGTTTGCCCCGCAATACGTGGTTCACGTGGGCAAAGGTATCTTTGATGATTTCTAAAATATGGGGGTCATCTAAGCGATAATAGTTCATTTGGCCGCTACGGGTGGCGTGGACCAGTTGATCTTTTTTTAATAAGCTTAACTGATGAGAAACAATAGATTGTTCTAAATTCAGTTGTTGCCCTAGTTCAGTGACGTTTAAGGTTTTATCTTCTAGGGCCAGTAGAATGCGAATTCTGGTTTGATTACTTAATAGACTATAGATATGCTCAACCTCTTTAAGGGTACGGGCATCATGATTGGGGACCGCCATCGGGTATTCACCTCCATTCAAACATGCTACGCCTGAGATATGTTAAAGTCAACATATCTCAGGCGTAAATCAGTCCGGTTCAATTGGGAAAACCAGTCGAACCGGACTTTAATGATTTATAGAGCAGGTATGGTCAATTTTTCACCGGTGACAATACCGGCATCAATGAAGTAATTATAGACCTGTTGGCCAAAATAAACACTGCTGCGGGCATCAAAATGGTAGGGGTCTAATAAGGTGCCGGCTTGCATGTCCACCAAATGGACATTATTATCGGCAGCGGCCAGTTGGCGAATAGCAAGGTCGACTTGGGGGTCAAACTGTTCCGAATTGTGACTGACCGTGCCACAGAAAATCGGAAGTTGAGGTTTAGCCACCAACTGGCGGCAGTGGGCAAAGACTTGCTTCAAGTTAGCGGCGTAGTGGTCAGCAGCTGCTTTGGAATAGCGGTCCCGATCGGCTTCGCCTTGGTGCCACAACATGGCTTGTACCTCAATTTGGTCACCTTCTTGGGCTAAACACTGTTGGACTAACTGATCGAATTTGGCCAGCAATGAATCATCTAAACTGGGTAATTGATCAAAGTGGGTGGTCCAGTGATGGTCCCCATCTCCCGTGGGGTCAATAGAGGTTCCCCCTTCGGCGTACTTCATCACGTAAATTTCTTGGTGGGCCAATTGGGTCAAATAATAATAAGTGATCAAATCAAAGCCGAAACGGCCTTCCGATAAGTCGGCCGCGCTCAAAGCTGGTTGGAATTGGCCTTGCTTGTGATTAGGGGTATGGTTACTGCAATAGTGACAGTTTGTTAGGGGCAAGTGGATAGCCTGGGGTAATTGGGCCACCGGGACCCGGCCATCGATATTGGATTGACCCGCGGCGATGATCCCTAGTTTTTTGGATTTAGTAATAATTAGTCATCCCTTTATAATTTTAGTAAAACACTAAAGCTAATTATAAAAGTATGCTGGTTCATTGGCAATGTTAATCCACTGATTTCAAGGCTTCAAGCATATCCACACTTTGGATTTTGCGATTCATCATGAACATGACGATCAAAGAGAAGAGAATGGTTAAAATGATTGAGATGAGTAAGTTGGCCCAGGTGACACCCGGGGCGGTCATGGTATTTTCTGGAGGTAAGACACTCATGATATAAGCGTGAAATCCCCAGCCGGCCGCAAGCCCAGTGGCAATACCGACGCCCGTTAAGATATTGGTTTCCCGGTAGATATACATTAAGACTTCTTTCGGGTAAAAACCCAGGACTTTTAAGGTGGACAATTCCCGCATCCGTTCGCTGACGTTCACATTGGTTAAGGTGTAAAGTACCACAAAAGAAAGCAAGGAGGCACTCAAAATAATGACAATGACCAAGTTATTGAGATTGCTCAGGATTTTGGTCACCGTGCGTTTAGATTCCGCCGCTTGCACGACTTGTACCGAGGCATTGAGGCGGCTGAAGTCAGCAGCGAACTGATTGACTTGGGCCTGCCCATGGGAGGTTAGGGTGATTAATTGGGCATTATAGCTGGGGGCTTGATGGAAGACCTGTTGGTAATAACTGGCGTTCATATAGAGATAATGCCCCACATACATTTTGGTGATGGCCTTAATTTTTACCCGGCGCGTGGTGCCATCGGCTAAATGGACGGTTAAATAATCCCCTTTTTGCACATGATGGGTTTTGGCAAGTTTCTCAGAAATGATTGCGCCTTGACTGTTCAAGGAAAGCTTGGCGTTGGTTTTGGAATCTTGAAGCTCAATGTAGTTCTTCAAAGTGGCGGTATTTTTAGGAACCAGGACTTGAATATTTTCTTTCGTATTACCATTGGTTGTATAAACCTGGCTGAAAGCCGCGGTGGCATCCTTTTTAACGTGGGGATCATTGGTGATAAAGTCCGTGACCCGCTTAACTTGGGTATCCGTGGCTTTATTATTGTAGACGGCAATGGCATCATAGTGGACAATTTCTTTAAATTGATGATCGATGATGCCATTTAAGGAGTCGCGAATCCCAAAGCCGGTGATCAAGATGGCAGTGGCCCCGGCGATCCCAACAATGGTCATGAACATGCGGCTCTTGTAGCGGAAGAGGTTACGAGCCGTAACTTTCTTGGAAAAGCTCAGATGATGCCAGATAAAGCCGATGCGTTCTAAGAAAATCCGGGAACCAGAGCTAGGCGGTTTAGGCAGCATCAATTGGGCCGTAATTTCTTTTAGGGCGGCCCGGGCGGCTAGCCAAGCGGCCAAGGCGGTGGACGCCAAAGCGATGACTAAAGATAAGACGATCAACCAGGGATGCCAAGCCAGTTGGACTTGGGTAAAATCAAAATTAGCGGCATAAGCCTGGAAGATGACTTTTGGCAATAACACTAAGCCTAAGCCTGACCCAAATACGGTCCCTAACACGGCGGTCCCAGCGCTATAAAGTAAGACTTCCCGCATTACTTCGCCTTTGGTATAACCTAACGCTCTTAAGGTACCCATTTCAATGCGCTTTTCTTCAACCATGCGCTGCATGGTGGTGAAGCTCACCAGAATGGCGATGAGAAAGAATAAAATTGGGAAACTCTTACCCAGGGCGTCGATCCGTTGACTGTCTTCACCAAATTGATTGTAACCGTCATTAAAGTCATTGCGACTTTGAATCAAGAGGTTCACATCAGCCAGTTGGCCTTTGGTGGCCTTGGCCGTATCAATTTGAGTTTGGGCGCGATTAAGTTGGGTCCGTTGCCCATCGATTTGGGCTTGTTGGGCATTGAGTTGCGCCAGTTGAGCGGGTGCGCCTTGGCTACCCAATTGCTGCTTGAGCGTATCCAATTGGCCTTGGGCGGTTTGAACTTGCTGCCGGCCGGCTTGAACATCCGCCGTCCCAGTAGTTATTTGGGTGGTGAGGGTTTTGTTCAACGCCTGAATCCGTTGGTGGTTGCGGCGGTTTAAAACAGGTTGCAAGGCGTCAACGTTTTTGGTGATCTGATCTTCATATTCAGCGGAATAAGCTTGCCCTGAGACATTATTGAAGGTCAGACGGGCCAAATTTTGGGTGTTGGCTTTAAAGGCACCGGCTTTAACGAAGCCAAAGCCGTAGAGCTGCCCACTGCCGGCACTGGTATTGCCAATGTTATCTGTTTTAATAAATTCCGTAGACTTCACAAAGCCGCTGATTCGATAAGTTTTTTGTTTTAAGTTATAGGTGCCGGCGGTTTTGGCAGTGGCCAGGTGGATCTGGTCGCCAATTTGATATTGGCCTTTGAGGCGGTTGTTTAAGACAATTTCACCAGCGTTTTGGGGCTGTTTACCGCTGACCAAAGTGGTCTTAGAAATGGTCTGGGGCAAACTTTCGATGCGTAACGCATGGTTGCTGTTTTTTAATAAAACGTCCGTACTGTTGCCAAACTCGGCTTTGGCCACGTGCTTGAGATTGGTAATGGTGCGCCGGTCGCCTTGATTTAAATTCAAAGGCGTGGTGACTTGGGCATCGGCCAAGTTTTCTTGATGGTACCGCGCTTCAGCGGTTTGCCGCATATTACTGCCGGTGACATTTAAGCCAATCAAGACGAATACCCCTAGGGTCAATAAGGCGGTGACCGATAAGAAGCGGGGTAAAGAATGGCTAAATTCCCGGCGAATGTTTTTATTCAGTGTCTTCATGAAATTATTGTCTCCTTACCACTCTAAGTCAGCAACTGGTGTTGGTTGGTCATTTCTGGTATCCGTTTTGACCTGACCATCAAAAATCTCAATCACATGGTCAGCCATGGGCCGGATCATGCTGTTATGGGTCACGATGATCACGTTTTTCCCAGATTGGCGCACGAAATCCTGAAATAACTGGAGAATACTTTTACCCGTGTGATAATCTAAAGCCCCGGTTGGTTCATCTGCCAGTAGTAAATCGGGATTTTTAGCCATGGCTCGGGCGATGGCCACCCGTTGCTGTTCCCCACCGGATAATTGAGCTGGAAAATTTTGACTCCGGGATCCCAGGCCCACCTCTGTCAAAACCTTTTGGGGATCAAGGGCATCATTAACAATTTCAGAGGCTAATTCCACATTTTCTAAGGCAGTGAGATTAGGGACCAGGTTGTAAAATTGGAAAACAAAGCCAATTTGTTGGCGGCGATAAGTGGTCAAGGCCCGATTGTCCAATTGGCCCAAGTCAGTGCCGTTGACAACAACTTGGCCGGCCGTCAATTGGTCCATACCCCCTAATATATTCAATAAGGTGGACTTACCGGCCCCAGAAGCGCCTAAGATAATAGTGAGTTCCCCTTTTTGGATGTCAAAAGAAATATCTTTGTTAGCGGTAACGGCATTTTCCCCGGCACCATAAGTTTTGGTCATATTTGTCACGGAAATAAAATTTGTCATAAACTTGCCTCCAAAATAATTTGTCGTTATAATGAACAACGTGTTGATAATAATTTATATTCGTAGCTTAAGCTGTTCACGACGACAAAACAATAGGCAAAAAATCAGAAAGTGTTGAGTGATTATTATGACAACAAAAGCAGAGGCTTTCCAACAAACGGACCAATTGATTCGCCAGACCTTCATTGAATTAGGGGCCAGTAAACCAATTTCTAAAATTACCATCAGTGATATTACCCGGCAACTAGGGATGAATCGGGGGACTTTTTATCTTCATTACATTGACAAAGCCGCCTTGATAACTGCCATCGAAACAGATTTTATGACCCAGCTCACCGAAATTTTAGACAAAGAAATTGGGGAGACAATGCATATTGAGAATTATTATGCCGGCTTTCCCTATCCCATGTTGACTGAAATTTTTGAGTTGATCGACCAACAACGGGCTTTATTGAAGCTGTTGGTTGGTCCCAATGGGGATCCTTATTTCATCATTGGCGTCCGGGAATTACTGTTAAAAAGCTTGTTGCAACAAGTCGCCCATTTAAAAGGCCAAGCAGGTTTTCGAGGGGACTTGCCGGATAATTATGTGGGGGAGATCATTGTGTCTGGTATCTTAGATATTGTCATGATCTGGCTAAATGAAGCTAAACCCATTTCTAAGGCCGCGGTCATTGATATTATGATGAAAACTCGATTTTTATCGCCATACCAACTCTTGGGTTTACCCGACAATAAAAAAACCAGCGATTAGCTGATTTTCAGGAGGAATATGATGAAGATTCACTATCGCCCTGCGGAGATGCAGGATTTAGCAACTATTATGACCATTGAACATAGTGGTTTTACTGACGACGAAGCGGCAACTATCAATAGCATGCATGATCGGATTGAGCGGATCAGTGACACTTTTTTGGAGGCTGTGGATGAACAAGGGGCAATTTTAGGGTATATTGTGGGTCCTAGTTTTAACCAGCGCTATCTCACTGACGCCCTGTTTGATAAAACCGTTCCCAATAAGCTCAGTGACCAGTACCAGACTGTCTTGAGCCTGGTAGTGCAGCCGCAATTTCGCCGATTTGGCGTCGCCAGTGGGCTGTTGGCCCAACTGGCAAAAGTTGCCCAACAACAAGGCCGCCAAGCCATCACCTTAACTTGCTTGAAAGCATTAGTGCCTTTTTATGAACGGAATGGTTATCAAAATGAAGGGGTGTCTAGTTCCGAACACGCCGGGGAAGTTTGGTATAACATGGTTTTAACGCTGTGAATATAAAAATCGCCCCAGCATCGCAAATTATCGGTGCTGGGGCGATTTGATTATTGATGAGTTTAACAGCCTACGATTAAGGATTTAAAGGATCATATTTGCCATTATCCACATAGGATACTGCGCCATTGGAATAGAATGTCCATTGGTCGTCTGTCCCTAACTTCACGTAAACATTGCCATTTTTAAGCGAGGTGGTGTCAAATATTTGATAATATCCAGGTTCCGCAAAGGTGCTGACGGCTTTATTGATATCGGCCATATTGAATAGCATTTGACCAGCGTAAACATGGGTCGTTGGAGCGACGGCAATCAGATTCTTGCCGGCAACCCACTGATTATTGCCAAGGTCATAAGCGTAATTGGCATAAGAGCTGGCTTCCCGATTAATCTTCCAAAGCTTGATATTGGTAGCTAAGGTTTGACCAGATGGCTGGGTTAATTGGGGATCATGATAGATTTTGGCGGGTTTGTTATAACTATAAGCCAAATAGTCTGTTTCATAAGTCGTCATGGCTAAACCAGGAATTAAGTCCTTGGCTTTGACCCATTCATTGTGACCTAAATTATACATTACATCGGTACCATCACTGGTTCTAGCCACGGCTGTAGCGCGCCAAGAGAAAATTTTGGTGTTCAATGTTTCGCCGGTTGGTGTTTGAGCGCTGATATCGGTGTAAACTGGTGCCGGTTGAAACCAGGAATCAACCAGGCGATCGACTTGCGTGACTTTAAGGTTGGTGTCTGCGGCCTGAACTTGCTGCCCCAGTGTACTTAACTGAGCACCGACTAGGATTAGTAAAACAGTTAAAGCGCCAAGCATGCTTTGCCATAATTTAATGTGTTGTAATTTTGAAACCATTCGAATTCCTCCCTTAGAATTAAATTGATGTCACCTCCATACTACCGCATTCTGTAGGAAATGGCGCATCATGATAGTATCTAAAAAAATCGCACGCGCCAGTTACTTGAATGACCTCTCAATTAAATTTGAGGTTATCCTGAGTAACTCAGCTAATGCGATTATTTATTTGGATATTTTTGATCAAGGATTGATAGTTCTAAATCTGCCATTGGCGGCATAGGCTAACGCACCCATGCTAACGTAAACCCATTGGCTATCTGTGCCTATCTTAGCGTAAACATCTGCGTTGGACAGAGAGGCAACGTCGACGACTTTGTAATAGCCATCGGTCTTAGCAAAACTAGCCACGTGGTTGATATCTTGCATGTTCATCATGGCTTTGCCAACATAGACATGGGTAATTGGTTCAATCGGGGCAAAATACTTGGCAGCCACCCACTGGTTATTGCCTAGATCATAGGCGTAAGTCGGATAACTTGGCCAGAAATAAGTGATGCGATTAATTTGCCATAGCTTGATATTGGTGGCTAAAGTCTTACCCGTGGGCTGGGTCAATTGGGGATTACTGTAAATTGGCACTGGCTTGTTATAACTGTAAGCCATTGTGCCCTCTACATTTGGGTTAATTGTTAAGTCCGGGATCAAGTCTTTGGCTTTGACCCATTGGTTTCTACCGAGATTGTACATATAATCCACACCGTTACTAGTTTTAGCAACAGCCGTCGCCCGCCAAAGAGAGACACCAATGCTTAACTTTTGGCCAGTAGGCGTTTTGGCACTGAAATCTGTGTATACTGGGGCCGTGATGTATCTAGAATTTACAAGGCCATTGACTTGGGTAATTTTCAGATTTGGTGCTGCCGCCTGGACTTTGTCAGTCGGCTGACTGAATTGTGCGCCCAATGTCAATAACAATATGACCAAAGCGCCAACCACATCCGAGCATGATTTGACGTGTTGAAAATTTGTAACCATAAAAATGCCTCCCCCAAAGATAAATTTATAGACACTTCTATCATACCTGTTTTTAAGAGTATAAGGGGATGTGGCAACAAAAAATCCGAACCAGCGACTGCCCGTTCGGATTACCTATCTTAATGATTTTGATCAGCCGTCAACTCAGGCGTGCTGGTCTGCTTGGCATTGGTTAAAGATGCTTTGGAAAATAATGCGGTTAAAGTTACTTCGTCAAAAATGCCTTTTTCCCGTAATAAGGTTTTGATAGGTGTTTCGGTTGTCAGGGCTTCTTTGACTAGGGTGGTTGTCCGGGCATAGCCTAACTTAGGGGCTAAGACGGTAGCACTGATGGCAGAGTTTTGCACATCGTGGTCGCACTTAGCGGTGTTTACGGTGATGCCGGTAACACAGTTGGTGATCAGGGTATCAATAGCCCGGGTTAGATAAGCTTCACTTTGCAAAATGTCCCGGAAAATAATGGGCTCAAAGGCGTTCAATTCTAATTGACCGGCTTCGGCTGCCATGCCCACGGTCACGTCATGGCCAATGACTTCAAAGGCGACCTGATTCACGACTTCGGGGATGACGGGGTTGACTTTGCCAGGCATGATGGAAGACCCGGCCTGCTTAGCGGGCAGGTGAAGCTCATTGAGACCGGCCTGGGGACCACTGGCCATCAGGCGCAGGTCATTGCTGACTTTTGACAGGTTGACCGCTAGGGTTTTTAAGACCCCGGAAAATTCAACAAAGCTATCGCAATTCTGCGTGGCATCCATTAAATCCGGCGCTGAGGTCAAATTTAGACCCGTTAACCGGTTTAAGGTGGCCAGAATATTTTGTTGATAATAAGGACTGGTATTTAGACCGGTGCCAATGGCCGTTCCCCCTAAATTCACACTTTGCAGGTCGGCTTTGACTTGAGTTAAACGTCTGAGGTCCCGTTTGAATAACGCCCCATAGGCATTAAAGGTATGGCCGAAGGTGGTGGGCACAGCATCTTGCAGCTGGGTGCGGCCTACTTTGATGACGTCTGAATAGGTTCTTGCCTTGGCTTCCCAAGCGGTCACTAATTTAGCCACCATGGCTTGTAATTCCGATAACGCCTGTAACATAGCCATTTTACCCGCGGTGGGGAAAACGTCATTGGTGGATTGGCTTTGATTCACATCATCATTAGGATGAACGAATACTTGAGGGTTTAATTTCATGGCTAGCTTGGCGATCACTTCATTCACATTCATATTGACAGAAGTCCCGGCACTGCCCTGGATAGCTGGGGCCACCAGCGCATTGGTATACTTGCCCAGCAATAATTGATTGCAGGCGGCCACGATGGCCTTGGCCTGTGGGATACCTAGGCTACCGGCCTTTAGGTTGACCAGAGCCGCGGCTTTTTTGATTTGAATCAAGTTGTTGAAAATAAGTGGATTGGTCTTTTCCGAACTGATCGGGAAGTTATGTAGCGCCCGGGTTGTATGGATGCCGTAAAGCAAGTCATCATCAAGTGTTAAAGAACCAATACAATCTTTTTCAATATGCATGAAAGAAACTCCTCTCGAATTTAAAAAAATATAATGTCAGTAAACATAACATATACCAACGGAGGCTATCATACTGTATACTTGCTGATATGTCAACTATTTGGGCTATTATATTGTATTAGACCAATTTTAAATGACGTAATATAATCCGAATTTTAAATAATTACTGGTTTAACTTAAGATTATTAGGCCGAGGCCAGATATATAGCGATTACACAGCTAGAAAAAGTACATATATTTTAAAAATTTGATAAGAAAAGCTGACAAATCAGGGCTCCGAGGATTGACGAAACAGGCACATGATGTTAACTTAATTGACGTAATGAGAAGTGCTCATAGAAAATTGTAGCAGTGAAACATAAAAATCCTGGCTAGGAGGCCGCCGTATGCTTGAACAAAAAACTGAAACAATCACTTTACAGGATTTGCCAATACAATTACTAGAAAGTCTACAAAATCTAGGTATCCGAAAACCGTTGTTAGTCTGTGATGCGGCTTTTGACACCTCGACAATTGTCCAGCAATTATTGGCGTTACCAGGTATTGAGATGACAATGTTTCATGACTTTAAAGCTAATCCAGATTTTAATGCTGTGATTCAAAGCATCGAAACTTTCAATATTAATGGTTGCGATGGCATCATTGCCTTGGGTGGCGGTAGCACCATGGATGTGGCCAAGGGGACCAAAGCATACTTGGGCGTCCGCCAGTTTCCGCTGGTGCAACAATTGGTGGGGGATAACCAAACGCCTTTGATTGCTATTCCCACCACGGCGGGGACGGGCAGTGACGCCACGCATTTTGCGGTACTTTTTAAACAACATGTGAAGTATGCTGTGGAATCCCCTAATCTATTACCCACCAAAAGTTTACTGGTACCGGCGTTACTAACCTCCTTAAGCCATTATCAACGTAAAGTGGGGATGCTGGATACGTTGTGCCAAGCCATCGAGTCCTATTGGTCCTTGAAAGCTACGGCTGAAAGTCGCAGGTTGGCTAGACAGGCAATTCAAGGCTTTTTAGATAACTATCAAGGTTTTTTGACCAACACGCAAAGTGGAAATAAGGGGATGCTGCTGGCTGCTCATACAGCGGGTATGGCCATTGATATCACGGCCACTACGGCACCCCATGCCATGAGTTATCAATTGACGGCCCGTTTTCAACTGGCCCATGGCCATGCAGTAGCGTTATGCCTACCTAAAGTTTGGCAATATATGGTAAACCAGTTGCCACAAATAAGCTTGTTGGAACGGGCGCCGTTACAAAATGAATTTCAAGAATTGGCTGAATTACTGGGTCAAAAGTCACCTCAGCAGGCTATTCAATGGTTTGAAAACTTGGTGGCTGATTTAGATTTAGTCGCCCCAGGACCAGTAGCGGTGACCATTGTTAAAGCCATGGTAGCTGAGGTCAATGTCCAACGGCTGCAGAATAATCCCATGCCATTAGATAAAAACGCATTGACCACGATTTATAATGCCATCTTAAATTAAAAAAAGAAGCCCGACAGCAATTTCAATGTTGTCGAGCTTCTTGTGGTTTATGACAGATAATGGGGCTTAAACGTAATCGATGCCACCATCCACGATCATGGTTTGACCGGTGATATAGTTGGCTTTCTCACTGGCTAAAAATGACACTAAACCGGCCACGTCTTGTGGGGTTTCACCTCGACCGAGGGCAATGCCATCAATGAATTTTTGCAAGGAATCGCCGAGGGGCACGTCGTGGATTTCGCTCATGCGTTTGTCGATCAAATCCCACATTGGGGTGAGGACGATACCGGGGGCATAAGCATTGACCGTGATGTGGTCCTTGGCTAATTCCTGGGCCGCAGCTTGGGTCAAACCCCGGATGGCAAATTTAGTGGCTGAATAGGGGCCAAGCAATTCGATGCCCTGGTGCGCGGCAATGGAGGCGGCGTTAATGATTTTACCACCGCCCTGGGCCCGCATAATGGGGGCGACGGCTTTGAGGCCGTAGAAAACGCTGTTGACATTGATCTTGAAAATCTTATCAAAATCGGTCGCGCTAGTCTCTTCCAGCGTGCCCACCTGGGCGATGCCAGCATTATTCACCAACACGTCAATGGTGGGGAAGTGCTCGTGGGCCTTGTCCACCAGGGCTTTAAAGGCGGCGGCATCAGAGACATCGGCCACCAGGGGTAGGCTATCAACCCCCAGGGCCTTAATTTCAGCAGCGGTACTTGCGGCGGTTTTTTCATTCAAATCCGCCACCACAATATTGAATCCATCCTCAGCGAGTTGTAACGCGATACCCCGACCAATGCCTTGGCCGGAACCAGTGATAATAGCAGTTTTCGTCATAGTAGATAGCCTCCAATTTTGGGATAGCGCTATCATAGCACCAGGCGCCCATTTCTGAAAGCGATAAAACTTGTGAAATAAATAACACTAAGTTGGCAAGATTATTTGCGCTGGGGATTGAAATGAGCTACTATAAAACAAATATGTTAGCTAATATGACGTAAACGGTATTGGTATATTTGAAAGGTCGGATTCTAATGACAGACAGCCACAATCGCTTGATCAATCTCCTACAACAAAATGCTCGGGCCACCATTACGGAACTCGCCAAGAAACTATTTATTTCCAATCCTTCGGTTTCAGCGAAGCTACATAAATTAGAAAAAGAGCATTATATAACAGGCTATCAAGCCCAGATCAACCATCGCAAACTGGGTTACCATATCAAAGCCTATATCATGATCAATGTGGCGCCGGCAGACAAACCGGATTTTCAGCAATACATTGAGGCATCCCCCAATATTATTTTTGCGGATGTCATCACCGGTGCCTATTCTATTTTGATGTGTGCCTATTTCCAAGAATCTGAAGATTTAGAAAACTTTATCAATGAAGTTCAACGTTTTGGCCGTACCCAAACCAACATGGTCTTTTCCACGCTACTAGCCCAGCGGGGCATTGCCCTAGATGAGTCGGATACTTAAGGCTCAAAGGGCCTGGCTAAGTTTTTCGATCACTTTGGTGGCAATTTGAATGTCTTGGGCACTGAAGGTGGCTAAAGCCTGTTGATAATGCTGGGCTTCAATGACATGCATCTTTGTATGGAGTTCAGCCACTTGCAAGCCCGTGGCGGAAATATCTAAGATGATTTCTTTATGGTTGTTAGCCCGTTTTAGCTTATGGATCAAGCCGGCCTTGGCCAAGCGATTGATATACCGGGAGAACATCCCCTGAGTAAAGGGCATCTGTTCCGAAAGTCTTTTATAGCTCAAGGGTTCCACTGCATCTGCTAAGGCACTTAAAATTTGGCCCTCCGAGTGGGTAAGCTTCAGTTCATATAAGCGGGCTTGCAGTTCTGGACTTATTTGGGTCTTGAGCTCAGTCATGGCTTGGGGCCAGAAGTCTTTTTTAAATTGTTCATGCTGGGCATTCACTTGGCGAATAGCGTCTTGGAGCTGTTGATACAGTTGGTCCATCATGGGTCACCTCTAATTAGATTACTGGTAATAAATAATTATTGCAATTTAAAAAAATCGCTGTATACTCATTATATATTACCGGTAAACAAAAATAAAGAAGAAGGTTATATGATGAAAGCAGCCTTAGTAGAATCATTTAAAGAAGACCCGCAATATAAAGACTTTGCCGCACCCAAACCAACGGATACCCAAGTGTTAATCAATGTAAAAGCCGCTTCCGTGAATCAATTAGTCAAGGCCAAAGCCGCAGGCACCCACTATTCCAGCCATGTCCAGCCCCCAATTATCCCCGGCGTAGATGGGGTGGGACAGTTGGACAATGGCCAAATGGTTTATTTTATGGCCACGGACCCAGTGTATGGCACTTTAGCTGAACAAACCTTGACCGACAGCCGGGCCATGATTCCCGTGCCTGAATATGCCGACCCGGCGGTGGTAGCCGCCTCGGTCAATCCGGCCATGTCCAGTTGGATGGCCATTAAAGAACGCGTCGGCGACATTCAAGGCAAAACAGTATTAGTTCTAGGCGCCACTGGGCATGCCGGAAGCTTAGCCGTGGCCGTCAGTAAGTATCTGGGGGCGAAACAAGTCATTGCTTTAGGCCGAAATCAGACGAAACTGGCTGCCTTAGACAGTGACGTGCAGATTCCCTTAACAATGGATGCTGCCTTTAAGACGGCTATTGCCAAAATCGCTGATTCAGTGGATGTGGTATTGGATTATTTATGGGGAGATGTGAGTCAAAATGTCATGATGCCCTTATTAACTGCCCGCGCTGATCATAGCCAAGCCTTAACTTGGGTGGAAATTGGCAGTATTACCGGCTCAGACCTAGTTTTACCGGCAGCAGCTTTGCGGTCCACCAACTTGACCTTGCTGGGTAGTGGGCAAGGTGGGATTGCCACCAAGACTTTTTTAAAGGATTTACCCGAATTGATCAACCTGATTGCTAAAGGGCACTTTAACGTAGCTGTGGATGTGCGGCCCTTGGCCAACGTTCAGGAAGATTGGCAGGCCAAAACCGATAAACGTTTGGTGTTTGAACCTTAATATTGTTGTCTAGTCTCAGGGGAGCGGCGTCGTGTCTAACGCCGCTTTTTTTAAATCCTAAACTTGAATTGTTTTTAACAATACAGCAACATTTCTTTAGTAATCTATAAATATTCTCCTGACATAATGGGACCATAGCTAAATAAAGCCACGTTAAACAGGAGGAAAAAATTATGCAAAAACAAAATTTCGTTTCAATGATCCTAGGTACACTGGGCGGGGTTATCTTCGCTTTAGGGATGTGTATGGCGCTATTACCTGAGTGGGATGCCATGACCCCTGGAATTATTATGGGGGTTACCGGACTGATTATCTTTGGTATCACGGCCTTGATCAGACGCAAAATGCTGGGTAAACCAATGCCTAAACTTAATTTGCGGCAGATGTTGATTGGCTTACTCGGTCTGGTGGCGCTGTTGGTTTTTGGTACTGGAATGGCACTGAGCCTCGTTGCTGGCAGCTTGATTATTGGCATTGTTGTAGGTATCGTCGGGATGTTAATGTTGTTGAGCTTGATTCCGATGATTAAAGGTTTTGCTAAGAATTAAGGACAAATACACTTAGTTTGGGCCAGCAATTGCTGGCTTTTTTGCTATAATAAAGACAATTTGGAGGAGATAAGTATGGCGACAATATTGATTGTGGAAGACGATCAAGATTTAAATCACACGGTGACAACTTTTTTACGACAGCATGATTTTCAAGTGTATGGCGCGCTGTCTGCCGAAGCGGCTTATGACTTAATGTATAAGCACCAATTTGATCTGATTATTTCAGACATTATGATGCCGGATGTCGATGGGTTTGAGTTTGCCGAAACGGTCCGGAAATTAAACGAAAATATTCCCATTATCTTCATGACGGCTAGAGACGATATCGGCGCCAAACAACGGGGCTTTCGCGTTGGTATTGACGACTACATGGTCAAACCCATTGATTTAGATGAAATGGTCCTGCGCATTGGGGCTTTGTTTCGCCGGGCGAAGATTCAAACGGCTAAGCAATTAACCTTGGGAGATTTTCGCATGGATGTGGATGAACGCCTAGCCTATTATCAAGATATCCCCATTGAGTTTACCCTCCGGGAATTTGATCTGGTCTATAAATTGCTGTCTTATCCTAAAAAGACCTTTACCCGGGGGCAATTGATGGATGAGTTTTGGGATGCGGATACCAATACTAGCACAAGGACCGTGGACGTCTACATGACTAAGATCCGGGAAAAATTGCGGAATGTCACGGAATTTCAAATTGTGACGGTCCGGGGCTTGGGTTATAAGGCGGTGCCAAATGAATAATGATTCGCAAGTTAAACGCAGTCTTTTTGGTATTGGGAATTATTTAGTCTACTTTTTATCCAGTGCGTTAATTGTCACCGTTAGCACCAGCCTTATATATCAAGCACAACCACAAGATACGGACCAGCTACGCCGCCGCGCCATTTTAACTCTCATTGCCATATTAGCTCTGGCCTTGGTAATGACATTGTTAAACGGTCTGTGGCGGCGCTACACCATTGGTCGACCGGTGAAGGCCATTTTACATGCCACCGAACAGCTGACCAAGGGGGACTTTGATGTCCGTATTGAACCCTTCCATGGTTTTGAAAGCATCAACGAACTCGATGCAATCATTTCGAATTTTAATATCATGGCCGCCGAGTTAGGCAGTGTGGAAGCCCTGCAGTCAGATTTCATTGCCAATATTTCTCACGAATTAAAAACACCTTTAGCGGTGATTCAAAATTATTCCACCATGTTGCAAGATTCAAAACTAGATGCTGAGACCAGACAGATATATACAAAGAAAATTATTGCATCCACTCAGAAATTCAGTGTCTTGATAACTAATATGATGAAATTAAATAAGCTGGAAAATCAATTGATCATCCCCAAACGGGATAACTTTTTATTGAATGAACAATTAGCCGCTGTACTGGTGGAATTTGAAGGTCTTTGGGAAGGCAAGGGTATTGATATTGACGTGGACATGCCCGATTTACGAATCACCAGTGACCGGGCTTTATTGGCCCTGGTTTGGAACAATTTGATTGCCAATGCCATTAAGTTTAGTCAACAGGGGGACAAAATTACCGTTAGTTTGACGCCAAGTGCCGCTAACCGGGTGACTGTGACGATCCAAGATACGGGTGCGGGGATGAGTGATACAGTACAGCAACATATTTTTGATAAATTTTATCAAGGCGACAAAGCCCATGCCGCCAAGGGCAACGGCTTAGGCCTTGCGCTAGTATCTCGAGTGGTCAAGATGTTAGCCGGGCAGATTGAAGTGACCAGTCAATTAGGCGTCGGCTCAACGTTTAAGGTGACCCTGCCAGTTAAATAGCCAATGAAATAGCCCATCAAAACCCAAGGCTAGGTTTTGATGGGCTATTCGTGTGCATTGGTTTTGAGAACTATTGCGGCTTTAATCAACATGACAATGCCAACGCTGACAATCAAAAGGCCGATTCCCATGCCGAAAAGACCGGTGGCAGCGTTGGTAGTTGGGCTATTCTCCGAGGAAAGTAGGGCATATTGGGTCAATACCACGGCCACCGCCCCGTCCACAATACTGACCCCTTTTAAGAACAGCAACGGACGATGGGCCAGCTTGCGGACTTTGAAAAAGCTCACGGCGGCCATGATGATTTTGTAAAAGCCAATGGTCGCCACAGCAATGGCCATGATTTTAGTGAAGTGCACCGCATAGCCACCCCGATACATGATCAAAGCACAGCCGCCAAAACTTAAGCCTAATAGCGTGAAAAGTAGACCACTGATGCCAAGCCATTGGCTGTCAGGCTGAGCTGCGGAACGTCTGACTTGATGCTTTTGATCTCTAAGTTTGGTGTAATAGCGTAAAAGTAACAAGCGCATTGCCAGCAAGATAACGTAATAACTGCCAAAAATCAGCAACCACCAGGATTGGATATAAAGACCCAGGGCAATTTTGACCAGAGCCAAGACGAAATTGTTAAAACTGGCCATGGCACTGTATAAGGCCATGCGATCGGACTTTTGGCCCGCATGGCGGGTAAACAGTACTTTTAACTTAGCCATGGCGAGTTCTCCTCCTCATATATCACTAGGCCGCTGGGGTTTTGGCACGCTTTGTGCCGATGAAGACAATAATGATCATAATTGCCATAATTACTGCCAAGCCGATAAAGGCAGCATTCATGCCTTGGGCGCTGGCTAATACTTTTTGGCTGGGGTGATTGAGATTGGAAACATAAGTCATGATGGCTACGGAAATGGCCGCACCCACAGCCCCAGCGATGGTTCGCAGTGTGGTCAATAACGCAGAGGCAGAAGCGATGGCATCATTTTTTAAGGTGGTGACACTCCAAGTCACAATCGGCATCATCACACAAGCCAAGGCACAACTGCGGACGGCCCAAGCAATCGTTAAAACAATAATACTACTATTGTTAGTTAAATTGGTCATAAACAAGCTACTGGCAAACATCAAGATTGTACCGGTCAAGGCCAAGGGGCGAATGCCAAAACGATCATAAAGTCGACCAGTAATGGGACTCATAATGGTCATCAGTAAAGACCCCGGTAGCATCATCAAGCCTGAAATGGTGGCCGATGAGTGGTGGACGCTTTGAACGTAAATTGGTAAAAGCGTTGAAGCCGCAATTAATACCGCATACAACAAAATGCTGGTGATAATAGCAACGCGAAAATTGTGATTACGAAAGGCGGTTAAATCTAACAGGGGTTGGTCCACTTTACCAGAACGCCAGACAAAACCGATGCCTGCTATGACGGCTAGCAGTAAAGGCAGGCCAATTTCAAGGCTAAAGAAATTGGTGGTACCCAAGTTACCAAAGCCGATCAAAATACCTGTGAAGGCGACACTAATGAGTAGAAACGATGGTAAATCAAAGGCAATCTTTTTATTGGGTAGGACGTTTTTCACTGCTACCAGGGCCAACACAATATCGATCAATGCAATCACCAAACCGACCCAGAAAATAATCCGCCAACTCATGTAATCAATCAACAAGCCCGTTAAGGTGGGGGCGATGACCGGGGCCGCACTGGCAGCCAGCCCATAAATACCCATGACAGCCCCCTGTTTTGATTGGGGGTAGATGGTTAAGATGACGACTTGAGTCAAGGACAATAAGATGCCAGTGCCCATGGCTTGGATGATCCGGCCCAGCAATAAGACGATAAAGACAGGGGCGATTGCCGACAGCAGTGAGCCCAGTGCGAATAAGGTCATACTACCGATAAATAAAATTTTTGTTGGCAAGCGCTTGATTAAAAAAGCAGTAGCTGGAATCATGATACCCATGGCTAACGAAAAGCCACTGGTGAGCCATTGCCCAGTGGTTGCTGAAACTTGGAAATCTTTCATGATATCTGGCAGTGCGGTTGTTAGAGCAGTTTGTAACAGTGACGAGATCATCGTGCCAATCAGCATCACTCCAAAGGTTAAGTTACGTGCTTTTGTGGAAATTTTAGTTTTGGCCATATATTGCCATTACCTCCTAAAGTGTTTTGTACTAAAGCAATATACGGTTCTTTTGTTAAGCTGACGTTAGTGGATTGTTGCTAGTAGGTTAATTTATTAAAAGTTGACAAAAAAATAACCTCAAGGATACGAGGATATTTAATAAAAATACTATTAATAAGGCGTATCGTATTTCTTAGCAATAACTGAACGCCAAATACCGTAGGCGACCAACCATAAGAGCATAAAAGCTGCGACTAATCCAAAACCAAGCCAATTAAAGTCTATAGCTTGTAACCAATGCCAGAATAAGCCCTTAAAGTTAAACAGGTTACCAGTGACCTGTAGGAGTTCCACAACTCCGATACTGATAGCCGCAAGGACGGAAACACTTGTGATCACAATGTTGTAATAGGCCTTACGAATCGGCGTGTCAAAGGCCCACTTGTAAGCCCCAGACATCATGACGGCGTCGGTGGTATCCATTAAACTCATACCGGCGGTGAAAATAATTGGCAGGGCAATAATACCGATCAAAGGCAAGTTGCGTTGGGAGGATTGCGCTGTCAAAGCCAGCAGGGTGATTTCTGAGGCAGTATCAAAGCCTAATCCGAAAAGAAAACCAATGGGATACATTTGCCAACTGTGTTTGATAAATTTGAATAAA
Source organism: Agrilactobacillus composti DSM 18527 = JCM 14202 (assembly GCF_001436375.1). GTDB lineage: Bacteria > Bacillota > Bacilli > Lactobacillales > Lactobacillaceae > Agrilactobacillus > Agrilactobacillus composti. The sequence goes on along the minus strand of NZ_AZGA01000088.1, from coordinate 235,356 downwards.
GGTTTCAATAAAGTTGTTAACAATCCCTTTGGCGCTAATAAATCATCTAAATTTTGCACCGCAGTGGGTTTGTTATGTAATTGACGCACTGATTTGAGCAAGTGCCAAAGGACGAATAGATTAAAGATGGCCACCAGGATCAAAAAAATACCAGATACAAAAGAACCTACAAAGCCACCAACTTTTTGTAGGACAGGTAAATGGGTGCTGACCCAATTGACAGAAAGTCCCACGGTGATTGACATTAACAACACCACGGTTGAATGCCCCAGGGAAAAATAAAAGCCCACCCCCACGGTTTTTTGATCTTGTTGGATAAGTTTACGCACGGTATTGTCAATGGCGGCGATATGGTCCGCATCAAAGGCGTGGCGTAATCCTAAAATATAAGCCAAAATGCCAATGGCCCAAAAGGCCGGATAATTGCGACAGGCAATGGCTAGGCCCAAAAAGCCTAAGAGGTGCAATAGGCCGATGCCCCCATAGTAGGGCAGGCTCTGCCTGATTTGTTTCATGAGTACCAACAACTCCCTTTGCTATAAAGCCAGTGTATGTTTTAATTGCGTTTGGTCAATAGTTGCCGTTGGACCAGACATTAATATTTGCCCTTTTTCTAGCAAATAACATTGATCGGCAATTTTTAAGACAAATTCCAAATACTGTTCCACAATCAAGATGGCCATTTTATCTTTCAATTTGGTGATGACATCCCCGATTTCTTGGATCACCGAAGGCTGAATCCCTTCAGTGGGTTCATCTAAAATCAATATCTTCGGATCGGTGACTAAAGCTCGGGCAATGGCTAGTTGTTGCTGTTGACCCCCAGATAAATCACCGCCGGGACGATTTAAAAAATCCTTTAGGATCGGGAATAGATCAAATATATAGTCGGGGACATGTTGGGTTTGGCGGTTGGCTTCTAAGCCGATGCGCAAATTGTCCTGAACGCTCATATTTTGGAAAATGTCCCGACCCTGGGGAACATAGCCGATACCAAAACGTGCCCGATCGTAAGTGGGTAAGCTTAAGAGGTCTTGGCCGTCTAGACTCAAGGTGTCAGCTGAAGTTTGAATAAGCCCCATGATAGCTTTGAGGGTGGTGCTTTTGCCCGCGCCATTACGCCCTACCAAACAAGTCACTTCGCCAACATTGGCCTGTAAACGGATGTGATCAACTACCCGGCCCTCCCCATAAGTGGCTGCTAAATTTTGCAAGGTTAACATTAATCCTCATTCCTTCCCAGATAAACGGCAATGACTTTGGGATTATTTTGAATGCGTTCAAAACTACCTTCATCTAAGACTTGGCCTTCGTGGAAAACAGTAATATTGTCGGCAATATCTTGGACAAACTGCATGTCATGTTCCACGCAAATGATGGTGCAGTTTTCTTTGAGTTTCAGCAACAACGCCTCAGTGCGTTCGGTTTCGTTACGGCCCATACCGGCTACTGGTTCATCTAACAATAATAGACGAGGTTTAGCAGCTAATAAAATACCGATTTCCAGCCACTGCTTTTGGCCATGGGATAAAAGAGCAGGATATTGGTCTTGCAAGGCTTCTAGACCAATCAAATGCAAAATTTCTTGAATGCGGGTTTTTTGAGCAGTCGTGAAGTGACTGGTCAGCGCCTGCCAAACGGAATATTCTTTGGCCACCGCCAGACTAACATTTTCCCAAATGGTCAGGGCGTTAAAAATACTGGGCGCCTGAAATTTGCGAGCAATACCTTGTCGAGAGATGTCGTAATCTCGCATCTTTTCAATGTTTAGACTGCGTTGACCTTCATAGTAAGTGATTTGGCCACTGGTGATCGGACTTTTACCACAAATAGCATCCAAAATCGTAGTTTTTCCAGCCCCATTGGGACCGATAAAACAACGAATTTCATTTTCATAAACAGTTGTCGAAACATTTTTAATGGCTTGAAAATTACCAAAGGAAATGCTGATGTCTTTTAAGTTTAAAATTGGTTTGGCGCCTGCTTGAGGATTAGTCTTCTTTTGAGGTTTTAGCAACATTGTTTTGGACCTCCTGATTTAAATTAGGGTTTGTTTGGTGCTGTCGAATCTGCCGGGCAACTTTGCGATTAGCTAGATAATGGGGGATAGCTTTTAATCCCATAAAGCCTTGCGGGAAGAGCAAGATGACGATGATAAACAGGGCCCCGATAAAATATGACCACAGGGATGGAAAGTAATTACTGATGACGGTTTTAAATTCATTGACCACCAAGGCACCGATGACCGGTCCCAAGAGCGTGGCTTTGCCGCCAATAGCTACCCAAATCACCATTTCAATGGAGAACATGACACCGACATCACTGGGGGTGATGATACCCACTTGTAGCACATATAAGGCCCCGGCAACGCCAGAAATTGCGGCGCTTAAGCCGTAAATGAAAATTTTATAGGCCGCCGTATTATAGCCTGTAAAACGCAGACGGTTTTCACTATCCCGGATAGCGATGAGCACATTGCCAATCTTATGATGGATCAATTGATAGGCCAAAAAGTATACTAAGGCCAAAATAAGCAGGGTCACATAAAATAGGATCAACCGACTTTTACCGGTATATAAGCTGGCACCCATGAAATTAGAGAAATTGGTCAGACCGTTGGAACCGCCGGTAAGAGACTGACTGCCCACCAATAGGACTGAAAAGACGACTCCTAAAGCTTCAGATAGAATCGAAAAGTAAACGCCTCTGATGCGATTGATAAAGGTTAATGCGCCAATCAAGATTGAAATCAACACCGGGACAATGATGACTAAGGCCAAGGCGATGATTGGGTTCTTGAAAGGGACCCAGATCCAAGGTAATTGGCTAATACCACTGCCCGGTGAGCGCATGAAGTCAGGCAGATTCGACCCACTGGCAGCGAGTTTAAGATACATGGCCATGCAATAAGCCCCCAGGCCAAAATACACGCCTTGGCCTAAACTTAAAATCCCGGTATAGCCCCAAAGCAAGTCCAGGGATAAGGCGATGAGGGCAAAACACATGAACTTGGTGAATAAACCCACTTGAAACATGGAGAAGATAAACGGAAAAATGAGTAAGAAAATAAACAATAAAATTGCACCGTATACGGGTGATTTACTTTTGGTCATGGCGGTCCTTCCTTTCGATAGTTGGTGATTAATCATCGATCTTACGTGAATTCAAACTGAAAACGCCCTTGGGTTTGAATTGCAAAATAATGATGACGAGGATCAGTACCAAGGCTTGGCCAATGGAAGGGTTGGTCAAGTATTCTAACGTTGTATTGCCCACCCCCATGAAGGTGGAACCAAAGATCGTGCCTAACAAGGTGCCCGCACCACCGACGACCACCGTGATAAAAGCATTGATGATATAGTCTTGGCCAATACTGGGGCCAATGGAGCCGATCCAAGTCACAGCACAACCCGCCAAGCCAGCCAAGCCTGTACCGAGGGCGAAAGTTAAAGAATCGATACGTTTGGTATTAATGCCTAATGCTGCAGCCATTTGGCGATTTTGCATGGTGGCATTGATGTTTCGACCGAATTTGGTCCTGAACAACAGATATGCCACACCGCCTAAAGCCAAAATAGCTATGGCTAAAATTGCCAAGCGATTGATGGGTAGGTCGATATTGGCGCCGATGGCCACGTTTCCCTGTAAAAATTTAGGAGAGGTTACGGAGACATCGGGCGCTCCAAAAATATTCCGAGCCAGTTGTTGCAAAATCAAACTCAAGCCCCAGGTGACCAATAGGCTGTCTTCCGGGCGATCATAAAGGTAGCGGATGATAATTTTTTCTAAAAGATAGCCTAATAAGGCGGTGATCAGAAACGATAAAACCAAAGCTACCAATACATAAGCGCTGAAGCCGCCAGGAAAATACTTTTGGAAAATGAGTTGAACCACATAAGTCGTGTAGGCCCCAATCATAATGAACTCCCCATGGGCCATATTGATGATGCCCATCAGTCCAAAGGTGATGGTTAAACCAACCGCGGCTAACAGTAATATCGAACCCACGCTGATACCGTTAAACAATTGCATGATGACTGTACTCATAAACGTCCCTCCTATTGGCCTTGATTCAACATGCCAGCCCAGGCATAACCCTTCAAATAAGGATCGGGTTTAACGGGCTGTGGCGATTGCCAGACCGTATTGATGACCCCATTACTAGCAACTTTGCCAATTCGAACGGTCTTATAGAGGTGCTGATTGTCGCCATCGATGGTGACTTTACCCTCTGGGGCCGCATAGCTTAAACCTTTAGCTGCCTGTCGAACTGCGGCCACTTTTGTAGTCCCAGCTTTTTTGACGGCTTTAGCCCACAGGTGGACTGCATTGTAGCCAGCTTCGATAGGGTCATCTGTGACGCTATTGGCGCCGTTGGCAGCTCGAAAAGCTTTAATGAAGGCTTTATTTTCAGGATTATTTTGGGATTGGTAGTAGTTCCAAGAGGTATATTGACCAGCCATATACGTATTCCCAATACCTTTAACTTCTTGTTCAGCCACCGATGCGGAAATGGTGGGGGTGGTGTTCGCAGCGATGCCTGCTTCATGGAGTTGTTTGAAAAAGGCATCATTAGAGCCGCCATTTAAAGTATTCACAATATAATCAGGATTGGCTTTTTTAATTTGGGTAATGATTGTGGAGAAGTCGGTGCTGCCCATGGGGACATATTTTTCACCCACGACAGTCATATGTAACTGTTTGGCTTGTTGGTCAATAATGGCGTTCGCTGTTCTTGGGAAAACGTAGTCTGAACCTACTAAGAACACCTTTTTGCCAAAGTGCTGGGTCATGAAATTAACCGCTGGGACAATTTGCTGATTGGGAGCTGCCCCCATATACATGATGTTAGGGGAAGATTCCATGCCTTCATATTGCACGGGATACCACAGCAAGCCATTGTTATGTTCAAAAATGGGTAAAACGGCTTTGCGGCTGGCAGAAGTCCAACAGCCAAAAACAGTAGCCACGTGATATTGATTTAACAGTTGGTCGGCTTTCTCAGCAAAAGTCGCGTTATCAGACGCACCATCTTCAATGACCGGGACCACTTGCTTACCTAAGACGCCACCGTTGGCATTGATTTGTTTGATGGCCAGCAATTCAGCTTGTTCTACAGGAATTTCACTATTGGCCATGGTGCCGCTTAAAGAATGCAAAATACCGACTTTGATAACCTTATCGGAAGTGGTGGTAGTTTTTGAAGGCCGGGCTAAGCCAGCCACGGCACTACTGCAGCCAGATAAGAGGCTGATAAAAGCGATGGATAAACAAAGCAAAAACCAGGATCGATGCCAGTGCTTTTTCAATTTCTCATCTCCAAATAATTAAACTAATTATTTTATAATCTTTTATGTTATATTTTATAACACAAATTGAAGATATTAACCAGCTTTTTTGAAAATGAAAACCTGAAATTATTTTGGCACATAAGTGAAAATAATTCAATATTACACGATTAAATCAGGATATATAACGTGAAAATGTTAGATTATGGTTATGCAACCGCAATTTATTTTGAAAGCGGTAAATGATTATCCTAAAAATAACTTGCTGAATTTTAAATTAGTGTTATATTATATAACAAATCACGTCATTAATTTTTGATTAGAATAATCGCTAACGGAGGTTGCATATGCCATTAAATTTAACAACTAAAGAAATTGAAAAGCTCAGTATCGTCGTGGCCAGTGATTTGGCCCATCGGCGCAAGGACCGGGGGTTGAAGCTAAATCATCCCGAAGCCATAGCCTATATCACGTATGAAGTCTTAGAGAAAATTCGCGACGGTGCTAGTGTTGCTGAAGTGATGCAATTTGGCGCCACTGTGTTGACGCAAGCGGATGTGATGCCAGGTATTGCGGACATGATTCCGGTGATTCAAGTGGAAGGTACATTTAAAGACGGCACCAAGCTAGTTACTGTCCATGATCCCATTCGTTAAGGAGATGACATAAATTGAAAATTGGTACAATTTTACCCCAAGATGGCGAAATCGAATTAAACACCGGGCGGCAAACCCGGACCCTCAAAGTTACGAATACGGGCGATCGCCCGGTACAAGTGGGTTCCCACTATCATTTTTATGAAGTTAATGAGGCTTTGCAATTTGATCGTGAATTGGCCCGGGGCTTTCATTTAGATGTGCCTGCTGGGATGGCCGTGCGGTTTGAACCTCAAGATGAAAAGACCGTGACGCTAGTCGCCTATGCGGGTAAGCGGGCAGTTTATGGTATGAATAACAAAACCAACGGCAAATTGGATTAGGAAGTGAAAAAAATGAGTTTAAAAATTTCCCACGCCAAATATGCTAGTCTCTATGGCCCCACCACAGGGGATCGGGTCCGACTGGCAGATACAGATTTAATTATTGAAGTGGAAAAAGATTATACCAGTTACGGGGATGAGGCTGTTTTTGGTGGTGGTAAAGTCATCCGGGAAGGCATGGGGATGAATCCTTTGTTGACTCGGGATCAAGGTGTGCCAGATCTGGTATTAACCAACGCATTAATAATTGATTACACCGGTATTTATAAGGCAGACATTGGCATCCGCGATGGCAAAATTTTTGCCATTGGCAAAGCTGGCAATGATTTGGTGATGGCTGGGGTCACTTTTCCCATTGGTATTTCAACGGAAGTGATTTCAGCCGAGGGTAAAATCGTCACTGCTGGGGGCATCGACAGCCATATTCATTTCATCAGTCCAACGCAAGTTACCGCAGCGGCTGAAAGTGGGATTACTACGATGCTGGGCGGTGGTACGGGCCCTGCAGAAGGGACCAATGCCACCACTGATACACCGGGGGCTTGGAATATTGCCAAGATGTTGCAAGCCGCTGAAGGCCTGCCCATGAATATTGGTTACTTAGGCAAAGGCCAAGGGGCTGATTTGGACACCATGGCCGAGCAAATCAAAGCCGGAGCTATCGGTCTGAAAGTTCACGAAGATTGGGGCGCCACGGCTGCAGCCATCGATAATGCGTTAAAAGTGGCCGACAAATATGATGTGCAAGTAGCCTTACATACCGATACTTTAAACGAAGGCGGCTTTGTAGAAAATACCATTGCCGCCATCAATGGCCGCGTCATCCACACCTACCATACAGAAGGCGCCGGTGGCGGCCATGCCCCAGATATCATTAAAGTGGCGGGGGAAATGAATATTTTACCGTCTTCTACCAGTCCCACGATGCCTTATACCAGTGATACCATCGATGAACATTTAGACATGCTCATGGCTACCCATCACTTAAATCCGGATGTGCCTGAAGATGTGGCTTTTGCCGACTCTCGAATTCGCGAAGAGACCATTGCCGCTGAAGATGTGCTGCAAGACATGGGTGTCATCAGCATGATGAGTTCAGATTCCCAAGCCATGGGTCGGGTTGGGGAAGTCATTTTGAGAACTTGGCAGACTGCCAGTAAATTAAGACACCAATTGGGGCCTTTAGCTGAGGATGCGCCAAACCATAATGATAATTTTAGGGTCAAACGCTATATCTCTAAATACACAATCAACCCGGCGATTACTCATGGCATCAGTGCCTATGTGGGATCAATCGAAGTGGGCAAAATTGCCGATTTAGTCTTGTGGGAACCCCAATTTTTTGGAGTCAAGCCGGATAAAGTGATTAAAGGTGGCTTGATCAATTTGAGTTTGATGGGGGATGCCAATGCGTCGATCCCGCTGCCAGAGCCCGTCCGTTATCGGAAAATGTTTGGCAGTTATGGGGTAGCTTTAACACAAACCAGTTATTCCTTTGTATCCCAAGCGAGTTTAGACGCGGATATCAAAACCAAATATGGTTTGCAAAAGACCCTATTGCCAGTGAAGGATATTCGCACGTTGACTAAAAAGGATATGAAATTTAATAATAAAACACCAAAAATCACTGTGGATCCCCAGACTTATGAAGTGACCGTCGACGGCCAAATTGTGACCTGCCCACCGGCAGCCGAATTACCCTTAGCCCAGCGTTATTTCTTATTTTAGGAGGCAATTTTTATGTTAGTTGAAAAAATCATTGAACATGTGGATTTGGATCAGATTCCAGCGGGGCTACAAGTTGACAAGGTCTTTGTGGCTAATGAAGACCTTGCCAAACGCTTGCATCATTTAACTAGTGAAGGCGCCCAAGCCGTCGCCGTGCATTTACCCGATGGGCAACATCTCCACGTGGGGGATGTGTTGTATCAAGATGCCGATAAGGCCATTGTGGTGGACGTGTTACCAGAAGATGTGTTGATTATTAAACCCGGTTCAATTCAAGCCATGGGTAAAATTGCCCATGCTTTAGGCAATCGCCATTTACCCGCGCAATTTAGTGGCGATACCATGATCGTGCAGTATGACTATTTAGTGGAAAAATTGTTGCAAGACCAACAAATTAACTTTGAACATAAGGCGCTTAAACTGCCACAGCCATTTTTGCATGTGGGGCATCATCATGACGCCTAGAGCGGATTTGATGTTGCATCAATTGGTGGATACCCAGTTTCCTACGGGGGCTTTTAGCCAATCCTTTGGCTTTGAGTACCTAACCTTTAGTGGGGCTGTGACTGATCCGGCAAGTTTTCAAAACTGGTTGGCGGATTATTTAACTGAACAGCTGACCTATTGCGAAGGCTTGGTGATCCGTGAGGTCCATCAAGCACCAGCGCCGGCGTTGGCGCAAGTTATTCAGACTTGGTCGGCGGCTCTATATGCCCAGATGCTACCTAAAGAGATGCGTTACGGCAATATTCAAATGGGCAAGCAATTCAGCAAGTTGATCAACCAGCTGCTGGTTGATCCCCAATTGCAGCAGTATCAAACGTTAGTTCAGGAAAAAGTGATTTTACCGCATTCAGCGATAGTTTTTTGTTTAGCTTGTCGGGCGCTGCAATTAACGTGTACAGAGACGTTGACCAATTATTATTACATGACCCTCTACAATTTGACCCAAAATGCGGTCCGGGGAATTCCTATTGGCCAGACCAAAGGCCAGCAGTTGATTGTCGCTTTACATCCGGTGATTACGCAAGCGGTGGCTCAAACCTTGGCATTGTCTGTGGATGAGTTTGGCCGCACCGCACCTGGTTTAGAAATTGCTCAGATGAAGCATCAATTCTTATATTCTCGAAGTTTTATGTCTTGAAAGGAAGCTTTTGAAATGACAGATACCATCAAAATCGGCATCGGTGGCCCAGTGGGTTCTGGTAAGACCTTATTATTGCAACGATTAGCTGAAAAGTTGGCTGATAAAGTAAGTATGGCCGTGGTGACCAATGATATTTATACCAAAGAAGATGAACGCTATTTAAAGAGCACAGGGGTTTTGCCAGAGGATCGCATTATTGGCATTGAGACTGGGGGCTGTCCCCATACGGCTATTCGGGAAGATATTTCCATGAACGCCGCGGCCATCGACGATTTTAAAGAAAAATTTCCTGACTTACAGTTGGTTTTTGTGGAAAGTGGTGGGGATAATCTAGCAGCCACTTTCAGTCCAGAATTGGTGGACTTATCTATTTATATTATTGATGTGGCCCAGGGTGAAAAAATTCCCCGTAAAGGTGGTCAGGGGATGATTAAAAGTGACTTCTTCATCATCAATAAAACGGACTTAGCGCCCTACGTGGGGGCGAATCTAGATGTGATGTTAGCTGATACCAAAAAATTTCGGGGCACCGTTAAACCCACAGCCTTTACAAACTTAAAGACCGATGAGGGATTGGATACAGTTATTGATTGGTTAAAGACAAGCGCATTTTTGGAAGTGTAGCCATGGACCTGACACAACGTAAAATAACGGGGACACTAAGTTTAGATGTGGTTGCCCGCCGGCAACAGTCGATTCCGCAAGATGCCTATTTTCAAGGTGCTTTTAAATTAATGCGCCCTCAACACTTGGATGACACTGGCCAGTTAATGTATTGTTTGCTCAATCCTGGCGGGGGGTATTTGGACGGGGACCGTTATCAAATGGATATTCGCGTCCACGATACGGCTGATTTATATTTGACCGCCCAGTCCGCTACCAAAATCTATAAAACTCCAAAAGACCAAGTTCGCCAAGACTGTCAGATTGAAGTGGGAGACCAGGGAATCCTGGAATTTACTGCCGATCCCATCATTCCTTTTCAAGATGCCCGATATACCCAGGATCAAATCATTCACTTAAAAGCAACCAGTGCGCTGTTTTTATCCGAGGTCTTAACCCCAGGCTGGTCCCAGGATATGCAAGGCTTTCAATATGACTATTTAAATTTAAGAACCCGGATTTATCTTGCGGATAAATTACAGGTCTGGGATGCCTTGGTTTTAGAACCTAAAGTAAAACCGATCCACACGGTTGGTTTATTTGCAGATTACACTCACTATGGGAGTATTTACATCGTGCATCCTTTAATCGACCCCGAAGTTGAGGCTAAATTCGAAACAATCATCACTGACAATCATCCTGAGGTATACGCGGGTATTTCTCAGCTCAATTTTCCAGGGTTAGCCATTCGAATCCTGGGGAATGGTACTGAGGCTGTACAAGCGACGATTGATAGCTGTCAAAAGCTGTTTCGTCAGGCGTTGTTGGGCCGGGAAAACGCGCTGTTTAAAAAATATTGAAAAAGTATAAGTTATACCTTAATCATTTTAAAGATACTTTAATTTAGTTCCTGGTATCTTTGAAGTGATTTTTTTCATGTCCTGAAATCGTTGACAGTTTATGAAGCGATAAGGTAAACTAATGATATCAATTGTTCAGTTTTATGTACAATATTACGTAGCTTACTACATAGCAGATAAAGCGCATGGGATTGGATAAGATATATTGGGAGGAATTAATGTGAAATTGAAAAAGCTTTTGTTGAGTGTTTTAGGATTGGCCTTGGCAGCAAGCAGTTTAGCCTTTACCAGCGGTCAAGCCCAAGCAGCCAGTGAATGGGAACCCAGTAATGGCTATCACTGGTATCCAACCGTGGTGACTGTGACAGGGCCTTATGGAAATGAATCGAGTGCGCGAACATATACGAAACCAGGGCTATTTATGGGCGGAACTTTTGATACACGACCTTATCAAGGCTATACTTTGCCAGTTGGTTCGCAATGGAAAGTTGAAGGGTACTATTCCGGTAATGGTGGTGTAAGTTATGACCTTGGGGATGGCTACTGGCTTTATGGCAAACAGGCTAATATTCCAGTGAACACGGCGGCAGATGCTATCCTTTCAGTATTAGCTAAAAATGGTGACTATCAAAATCAAAATTATCAACATATCTATGGTGGCCAATGGGATCCCTTTATCAGCGGTTACTGGGGTGGCCCTTATGTGGCTATCACTTCAAATGTCGGTAAGTACGTAGTTTATCAAGACGGCAGTACCCATCCAGTTTTCTTCTTGTACTAAAAGTAACCAGAAAAATCCCGAATAAACTTGTGTAAATAAAGCTTGAAGGTAAAGGCCTTTGAGCTTTATTTGTTTTCTGTCGACCCACAATTCGTTAATGTGCCTGGGCTGTAGTTATGCTAAAATTAGACTTATATTTAATATTTTTTATCAACGTCTAGGGAGGCGGATATTTATTCAAAAGTTTAGACTGGGAATTTTAGGCATTGCGTTACTAAGCTTAACCGCTTGTGGCAGTCATCAGGCGGCCACCCCTAAGTCAACGGCATCATCAACAAGCAGTTCACAAGCCAGCACCACAAAAACTTCAAAAAGCAGTATGAAAAAAGCTGGGGCCGACGCCCAACAAGTGGTGGCCAGTACTAAAGGCCAAACAACGGCCCAAGAAGATAGTGCCATCACCGCCCATACTTTTTGGTCACCATCGTTAAAGCGGGACTGGCATTACGCTGTTTATACCCCGGAACAATACGATCCCACCAAGCGCTATCCGGTGATTTTTTTACTCCATGGGATGGATGGGGATTATACAAATTTTTACAAGTTAGTGGATTCTAAAACGCTGCTGGATACGGCCACGGCCCAATATCAGCAGCCGGCCATCGTGGTGTTTGCGGATAGTGATAACAGCTTTTATGTGGATGGCCCCCAAGAAGCCATGGCCACGGCTATTAGCCAGGATTTATACCAGGAAATTGATCAACAATATGCCATCTCGGATAATGTGAGTGCCCACGCCATTGGGGGGATTTCCATGGGTGGCTACGGTGCGGTGAATTTAACGTTCCAAAATCCTCAGCAATTTCACTATGCCTTTGGGATTTCGCCAGCGGTTTGGTATCAGGTACCGGCTAGTGTTAAATCCCGGGTCAGTGCGTTTAATGATGCTTCTGGGGCGTGGTCTGATGCCAATTGGGTCGCCCAATTTCCAACGGGTAAAATCAATCAGACAGTTCAAAAGGCCCAACCCCAAGTCTATTTAGAATCCGCGCAAGGGGATACCACAGTGCCAGTGGGGGATGTGCAACGCTTTGCCCAAGAATTACAAAATCAACAAATCAAGACCCAGTTACATATCGATCCAGCCGGAGGCCACGATGTCCCCTATTGGCAACAGGCCCTGCCGAAAGCCTACGACTGGATCTTACAAAGTTTTAAAAATGAGGGAGTTTAAGGAATATGACATTTTGTCCACATTGTGGGGCGACGGTGACAGCCACCGATGAGTTTTGCCCCAATTGTGGGTTTAATCTAAAAGCAGCCCGGGCCCAACAGGCCGCCCAAGCCAATACGCCACAATCAAAGCAGCCAAATCCAACTGGCAGGCCCAACACACCGCCTACCCAAGCTAATCAAAGTGCAAGTAGCCAAGGAAACGTACCACCGCAACAGCCAGGCACCAATGGCAGTGGCCCAGTTAATCCCGGCCCCAGTAGTAAAGTCGGCCGCTGGGTAGCTTTAGGGGTCGTGATTTTGGTGGTCATTCTTGGGGCTGGCTATTTAATGGGCCGGCAAACTTATGCTAAGGCTAAACAAGTGGATGCGTTGATTGCGAAGTTAAACAGCAACAATCCTAAGACCGTTGCCAGTGTGCTCAGCAGTGATGCCACCAATTTACAAATTAACGAACAAACGGTGAAGCCCCTGCAAAACTATCTGCAATCTGATAAGCAGTACATCAATCAGTTAAAGTCTGATTTGAATGCTAAGGACCAATCAGCCGATGGTAATTTTAAATTGACCAGCGATCATAAAGCATTTTTAGTTTTTCCAGAGTACAAATTATCCGTTAAAGCACTATATCCCACCATCAAAACCAACCGAGATGCTGAAGTTACCGTCAATTCTGAAGTGGTGAAGGCCACCAATGGTAATAATTATAAAATTGGCCCCCTGATTTTAGGGACCTATGAGATCAATGCTAAGGCTAATGTGGACAATAAACCGGTGACCACCACGAAAAAGCTGTTTCCTCTGAAGAATAGCAATGACATTGCCGTGACTTTAAAAGCCCCTAAATCTGAAACCAAGTCCACTGACAAGGATAAGGATACTAAGTCTACGACGACTGCGACGACCGATACGGATACAGACACTGCCTCAAGTACGTCCCGGGTCAATCGATCCGCCAATAGTGACAGTTCTTATAACCGGACAGTGCAACGCTATAAGGATTTGATTTCTGAATATGACAACGTCGGGTCTTATGGTCATAGTTTTGAAGTGTCCACCCCAGCAGCCAATATGAAAGAAATTGATGTTTACGATAAAGATACCAATGACTTGGAAGACAAGTACCGCTATGATGAAATTCATGATTTAATCAGTAAATACAATGAAGATACCGGGAAATGGGATCTTCTAAATTAACCAAAAGCGTCGTTTTACTCAGAATTAATTGAGTAAAACGGCTTTTTTTGACGGTTTTTTAAAACCAGGTGGACTAGCGGAACAAAGTATCTAAAAAACGGCTATTTTTTCAATAGTTTTGGAAGAAAGTAGCATAACTTTAAAAAAAACCGGCAATATTTTGAAAGTTCTGGTCTTCATTTGCAGAAGTTTTAAAATATAGGCCATTTTTTGCAAAGTTATCACCAAAGTACTGAAAAGCTTTAACATAGTTCTGAATAAATCAAAAAACAGCTATTCTACTGTGACGGGTAGGATAGCTGGTTTGAATATCTAGATTATGATCTAAAGCAAACCGCCGCCATCAACAGCGTAAGCTTGCCCGGTGATATAGTCGGCTTCAGGACTGGCTAAGAAAGCGACTAATTTGACAACATCAGAAGGTTCAACGGTGCGGCCTAAAGGAATAGTATCCACAAAGTCTTGGCGATTTTGGCCTAAAGGTTTGCCATTGATTTTGGACATTTTAGCGTCAATTTCATCCCACATGCCGGTGGTGCCCACAACCCCTGGGGCATAAGCATTAACGGTAATGTGATCTGGGGCTAATTCCTTAGCAGCGGCTTGGGTGAAACTGATAACGGCTGCTTTGGTAGCTGAATAAGTCCCCCAAACCGGGAAGGCTTTGATGCCGGCAATAGAAGAGGCACTGATGATTTTACCAGCAATCCCTAATTCTTTGAATTTCTTGCCAGCAGCTTGAATACCATAAACGACCCCAAAGACATTGATCTTAAAACTTAATTCCAAATCCTTAGGATCAATATCTAAAATACCGTCAACTTTGGCAATCCCAGCGTTATTGACCATCAAATCAAAACTGCCTAGTTCCTTAGCAGCGGTATCCACAGCTGCGAAGACTTGGTCGCGGTCCGTCACGTCTAAGGGAATAAATAACCCCTTTTGTCCAGCAGCGCTCACGGTATCTAGGACCCCTTGGGCTTTTTGTTGTTGACCCGGTAAATCAGCAATGGCCACATCGTAGCCATCTTTAGCTAAGCGTTCGGCAATACCCGCACCGATACCTTGAGCAGCACCTGTGATTAAAGCAACTTTTGACATGTAAAAAAACCTCCTTTTTGAATACTAATATTCTAGTCCAAAAACAACAATTTGAAAACAGTTTCACCTCGAATTGCTCAAGTTTTTTCAAAAAATATTGGGGAAACGAAAAAACGTTTAGACCATTAGCGACCTAAACGTTATTTGTTGCGAAAATTTCACATTAAAATTCGTTAAATTAAGCATATTCATGATTTAAAATATCAGCCAGTTTATCAACTTCAGCCAGGGTATTTTCTGGACCAAAAGATAAACGGATATAACGTTCAATCGTAGCCTGGTCATACCCCAACGCGGTTAGTGTTTTATCCGGCCGGGGATCTTTAATACTGCAGGCACTGACCGTGGAAAAACAGATACCCTGTTGCCCTAACCGGGTAACGACTTCTTGGCCTTGATTTTTGGGCAGGATCACCCCGCAAATACCGGGGTAGCCGGCTGTGGGGATGACCGGCGCAAAACTTGGGGCCAATTGGGTGAGAAATTCAGCTTTCAATTGGGTCACTAAGGCCAAGCGTTGGGCAATAACGGGCAGGCTGTCTGTCAAAGCTGTGGTCATGCTGACGATACCTGGGACATCTAAGGTGCCTGGTAAGAAACCATTTTGTTGGAAAACATGGCGGTAGGGCGGGTCGGTCAATACTTGGGGAGAGAGATAAAGCAACCCGCTACTCTTGGGGCCGTTGAATTTGTGGGCACTGGCGCTAAAACCCGCTAAACCAGTGGGATCAAAATCAATTTTGCCCATAGCCTGTACGGCATCCACAAATAAGGGCACCTTCGCGTTTTGGGCCGCTGTCTTTAATTCCGTTAAGTTTTGCTGGATACCAGTAATGGAATTCACCGCCTGGATGACAATTAAGGCGGTATTGGCGGTGATCTGGTTAGTTAGTTCAGCGGCGGTGATTTGCCCAGTGGCCGTCACCGGCAAGGTTTGGATATCAAAGCCAAATTCCCGGTGCAATAAATCCAGGGTTTGATAAACGGAGCTATGTTCTAAAGGACTGACTAAAATCTGGGTCTTGCCACTGCCGGTGGCTAAACTGCGAATGCCTAGTTGATTGGCTTCCGTGCCACCGCTGGTGAAAATGATGCCTTCCACGGGAATCTTGAACAAATTGGCAATGGTGGTCTGGGCTTCTTGCACCAACTGGCCAGCAGCATTGCCCGCTTCATGTAAGCTTTCACTATTGGCATAAAAGTTTTGGGCCACGGTGGTATAAGTGTCTAAGGCCTTGGCACTCATGGGGGTGGTGGCGGCATTATCAAAATAAATCATTTGGTTCACCTCATTAACTCAATTCAAGCATCCGGTCTAACGCTTTTTTAGCCCAGAATGCGGTGTCTGCATCAACTTTGATTTCATGACCCGAATCGCCGGCCGCCAATTGATCCATGGTCCAGGCTAAGTGGGGCAGGTCAATGCGGTTCATTAAAATACAGGCACAGGAATGGGGGTTCAAGAACATGATTTTTTTATCTGCATAGGTGTGGATCAAGCGCCCCACTAAGTTGTTATCAGTACCTACAGCAATGCGGGCACCTTTTGGCGCGGCTTTGATATAGTTAATGATGGCGGCAGTGGACCCCACTTCATCGGCGGCGGCCACCACGTCTTGGTGACATTCGGGATGAACAATGATTTTCACATCCGGATAGGTTTGGCGCAGGTGGTCGATTTGGGTGGTGTTGAACTGTTGATGGACGGAACAATAACCGTTCCACAAAATCACCCGCAGGTTGTCAGGATCCGTTGCCTCTAAATGGTTTTGTTGGGCTAGCCACATACCTATTTCAGTTTTGGGGATACCCAAGGCTAAAGCGGTATTGCGACCTAAGTATTGATCCGGTAAAAATAACAGATGTTTAGCTTGTTTTAAAGCCCAGCTGACGATGGCCCCGGCGTTACTGGAGGTGACCACCACGCCGCCATGGCGGCCGACGAAGGCTTTGATGGCCGCGGAAGAGTTCACATAGGTGACGGGTAGAATCGTGTCGCCATAGCGGGCGGTCAATGCCTGCCAAGCTTGTGTCAGCTGGAAGGGATTGGCCATATCCGCCATGGAACAGCCGGCCATGGGGTCTGGTAAGACCACATGTTGTTGGGCCGTGGTTAAGATATCGGCGGTCTCGGCCATGAAATGGACGCCACAAAAAACAATATGTTTGGCCGCGTGGTTGCTGGCGGCAATTTGGGCTAATTTTAAAGAATCACCCCGGGCATCGGCAAATTGGACCACTTCGTCTTTTTGATAGTGGTGGGCCACTAGGAATAAATCATCGCCAAAGTCGGCTTTGATGGCGGCAATGCGCTGGACTTGATCAGCGGGATCTTCATTATAGTAGTCATTAAAAGCGATTTTGCTTTGTAAGTCAGTGAGTATCATGCTTTCACAGCACCTTTCAGAATGAAACTGATGTCTAGAGGCAGGGCCGCGTTGGTCAAATAACCTAGGGAAATAAAATTGACCCCGCAGCCGCGGTAGGTAGCTAAATTGGCCAAATAGATGCCGCCGGAAGCTTCGGTATAGATGGTCTCGGGGACCAATTTTTGCCACTGGGCGACGGTTTCCGGCGTTTGGTTGTCAAACATAATGACATCGGCTTTGGCAGCCACTGCTTCTTGCACTTGGGCTTTGGTCTCCACTTCCACTTCGATGCGCAACATGGGCCCGGCCTGTTGCTTCACGGCGGCAACAGCGGCGGTGATACTACCAGCGGCCGCGATGTGGTTGTCTTTTAACATGACCCCATGATCTAAGCCCAGGCGGTGGTTGACCCCACCTCCCACGGTGACGGCATATTTATCAAACAGCCGTAAACCGGGCATGGTTTTGCGGGTATCCACGATTTTAATGGTGGGATCCTTTAAGGTGGCGACGGCTTGGGCGGTGGCCGTGGCAATACCGCTTTGTCGCTGCATCAGGTTTAAAATGACCCGCTCCCCGGATAACAAGGTGGCGGTATCCCCTTGCACCCGACCAATATGATCCCCAGGGACCACGGCTTGGCCTTCAGGAATCAAGGCCTCGTAATGGGCGCTTCCTAATAAGTCATACACTTGTTGCGGCAGAGTTTGCCCACAAATGATACCGGCTTCTTTGGCAATGAAGTCTCCTTGGATGGTTTGCTGGGGGAGTAGGGCAGTACTTAAGTCCCCAAACCCTAAATCTTCATTTAAAAAGCCAGTGAGGGCCTGCTTAACTTGCAGTGGATTCATGGGCCACCTCCTTGATATAATGGGCCCCAATGCTCTTAGGCTCCTTTAAGGCAGCAGTATCGATCAATTCGGCACATAAGCATAGGTTAGCGATGGTGAAGTCTTTGGGACTGAGTTGGGTGGGGACCAGGTCCCGGTAATTAAATTGGGCTAACCAAGTGTGGAAGTCATGGAGTTGTGCCTTGGTGCGTTCCACACCCAGATTATGCCAAGCGGCTTGGCGCAAGTCGGCCAAACTTGGTAGCTTAGGTGGCACGATGGTCGTTGGATCTTGAGGTAAGGCCGGGGTGACGGCTGGTTCTAAGGCGGCAATCACCTTGGTGGCCTCTTCGGCACTGACTAAGCAATCCAAAAGGGAATTGCTGGCCAGACGATTGGCACCGTGGACCCCATTACAAGCGACTTCGCCAATGGCAAACAAGCGCTTGATAGAGGTTTGAGCGGCCAAATCTGCTTGAACCCCACCCATCATGAAGTGGGCGCCGGGTTGGATCGGGATCCGGTTGGTGGTCCGAAAGGGCACGTGATGCCGGTCTAAGTTCGCGGTGATACCAGGAAAGCGTTTGGGAAAATCAGGAATGGCGGAGATATCTAAGAAAGTTTGATGACCAGCTGCCCGCCACCAAGTCAAATGCCGGGCCACCACATCTCTAGGAGCTAGGTCTTTTTTAGGAACAGCGGCCATAATTGGGGTATTATTTTCATCCACCAAAATTGCCCCAGCACCCCGAACGGCCTCAGAAATTAAACCAAAACATTTACCATGCAAAGATAATAACGTGGGATGGAATTGCATGAAGGCCATGTCGGCCATCTTGGCCCCGGCCCGAGCGGCAATGGCGATGCCATCTCCGGTAATTGTGGCATCATTGGTGGTCAATGGGAACAGATTGCCCAAGCCCCCAGTGGCTAAAACGACAGCATCAGCGGTCAAAGTTTTGAAAGTCCCGGTGGGGTCATGTCTGACCCGCACACCGTAACAAGTCCCATTTTTAACTAACAATTCAACAGCCGTGGTGTTTTCCTGCCAATGGACGTGTTCAATTTGACTTTGCACAAAGGTGGTCAAGGCTAGACCCGTCCGATCCCCCTTGGCGTGGAGGATACGATGATGACTGTGGGCCCCTTCTAGGCCGAAATCTAAAGCACCATTAGCTTGATGGTCAAAGGGCATGCCCTGTTTGATCAAGGTTTGAATGAGCTTTGGCCCTTCGTGGACCAATTGATCCACCGCGGCTACTTTATTGCGATGCTGTCCGGCAGCTAAGGTATCAGCTTCATGGGAGGCGGGGTTATCCCCAGGATCTAAAGAAGCGGCGATGCCCCCTTGGGCCAACATGGAGTTGCTATCTTGGGCACTGGCTTTAGTGATAATGGTGATGTCATAGTTTTGGGGTAACTGGGTGGCTAAGTAACTGCCGGCCAAGCCCGCACCGATAATGATTACTTTTTTCATTGGACATGTTCCTTTTCATGATATTTTTGGACTAATTCAGTTTGTAAATCGGCCAGGGATTTGGTGAGGTAAACCCGATATTCGTCAGGGTTCACTAACCGCTTGGTGGCAGCTGGTAATTCGGCGAGCTTTTCTTGCGTCCGCTGTTGGATCTCCGGTAAGTTGGGGGCCACATAGTCAGGATGGTCCTGGGTCAAGACCGGTTGTTGCAAGGGTACCGCTACGAAATCCTTAAGGACCGTTTGCCGTTTGGTGGCTAAAGGACTTGCCGGCACAGCGGTGATGTCTGAAGTTAAGACCTCATCTTTTAACGCAATCACGTCGCCAAAGGCCTGGTCACTGCCGGGTCGATACAGGCGGTACACTTGTTTAATGCTAGGTAACGTCAGCTTTTCCGTACTATCGCTGATTTTAATTTTCGGAACCCATTGACCTTGGCTCTGGACGGCCGTTAACTTGTAAACCCCGCTGAGGACTGGGGCAGAAGCGCTGGTGATAAGTTTTTCCCCAATACCAAAGTTATCAATGGGCGCCCCTTCTTTTAACAGGGCCTGGATGACCGTTTCATCCAAGGAATTAGAAGCGGTGATCTTAACCTCTGGCAAACCGGCGGCGTCAAGTTGTTGCCGGGCAGCCTTAGCCAATTGGGCAATGTCCCCAGAATCAATGCGGATGCCTACGGGTTTATGCCCCGCAGCTTGTAATTCCTTGAAGACCTTAATGGCATTGGGCACACCGGAACTTAAGACATCATAGGTGTCTACTAACAGGGCAGCGTTGTCCGGATAAATCTCACCCCATTTTTCAAAGGCGGTCAGTTCATCGGGAAAGGCTTCGATCCAGCTGTGGGCCATGGTACCAGCGGCGGGGATACCAAATAGTTCAGCCGCTTGGACGTTAGAAGTGCTGGTGCAACCGCCGATAATGGCTGCCCGGGCCCCATAAGTGGCACTGCTGGGGCCTTGGGCGCGGCGGGCACCGAATTCCATCACGGGCCGACCTTCGGCGGCATAAGTGATCCGCCGGGCTTTGGTGGCAATAAGGGACTGGTGATTCAAAATGTTTAACAGTAAAGTTTCAAATAATTGAGTTTGTAGCAAAGGTCCTTTAATGGTCAAGAGGGGTTCTCTAGGGAAAACTGGCGTGCCTTCAGGGATGGCCCACACCTCACAGTCAAATTTGAAATGCTGCAAGTAGTCTAAAAAGCCTTCCGAATAAAGATGTAAGCCCCGCAAGTAGTCAATATCGGGCTGGTCAAAATGAAAATTTTCTAAGGCGTCAACGGCCTGTTGCAGCCCGGCAAAGATCACAAAGCTACCTTGATCCGGGACTTTTCTGAAGAAAACATCAAAGCTGCCAACTTCGTCATTAGCTGCTTCATAGTAGCCGTTGGCCATGGAGAATTCATATAAATCCGTTAACATGGATAAATTGGACATGATTCAAAAGCCTCCTAGCACTAATATAAGTAATTAATACTTTAATAAATAAACTAAAAGAGTACAAAATACTTTTATTTAATTAGTATAGAGAATACACGTCATGAAAATGAAATGCAAGTTTTATTCCTCGATTTGTGCTAATTTGTACAATTTTGCCGGTCGGCCAATTTGTCGCCGGGTAGTGGTGCCCACTTCTTTAAATAAATGTTGGTGGGTTTTTTTAAAGTTAGAGTTGTCAATGGCTTTCACGGGGATGCCAAAGAAAGCCGCATAAACGGTCCGGGCTTCTTTTAAAGTGAAATCATGACCCAACACCAATAAAATATTAGGCTGATAGTTCAATTTATTTTTAATCCGTTGGCAGGCTACTTTTAAAATCCAATCGTGATCAAAGGCTAAATAATCCCGGCCGCGCGCTATTTTAAAGTTTTTATAGTAGCTGTGCTGGGAGTGGCTGGTGGCGGTCATAAAGTGTAATTGGCGATAGGTCAGGGAAAATTGCCCAGCTTCTGTAGCCGAAAAAGTAAACCAGTGGGCATCTAAAGCACCGTAACCTGCTTTTAAAGGGGGCATTTCTGGTAGGAAGGTCATGTAAGCCAAAGACAAAGCCCGCTCTCCCGGTGCCCGGTCATTATGGGTAAAGGTCGCTAATTGTTCCGTGTGATAATTCGATAAAGTCAGGCCAATTTTTTCCTTCACCAAGCGCAAAGCCGCTTCATCGGCACTTTCCTGGGCCCGCATGAAGGTCTCAGGCAAGGCCCAATAGTCCGCATAGGGATTACTGGCCCGTTTAACCAAAAGGACCTGGAGCTGATCAGTTTCACGATCAAAACTCCAGATAATATTGGTGATCGTAATATAAGGTTGTTCAAGAATAGCAGGATTATCCATATGATCAGGCTCCGTTTTCTGTGGGATTAAAAGTAATTATAACTTAAATTCTAGGATTGTTAAATATTCTGACAAAGATTCGTGGTCTTGGCGGCATAAAGGTTATAATAAATCTATGATATATTTAAAATTAAGCTAATTGGAGGAGATAGCATGAAGAAACACGTTATAAGCATGTTCATCGCCAGTGCGGTCGTTGCCACCGGATTAGGTATGATTGCCAGTAATCCAAGCTCAGTGAAGGCGGATACGGTGACTGAAGCGATTATCCATGGTGGGGATCAACCCTTAATGCGAGGATATTCATGGCTAGAACACCTTAGAAATTTACCAGATGGTTCTCGCTGGCGGGTCTTCAGGGCCATCATTGGACCAGATGGGACTGAATGGTTTGATCTGGGTGATGATCAACTAGTGCAAGCTTCTGGGGCCTGGCTAAATGATTATTACAGTATTCCGGTGGTTAATATGGTCGAATTTCAAAATGATCCACGAAAGATTGCGGTAATTATGTCCGATGAACCAGCAACCTTATGGACCGGTTATGGTCAAAACCGTGTTGCATCAGGTCGTACGATGCCAGTGGGGTCAGCCTGGCTTGTCACCACAACGAAGACAGCAATGGGGAAACTTTGGTATCAAATTGGCCCAAATCAATATTTGCTGTCCGATGATGTTCTTAGAAATTTTAAATTATAAGAAACAAAAAAATTAATATCATAACATGATAAAAAATAGCTTAACATCAAACATAAAGATGTTAAGCTATTTTTTTTAAGTCCGAAATGTCTTAAGGGTCTTGCCTATTTTCTGTGGCATGGGAAAATTTAAGTATAGCGGATAGGATTCCAATCACGCCTATTAGTGCACAAAGCATGGCTAGCATCCATATTAAGCTAAAGGGCTTTGTCGTGAAACAGTCTTGGGAAGTTATGACAAAAATGAGCCCCATCCAAAAATTATATTTTTTGTAAAAGTGTTTGTTAAAATGCATAGAAAACCGCCCCTGTAAAATTATGGAAATATGATACTTCAATTCAAAAGCCATTATTTGTAATGCCTAATTTGAATAAAATGTACACTTAAATTATTAGTTCAGCATAACATAAATAGTTTCATCGTGTCACCAACGAATTCACCGTATAACTAGCTGGGCCTTCCCCGGAGAATACTTTGCGGGCATAGGTCATGATCAGGTCCGTATATTGGTAAACGGTGGGGTCCGAGCCATAGCGCAGGGTGCGGTATTGGTGGTATTGCTGAGAACCTTCCACCATTAAGCCGGCGAAGAAATTGGCTTTAGAAATTGTTGTGGGCTTTGGTTTTTCCAAATAGGTCAGGGGGATAGCTTTATTGAAGGCCGTGGTTGACTGAATATGCCAGAAGTCTTGATAGTTTTCAATGGAGAGATTATCCATGATTTTTGTATTGGGGCCTGGAAATAACTCAGCGCCCTTTTCCGGATAGGCCACTTCGTAAAGGGTAAAGCGCTCATTGGCCATTTCAATCAGCATTTGATTGGTGGCAATGTCCCAGTAGGTCAGAATATCCACGGGCCGGCCCTTTTGAAGCAGGGTGGGGGTTTCTTTATCACTGGTTTCCGTTAAGGCGTGCAGCAGCATCCGCGTCAAGTAATGATCATAAGTGCTAATGGTAATTGATTTCATATAGGTCCCTCCTGTGGTTTGAAGAAACAAGACATCATTTATCCCTAGTATAATAGATTTGTTGTTAAAAAGCCTGTCACAGGATGTTTTTGGCAAGCTACTATCAAAAATTGGCTTAATTTTGAATTAATTTTACGATTGACAAATAACCCCACGCCTAAACTTGCTGTGTATTTGGGCGGTGGGGTTATTTTGGAGTTTAATAGCATTAAAAAATGAGTCAGTTAAGGTGCAACTAGCTCACGAATGATGGTTCAATCGTGCAAAGCGATTAAAGTTCGCCGCCCTTTTCAAAGGTTGGCACCATCTTTTCAGCCCGCATGGCCACTAAGGTGTGGAGTAAATCTTCCAGATTAGCGGTGATTTTGGCTGCAACCTGGGCATTTTGAGCGGTATGCCAAGCCGGTAAGTCTTCTGGCGTAACTTTCGCATAAGCTGCATCAGCAGCGGCCACGGCAGCGATACCGGCAGCAAAGCCGAACTTGCGACTTTCAGAAACGGCCACCATAGCATCTTCATCGTGTTGGGCAAAGAAGCCATCGCCGATCATGGCGATGATTTTATTCAACCAGTAAAAGCTGTCCGTGCTGGCTTTGTCATTTGGCGTAAATTGGAAGTTTTGCGGGGTATCGTCACAATTAGCAAAGAAAGGCACTGGGGTGTTGAAGATATTGACCCCTTCGGCCAACCAATGAATGGCGGTGTGTTCCTTAGGAAAATTAGGCCGAATTTGCAGGATATGCATTTCTTGGTTGCGGTTCATACCAATTGGCCGGTAACGCAGGCGACTCTCCGGGGTCCCGGTTTGGCCATAAGGGTCAAACTCAGTGGCTTGGTAGTGGCTGCTTAAAATCAGAGCCACATCTTTGACACTGATCAAATGGCTAGGTACCCGGGTAAAGGGCATGTCCCGGCTTTCTGGGTCTTGGTTGAGTTCAGGGTTCAACATTTTTTGACCATACCAAACCCGAGGGGTGTTGTAGTAATGGTCAGCTAAGGTGTCCTCCCCAAAGATATCTCGGAAGTTAAAGCCATCTTTAGCGGGATTCAAGTGATATTTTTCAGCAAATTCCTTTAAATCAGCACTGTACATATAATGATCGGGATCATTAAAATCGATTTCTTGGATGCCGGTTTGGTTAGGGGCGATGACATAAGTGTCATCGGGAATACGTTGGGCTGCCCAGTGATGGCCGCCTACAGTTTCAAAGTACCAAACTTCATCACTATCGGAAAAAGCAATCCCATTACTTTCGCAAGTCCCATATTTAGTGACCAAAGCCCCCAAGCGTTGCACACCTTCTCTGGCGGTGTGGACATAAGGCAAAACACAGGTCAACATGGCTTCTTCGCCAATGCCATCAGGGACTAAGGGGTCTAAGCCTAGCATCGTGGTATTGGTAAACTCCGTTTCAGTTGAACTCATAGCCACATTATCTGTATTGATCCCAGATTCACCCCATTCCCCATCGCTGGTATCAGCGACTGGGGTGGCGGTGTAACGCAGGGGATTGTCGGGTAATTTAGTGTGGAAGCCATTAAAGGTAGATACAAATTCTTGAGGTTGGTCTGCTGGCTGCATAACAATAAAGCGCTTGGGATTAATACCCCCGGCGGCATCTTCATTTCTGGCGATCAGTGTAGACCCATCCACCGTGGCCTTTTTGCCCACCAATACGGCGGTACAGCTGGACTGGTTTAGCTTAGCAATCATGATATTCGGTCATTTCCCTTCAAAATAAATACTTTTATCATTATAACGCAAAGTAAGTCTCAATTTTAGAGGGGATTTACGTGGAAAATTTGACCGTCAACTTCATTGAATCCGCTGGAGTAAAACATGGGGGCTAGCTTGGAAATACAGAGTTTTAACTTGTTTGAATTTGAAAACGGGCAACGTTTTGACTGTCACTGCTGCGCCTTGTTTGCGGGGAACACAAGCCTTTTTAGAAATCAGTAAAAAGTCACCTAAACGCATAACCTTTGCTTGGCTGGCATCCACCAATTGGCCATAACGCCATCGTGGGGGCATGCCCACACCGGTATCACTAAGGCGACCATCTTGGTCGGGTGAAACAGTTTTTAGTAATTTAAAATGGGGATACACACTGGGCAGGTTAGCTAAATAGAGCCGCTGTTGGGGATGACTTAATAAAAGTTGATGTAAAGGATAGACACTAGTTGTTGTCAAGGTGATGGGATTATCCGGTAGGCCTTGGGTAAAATAATTCCCGGACGTAGGGCTGAAATAACTGTGCCACAGGCTAATTGCTGCAATCAATGGCGCAACTAGGAGTAAAGCTTTGAAAAAAGCAGGATTAAGCCATTGGTATAATGCCCATAAACCTAAACCCGCCAAAATGGCTAAGGGCCAATTGAGGAAATTCCAATGGTTGAAATTTGGGCGGACAATCAATAACAGCGGGCTAAAGGCGATTAAGCTGATATTTAACAAGTTTCTAAATTGGCTCAAGATGACGTTTTGGCCGTTGAGTGGTGCCACCATGCCACCAATAGCTAGGCTTAGGGTCAATATGGGCAGTACACTAGGCATTGGTAAACTATTCCAGGGTAAACCGTCGTTACCAGTGACATATTGGATCACGCCGGTGGCGGCATTTGTAGTCATGGTTTGAAAAACGGCAGTGGGTTGCAGGTCAATCAAAGAATCCAAGCGATTATTGGGTAAAGGTGGTAAAGTCCACCACAAAAATTGGTGGGCTATGGGGCTATGTAAGACATTGACGTGAACTGCAAAGACCATTAGCGGCAAAGCTAATAAGCCAATCAGCAAACAACCTATAATTATTTCCTGAAGACTCAGCAGTTGTCTATGATGCAGATACCCACCTAAGATCAGGACAACTAACGGGATATAAAGCCAAGCGACGATATAGCCATATAAGGTCAGGGCTAACAGGCCACAAGCGGTTTCTAATAACAGGATGCGTCCGGTGGTACCGAGTTGTCGCTTCAGTCCCAAGGTAAGTACACAAAGCGCTCCTAAAAAGATAATCGGAGCAATATTGCAATCTAAGATCCAGCGAGCGGGGATAAATAGCCAGGCGTTGGCGGTTAATGCCAGGGTCATACATAAACCCAACATTAAGTTTTTGGCCAGGTGGCTGACCAGGAGGGTGATGCCAATCAACATGAGCAGGTTGAGCAGGGCAAAATGGGCTCTAAAGGTCAACAAGGAAAAGCCCCACAACTTCACCACCGGGACGCTGAGCCAACTATAAAGCACAGACTGGCCACCGTAAGGGCCTTGAAAGTATACCGGCCGCAGATAACCATGGGTATCTACGCCAAAATTAGCCAAGCTTTTAACTTCGTTGGCATAGGCACTCTCATCAATGAACAGGCCGGGAATGCTACTCAGCTTGAAAAACAATGCCCAAGTATAGATGATAAAAACCAGGGCGATGAGCCCTAGCAGCCACTTAGATTGATGCGTTAACTTAACGATGACAATCACACCCCTATATCTGCTTTTTCCGGGAAAACAAATCAGCCATACTGGTGTCAAAGATAGAAAATTTAATTTTTTGTTTTATTATACCCAGTCAGCTTTTAGATTGCAGTTATTTTGTTACGCAATCGCTATCAAAATCTGATGATTTGTTACTTCAATCAGCTCTTAAATTGATTATAATTTAAAATTGAAAGCGCTTGAATTAATAGACGAATCTCCGTATGCTTAACTTAAGGTTTGACAGGCTGCCGACGACCCTGTACGGTTAGAAAGTTGCGTATTCTGATCGACTTTATCCAGGTAGCGGTCAGCCAATAAATTCAGCTTTATTTGGGAGACATTTTATGTTCAAGCAATTATTAGGCAACACCAATTTTTTGATCGCTTTTTTTGTGGGCATCGCATTTATGATTGTGGGCATTCAGTGGGGCCGCGGTAAGTGGACTCGTTTGATGGTCCACCCCAAGGATCAAGGCCAAAATGGTGCCAGTAACCCCTGGGTCAGTGGTGGCGTGGCTTTGGTTTTAGGCATTGGCTGTATTATTTCAGCTTTTGTGATGTATCGTTAGTGTTTCAATTGTTGTGGACACTTAGACCGATGGTTGTTTGGCCTAGGTGTTTTTCATTTTTAATGGAGGAAGGTTTTAGTCATCGCAATTTTCGAACAGGTCATGTTACCGGTCTTATTGATCTTTTTAACGGGTTTCATTTTCCAACGGGTCTTCATGTTGGATATTCGACCTCTATCCACCATGGCCATGTATTTATTATTACCTTTTTTAGTATTTCAGACGTTCTATAAGCAACCCTTAGACGCCAGCTTCTTGTATATTGTGGTCACCTCGTTGCTGATTTTAGCTGGATTGATCCTCATTGGCTGGTTGTTGAGCAAATGGCGCCATTATCCTAAGAAACAGGTGAATGGGTTTTTATTAGCCACGGTTTTTCCCAATAGTGGCAATTATGGGGTGCCCATCGTTTTATTTGCTTACGGCCAAAAGGGGCTGGCTTACGCCATGCCCCTAATGGTTTTTCATACGATTTTAATGGGTGTGGTGGGGATTTACATCGCCGCCAACGGTGATAGTGCCGGCGGCTTTAAAAAGCCCCTACAATCAGTTTTAAAGCAACCCATGAACTATGTGATCATCCCCGGGATTTTAATGCAACATTATCATGTGACTATTCCCGCGAATTTCATGAAAAGCATTGACCTGGTCAGTAACATTGCCATTCCTTTGATCATGTTGATCTTGGGGATGCAATTAGCCAATGTGGTGGGGCAGCATATCAACTGGCGCCGAGTGGGCTTGGCCTCTATTTTAAGATTGGTGATTTCCCCAATTTTGGCCTATGCCATCTGTCTAATGTTCCCCATTGACCCGCTGTTGCGCAATGTCATCGTGGTGATGGCAGCCATGCCCAGTGCGGCCAATACCACCCTTTATGCCATTGAATTTGAAGCTGAGCCCCAATTTGTATCCAGTGCTACCTTAGTCACCACCTTGGCCAGTATCTTTTCATTGACCTTCGTTTTAAACTTGCTGTGAGTTAAGGCTGCTTACTGGTTGTTCGGCCGCCAAAGTAGCGGTATAGCCCCAGAGCAATCAAGCTAAAGCATAACGGCCCGATGAATAACAAGGTGGCGTCCAGATAATGGGCCTGTAACAAAGGCTCGAAGATGGCAAAGCCGATCCCCAATAAAATACTGACACAGACCAAGCCACTGGCCCAGCCTACATATCGCTGTTCAATCAGCAGGTAGGCTTGTTTTTGTTGTTGGCGGTAGCGGTAAAAGGCTAAGGCCACGATCAGATAAGGAATGGAGCGGGATACATTGGTCATGAGGGTGAGATTGTTATACAAGTTCACCGCATGGGCACTGGAAAAGACCACCACACCAATGAGTAAACAAATTAAAATACCTTGGCCAAAGACCGCTTTACTGGCCACGCCGAATTTATTCTCTTTTGACAAAAAGGCTGGCCAGAAATTGGTGGGCGTGCCGGTGATGATGGATTTCAACGGGGCATAGGCAATGGTCATGATTAAGCCAATGTAAGCCCAAAAGAGTACGAGGCCCGTGAGGCGCAGGAAGACTTGGCCTAAAATCGTGGCCCCGGCGGCACTTAAACCTAGCGCGCCACCTAATTCATGACCCAGATTAAACATTAAGAAATACATGGCATTGCCTAGACTGACTTGGTGGTTGGCAAAGATGGCTTGCCAGTTGGCACTGGCCCCCCAAAAGAAGATACCCAGCAAATAAGTGCCCATGATCAAACCGGCGGCCACTAAAATAGCCAGGGGAAACTTACGGCGGTTTTTACCCACCCGGTCCACCAAGCTGGCCACGGTATCTAGGCCTCCAAAGGCGGTGATGCCAAAGATGAGGAAGCTTAAATTGCCGAACAAGCCCTGATATTGAGGATTGGGAGAATGCAGTAGCGCACTAGCCTGAAGGGGTTGA
The DNA here is from genome assembly GCF_001436375.1 of Agrilactobacillus composti DSM 18527 = JCM 14202. Taxonomy (GTDB): domain Bacteria; phylum Bacillota; class Bacilli; order Lactobacillales; family Lactobacillaceae; genus Agrilactobacillus; species Agrilactobacillus composti. Next base: position 205,878 of record NZ_AZGA01000088.1, on the reverse strand, counting down.
GCAAAGTGGCCGTGATTGGTGATCAGCAGGGTAATGTTACTGACAGTGGCCACCAAGAATAGCAGGGCGATCAAGCTACCCCCTAATAACATGAATCTAGAAATGGTCAAAAAACCCCGACTGATCAAATACATCACCAAAAAGACCAATAAACAAGAGCCGAGCCCCAGCCAATAGACCTGGGGAATATTTAAAAAGCTGGCCTTGGCCGTGGTAAGATCCTGGCCAAAGCTTAAAATCGATAGGGGGATCCAGACCTTCATGAACAGACTGGCCAGCCAAATGGTGTAGCTGCTATACCATAGAAAAGTGGTGAGAAAGGCGGTTTTTTGGGACAGGCTTTGGCCCACCCAACTGTATAAACCGCCGCTATATTGGCCCAGATTCCCGGTGAATTCTGACACGATCAACGCATAGGGCACAAAGAAAATCACCGCGGCTAAAATGTACCAGGGGATCGCGCCATAAGACATCAAATAGTAGGCATTGGACATACTGGTAAAGGAAAAGACGGTGGTGGCAATGATCAAGACAAGCTTGCTAAAGGATAGTTCGACGGCAGTTTTTGGCATAGGTGTGACTCCAATCTATAATTTCAAATAAAAACCAATCGGGGTCATCTTCTAGGAAAAATGAACCTGATTGGTTATTTTATTGCTGATCAATGCGTTCGATAATAGCTTGCCGTAAAGCCGGCTGATTCTCTAAAGTGGGTAAGAAAATACTAGCTGGTTGGGCGGCTTTGATCAATTTTTCCACATTTTTTACAATGCGGCCCTGGGTCAAAAATAAGGGTTGTACCAGCCAGGGCTGGGTACTGGTGGCCAATACGTCTTGAACCTTTAATTGGCCCACATAATTGGCAAAGGCCACCGGGGTTTGTAACGCTTGGGAGAGCTGATGACCGATGGCTTCAAATTGTGCCAGGGGTGTGTCAAAATGGCCAGTCCCGTGGGCTACTAGTAAAATAGGCTGATTAGGATGCTCAGCCACGGCACGCTTTAATTGGTGGTATAAAAAGGCATAGACTGCTTGGGTCGTCCCTAAAGGCTCTAAAAAAGTGACTTTTAGGCCGGGACGCTTGCTGGCATTGATGCGCTTGGGTAAGTCCCATAAAACGTGGGTGGCCGCAAATAAAAGAACTGGGATCACGATTAATTCATCCACTTGGTCCCCTAAAGCCGCGACCCCATCTTCTAAGGTATGTTGGTCGCCCTCTAAAAAGCCAGTGGCTTGGGGTTGATCATAAGTATTTTTCAAAGATTCAATTAGGGCTAAATTAGCCTGGGATATTTTCCCCCGGCGCCCATGGAGGGCAAACAAAAATCCGGTGGTCATTGGTGCACCTCAATTTTCAGATAAATTTTGAGCCTGGGTCACAAGGGTTTGGGCGAACTGGGCGATTGCTGCACAAGCCGCATCATCTGGGGCCATTTCAATCTTGACACTGGGGGCGATGAGCTGGCCACCGGCTTGTTGTACCAGCTTTTCTAACTCATCCACCGCGCCACAGAAGTATTCGTAACTGGTATCCCCAGTGCCTAAAACTGCCACAGGTAACCCATTTAAATCAATGTCAGCCAAATCGTCGGCTAAATCTAACATGCCATCGGGTAATTCGCCTTCGCCGTCGGTATAGCTGGCCAGGACATAGGCATCCCCATCACTGAAGAATTCATCCGCGGCGATGCCATCATCGGCGTCAAAAGCCACCACTTCAGCATCAATATTTTCCAAAGCGTCGCTTAACACGTCCACAGCTTCTTGGGTATTGCCTGTCAAGCTAGTATATAATATTTTGACTTGCATTTATACAATAACCTCCTCAGGATTTAACGACGCCAAATGGTCATCTAATAGGGTTTGAAAATGGGCTAAATCTAGCCGGGAAAAATAGGTATAAAAGGTTTCGCCAGCCGCCTGGTGGGCTTGATAGTCTTGTAAGATGGCTCCCACGGCACCAGGCAGTTGGTCCTTGGTAAATTTGCCCTTTAATAACTCGTTGAAGTGGCCGCCCTTTAATAAACTGCCCCCCACAGAGAGCTTATAGGCTTCCACCCGGTCACCCGCAGCGGTTTTGGCGTGAATACCTTCAATGCCAATGTCGGCAATGCTCCGATGAGCACAGCCGTTGCCACAACCGGTGAGGGTGATGTGGGGTGGCTGTTCAAATTGGAACTTGGCATCTAATTGGGCCAAAAGAGGTTTGAAAATCTCTTTGGTATGGGCATTGGCCAAGTTACAATACTCAGCCCCGGTACAAGTCGTGCCAAAATCAATTAATTTTTGCGGCTGGTAGGAGAAGTCTTTAAAAATGGCCGCCGCTTTGACTGCCGGTAGATCAACGGCTTTGATCCAAGGAATAATTAGGTTTTGACTGTGGTCAAAGCGCAATTCATCGCGGCCATATTGCCGGGCCAGGTCCACGAAGGCTTGGAACTGATCCGCTTTTAAGCGGCCAGCGGGGATGCTGACCCCCACGTAATAGTAGCCGGCTTGTTTTTGGGGATGCAAGCCCAGGGCAGTGCCGTTGGTCCAGCCTTTCACCAAACTTTGACCAGCGGTCTGTAAATCTGGCAGCTGTTCGCGAATTTTAGCTTCAAATTTGGCAATACCCCAATCCTGGATCAGGAATTTTAAGCGGGCTTTGCCCCGGGAACGACGATAGCCATTGTCCCGATATAACTGGACCACCACCTCGGCTAAATCTGGGACTTGATCAGCCGTGACAAAAATATTGCTGGCTAGTCCCAAATAAGGTTTCATTCCTAGGCCGCCGCCAATTTTCACATTAAAGCCTTGGACTGCTTGGCCGTCGATTGTCTTAACGGCAGGGATCAGGGCTAGGTCATTGATCTCGGCATTGCCGGCGTTAAAAATATTCGTATTGATGGAAATTTTCATCTTCCGGGGCAGGTTAGAATAATCCCGATTACCTTGGAAACGCTGGTTCACGGCTAAGACCGTTGGCCGGGTATCAAAGAGTTCATTAGGATCGATGCCAGCCAAGGGATTATCGATGACGTTTCTGGTAATATCCCCCTCAGCCCCAGCCGTGGTCAGACCCACGGCTTCGATACCGGCGAAAATGTCCACCAGTTTTTCAAAGGGGATCCAGTGATATTGCACCGCTTGGCGGGTGGTCAGGTCAATGTCGCCATGACCGTAATCCCGGCCAATTTGGGCCAAGTGATCCCCTTGGGCCACGGTGATCACCCCACCGGGGATTTTCACCCGCATCATGAATAAACCTTTATCCTGGGGTTTTTGCACCGTTAAACCGGCATATTTGAAATACATATAATAGCTCTTATCGATTTCTGAGAAGGGCTTTTTAATTAGCTCAGGTAAATCTTTGAAGACGTCTAAGCCATCTTCTTGTAGTTTATTTTGTTCATTTTTGTTCAGGCGCTCTGCCGCCCAGGTTACGCTGTAACTCATAATGGCCTCCTTATAGCTCTTCTATTAGAATACTATGATAAACATTAAAGTCCAGCCATTTTTGGTAAAATTCGGATTTTGTTTTATCGTTTAAGCTTTCTTGCTCATCTAAGAAAGTTCGCAACTCCTGGGGGTTATGAACATGCAGTTGGGCCCCCAGTTGATTCACCAGTGGCAAGGACCAGTCCAGGTCTTGTTCCAGGTCAACAGAAGCTTCAAAGTGGCCGCTGCGAATAGTTAAGATACGATTAGAATCCGGTAGCAGGATATGGAAATCTGTGGGGTAATGGTAACCCGGGCCGGCCACCGGCAGGGCATCGTGGAGTTGGAATTGGGCTTGGGGCGTCGTAGCAGTGATTTTACTGCCCACACTCAAGCGGTAAGTGGCAAATAAGTTCACGGGATATAGGTGTTTATCTGCGGCAAAGACCGTGCCTTCAGGAACTTCAGCCCCAGCGTAAGCTTCGGTGACCGTCCCGCCGCCAGCCACATCATAGCCGTCCACGATCACAAAGCGACCAGTGGCGGGTTGTTGGCTGAAAAAGTCGTAAACCAAGGGATGTTCCAATTGGAAGACCACTTCGGCCACGTCATTGAGCTGGACATTGGTAGGCTTAGCCTGAGCTTTTAAGGTGCCGGCATCGGTGACTTTTAAAATTTTTAAGACTTTGGCGGCCACTTGTTGGGTGGCAATTTTCAAGCGGTAGGTCTTACCAGTTTCCAATGGTGCTGACCCCATCCAAAATAAATTGGTTTGTAAGACTGTGGTCACCTTGGGCCGCTGGGTTTCAGCAGTCTTGGTGATGATTTCACCCCGTTGATTAAAGAACTCATCTTTTAACAAAACCCCCACGGATTGGCCGGCAGTGGCTTTGGTTTTGGCATCTTTGGGCGCCCAGTGGGCAAAGCCGGCGACTTCCGTTTGGCGGCCACTGGGATAGATGGTCACTTGGTCCCCCTTGGCCAGGGTGCCGGCTTCAATGCGCCCGGCAATAATGCGTTGATCGTCGAATTTGAAGACATCTTGAATGGGCAGGCGTAGGGGCCGTTGATCTAAATCATCTTTGGGTTGAATGCCATCTAAGGTATCAATAAAGCTTTGACCATGATACCAAGGCATTTCTTTGGACACACTTAAGAGGTTTTCCCCATAGTAGGCGGACAGGGGTAAATAACCGCTGGGGGTGACATTTAAGGTCTTTAAGAAGTCCCCCACTTGGGCTTTCACCGCTTCAAATTGGGCCTGCTCATAATTCACCAAGTCCATTTTGTTGATCAGTACATAAATTTTTTCGATACCTAATAAGTGAAGAATATAAGCATGGCGCTTCGTCTGTTCCTCCACGCCCCGGGAAGCGTCCACAATTAAGAAGGCCACTTCGGCGTTAGATGCCCCGGAAATCATATTTTTCAAAAATTCGGAATGGCCGGGGGCATCGATGATCACATAATCTCTTTTTTTAGATTGAAATTGTAATTGGGTGGTATCAATCGTAATGCCTTGTTTTTGTTCCTCTTCAAAGGCGTCCAATAAATAGGCGTATTCAAAGGGTTTGCCGGTTTCTTTGGCGATATGCTTCACCTTATCGATGGTGCCTTCAGGTAAGGCATGGGTGCTATATAAGAGGCGGCCAATGACCGTGGACTTTCCGTGGTCCACGTGGCCTACCATGACAATATGCAATGCTGGATCGTTCATAAATTGATCTTCCTTTCTACATGTAACCGGCTTGCCGGAGTTTTTGCATGGCGTAGGCGTCTTCTTTATCTTGCGCCCGACCAGCCCGTTCGCTGACGTTGGTGCCTTTTAGTTCGGCAATGATTTCACTGACATTCTTGGCATCAGAAGGCACGGAACCGGTACAAGGGGCGCAACCTAAACTCCGATAGCGGCGGTGATTTTTCGCAAAATACAAGTCGATGATGGGCACATTTTCCCGTTGGATATATTCCCAAATATCTAACTCCGTCCAGTGCAGCAAAGGATGGACGCGGATATGGTGGCCCTTTGGAAAATCGGTTTTAAATTCGTCCCATAATTCGGGAGGTTGGTTGGTGTAATCCCATTTATCCTTTTGGTCTCGTTCCGAGAAGATCCGCTCTTTTGACCGGGAGCCTTCTTCATCTTGCCGGACCCCCACGATCAGGCCATCAAAGCCATACTTTTTCACAACTTGATTTAAGGCGACGGTTTTTAAAGCGCCACAGCACATTAAACGGCCCAATTTAGGGTTCATCCCATCTTTAACGGCCTGTTCATTGGTATAGACGATCAGATCAAGATTCAGTTCCTTCGCCGTTTTATCCCGGTATTCGATAACTTCCGGCATTTCAAAGCTGGTATCCACGTGAATAAAAGGGAAGGGGGTGTGGCCGTAAAAAGCCTTTTTCACCAGCCACAATAAAACCGTGGAGTCTTTACCGATGGACCACAATAATCCTAATTTCCCTAAATTCTTATAAGCTTCCCGCAGAATGTAGATGCTTTCTGCTTCTAGTTCATCCAAATGATCCATAATAACTTCCTTTCAATTAATACTTATTGGCTTTTTGCCGTTCTGTGATAATTTGTTGCAGGATACAGCCATCTTTGCAGGCGGTCCAGTCGATTTCTTTTTTGCTGACGGCGGCGGTCAAACTGGCGCCTTGGCCACCAATGTCTGAGCCAATATAAAATTCAATGGCTTGGACCGGGCAGACCTTGACACAGGACATGCAACCCCAACATTCGTCGGGGTAAGCCATTTGGGCTTTGCGGTCTTTGCCGCTCCCCACCATTTGAATCAGATTGCCGGGGCAAATCTCGGCACAGCGGCCGCAACCATTGCATTTTGCCGGGTCAATTCGAATGCTCATACACGTCATCTCGCTTTACAAAATCTCGATAGATTATTTGAATGTCCCCATCTTTGTAGATGGAATTCACATATTTGTTAAATTGGGCATCGGTTTCTGGAAAGTCCAGATTCTCCGCAAAGCTATGCCAGCGGGTTTCTTTTCGGGCTGCTAAATGGGCGATGACACACAGACAAACCACTAAGCGTTCCTTGACCTCGTATAAGCTCATTAATGCATGCATATTGGTCACCGGTGCTTGTTCAATGGTCTGTTGGAGCTGTTTGATCTTGTTGGCAGCGATCTTTAAACCGGCCTCCGTATAGCCATAATATTGGGAAATCCCCCCGGCGTATTGGTCCATCACGGCCTGCATGCTTTGTTCCACGGTAGCGATACTAGAGTTGTTGGGGTCATTTTCAAAATAAGCTAAGCCCCGTTGAATCAAGGCGTCAGCTTGTTGGGCAATGGTGGCGGGTTGTGGCGGGTAATTAGTTTGCAATTGGGCGACAATGGCTTCAGCGGCGATATCGCCTTCAGCTAAAGCCCCGGTGACATATTTTTGGGGTGCACCGCCGGCCACATCCCCCGCGGCGAAGAGCCCGTGGATGGTGGTTTGGCGATCGGTACTGACCCAATAGCCGCTGGCACAGTGGCCCCCCACGATATAAGGTTCGGTGCCTTCGATTTCCACGTTGTGGGTTTTAGGGCCACCATTTTCCAGCCAGCGCAGGGTTTGGGCGGGGTTCATATTCAAATAGGCATGGTATAAATCTTGTTCTTGTTGGTCCGTAATGTCGGTGGTCTTTAAATAACAAGGCCCACGGCCAGCTTTATTTTCTTGGACGGTGCCATAAACCCGTTCGGAGGTTTTCAGGCCATATTTGGTTTCATAAACCTCACCGAGCTGATTAATTTGCTTGGCCCCAACGCCTTGGGCAATGGTGCCAGTGGGGGCAATGGTGTCTTTACAACGCAGGGCGATAAAACGCATTTCAAAGGTGGTCATTTCCGCCCCAGCGCGGATGCCCATGGCATAACCGGCCCCGGTATTAAAGGGGGGATACCACATTTTGTGTTTGGAAAAGCCGGGATTGTTGGGCCGATAAAGCCCCGACGCCCCACCGGTGGCCACTAGGACCGCCTTGGCGTAAAAGGTGTAGGCCACTTGGTCTTTGGGGCTAAAGCCCACGGCCCCATAAATTTGCTGGTCTTGGACTAAGAAATCGGTGATGTTCACGTGATTGACAATTTTCACATGGCGCTGTCTGCGAGCGCCCTTGGCGAGAATTTCTTTGATGTTTTCCCCGTTAATTTTAATATTGCGATTGCCCCGGGGGACATAGTCGCCGTTTTCATCCTTTAAAATCACCAGGCCCATTTTTTCCAAATCGGCGGTGACCTGATTCAACCGTTGGCTCAAAGTCAACAGCAGGTCTTCTCGGACAATGCCATTGGCATCGTTTTTGGCATAGTCCACATAGAAGTCGGGGGTTTTGCCCTTGGTGATATAGGCGTTTAAGGCATTGACCCCAGCGGCTAGACAGCCACTGCGGCGGACGTCGGCTTTTTCAGCGATGACGATCTTTAACTGGGGATTTCGTAAGGCGGCTTGTTTGGCGGCGTAACAGCCAGCCGCCCCACCGCCAATGATCAATAAGTCGGCGGTGATAATCTTGGTTTCCAATTGAAACGGCCTCCTCGTATAGTTAGTTTTAAAAAGTTTAAGTTGATGTTTTTAGAAAGTCTTATAGGACTTGAATTTGTCGTTGGGCCGTACTTTGGGCCTTCAAGATTTGGCTCTGGTTATTTTGGAAAACCACTAAACGCTCAATGGTAATTTGGACTTGTTCCCCAATGCCTAACGGCGTGGCGCCAGCATCCCAATACGCTAACAGTTTTTGACCTTGGACGTCTAAAGCCACGTTGGTGGTCAAGCCTTTGAATTGCACGGCCGTGACCGTGGCACTTTGGCCAAAACTGGTGACTTTCTTACTGAGTTTATGGATATGGACATGCTCCGGGCGAATCTGCACTTGGCAAGCCGTACTTGGTAAGTCGTACCCGTTTAAATCGGGATTTTTTAACAGGCTGGAGTGGCCGATAAAGTTGGCGACGAATTCGTTTTGTGGTTGGTAATAAATTTCTAAGGGGGTGCCTACCTGTTGGATTTGGCCTTGATTCATCACCACGATCTCATCGGCGGTTTCAATGGCTTCCTCATGGTCATGGGTGACGAAAATACTGGTGATGCCCACTTGGTGGATCAAGTTCTTCAACCAGATCCGCAGTTCCTGGCGAATTTGGCTGTCTAAAGCCGCAAAGGGTTCATCTAAAAATAAGACTTTGGGATTGGGGGCAATGGCCCGGACGAAGGCCACCCGCTGTTTTTGGCCTCCGGATAATTGGTCCGGATAACGTTGGGCCAAATCGGTCAGGCCAGTGAGGTCCAGGAGTTCTTGGACTCGGGTCTTGATTTTAGCAGCCGGCCAGTGCTTCGTTTTTAAGCCAAAGGCCACGTTGTCATAAACGTTCAGATACCGGAAGAGGGCATAGTTTTGAAAGACAAAGCCAATCCCCCGCTCCTGGGGCTTAATGTCGTCCACAATGCGCCCGGCGATGGCCACCTGACCAGACCCGGCGGTTTCTAAACCGGCCAAGACCCGCAATAAAGTGGTCTTGCCGCAGCCGCTGGGACCCAATAAGGCGGTGAGTTTACCTTCTTGAACCCCAAAATTAATATCATTTAAGGCACTTTGGCCGTTGAAGGCTTTGGAAATATGACGAATATCAATATACATAAGCTAAGCACTCCTTTCTAGAATGTGGGACTGTTTTTTAACAGGATACGTTTCAGATAAATGATGGCAAAGGTACTGGCTAATAAAATCGTCGCCACCCCAAAGGCATCTTCAAATTTAAATTGGTTGTATAGGGATTGGACCAATAACGGCAGGGTCAAGGTCTTGCCCACGATGTTGCCAGAAACCACGGCCACGGCCCCAAATTCCCCCATGGCCCGGGCGCTGGCTAAAACCAAGCCCCCGGCCAGGGGGGTTTTGATGGCCGGCAAAGTGATCTGGGTGAAAATCTGCCAGAAGTTCGCTCCTAAAAAGGCGGCGGTCTGTTCTTCTTCCCGGCCGCGGGCAATCAATACCGGAACCAATTCCCGGGTGACAAAGGGGAAAGTTACAAAAATCGTTACCAGGAAGATGGCCGGTGGGGCGAAGATGATTTGCAGGTTGAAGTGGGCCACCAGCGGGGCCAACCAGCCGGTGCGGCCAAAGGTCAACACGAAGATTAGACCCACAATGACCGGGGAAACCGACAAGGGTAAGTCGATCAAGGTGTTCAATAAGCGTTTGCCGGGGAAATCATGAAAGGCGATGATCCAAGCGGCACTGAGGCCCAGGATCAAGTTGACCCCCACGGAAATTACGGTGGCGGCCACGGTTAAATTGAACGCCCGCAGCGTGTTTAAGTTGGCCAGCAATTGCAGGTAATGCCCTAGACCATGACTGGCCGCTTGGCTGATCACCAGGATAATGGGGAGGATCAGTAATAAGGCCATGAAGCCCCAGGCGATAATGATCAGGGGTAGTTTAATACGTTTACTTTGGAATTGTTTCATTTTTTACCCAACCTTTTGTTTTCAAAATGACGTTGCAAGCTGTGGATGACGTAAATAAAGACAAAGGAGAATAGTAACATCACACAGGCAATGGCGGTGGCCCCGTTGTAGTCATGGGCTTCCAGTTTAAACATGATGGTCAAAGGCGTGATTTCAGTTTTAAAGGGTTGGTTGCCGGCGATGAAGATGATACTGCCGTATTCGCCGATACTGCGGGCAAAGGCCAGGCCGAACCCGGCGATCAAGGCAGGTAGGATTTCCGGGAAAATAACCTTGCGGAAAATCAAATTGGGTTTGGCCCCTAGGGTCAAAGCCGCTTCTTGGTAAGTTTCATCCAGCTGAGCTAATACGGGCTGGACTTCGCGGACCACGAAGGGGATGGTCACAAAGACCATGGCAATGACGATGCCGCTGAAGGTATAGGCGATTTTCAGGTTGAATTGGGCGGCGAATTGGCCTAACCAGCCTTTGGTGGAGAATAAAAACGCCAAGGCAATTCCCGCCACGGCCGTGGGTAGGGCAAAGGGTAGATCCAACAGGGCATCTAAGAGCTTTTTGCCGGGAAACTCGTAGAAGGTCAAGACCCAGGCTAAGACCAATCCTAAGATCACGTTGATCAAGGCCGCTGAAAAGGCCCCTTTAAGACTGACTAAGTAGCTGGCCACCACCCGGCTGTCGGTGATGGTGTGGATAAAGGGCTGCCAACCCATTTGGATACCGCTGATTAACAACGAACAAAATGGGATCACGACGATTAAACTGAGCCCGGTAAGGGTAATACTTAAACCTAAACGATAGCCTGGAATCAAGCGATTCACAGCACGTTGTTCCATGGGTTGACCTCCTTATGTTGTCGGTTATTTGTGATAAATTTGATCAAAGGTCCCGCCATCGGCAAAGTGTTTAGCCGTGGTTTTGGCCCAACCCCCAAATAAGGGATCGTTGATGGTGATCAAATTTAATTTAGGGAATTGTTTTTGGAAATCTTTAGCGATGGCCGGATCCGTAGGGCGATAAAAGTTCTCAGCGGCCAAGCGTTGCCCGGTTTTGGTGTAGAGGTAATTGATGTAGCCGGTGGCGACTTTGCGGGTTCCCCGCTGGTCCACGGTTTTATCCACCACCGCCACGGATGGTTCAGCTTTCATACTGATGCTAGGGGTAACGATTTGGTACTGGCCGGGATGTTGTTTCAAAGTTAATAGGGCTTCATTTTCCCAGGCAACTAACACATCGCCTTGTTTATTTTGCACAAAAGTGGTGGTGGCATCGCGGGTGCCAGAATCTAATACGGTGACATTTTGATAAAGCTGTTTCATAAATTGTTTAATTTGCGTGGTATCATGATTAAATTTTTTATCGGCATAAGCCCAAGCTGCTAGGTAATTCCAGCGGGCGCCCCCAGAGGTTTTTGGATTGGGGGAAATGACTTGCATGCCGGGGCGGACTAAATCGTCCCAGTCTTTGATGTTTTTAGGATTGTCCTTGCGCACCAGTAAGACGATGGTGGAGGTGTAAGGCGCGGCGTTATCCGGGAATTTCTTTTGCCACCCGGCTTGAATCAAGCCGGCATTTTGAATACTGGTGATATCTGGGTCTAAGGCCAAAGTCACCACGTCGGCTTGGTTGCCCTCGATGACGGAATTGGCTTGTTTACCGCTGCCGCCATTGGACAGATCCACGTTGACTTTTTGCCCAGTTTTAGCCTGCCAGTATTTTTGAAAGGCTTGGTCAAATTGCAAGTAGAACTCCCGGGTGGGATCATAGGACACATTGGTGATGGTCACGGTGTTGCTGGTGGCCTGGGCCTGGCGTTCTTGATGCCGGTAAAAGAGCCAGTAACTACAGACAAGGATCACCGTGATTGTAATGCCGAGAATTTTTTTCAGTGGGCGCTTTTTGGGCTGGGCCATGGGGCCACCTCCTTTTTAGATTTGAAAAATGTGCGAAAAAAGCGCCCTTTCATATTCGAAAGGGCGCTTGTGCACGGTACCACCTTAATTTGAATCGATTCAAGTGCGAACCGATTCCTTATGATCACAGTAACGCGTGTACGTTGACTGTTTAACAAAGGCTCACAGTCAAATGACTCTAAAGACCATCTTCACATTTACCACTGTGCCTCTTTTCAGCTTCCCGAGGTTCTCTAGCCAGTTTTAAAACGCTACTCATCTTTTCAATGTCAAATTAAGTATGTAATTTAATATGCATACTAACGGGTATTAGACTGAGATACAAGGTAAAACCAATAGTTATTTTTTATCATGAGAGGTGTTTCTCATTGTTTTATCATCAAAAAGCAAGGTTTAAAAGTACTGGTCTTAAAGGATTTGGGGCAGATAGTTATTTTCTATCAGGTGACTTAGGAAAGAAGGTTTTTAAGGCCGTCACGAAGTCTGTGGCGATGGGAGATAAGCCTTGGTCGGGATGTTTCAGTAAAATCATGCGATTTTTGGTGGCGGGTATCAGGGGTCGCAGGGTCAAGCCTTGTTTTTCCGGATCCGTTAAAATACCAGAACCGGAACCGTAGGCATCGGTTTGACTGACGATTTTACTTAAAGTGGCCCGATCACTGGTGGCAATCACCGCCCCGGTGGTGGGAGGATCCAAGGGATCTTCAGCAATTTCTGAATAAGCCGTATCTTGGGTAAAGCGGACCTGGGGATAGGGAGCTAAGTCTTCCAAAGTCAGGGCTTCTTTTTCCGCCAGGGGATGGTGGGTGCTGAGGAAGATATGGGTCTCAAAGGTCCCCAGTTCTTCAAAAATCAATTTATTTTGATCAAATAACATCAATAAGCGGGACTGATTACCGTCATTGATGAATAAAATACCAATTTCACTACGATATTGGGCCACGTCCCGAATGGCATTTAAGGTGGTGCTTTCAAAGACCCGCAGGTACTGGTAATCGGGATATTTTGGTAAAATTCGGGTCAAAGCCGCGGCAATAAAGTCGTAGTGTTGGCCGGCAATAGAGAAATGGCGGTCCTGCTCGGCTTTGTTGGTAAAGGTATTACTGAGGCCGCTGACGGCCTGGAGGATGCGCCGGGCCTGCTGGACAAACTCCGTGCCGGCGGGGGTCAAAAAGTTACCCTGGGTGGTGCGCTTAAATAATTCGGTGTTTAATTCCTTCTCCAACTCTGAGATGCTGTGGGAGAGGGTGGGTTGGGTGATATATAACTTTTTAGCTGCGGCCCGAAAGCTTTGATTATCCACCACGGCTAGGACATAACGCATTTGTTGTAGGTTCATGGGCATTGACCTCGTATGTTTTTAATTTGTCATTTTAGCTAGCATAGGGGAATTTTCCGTTGCGTGTCAAGTTTACTAAAAAAGTTGTTTGACTTGACATTAGAAAATGATGATGATATTTTTAATCACAACTCATTTTAAAAGATTAGGGGGCTGAATATGCAACAAGAAACTCATTTATACGACTTAACAGTAATCGGTGGGGGTCCCACCGGCATGTTTGCCGCCTTTTATGCGCGGATGCGCAATTTAGATGTTCAGATTATTGAAAGCCTGCCGGAATTAGGCGGGCAAGTGGCGGCCTTGTACCCGGAAAAGATTATCAACGATGTAGCCGGTACGGGCGCCGTCACTGGAGCGGCTTTGATCGCCAATCTGCAAAGTCAACTGGACCAGTTTTCGGATGGTCTGTACCTGGCTTGTGGCGAAGCGGTCACTGGCTTAAAACGGCTGGATGATGGCACCTTTATGTTGACCACCACCAAACGCCAAACTCATACCCGCAGTATTGTGGTGGCCATTGGCGGCGGTGCCTTTGCCCCCCGACCCTTGGCAGTGGATTATGACAAGGCCTTAGAAGGACAGCAAATCCGTTATTTTGTCAAAGATCTCCAAGACTTTGCCGGTAAGACTGTGGCCATTGCTGGCGGCGGGGATTCCGCGGTGGATTGGGCCTTGGCCTTAGAACCCGTGGCGGCTGAAGTTCATTTGATTCATCGCCGTCAACAATTCCGGGGCTTAGAGTCCAGCGTGGCCCAATTGCAAGCTTCTTCAGTGGTTTTAGAAACACCTTATAATATCACCAGAGTCGCTGCCCATGATAGTGGGTTACGCATCGATTTACAGGTGGCTAAAGGCGAAGACCAACGTCAATTAGCCGTGGATACGCTCCTAGTGAATTATGGGTTTGTCTCCGACAACTCTTTGCTCAAAGCTTGGGGCTTACCTTTAGAACGTCGGGCCTTAATTGTGGATGCCAATATGGAGACCGAGATTCCAGGTATTTATGGCATCGGGGATGCGGTGACCTATCCGGGCAAGGTGAAGTTGATTGCCGCTGGTTTTGGTGAAGCCCCTAGTGCCATCAATCATTTGGCCACGGAACTTTATCCTGAGCGGAAACAACCATTACACAGCACTTCCATCAGCGCTTAAGCAACTATTTAGACTTTAACGACACCGGTTAAGGTCTATTTTTTTGCCATCAAACAGGCTAATTTTTTGGGGCCCGCCAAAATAATCATGAGGAATGAGACGAAATAATTGATTGTATTGTAAGCGCTACCTTATAATGAAGGCGGTTAACCACTAGCTTTATGAGCGCTATTTTCTAAGAATTATCAAAGGAGGATAATGATTATGAAAATTGGTATTCCTAAAGAAATCAAAAATAATGAGAACCGGGTGGGTATTACCCCAACTGGTGTGATGAATCTCGTCAAGGTGGGGCAAACTGTCCTGGTGGAAAAAGATGCCGGCACCAAGGCCGGATACTTGGACCAAGCCTATCTGGATGCGGGGGCGCAATTAGTGTCTGCCGACCAAGCTTGGGCAGCTGAGCTGGTGATCAAAGTCAAAGAACCACTGGCTTCAGAGTACCACTACTTCAGACCAGGGTTGATTATCTATACCTACTTGCATTTGGCACCTAATCCAGAATTGACCCAAGCTTTATTGGCTGCCCATGTCACGGCCGTTGGCTATGAAACCATGGTGGGGCCTGATGGTGGCCTACCGGCGTTAGCCCCCATGAGTGAAGTGGCTGGGCGAATGTCCATGATCATCGGTTCGCAATTTTTACAGGAACAATATGGTGGCAAGGGCCTGTTATTACCCGGGGTACCCGGCGTGCGCTCCGCCAAGGTGACGGTAATTGGCGGGGGAACGGTTGGGTTTAATTCGGCCAAAACGGCGCTAGGGATGGGCGCAGATGTGACCATTTTAGATATTAATCCTAAAGTTTTAGCCAATATTGACAACTTATTTGACGGGCGCATCAAGACTTTATTCTCCAACCATGGCAATATTGCGGCTCAAGTTCAAAATGCTGATGTGGTGGTGGGAGCGGTTTTGATCCCCGGCGCCACGGCACCTACGCTGGTGACTGAAGACATGATCGCCAGCATGGATCCGGGGTCAGTGATCATTGATATTCCCATTGATCAAGGGGGTATTTTTGAAACCACGGACCATGCCAGCACCTTTGATGATCCCGTTTATGTGAAACATGGGGTCTTGCATTATGCTGTGGCTAATATTCCAGGGGCGGTGCCGCAAACGGCTACAGATGCCTTGACCAGTGTAACCATCCCCTATGCCAGCCAAATTGCTACCCAAGGTATTCAAGCTGCTGCTAATAATCCCACCATTCTAACCGGCATCAACACCTATGCTGGTCAAGTGACTAATGAAGCGGTGGCCACCAGTGAAGGATTAACTTATGTACCCTTTCACGATCTAGATAGTGCCTTACAACACAACGCCTAAACTGACATCGCGTGAAAATAATAAATAAGCCTGCTATTGCCGACTAAAAATTTGCAATGGGGGGCTTTTGTTTTTGATGAAAGGAGTTGCTATGATGGCTGATTCAGGCAGTGATCAAA
Source organism: Agrilactobacillus composti DSM 18527 = JCM 14202 (assembly GCF_001436375.1). Taxonomy (GTDB): domain Bacteria; phylum Bacillota; class Bacilli; order Lactobacillales; family Lactobacillaceae; genus Agrilactobacillus; species Agrilactobacillus composti. The sequence continues at coordinate 190,116 of NZ_AZGA01000088.1, read as the reverse complement.
CCTTACAGCGAAGTCTGAAGAATCGCCATGTGCAGTTGATCGCCATTGGCGGCACCATTGGCACCGGGTTATTTCTAGGGGCCGGCAAGTCCATCAGTTATGCCGGGCCATCTATTATCCTGGCTTATTTGATCACCGGCTTAGTGATCTTTTTCTTGATGCGGGCTTTAGGAGAATTATTACTTTCAAATTTAAATTATCGCTCTTACGTGGAATTTATTCGCCATTACCTGGGTGAAACTTGGGGTTTTGTGGCCGGGTGGACCTATTGGTTTTGCTGGGTGGTAATCGCCATGTCCGAAGTCACCGCAGTGGGGTTATATATCAAGTTTTGGTTTCCAAATATTCCCCAATGGATTCCAGGGTTGTTCTTATTAGGTTTATTGCTGGTCATGAATCTGATTACCGTTGAAGCCTTTGGTGAAGCTGAGTTTTGGTTTGCATTAATCAAAATTGTGGCCATTGTATTACTTATTGTCGTCGGGTTATATATGGTCATTTCCAATTTTAAAACCAGTGCGGGGCATGCTAGCTTTGGAAACTTAATCAATTATGGCGGTATCTTTCCAAAGGGCGCTCAAGGTTTTTTCTATTCTTTTCAGATGGTTGTTTTCAGTTTTGTAGGGATTGAATTGGTAGGGATCATGGCTTCGGAAACCAAAGATCCTGATAAGGTTTTACCTGAAGCTATCAACAATATCCCTATTCGAATTATTTTGTTTTACGTGGGCGCACTTTTTGTGATCATTGCCATTTTTCCATGGAACCGGGTTTTGCCGGATCGCAGTCCTTTTGTGATGGTTTTTGAAAATGTTGGGATTCGTGCCGCCGCTGATATCATCAATCTAGTGGTCATTACCGCTGCAGCTTCAGCTTGTAACAGTTCGATTTTTAGTACCGGTCGCATGCTTTACTCATTAATGCACGATACCCAATCTAATTTATTAGCCCCATTGAGTAAATTGACGAAACATCATGTACCCGGGGCGGCTTTGAATTTTTCTGCCTTAGTGATTGCACTGGCCGTGTTGTTAAATATCTTTATCCCGGATTCTGTTTTTGTATTGATCACCAGTATTGCCACCACTAGTTTTTTGTTCATTTGGGGCAGCATTATTGTGACCCATTTGCGTTACAAACACACCCAATTGGCACTTCAAAGTAAATTTAAGGCCCCGCTTTATCCAATTTCAGACTATTTGGTATTGGCCTTTTTATTAATGGTTTTGATTGTTTTAGTTTCAAATGTTGAAACTATTCCTGCCACAATTGCCACCTTTATGTGGCTCGGGTTAATGTTTTTACTGGGAATGCGGCACACGCAAAAATTAAAACGGGAAAATAGGTTAGAAACCGATTAAAAAAAGCCTTGCGCACATGGCCAAGGCTGAGGTGGTGCTATAGAATTTTTTCTAACATATGACCTTTCACACTGCGGACTTGTTCCACAATAACTAAGGCGTTGGGGTCCACTTCTGACACTAGGGGAACGAGTTGAGCCAGTTGTTTTTGGGAACAAACCAGATAAAGCATTAAACGCTCGGTTTTGCTGTAATAGCCCCGAGCCTGAACCACAGTGATACCTTGTTTTAACGTATTGGATATTTTTTCCGTCACGGCACTGGTTTCTTCAGTGATAATCGTGACGGATTTTTTAGCGCCAAAACGGTCTAAGAAGCGATTGACTACCACGGCTGAAGTATAGAGCTCAATGACGGTCAAAATGGTGTTTTCAAAGCCAATGACGACTACCGAAGGAATGGCCACAGCCAAATCGAAAATTAACGTACCGGTGCCGTTGGATAACCCAAAATAGCGATTTAAAATTTTAGCTAAAATGGTACTGCCGGCGACGGTGCCATCGGCTCTAAAAATGATGCCCATGGAGATCCCCATCAACACCCCGCCCACTAAGGCGGGAATAATGGTTTGGTTGGTGTGATAGTGGTATAACACCGGCAATCTCAGGAAAAAAGAAATACATAAAACTGCCCAGACGGTGTACCAAATGGTTTTAGAACCTAGGTAACGAAAGCCCACGATCAACAATAAGCCGTTTAAAACCAAGTTGGTCAGCGCTGGCGAAATACCCAGGGTATAGTACAAGACGTTCATGATCCCGGTGACGCCCCCTTCGCCGATTTTATGGGGAATTAAAAAGTAATTGATGGCCAACGCATAAAAGATGGCCCCTAAGACGATCAATAAGCCATTTTTCAGGATCGTTTGGTGTTGCTTGTTTAGATGCATGTGCTTACCTCCCAAGTTAAATGAGTTTGAATAATAGCCGACTGGCCGCCAGTAATAAATAAGCGCCGTAAACCATGATGATACCCCCAGAAATGATGTTGACCCATAACATGAATTTACGGGGAAGACGCTGTCGGACCACACTTAAGACCGCAGAGATGCCATAAAACCAAGTGGCCGATGCCAGTAAAATACCGGCGATGAAAAACCAGACTTCGTTGTTTTGCAGTGTTGCCCGTAAAGCGCCAAACATCAAACTAGTGTCAATTAAGGCCTGGGGGTTGCCCCAAGTCACCATCCAAGCACTTAAGAAAACTTTTTTAGTTGTTTGGGACCCACTGGTGGTGGGATTCAGCTGCGTGGCGTGGGCAGCACGGATCGTCTGCCAGCCCATGAGTAAAACCACTAAGCCCCCGGCCAACATAACCGCTAAACGCAACAGATCACTTTTGGCTAAAATTGCGCCCATCCCAAAGAAAGCCACCAATACCAGGGATGTATCCGCTACCCAAACAAAAGTGGCGTATCCCAAAGCCCGCTTTAACCGATTGCTTAAGGCATTGTTAAATACGAATAAATTTTGCATCCCAATTGACGAAACTGAGGCGATGCAGAGAATAAATCCGCGAAGAAAAACTGCTAACATAAGTTCACCCGTTTCAAGAAATTGATAAAAATGCAATACATTTCATTATACTTGAAATCTCTGAGGGTTTGAAGCGTTTTATCCGTTTTATTGAACCACTCATCCCCATTTTTGAACGACTCATGGCAAAACCTAAGACAGCCGGGGCTTTTATGGCTAAACTAGGGGTATCATTTAAAAGGAGCTGGCAATATGGCAGATTTAAAAATTCAAAACTTAACGAAAACCTATGGTGCTAAAATTGCGGTGAATCATATAAGTATGACTATTAAAGCGGGGAGTTTTGTGGCTTTTCTAGGGCCTAATGGTGCTGGCAAGTCCACCACGGTGGGGATGGTCTGTGGTTTAGTTGCCCCCACCAGCGGCCAAATCAGCTTAGGAAACTTGGCCATTGATGCCACCAGCTATCGGGCCAAATTAGGCGTTGTTTTTCAAGATAGTGTGTTGGATCGGGATTTATCAGTGGCAGCTAATTTAAAACTGCGGGCGCAAATGTATGCTCACATTGATCCCGCCTGGCAGCAACAATTGATTGCCCATTTCGGGTTAACGGCCTTCGTGACTCAAAAATACGGCACGCTTTCCGGCGGACAACGGCGGCGGGTGGATATTGTCCGGGCTTTGTTACACCAACCGGCGATCTTAATTCTAGATGAACCATCAACGGGTTTAGACATTCAAACCCGGCGGATTATTTGGGAAACACTGGCGGAATTGCGCCGGGATACGGGGCTAACCGTTATTTTAACCACCCATTATCTGGAAGAAGCCCAATCCGCTGACTTTGTCTATATCATCGATCAGGGCACCATTATCGCTGCCGATACCGTGGCTAACCTAACCCGGGACTATGCCGCTTATCAACTGAAACTAACCCCTGTAGATGCTCCCAAGTTGTTGCAGCAACTACAAGCCCAAGGACTAAAAGCTAAGTCAGATCATCAGACAATTTCAGTGGCGGTTCCAACAGCTCAAGCAGCTTTGGCAGTTTTAAACAACTGCCAGTCCTTGTTGACGGACTTTGAGTGTCGGCCCGGGGATATGAATGATATCTTTATTGCTTTAACAGGAAAGGCGGTCCACTAATGTTAGCATTTACGAAACGCAATTTAACCCTATATTTTGGTAATCGGGCCACGGTCTTCTTCTCAATTTTAGGGGCGTTGATCGCCTTTATCCTTTACTTGGTATTTTTACGCAATACGGTGATCAATAGCATCCCTATTAACAATATCAGCGCGGTCTTAGATCCTTGGATCGTTGGTGGCACGCTGACCATCGTGGCCATTACTACCAGTCAAATCGCCTTAAGTCAAATGATTATGGACCGCCAACAAGGCCGGTTAGCCGATTTTGTCATGACGGGGACACCCTACTGGCAAATCCAAGGGGCTTATCTTATGGGGGCCATTTTGATCAGTTTCTTGATGCAAATTCTAGTATTTTTCATCATGTATGGTTATTTTGTCCTGGCAGACGGTATTATTTTACCTTGGACACTGTTGCCGCAAGTGTTATTAACAGCTTTATTGAGCAGTGGCGTGTGGACAGCTTTTAATCTATTGGTTTTCAGTTTTGTGGAAAAGACCACCACGGCCAGTCAACTGAGTACCATTGTAGGTACTGCCGCCGGTTTTTTTGCAGGGGTCTATATTCCCATTGGCAGTATGCCAGCTTTTGCCCAGACGATTAGTAAATTCACCCCAGCACCTTACAATTCGGCCTTATTTCGTCAGCTATTAATGGATCCAGTGTTGGATCAGAAATTTTCAGGTCACTTGAGCCAAGCCCGGGCAACGTTGGCCCAGCATTTAGGGGTGACCATTTCCCTTAATCAGGACTTAGCCAGCTGGCAAGTGGTGGGTGTGATGATGGGATTTTTAGTGGTATTTGTGATTTTTGCCCTGATCTTTAGCAAACATAGTCGACTGGCTGCTATCTCCCGAGTATAATTAATGTATTATTTAGGAAAAGAGGTTGTGACCGTGAAGATTTCCTTTGAACAAGACGCGACGCTAAAACCCAATGAAATTGAAGTCTTGGTCCGAGCAGCTCAGCTATCTTCTGATGTCACGACTTTATTGACAACTTTAGGTCAGCTGGAGAATCGGCGGCAGACCTTACCCGTTACCGTGGATGACACAGTGGTTTTATTGGCCTTTGATGACATTGTGGCCGTCGAAGTGTTTGGAGATCAACTCACCATTCATAGCCAAACTAAAGATTACACCGTGCGGGGACAATTAAAGACGATGATAGAGAAGCTGGATAATAACAATTTTATTCAAATCAGCCGCAATAGTATTTTGAATCTGGATAAAATTACCGCCCTGGAAGCTGAATTTTCGGGCAATATGACGGCGCGAATGCAAAACGGCTTGAAATTGACAGTGAGTCGCAAATATTTAGGCGATTTAAAACAGCGTTTAGGAATGTGAGGTGGTTCTATGACACATTTGAAACACGTGATTCACGATGTTCTCTTTGGCATCATGGTGGGGGCCACGGTCTACTTTGGCGCGCTGGCTTTGCACTTTAAACTTTTTCCAGCCACGGCTAAAAACGCCGCTGCTTTACTGGTCACTGCTGGCTTGATTGGCCTGTTGAGTCAGTTATTTGAGATCGAGCAGTTTTCTTTTACCACTCTTTTTGGGATCCATTGTATCTTGACGGTTTTAATTGTCCTGGGGGCTAGTTATCTGTTTGATTGGGAATTCTTAGCTGGTAGCACTGGCCGCTTTTGGCTGATTTTTATCCTGATTTATGCGGTGATTTGGATCGGTTGGCGTTTGTATAGCCTGATGACCGTCCAGGCGCTGAATGTGAAGATTCGGAAACGTAATAAGTCAAACAAATAATAGTTCGCTAATTGTCAAAAAAAAGGTCAACGCGATCCTGGGGGAATTACCCTGGGGGATCGTGCTGACCTTATTTTTATTGATTTTTCATTGCGGCTTTTAATGCTGCCGCCAAGGGACTTTCCATAGGTTCGTCATCTTGATTGACCTTTTGCATCAAGCGACGGGCTTCTTGTTTGGAAACTTTTTTATGCCGTTCTTTTCTATCCATCATTTTTTCAGTGGTACCATCATACTTACACCGGAAGTAAGAGCCGTTCTTGCCATCGATAATTTCCATTTTGCGATGACATTGCGGGCAACGGTGGTTGGAAACTTTGGGATCCTTGCGACGGCGGTAGCTGCATTCCGGATTACTGCAGACATAGATCTTACCGTCCCGGGTATTGCGTTCCCGCAGTTTAGAGCCACATTCAGGACAAATCTTCGTGGTGATCGAGAAATCTTTATATTCGGCTTTGGAATCCTTGATTTCATTGACCAAACGTCGAGTGTCCTTGGCGATACCCTTCAGGAATATTTGGGGTTGCTGTTGGCCCTTGGCAATGGCTTCTAATTGTTGTTCCCAGTTGGCGGTTAATTCTGGGGTCCGTAGCGACGGATTCACCAGTTCCAGCAATTGTTTGCCTTTAGGGGTAACGGCCAACACATGGCCCCGGCGTTCCATTAACTCAGATTTAATGAGTTTTTCAATGATTTCAGCCCGGGTGGCGGGCGTCCCTAAGTTACTTTTCTCCATCTGGGCCAATAAAGTCCCATCATTTAACAAGCTGGGGGCACTGGTCAATTGCTTTTTGATCTGGAAATTGCCCTTCACTTGTTTAATGTGTGACCAATCTACCCCAGCTTTGTTGGTGTCACCTTCAGCTTGCCAGCCGGCTTGCTTGACGGTGGTTTGTTTAAAATTAAACTGAGTCTGACCAAAGGCCACGGTGGCCGTGGTGGTTTGGGTCACATGTTTTTGGGCAAAGAGGCCTAAGAAACGGTCCACGATCAAATCATAAATTTTAACTTCATCGCTATCCATGCGGTCAAAATTAGGCCATTCTTCCGTGGGAATCAACGCGTAGTGATCGGTCACCTTGGCATCATTAAAGACACCGGGTTTGGTGATCTTAGCGCCGGTTTGGATATAGGCTTGGGCCCGTTTGTCAAACTTAGCGACGGCTTGCAGGCGGTCCTTCATGGTGCTGGCCACATCTTGGGGCAAATATTTGGAATCGGTCCGGGGGTAGCTGACGACTTTATGGACTTCATAGAGACCTTGAATCAAAGACAGGGTCTTTTTGGCAGAGAAGTGATAGCGATTGCTGGCCACCAGTTGAATGTCAGTTAAATCATAGGGCAGGGGGGCCGGTGTGGCTTTTTCTTTGGTAGTCACACTGATGACACTGCCGCTTTGGCCATTAAGTTGTTGAATGAAGGCTTCGGCTTTTTGGTGATCGGTAAATTGCATAGGGTGCTTGGTCACCAAACTACCAGATTCATTTTGATAGTTGAGGTCAATTGAATAGTAAGTGGTGGGGACAAAAGTTTCAGCTTTTTGTTGGGCTTGTAGGACCAAGTTCAACGTTGGGGTTTGCACCCGCCCGGCATTTAAATTATCTGAATATTTCACCGTGAGGGCCCGGGTAACATTTAAGCCGATCAACCAGTCCGCCTTCGTGCGAGCTAATTCGGATTCATACAACAGGTCATATTTTTTAGCCGGGGCTAAATTATTGAAGCCGTCTTTGACGGATTTCACGGTTTGGGACGAGATCCATAATCGTTTTAAGGGTTTATTAAACCGGATCCACTGAAAAATCCAGCGGGCTAATAATTCCCCAGCCCGGCCAGAGTCCGTGGCAATGACCCCTTGGCTGACATCGGGGCGTTTGGCCAATTGCCCAATGGCTTTTAATTGTCCCCGGGTTTTTGGCAGGGGTTTGATACCGATGTCTTGGGGCATCATGGGCAGGGTGGCCATTTGCCATTGCTGCCAGTCTGGTTTAATGTCTTCAGGCATTTTTAAGGTCAATAAGTGTCCAAAGGCCCAAGTGACGATATATTTAGGGCCTTCGAAATAAGTTTTATGTTTGTCATTGGCGCCAATGATTTTAGCGATATCCTTGGCGACACTAGGTTTTTCAGCTAATACTAATGTTTTACTCATGTGTGCTCCTTTATAGGTGACCGGGATTGTGTCTGGCATTCATTCTATCAGAGTTTTTGGAAAAATAAAAATATTGCCGATCACACAACTTGCGGACACTTTGGCGTAATTTAAAATTGGTTATTTCGTTTTCAACCAAGTTGATATTTCCATGAAATTTTCAATCGTCTTTCCAATAGTTGGGGCAAGTAAGGTATACTTACCTGTGAGAAAACTTTTGAAGGGGGCACTTGATTCGTGATCCAGTTCGTTCAAGAACTATATGGACCGTTTTTTAGCTTACAAAATTGGGTGAACGTACTTGATTCAGCTGAAGATTGGTCAATTATTTTGTCCATCATTATCCTGGAGTGTTTATTGTCGGTAGATAATGCCGTGGTCCTAGCGGCGCAAACCCAAACCCTACCCACCAAACGCCAACAAGAAGGCGCACTTTTATGGGGTCTTTGGGGGTCATATATTCTGCGCTTTATCATGATAGGCCTGGGGACTTTCATGATCCATATGTGGGAAGTCAAATTGCTGGGGGCTATGTATTTAATGTACTTAGTGGTGGATTTTTTCCGGAAGTACCATCATCCGGATACCACCCAGGCTAAAAAAAAGACGAAACAGGGCACATTTTGGTCAGTGGTGGTGCAAATGGTCTTCATGGACGCCATTTTTTCGGTGGACTCCATTCTGGCAGCCTTGGCCGTTTCCGTGAACCCGATCATTGTGTTGATTGGGGGCTTGGTGGGTATTTTGGTGATGCGGGGCGTGGCTGAAATCATCGTGAATTTGATGGCGCGCATTCCCGAGCTAGAACCTATGGCTTATTGCTTGATTGCCTTTATCGCCGTGAAACTGTTCTTGACCATCCCCCAAATCGATATCGAAATTCCCTCAGGGGTCTTTGTAATCGTGGTCATTGCTTTGATATTGATCACCTTAGGCATTCATTTTTATCGGGAAGGTCAACTTAAGAAAACGAAATGATACATTGATAATATGAGGTGAGCCACAAATGGGAGCACCATTTGCGAAACCAACAACGACCACTTGTCTGGACATGATTGCCCAGCATAAAGCCACATTACTGGCCCACAGTACCAAAAAGAAGTTGCTGTATATTTGTGACCTATTAGCTTTAGAATTACCCCAGGCCAAGCCGAAGATTCATCGGGATGTCTTATTTGATTTTTTAATTGCCCAAATTAATTCCCCCGCTCGCTATCAACTAATTTTGACCTATTTGGACAATAGCCAAATTGGGGCCTCAACTAACGACTTGAAATTAGTTTTCCCCAAGCTTAATTATCGTCAGCGCCGTTTATTGACCCAGCATGGCTATCTGCGGGTGGCTTATTACTACAAATTCGATTGTTATGGGCGCTCTTTAGATGTGCCAGTTTATAATTATTTTGATTATTTTAACCTTGTGGCCCATCAAGCCCAGTTTCCAGCTTTACTAAAGTATCTCCGGAGTTTGCAGCGGCAAACCCCAGCAGAAATTGCCAAAAAACAAGCTAAAAAAACAGAACAGCAACAATTTCGAACCGACTATCAGCAGTTGGTGGCTAGTTTTGCCGACCCCCTGGAGCGGGCGATCATCGATTTAGCTTTTTGGACCGTTCAACTGAATCATTTGGCCAAAACTAAACCCCAGCGCCCAGATGCCCCGGATTATTACGAGGAAAAAGCCAAGGCCCTTAAGCTGTTCCACCAGACTAAAAATCCGCTGGTGATTGTTCAATTTTATCGGCCAGACAATCCGGATAAATTATGGATTCAACTATGCGGCCACCACCTGGAAGAATTCCGTGCAGCTCGGTATTATTTTGATCAGCGGGTGGTTGATTATTATGAGGACCACCAACAACTGATTACCAGCTGTCCTAAATGTGAAGTGGTCCACCAAAAGGACTACTACAGTCTTTTTCATGTCAAGGTGGGCACCACTGCGACTAATTTTGATTTCCACATGCCATATCTGTTAGGACAGCCAATTTTTGGGGCTGGCAGCCAATATCCCCAAGTGCAACAGGTGGAAAATGAAGGTAGTGATTTTCGTTTTGGTCGGGGGATGGCGCCGGGAGAATTAGGTAAAATCGGGGGCTCTCGTTATGTGGAAAAGGCATTTTATCGGGCTTTTGAAAAGTTAAGTCAATTGACCCCGCCAACAAAAGCATAAGTCAAAAAATATCCTGCTGACAAAGAAATCAATCTTTGTCAGCAGGATTTTTGTATTTATGGCGCTATTAACTTGATTGTAGCAGCGTTTTAAAGTACTGCACTGCTGTTGATTCAGCGATGTCCGGTTCTGCAAATAAACACCATTCCAGGACAGCGATGATCAGATCACTATAAAAGCGCGCTGTGAGTTGCGGGGGTACGCCATCAGCAGCAATTGGCTGACAATAGGCTAACACGATGGCATTTGCTTCTTCCCGCATATAAGTGGCAGCACTTTGCCAAAGCTGACCACCCCGTTCATTTTTAGCTAGGATGGCGCTGACCAATGTATGATTGGCTTTAAAAAAGCTGAATAAGCGCTTAAATAAATATATCGGCCGTTGCGCACTGGCGATATCGTCGGGTAGATCTTGCCGAATAATTTGATAAATTGTCCACCAGCAATAGCGACAAAGATCGAATTTATCATCAAAGTAATTGTAAAACGTTCCCCGGGGATAGTCGCTGGCCACACAAACAGCATTGACGGTGAGCTTTTCAAAGGATTGTTTGGATAGCTCTAAAAAGAACCCACTTTGAAAAGCTTTGAGAGTGCGGGTTGCCCCCCGGGTAAGTGGCTTATCTAGATCAATTTTCATGGGATACCCCCTTAAGCTTGGACCTTAACACCTAGTATACTTCACACGCCGGTAAAGCGAACTAAAAATGAATGGGGCACTAGTTTTGCTACGACGCGGAAAGTTTTATAGAACCAATTCATGGTGTAACTACTTTGCCCCCGTTTAGCGGCTTGAATAGTCCGGTGGGCAAATTTAGGGATATTTAAACTGGGGACGAGTTCAAAAACACCTTCACGGCCAGTTTTGTTTAGCATGTCATCCATTTCAGTTTTCATCCGACCGGGCATTGCCGCACAAACATTGATATTTCGGCCTTTTAATTCCTGACGTAAACTCAAAGCAAAACTGGCAATGTAGGCTTTGGTAGAGCTGTAGACCGCCTGATGGGGATTAGGGACAAAGGATGATACGGAAGCCACTTGTAAAATGAAGCCGCCACTTTGCACGTATGGCAGAGCAATTTTGGTCAAAGCTGTAGAACCAGCCACATTCAAATTGATCATGGTTAACAATTGGCTCAAAGGTGTGTCAATGACATCCCCGTTAAACGCCACACCGGCATTACTGATCAATGCCGAAATAGTTGGCTGGTGGGTCTGAAAGAATGCCTGTAAGGTGACATAATTTTCTGGAACGGCTAAGTCCATGGTAATTAATTTAAAGTGCATGGTGGGATAGGTCGCGGCGATTTGTTTGAGGCGAGTTTCCCGCCGCGCAATCATCCAAATTTCATCAACTTCGGGACATTCGGTCATGATGGCGTCAACGTATTGCCGACCTAAACCTGAAGTGGTGCCACTAATAACAGCTACTGTCATATATAAAACCTGCTTTCTTATAAATTGCGGGCAGCTTTAAAGCCAGCGTGGATGGCATCTTTGATTCGCCCGATCCGATTGGCGTCGCCAATGACCACCAATTTACTGACTAAGCCGGCCCAACTTTTTGCCAAGGGCACATTATGGCGGACACCTAAGGACAGGACCACCGCATCTGCTTGTAAAAGCTCACGAACATGATTTTGCTGGATCAAGGTCACAGTATGGTCGTTAATAGCAACCAATTTGCGACCAGTTAGGTAGCGAACATTGCCGGCCTTCAAGCGCTCGGTGACATCCCAAACGTTAGGGGCAAAAACACCAGGGGCAATTTGGTCAGCCATTTCCACAATGGTTACCTGATTATGTTGTTGAACTAATAGTTCTGAAGTTTCTAAGCCAGTCATCCCAGAACCCACAACGACGATTTTTTGATTATGAAAGGTCACCTTACCTTGTAAAATTGGGGTGGTAGTATACACAAAATCTTGGGTAGCGCCGGGAATATTAGGCTTAAAAGCAGATCCCCCAGTGGCAATCAGTACAGCGTAGGGATGATAGCTTTTCAACAATTCAGAAGAGGCAGCAGTATTCAACCGAATCTTGACACCAGCTTGTCTAGCTTGGGCTTCTAAATCAAGATACGACCAGGCAATTTTTTCTTTGTGGGGTGGCCGTTCCGCTAATTTGACCTGACCGCCAGTACTAGCAGATTGTTCTAATATGGTTACCTCAAAGTCGCGTAGGGCCAGTTCTCTGGCGGCGGTTAAACCCGCCGGCCCGGCACCAATGATGACCACCGGCCGCTTTTGACCATCTTTAACGGCGTTGATGGGGATCTCAGTTTCGTGCCCTGCTCGGGGATTGACAGTACAAATTGCCGGCTCACCGCTTAACATGCCGGCTTCGTAACTTTCCTGACAAACTAAACAGCCGATACAGCGGTTAATTAACTGGGGCGTGTTGGCTTCAGCCTTTTTTACCCACAAGGGATCGGCTAGTAAGGGCCGCGCTAAACCAATGAAATCTTGATTACCCGATTTCAAAATTTCTTCGGCCTGCTGGGGTGTGCGAATGACCCCCACCGCAATGACCGGAATCTTAACCGCAGCCTTGATGGCCTTGACCAAGGGTTGCCGCCAGCCTAAGGGATAGCTGACCGGTTCGCTGATGAGCACTTGGGTATCGGAATTGGCAATGGTAACATTTAACGCATCCGCACCATATGCTTCTATCAATTTAGCCAGTTTGACCCCTTCAGCAAGGGTGATACCTTGGCCCGGGTAGCCAATTTTGTCGTAAAATTCGTTAACTGTTAAGCGTACTGAAATTGGAAAGTTTGGACCCAAATGCTGGCGAATACCGGCGATGATTTCTTTGACGATACGGGCCCGATTTTCAGTGTTGCCCCCATAATCATCCGTTCGAATATTAGTATAGGGGCTTAAAAACTGATTTAATAAATAACCATGCCCGGCATGAAGTTCCACGCCATCGGCGCCAGATGCCTGGACCCGTTTGGCGGCGGCAACAAATTGAGTCTCGATGTCGTGAATCTCGGCAATGGTCAAAGGTTTTATTTTGAAATTACCAAAAGGGGAAAAGCCTAAGCCTGCTGGTACATCGCTGGGGGCTCGTAATGGTTTCATAAAGCGATTCATAAACTGGTAATAACGGGGATCCGTTAAAGAACTGCGATCATTATTGCCCATGACTTTGCCAAAAAAGCGCCAATAGCCGGGGATGATTTTAGCTAACCGGTTACTGGTGGGCCAGACTGCTGGAAACAAGGGGACATTCTCCCGACCAGGATGATGGAGCTGCACAAAAATTTTGGCACCGGCTTGATGAACAGCTTTCACCACCTTTTGAAAAGCTTGCACATGTTTGGGCTGGGACATGGCCAATTGTTCGCCGGACACAATGGCATCTTTTTCGTTGATCCGCGTATATTCAGTAATGATTAAACCAACGCCGCCCTCGGCCCGTTCCTTGAAATATTGTAGGGTTTTCGCACTGGCGGTACCGTCATGGTTGGCTAAGCCGACCCCCATGGCGGTCATCACGACCCGGTTTTTAAGTTCTAGGTGATTAATTTTGCCTGGTGCTAATAGTTTTGGATAATCCATGACTAACCTCCGTTCAATCTAAGAACACCTGTCAAATTATGGACAAGTGTCATAATCTAGCTTTATCATAAACTTTAAGGCTGGTCTAAAACAAGAGACAGAAATGTGGCAACTGTCAAAAATGGCACAGATTGGTGATATTGTCATATTTATCTCAAAAAGTATTATTCGAAAACTGTTTATACCCAATGAAACCGCCATAAATCAGCAAAGATTCAGGAGGAGATTTCCCGATAAATGAAAACATAATTTGAAAAATAATAAAATAAGGCTTCACATTTCATAATTCTCATCGTATACTAATTTAACAATCTAATTTACGAAAGGTCGGATTGAATGTCTGTTGAAAATGTGAAAGCTTACTTTAAACAATTGCATCTCCCAGGTCGGGTCGTGGAACATGCAGCGATTGGCGATACCGTGGCCCATGCTGCTCAATTATTGCATTGTCAACCCGCTGAGATTGCCAAATCAATGACGTTTTTGGTCCACGACCAACCTGTCTTGATCGTGATGGCCGGGGATGCCAAGGTGGATAATAAAAAATATAAACAAGCCTTTGCCACAAAGGCTAAAATGATTCCGGGAGATGAAGTGGCCGCTATCATTGGTCATGAACCTGGTGCAGTTTGCCCTTTTGCGGTGAAAGACGACGTGGCAATTTACTTGGATGACTCCTTAAAACGATTTGAAACCGTCTACACTGCTGGTGGCAGCACCAACAGCACCATTGGGCTATCTATTCCTGAGTTAGCTAAATATACCCATTTCCTGGATTGGGTAAATGTGGGCAAAGGCTGGCAACCAGTGGCCGATGACTAGTAGATTAAAACACGCCTGGCGTTGTGCCATATTTGCGCGGTCAACTATTAAGTTAATAAAAGCACCAATTTCAGCGAGCTAGTTATCCTAATTTAGATGACCAGCTAGTTTTGAAATTGGTGCTTTTGTGTGATTTTTCAATTATAAGGTTATTGATTTTTATATTAGTGAACCATTAATCCTTGCCACGACCGGTTTGAAAAGCTTCCCAGCCTTCACTGGCAATGAAGTAAACCAACACCAAGGCAGCTATGGAATCAGCCCACCACCAGCCGAATAGGGCGGTCAATAAGGCCCCCACTAAGACGGTGCCGGCCATGTAGGCACAGGTGATGTTACACATGCCATCCTCGATCAGCGCCGGGGAGTGCAGGGCTTTGCCCAATGCGCGTTTACGCAACATTAAGATTGGCATCAAGATCACTGAGGCAATGGCGATGGCAATCCCGGAGGTGCTGGCATCGGCAGCTTGATGGGTTACTAAATTAGTAACGGAAACGAAGACCACATAAACGGCCAATAATAATAAGATCGTCCCGACGATCAAAGAAGAGCGTTGTTCCGAGCGCTTGATTTCAGCACTAGGCGCACCGTTAGCTTCCTTGCGCAAGCGCCAAATTAAGGTACTACCAGAAATAATTTCTAAAAAACTATCCAACCCAAAGGCAATTAGCAGGATGGAACCAGCTTTTAAGCCAGAATATAAGCCAACTAAAAATTCAAAAGCCATCCAACCCGTGGAAAAATATTCCGTGTGTAAACTATTTGTGACTAATCGTGCTGATGCAGTATTACTTTTCATCAAAAGTCTCCCATCTGTTCTTTGAGCCATTGCTAAAACCAGCGTACCAAGGTGGGGTAATGACCAAGCCATCATTACTGAATCCCATCGAACAGCTATATGATATTACCAACATATGTTGATGTCAACATATTAAGCTTTTATTTTTTAGTTAAGCGCTTACCCAAGTGGTTTGGCCCAAAATATTAGAAACTGCACATGAAAAAAGCACCAAACTTAGCCCAATCAATGCTGAAATTAGGGCTAAATTTGGTGCCAGGATTTTTATTTTATTTGGGTCAATTGCCCATCACGCATGTCATAGACCCCATCGGTATCACCCAGGAGCTTGGTGTCATGGGTGATCATAATCACACCGCGATGTAAGTCGTGGGCCACTTGGGCGAGGATCCCCACGGTTTGTAAAGCCCGGCTGGTGTCTAGGCTGGCTGTGGGTTCATCGGCTAAAATAATATCGGGATCATTATATAACGCCCTAGCGATGGCCACCCGCTGGCGTTCACCGCCGGAGAGTTGATTGGGGAATTTATCCTTTAAATCCCCAATGCCTAACAGGTCTAACAAGGCCGTCGGTGTTTGGGATAGCTTACCTTTAGTGGTCAAGCGGTCCACTAATTTGAATTGGTCACTGACGGTTAAAAAAGGGATCAAATTAGAAGCTTGCAGGATAAAGCCAAATTCGTTAAAACGTAACTTTGTCAGCTGTTTTGTCGAATAGGTACTGGTATCTTGGCCATTAACTTGAATACTACCGCTGCTGGCTTGCTGTAAGTGGCCAATGATGGTTAACAAAGTGGTTTTACCCGACCCGGAAGGTCCAGTGATGGCTAAAAATTCCGAGGGCATTAATTTGAAATTAGTGGGTTTTAAGGCTTGTACGGCCTTGTGCCCTTGCCCATACGTTTTGGTAACTTGGTGCAATTCAATCAAAGCCATCTTAATCACCTCCAATAGCCGCTAAGGGATCCACTTTCAAAATCTTAGGTAGGGAAATGGCGCCCCCCAAAAGGGCAATTAAGACATTTAATGCCCCTAGGATTAAGGTGAGCCACCAATTACTATAAAAAGGCACTTTGGCGGGCATCACCGCGTGGGTGAGCCCTAGGGCTAAAACGGCCAGGACAACCCCTAATAAGCTGACCAGTAGGATTTGGCTGAAGAGGGCGCCCACAATGGTACGGTTGCCAATGCCTTGGGCACGCATGATACCATATAGACTGATTTTTTGAATGGTTAGGATATACATAAAGATGCCAATGGTTAAGAAGATGATCAAAATCATGGCGCCGATCATCAAACCAAAGGTGGCGACTTGGGCGGTATAGCCAGGGATATGATTGATTAAAGCGGCTTTAGAAACTTGAACCAAGTCATCGCCTTTGAGCGTTGTCTTATGGCGCAAGACAATAGCACTGATATTATTGACATTGTCGCTACCATAGCGCTGCTGTCTAAACGTCGACAGATTTGTAAAAATAACCGGCACGGTATAAAAACGATTGTCGTGGGTCACGCCCACGATTTTATAAAGGGTCTTACTGCCATTTAAGGTGATTTTATCCCCACGGCTGATTTCTGCGGCTAGCAGACCATCGTCTACCACCACTTCATTGGTCTGGCGGGGTAAGCGGCCAGCAGTGAGCTTGGGGGCAATAAAGCTGTTCCAGCGAATACCAAATAAAGTGCCATCGATTTTGGCAGATTTACCTTGAGCTTTCACCACCACCGACGTCTGCCCCATGGGCGTCCCTTTTTGAGTCAGTCCAGCGGCTTGTACTTGTTGGGGCGTAATGGTAGAGGCCACTAAACTTTGATTGGCGTAATTGGACAAGACGATTTGTTGGGCAGGCCATTGATCAATGGCGGTACGGTTATTACGACCTAGGCCAACAGCTAAACCCGTCAGGAAGAAAATCAAATAAGCGGTTAAAAAAATAGTCACAATAATGAGGCCATAGCGCATTTTGTTATGCCAAATTTCTTTCGTTGCTAGAAACATAAGCCATACCCTCCTTCAACGCTTAGAATACCACGTTCAAGGAAAAGGGGTGCAAATAAAGCACAGAAAAATAGCGTATTTTGCGAATTTGTACTGGTGGGGCGGGCATGATAAGCTTAAACAGCAGATTTTTAACCAGTCAAAAATAGGAAAACGGCTGTTATTGATTGACCCATTGCCAATCAGTAAACAACCGTTATTTTTAGCACATCATGTAGAGGAGAATATAACAATGGATTTAACTTCAATCGAGCACTTTGCCCAGGCACAACTTGCAAAGGATACCAGCGGCCACGACTATTGGCATGTGGCCCGGGTAGCTGCCTTAGGACAACGTTTATTTAAGTTAGACCAGCCAGATGCCACCGGAAATAACCGCCAGCTGGCGGCCGTTTTAGCGGCATGTTGGCTCCATGACACCATTGACGAGAAACTAAACGATCATATTCCCGTGACTTTGGCTCAAATTAACGCGTTGCTAACCAGCGTTGGTTTTACGGCCACAGAACAGGCGGATATTTTAGACACGATGCAACATATGTCCTATTCCAAAAACCTGCAACACCATTATGTTTTGTCGGCGGTGGGGCAATATGTGCAAGATGCCGATCGCCTGGACGCCCTGGGAGCCATTGGCATCGCCCGGACATTTGCTTATGGTGGCCATGCCGGACATGCCATCTATGACCCAGACATTCCGGTGGTGACGCTGAAAAGCCATGACCAATACCGCCAGCACCCCACCACCAGTGTGAATCATTTTTATGAAAAGCTGCTGAACCTGGAAAAAACCATGAATACCACCGCCGGAAAGCGGTTGGCCCGGGCACGGACCCAATATATGCAAGATTTTCTAGCCGAATTTCACGCCGAATGGGCCGGCCTGCGCTGATGCCAGCGTTTAAGGCTAACGACCAATAGACCCAGCCAAGTTAATAGACTGATGCCCCCGGCGATTTTAGCCAGGGTCGTGATGTGGTAAGTGATTTGGATACGACCCCTGAAGTTTGGCGGCAGGGTCACTTTGCCCAAACCATCATAGTTTAAAGTTACGGAACCAGCTTTGATGAGCTGGTTTTTTTGATACAGCTTGTATCGATAGCCGAGATAATAAGTTTTGGGGATGGTAATGGGCCGGCCTGCGGCAGCGGCGGTGGTGGTCAACGTGGTTTGATTAGGGTTATTAGAAATTAGACGCACACCAGCTTGCCGGCTACTTAAAGTCCATTGATTCACAGTATTAGGATCGTAATATTTTTTGAAATTAACGGGCAGATATTCGCCCTGACTTACCGTATACCAATTGGTGGCTTGGCTTTGGGTCAGATGTTTACTTTGATCCCGCAAAAAAGCGTGGGTTTGTTGTAGGAGAATGGCCGCATTAGCCACCAAGAGGATCAAAATGACCCCCATGAGGCGCTGGCTAAGTTTTGGCGCTTGAAAGCGGGCCAGCAACTGGGCCAGACTATTGGCCGAAATAAGCACTAAAATAGGGACAATGAAGATGTTAAACCGCCAAATGACCTGGATCACCCGCAGCCCGGGCAGAAGTTTTAAAGTGAGGTTTAACGCACTTTGACTCACCACTATCAGTGCGGCCAGGGCAGCTAACCAGAATAATTGTGTTAAAAAAGGATTACCCGTTAAGTGGCGCCGGTTGAAAAGTAAGTGATAGCCCAAACTCACCAATGGTATCAGGATCAATAAGGGACCCACATAGCCAAAGGAGTTGACGCCCCAAGGATTGAGTTCTCCAAGGGCCTGTAAGCCGGTGGTGATGATCAAAGGCCAACCGGTTTTAGGATTATAGGCGGTATCGGTAAAAGCTTGGGCCGCATATTGTTGGACAAAGGGGCCCCAAAAAGCGGCGGTCAAACCTAATGCTAAACCAGCGGCTTTGAGCAAGGCCAGCCAACGCTTTGTTTGGGTCAAGCGCTTGAGATTCAATATGGTTAAGACTAGGGCCAAGCCCAGCATCAACACAAAGCTAATAATATGGCTGACTAATAAGGCACTAAAACCAAAAGCCAGTAGCCACCATTTAGTTTTGTCTTGAAAAAAGATGTCATAAAGGCCCAATAAGATCCAGGGTACCCAAATCAATGCCAGACTTTCACCCAGAGCACCTCTGGCGTAGACGGCAAATAGCACATAGTTGGTCAGGCCATAAAGTCCAGCCGCCAGCAAGCTGGCCCGGGTATTCTGGCAGATTTGTTGGGTCACGTAGCTCATGGACAAAATAGCCCCGATAATAATGAGGGCCAAGAATAGTCGAATGACAGTATAGACGGGTAGTCCCAAGATCACCAGAATGGCCAGGGGATACAAGAAAAAATCACCATAAAAGAAACCAATGCCATAACCCAAGCCGCTCATGTAACCATTATGGATGCCGTTGGGGAAGTGACCAGCCTGCAGATTTTGGGCTAAGGTGCTGATCCGAGCCATGTGGAAGGTGAGGTCAAAGCTGCCATATAAATGATTCATGAATAACGGACTTAAGGCAACAGCGATAATCAACGTGAACCAAGTGAAGGATTTGGCATGCAACTTAAGGTAATTCATAGGACTGCTCCTTTGCAAAAAGAGGGCCGTACCAAATAGGCACAGTCCTCCCAACTATAATGACTTAAATTATTTAAAAGTTACAACTTTACGTTTTATTAAAACAGTGATGACTGCTGCCACCAAACCCACAGAAATTAGGCGGTCAGCATAATCGGTCACCACTTGGATGATCAACACGCTGGCGAATTTGGACAATCCTAATCCGGCCAGGACTTGGACTAACAAGCTCGAACCGGAAGAAGTGATGCCATGAAATAAGTATGCGGTGATGGCTGAAGATACCACGGTGCCTGGCAAAGAAATCGCCAAGCTTTGTAGGGGCAGCCAGCGCAATTTATTAGCCCGGTGTAAAATCAACCCGGCCATTAACCCGGTCAAGATTTGTACCGGGATGTAGTACAGGGAAAACAAATCCGTGGTGACCCCACTTAAGAGCCCACTTAAAGTCCCGGTTAACATCCCCACCCAAGGGCCCAATAAAGCGGCTGAAAAAATAGTGCCAATGCTATCCAGATAAATGGGTAATTTTAATAGCAAAGCCAAGTTGCCCCCGACATAGTTTAAAGCGACACAAAGGGCAACGATACTGATAACTTTCGTTGTTGTTTTTTTCATTTTGAAGCCCCCATGGCAAACCGTTGCACATCGCTGCTGACTTGAGCTGGTTCCAAGTGCAAGACGGTGGTCAAGAATTGTTCAAAGAAGGCGGGGGCATTGACCTGGGTCAATACCCGGGCATTAGCGTCGCGTTGATAGAAGTTATTTACATCTACCAGGGTCTGCCCCAGAGCAATACCGGTGGTGGCCACGTCCACATAAGTACTAAAGCCGCTGCAAAGCGTAGGATCGCTGAAATAGGCCACGGCTAAGGGATCATTGATGACACAACCTAAGATGCGTTCTTGTTGCCAGTGAAAGTCAAAGTAAAAATGGGTGATGGCGCCGATGAACTGTCCCACCTGGGCATTCATATACTGACAGTAAGTCAAGATATCCGGTGATAAGACGATTTGCCGGGTGACATCTAGACCAATCATTTCAATACGGTGGTCTAGGTGGGCGTAGACATATTGGGCCGCATCCGGGTCACACCAGTAGTTGTATTCAGCCACTGGCGAACAATTGCCAGCCGCTTGATAGGTGCCGCCCATGGACACGAAGCGGTTGAGATTTTGGCCAATATTTTGGTTAGCTATGAGGGCCTGGGCAATATTTGTCAAAGGTCCTAAGGCAATCACGCCAATGGACTGAGGCGTCTGAAAGGTCTGGGCCAAAAAAGTGGCCGCATCCAAACGCTCAGCTTGCTTATTGCTGGTCACCTTAATATGGGATTCGCCTAACCCATCTTGGCCGTGGGTATCTTGGGCGGAGACGTAAGCTCGCTTTAAGGGCCCATTAGCCCCTTTATAAATAGGGATGTCCAACCGATCACAAAATTCTAAACACTTGATGACATTTTGCACACCCAGGTCTGCCGGCACATTGCCGCTGACCACGGTGATGGCCACCACGTCTAGGTTGGGAGTTTGGACAGCCAGCATTAAAGCCAGCACATCGTCGATCTCCGGGTCACAATCAATAATAACTTTTTGCACTATTTCCAACCTCTTTCTGAAGTACTTGGTTTTTTATCCTGGGAAGTTTGCGAACCAGTCCGAAGCACGCTACGGCTTCGCTTCTAATGCAAAACTTATTTTAACTGAAAAAAATGCATAAGTAAAAAGATTTTCCTAAAAAAAATCACGGTCGCCCAATAACTCAGGATACCGTGATTTATTTGAAATTAATAAAATTTGAAAGCGCTGACGGGCCAAAACTTCATTTTCACCACGCCAACGATGGCACTCTTTTTCACATAACCAAAGCGGCGACTGTCACTGGACACGTCACGATGATCACCCATGACAAAGTAACTATTCTTGGGGACTTTGGCCGCTAAGCTTAGGGAAGATAAGGTGAAATCTTGGGTATATTGGTCCCCATTTGGTAAGCGCCGCTTGAATTGGGTGAGATAAGTCTCCTTCAGGGATTTACCATTGATATACGTGATATCGTTATTGGAAGATACGGTATTACCTGGCAAGCCGATGACCCTTTTGATGTATAGGGCACCAGGCTGATCAGGGGCATCTAAGATGACGATATCGCCCCGATGAATCTGGGCGTTGCGCACAGCTACTACCCGGTCCCCGGTTTCAAAAGCGGGCTGCATGGAAGGACCGGCGACTTGTTCTAAAGCAAAGACATGCCGATTCAAAAATAGACCTGTTCCGAAGACCACTAAAAAAACCAGTAAACATTCAAAAAAGAACCTTTTTAGTGATACTTCAGAATCTTTCGTGTGATTATTGTTAGCCACAGTTGCACCTCACGGCAATTTATTCAGATAAATCATTATAAGCTAGAAATCAAATTGTGGCTATTAATCATGCTGATTTTGATTTATTTTTGAGTGGCCAGCCAGTCCGTATAGGCCTTTTGGGTTTGTAAACTGGTGCTGACATAGTAACTAGGGATCCATTGATTGTCGCCTAAATCAAACCATAAGCCATTGCTTGAATCATAGTAGTAACCGGTGATGGCGTATTTGTCCCCGGCAGCCACGGTTTGAACCGCAGTCTTGAAGGCGTGATCCCGCCAGATCCCCACGACCTTGGCATTGGCCACGGTGGCCACTAGCGGTTGGTTAAAGCCATTCACATCGCCAGCATTAACGGGCATTTTGGCAGCAGTGCCCACGGGTAAGACCATGGTTTTGATATCATCTAGCCAAAGATTAGTGCCCACTTGGTAGCCATTATGGGCATATTTATAATAGGGTGCCCCAAATAACATGGTGGGCATCACGGGCATGACTTTGGTGATCTGCCAAACGGATAAGCCAGGTACGGTTTGGGCGGTGGCATTTAAGCCATTGCCGGAAATACTGGTCAAGGTGCTGTCATAGTTGTTGATGGTCAATAAGTTCACATCTTGGGTGGGAACGGCCACTTGTTCTGCGGCTTGGACCGGCTTAGCTTGAAGTGTCCCTAAAGCTAAAACCAATCCTCCTAAAAGGCCAACGAATAATAAAACTTTCTGTTTCAATTTCATTTTCAAAACTCCCTTCATACCCTAATTATACCGAGTCTTGGGAATTTTTGATAATTATCTCAGAATTAGCTGAGAATTGACTGATTGATAACGCCTAGATCGGTGAAAAACAAAAAGCACACAATCGATGGCTATCAATAGCTGATTGGC
Source organism: Agrilactobacillus composti DSM 18527 = JCM 14202 (assembly GCF_001436375.1). Taxonomy (GTDB): domain Bacteria; phylum Bacillota; class Bacilli; order Lactobacillales; family Lactobacillaceae; genus Agrilactobacillus; species Agrilactobacillus composti. The sequence continues at coordinate 167,031 of NZ_AZGA01000088.1, read as the reverse complement.
CAAATTATGCGCTTGTGATAGGTGTTAAGCTAAACCTTGGTAAGTTCTAGAAAAGGCATCTACGGCTTTAATGGCTTGGAAGACATCATCGGCAGTGACGGCAAAGCCCATGTTATGGATGGTCTCACCGGTTTGGGTGGTTAATTCCGCCACTTTCATCAAATCAGCATTGCTGGCGTTTTCCAGGTGGAGGTCCCGTAAAGTTGTGGGTAAGCCCAGATCCACTTCAAATTTCAAGTACTTGGTCAATCGTTCATCAGAAGCCCCTTCTAATACCAAATTCACCAGGGTCCCAAAGGCAACTTTTTGGCCATGGGTCAACTTGTGCACATCCCCAGTGAGGGCGGTCAAGCCATTTTGGAAACTATGGGCCGCTGCTAAACCAGAGGATTCAGCGCCAACGCCACTGAGGAGGATGTTGGCCTCGATAATGTGATCTAATGCCGGGGTAACCATCCGGGCCTTGGCCGTGGCCACAGCTGCGTCGGTATATTGAAAGAGGAGGGCTTCACATTTTTCTGCCAGGGCTAAGCCGGCTTGGGTTTGTTGTGTCTTTAACGGCAATAAGGTAGTGGTCCGGGCCCGGGCAATGGTTTGGGCTTCCACATTGGTGGAAAGGGCATCAGCAATCCCGTCGATCAAAAAGCGGACTGGGGCACCGGCAATGACGCTGGTATCCACTAAGACCAAATCGGGATTCTTATCATAAAACATATATTTTAAAAATTCCCCATTTTCAGAATAAATCACGCTCAAGCGGGTACAAGGGGAATCATTGGAAGCCAGGGTGGGCGCAATGACCACCGGAATTTTTAATTGATCGCCCACAGCTTTGGTGGTGTCATTGGTTTTACCGCCACCTAAGGCAATGATGAATTTGGCATCGCTTTGTTCACCAATGGTTTGGATCCGGGCAATTTCTTCCGGCGAACTTTCCCCGTTGAATTCAACATGTTCTATCTTTAGGCCATCTTGGTTCAAGGTATTATAAAATTTTTCCCCTAATAAGTTCCAAACATTATTATCAGTTAATAAAAGACCGTGGTCGCCGTAAGGTTTGATATACTCAGCGGCATGATCCAATAAATTTTTGCCTTGAACATAAGTAGAAGGACTGGCAAACGCAGTAGTCATGAAAATCACTCCTAACCTAGATTTTACCGTCAGTGTATGCGCTTACAAATTGTAAGTCAACGATTTAGCTTGAGAATAAATACGCAAGCCAACATTTTTGGCGTTAAATCTGATTTCGGTTAAGATACTGCTAAGGTTTGAATCCTTTGGTAGTTAATTAGCGTTAAAATATAGACCAGAGTTTAAATGATGGGGTGGGTCAATTATGGCAATATTTATTTTAGCAATGGTGGCAGCGGTGGTGGTTGCCCAGGTGATCAATCATTTTATACCACAGGTACCAGTGCCTTTATTGGAAATTGGACTGGGGGTGATTTTAGCTTTGCTGCCTACAGCGGCGAAGTTTGAATTTAATCCGGAAATTTTTCTCATGGGTATCATCGCGCCGTTAATGTTTAATGATGGTCAAAATACTAATCGTCGGGCTTTAGGCCATAACTTGATGAGTATTCTAATGCTTTCAGTGGTGTTAGTGACCGCCACGGCAATTTTAGTGGCCTTTGGGGTCAATTGGTGGCGGCCGATTTATGGGTTCTGGCCAGTCTTCGTCCTGGTGGCTTTAATGAGTCCCACCGATGCCACGGCAGTTTCTGGATTGACAGAAAAAATGAAGATTCCCAGTGGCTTGATGCACATGTTAGAAGGGGAATCCTTATTTAACGATGCCACCGGGATCGTCTTATTTAACTTTGGGATTGCCAGTTTGACTTTTGGCAAGCTCCCTATCAGCCAAGGGGTGGGCGAATTTTTACTGGAGTTCTTTGGCGGTATTTTGTTAGGGGTGGGTTTAGGCTATCTCTTTGTGGTGGCCCGGATCAGTTTACAACGGGTGGGGATGGACCAAAGTAGTATCATGGTGCCCATTCAATTGGCCACGCCCTTTGTGGTGTATTTAGCTGGGGAAGCCCTGGGTGTTTCTGGGATTTTAGCCGTGGTCGCCGCTGGCATGATCCATGGCCTTGAAAAGGATCGCCTGCGGCTAACTTCCAGTCGCTTACAGGTAGTCACCAGTACCGTTTGGCGCGTAGTGGCTGATCTGTTAAACGGGGAAGTCTTTGTCATGCTGGGGTTAGTTTTACCCGGGGTGGTCCGGGACACTGATAATCTAGGACCTTATTTATTTGGGGCCGTGGTTTTGTATCTCGCCATGACTGGGGTCCGCTGGTTATTTATCCGGTTCTTAGTGGACTTGCCGCTGCATTTACCCAGAAGCCGAGAAGCGACGCTGATGACGGTTTTTGGCAGTCATGGTGCTGTCACCTTAGCCTTGGCCTTAGCGCTACCCATCACCTTTCCCAGACGAGCTACGGTGATCGAACTAGCGGCTTTAGTGATCTTAATGAGTTTGATCGTCCCGACGGTTTTAGGGCCCTTTATTCTCCCGCCGGAACCGGAGCCCCAAGGTCCAGATTTTCAAAAGGCCCGCAGTCAGATGCTGCAAGAAGTCATTGCAAATTTTGAACGGCAAGTTCCCAATTCTCCAGAAAAGCTGAAAGTCTTAAACGATTTGCGTAACCAACATGTCACGCGGGACAGCTTTGACATGGTGAAGTATAAAGCTATTCAAGCTGGTGCTGAAGCCCAGGAGCAAGAAGCCATTACCCAAGCTGGGCAAAGCGGTGAATTATCACCTTTGATGGCCACCCGCTATTTAAATTTCATTCAACGGCGCCAGGCCAATGAACACCGTAATATTTTTAAAGCGATTTATTTAAAAATCGTTATTTCAATTATTGGCCGCCGCAAACGGCGTCAGGCCCAACAGTTAATGGCCGCTAATCGCATTGATCAACAGAAATTTGAAGATGGGCGCTTGGCCCTGCAAAAGGCTGAAGAAATTGTTCACAAAGCTGTCATGGCCTGGTTGGCCCAACAGGCACCATCTACAGAAGTGACCCAAGTGCAGTTACGTTACCAACAGCGCTATGATCGCCTAAATCGCAATGAAACGTCTGAAGATGCCCTGCAAGATCTATACATCACCGTATTCCAGTTAGAATACCAATATGTGAAGAGTGAAGTTGAAGCTAAAAAGATGTCTAGCGCAGTGGCGCAACAATTGCGGGAACAAATTTCCTATGATGAAATGGTCTACGTCCAAGGTCAATAATCTATAAATTACCCAACAGGGCCCGTAAATATTGGTGGCCCTGTTCTTTTGTGACTGGGTGATTGGTCAAAAAGATCCATTCGATCAGCATTAAAATGGTATTGCTAAAATGATTCACAAGTAATTCAATGGGAAGATTAGAGGCTGTTTGTTTGAAGTATTGGGTGAGGTAGTCTCTGGTGACGGTTTTCATGTAGCTGGAAAAGCTGTTGATCAGGGTACCATCCACATCATTATGGGCCATGATTTGGTCGAAAATAACTTTGTTTTCTGAAAGCAAATCATAGGCACGGTCAAAAAACTGGATGGGGATTTCTTCATGGTTTAGACTGGTCAATTCAGCCACGTCAATTTGGTCGGCTAAGACATGCCAGCAATAATTTAACAAATCATATTTGTCTTGAAAATAATTGTAAAAGGTTGCTCTGGGAAAGTTACTGAGTTCACAAAGCTCATTGACTTTGATTTTTTCAAAGGATTCCTTAGCTAATAAGGTAAACATACTTTGGGTAAATGCACTCAGCGTTCGTTGGGCGCCCCGGGTGATTTTTTGGTTCAAATCGTATTTCATGATTCACTGTCCTTTACAATTTTTGGGATATGTCTAAATTTGGACATATTTAAAATATTACAGGGTTGCATGTTTTCAGAAAAAGATTAACATTTATAGATGTTATATACAAGTGTCCAATTTTATTCAACTGTACACATTATACCAAAAATTTATTAAAGGGGAATCCCAATGGAAAAATTCAGACAGAAGCATATTTTGCCTTTGATCGTTTGGATCGTATTGATCCTCATCGCCATTTTTACCTTACCAGATGTCTCGGCAGTTACCCGGGCCCATAGTGGCATCACACTGCCTAAAGACGTGCAAAGCCAGGTGGCTCAAACCATTGAAAAGAAAGCTGCCGATGGTAAAAAGGTTCGCTCACTGATTGCCGTGTTCAACAATAAGGACGGCAAGATTTCTAGTGTTGACACCGAACAAATCAACGATCGTATCAAGGACTTGCGCCAAGATAAAAATATACAGATCCAAAGCATTACGGCACCAGGGGATAATGCCACCACTAAGAAGAAATTAACTTCTAAAGATGGTACCACTAAGATGGCGATGATCACCTTGAAGAGTCAAGGGTCGGTCCGTAAACAAACCGACACCATTTTAAAGGCCATTAAAACCCCCGGCCTGAGGACTTACGTTACGGGGAATGATATTTTAAATGATGACTTTTCCACCGTGACCCAAGAAGGTTTGAAGAAAACCGAAGTGATTGCGGCTATCTTCATTTTCTTCGTGTTGATCGTAGTTTTCCGCTCGCCAATTGTGCCCTTGATTTCCATCAGTACAGTGGCCGTGGCCTTCTTGATCTCCTTGAATATTGTCATGAATTTAGCGGAGACCATGAACTTCCCAATTTCTAACTTCACCCAAGTCTTTTTAGTGGTGGTGCTCTTTGGGATTGGGACAGATTACAATATATTGCTCTATGATCGTTTCAAAGAAGAGTTATCCAGCGGTGCCGAGACTTCCGTGGCGGCAAAAGCGGCGAGACGCTCCGCCGGCCGGACGATATTATACAGTGGCACTTCCGTGTTGATCGGCTTTACCGTCTTAGCTTTGGCGAAGTTCTCCTTGTACCGTTCTGGGGTGGGCGTCGCCGTAGGTGTAGCCGTCTTGCTCTTGGTTTTATTGACCTTGAACATGTTCTTCATGAGTACTTTAGGGCCCAATATGTTTTGGCCCAGTACCAACATGGACGGTAGCAGTTCTAGCAAGCTTTGGCACTGGTTATCCAAGACAACTTTGAAACATACCTACGTCATGATTGGGATTATTGCCGTTTTGGCCATTCCAATTTTACTGATACCTCAACATAACTTGAACTTTAACGATGCCGATGAGCTGCCCAGCAGCGTGCAATCTAAAAAGGGTTATGAAGTGATTCAAGAACATTTCCCAGCAGGGATGTCTGGACCATCAACGCTTTATATTCAAAGCAAACATGCTTTAAATACACAAAAGGATTTAGCAGCAATTGACGATTTAACCAATTATTTGAAACAAGAAAAGGGTGTTAAGACAGTTTCCTCAGCGACCCAACCTGGGGGAACAGAAATTAAGCAATTGTATTTGAAGAGCCAGTTAAATACATTGGTGGCTGGTTTGAATCAAGCTAGCACGGGCTTAAAACAAGTGCAAACCGGGTTGAATCAGGCTAATAGTCAACTCAGCGCGGCTAATGTTGCTGGCAGTACCGCCCAAGTGCAACAATTAGCCAGTGGCACCAGCACTTTACAAAGTGGCGCTCAAAATCTTAGCCAAGGGATCAATACCTATACAGCTGGTGTCTCTCAGTTAGCCAGTGGTACCAATCAGTTGAGTGCCAGCACACCAGCATTGACCAGCGGCGTGAATCAATTAAACGCCAGCAGTCAACAACTGGCCAGCGGGATGGCCCAATTGCAACAACAGGCTAGCAGCTTGTCCGCTTTAGCCCAACAGTTACAAGCGGCGCAAATGAGCAGTGCCGCCAGCGGTTTGACCGCCCTTGGTGGGGGTATTAATCAATTGGCCAGTGGCACCAACGCCTTAAGTAGCGGCATCGGCCAACTGCAAGGACAATTACCTGGTTTAAACAGTGGCGTGGCCCAATTAAATTCTGGTGCCCAACAACTAAACAATAACAGTAGCAACCTAGTCAGCGGTGGCAGTCAAGTTGCCAATGGCAGTGCCCAAGTCAATAGTGGCGTGCAGGCCATGAATACCAAGATGCAGGCTTTAGGGACCCAAGTGACCCAATTACAAAGTGGCTTGACCAATGCCACCAACGCCCTGGGTCAAATCGACAATGGGACTGGGACTATCAAACAGTACCTGCAAGGCATGGGTGGCTCTTATATGGGGGATACCTTCTATATCCCTAAAGACAATATTCAAAGTAAGACCTTTAAACCAGCTTTAGATACTTATATGTCTAAGGACCGTAAAATTGCCAATATTATGGTGGTCTTAAAAGGCGATCCCAGCACCACGGCTTCTGCTGATCAAATGCGGACCATTAAGCGGGATATTAAAGCGAAGCTGAAGAATACCAGCTTACAAGACGCCAAAGTCGCCATGGGAGGGCAAACCTCACAAACGGCAGATTTGCAAGATTTGTCTAACGGGGATTTTGTTCGGACAGCGGCCATCATGTTGATTGGGATCAGTGTGGCGTTACTCTTCGTGACCCGCTCCGTGATTCAAGATTTGACCATTATTGGGACGTTGATCGTGACTTATGTCAGTGCTTTAAATATTACCCGGTGGTTATCTAGCTTGATCTTAGGTCGGGATATGTTGACTTGGAACACGCCATTCTTCGGGTTTATCATGTTAGTCGCCCTAGGGGTGGATTACAGTATCTTCCTTATGACGCGATATCGGGGGGATGCCAGTGCCATTCCAGATGTGCGGCAACGGATTTTAAGTGCAGCTACCGTGATCGGTGCGGTGGTGATCTCCGCCGCCATCATTTTAGGCGGGACTTTCGCTGCGTTGATTCCATCTGGGGTGATCACCTTGATTCAAGTCGCCATGGTGGTGATGGTGGGCTTATTGATTCTAGTATTTGCCTTACCAATTGTCATGTCAGCCATGGTCAAATGGACCTATCCTTATGTTAAAGATAAGATGTATCAAAAGGTTCAAGATGTTAAAAATGCGGCCATTAAACCACAAGCAAAAACCAAAAAATAGGTTGATTTAAAACCTTTCATGAAGTCCCAGTGAGTTGTTCGATAACGCTGCCCCCGGCGTTGAATTCACTGGGGCTTTTCTTGTGCCAAAAAAAATAAGCCCCGCAGGACTTATTTTTGAAACAACAGCTGGTTTATTGTTCAATTTGGACATTGTTGGCGTTATAAACCACCCGGGCGTTTTGACTGAAGCCTTTGAGCACTACATTGGTGAATTCACCACTATGCTGTTTGTAAGTCAAAATCGTGGTCTTTTGCGCACCTTTGGTACCATTGACCACTAACGTTCCCCCTAAGTTGGCCGTACCGTTAATATTGAGGGCACTGTTGTTATCCAGTTGCAACGTGCTGCTGGCCTTTTGAGTATAGTCGCCGTTTACATTCAAGGTATCGGTGTTCACAGCCAGGGTCCCATTGGTGGTTGTGACGTTGCCGGTCCCTAAAGCCGTTTGATTGGCAGCTGTCAGCGTCCCACCATTCAAGGCGGTCCCGCCCGTGTAACTGTTAGCCCCTAGCAGGGTCAAAGCACCAGTGCCGGCTTTGGTAAAGCTACCGGTCCCAGAAATATTATTTTTCCAAGTATCATTGGCGTTAAAACCACCTTTGGCAGCATCCATGGTCACTTCAGTGGCATCGGTGAAACTGCCATAACCGTTGGCGGCCGCAAAGAGGTTCAAGCGACCCCAGCCTTCGGCGTCATCTAACATAGGGTAGCCAGAAGGTAAGCCCGTACTAGCCAGGACGGCCCGGCGTTGGTCATCGGATAGGTACGGTTGTCTGGTCTTCAATAAGACTTCAGCACCCTTAGGGACCACCATGGGATTGGTGGTGACGCCAATGGGTGCAAAGCCATAGGTCAAACGATCTGTGTAGTCTTTGAGGTTTTGTTGATAATCGGCGAAGGTATCTGGGGCACTGGCATCACTGGCTTGACTCAAGGTGTTTTGCGCATTTTGATAAGCTGAAGTGATTAGTGCCTGATTAGCAGGGTCATTTAAGGTGGCTGCGGTCATGGCTGTCCCCAAAACTCGACCCCCCATGACGGCCAAAGGTGAATGCCGGCCGGCCAAGACCCGATCATAGCCTACTTCTGACGAACGGGTGATCAATTCTTGGAAACGTTGTGGGAAGACATAGGCTAAAGTTTCCCCGGTTTCAAAGGCTGCCGTGGTATGGCCACTAGGAAAGTCATAGTCATTTTGTGGGGCAGCGGCCATGACGTTGGTTAAGTAAGGATTGACTTTGACTTGATCACTTTGCCGATAAGGTCGAGTGAATTTAATGTAAGCCTTAGGTGTGCCGGTCCCTGACCAAGCCGAACCCTCTGTTAAGTCCACCAATTGCACCACGGACCCCAGTTTGGCATCTTCATCCGCCCACTTCATAGAACTGTAGGGGGCATCGGCTGGTAAGGCCGCTTTGGGAACATTGTTAAAGTCTGTTTTGGCATTGGCAGCCTTAATGAAGGCTGGGGCATAAGGCCCTAAGCCACTGATCAAGTTATACCGCAAATCTCGCCGGTCAGTGAGATAAGAGCGGTCGATTTCTGTTTGATTGGCGGAATTAGTGATGGCAATAGCTTTATTCAAATTTTCTTGTAATACGCCGCTATTTTTAGCCAGGCTGTCGGGTGCGGACCAATAACTTAAGAAGGTATTGTTAAAGATAGCGATGGCTGGATTGGTTTGCGGGGATGTATTGGTCTTAATATTATCTTTATAATGTTCAATGAAGTAGCCATATGAGGCTGGTACTGGGGTTAAAGTATCATTGTGGCTGGGCGCCAAGACACTGGTGGTCGTGGCAGCACTGGCAGGTACTAGGGTATTGGCAAAGGTACCCCCTAGTGTTGTACTGGCAATGGTCAGCGCTAATGAACATTTTAAAACAACTTTAAATAAAGTATGCTGCTTGGTCTTCATTTATAAAATCCCTCCCATGAACTTGAAAAACTAATATACAAGCTCTAGGGTAACGGAAATTTGTAAATAGCCCGCCAACAACGTGTAAAATTATGGTAAAAGGTCAAACATTTTTAAGCGGCCTTTGCAGGCATGCCGCAAGCTGCGTATATGAGGCCAAAAGAAATAAGCCCCGAAGGACTTATTCCATATGCTTATATTCCAAGGTTCGTCCGTACGCAACTCGCCCTGGTCTGGTATCAATATTAAGCATATTATAATTATACTAACATACTGGGCTTGTGCGTCCACAATATCAGCAGTGCTTAAGACTTTTTTATAAAAGTTCGTGTCTTTTTATCAAAAAATGATTATATTTTTACCTATGAAGCGTTTTTTTAATGGGATATAATAGAAGTATCTTAAAGAAAGTAGATGTTTAGATGATTGGAACTGAAAGTGATCAATTAGGGGTCGTTTTAAATAACGACCGTTTTCAAACGATTAAAAAAGCCGTTGCAACTGGGGATACCATCCCCAAACATCATCATCCCGGCAACCAAGTTGTCTTTATTTGTACCCAGGGCCAAATTGACATTTTTTTAGATGATGACGAAGTGCATCATCTCCACGCCGGTAGTGTCTTAGGTTTTGCTGGGGAGCATTATATTAACGGTAAGGCGCTTCAAGACGCTGAGGTTTGTATTACGTTGATCAAAGACTAATAAAAAAGTCACTGCCAAAAATTGACAGTGACTTTTTTAGCGAACAATGAGGACTTTGGTTTCAGCATGGCGGGTCACATATTCTGAGACAGAACCTAAGAATAGTCGCTCGGTCCGAGTTTGGCCCGTGGCTCCCAAAACGATTAAGTCAATGTTAAAGCGTTCGGGTAAGGTTTTTGAGATGATGTCTCTGGGACTGCCTTGTTCTTGAATTAGTTCTAAATTGGTAAACCCGGCGGCTTGGGCCCGGGTCTTTAAAACAGCTAAATGGGCCTTGGATTGGGTGATCATATCCCGTAACACCGCCCCACCAGTTTCGCTGCGGGAGGTGAAATAAGGGGGGATGACTACAGAAGCCACATAAAGTTTAGCTTGACAAAACTGCGCTAAGGCAACAGCATGATCAAAAGCGGCAACCGCTTCTTTAGAGCCATCTGTTGCCACAAGAATATTTTGATAGGGTGCCTTAATTGCCATAAATGCACCTCCTTAACCGAGTTTTGACTTAGTTGATGCAATATATTTGTCTTGGATCAGCTTGGTCAATGGACCAATTTTACCAGCGCCCACTGGGTTGCCGTCGACGTTGACAATAGGGACGACTTCCCAAATAGAGTTGGAAATAAAAATTTCATCCGCTGTCGCCAGTTTTTCGGCTGGGACTGCTTCTTCTTTAATCTTCAGGCCATTTTGGCGCATTAAGTTTAATAGATGTAACTTGGTGACACCGGGTAAAACCAGATTGCCATCGGGATGGGTGTAATAAGTATCTCCAAAAACAAACCATAAATTAGAAGCAGAAGCTTCGGTAAAATAGCCGTCCCGCACCAAGAGGGCATCTCCATAACCCTTTTGCATAGCCGCATCTAGGGATAAGACATTGCCCAAAAGACTAAGGGATTTGATATCACAATGCAACCAGCGTTCATCCGGGATCACTGTTGCGCTCAGGCCGTCTTGTTGCATGGCTTGCGGCCGTTCATAAGCACTGACATTACCTGTGACCACTGGCTTAACAGCGCTAAAGTCGGGAATACGATGATCTCTAGGGGAATCAATGCCCCGGGTCACTTGGAAATAGACTGCACCATTTGAAATTTGTTCTGCAGATATCAGGCGATACAACTGGGTTTGCAGTTCAATTCGGGTGAAGGGGAGCGTGAGCCGGATTTTTTTGGCACACCGTTCTAAACGGTCAAAATGTTCATCAAACATAAACATATCGCCCTTATAAACCCGCACTGCTTCGTAGAGACCATCGCCAAATTGATAGCCCCGATCTTCAATATCCAATTTTACTGCTTCTCGTGCCACAATTTGATCATTCCATAAAACTTTCACGTTTGCCACCGTCCTTCGTATATATGTATACGGTACCAAATTTTGCCGGTGGTTACAATTTATTTCGCGCAAAATTCAGTTTATCGGACAGATAATTTGCACTGGACGGGCTTTAAAGGTACTTTAGAGGTAATTAATCAGGATCATAATTACAGGAGGTATTGTCGTGAGTGCTGTACAGACAAAAAAAGATGTTGTTTATGATAAAACATTAGATTTAAAGACGGATATTTATTATCCAGAAACTGGGACTGCCAAAGGTGGTATCATTGATATTCATGGTGGTGGCTGGTTTAGAGGCGACAAAGCTAAAGACAGTGACTGGGCTGAAGCCTTGGTGGGCCAAGGTTATTTTGTGGTGGTGCCCAACTATCGGTTTACCCCCCAAGCTTATTATCCCGCGCCTTTGGCCGATATGGATACCTTATACCAGTGGCTAAAAGCCAGTGACTATGACTTTGATCATGCCCATATTGCAGCGGTTGGCTCTTCGGCCGGGGGGAATATGACCGTGGAACTGGCCATTAAATATGGTATTCCCATTGTATCTTTATCCGGTATTTTAGATATTGATCAGTGGTTAGCCACCCACCAAGATGTGGTGGCTGCTGAAGGTCAAACGGCGGACTTTAACAGCAAAGCCAGTGCTGAGATCAATCAAGATGGGGCCAATGATGCTTTTTATAAATGGTTTGTCACCAATTATTTTAATGGTCGTACCGATCAATATGAAGCTGCTACCCCCTATCACCGGGTGACCGATCAAACGGGGCCCATGTATTTGGCCAATTCTTTGAATGAATTTGTACCAACCAGTGGCGTTTTACAACTGGCCCAAACGCTAACTGCTCATAATATCCCCTTTACGGCGCGCATGTTAACGGGTAGTCGCCATGCCAAGGGCTATTTGGGGGATGTTTTGGACGACACCATGAATTTTTTGGCACAACATATTTAATTAACAACTGACGACCTGCTAGATAGCAGGTTGTTTTTTTTGGATAACCTTTCTCAAATTGTAGCATTCAATATATCAGCAAAAACAAAACCCATCAACCCCCAAAAAAACTCAATCAGAGATAACGTTGTCATTATCGCTGATCGAGCCGCTGTTAAATTATTGATTTGTTTTATCTTGCCGTTTAGATTGCTTTTGTTTATCCCGCAAAATATCGATGACTTGACTAATATCTTGGGGTTTAGTTTTCGTATTGTTTAAGCGCAATGTCGGAAAACTTCGCAGTAAGCGGCGTTGAACATAACTAGTTTTTGGAAAGAGATTTTTGGCTGTTTCATCATGGCGATAAGCGTCCAACAAAGCACGCTGTTGCGCTAAATCCGCACTGGCTTGGGCCAGATCAGCATGAAGTTTTTGCTTGCGGGCATCGATGTCGGCCCCAATTTTTTGGGTAGTTTGTTGAAAGGCGGGGAGATTGGCTAAGGTGTACCCAAAGTCAAACATGATCAATGCGATCAAAATAATGGCGGCAAAGGTGCCATAGCGAATAGAGATATGGGCCACCCACTGGACAACCAAGGGATGGATCAGTTTAATAATAGCTACCACACCTAACCCCCAAAATGCTGAAATAGGTAAGGCCACCCGCCCATTTAAATTCAAAGGTATCTTGCTGTAATCCCACCAACGGGCGTGGAACAATTTTTCCATAAGCCAACTGGTAAAAAACTCAATGATGGTGATCAATAGGGCACTGGCTATGTAGAGGACTACAATATTATGCTCAAAAGGTTCAACAATCGCTAAGACGGCGGTCATGCTGAACCCATAAACCGGAATCACCGGGCCCAAGAGAAAGCCGGAGTTGATCCAGCGCTTTTGGGTCACGGAAACATAAGCACTCTCCCAAAGCCAACCCAAGAAACCATATGCAAAAAAGAATAAGACCCAGTTACTGAAGTATTGCTCCGCTTGAAGCAACTGCTGTGCATGTGTCATAAATGATGCCTGCTCTCTAAAACGTATACAAATGTGATCAAGTGTGATTACATCCGGTCTATGGTATTACTTCATATTTTAGACCATTAAGCTACGTTTTTAGTTGATTTCGTAAACGCCGATATTCCCCCGTCTGAATAAGTCAGTTGGGACAGTGACCGACTGGAGAATCATCAATGAACGATTTCCCATTCCGGCGGAAGCCCCGCCGCATACGCAATTAAATTTTGAACCGCATTCTCATCACGATTCATGACCAAACCACATTCATAACAGCGGTACACGTCATGCTGATGATAGATGCTGTCGCCTCGAAGCGTCATCTTACCGCCATAACTGTCGGCGGTTTTGATGAAGCCACAGTTTGAACAGCGTTGGGTGGACGGAAAGAAACGGTCCGCGATCACCACGTGCTGATGCTGCCAAGCAGCTTTGTACTCAATCGCCGTGCGTAAGCGGCGAAAGAGACTGCGCTGTAGGTTTTTGACCTTGTTCTTGGCCATTTGCATACCACGAACGTCGAGGCCCTCTAAACAGAGAACGGCAAAGACTTTGGTAATTCGGTGGCTGAACTTGTGGATCAGGTCATTCTGTAAAGCATTAATCTTTTGATAAGTCTGGCTCAGCTTAGTCTGTGTTTGTTGATAGTTCTTGGACCGGAAATGCTTGGGATTCTCTCGCCGTTTTCGCGCCAGACGTTTTTGATAGACCTTGACCCGCTGATGTAAAAAAGCCATCTGTGGCGTGAAGGTACTTACTTCGCCACCATTCCAGCTAATATGGCCCACATTGAGATCAATACCGCCGATATCCCAACTTTCATAAAAAGCCGGCCGTGGTGTATCTGCAACTGAAACGTTGATACTGGCGTAGAACTTGTTACCGTGCTTGATTATCGTCACGGTTTTGATGGCGCCAGAAAAACGTAAACCCTCAGCCAGTTTGATGTCGGTGAAGTGATGCTTGCTTTCACGGGGTCGGTCCAGTCTCAGAAACTTACCACGAACAGTTGCCCGATCCGTTGTAAAGCTTTGCTTCGGATCCCGCTTACTGTGAAACTTAGGCTTGTGGGCATCTGGCATGTTGGGATTAAAGAAATTCCGCCAGGCCTGATGCAAACGATGGATAGCGGTTTGGAGCACACGAGGTGAGCGCTGATATTGCCAGTCAGCTTTATCTAATACTAGCTCATTGCGCACTTTACGCTCACTGGGCCGCAGTTTCTTATCGTCCATAATAAGAGACGCTTCATACATGTCATTCCATGTTGTTAAGCCCTGGTTCCAACAGAAACGGTTGTAGTCCATCAGCTCAGCGATAACAGTGCGCATTTCGGCATTGGGATAGCATCTGATCTTGTGAGTTTTGACTGGCATTCGATCCACCTCCTATACTCTATAGGATACCGTATCGAATATGTGTTTGTCTTCTTTCGTGCTCAAAAAATAGAAATAAATTAGACCCCAAACTCGTCGACTGACAATGAGACTTTGATATTGACATTTGACTATGAATGACTACATTTATTATAACGTAATCCTACCGCAGGGGTTTGAAAGGGTGAGATTGGGTATTGGTAAAAAATGCATAGGCGATATTGCGTGAAGTAAACCATTAGTGTGTTATTTTTAGTAAGATATTTGAGCAGATGTTAAACGGTATTTTTAATCTGAATATGAATTCGTTTTTTAATTTCAAGGTATAAATTATTATTATATGATCGTGGTTAAATATGATTGACAATCTTAAAACAATGTAATTGTTCTTATCAAAATCAAGATAGTAAAAGCGCCAACCAAGGGAAATGTCTTGATTGGCGCTAAGTAGACGTTATTTATTTTTGGTCATCAACGGCAAACTGACTATTGCAGGTTGATGATTAGAAACCAACCCAAACAATTAGGGCGATCACCAGTTGATTGATCAAAAAGGCAGCTAAGGTGACCACTAACACATTGCGGGAACGACGGTAAGCCCAGAATAAAGGTAGTTGAGCGATCCCCCCCGCAATGACGTTCCGCGCCAAATGGGCATTGGCTGGGGTTGTACTTAAGGCACCCACTAAGATGGCGGCGATGAGATAGGTGAAAAACATCGCCCAGCGCCTATGTTTTGGCAAAACATGGTGGACAGCTTGATAAATGGCTAAAAAGATCATGATCGCAATGATTTGATTACCCAGCAGATAAAAGAAACTATGGATGCCAATGAAGGCAAAGGCGGACCAAGAGGTAAGCTGAGCCGCTTGCAGGGTATTTACCAAGTCCACATTGTAATTAACGGGAATAATCTCACTTAACCCAGTACCCATGCTTTGAAACACACTGAATAACACGCCATAACCAATCACGTACCAAACATCCCGGAAGCGGGCCCGGGCAAAAAGTTGCTGGAAGCCCTTGATGCCAACAGCCCAGAACACGCCTAAGCAAATCAAGCCAAAATATATGAGGCCGCTGAGGACGATGAGAATTTGTAGACCAGCAGTGGCACTGGTGATAAAGGTGGTGCCAGAAACATTGAGACTATTGGCGAAGGGGTTTTTGGTATTAAACAGTAAATAAGTCAGCCACATCACCGAGAAGGCCTTGATCCAGTCGTTGATCGTTAATTTTAGTGGCGTTTCACTGAATAGACTAGGCCATTTTTTACGCTTAGAATTAATGCTTTGCATTTTTTTCGGCCTCCATTTCTTTGACCACTAATTGAATGAAATCTTTCAGATTCATGGACACGACCCGATCAATATGGTTATGACTGGTCTTGCGATAAGCATAGGCCGCTGATTCAAATACCATATATAAACGGCCATCATGGGCGCTGATTTGTTCTAAGTGGGCCGGCATTTCAAAGGTGTCAATGGCATCAGATTCCCGATATATCTTCTTATTACGATCTTCTTTGAAGATATAAAGCTTGGAATTCCCTGGGCCAAAGGATTGAGACAAGATGGCATAGCCATCATAAAAGGCCAGACCTTGAACTTGCTTGATGGTATCTTGATGGAACACAGAATCTGTGAAGAGGTCCAAACGTGTCGTGACATTGGCATTCAAGGAGTGTCCGGCAATATTGCCATCTTTATCTAATTCATATCGTTGCACATGGCCTTTACCAGCCGGATTGAAGAAGCCGACAAACAGGGAATTGACATGATATGTGATAAATGACGCGCGACTCAATGTACCCAGGCCAGAACGTTGGGTATAAGCAATTGGCTTTTTAGTTTTGGCGACATCGTATTTTTCAAGATCAGCCATCGAGATGGCAAAGACTTCCGCGGTGTTGTTCCGCCGGCCACAAACCCAGACCTGGTTTGAATTCGGGTCGTAAGTAATGCCACCAACATGGGGGCGGCCATCTAAAACGATGGTTTTAACATATTTTTTAGTATGGAGATTTTGAACGTACAAAACTGAATTATGAAAGCCATCATGGTCATAAGCTGATGTGATCAAGTAGTCCCCAGCTATGGTGACTCCCTGGGGTGTCATGGTGGTACACATTTCAACTTCCCCAGTGGTACTATTGATGGTCTTGGTGGCCCTTAATCCCGGCAGGGCCAGAAAATCATCATATTTATAATTGAAATATTTAGGTGCGTATGAAAAGTCCTTTAAATCTTTTTCTGGTACCGGCCCCAAGCGGGCAATCAAATCCAGCCGTTTAAATTTTTGTAACGTGCTGATAAAGGCCTTTTGACTATAAATGCCACCGTTGCTGGTGTCATCGTAGTTTGTGGCGGGTTCGGTATCATAAACTTTCAGCGTACCTTGCCCCCAGCCGAAAACTAAGTAAAATATAGCGGTTAATACTAAAGTGACTGATAAAATAAGTATACTTTTTCGATTCATCCCATTTTCCTCTAAATTATATCATTAATTTTAGAACTTTAATAAATTTACCCCAAACTGATGTTGCTCGTCTAGTAATGTGCCTACTAGTAATTGAATCATCCCCCATCCACCAGCAAAGCGATAAACTACCCTGTAAAGGGCCGGGCTTGGCCATTGGTGATCACATGCTCCAAGGTGCCAGAAAGCATTATTTCGGCCCGCTGAATCATGCTTTCCGGCGACTCTTTGATATCGGACACCAACCATTGAATAAATTGTGCGGCGATCGCCCAGCCAAAGAAATTGTCAATATCATCCCGCAAACGTTTTGAAATCGAAGCATCGATGCTTAAAACCACTTGATCCACCATGTTTTGGGCCACTTGAAATAAAAAGTCATCCAAAATACTGCGACTCAACGAATGAAAAGTCTGCAAGCAAAAGTTTTGATTGTCAGTGATGTAGGCCATGATGCGTTTATAGGCTTCCTGCCAGTGGTCAATATTGGTCAGAGGATCAACTTGTGAAATGATATCTTGCTCATAGGTCCATTGCAACAAAGCACTGATATCAGAAAAATGATAATAAAATGTATTGCGATTAATATGGGCTTTATCAGCTAAACGATTAATGGTGATATGGTCTAAACTGGTGGTCTGCATGAGTGCTTTCAGGGCATCAGCCAACACCCGCTTGGTGGAATGATCAGACATAAGGCACCCTCCTTTAATAAGGTACTTATAGTTTACCATGACCAAGAGGTGTATATTTAAACAAAAGCAATATATTGTTTATTTAAATTCCCTTTGGAACGTTTATGATAAGAGTTGTCAACAAGTTAAATAGCACATGGAGGTGCCACGATTATGAAGCATAAAACTTTATCGATTAGCTTAGGTGTCGCAGCAGCATTGATGGGCACGTATTGTTTCCTTAAAAAAACAGGTTTCTTTAAAGATGATTATTCAGCCTACGATGAATTTGAAGCAAATCAGGCTGACGACTAACACATTGGAGATGTAATGATGGTAAAACATAAAGCAATCATGATTGGTGCTGGTCTGTCGAACATGGCAGCAGCGGTTTATTTAATTCAAGAAGGTCACTGGCAAGGTGATCAAATTACTTTCTATGGCCTAGATGACCATGGCGCTAACGACGGGGCACCAACGGATACCGTGGGTGATGAATACTGGAACAAGAATCATCCTATGGCAAATACCAAAGGTTATGTAGCCCGGGGTGGTCGGATGTTGAACTACCGGACTTATGTGGATCTGATGGATCTATTAGACCGCGTTCCTTCGGTTACAGAACCTGGTATGACGGCCTCTGAAGATACCCGAGACTTTGATGCGAAACATCGCACGTTTGATAAAGCTCGCTTACTTGAAGGCGGCGTGGGGATCATCAATGGTGGGCATTTAGGTCTGAACAACAAGGATCGCATGCTTTTAAGCAAATTAGTATTAATGCCAGATAGCCAAGAAGAACAA
The DNA here is from genome assembly GCF_001436375.1 of Agrilactobacillus composti DSM 18527 = JCM 14202. GTDB lineage: Bacteria > Bacillota > Bacilli > Lactobacillales > Lactobacillaceae > Agrilactobacillus > Agrilactobacillus composti. The sequence goes on along the minus strand of NZ_AZGA01000088.1, from coordinate 148,784 downwards.
CTGGATAATGTCTCTATTGCCGACTATTTCCAAGATGATCCCCATATCTTCCAAACTAATTTCTGGTATATGTGGGAAACAACTTTTGCCTTTCGCACCAAGAGCTCTGCCCAAGAGTTGCGGCGTTACATGCATCAGATGATTTATGAATTCACCCAAATTGAACACTTAGTTGGGGTCAATCGGACCCGTTATAACCAATATGAAAGTATCATGCTGCCTTTGATTGATTACTTAAAAGCCCAGAATTGTCAAATTATTTTAAATCGCCGGGTCACCGACTGGACCTTTAAAAATTCCGAAATGCAAGATGAAATTACGGTCACTGGTTTGAAGATGACCAACACCGAGACGGGTGAAGAAGCGGTAGTACCGGTGGATGAGGACACAGCGGTGTTCTTCACCAATGGTTCAATCACCGATTCTGCTACCTTAGGGGACTATGACACACCTGCAGCCGAAAATATGGATTATGGGGCAGCGGCTGGCCTTTGGAAGAAAGCCACCGAGCGCTTTTATAACTTAGGCAATCCCGATAAGTTCTTTGCTGACCGTGACGCCAGTGAGTGGGTCAGCTTTACGTTGACCACCAAAGATCACTTGTTGCTTAATGAAATTACTCGGATTACCACGCAAGTGCCAGGTAATGCCTTGAATTCATTCCTATCCACCACACCGATCACCGATTTAGGCTACAAAGATGTGAATATGTCTATCGTGGTGCACCATCAACCGCATTTTACTACCCAAAAACCAAATGAAACGGTCATTTGGGGCTACTTCTTATATCCAAGACGTCGGGGTGAGTTCGTGGACAAACCCTATATTGAAATGACTGGGAAAGAAATGGCTGAAGAATTAATTGGCCAATTGTCAAAAGTTGACCCAGGACCGGTCAATATTAAGACCAAAAAAGCAGAAATACTGGCTAGTATTATCAATAACATTCCAGTATATATGCCTTACGCCTCAGCCCTCTTTAATAACCGCGCCAAAGTTGATCGGCCAAAAGTGATCCCAGAACATTCGACAAATTTGGCCTTTACTGGTGAATTTGCCGAACAACCTTTCCAAATGGTCTTCACCGAACAAAGTGCCGTGCGGTCTGGCGAGATCGCTGCCTATCATTTTGCTGGTATTCCAATGTCCCACTTGGTAGACACACCGCGGTATGATAAGGATCCTAAGACTTTGTTAGCCGCTACTAAAAAGATGTTCAGTTAATATTATCGTTACTAAAAGGGCGCTAAAGTTGTGTTTTGACAACTTTAGCGCCCTTTGTATGGGATAAGTCCGTTAATCAAATTGGGCTTTGATCCGTTTTTCCTCGCCAATGGCCACAATGGCTAAAACAAGGATACTCAGGATAACCGCAATATAGAAGACAATAAATGTATCTTGCCAACCGTGTAATAAATGGCCAAAAATCATAAGACCATTCTTTTTAGGATCCGCAATGGCCGCAAAACCAACTTGGGCCATGAGATCCCCAAAGATATAAGCAAACGTGCCCGTTAACCCATCAGAAACATTTAAGGCAGTTTTAGGGACAAAACTGATCACAGAAACGCCGATCAATAGCTGGGGCCCATAAATCAACATGCCTAAGCCAAATAGGGCCGTATTGATCATCAACGGCGTCGTACCATACCGGTAACCTAAGACCACAAAAGCTGTTAAAATCAAACAAATGATGGAAACCACCGCCCGGCGTCCCTTTAAGACATCTGAAAACCAGCCCCAAACGACACTGCCTAAGATACCACCTAATTGAAATAACAAAAGGGTATTGGCACCTTGGGCGATGGTGAAGTGCAATTGTTGCACGGTATAAAGTGGGGCCCAGTTGACAATGCCGATACGCACTACATAGACAAAGACATTGGCAATACACAATAACCAAACCCAAGGGCTCTTCATGACAAATGTCTTAAAGATCGTCCATTTGGACATGGTGCTAGCGGCTAAGTCAGCTTCTGGAATCTTTTCATCAAAAATAACTTCGCTGGCATCCCAGCCTAATTCCTTGGGATCATCGGCACCAAAAAATAAGCCCCAACAACCGACAAGCAAACCAATAATTGCCGGAAAGATGAACATCCCACCTACATGGCCGGCAAATAGGTGATTTGCCCCCCAAAGAGCAATGATCCCCGCCACGGCACCGCCGAGTTCGTGGGAGATGTTCCAAATCCCAATGTATTTGCCGCGAGAAGTTGTCGTGGTCCACCGGGAAATTGTCGAGAGGGAAGCAGAACCACCAGGAGACTGGAACAGGCCATTTAAGGACCATAATACTAATATTAAACCAACTGGCGCTTTATCCATCAAGAATAAAATCCCAATGATCAAGGTCATCAATGCCCCTAACATCAAGAGAAAAGACATAAAACGCTTGGTATTTTTACCATCAACCACATAACCTAAGACGGTCTTACCAATACCATAGGCTAAGGAGAAACCATAGCCGATCCATCCCAAGGCCGTGGTTGAGATACCATTTTGCTGCACCAACAATGGCTGAGCTGCAGATAAGTTGTTACGAATGAGATACATGCAAAAATAAACTAAGAATACCACCATAAACGCCTTGATAAATTCTTTGAACCACAATTGGCGTTCTTTGGTCACCCCTAAGCCCAGCGGTGTCGGACGTTTTAATGCAAAAAAGTGTTTCAAAACAAATTGCCTCCCAATGATAAATAAAATAATAACAGTTCCATTGTAACGCAAGCAAGGGTAGAGGGATAATCAGGTTAGACAGCTATTAGAACATCATTGATCAACTATTATTTTATTAAACGTGTTTGGGTGCTGCTGAGCACTAAAAAATCGAGCTAACAGTGGCAAAAAACACCGTTGGCTCGATTGTTAAACTCATAATTAAATTTTAGTCGGCATCATAGGCTGCTTGGAACAATTGGATGATTTCTTCCTTGGTGCCTTTACGGGGATTAGAGAAGGCGTTCCCGTCCTTGAGGGCATTCTCGGCCATTAATGGGAAGTCTTCAGGCTTAGCCCCAATTGCTTTAATGCTCTTAGGAATGCCCACATCTTCAGACATTTGACGCATGGCCTTGATGGCTAGTTCAGCGGCGTCTCTTGTGGACAGACCTTGGGTGTTTTCGCCCATGATCTCCGCCAATTGAGCAAACCGTTCTGGGGCAGCAATGATATTATATTCTTCAACGGTGGGTAATAAGAGCGCACAGCAGACCCCATGAGGCGCGTCGTATTGCCCGCCCAATTGGTGAGCCATGGCATGAACGTAACCTAAATCGGCATTGTTAAAGGCCATGCCGGCTAGCATTTCAGCTTCCACCATCTTCGTACGAGCTTCAATATTATGCCCGTTGGCAACGGCTTCTCGAAGACTGCCTTCAATGAGTTTGATGGCTTGAATACATTGGCTATCTGTAATAGCATTGCGATTGGTGGACACATATGGTTCAATGGCTTGGACAAAGGCATCCATCCCTGTGGCTGCCGTTAAGCCCTTAGGCACGTCTAGCATCAACATCGGGTCATTGAAGGAGACCAGGGGAATATTGCGCCAAGAAACCACAACAAATTTCAAGCGGGTCTTTTCATTGGTAATGACACAATGACGGGTCAATTCAGACCCCGTCCCGGCTGTCGTATTGACAGCAATCAATGGGGGGAGGGCGTTGGATAGGGTTTCAATACCAGCTAATTTGGTGATGTCGTCGCCATTGGTCAAAATAATCCCGGTGCCCTTGCCGGTGTCATGGGCCGAGCCGCCGCCAACAGTGATGATGCCATCACATTTTTCCTGTTGATAAAGGGCTTTGGCCGCTTGGATATTGTGGATTTTAGGATTAGGCTCAACCCCGTCGTAAATCGCATAAGCTACACCAGCTGCTTTTAGAGAAGCCAGGGTCTGTTCGACGGCACCGTTATGTAATCCCTCCAAAAACTTATCGGTGACCACTAAGGGCCGAGTCATATTTAGCATCTTGGCCCGGGCACCAATTTTTTCGATGACATTGGGGCCGAAAAAGTTAACACTTGGCATTAAAAAATCAAAATTTGTTTTCATGATTAATAGCCTCTTTATAATATTTTTTGAAAAACAAATCACAGATAGGGTGCTCAAGCTCAGTATGGGGTTGAAAAGCCTTTCTGTCATAAACTAAATTACAGTTAAATCATACCCTGAAATCGCCAACTAACAAGCGGACAAATTGTTAAATTTGAACGCTTTACAAGTGGTGATATTTGTGAATGGATCTTCAATAAAATTTTGTAGCTTGGGCCGGCCTACTGACGACGGGCCAGCAAACCGTTAGCCATATCTTGCACGGCTTGCTGGAGAAAATCAGTCTCTTGTACAGCACTTCTAGGTGTTGCTGTGCGTAGCCAAGAATTAATTTCGTGGGTGACTGCACTTGATAAGAATGTTGTCAAGAACAGCTGATAATCGGTTGTTAGCTTAATCTGGGCGTGGTGAACCAAGTCAGTGATGATTGCCGTGGTCAGTACTTCAATATGCATAGCAATGGCATACTCTGGCGCATTTTGATCATGATTGTCAAAGACTTGGCGATAAAAATGGCGATTATGATCAAAATATAGACACAGTTCTGAAATGATTTGCGCCCAATGTTGAAAATTAATGTTGGCATGAATGATTTGTGATATCTCATCATTATAAAGCCAAGTGATTAGATCGTATTTATCTACGAAATTATCATAAAATGTCTGCCGGCGTAAATTGGCCATTTGCATGATTTGAGTGACGCTGATTTTTGAAATTTCTTGATGGCTGATCAGTTGTTTAGCAGCTGTCGCAATTCTTTGCTTGGTTAGATAGGACAAGGCAAAGCACCTCCAAATTATTTGGCAGTACCAGGGGCTTACTGAAATCAAAATTATCCCAAGAGATCTAGTGTGGATCATTTTTGATAAAAAAACAGTGTTTAGGCCGTTTTTTTGGAAGGCTTAAGCACTGTTTTGAATTGTGTACAACTTAAAAATCAATCACTGGGTAGGGCGACAAAATCACGGCCACTAGCCACTAAATCGGAGTAATTTTTCTCCGTTAGATACAGTGTGTTTACTTGTTGATCCACATTCGTCAAAGCCGCGTAATAATCATCTGGCAAGGCATTTAGGAAATGTGTTGGGTCAATTTGACTACCGGCAAAATTCTTGGCAAATTTTGCTTTATCGAAGTAGATGATTTCTTGCTCATAATAGGAGTGTTTGTAATCATCTGATACTGAAATACCAGTGAACTTTTTGTCCAGGGCCAAGGTTGAAGCCTTGGAACGGACAATATATTTTTTACCAGCATCGGTCACCGATTGAATTTCATCTGACGCTTTAATACTTTTTCTAGCATTTTCCACGGAAAATAAATCGGAAATATTTTTTAAATCCTTCATTTCTATGATCAAATAATAGGCAGCCACAGCGACAACGATGACGATTGCGGCAATAAAGATGCTAGAGATAATTGTGTTATTTAATCGGATATGTTTGTAATTGAGCAAAACTTGATCTGCAATGGCAAAAGCTGTGGCCAAGCCAAGGATCAGCCAAGTTAAATTGACGCTGATTTTAGCGCCTTGATGATGTTTTAAAAATGTTCTGGCAGTTGCTAAATTAATTTTATGTTCATCCATAGACTTTTCCACCTTTCCTTAAGCTTTCATGACACCTAAGAGCACACCACCGGCAATGACCAAGACACAACCTAAGATCGTAAAACGTAGCTCTTTTTTAGTTTTGTGTTCGTGCAGTATGAAAATACCACCTAGCGTTGAAATGATGATACCCATTTGCGATAAGGCAAAACTAATAGCTAACCCGATCTGAGCAATGGCCAGTTGGTAAAATAAATTACCTAAGGCCCACATTAGACCCACGATAACGTTGAAATAAGTGAAGCGACTGCGCATTTGTTTCCCAGATAAAGAGCTGGAAGCAGCAAAGGCTTCAATCAAAGCACCGAAGGCTTGGGGTAAAAGAATGGCAAAGGCATCTACAGCAAAGGCCTTGGTAGTAATGGAATAAAGGGAGATCCCAACCCCAGACAACAGAATGGCAATATAGCCTACCACTGGGCTTTTGGTAGCGACGGGTTCTTGACTGGGCCCCTTTTCTTTTTTAGAAGTATAATAGGCGCCGATGATTAAAACAGCCAGGGCGATAAAGCCAAAGGTGTAATCATGGGCGTTGACCCATTCATGGAAAATAAAGGCGCCAGCTAGCGTAGTAATGATCAATTGTGCCGCGGTTGATAAAGGCAACCCAACTGAAACACCCACTTCATTAAAACCACGGAATTGCTGATTTTGCCCGTAGCAATAGAAGAAACCAGAAGCTAAGCCCACAAATGTAGTCTTTAAATCAATAGTAGGTTGTTTGATAAAAAACATTAAGAGAGCAAAAATTAAAATCCCGTAACTTTCCCCCAAAATTTGGTGTTGGTTGGTCCCACCAATCTTATTACTTACTAAACCAATACTGCCCCAACATACGGCTGTTATAAGGGCAAACAAAATTCCCAATTAAATCACCTTCCGAAAATAATAGTTTTGAATTAATCCGTTAATCGGATACTGGATCATTATTATATTTGTAATTATTCTCAATAATGATACACAGGGTTCATTATACACTTGAAAAACGTAATTATTTTTTTGATAACGCTTTTATATATCAATTTCTTTATTGAAGCGCTTTTTTACACCATGGTATCAGTAATTGAGACAATAATTAAAAATTTTTCAAGATTTAACCTTGCTAAAACTTAAATTGGTTGAGGCAGTATACAAAAAACAGCCTAAACTGAATGAGAACTAGTTTAGACTGTCTGGCAATATACGCCGTATTAGCAAAGCAGAGATTTATAACTTAATGACTGCCTTGGTAATTTTATAATCAATGTTGCCCGCTAAGACATCTGGGACTTGTTCTAAGGTTAATTCATGGGTAATTAAAGGTTCAACATCAATGAATTTACGGCTTAATAAGGTTAACGCTGGCGCCATGGCATGGGGATTGATAAAAGCACCCTTGATGGTTAGCTCCTTGGCATAGATATCAAAAGAGTTGACTTGAATCTGATCTTCAGGATTTGCCACGCCAAACATCAGGACCTGGCCGCCTTTGACAGCGCTGTTGATGGCTTGTTCTTGGGTCATTTTTAGGCCGACACATTCTACCACGATATCAAACTTTTCATCATGATTATCCTTAGCCGGATCAAACACTTCGTCGGCCCCAATACTATGCAACAAGGCGACTTTATCGGGATTGTGTCCGGAAACAGCCACTTTAGCAAGACCGGACTTAGCTAAATATGCCGTGAATAATTGTCCCACGAAGCCATCACCAATGACTAAAGCTGTATAATTAGATTGAATCGCTAGTTCCTGGATACCATGGACCACACAACTAACAGGTTCGGCCATGGCTGCGGCCTTCAAGCTTAAATTATCGGGAATTGGATAAACATTAGTCTGGGGCACATCCACATACTCTGCCATGCCACCATTGCGGGTCACACCGATGGCCGAATTATTTTCACATAATTGGGTCCGGCCTTCGTGACAATAGCGACAGTAGCCACATGGGATGTTAGGATCAATTGATACCCGTTGACCTATGGCTAATTCTTTTTGAACATCCGAACCGATTTCTGTGATGACACCGGCGTTTTCGTGGCCAAGAATAATTGGCGGCACAGCTTGTGCAGAGCCGGGTTGACCATTAAATAGGTGTTTGTCAGTCCCGCAGATCCCGGCGTATTTCATTTGTACCCGAACTTCGTTGCCTTTGAGCTGAGGCAAAGGTGTATCTTCTAATTTCATTTGGGCTTTGGCAGTTAAAACTAAGGATTTCATTTAATTATCGTTCCTTTCTATTCTTCTGGAACCAAGGGTCATTTTGAAAATTGAAATTTTTGCAACTGTCTATAACCTACAGGTTTCAGAAAAATATGTCAAATCGATTGTCTTCAGAAAAAACTAGCTTTGGTGAATTATGGTATGAATTGGTGCTTAAAATGTGTGAATATTTTAAATACATGCTTTTAGCCAAAAGCATGTATTTAAAAAGCCTATTTAATAGGCTTTCGGGAAAATACTAGTTTTAAATACATGCTTATGGTAAAATATATGAAAACCATGTATTTGAATTATTTGGTCAATTCAAAGTAAATGAGCAGTTAGTTATCCAACTGACTCAAAATTTTGAATCGGGAATGACTTTAAAATATTAGTTGGAGGTATCATTTTGAAATCGGTGGATAAAAGAACTTTTAATAAGGGCGAACATTTAAATGTTCAGCCAATCCGCAAACAAGCAGATATTGAGATCGCTAAATTTTTGCTGGCTAAAAACAAAAAAGGTCCTCGGGATGTTTTACTATTTCTTTTTGGCATTAATACCGGTTTACGGGCCAGCGATATTGTGGTGCGCAAAGTCGGCGAAGTTCGCCAAACAAAGCACCCGATTATCACAGAACAAAAAACCGGCAAAAAGCGCACGCTGAATCTAACCAATTTGGCCGACGAAATTGATACCTACATTCAAGGCATGCGGGATGATGAATACTTATTTCAAAGCAATAAATTCAGCAACTACCATTTAACAGTCAATGGCGTTTATCAAATCATGCAAAAACTGGGCAAACAAATGAACCGGTCAGATTTCGGCACTCATACTATGCGTAAGACTTTCGGTTACCATTATTACAAACAAACCCATGACATTGCCACCTTGATGACGATTTTTAATCATAGTAGTCAAAAGATTACTAAACGCTATATTGGCATCACTGACGATGAGATCAACGAATCGCTGGATAAATTCAAGCTGGGTTTATAGTCGGAAAAACACTACACAAATAAAATATTCATACTTTCAAGTTAACATAATACATTCATCGAAAATTCTTCCAATGATTTTGACAAAACTGGCACAAATTATTCACACAATCTCGTTATGATGTATACATCGAATAGTTAATTTCCTCCCAAAAATAATTATTCGATCTCCCAACAACTTAATAGTAACTTCTTCATTTTTCTTCCTCCCTAAAGACATGCATCCTCCCAATGCATGTCTTTTCTTTTTGGAACAATAATGGATACTTCATTATTTAACTACAATTTATTGCGAGTTTTGAAATACTTAAGACATATTTTCTTCACATGACCACGTTATGATAGAACCATCAAATAATTAATTCCTCCCAAAAATTGAATTATTTGATACCAACAACAATTATATTGAAGATTTCTTCTTCTTCCTCTTAGAGGCCATGCGAATGCAGCGCATGGCTTTTTCAATGTCTTAATTTATGCTAATTCAGCATTAGCTGTTAGCAGCATGGGCTTTACAAGTGAGTTCAGAAATATCGATTTGAATGACCACAGTTCCTTGCAGCACATGATCCGGAATCGCGTCAAAAGCTGTCAGGGGCTTGCCAGTTTCGTGGTACATCAGCAGACCTAAAGCATGTCTTTTGGTGGGTAGATCTGAGATAATTTTGGCCATGCCAAAACCGATGACGCTGGCATAGGCAAAGGAATATTTAGGCGCCTTTGTCCCCTGGGGCAAAAGCTGATGCTTGGTATCCATCTCCATACAAACATGGGGGTTATGTTCGATCAAACGGACTTTCTTCCCCTGCCTTGCCCCATGAATGTAGACAATCAAGTGATCCGCTACCCATTCACAGCCGAAGTTTGTCGGCACTATGTAGGGGAACGTTGTATCAAACAGCCCCAGGCGCACCACATGACAAGCCTGAATGGTGGCCTTGATTTCTTTGAGATCGTGCACTTGACGATCTTGACGCCGCATTTTTTCCATAAGACACCTCGTAATTTTCTAGATAGGTTTTATCATAAAACAGCCAAGTACACAATACAACGGTCATAATATTAGATTTTTGAAATACTTTCTTCGGGACTTATTGACATTTCCGGCATATTTTCTTCACAGGCCAACGTTATGATAGAACTATCAAATAATTAATTCCTCCCAAAAAATTGAATTATTTGATTACCAACCAACGACCAATTTAACTTTAGATTTTTCATGTTTGTTTTATTCCTCTTAGAAGGCCATGTGAATGCAGCACATGGCCCTTTTTGGCGCCGAAGTTTGAAAATTGACTTGTCAATAAAAACAACCTATGTTATTATTTAAAAGTAATATTTACTATTTAATCAAGCTGATTCAGCTTACATACTATTTGGAGGAAGATCTTTATATGGCTAAAAAATCTAAAATTGCCAAGTTTCAACGGCAACAAGCCTTAATTGTGAAATATGCCCCACTGCGGGCCGAGCTAAAGGCTAAAGGAGATTACGATGCATTACGGCAATTACCCCGGGATGCCAATCCCAATCGCCTCAAAAATCGGGATCAGCTGGACGGCCGGCCCCGGGCGTATATGCGCCAATTTGGCATGAGTCGCATCAATTTTCGCCAATATGCCCATCTTGGCCAAATTCCTGGTGTGCGTAAAGCCAGCTGGTAATTGAGATTAACTTTCTAGTGTTGCGTTAGCAGTATTGCACTGCCAGCCAGCACTATTTTTATACTCTGTTCCAGGTAATCCCGCTGAAAAAATCCATTGATGTGAAATCGTTTAATGATATATGCTGTCTTTTAGGCAAGTTCTGCACAAGTTTTAGAAATGTGCCAGCCAGATATTATAATAGGTATCATATCAGGAACCGATTTGAGTATCCTCCAATGTTTAATAATTATACGGCTATTTTTAACCTGTAATTATTCGATAATATCATTATAATATTAACTTATTGATGGTTTGAAATACCAGTTGATTACCAGTAATTATGTAATAATGGTCCTTCTCTAAAACCGGAAGAAAAGTCTAAAAAGATGTCTGAACAAACGGCAGACATTGCCAATGGCGCACATACCTGGCCGGCCATTAAAAATCCCCATAAGATTGACAGGCTTAACGTCAATTTCATGGGGATTTGCGGCACTATTTACTGAATGCCTTTGGCTTGGCAAGCAGGACATAAACCAAAAACTTCTAATTTTTGTGATTTGATTTTATATTCAGGAATCTGGCCTTGAAACAAGGTCATTGGGGGTTCATTGAGTTCAACGACGAGCCCACAGTTTTGACAAATAAAATGACTATGCTGGGTATGCTTAAAGTCACACTGATATTTCACGTGGAGGCCACTTTCAAACATGCGCTTTTCAATGATATCTAATGCGGCCAATTCATCAATATTACGATAGACGGTTTCATAACTCATCCTGGCATAACGCTGGCGTAAATAGCTATCAACTTGTTTGACCGGCAAATAGTAGTCTTGGTACTGATTCAAATAATGCAACAAATCTTGCCGTTGCTTAGTGATCCGCAAATCCGCTTGTTGCATTAATTCAATTGCCGGTTTAATTTCGGGATAAATCAAATTGAACACCTCCGAAGTTCGATTAACTAAGCATATCATAACCCATTTTACATCAGAAACCAATCCTTACCGCATATCCCCCACTTGATTGCAGCGTAATTTTCTCAAGCAATTGGCAAAAATTATTTAGCTTCAGTATCTAATATCTTATTTAATTCTTGGTACTGGCTTAACATCCAAGTTTTGTAATTTTTACCAGCAGGCAACGTTTCAGTTACTTTTAAAACAGGGATATTATTGGCCTTAGATAAGCTTACAAAATTATTGACAGTCTTGCTGTCCACTTGACTATTGTAAACGAAAAAGGCAATCTTTTTGGCCTTGATCCCCGCTTGCATGGCTTTAATAGCAGCTGGCGCGGGGTCCGTGGAATTTTCAGTAGACTTTTCAAAGCTTTCGTTGCCGACTTTAAAGCCCATGGCTTCAATGGCATAATCAAAGACTGGTTCACTGACATAGACATCTTTATTGGCAACCTTAGCGGCTTTTTGTTTCAACTGACTAATTTCTTCATTGACTGGTTGCAGGGATGCTATGTACTTGGCAGCATTGTTGGTGAAGTACTTTTTATTCTTAGGCTGTTTTTTACCTAATTGGGCGGCAATCTCATTAGCCAATTTAGGCATGGTATCTGGGTTATACCATAAATGCGGATTATCGCCAGTCTTCTTGTTCATTAAGTCTTCACCGACTTTAATATACTTGGCATCATTGGCATTGCTGGCTAATTTATTCATCCAAGCATCATAACCGATGCCGTTGGCGACGATAATATTAGCCCCAGTGACTTCTTTAGCAACCTTTGTCGTTGGTTCATAATCATGGGGGTCCACATTGGGTTTATTAATAATCGAGGTGACCGTTGCTTTATTACCGGCAACCGCTTTGGCAACCTCCCCATAAAAGTCAGTGGTGGCCACAATGGTTGTTTTCCCATTGCTGCTGGCACTTTGACTAGTTTTACTGCCACATGCGGTAAATGTCAGGGCTAAGGCCAAGGTACCCAGAACTAAGGCAATATTTCGGAACTTTCTTGAAATCTTAATCATGAAGTTAATCCCTCTTCCTAAAATAATGACAATATGTAATCATCCATCGGGCGTTTCGATGGATAATTGAACGTTATTAAGCATAACGTATTGCGTTAATTTTGTAAATAGTAAAAATTACTTTATAAAAAAATAGCCACTTCCCATATGGAAAGCAGCCAGTAAAAATACATTCTTATTTTGCAGTGAGCACTTTACGTTTATTGCGTTTGTATTCTTTAATGAGCTTCAGCGCATGTTTACGGGTCTTAATGCTGGGGCTTTTCATTTGGCGATAGGCACTGGAAATATCTTGTTTTGCCATAATTGACATCCACCTTTTTGATTAGTTTATGAGTAAATAGTATAAACTACTATTTGCAACGCAACCCAATCTAACACCATTTTTTTAACTTGTCAAACCGCTTAAAAAAAGTTGAAAAGTAATTTGCCGAATAAGTGGAACTGGAGTATGATGTTAATCGTAAAAATTACTATAATTACGGAGGCACTTATGAAAGAACAAGTTGATGAATTGGGTAAAGCAACAAACATAGATTTCCCAGCATTGAAATATGGTTTTGCCTTTACGGGCAATCTCAGTATCTTGGCAAGACTGCCTGAAGATAAAGTTATTGCCGATCACACCTATTTGCATCATGTAGGTGATAGTTTCACCTTGTATCAAGAATCCAGCCAGGGTATCAAAATTTTGGTGACCGTGCTTGATGGACTCACGACTGCTTTAGCTAATTTCCCGATCCGACAAAATGAAGCAGGCACGCTTTATGTAGCTCATCCAAATATACCAACTGATTTAACGCCTGAAGCAGTTCAGGAGTTGTTTCTTTAAGAAAAAAATCCCCCGATATCACTACATTCCTGAAATGATTCAGGGATGACGGTGATACGGGGGATTTTTTAAAAGCAGATGTTACAAATTATTTTGAAAAATCAACATTTTTAGTTTCTTTAGTAGTTATTAGAGAGATAAAGCAAGCAATCCCCATCAAGGCTAAGTAAAAACCTACAGCGCGCAAACCCCATTGGGCGGCTAACCAAGTGGCGATGGTTGGTGCAAAAGCGGCCCCGACGATGGCTGCTAAGTTATAAGAAATACCTGCACCAGAATAACGAACTTTGGTTGAGAATAATTCAGGCAATACTGCCCCGACTGGGCCAAAGGCTGAGCCCATGACCACAAACCCGATAACAAGAAAGGCGATGGCACCGGCAAAGTTGCGTTGCCCATTTAAGAACAGTGGGATCAACAAAGCGAAGACGACCATGGCCAAAGACGCAGTGATCAACACGGCCCGACGATTTAAAACATCTGCCAACTGGGATGCCACAAGGATCATAGCGGCAAAGACAATAATTGCACCCATTAATAAGAACAAATACTCGCGGTTGGTAAAACCTAATTTAGCAGTGGCATAAGTCAAAGACCAGGTTGTTAATAGATAGAATAATGTGTATGTACTAGCAACGATAAAGGTACCTTGAACAATTTGACGCCAGCTTTCTTTGAAAACGACAGCCAGTGGTGACTTAGTAACTTGATGTTTCTTTTGAGCCATACGGAATAAGGGTGTTTCTTGCATTCTCTCCCGAACCCAAAAACCGACAATCACGAGGACTGCAGAAGCCAGAAATGGAATCCGCCAGCCAAAACTAGTCATCTGTGATTTTGACAAAAATGACTCTAAGCCAAAGAACAAACCGTTACTTAAGAAGAAGCCTAAAGGTGCCCCTAATTCAGGGAAAGCCCCATATAAAGCCCGACGGTTAGCAGGGGCATTTTCGGTGGCGACTAACGCAGCACCAGACCATTCACCCCCAAGGCCGATACCTTGGATGAAGCGACAAAGACATAATAAAATAATAGCAGCTAAACCTAGTGTCGAATAACTTGGTAAGACCCCGATTAAGACTGTGGAGCAACCCATTAATAGTAATGAAACGACCAGTGTCTTCTTACGACCAATGCGATCACCGAAATGGCCAAAGACAAAGGATCCTAAAGGCCGAGCCACAAAGGCGACCCCAAAGGTTAACAAACTTAAGATCGTGGCAATGGTTGGGGTGACTTGAGGAAAGAATACGGTGGGGAAATATGCGGCGGCAGCGGTGCCGTAAGCATAAAAATCAAAGAATTCAATGGCGGTACCGATCATTGAGGCAAAGATGACGGTTTTAACCGAATCACGCTGTAAGGAACTGGCTTGCGCTTCGGCTTCAGTACTACTGACTGTTGTGGTTGTTTCCATATTACATGACACTTCCCTTTCAACTTTTAAAAGTTTTCTTCAACAAATTAAATAATGTGAAACATGCTGTGAATGTGTGTTAGGAATCACCTCCTTAAAGGTATGAAAAAAACCAAGGGCTGTCGTGTGACGACCCTTGGTTTCACTTACCAACGTCGCCCGCATTGTTCGATGCGGGCATCCTAATAAATCAGCCCGCATCCTTAATAATGGCGCTGATAATTAAAATATTTAATTTTACGTTGGTGTTTGTCATTATAATCTTCCTCTAATCTTTCGTTAACCTTAATCAAATACGTTTATTATGTTTCTAATAATAAACCGAATTTCTGAAAATGCAAGAACTTTTTCGAATTTTTTCAATAAAATAATTTTTCAAGCGTATATAATCCTAGTGGGCCACGGGTTGTGCGTGTTTCTTTTTGAAATAATAATAAATCGGAATCCCAGAAGCGACGATAATAATACTGAACAAGATACCCATGGGGTCATTAATGACCTCACTAAAAATGACAAAACCGGCACCTAAGATAGCAATAATTGGCGTCAGTGGATAAAACGGTACGCGAAAACTTTGTTTGTCAATTTGCGCCGTTGTTTGTTCCCGGCGCCGCAATTTGAACAAGCCCACAAATGCCATGACATAGAAAATATAAACTGTTGTGATACATAAATCAGATAAGCGATCAGGATTGGCGAAGAGCACTAATAGCATAGCAATGCCTAACACCGTCACAATGGCATAAATGGGTGATAGCGTCTTTTTATTGATATAAGCTAATTTATCAGAAAATGGCAATTCCTTGTTATCAGCCATCTTCCACATGATCCGGGGAAACGTCATGATTTTACCGTTCATACAGCCTAGAATCGAAATAATGATCCCGATATTTAAAATTTTACCGCCAAGACCCCCGAAAGCCAATTTTGCAAAGGCAGGGGTGGCATTTTGGCCCAGCCGGTGAATTTCAGCAGCGGGCATGACCCGATAAATGCCAAAAGTCACCAATAAGTAGATGACCGATACTAATAAAATACCTAGGCCAATGGCTTTGGGTAACATCTTTTTGGGATTTTTAATTTCCCCACCCATATTTGCAACGAGGACCCAGCCATCATAGGCAAACAAAGTCGCCAATACAGCAACGCCAAAGCCACTGCCGGCTTGGCTGGTGATGTGTTGGACGCTTTGACCAAAGGCGTTCCCATTACCGAAGAATAATCCAAAAACGATGATCATGGTAATTGGGACCAACTTACATAAAGTAATAATGATGGCAATTGATGCTCCAAAGCGATTAGATAAGAAATTGATCAAACCGATGAAAGCAATGGCAATTAGGCCAACGGGAACTAGCCACTTATTGCCAATACCAAAGAAATCTGTTACTAAAACGCCAAGATATAAGGCCAACGAAGCGATCATTGAAGGACCGTAAACGATGATTTGCATCCAGCCAGATAAAAAGCCCCAGAACTTGTTGTACATGTTTTCCATGTAATGATAGAGCCCACCAGTTTCAGGCATTTGTGAGCCGATTTCAGCAATGGACAATCCTGAAGTTAAAGTGATGATCCCACCCAACAACCAAGCACCCAAGGCCATGGTCGTCCCGCCCGCGGCGTCTAATACAGAAGCTTGTTTGAAAAATATTCCGGATCCGATGATAGTCCCAATGACCAAAGCCAAGGCCGACCATAAACCAAGATCACGCTTTAAAGCAACTTTAGTGGTATGTTTCATGACACCAGTGGCACTTTGCGAACTTTGTTCCATGCAATTCACTCCCAAACAAATTCAATGATCCTACCAGCAACAACCATTTTCCCAACAGATGAGAAAATACTTACATATGATGTTACATAAATTAGATTTCTCTAATTTTGAAAAAATTATAACACATTTTTCCGAAATTACATGTATTGTAGCTCTTTTTAGAGTGAATTTTTTTCATTTTTGTGTTTTGTTTTTGTAGTTTTGGATAATTTAACGAATGCGTTTTTATGAGAAAAGCAACCTCATTTGTAAAAAAGGCATTAATTATAACTTTATTTCCTGTTTTTTCGCGTTAATCAATCCAACACAACTTCGTTATAAAAATGTTATGTAATCTAAACTGGTTTTAGCCCGACTATTATTTCTTTGAATACGCCGTAATTGATTGCCAGGCCTAGAACACATATACTAAATATAGTAATTAATCCTAATAAGGGGGCATGATGATGAACGACATCAAAACAACTTTAAGAAACCTGTCACCACAAGAAAAAATGACACTAACTTCCGGCCATGATTTTTGGTCATCAGAACCGCTATACCCACACAACATCCCTAGTTTTCGCATGAGTGATGGCCCCCATGGCCTGCGCTATCAAGCGCAGGCTGGTGATCATTTAGGTCTCAATAAAAGCGTGCCGAGCACCAGTTTCCCCACGGCCAGCGCATCAGCTTGCACATGGGACCTGGATTTGCTTTATCAAATGGGTCAAGGCATCGCCAAAGAAGCTCAAAGCTGCCAAGTGGACATGGTCCTGGGCCCTGGGGTAAATATCAAACGCAATCCGCTTTGCGGTCGTAATTTTGAATATTTTTCAGAAGATCCTTATTTAGCTGGACAATTAGGGGCGTCTTGGATAAATGGTCTCCAAGATCAAGGTATCGCAGCGTGCTTAAAACATTTTGCTTGTAACAATCAAGAAAATGACCGCTTATTATCTGACTCACTCGTTGACCCGGTTGCCTTACATGAACTTTACTTAGAAGCCTTTCGCATCGCAGTTGAACAAAGTCAACCTGAAAGTATCATGTGTGCCTACAATAAAATCAATGGTACTTATGCCAGTGACAACTATTACTTATTAACAGAAGTACTCCGACGCCAATGGGGCTTTAAGGGGGCCGTTATCACCGACTGGGGCGCATTAAATAACAAAGTTAAAGCAATCAATGCCGGTACAGATCTAGAGATGCCAAGCAGTCAGCACATGTTTGATCAGGCAGCCCTGGCCGATCTTAAAACAGGTGAGTTGTCTGCACAGGCATTGGATCGGGCTGCTCGCCACGTGATTACTTTAGCCCGACAACCACGACCCAAATTTGAGGGTGATCGTTCAGTATTACTTACCCAAAATGCCACCCTGGCGCAAAAAATAGCTGAAAATAGCATTGTTCTCTTAAAAAACACGGCCCATATTTTACCCCTACAGCCAACCGATAAATTATTGGTAGTGGGTGAAATGGCCCAACATACCCGCTATCAAGGTGCCGGTTCTTCACATATCAATCCACCGGCGGCCATTAGTATTATTGCTGGTTTAAAATCAGAAAATATTCAGTTCAATTATCAAGTCGGTTACCGGTTTGATAACCAGCAAACCACCGCTTTAGCAGCGGCGGCCCGTCAAAGCGCCCAAGAAGCTGACAAAGTCATTTTAGTATTGGGCTTGCCGGAAGTGGCGGAATCAGAAGGCTTTGATCGAACAAGTTTAGACTTGCCCGCAAATCAAAACGACCTGGTCGACCAATTAGCCCAGGT
Source organism: Agrilactobacillus composti DSM 18527 = JCM 14202 (assembly GCF_001436375.1). Taxonomy (GTDB): domain Bacteria; phylum Bacillota; class Bacilli; order Lactobacillales; family Lactobacillaceae; genus Agrilactobacillus; species Agrilactobacillus composti. The sequence continues at coordinate 130,506 of NZ_AZGA01000088.1, read as the reverse complement.
CAATCCCAACCTCATCATTTTATTGGTGGCTGGCGCACCAGTCACACTCCCTTGGTTAGACCAAACTAAAGGACTATTAAATCTTTACTTAAACGGTGAAAATGTGGGTAAGGCCTGCGCACGTATTTTAAATGGCCAGGTCAATCCCAGTGGTAAATTGGCTGAGACCTATCCGATTGCTTATAAAGATGTCCCTTCTGCGCAAACCTATGACCATAATACCCGTTCGGTCGCCTATGAAGAAAGTCTTTATGTGGGTTATCGCTATTATGACAAGGCCAATGTGGCTGTTAACTTTCCCTTTGGTTTTGGGTTAAGCTATACCACTTTCAAATTGGCGCAACTGCAGCGTGACACGACCCACATTGCCCCTGGTCAGCAGCTTACCCTCAGCGTGGCCCTGACCAACACAGGCCCAATCGCTGGCCAAGAGGTGGTCCAAGTTTATGTGGGCGCCGACCCCAAAGCACCTTTGACGCCTTTGACGGCCTTGAAAGCCTTTCAAAAAGTGCCACTTGCCCCTGGTGAAACTAAAACAGTCACCTTCACCTTGCCAGCCCAAGCCTTCATGCAGTGGGATCCTGACTTAGAGCAATGGCGCCTGCCCAAAGGCTCACGGCGCTTGTACGTAGGGACCAGTTCGCGGAACTTACCGTTAGAAACCGTTGTGACGTTAGATGGTGCTACCTCAGTCCGCACGCAAGCATTACCCCAGTGGTATATCACACCTGTAGGTTATCCAAACGCCACCGATTTTGAATTACTCAGTGGCTTGCGGGCAAAACCGATGCTGGCCACCCCAGTCGGTGCTTTTACAGCTATGAATACCCCCAGAGAACTATCTAAAGGTTCGCTACCCGTACGCCAAATCACCAACCTTATCCGCCATTACCAAACTAAAGATCTGGCTGATCCTAAGGGCTCAGAAGCCCAATTTATGGATAAAATTATTTTAGATACACCTTTGATCCGCTTATCCCAGCAAACCCAAGGCCAATTCAGTCTACCCATGCTTAAGCGTTTAGTCGCTTTGGCCAATCACAACTATTGGCGGGCATTGGTTGGAAAATAACGATTTGGAGGCCAATTTTCATGACAGATAAAGTGACAAAGCCACAAGCGCCATTGCCAACTATGACGACCCGGGGCGAACGACTGAATTATTGGTTTTATTTCTTGGGTCAAAGCATGTCGTATACCATGCTAGGGGGATTTTTAACCACTTATATGATGATGGTGGGAGTCGACTTGGACAAGATTGCCCTGGCCATGGTAGCCGTTAAACTATGGGATTCCGTGAATGATACCATCTTCGGTATTATTTTTGACAAGGTAAAGTTCAAAAGTGGCAATAAAAGCATGCCTTGGATCCGCATGACGTTGGGGTTAATTCCCTTGACAACCCTATTCATTTATCTCATCCCCAGCGGTTTGAACACCGGTACCAAATTAGCTTGGTTTATTGTTGCGTACTTACTTTTGGATGCTGCGTATACCCTAAGCGATATCCCAATCTATAACCTGGCCACTGCCTTAACCACCAATCTAGTGGAACGCAATAGTATTTTGTCTATTGCTAGAATTTATGCTTTAGCAGGCGCCTTTATCACCTCGATGTTGACTACTTTTCTTGTGAGCGAGCGGGTAGGCTTGTCATTTGGCCTCACAGCAATTATTGTGGTGATTTTTGTCATTTTGGCCATGCTCCCGATTGCTTTGAAGGGCCATGAACGCATCAAAGTTCAATCCAGTGAAGAGAGTTATACAGTTTCTAGAATGTTTAAATATCTTAGAGACAATAAATATCTATTTCTATATTATTCCGGTTATATTCTTTCTGGTATTTTCATGACCAACGCAGCAATCGATTTATTCGTTTCTTATTATTTATTTGGCAGTGCCCTTTTCAGTACCTTCATGCTTGTCATGTCAGCGTTGCCCATGGTCGTTATTTCATTGTTAATTCAGAAAATATTAAATAAAATTGATAAATTTAAACTATTTTATTGGAGTAACGTTTTATTTGTCCTATTTGGCCTCGCAGTTTGGCTTGGCGGTTATCAAAAAGTGTGGTTGTATGTCACTTTGGTGGTGTTACGGTCCATCCCCCAAGGTTTTATGTTCACCTTAAATCTCACTTTCACCCCTGATATCGTTGAATACGGCCGCTTCAAAACTGGTGTAGATGCCCGGGGTGTTGCCTTTGCCTTTCAATCATTTGCTGCCAAGTTGACCTCTTTGGCCCAACCCTTGGGGTTATTCATCTTAGGTTTGTTTGGCTGGATCACCATTAAAGCCAACAGTTTTGCCGCCCTCAAAGCGCTGCATATCACCCAAACACCCCAAGCGTTGCAGGGCCTTTGGTTCACAGCGACTTTGATCCCCGTCATCGGTGTTTTGCTAGCTTTGATCCCCTATAGCTTTTATAAATTGAATGACCACGATGTCCAAATCATGGCTCGTTTTAACGCCAATGAAATAACGTTGGCTGAAGCCAAAGAAACTTTATCGCGGTCTTATTAATCCTTGGAGGTCTTTTGTATGTCTGAATCAAACGTCAATATTCACCGGCACCAACCACCTGCCTGGTTTAAACAAGCCGACTTTGGCATCTTCATTCACTGGGGTTTATATAGTGTCCCAGCCTTTGCCCCCGTGGCAACTGAAGACTTTGGCAAACTGGTGAAACACCAATCGATCCGTTACCTCTATGAACACACGCCTTATGCTGAATGGTATGCCAACTCGATTCAAATCAAAGGAACAGCGGCTTATCAATATCACCATGACCATTATGGCAATCAACCCTACAGCCAATTTGCGCAAACCTTTAAAAAATCTGCCCGTCAGGTGGATCCAAGTGCTTGGGCCCAGGCTTTTGTCAAAGCCGGTGCCAAATATGTGGTCCTGGTCACCAAACACCACGACGGGTTTTTATTATTTAATAGTCAGCAAACCAATCCCAACATCGCCGATTACCAATTAGATTTTGATTTTGTAGGCGCACTGGCTAAAGCATGTCGCCAGGCAGGCCTGCGCTTTGGCGTGTACTACTCTTCCTTATTGGATTGGACCTTCACCAATAAACCCATCCGCAATGGCGCCGATTTACTACTGGGTAACAATAACACCAAAGCCTATATGGACTACTGTTACAACCACTGGTTAGAACTGATCGAGCGCTATCACCCCGATATTTTATGGAGCGATATTGGTTATCCCGCGGATACCCGCTTACCGGCGCTATTTGATTATTATTACCAGGTAGTACCCGATGGCATGGTCAATGATCGCTGGGGACAATTTCCCAATATCTTACGCCACCCCCCGATGCGGGCTTTATTTAACCTCGTTGCCAACGTGGTCAATCATCGCCGCAATCAACAAAATACTATCCCCAAGGCCAAATACTATGACTACCGTACCTTAGAGTATAATTTGCAAGACTGGCCTGACAAACAAACTTATTTTGAAATTTGTCGGGGCATGGACAAATCCTTTGGTTATAATCAATTCAGCCGGCCAGAAGACTACATTACCCCCGCTGAAGTCCACCAAATCATCGCTCAAGCCGTCCCCCAAAACGGCCGCTTACTACTAAATGTTGGACCCGATCAAAATGGCACGATTCCCGCCTATCAGCTGCAAATATTAAAAGAACTGGCCCAAAAGCGCTGAACATAAGTCATAATTGACTTTTCAACTTTCCTTTTTGGCCATAATATTGTATGGTGAACTGAATGACAAAATAGGGAGTGCATTATGGCAAGCAAGCAACATCGTCTCACCGGCACACAAAGTGCCATTTATCTGATCATCTCAATTACTTTAAATGCCTTGGGTAATGGTATTACCGTTAGTCTCAACTTAGGGAGTGCGTTATGGACGGCCTCAGCGGTTAACTTGAGTCATTTAGTGGGGGGCGATTTAAAGTTACTCTTAATGCTCATTGGCTTTATCGCAATTATCGTCAACATGATTTTATTAGGGGGCATCCAGTGGCGCCGAGCCATCAATAACCTTGTCTTCATGATCCCCTTTAGTATTTTAGTGGGGTATTCCGCTACGATGTTCAATCAGTGGCATTTAGATAACCTGCCCTTGGTCCTGCGCATTGTTTTAGACCTATTTGGTATCGTGATGATCGCCACGGCAGTATCCATTTATCAACGGGTAAACATCTTGTTACATCCCTTAGATGATTTCATGCAGATCATTCGCTTTAAATTCTTCAAAGGCAACGCCCCTATCGCCATGTGGGTAAGCTTTATCCCACCGGTGACTATGTCTTTGATCGCTATTTTCATTTCACATCGGATTTATGCCATCAACATCGGGACCATTTTTTCTTTGTTGTTCCAAGGCAGTTTGGTAGGCTGGGCCGATCGACACGTCTTTAAGACCTTGAAGCACCAGGGCTTAGATAAGCTCATGACCGCAAAACATCAATAATCAACCAGTACCTCGCTAAATGGCGAGGTTTTTTTTGAAATATATTGTTTAAAATACAACTGTTGTAATTGCAACTAAATATGCTATAATAAGACCCCGAGGTGATTGCTTGACAACCGAAAACAACATCACAGCCTTGATTTATACCATTGCTAAACAGCAGACTCAGTGGTTAACCGCCACACTCAAGACATTGAATCTAAATCCCGATCAAGCCAAAGCCCTGGACTTCATTGCCCAGCACCCAAACACCAATCAACAAGCTTTGGCCAAGGCTCTAGGCCGTAGTGCCGCCAGTGCCGCCAACTTGATCAAAGTCTTAGAAAAAAGAACCTTATTAACCCGCCAATTTGGTCAACATAATGAGCGGGACAAACAGTTACAATTGACCGCCCAAGGTAAAACTTTAGTCACCCAAATAAAACAACAATTTCAAGTCCTAGATAGTTTAGCCACCGGTGAGTTTTCAAAAACCCAACGCCAAGCCTTATTAGCCCAACTAACTCAGATTAAACAAAAATTTGATTCATAAGGAGCAACCCATTATGTCACTAACCCCGGAAGAAAGTCGGCAGACCCGTGCAGAACTCAATGCCAACTATCAATTGGCCAATTTATCCCTTGCACAAATTGCCCAGGACTTACAGACCACACCGGCCCATGTCCAAGACGTCCTTAATTTGAATGTCCGCCGCATCGAAGAACCTTGGATCTTAAAAGCCTACTTGGATACTAAAATCAAAGCCGCCGGTGAACAACCCCTGCCCTATTCCCGCTTGGTGGGCAGTCCAACTAAGTATTGGTTTTTAAATAATCGTTTCATTAAAAAGGGCCTATTAGCCTAACAGCAAAGGGCCCCAGACCCAGTTATAAAACCAGGTCTAGGGTCCTTTTGACTAAGCGTACATGACAAATACAGGTAAAACCGCTAAAATATAAATCATTCTTAATAAATTTGGAGGCAATTTAATTTTGAAATTCAAAACTTCAGATGACACTACCCTCAGCTACGACGACCTGGGGGAAGGTACCCCAATTCTTATTTTGACAGGTATCGGTGGCAGCCGCCAAATTTGGCAGTCCCAAGTCAAAACCCTATTAGCAGCGGGCTATCGGGTGATCAATGTGGATGCCCGCAACCAGGGTGCCTCTGAACATACAGCTAAGGGGTTAAGAATATCCCGCCATGCCGTGGATATTCAAGAACTCATCACTTATCTGCAGTTGCCTCAAGTGATTTTACTAGGCAATTCCATGGGTGCAGCCACTTGTTTTGCCTATGTGTCTTTATTTGGTGATCGCCAGCTCAAAGCTATCATTGATGTGGATCAAAGTCCCAAAATGATCAATGATGCCACCTGGCCCTATGGCTATCAAGATTTAACCTGGTCCACTTTTCCAGATTATTTAAAATTACCCATGGGTAAAGCCACTAAAAAACGCATCGCTGATGATTTATTCGCCACAGTCAAAACAGTGGCCCAAAATCATCCCTACGATGCGGATTTAAATTATCCCTTCTTAGTGGATCATGCTTTTCAAGATTGGCGTGATGTGATTCAAGCCTTAAGAATTCCCTTGTTAGTGGTGGCCGGGGCGAATTCTCCCTATTTTAATAGCGACTTCGCCAAAGTGACCGCCGCCATGGCCCCTAAAGGCCAGTCTGCAGTGATTGCCCAATGTGGTCACATTGTCATGGCAGAAATGCCACAAGCCTTCAACCAAACGTTGCTGACTTTCTTAAAAACAGTGGCCTAATTGAAGCCCGCAGCAGCTAGTATACGTTGGGCGATGCTTTCATTCATCACTAAATCGGTGATCATATGCCCCCGCAACGCCCCCAAGGCAGCGTCCGTTTTGAATTTACTTTTGATAACTGCTAACCTTCTTGGGGTAGCTAAGATATTGTCTAAACTGACACCTAGCGTTTTATCGGCCTCCGGTAGTAAAAAATGGCCGCGAATATCATAGGGCCGCCCAAACAAAATACCGGCAATATCACTGAAATCGACCCCTGGAAAAATCTCTTTTTTAGCTTGGGTCCATTGCGGAATAGAGTCAATCGAGGAAACTGTTCCCATGCCGCAAAATAAAAAATCCATCCGATTGGCGGCCGCAAATGTGCGCCTTAAGGCTGGTTCTTGGGGCAAGCCTTCACGAATCGCATCATTGACCACGTATAAGGGTGCCGGGATAGTTAAATAATTAGCTTCAAACTTGGCGGCCGCTTTTTCCACCATGCGGGTCGAACCTGAAGCAGAATTATACTTCATGTTCTCCCCTAGAAATTGGGTAAAAGTCAAGTCATCGCGTAATTCATTATGGAAGTGATCCACTACATCAAAGACTGTGCTGCCCCAAGTGACCCCCACAATGTGGCTTTGTCTTAAGACCAATTGGATTTGCTCCGCTGCAAATTCAATGATACTGCTGCTATCTTGGCCAGGATTATCAGCATCTTTCATAATCGCTACGTGGGGAATGCCAAATTGTTTTTTGACTGCTGTCTCTAATTGGAAGTTGCGGGCCATGGGTGAATTAATTTGAATGGACACCAGCCCCGAAGCCAGCGCTTCATCTAAAGACTTTGTAATCAAATAACGACTGAGCTGGTATTTTTTAGACAGCTCAGTGATTGAAAGCTTGGATAAGTAATAGTCATGGGCAATATGCGCCAATTGATCCTGGTGAATGATACTATCCATAATTGCGCCGCCTCTCAATAGTTTTAAATTCATTATAGCATTAGTCTGATTCAGCGTGCCTTTTAAAATCGGCCCGCTTTTTTTGTACCTGCTAATTTGCTGCACAGAAATTGGGGGTCAACATGGCGCAAGCCACTTTTTAAAATTTGAAAAATATTCATATATTTTTAATGTTTTTTAGGTGTTCTTTTTTAATTTTAAAAAATTAGCCTAATTAATTTACATAATTTAAAAAATGGTGTATGATTCTTCTTGAATAGACATCGTCTTTTAGAAATATCGGTAGGCAAAACTTGCGCTTAGTGAATCATGGTGTTGTTCCCCCTAAGCCAAAAGACTATAATCCTTAGAAAAGACGCCTAACATGCTTGCCTGGCAGGCATCATTCAAGTCATCCCCTGCAGGCGTTTTGAAAATAAGCAAACCCTAAATGAAGCTTAGGGATTATTAGCTTTTAGGAGGAACCATTATCATGGGTGTATTTTTCACGTCTATTCAAAGCGTTGTGGCCATCGTCATTATGATTGCAGTGGGCTATTTAGGTCAGGCCCTGGGCTGGTTTGATGTTAAGTTTTCCGGGTCGTTATCTAAACTGATTATGCAAGTTGCTTTACCAGCGTCAATTTTTATGGCCATGATGAAATACTTCGATCCGGCCAGCTTAGCCAAGTTATCCGCAGGCTTGATTTATACACTCTTATCGATTGTCGTGGGCTACGCCATTGCCTGGCTCGCCATTAAAATCCTCAATGTACCCCGGGGTCGGCGGGGCTTGATGATGACTGCGATCAATGGCGCTAACACAGTCTTCATCGGCATGCCTCTAAATATCGCCTTGTTTGGCGAAGTTTCTGTGCCTTACTTGTTGACCTATTATATCGTCAATACCCTCATCATCTGGACCGTTGGTATATGGGTCATTGCCAGTGATGATCCCACCCTTAGTTCCCAAAACAAGACTAAAACAAAATTGGATTGGCGCCATCTAATTCCGGCCCCACTTTGGGGGTTTATATTGGCCTTGCCTTTTGTTTACATACCAGCGCTAAAGGCTGGCCTAATGAAGCTGACCTTTGCTACAATGGCCTTAACAGATATTGGTGGTTTGGTGACCCCCTTATCTTTGATTTATATCGGGATCATGTTGCGATCTTTTGGGATCTTGAATATGCACTTTGATGGCAATGTTATCTGGACTTTGATTGGGCGTTTTGTAATTTCACCCTTAGTCATGGCTGGGATTATCCTCATTGGCTTTCACACTGGTATTACCATCAATACTGTTTTTCAACAAACCCTGATTATCCAAGCAGCTACGCCGGCCTTAGCCGTCTTACCAATTTTAGCCAATACGTATCATGGCGATGTGAAGTTCGCCACCAATATCGTCGTCTCGACATCGGTCTTATTTATTGTCATTATCCCAGTCATTATGGTGTTGCAAAGTTTATAAAACCGCGATTTGAAGGGGGAATCAATCCACTATGCCAACCGTGGCAACACTCAATTTACAAGATAAAAACACCTTCGCTGATTGGCGAACATTTCTAACCAGCTTAGACATCCATAATTTCCAAGAAAATGAATTAACCACTATTGACCTAACCATCGGTATCTATGATGAGGCTGGCAAGTTAGTAGCCACCGGCTCCATTGCTGGCAACATTTTAAAATACATCGGTGTCTGCAACAAAGACAGCGCCAAAGGCACTTATTTCAATACTATTATTTCCGAATTGATGAATCACTTGGCCCAGCAAGGCATTTTTCACCTTTTTGTTTTCACCAAACTCAAGTATGCCCAAAGCTTTCAACACGTGGGCTTTCATCAATTAGCCCACACCACTGAAGGCGCCTTGCTAGAAACTGGGGATACCAATGTTTCGACCTATGTCCAAAGCATTCCCAGGATTGCTGATCAAGACAAAAAAGCAATCGCCAGTATTGTCATGAACGCCAATCCCTTTACCCTGGGCCACCGCTACCTGGTTGAAACTGCGGCTAAAGCCAATGATTTGGTTTATGTCTTCGTCGTGAATAATGATGTGTCCTTGTTTCCAACGGCAGCTCGGCTTCAACTTGTTCAAGAAGGCACAAGTGATTTAAAAAATGTTCAAGTCGTTAATGGTGCTGATTACATGGTCAGTTATGCCACTTTCCCGGCGTATTTCTTACCTACACCTGATGCAGCCATCAAATATCAAACCACCCTTGATGCGCGAATTTTCAAACATCAAATTGCCCCGGCCCTGAATATTAGAAAGCGCTATCTCGGCAGTGAACCCTTATCCCGCACCACGGATATTTACAACCAAACTTTAAAAAAAGAACTGCCCCCAGAAATTCAGGTGGTGGTCATCCCCCGTTTGACGGGGTCGACAAACCAAGTCATCACGGCCACTCAGGTGCGCCAAGCAATTCGTACTGGGCAGTTGGCTACGATTGAGGCCAGCGTGCCCGCGACTACTTTTACGTTTATCAAAAGCAATTTGCAAAAACTGCAACAACGCATTCAGAAAGGAATGAATATTGATGGAAATTAAGCAAACCGCACTGGCCGGTACTTTGGAATCCTCCGACATTCAGATCATGTTAAGTAAAGGCGCCGATGGGATCAAAATTAATTTAGACTCCGATGTTAAGAAACAATTTGGCACCCAGATCACAGCCGTCATCACTGAAGTCTTGCAAAAATTTGAGATTGAAAACGCCAATGTCAAAGCCGTTGATAAAGGTGCATTGGACTGTGTCATTAAGGCCCGGACCATTGCAGCCGCTCAACGCGCCTTAGGCACAACCGATAAACCAGCATGGGAGGTATTATAGGATGGTGGAAAATACGGAACGTTTACGCCGCACAATGATGTTTGTCCCTGGTAATAATCCAGCCATGGTTAAAGACGCCGGTATTTACGGGGCAGATTCAATTATGTTTGACTTAGAAGACGCGGTGTCCTTAGCTGAAAAAGATGCCGCCCGAGACTTGATTTATGAGGCACTGACCACCGTGGATTACGGTGACGCTGAATTAGTGGTGCGGATCAATGGCTTAGATACCCCTTTTTACGAAAATGATATCCAAGCCATGGTCAAGGCCAAAGTTGATGTCATTCGCTTACCCAAAACTGAATCAGCTGAGATGATCCAGACCTTAGAAACCCTCGTCATCGCGGCTGAAAAGGAATTTGGCATTGAGGTTGGTACCATTCATCTCATGGCAGCCATTGAAAGTGCCAAAGGGGTTTTAAATGCCCCAGAAATTGCGACTGCTTCTGAACGAATGATCGGCATCGCTCTTTCTGCCGAAGATTACACCACTGACATGAAGACCCATCGCTATCCAGATGGCGCTGAATTGGAATTTGCCCGGAACATGGTATTGCATGCCGCCCGGGCAGCAGGGATTGCTGCCTTTGATACGGTATTTACCAACATGGACGATCCTGATGGCTTTTATCGTGAAACTGAACACATTCATCAATTAGGCTTTGATGGTAAATCCTTGGTAAACCCACGGCAAATTGAAATGGTCAACAAAGTCTATGAACCTACCCAAAAAGAAATTGCCACAGCTAAAAATGTGATTACGGCCATTGCTGCCGCTAAAGCTAAAGGTTCAGGCGTGATTGCCATGAATGGTCAAATGGTTGACCGGCCAGTTGTTTTACGGGCACAACGGGTCATGAATTTAGCCAAGGCATCACACTTACTCGATGAGGAGGGCAACTACATTGAAAAATAATGTCAACCGCGAATTACCAGATGATGTAATGACGCAATTAAATTTGAAACCATTTCAAACCACCGAAATCGGTCATCCCACGATTCAAAGAGCTGCGCCGAAGTTAGTGGCCACCACAGGCAGTGATAAACTTAAAGATTCTCTGGCTGAAATTGTCCAAGCCACCGTAAAGGATGGTATGACGATTTCATTCCATCACCATTTCAGAAATGGGGATTTTGTCTTCAACATGGTCATGCGCCTGATCATTGACCAGGGTATCAAGAATTTGACCCTGGCCCCCTCTTCTTTGACCGGGATCATGAACGATTTAGTCATTGAAGCCATTGAAGCGGGTACCGTGACCAACATTACCAGCTCGGGCATGCGGGGAAAATTAGGTGAATTTGTTTCCGCTGGACATTTAGCTAATCCGGTCATTTTCCGATCCCACGGTGGTCGGGCCCGGGCCATTGAAGAAGGGGCTATCAAAATTGATGTGGCTTTCTTAGGGGTCCCTAATGCCGATCGCCTGGGTAATGCCAACGGGATGAATGGGGATGCGGTCTTTGGTTCCTTGGGGTATGCCTTAATGGATGCCCAATATGCCAATAAAGTGGTCTTATTGACGGATAACATCGTCCCTTACCCCAATACCCCAGCGTCCATTAAACAGACCCAAGTGGATTATGTGGTAAAAGTGGATCAAGTGGGCGATCCTGATAAAATCGGTTCCGGGGCAACCCGCTTTACCACTGATCCTAAGGAATTAAAAATTGCCAAAACTGTTAATGAAGTCATTACCAAGTCCCCTTATTTCAAAGAAGACTTCTCTTTTCAAACTGGTTCTGGTGGTGCGGCCTTAGCTGTGACCCGTTATTTACGTCAAGCCATGCTAGATCACAATATCAAGGCTTCCTTTGCCTTAGGAGGCATCACCAAGCCAACTACTGACTTACTCAAAGAAGGGTTAGTTCGTAAAATCATGGACGTGCAAGACTTTGATAGGGGTGCTGCTGAATCCATGCATACCAACGCCAACCAACAAGAAATCGATGCCTCTTGGTATGCTGATCCTTATAACAAAGGCGCCATGGTGGACCAATTGGATGTGGTGATTTTAAGTGCCTTAGAAATTGATACCAAATTCAATGTCAATGTGATGTCCGGTTCTGACGGCGTGATCCGGGGTGCCATTGGCGGTCACCAAGACGCTGCCACGGCCAAAATGACCATTATCAGTGCCCCATTAGTTCGGGGCCGCTTAGCCACCGTCGTGCCCGATGTGACCACTGTGGTGACCCCAGGGGATTCGATCGATGTGTTAGTCACTGAAGTGGGTATTGCCATCAATCCAAAACGTCAAGATCTTATTGCCGCCCTTGAAAATGTACCGGGTATCCCGGTCTTTACCATTGAAGAATTGCAGCAAAAGGCCGCAGCCATCGTTGGCAATGCCCAACCGATAGAATATACCGATAAAACGGTGGCCTTGATTGAATACCGTGATGGGACCATTATCGATGCCATCAAACAAGTCAAAGACTAAACTTAGGGGGGATGAAGATGGTTGATATTTTTACAACGGGTGTCCCCCAGGATATTTTGGCGGTCTTAAACAATCGGGATCAACGGGCAGCGTTACAAGCTCAGCTGTTGCAGCAATACCCCACAGCAACGGTTGTGGCCATTAAGTTAAATATCCCTGGGCCGCTTAAAAATAATGCCCCTTTAAAACAACTGTTTCAAGTGGGCTTCACCCAATTCAACCAAACGTTGACCAGCCAACCCCTTGACAAGATTGCCTGGGATAAACCCACTGGTTGTGAGACTTTTCTCGTATTGACTACCCCCTATTTAGCCGTTAAACAGCTGGCGGTCAACTTCGAAGATGAATTCACCCTAGGCCGCTTGTTTGATATTGATGTGCTCAGTGCCGCCTTTGGTACCCGGGCAATTTCTCGCAGTGACTTGGGGGCTGCTAGCCGGCGTTGTTTCATCTGTGGTCGACCGGCTAAGGATTGTGCCCGCTCTAGGCGCCATTCGGTACCTGAGCTCCAGGCTAAGATCAGTCAAATGTATACAAACTTTTTTAAAACTACCTCGGCTTAAATCAGGGGTCTAAAAAACGTCCGAATCAACGGGCGTTTTTTTTAACTTTAAAATTTTAAACCACTGTTTAAATAGTCCAGCATGCGTTTAGCCACTTCAACATGCAATCGAACCCCATACTTTAAGGCTTCGGGATTAGCAATAAAATCCTCATGGTGTAAATTCGCCTGGCCATGGGAGCCTAGAAAAGCGTAACAACCGGGCACCACTTCTTCAAAGCTGGCAAAATCGTCATCCGCATTGGTAGTCTTGGCCGGAACGACGGTCATAAAGCTTTGAGCCACCTTAGCCACCAATTCCGTCACCTTTTGGTTATTATTCACCGAAGCCGGTCCATGGTCCCATTCAATATCGGCACTTTGGTCAAAACTTTCCGCCGTGCTGATCACGATTTGATTCAACCGCCGCTTGGCTAAAGCCCGACTTTCTGCTGAGAAAGCTCGAATCGTGCCTTTGAAGGTAACTTGATGGGGAATCACATTATTGGCATCTCCCCCCTCGATCGCCCCAATGGTCACCACCAAGCGTTCTTGGGGATCTGTATTGCGACTGACAATGGTCTGCAATGCCATGATAATCGCCGCGGCCGTGACAATAGGGTCCCGACCGGTGTGGGGCATGGCCGCATGGGAGCCCACGCCATTGATGGTCACATTGAAATTGTCATTAGACGCCATTAACTTACCGACTTTGATGCCCACGGTTCCCACGGGGATATAGGGCATATTATGAATCCCAAAAATAGCCGCCACATCTGTCATAGCACCAGATGCAATCAAAGTTTTGGCCCCAGTATGCCGTTCTTCTCCGGGCTCAAAAAGCAGCCGAATGTTACCCTTCAAGGTACTGGCCTGATTTTGCAATTGGGCAGCTGCACCCAATAAAGCCGCTGTATGAAAATCATGCCCACAGGCATGGGCTACATGGGCCACTTTTGAACGATAACTCAGATCAGTTTTTTCAGTAATTGGCAGGGCATCAATATCCGCTCGTAAAGCGATGGTGGGGCCAGGCAACCCCCCCTTGATCTCTGCCACCAAACCTGTGGACAGGCCATAGTTTAATTCCGTGATGCCTAGGCCGGCAATAATCTTGCGGATCTGAGCCGTGGTCCAAAATTCTTCATTAGAAAGTTCTGGATGTTGGTGCAGTGCTTTAAAAAAATTTACCATGGCAATTTCATCAAAACGGATTTCAACATCACTGGATTCACGATTCATCAGCGGACAACTCCTTTACAAATCTGACATTACTTGGGTTGGATATAACGATATTCAGCAATTTGACCAAGTGGTTGGAATTGGAAATGACTGAAACGATCACTTAACAAATAGGCAATGCCAGCTTGATAAACTGGGGCAATGACCGCATCGTCCATCATGGTTTTCTCAGCAGCCTGCAATTTCTTATAACGGGCGGCTGGCTTGGTGGCTAAGGCCCCATTGACCGCCGCAATATCGGCATCATAATCCTTGTTACTATAGTGGGAGAAGTTTAGTTTCTGATCGGTGGTGAACATAAATAATAGCGACATTGGATCTGCATAGTCTGGGACATAGGTCCCAAAGGCAATATCATAATCGCCATTTTGCTCCGTTTGAATGCGCTGTGCCACGGGCATGGCCTTCACACTGATCGTAACTCCCTTCAAATGGCTTTCAATCTGAGATTGCAGATATTGCGACACGTTTTTGGCCTGGTCAGTATCAGCACTCAGCAATTGAATCGTCACGTTCTTGATTCCTAGCTGTTTTTGGGCAAGTTTCCATTCTTTTGCCGCGGCTTTGGGATTATAACTTAATAAATTCCCAGTATCTTTGCGATAGTCTTTGTTGGTCGTCGGATTGGTGGCAAGCCCGGTGGGAACCACCCCATCTAAAGGTTTAGAGCCATCCGCCAAGAAATTATTGGTTAAGCCTTTCTTGTCGTAACTCATGGCCAATGCCCGCCGTAGATGGACATTGGCCGTATTTTTACGTTTGTTATTAATGCTGATATACCCGATGGTTGGCGTTTGCTTTTTATGCAATACTTTTTGACCAGCGTATTTTTGCACATTGTTATCCCCAATGGTGCCATAATCCAATTTACCACTGTCAAATAAATTCATTAAGGTGCCGGTATCTTTAATGACCTGTACATTGACTTGGTTGATTTTCACCGACTTAGCGTCATAATACTTCGAGTTCTTCACCAACTGCCAACTATCATTGGTTCCAGTCCAATTCTTTAAAACAAAAGGCCCGTTGGATAAAGTCGTCGCCGCTGACGTCCCATACTTGTCACCGACTTTAGTGGCAAATTTCTCATTGACGGGCATAAAGTGCGCGTTGGTGAGATACTGCTCAATAAAAGGAATCGGTTGCTCTAAGGTAATTTTAAGGGTATGGCTATCCACCGCTTCGACCCCTAGATCTGAGGTGGGTTTTTGGTTCAAGCGGATGGCCTGACCATTTTTAATAAAGTCAGTCAAACTAGAGCCATTTTTGGGGCTAACTTTACGCTGAAAACCATAAACAAAATCTTGGGCCGTTACAGGATCGCCATTGGTCCAATAGGCTTTTCGCAAGGTGTATGTATAAACCGTCTTAGCACTATTGATTTTGGGTTTGCCAGAAACCATCCCCGGAACAACTTTATTATTGGCATCATAGCGATAAAGCCCTTCATTAATTTGATCAATAGTCTCAGCACTGGAAACGGAAGTGTAGGCGGCAGGATCCAAAGTATCTAGGTTCATATTCGTGGAAGCCTCAAACACTTTTTGCTTCGCAGCGGCGCCCACGGTTCCAGGTGCCAGTACAAAAGGCAATAACAAAACAATCACAAGAATTGGTATGACTTTCTTCATGGTAGTATCCTCCTTAGCTCTGATTAATTTTAAATTAGTTTCTGAAATAACGGTTAAAATATAATTAGAAAATCAGATTAATATAACTATAATAACTGATTTTCAAAAAAGTGCAATGCTTTTATGTCATGAAATATGACTTTTGCAAAATTTGATCGAGTGTATTCAAAAAAGAGCTGTCCCAGCGTTGCTACCATGACGATGACCATAATTTCAAAATCGTCATGTGTAACGCTGTGCAAGCTCTTGATGTTATAAAATACAAAAAATATCGATCTGTCAAACTGCTGCTTAGCAGGTTAAATCCTTATTTTAAGGTGATCGTCACAACACTCTTCGCTGGTAACTTAAGTTGCAGACCAGCCTGGCTCAAAGTCGCTCCGGTATACGCAACTTCTTGAACCACATCAGGTTCCTCAAACGTATTATGGGCGTCCATGGCTTGGGCCGTCAGAATAGTTGCCGTTTGAATAGTTTGATAAGCTTGAATCCCAGTGAAATCAAGTTGGTTAGCTTCATAGGCATCATAATTCACGACTGAAATCGTTAATTCACCGTCTTTTTGTGAAGCTGTGTAAGAGACGTTTTCTGGTACAGCCCCAATACCGCTGATCAACTCGGCATCCATATGTTTTTGATACATGTCAAACACATAATACGTCGGTGTCTTAAGCATCTTGGCCCCATCCGTTAAAATCATGGCCTGTAAGACATTCACCATTTGGGCAATATTGGTCATGTGTACCCGATCAGCATGCTTCTGGAAAATATTCAAGTTAATGGCTGCAACCATGGCATCGCGAATCGTATTTTGTTGTTGTAAGAAACCGGGATTCGTATTCTCAGTGACATCATACCAAGTGCCCCACTCGTCTACGATTAAATCCACTTTATGATCAGGATCGTATTTGTCCATAATTGTTGTGTGCCGCGTGATCAATTCATCCATTTGTTGAGTCTGGCTCATCGTGGCATCCCACTGAGCTTCTGGGAAATCAGTGGCACTGCCTTTGTGTTGCCAGTCATTCGTGGGGATAGTATAGTAGTGCAGGCTCAGGGCATCTAAGTATTTGCCGGCAATTTTCATTACATTATCCGTCCAATTGTAATCATCCTCATTGGGCCCACAAGCAACTTTATAAATTGGCTGATCCTTGTCATACTGAGGTAAAAAAGTTTGGTACTGGCGATAAACGTCAGCATAATATGTCGGCCGCATATTGCCACCGCCACCCCAGGATTCGTTGCCAATTCCAAAAAACTTCAGTGGCCAAGGTTCTTGACGACCATTCTCTTGACGCAACTTAGACATTGGTGATTCGCCGGCCATGGTCATATATTCCACCCACTCAGCCATTTCTTGAACGGTACCGCTACCAATATTGGCGTTAATATAAGCATCTGCGCCGAGTTGGCGTAATAATTCAAAATATTCATGGGTGCCAAAGGAATTATCTTCAGTGACATCACCCCAATTGGTATTGACAATTTTCTTCCGAGTGGCTTTAGAGCCGATGCCATCTTGCCAATGATAGGTATCTGCAAATAAGCCGCCAGGCCATCTTAAAACAGGGACATGAATGGCCTTTAAGGCAGCCACCACATCACGACGCATACCGTTAACGTTTGGAATATCGGAATCCTCACCGACATATAAACCGCCATAAATACCATGGCCTAGGTGTTCTGAAAATTGCCCGTAAATATATTTGCTGATTTTTGGGCCTTTTTTTTGAAGCAATAGT
The DNA here is from genome assembly GCF_001436375.1 of Agrilactobacillus composti DSM 18527 = JCM 14202. Taxonomy (GTDB): domain Bacteria; phylum Bacillota; class Bacilli; order Lactobacillales; family Lactobacillaceae; genus Agrilactobacillus; species Agrilactobacillus composti. Next base: position 112,920 of record NZ_AZGA01000088.1, on the reverse strand, counting down.
TCGATCGACATAAAATCCTACCCTTCTTGGTCAACACAAACATATGATACTATAAACATTATTAACAAAGCATCATAATGCAACTAATTAATATTTATAATGTTAATATAGCGTTTTCAGAACCAAAAGTAAACAACGTTTCCGATATATTTCGAATTAAATTTAGCATTATAACATTTACTACTACAATCTTTGCTTATTCTTTAAATTAATAGCTTATATAATAATATAAACATTACGTTGATACCTTTTTGATGGGTTAACCAGCGCCTAATCATCCCCCATCAAACAACGCGATATAGCCAGCCCTAAGATTTCATGATTTAAAATACGTTATAATAAATCTAATCCTAGAAAGTGAGGTCTTAAAAAATATGAAATATCGCACATTAGGTAAAACTGGTTTCAATATCAGTGAGGTTTCCTTGGGGACTTGGCAATTGGGCGCTAAGTGGGGCGATCCCTTTGATCCCAAAGATGCCCGGAAAACTTTAGAAGCAGCCTTTGCTGCTGGCGTCAATTTCTTTGATACTGCCGATATTTATCAAGATGGTCAAAGTGAACACGCCATTGGAGAATTCATCAAAGATAAAGCGGATAAAGTCTTTGTTTCCACGAAAATCGGTCGTAAGCTACCTACCCAAACAGCGGCTGGTTATACGGATGCTAATATCGAAAAATGGATCGATGCTTGTCTGCAAAATCAAGGGGTGAATAGCTTAGATAATGTCTTGTTGCACAGCCCAGATTTTGAATCTTATTACACTCCCAGCATCTTTTTCAAACTAGATGCCCTGCAGAAAGCTGGTAAAATCAAAAACTATGGCGTCAGCGTTGAAAAAGTGGAGCAAGGGATCAAAGCCCTAGATTACAACATCGGTTCCGTAGAAATTATTTTCAACATGTTTCGCCTGCGGCCCAGCCGCTTATTCTTCAAACTAGCCCAAGCCCATAATGTGGGTATTTTGGCCCGAGTCCCACTGGCCTCTGGGTTATTGACCGGTAAATATACCTTGGGCACCAAATTTGGTGCCCAAGATCACCGGACCACCAACCGTCATGGGGAAGAATTTGATAAGGGCGAAACGTTCTCTGGGGTCGATTATGCCACGGGTATTAAAGCCGCCGATGAACTAAAAACTGAACTTGGGACAGACAACTTGGCGGCCGCTGCCCTCAGATATATTTTAATGTATGATGCCGTGACCAGTGTCATTCCTGGGGCCAGCAATCCTGAACAGATCCAGCGGAACACCACGGCAGCGGACTTGCCCGCCTTTACCAAAGCTCAAATGGCCGTGGTCAATCGGGTGTATAACGACTATATCAAAAACCCAGTTGAATATTTGTGGTAAAAAGTATTTGACATTTAATTCTAATTAATCTATCATATCAGGTATCATAATTCGTCCTTAAACCGATGAAGTGGAGATCAAGGTCAACCTGCCCGCCAAGAGAGTCGCCGATGCTGAGAGTGCGATCGTACGCAGTTAACTAAATGGACCACTGAGGGTTTTCCAAAAAGAGCTTGCTCGAGTCCGGAAAAACGTGATGGCATACGTCAGTTGTCTGAGGAGTGTTAGCTCCTTGTAAGGGTGATGTCTCAGGATACCTGGCACTAGTCGCCATATCTGGACATCGAACTAAGGTGGCACCGCGGTTAATACCGTCCTTAACTTAATTGTTTAAGGGCGGTTTTTTTGTACGCAAATGTCACATAAAGAAGGTTAACCATGTCAATAACATTAGAACGATGGCACCCATTTTTAATTTTATAAGTGTTAAAACTCATAATTGAAAGGTGATCGTCATGAAATCCACAACTCAAAAATTTACAGCAATGCCCGTCTTCATCAAATTTAAGTATCCCAACTTTAATGGGGCCACGGTGGTCAATCAATTACGCCACAATGGCTTTGATGCCAATATGATCAAATTCAATGCCAAAGAACGGGCAACCGATTTTTATTATATTAGCCTCCACGAGCGCTTCAACTTAACCTTAAAAGACCATCAGCTGACCAAGACCAGCGGTGCCCACACAGAGATCCTGCAGGCCACTTTAAAAGAAGTCATTGATCAAACCCTGGCTGCCAATACCAGCCCCGTCGTGTCAGAATTACCCCCTTTTATCGGCGGATTCTTAGGTTATTTTGGTTATGATTACGCCCGTTATGCTAACCCCGTCTTACCCCAGCATCCCAAGGATCCCTACGACCTAAACGATGCCGACCTGAGTTTTGTGGATCAAATTTTAACCTTTGATCATCATCAACAAACCGCTTATTTAATCCAGTTGGTATCAATTGAAGATTATGAAACGCAAAAAGTCGGTATTATCCAGCAATTGGAACAATTAAAGACCCAATTGTTGACCATGCCGCAAATCCTGCCGCCGACCTTTAAACTCACCCAGCCTTTTCAGATGTATTTCGATCATGACAGTTTCGAAAAACGGGTGAATTTGGCCAAACAACATGTTTACGATGGGGATATTTTCCAATTGATCCTAGCAAACCAGCAACATGCCAAAATGGCTGGTAGTCTACTGGGGATTGGCAAAGATTTCTTCAAGAAAAACCCCACCCCCTATCAATTCTATTACAAGCATGGGGACTATGAAGCCATCGGGGCCTCCCCAGAAACCCTCGTTACCAAGTTAGGGGACACCCTCTTCACCTATCCCCTGGCCGGTACCCGGCGCCGGGGTCATACTGAAGCTGAAGAAGCCAAGTTTATGCAGGAACTGCGCACCGACCCCAAAGAGATTTCCGAACACAATATGTTGGTAGACTTGGGCCGCAATGATTTAGGCCGGGTCAGCGCCTTCGGTACCGTCAAGGTCACCCGGCTGCGGGAATTATTGAAATTTGCCCAAGTCATGCACATTGGCTCCACCATTGAAAGCCAAGTGGACCCCAGCAAATCCAGCATGGCTATCGTGGCTGCCCTGATGCCCGCTGGCACTTTATCGGGAGCCCCTAAGATGAAAGCCATGAGCTTGATCAACGAACTGGAAGACCAAAAACGGGGTCTATATGGCGGCTGCTTAGGCTATCTCAGTACCACCGGCGATTTAGATCTTTGTATCGGCATACGCTTAGCCTACCGCAAGGGTGACGACTTATTCGTGCACTCCGGGGCCGGTATTGTGGCCGATAGTGAACCAGACAAAGAATATTTGGAATTTAACAATAAAGCCCGGGCCATCATGTTGGCTTTGGACCCGCAAACAACAGGAGGAAAAACCTATGTTAACAATCGTGGATAACTATGATAGCTTCACTTATAATCTTTACCAATTGGTGGGTCAATTAACGACTGAGGAAATTCAAGTCATCAAAAATGATGAACTCAGTGTTCAGGGTTTAAAAGACTTAAATCCCGATCGCCTGTTGTTTTCCCCGGGCCCCGGCAATCCTGATGAGGCCGGCAATATGTTAGCCTACTTGGATGCCTTTATCGGCCAGATTCCAATCTTAGGGGTTTGTTTAGGCCATCAAGCCATCGGCGAAGTCTATGGTGGCCAAGTGGTCCACAGTCCTAAATTGATGCACGGCAAAGCCAGTACCATTTATCAAGTGGCCCCAAGCCCACTGTTTGACGCCTGCCCAGCAACCTTTGCCGGGGCCCGCTATCATTCCTTGACCCTGGCCAATTTACCCGCTGAACTAACAGTGACGGCCACCACCCAAAGTGGCGAGATCATGGCCGTGGCTGATGCCAAACGCCAAGTCTACGGGGTCCAATTCCATCCGGAATCTATCTTAACCACCGCCAGTGTGGGCCGCCAATTGATTCAAAACTTCGTTAAGTTACCAAAACCCACCGCCATCGCTTTGGCTTAAACAAACGCAAAGAACCGACATCAGTCAATAATCGACCGGTGTCGGTTCTTTGCGTTATGGCTCAATCTTCGTGATGGTCGTCAATCTTCTTAGAAATCTTAAAGCTGTCGACTTTAAAATCCCCATCTGATTTTTTGACATTCCCGGTATATTGATATTCCTGGACATGGGAACCATCAATGTGGGCATTATCAAATCTAAACTTCACGTTAAAAATAATCAGTGCATTGTTGCGTTCAATGGGATAAACATGTTTAAAATCCGTGGTGATCATCACCGAATTAATATTTTTATCATCGCGATAACTCTTACCCATGGCTAATAACGCCGCACAATCCTTATTATCACTGCCACCGATAAAATTCTTAATGATACTCTCACGACTGTAACTGGAATCAAAATCACTTAAAGTATTCAAATTTCCAAAAATACTCGTGATCAAGCTGTCCGCTGCCCCGTGGCTGATCACCCCAGGATAAGCCACAGCCAGTTCGGCCCCATCAGACAAATCACTGACTTTTTGGGACCGGGATTGTACCTTTTGACCATTGGCGGTGAAAACTTGGTAATATTCAGCACTATTGGTCACCGGATATTTTGAAATAGCCAACTGGCCGTCATCAGCAATACTCCCGGCCTTATGACCGCCCACATAGACCTCCGCCCCGGGATAACCTAGCGCGGTAAAAGAAACTGTCTTAAAGGACAAATCAATCGGCTGGGTATCCTCAGTGGTCAGGGTATAGTTGCCGGAAGCCTGGACATGTTGGCCACTAATTTGCGCACTGGCTTTAATGGTATACTCCCCGGGTATCAATGGCCCCACGGTTTGATCTTGGGTGCCGGCCTTAAAGCCGGCAATGGGCAAGCCATTGGCCGTCACCGTTGTATTGGCGGTATTGGTAGTGATTTTTGGATGCACCCCAGTGACTTGGAGCCCATATTTAGGGAAAATCAAGAAATGGCGCCCAATCTTGGTAAAATTCAAGGTGGTACTATTATCAAGGCCAGCACTATCGGTCAGCGCCACTGTTTGTAAATGATCCAGCTCAGCTAAATGGTCTTGATAATAGGTTATTAATGGTTTGACCGTGGTGGCGGTCACTTTTAAGTTGGGATCAGTGGTCCCCACATATTGGCTCACCGTGTCATTATCCCCAGCTCGAACAGCTTTGATCAAGCGCGCCGCTTGATTAGTGGGACTGTAATAATTACTGCCCCAGACATAACCGCCGATCAACATCACAATGCCGGCAATGATGGCCCCTAAGATAACTTTTTGGCGTTTAGACCAGGGCTTTTTGGGGGACACTGCCGCCGGATTTGGCCGGGGGGCCGGCGCTGGTTGAGGATTAGCGGGTTTTGAGGTGGCTTGAAAACTGGCTAAATCATAACCACAATAAGGACAAAACTTATCGTTACTGGAGACAGGTTTCCCACAATTAGGGCAAAAAATTTGATCGCTCATCTAAAATTCCCCCTAGTCTGCTGGCGTCCAGCGAATCTTCAAGTGGGTCTCAATTAGATCTCCATCGTCAAAGGCAAAGGGCTCAGTGACACTGGTTTGGCCATCACTTGAAAATTGCACGTTCAAGATATCCCCATCCCGATACACCACCCGATAAGTCCCGTTGCTGGTTTGACCATTGGAAATACTGCTGTAAGTCCCATCCCCATTAAATTGGAAACTTTGGGCCCCAGAATGCCAAGCCCCCACTAAACCGTCCGTACTATCATTGCTATTGCGTAACGACGGATCACTGGGATAGTCAAAGCCCGTGTGATTGGTACTATTGTTATCCGCATTGCGTCGCGACTGGGCTTGGGAACTACTAGCGGCAGCTTGACTTTCGGCAGCAGCCGCATCAGCTTTAGACTGGGCGGCGGCTTTTTCAGCATCACTTTCTTTATCCGTTTTCGCTAATAAATCGTCTAACGCATCTTTTTTAGACTTCGTGGTCTTGGTTTTAACCGATAAATCAGCATTAGTAGAACTACTGGCCAATAAATTCACCGTCATAGATTTATTGGTGGCACTATCCCTATTTTTACCATCCACCCGCAAGGTGTAGCTGCCAGGCAATTGGGCTTCAAGACTATAAGGATTACTACCTTTGCTGGCCACATCTTGACCATTGAGCTTGAAGGCCGGGTTGGTCAAATTCGTTTTCACCTGAATCGTGGCCGTTTTTAACATCACTTGGTATTTGGGAAATACCACAAAGTAATGCCCAGTTTGGACCACTTTGACCAGATCACTTTTAGACGTGCCTTCTACTAAGGCCCGCATGGCTTGTTGGGTACCTGCTTTGGCCTTGTAGAGATTCACTAAAGGCGCCAAGCGCTGGCTTAAAATCGGCTGTTGTTGGGCGTCCACCGTGGCTTTGGCTACTTCATCGGGCACACTGCTGGTCACTTGGTCAGCAAGACGGGCAGTCTGATGGCCCTTGGAGTAATACCAAGAACCCCCAATGAAGGCCAAAAGTAATAGCGCCACGACAATCCCGCCGCTGACCAACAGCCAGAAACGTTTTTTGCCCGGTTGCTTGGGCGGGGTCGCCCGGGGCGCTTGGGGCTTAGCTGGCGCGGCCTGGGCAGTCGTTGGTGCGGGTTCAGGTTGTTGGTGACTGGTTGGTTGCCCGGTTGGTTCACCAGATGTTGGTGCCGTCGACTTGGCCAGGCGCGCCGGCCGTAAATCAAAGCCACACTCTGGACAAAATATATCTTCAGGTTTTATCTTAGCCCCGCAATTTGGGCAAAATTTCAATTCATTCATATGTATCCCCACTGCTTTCTAAAACGTATACAAATGTGATCAAGTGTGGTCACATCCGGTCTATAACACTACTTCAGATTTAGACCGTTAAGTTACGTTTTTCGTCGATTTCGTAAACGCCGATATCCCCCCGCCTGAACAAGTCAGTTGGGACAGTGACCGACTAGAAAATCATCAATGAACGGTTACTCGTTCCGGCGAAAGCCCCGCCGCATACGCAATTAAATTTTGAACCGCGTTCTCATCACGATTCATGACCATACCACACTCGTAACAACGGTAAGTGTCATGATCGTGGTAGATACTGTCGCCTCGAAGGGTCATCTTGCCGCCATGACTGTCGGCAGTCTTGATAAAACCACAGTTTGAACAACGCTGGGTGGACGGAAAGAAACGGTCCGCGATCACCACATGCCGATGCTGCCAAGCAGCCTTATACTCGATCGCCGTGCGCAGGCGGCGAAAGAGACTGCGCTGCAGGTTTTTGACCTTATTCTTGGCCATTTTCATGCTACGAACGTTGAGGTCCTCTATGCAGAGGACGGCATAACTTTGGGTGATTTGCTGGCTAAACTTGTGAATCAGATCATCCTGTAAAGCATTAATCTTTTGATAAGTCCGGTTCAGCTTAGCTTGAATCCGTTGGTAGTTCTTGGACCGGAAATGCCTAGGATTATCCCGCCGTTTCCGCGCCAAACGTTTTTGATAAACCTTGATCCGCTGATGCAGCACTGCCATACGTGGGGTAAAGGTATTTACTTCGCCATCATTCCAGTTTATATGTCCTACGTTGAGATCAATGCCAGCTATATCCCAACTTTCGTAAAAAGCCGGCCGTGGCATATCTGCGACTGAAACGGCGATGCTGGCGTAGAACTTGTCCCCGCGCTTGGTTATCGTCACGGTTTTGATGGCGCCAGAAAAACGCAAAGTTTCAGCCAACTTGATAGCGGTGAAGCGGTGCTTACTCCCATGAGGCCGATCCAGTGTCAGGAATTTGCCATTAACCGTTGCCCGGTCCGTTGTGAAACTCTGTTTCGGGTCTCGCTTACTGTGAAATTTGGGCTTGCGGGCATCCGGCATGTTGGGATTGAAGAAATTCTGCCAGGCTTGACGAAGACGATGGATGGCAGTTTGGAGCACGCGGGCGGACCGCTGATACTGCCAGTCAGCTTTGTTCTGCACTAACTCGTTGCGTACACTGCGCTCACTAGGTCGTATTTTCTTATCATTCATGATGAGAGACGCTTCATACATGTCATTCCATGTTGCTAAGCCCTGGTTCCAACAGAAACGATTGTAGTCCATCAGTTCGGCGATAACAGTACGCATTTCAGCATTTGGGTAACATCTGATTTTGTGAGTTTTGACAGGCATTCGATCCACCTCCTTATGCTCTAAGGATATCGTATCGAATGTGCGTTTGTCTTCTTTCATGCTCAAAAATTCAAAAGAAATTTAACACTAAATCAGGTCGATTAGCTATGATACTTTGATGCTGACATTTAAGTATGAATGACTACATTTGATCACATAAATGGTAATCATTTCAGCGCTCCCAATTTTCAATCGTTATTGCTGTTGTAAAACTTGGCCTAATAATTTGGCAATTAGATCATGGCCCTTTTGGTTTGGATGAAAAGTATCACTAGTCCCCCAAGCCGCAAAGTCCGGTAATGCGCGGCCAGCTGGGCCGGTGACGTCAGCTTGATTTTGCCAAATCTGGGCCATATTGGCCACAGGCACGTGATAGGTCTGACCAACGGCTTGAATTGCCTGATCAAAGACTAAATCAGAAGCCACATATTCCCCATCTTTAGGCGACCAAGTGGTCATTAAAATCAATTGCGCTGAGCTGTTTTGCTGCAGTGTTTGCACCACTTGGCTTAAATCCGCTTTAAACTTGGCGATCACTTGGGCGTCACTGCCTCCCACCGCATCATTGGTGCCAAATTCGATGGTGACCAGATCCGGCTTTTGCGCCAAAACCTGGTTAACCTGGGGTAGACCAAAATTAGCCACTGTTTTCCCCACCGACGCCGTAGTCACCAAATGCACCGGCTTATGGGTCTGCTGTTCGATCAAGTTGGTAAACGTATGGACAAAGTCAGTCTGACTACTGTCAGCGAACAAGCCCACGGATAGCGAATCTCCCAAAGCCACATAAGTTAAACTGGCTTGCTGCTTGGCTGCCAGCTTTGCGGCGATGGACTTAGCAGGTTGGCTACTGGACTGGCGCTTGACTTGTCGGCTTGGCTTAGAGACCACCGCTTTACTGGTGCTGGTTTTAGAATGGGTTTGGCCTGACCCATTATTTTGACAGCCCACCAGGGTGAACAAAAGCAGCCCCACCAGTAACACACCTAGTAATTGACCCCATTTTTTAATTTTTCTGATAACTATCCCTCCTCCAACGACCAGTTACCTGAACATGTGGTTTTATTATAGCATGGCCGAAACCTGAAACCCATCCTTAAATAAGTAATTTATCGTTTTTACAGATACACGTTTTGTAAGATTCCTTATTATGGTATTATTACAATATCAAACGTTGATTCGGGAGGAACCAACGTTATTTTGGAGGAAAGAAAATGATTAAAATTTGTCCCAATTGTGGTTCTAAAATGCCAGCCACAGTAAAATTCTGCACCCACTGCGGTTTTAACCTTTCTGAAGTTACCCCAATTTCAGAAACTGCTCCCCAAGCCCCAGAACAAACTGCCCCTCAAGGACAAGCTGGCCCTGATTCAAAACCGCAAGCTGCCCAAAAAGCCGTCGCCCCCCCTGAAGCTGTCCCAGAACAGCCTCAGCAAGCGACAAATCCAGACGCGGTCAACCAAACACCGCCAAGCAGGTCAGCCAATGTGCCCCATTACCAAGACCAAGCCCAAAACCAAAATGGCGGCTTTACCAATAATACGCAACAGACCCAGCAAAACTTTAATCAGAACCAACAAAACTACAATCAATATCAGCAAACTTATACCAATCCCCAACCTAATCCTAATATGGAAGCGACCAAACGCTATGCCAGTAACTACTGGAGCTTTCTAGTCGCCAGTTTGAAGCATCCCTTCACCATGGATAAAGTCTACAATCAATATTTCGGCTTGATTTCATTTGGCCTGGCCACTTTGCTGTATACCCTGGCGTTAGCCGCCACCATCGGCCATTTAAAACCCCTCCAAGCGGTTTTAACATACGTTAATACTGGTTTTAGCTTATATGTCCAGTTCTTCTTATTTATCTTAGCCTTATATGCCCTCCAAATTGCCGTTGCCTTTTTAGTGACCCACGTCTTCTTAGGGGATCGCCGTTATAACTTCTGGCAATTTATGAACTTATTTGCAGTACATACCAATATCAACGTTTTTATCAGCGGGCTAGTTTTCCTATTTAGCTTAATTGGGGTCTCCGCCACAAATGCTTATCTGACCTATCTCTTGATTATGGTGGCTGCCTTATTCTTTGGGGCAGGCTTCATTGCCACGATTTTTACCGCCCAATCCACCAATAACTTCGATCGGATTTATGCCTATGCCTTAGGGAGCGTCCTGTTAGCCATTGGCTTTATCGTGATTTTCTCCATCTTAGGCACATCTATTGTGGATTTGATCACCCGCAGCAGCACTAATATTCTAGACCAACTGTATCGCACCTTCCAATAGTTTTTTCAAAGCTCAAGCCCTTGGCCTGAGCTTTTTTGCTTGCTTTTTAACCCCTAGCTCCCTATATTTTAACCATCATCACCACGAAGGGGGCCAAACATGTTCACAACTTTGCGCCAAAATTATCGCATCATCTTAGTGTTAGGCTTGTTTTCCCTGCTCACTGGGCTTTCTGGCTCCAGTATCAACTTAGCCCTGCCCCAAATATCCATCGACTTGGCCATCTCCAATAGTGCCGCCACTTGGATCATTCAGGTGGGGATGATCACCACCGTCATCGTCTTAGTGATGTTCGGCCATTTAGGGGATCTCCTCTCCAAGACGGCCATTTTCACCATTGGCGGCTATATATTTATTGCCGGCTCCGTGTTGACCGGACTGGCACCTAATTATTGGCTGATCCTCCTGGGCCGCTTTATCCAAGCCATCGGTTCGGCCATGACCCTGGCCAACTCCTTGGGTATCGTCAACCAATATGCCACTGATCAAAACCGGACTGAGTTGATTGCTATTATTGCCATGTTCATGTCTGTGGGTTCCTTATCTGGCCCCGCTTTTGGGGGCGTGGTCATTTCTCAATTATCCTGGCGTTGGCTATTTCTGTTCAACCTACCGGTGGGTTTGATTGCCCTATGGATCGGCCGCCACCGTTTTACGATCCCTAAAAACCTTTGGCAGCAAACCACCCAGGTCACTCGCCACTTAAATTGGTTGGGCCAGATCCTGTTTTCCGTGGGGATCATTGCCTTTTTCCTGAGTAGTTACTTTGCCCAAGGCCAACACCCCAATTGGCCATTAACTTTATTACTCCTGGTGGGGGGCTTAGGGTTAACCGTTTATTCGTTTTATCAAGACGACCATAGCTTGTTAGCCTGGATCGACCCAGCTATTTTCCGCAATAAATTATATTTAGTGTCCGTGAGTATTTTATTTTTAGTCATGCTGGTCAATGCTATTTCCGACATTTTATTGCCCTTTTATCTACAGAGCTACGGGGGGCTGTCAGCGTTAATCAGTGGGTTGATCATGATGTTGCAAGCCAGTGTGATGTTTTTCGTCACGCCTCTGGCCGGCTATATCGCTGACCGCTGGGATGCGGCTAAACTCACCACCATTGGTTTGGTCATCTTAAGCGCCAGTCAACTAGGCTACGCCTTTTATCCCGCCACCATGAACCTAGCTTTAATCATCCCCACCATCATTGCCAATGGCATTGGCATGTCGCTATTTTTATCCCCCAACAACGCCTTGACCATGAGCAGTGTCCCCAATCCCCTGGCTGGGGTGGCAGGTTCGCTGAGTTCCTTAGCCCGAACCTTAGGGATGACCGCGGGAATTAGTTTAGCCACCTCGTTGTTGTTCATTCAATTGCCCGGGGTCGTGCGCATCACGCCCCAAGTAGGCCGCTCATTTTTAACCGCCTACCGCCGCGTCTTTTTACTAGCCATGGCCATCTCCCTGGTAGCCTTTGGCATCATGGCATGGCGCTTGTGGCAACAACGCCGTCAAACGGCGACAAAAAAAGCTATGGGCCCGCAATAAGGGTGCATAGCTTTTTTGATTAGGCTATCTCAATAAAATGGCCTTTGAGTTGTTGGTACCAGGTTGGCTGGGTCATCAATAAGGACAATTGGTCTAAGGTCGCTAGGCGAAAAGTCGCTTCCCCAAAGGGCGGGGTTAATTGATGCAAAGCTTGTTCCCCACATAAGTTAAAGTAAGTAATGGCACAGACGCTGGCCTGCCAACCATTTAAGCCGACCCCTAATAAAGCGGCGGTCAAAGCGCCCACCACATCCCCGGTACCAGTGAAGCGGTCTAATTGGGCCACGCCATTTTCCAAAACCAGGGCCTGGTTGCCATTGACGATCAAATCCACCGGCCCCGTGGCCATGAAGGTAGTGGTGGAGTCAGCTTTAGCCTTTAAACACAAGGCTTTAGCTAATTCAATCAAATTGGCGTCCCCTTGATCTAAGGCACTACCATCCACCCCTCGACCGTGGCTTGGAAGATCGGTAAAGGCCCGCAATTCAGAAATATTGCCCTTTAAGACCGCTGGCTGGTCCAGAAACAATTTCTGCGCTAAATCATAGCGGGTTTGAGTCGCTGAAATCCCCACTATATCCACCAGGGTGGGCTTTTGAACTTGATGGGCATAATGACTGGCGGGCGCCAGAACATTGCCGGCACCAGGGCCTAAATGGCCTAAATTAAGCAATAAACTATCCGTGATGCGGCACACATCTTCAAACTCCGGGGGATAATCCGCCATGATGGGCTGGGCGCCAATATATAAGAGGGCGTTAGCCATGGTCTCAATGGTCACCGCATTGGTGAGACAATGGACCAGGGGCGCTTGTTTTAACGGCAAAGCCGTTTTTAAGACCTCGGTAAAATCATCAAGCACGTTTCTTGTTGCCAAGCAGACCACCCCACATTACAATTTTTAGCCGTTTGAAGATACTGGTTTGTTGCAATCTTACTAAGATCAAATAAGCTACGATACCCCCACCAATAGAAGCCCCCATAAACTTAGGGGTATAAACAAACCACCAAAGGCCGATATTAGAGCCGGTAAACCAAACCATTACCGGAAAAGAAATCAAGGACCCAATGATCCCGGTCCCAATGAATTCTCCCAACATGGCATAACCGACTTTGCCACCCAATTTATACAAGAGCCCCGCTAACAAGGCCCCGAAAAAGGCCCCGGTTAAAGCCAATGGCGGAATTCCCAGCATGGTCATACGGATAATGGCGCACACCAAGGCCATTAAGGTGGCATAAACCGGTCCCATCAAGACCGCGGCAATCACGTTCATCACACTGGACATGGGTGCCATGCCTTCGATCCGTAACAACGGCGATAATACCACGTCTAGGGCAATCATGAATGAGAGCAAAATAAGCCGTTGAATCCGATCGTGTTGTGCTTGTAACATTTCAACAACCTCCCATAATAAGCTTCATTTTAGTTGTCCTGGGGGTATTCGGCTGGTTGAAATATGGCAAAAACTTTAAAAAAATAGCCCGCTAAATAGGCGGGCAGCGTTTGTTAAGTTATGTCGATTCAAAACGCGTCTCCCTACGGCAGCATTATCTGCATCAGGTTCCTTGGGTATATTCTCAGCCGGATAGCACCCCAGTAACAATTTCAAATGTAATTAAAACATACCACAAAAAATGATAGCTAGCCAGTAGGCTAAGTTTGAATTTAAAAATGATAAATGATGTTTAATTTTTGTTGGACACTATGGACCTCTTGGAAGGTCAACGTGGGCACAATCTGCATCACGGTCATGCCAAAGGTATCTCGGGCCGTTAAGTAATTAATACTGTCCAAGACATGTTTGCCTTGGTGTTCTGATTCTTGGCGAATTTCGATGATGCCATCATGGCGGGGATGAATCGAAATGCCCTTGTCTAAATAAATTGAATTTTCCATCTCATACACGCTCCTAAATAAACAAACCTACGTTCGAAATGCTTCACAAAAATAAGCTTACCAATTATTCAAATTGATTTCAAGACTTGACAAACCGGCCCAATCCTGCTGGGTAACCGAACCAGTTGACACGTTTAAACCCGCATGAATACTGATTTCCACGCCCTTTTCAACGTTTACTGAGCCCTAACTGTTTTCGTGAAAGGCTACTGCCGTCAAGGACAGAAAGATTTGTATCATATTCTAAAAAAATATATATTTGAACTATAGTTTTTCAAGAAAGTAGGTTGATTCATGATCAAACAATTATGGCAACTGGGCCGGCCAAAACGACCCACGGTTTACCTGCAAATATTTTGCCAATGGCTCAGTGAAATGCTGCTGGTCACCGGCTTAGTCACGGTGGTGGCCCGCTATCAAAGCGGCCAATGGTCTCTCGTTGGCCTCAGTTTATTGGCCCTTGAAACCCTGATTGTCTGTGGTTACTGGCTGTTTGGGGCTCAGCGCTTGGCTGGCAAGTGGGCGCAAGCAGCAGGCGAAGAACTCCAGGCGCGCTACCTCAGCCAATACTTACACCAAACCCAAACCGCCCCGGGCAACGTGGTCCAAGTGGTCCAACAGGATTTGGGCACCATCGATAAGCTGGCGGTCTTTTACACCACCGTGGTTCCCACAGTGTGTTCCTTGGTGTTAACGGGTATCGCCATGATCCTGGTCACCCTAAGTTTAAATCCGCTGAGTGTTTTGATCCCTTTACTCGGTGTTTTCGGGGTAGGTCTGGGGATGATGCTCTTGGGGAAATTCGGCGATAAAACTAACGCCCGTTATGTGGGGGCTTTTAATCAGATGGGCAATCGCTTCTTGGATGATTTCTCTGGCATGAATACCTTGATCATGTACCAACGCCAAGACCAATATGCCCAAGACTTTGCCAAGGATTCTGAAAATTTCCGCCAAAAAACCATGCGTTTTTTAGTCTTCCAACTACAAAACTTAAACATCATGGATTTTTGTTTATATGGTGCTTTAGGTTGGTTTGCCCTGGTCAGCGGTAAAGGCGTGCTGACCGGGCGTTTTGACCTACCCCAAGCTACATTAGCCCTGGCCTTGGTCAGTACTTGGCTGATTGGCTTTCGCAAGTTTGGCTACTTTATCCACGTCTTCATGGCCCTATCTAAACGGGCCCAAGCTATTTTTAAAAACCTCCCCGCCGCGGACGCTGCTGATGCAGCTCCCAAAACACCTACTACGCCCCCACTGCAGCCTAACCAAATAAGCTACACCGGGGCCGTTGGTTTTGATCCCAAACAGCCAATTTTGACCGACCTGGCTTTTAAATTCCAAGCCGGTCACTTGATGGGCTTAGTTGGTGCCAGTGGCAGTGGTAAAAGCACCTTGGCCAAAACCCTCCTGAAACAATTACCGCCCATTGCCGGCCAATTGCAAGCCGATGGCCAAGATTTAGCGACTTTAAGCCCAATGCAATGGTGGCAGACAATTACTTATTTGGGCCCAGAAATGGTGCTTTTTAACGGGACCATCGCCGACAATTTATTACTGGGTGTTAAAACGCCCGAAACATCAAATTGGCAACAACAATTAGACGCCCTCAACCTTTGTCAGTTCGTTAAAACCCTCCCCGCCGGCTATGAAACCCAAGTGGGGGACAATGGTAACCAGCTATCTGGGGGACAACGCCAACAAATCGCCATTGCCCGCGCTATTCTGGCGGATAAGGCCGTCTACATCTTCGATGAAGTCACCTCAAATATCGATGCCGACAATGCCAGTATCATTTTACAGGCGATTGAAATTTTAGCAAAGGAACGGGCGGTCTTATTGATCACCCACCGCCTGCCGGATATTGAAAGACTAACAGAACTCTATTTTATCCATGACGGGCACTTGACCCAAGGTTCGCCAACCCAATTACAGCAACAAGTCCCCGCGTTTGCAGATCTGATCGCAAAACAAGCCCAATTACTTAAGGCGGTGGCCAATTCATGAGATTACTCTTACGTTTATTAAGCTATGCTAAAAATCTAAATTGGATTTTACTGGCCAGCATCTTAGCTGGCACCCTCACCACCTTATGCCAACTGGCGCTATTATGGCTGAGCTTTGCCTCCTTAGTGGACTTTGGTGCCTTGCAGCATCTTGGCCTCGCCATTTTTGGTTTAGCATTGGCCATTGGGATCACGCGCTTTGGCGAACAGTACTTAGGGCACTTGGTGGCCTTTAAAATATTGGCGGGCTTTCGGGATACCGTCTACCGCAAAATCACCAAACTAGCCCCGGCTAAATTGGATGAAAAACATGGCAGTGATCTATTAAAACTCGTGGCTCAAGATATTGAACAAATCGAAATTTTCTATGCCCATACCTTAGCACCAGTGGCTATTGCCGGGATCGTATCAATTATCCAAGTCATCTGGTTTTGGTCCCTGGCCCCGGTCTGGGGCATCAGTGCGCTGGTGAGTTATGCCTTGGTGGGTGTGTTATTACCCTTCCTGAATCAAAAAGAAGTCGCCCCCCAGACCCAAGCGTTGACCCAGGCAGATAGCCAGCAGCAGCGCTTAGAGACTGAAAGTGTCCAGGGTAAATTCGAATTACAACAATTTCAAGCCGTCCCTGGGCAATTGACAAAATTAACTCAGGCCAATCGACACTACTGGCACATCAGCCAAATCAAAACAGCTTTACAGGATAAGCAAAATATCGCCATGCAAGTGCTCTTAATGCTATGTTTCCTAAACTTCGCAGTTGCTGGCTTGATTAGTCACTTATCATTGGTGCCAATCTTATTATTCCCCTTCACTTTTGGTCGGGTTTTGGCTTTGGCAGCCTTACCAGGATCTTTATCCGGTGGTATTTTAGCGGCCAAACATCTTTTTGCATTATTGGATGAAACCCCAGTGGTCCAAGATACCGCGACAGCACAACCCTTGGCTGAGCCCTTAAATCGTTTTGATATGGCCCATATCGATTTTGCCTACCCCACCAAACCCAATAATCAGATTTTGGCTGATTTAAGCTTTCAAGGAAAAGCCCCTCAGCGTATTGGCCTCGTTGGCCCCAGTGGCGTGGGCAAAAGCACCATTGTGAAGTTACTGATGACCTGGTATCAACCCAGTGCCGGCCAAATCACCGTCAATGATACGCCTAGTTCGGCTGTTTTACTGGCCAGCCTGCGCCAAGCCATCAACTACATGCCCCAAAGCCCTAAAATATTTACTGGCTCTATCCGGGCCAACCTAACTTTGCGGCAAACCTCATTTAGCGACCAGCAGCTCTTAGAAGTCCTGCGGTGGGTAGAACTGGCAGATACAGTCTTGAATTTCCCTAAAGGCTTAGACACACTAATCACGGATAGCGCCCGGCACTTCTCCGCCGGGGAAACTCAGCGTTTAGAATTAGCGCGAGCCTTGCTTCATCCCAGTCAGATCTTGGTTTTAGACGAACCCACCAGTAACTTAGATGTTTTAAATGAGGCCTTAGTGTTAAGGGCGGTGCAACAACATTATCCAGGGATGGTCATTATGGTCACCCATCGGCAAAGTTCCTTAGCCATTTGCGATGAAGTTTGGCAGTTTAAAGACCAACAATTACACCAAATAAAATAACAAATTTTAATAGCTAAAAATTCGAGCCTTTGTGCATTATTTTAATAGTGCACAAGGGCTTTTTTTAGGAAATATGGGGCTAAAGTTGATTATATTGTGAATTTGTTACTTTGTGCAGTGCTCAAACGAGAAGCATTATCATTGACTTTTGAATTCACAAGGCTATAATATAATTTAGAAAACGTTTTCTATATTATCTCCTTTTTGTAATTGTACCAGATGAGTTTTAAATAACGCTTATTGTTTCAATAACTTGTACAGGAGGTCAATCAATGGATGCAACAGCATTAAAACATTATCAAATGTATATCAATGGTGAATTTCGAGAAGCCAGTTCGGGTGAAGTTGAAACGGTGATCAACCCTGCAGATGAGCAACCGATCTCAACCGTCCCACTTGGTACCATTCAAGACGTTCAAGAAGCCATTGAAGCAGCCTATACCGCTCAAAAAGAATGGAAACGAGTGCCGGCGCCAACTCGGGGTAAGTACCTCCAAGCCGTTGCCACAAAGATTCGGGAACAACAGGATCAACTGGTGACCATTCTCATGGAGGAACAGGGTAAGGTCCGTGATCTTGCCGTAACTGAAATTCTTTTTGCAGCCGACTACTTCGATTATATGGCCAATGCTGGACGAACCTATGAAGGTGAAATTCTGCAATCCGATAACGCCAACGAAAACATTATGATTGCTAAACAGCCAATTGGCGTGGCTGCCGGCATCACTGCTTGGAACTTCCCATTCTTCTTAATTGCTCGGAAGATGGGGCCAGCGCTAGTGACTGGTAATACCATTGTCATTAAACCAAGTTCTGAAACCCCAAATATTGCCTTAGCCTTTGCAAAAATTGTAGATGCCGTAGGCTTTCCAAAGGGTGTGGTCAATATCGTTACCGGCAAAGGGTCTGTCATCGGTGACGAATTATCTAAAAACCATAAAATCGGGATCATTAGCTTGACCGGTTCCGTACGCTCCGGCCAACGGGTCATGGCTTCTGCCAGTGATCATTTAGCAAAAGTCTCTTTGGAATTAGGTGGCAAAGCACCGGCAATCGTAATGGCTGATGCTGACATTGATTTCGCCGTTCAAGCGATCATTGACTCTCGTATCGACAACAATGGCCAAGTCTGCAATAACGCTGAGCGGGTTTACGTTCAAGAAGACGTTGCAGATGAATTCATTAAAAAAGTTACAGCCAAAATGGCGGCCGTTAAAGTTGGGGATCCTAATAAAGACGCCGAAGTTACCATGGGGCCTTTAATTGATCGGGCAGCCCTAGAAAAAGTCGATGGTATGGTTCAGCGCGCAGTTGCCGCTGGTGGTGTTGTAACGACTGGTGGACACCCTGCTAATATCGACAAAGGATTTTACTACTTGCCTACGGTTATTACCAACGTGAAGCAAGACTCTGAAATCGTTCAAAATGAAATTTTTGGACCGGTATTGCCAATCTTAACTTTCAAAACTTTAAAAGAAGCCATCGGTTTGGCCAATGATACTGTTTACGGTTTGACTTCATCTATCTTTACCAATAGTTTAGAGGCTGCAAGTTATGCGGCTAACGAAATTGAAGCCGGCGAGACTTATATCAACCGCTTCCACTTCGAAGGCATTCAGGGCTTCCATGCCGGATGGAAAGAATCCGGTGTTGGTGGTGCCGATGGTCGTCACGGGATTGAAGAATTCTTGAATACCCATGCGATTTATCTACAACGCCACCCTGACAAACTATAAGTAAGACTTCAGTGTCGTACTTGTTTTTAAGATAAGGATCTAGATCAGCCCTATCTTGAAACGGCATCACTGAAAGGTCATCAACAACTGTCAATTTTGCAAATTTTTTCATGATTGCCACCTAGCACGGTTCGGTGCTATCTGGGTTGGCTGTCTTTTAATCCCCTTTTAGGCAGCTAAATCGCCTCCTCCTTTTAAACACAATCAGGCGCCACCGTAAATTAATTTTTACGATGGCGCCTTTTTTGACTGCTTATGACGCTGGTTAAAATTCAGGAGTCCCTAATAACTGACCCAAGTCCGGTGTAATACGGCTTGGCGCAAATATTGCAACCACGTATCAAAGGCTGGTTGGGCAACGTCACGAATGTATTTTGGCTCAAAATGCTCGTACAATGCCCCACGAACATCCACGTGTTGCAACGGGCCACTGAAGCGGGCGGCTATTTTTTCTGGTGTCAAGGCTTTAGCATAAGGTTCATCGGGATTGAAGAACACGGGCACAGCTAAATCTTGCGTCGCCCGGACATAAATCATGCTTAAATCATGTTTAATAAAAATTGGTTCTGAGATGGCCGCCACTTCAAAATCTGCCTCTAAAAAGGCTTGGCGCAAGTATTGTGAACTAGGAGACGTCCCCTCACCAAAAGCATCAGTGTGATCCACTAAGAAGCCGTTGAAATTCTGGAGGGCCATGAAATACTTCAGTTGATCTAAATGAACTGGTTCCGCCAAAGCCACATCCAGATGTTCCAATGCCAGCTTTGCCGTCAATTTCTGTAATAATTGCCGTTGCGCGCCGGCGTGACACGGCGATAACCGACAATTATCGTGCCACGTGGTTAAAAAACCATAGGCCTCTAGTGTCGTGAACGCAGATGGAAAATTGATCAAAGTCCGCAATTGGGGTTCAAAGCCAATCAGATCATCCCAAACAGTCTCGTCAGCGGTTTTATCAACATGGATCGGATATTGTTCTTGTAAACTGAGGCGATTAAACGTGATCATCTCATCAATAACTTCAGTGATTGGTGTGCCGTCTTCTAATTGGATATCTTCATTGTCATCGATTAAAAATGCGCCGAACTTCAGTAAGCCGATGTAGCTGTTTGTTCTTACACCCATGATTGCATACCCCCTGCGTCTTCTTGTAATCGCTTTCATATATTCATAAAAAAATTTATCTCACCAAATTATTTTTTATTTCTGTACTCATTATTATCCCAAATAGGGTGTTTTGTCAAGCCCTGTTATAATACAGAATAGTTTTTTTGAAAGCGCTTATTAATCATTCAAAAACCCCATGGCACAGGACACCACAGGGTTCGCAATCGTAAGAACTTGGTCGTTATTTGGCCGTGACGATAACGGCAATACTTTGGTCACTGGCAGGTTTATCATCTAAGAATTTCCGACCATAAATTTCAAAGGGCAATTTGTTCACATTGATGCTGTGTAGAATCACCCGGGTCTGGTCAAAAGACAAGCCCCCACGCACATTCACGACAATCTTAG
Organism: Agrilactobacillus composti DSM 18527 = JCM 14202; assembly: GCF_001436375.1. Classification (GTDB taxonomy): domain Bacteria; phylum Bacillota; class Bacilli; order Lactobacillales; family Lactobacillaceae; genus Agrilactobacillus; species Agrilactobacillus composti. The sequence goes on along the minus strand of NZ_AZGA01000088.1, from coordinate 92,312 downwards.
GATTTTGCTGATACAATGCCAAAATCTCATTGAAACTCGCCTCCCAATTGGTGCCCACCGCGGCGATGTCGTATTGTTTCAAAATTGGCTTTTGGATGGCCTCTAAAAATGGATCGACTATTTTTTTATTATCTGTCAAAATTATCACCTATCATTATAATATTTGCCATGAATTTAATTATAAAGCGTTTTCAGTTAAATGTATATTCTCTAAAAATAAAGTATAATAGAATTGTTCCAAATAATCCTTCACATGTAACTGCAAGGAGTTAAATTCTAATGTATAAAAAAGATCGCTTAACCTTAATTTTAGACATACTCGGTAAATCTAAGAAGATTTCTATGAAAGAACTCCGGGAACTTACAAAATTTACGGATTCCACCTTACGCCGAGATGTCATTAGCCTAGAAAACGAAAATAAAATCCAACATAGATATGGGCAAGTAGAACTCGTTAAAGCCCGCAACGTCGAATTTCCCTTCCAATTTCGTAAACAAGAAATGGAAACCCAAAAACAAGCCATGGCCAAGATTGCTCAAGATTTCCTTGGGGACAATATGGCGATATTTTTAGATTCAAGTAGTACTGTATCTGAGCTCATCCCTTATCTCGAGCAGCGAAAAAACCTCATCGTCATTACAAATGGTCTATATAACGCCAGTAAGTTGAATCAAATTCACGGTATTAAAACCTTTTTAACTGGTGGCCAATTACGCCCAGGTTCGGGCTCACTACTTGGCGATTTTGCTAGCGATTACTTGACTAACTTCACAACTGATATCGCCTTCCTGTCATGTAGTGCAATGGATGTCAAGGGCTTTTATATGTCTAGTGAAGAACAGTCTGCCATTAAACGTACAATGATGAATCTTGCTAAAGAGACAATCATGATGTGCGATTCCAGTAAATTCAACCAAACAAATTACTACAAATTATGTAACTTACAAGGTGCTACGACCTTGATTACTGACAAACAACCTGACACAGAATTGAAGAATGCATTAGAACATGCCAACGTAGAAATTTTGTTTTAAACCGATAAAAAGGCCACGACAAGGATCGTCATGGCCTAACACAATCAATTTTAATGATTTTTCATTGTTTATGACTCAGGTTGATAAGTTTCGTCAATAATCAGTACCGGTTTAATTGTCTTGCCTGAACCAGAATCCGCATTAGCTTCATTGATTTGATCAAACTTATAAAATTTTTCAGTTTTATCAAAATCAAATACACCTTGTCGATAGAATCTTATTAGTCTTGGAATATCAATTTGTGGGATAGAGTCACCCATATTAACCCCAATGACTGATTTGTCATCGACACAAAGGTCGTTCCATGTGTCTACGTCAATATGGTGTGATGTTACGGCGATACATGCAGAAACACCACCTTGATTCAAAGCCTTGATAGAGTCTTCCATAACTTGCGTGACACCGGTGGTATCAACAGTAAAGTCAACACCATAGTCACCAGTTAATTTCTTGATAGCGGCAACAGGATCCTCATTTTTACTATTGATAGCATGGGTTGCGCCTAACTCCTTGGCCAATTCTAAACGAGAATCAACGATATCCACGGCGATGACCGAGGTACAGCCGGAAATGCGGCCAGCCATCATGGCTGCTAGGCCAACAGCTCCAGTTCCAAAAACAGCAATGGTATCACCAGGTTTTGGTTTTAAAGTATTTAAAACTGTACCACTCCCAGTAACGTAACCACAACCCAAAGGCCCTAAGCGGCGTAAATCTAGGTCTTTAGGTACCTTCACACAGTTAGCTTCGCGAACAACCGTTGTGGTCGTGAATGAAGATTGGTCAAACATGTCGGCCAATTTTTCACCGTTCTCAGTGAAATGATCCGTGCCATCCGGTCGAACACCAGATAAGTTGTTTTCAGCATAGTGTAGACATTGAGTTGGCATCCCTTTTAAACAATTATCACAGTTACGACAAGCGTAAAAGGACAGAACAACGTGATCACCAGGTTCAAAATTTTGGACGTTGGCACCCACTTTTTCAACAATTCCAGACCCTTCATGGCCTAGGATAATGGGATAACCGATTACAGCATCGCCAATTCGTAAAGCTTCATCGGAGTGACAGATTCCAGAAGCGACCATGTGGACTTGAACGTCGTCTGGTCCCATTGGTGCTAATTCAATATCATCTTTGATGACAAATGGATCACCTTGTTTTTCGACTACTGCAGCAGTAATTTTCATTGTCTATTTCCCCTTTTAACTATTGTGCCGTCCTTAAACTACAACGCCCTTTTTTAAAATCAAATTTCCATACAGTGCCAATTCTCCAGTTTGAACAATTGCAAAACACCTATGTGAATACTCGTAAAAAGCCTGTCGTTCAAGATTCTCCAAATGGTAATTAGGAAAGCTCTCTTGAATAATCGCAGCATATCTATCCCAAATTTCTGCTCGGCCGCTAGGAACGGCCTTATCATTTGGCACAACCTCCATCAGAATACCTTGATAGTCGGAGTATGCATCAAGTGGTAGAAGCTCTAGAATATCGGTCAATAAATCTGGAATGCCGATACCATCTGCTCTTATGACATGATCATTATTTGAAAATGCAGGGTAATTAGCATCAGCAAGTAAAATTTCATCCCCATGTCCCATCTCCATTAGCGCTTTGACAAGATCTGGGGAAAGTCCCTTTGGAATTTTCTTTAACATAATATACCTCTGACTTTAAATCCTATTGATATAGCAACGGTTTGATTTCTTTTGAATCAACGTTATCTTTGTTATACCATTTAACGCCGGTATCAATGTTTTTAACTTTTTGACCTTTAGCTGCTTTAACTGCCAAACTTACGGCTTCATAACCAATCTTGATAGGGTTCTGTGTAACGGAACCTAGGAACTTGTCACTCTTAATTGCATTGATTTGTAGTTTACCAGAGTCAAAACCAACTGCTACTACTTTACCTTCGGTATTACCAATTCTGCCTCCAACACTGTCATCGGCATTAATGATGGCTTTCGCACCAAATTCATTAGATCCATAAACACAAATTGTATCGTTTTTCTTCAGTAATGCAGAAGCTTCAGTCTTACCTGCCGCATCAGTGACATCAGCAGGCACCCGCAATTCAATGATAGCTTTTGCAGAGCTGGCATTGACCTTGTTTTTGAATTTATCATGACCAGTTACCGCAACTTTACCCTTACCAATCTTAGGATTAGCTTCTAGTAATTGAACCATTTTATCAATAAAACCACCCGTTCTTTGAGAAATTGAAAGAGAGTTTACTTCTTGTGAGACGATCCCAATACGCGGTGGTGTAGCAGACGAATCGATTCTTGCTTTAATTGCATCATAGGCATGTTGGGCTGCAATCCCACCAGCTTTATAGTTGTCAGTTGACGCTGTTGCCTTAACAGCGCCCTTAGGTGCATTTGGAACCCCAGAGTCGAATCCAATAATTGGAATACCCTTTTCTTGAGCCGTCTTAATCGCATCAATTTCAGCCTTGGTGTCCAGTGCAGCTAATGCAATCGCCCCTGGTTTCTTATTAACAGCATTATTCAACATTTCCAATTGCTCAGCGATAGCGGTTTCATCTTTTGGTCCAACAAAGTTCATGGTGACGCCTTGTTCTTTTGCTGCTTGCTTAGCGCCTGATTGTACTGCTTTCCAGAAGTCATGCTGGAAACCTTTTGCTACAACTTCAATATTTTTACTATTGCCACCAGAGCTCTTTGAACTGCTTGAACTATTCCCACCACTACAGCCAACTAGCAGTAATAATGCTGCAAATATAGTCCCAAATAATATTTTTTTCTTCATTTTAATAACCCTCTCATTGTGTAGTTAATTCGTACAAGTATTTTGACTTTGATAAATCTGGGTCAACTATTGATTTTTCTTTCTGTTCCGGTAGATATCTGCATAAACTGCCAAGATAACAACGAACCCAGTAATAAAAATCTGATAATGTGGCTGCAAATTGAGGTAAGGAAGACCAACTTTTAACACTGTCATAATGAAAGTACCAATTAACGTCCCAAGAATTGAACCAACACCGCCGGCGAGTGACGTTCCCCCAACGACGACAGCTGCGATCCCATCCATTTCAAAACCTGCACCTGAACCAGGCATTATCGTCGTATAAGTTGCAGCGTAGGCAATTCCTGCCAATCCTGCACAAAAACCTGCAATAATATAAGCCATAGCTTCACTTCGAACAACGTTTACCCCTGACAGACGTGTTGCTTCTCGATTGCTACCAATTGCAAAAATATACCGACCAGTTCTGGTCTTATTTAAAATAATTGCACACAAGATTGCGACACCAATCAATACGATGGCTCCGGTTGGAAAATCACCACTTGTTCTAAAGATTGATTTGTACCAACCGTCTGAGGTCCCACGAAGGGGAAATGTTTCTGTCTGTACATTTGATAAAATTGAACTTAAACCACGGGTAATCATCATCGTCCCAAGCGTTGCAATAAAAGATGGTAATTTAAGTTTGGCTACTAAGAACCCATTCAAACAGCCCACCGCAGTTGCCATTGCCAAAATAACAAGTAATGCTACCCAAAGCGGTGCATGAAGTTGATTATAAACAACACCACCTGTAATCGCAGCACACATCATACTTGTCCCAATGGACAGATCGATCCCAGCTGTGATAATAACAAAGGTAACCCCCAGGGCTAAGAAACCGACATAATACGATGCATCAAAAATACTGGTTAAGGTACTTCCACTTCTGAAGGCTGGACTCAAAGCAGCGAATAACCCATAAATTAAAAACAAAACAATTAAAATAATCAATTGTTGCAATCCAAATGTGTTTTTGAGTTTGGAGATTACACTATTTGAAGAGCTACCATTTTTGTTGGAATTATTGGTGTTTTTAGTACTCACATTACTCGCCATTTGAGACTGCCTCCTCTCTTAACGTTGCATAATATAGAATCTTTTCTTGAGTTGCATCGGCGATATCAAGTTCTCCAGTTTTTCTACCTTCACACATGACCATAACCCGATCACTCATTCTGAGTATCTCGGTTAACTCTGAAGAAATCATGATAATTGACTTACCCATATTCACCAATGATGTCATCAATTCATAAATTTCACTCTTAGCACCAACGTCAATTCCTCGCGTTGGTTCATCGAATATTAAGATGTCGCTATTTTGTTCAAGCCATTTGGCAATAACGACTTTCTGTTGATTCCCACCTGATAGATTACGAACTAATTGCGCAACTGACGGCGTTTTGATAGATAAAGATTTAACAAATTTTGAACTTTCAGTTTCAATCTCTTTGTCATGGATCAATCCAGCCTTAATAAATTTTGCTAAATCGGTCATCACGATGTTGTTGGCTATCGACATATCCACAATGACACCAAATTGTTTCCGGTCTTCAGATAAATAGCCAATCCCATTTTTGACCGCATCTTTTGGTGAATTGATTTTAACTTTTTTACCTCGGATATAAATTTCACCTGAATCCATCGGATCAGCGCCAAAAATTATTCTGGCCATATCTGTTCTACCGGCTCCCATAAGCCCAGCAACACCGAGAATCTCACCCTTTTTTAAATCAAAGTTTAGATTAATCACCCGCTTTCCTGAATTGAGATTCTTAATCTCTAAAACTGTCTCGGCACCTTCGGGAACATTAGACTTTGACTTAGGTGTTTCAAATATTGTTCGGCCAACCATCATATTAATGATTTCATCTTTAGTTGATGTCGCTGTATCAATTGTGCCAACATACTGACCATCCCGCATGACGGTTACCCGATCAGTAATTCGTTTAATTTCATCCATTCGATGTGAAATATAGACGATACCAATATCTTGTTGTTTCAGATCATTAATAATTTTAAACAGTTCAATGATTTCATTATCAGTTAGCGCAGCGGTCGGTTCATCAAAAACGACAACTTTTGCATTCATCGAGATTGCTTTGGCAATTTCAACCATTTGCATTTGACCAACTGAGAGGCTACCAACTTTCACTCTGGGGTTGATATCCAAATGTAACCTATCAAATAACTTTTGAGTTTCTTTGATCATTTGATCATCATTAATCATTGGGCCATTCATCGATTCACGACCGATGAATACATTTTCCGAAACGGATAAGTGGTTTATCATATTTAATTCCTGATGGACAATCGAAATACCGGCATCCATTGATTCTTTTGGATTTTTATACTCAACTTCTTGACCGTCATAGATAACTGTGCCCGAAGTTTTTGAGTATTCACCAGTCAATACTTTCATTAACGTAGATTTCCCTGCACCATTTTCTCCCATAAGCGCATGGACTTCACCTTTACGTAGATTAAAACTGACGTCCTTTAAGGCTTGAACTGGACCAAATGTTTTAGAAATATCTTTCATTTCTAGTATTAAATCTGCCATTTCAACTCCTCCCTTCATAATTAATATACGCAGAATGCTTCAGAAATTGCTGATACTTCTCTGATAGGTCCTCAACCACTCCCGGTTGCGTATGTTGGGCCGCAAAAGAGTTTTCCAAAATCTGATTAACTTCTTCGCCCTTAAATAAACCGCTTACAAAAAGCTGTGAGACAATATTACCCATCACGCTGGCCTCCACAGGCCCAGTGATGACTTCTTTTTGGGTGAAATTAGCTGTTAACTGAACAAGCAATTTATTTTGAATCCCACCGCCAAACATATGGATTTTCGTAATTGGTTTAGCCGTGACAGCCTCTAAGTTTTCAATAATCTTCTTGTAGGAAAAGGCGAGACTTTCCAAAACCAGTAAAATGAGTTCACCACGATTTTCGGGCAATCTTTGGCCGGTTTCTTTGAGATAGGTTTTTATCCTTTCCTCCATTTGATTAGGTGCTGTAAACAATTCATTGTTAGGATCGATGTAACTATTGATTGATTGAACCGATAAAGCATCCTCAACCATTTTGCCAAATTCCACGACCTCACCCTTATAGGACCATTCTCGTTGCAATTCCTGAACAATCCAAAGACCGGTTAAATTGGCTAAAAGGCGATTACTCCCGTCAAAACACCCTTCGTTGGTTAAACCAGAATCAAAAGCAACTTGACTCACAACAGGTTTTGGTGTTTGCCGGCCAATAATTGACCAAGTGCCAGAACTGATAAAAGCTACATCTTCTTTATCAGCCGGTGCAATTGGTAAAGCTAACAAGGCAGCAGCCGTATCATGACCCACACCAGTAATGACTTTCAATTGTTGGTCCAAATGAAGCTCTTGCTGAATTGATTTTGATAATGGGCCAAGATCAGCCCCACCTTTAGATAGCTTCCCAAACCAAGCAGCTTTAAAACCAAGTTGCTTAAAAACGGTGCTGGAGAAGTCTCGGCTGCTTGTATCCAATAAACCACTGGTACTACTGATGGTAAACTCATTGCGCATTTGTCCAGTCAAGAAATAACTAATTAAATTAGGCATAAACAAGACATGCGCCACTTCAGTCTTTAAAAACGGATTGAGTTGTAAGTCTGAATACAATTGTAAGATTGAATTAATCTTAGCGGGCTGATTGCCGGTCAGTTTGAAAAGCTCAAAAGGTGAGATGATGTTATACAATTGATCTTCAAATTGATTGACCCGGTCATCCCGATAACTATGGGGAGCCATGAGTAATTGTCCGCGGGCATTTAGCAAACCATAGTCTACACCCCAAGTATCAACATTGAGACTATCAAGTGAGTCTAAATCCTGATGGGCAATGCTTAAGCCATACTTGATTTCTTGCAAAATCTTGATGTAGTCCCAATTCAAGTCATTAACCACTTGTACCGGTAAATTTGAAAAACGGAATTGTTCTTTTAAAGTGATTTTGTTGCCGTCATAAGTTCCAGAAATTAAACGGCCTGAGCTGGCTCCTAAATCCACGGCAATTACGTTTGTTAATTTCATGAACATATCCCTTCTCTACGTAAATTATTGATATAAAGGACCAAAAATTTTACAAGCGTTAAAATCAGCAGCTTCAAGGTTCTCCGTCCCAATGGAAGCCCATGCCCGTGGCCGGAAAATCTTGTCTTCTGGAACGTTATGCATATTAACTGGGATTCTCAAAATAGAAGCTAGTGTTAAGACGTCAGCGCCGATATGGCCATAGCTAATGGCACCGTGATTTGCGCCCCAGTTATTCATCACATCATAAACAGACTTGAATGCCCCATGACCGGTTAACGTTGGTGCAAAAAATGTGGATGGCCAGCCAGGATCAGTCCGCTTGTTAATTGCATCAAAGACATTTTCAGGTAAATCAATGGCATAACCTTCAGCCAATTGTAAGACTGGCCCAACACCTTTAACCAAATTGATTCGAGTCATTGTTACTGGCATGCCTTTAGGGCCACCTTTAGTCAAATAGTGACTGGAGAAACCACCACCCCGGAAGTATTCCACGTTAGCAGGCACCCAATCGGTTTGATCTAAGTTGGCCTGAACTTCTTCATCTGTTAAATCCCAGAATGGCTTCATTGCAGGTTGCCCATCAATCTTTTCAGCCCCAGTGGCATCTAAAGTTTGTGCGCCAGAATTGCTTAAGTGTAAGAAACCATTAGCAGCAAGTCCCGTTAATTTGGTCCCAGTGACGCGTTCAACTGACTCTGGGCTCCAATACGTCCGAACATCCGCGAAAATTTGTGGTGTATTGGTTAGCAAATAGTTAAACAGCATAGAAGCCCCATTCAAACTATCATTTTCAGTTGCAAAGATATGCGGTGCCCGTTTACCATTCCAGTCAAATTGTGAGTTCAACATGGCTTCCATCACATCCCCATTTGGGAAGTGATCAGTCCATTGCCGTTGCCCTTGGAACCCGGCGGCAATTGCAAAATGGCCTTCTGCTTCTTCTTTAAAGTTCATCTCTGCCAGTCTTTGGTTCCCCTCCATCAGGTCTCTGGCAATGATAATCATCTTCAAGCAGTTATCAAATTGTTCTTCTTTGGCAGCATCGTCAAATTGAATGGGTTTGCCAGCGTTATAAACATCTGGGCCGATTTTCATGTGATCTTTGGCCCAAGCCTTAGCTTTCTTAAATTCAACTTCATCGTAGATACCTTCATCCCAACGTCGAACAATTTCGGTCATATCGACGTATTCATTGCGCATACCTAAGTAATCTTGGAAAAAATCAGGGTCTACTGTGGAACCACCGATACCCATAGCAACATTACCAATGGATAAATATGCCTTATTGCGCATCAGACCAGTTGCTAATGCCCCCTTGGCAAAACGCAAGATTTTTTCAGTAACATCTCCTGGGATAGACTTGTCATCAGCTTCTTGAACCTCTTTGCCATAAATCCCAAAGGCAGGAATACCTTTTTGTGTATGCGCTGCCAAAACTGCTGCTAAGTAAACTGCACCTGGACGTTCAGTCCCATTAAAGCCCCAAATAGCGTGGGGTATATCTTTGGTCATATCCATCGTTTCTGTGCCATAGCACCAACAAGGCGTTACCGTGATAGTGCCGCAAATACCCTCACGATCGAATTTTTCTTTAGCCATGGCGGCTTCATGTACCCCACCAATGGTTGTATCTGCAATGACTGTTTCCACCGGTGAACCATCAGGATATTTCAGATTATCATGAAGTAACTTGGCTACGGACTTAGCCATGTTCATGGTTTGTTCTTCTAATGATTCCCGAACACCCTTACGTCGACCATCAATCGTTGGTCTAATTCCGATTTTAGGAAATTTAACATCTAACATTGCAATACCTCCTAGATTTTTTAAAAAACTGATAATTTTGAACACATCGTAAATATATGACATTAGGCTACAATTTGAAAGCGTTTTCCACTGATTTGGACATCTTTCACAAAATATTGGTTCAATTATTCAAAAAAGTTCACCTCCTTAAAATAATAATGTTGTATCTGCCGTGATGAGCGCGTCCCTTAAAGCAATACTGGGTGCCTTGTCTGTAATAATAGTATCAATCGCTGCCAAATCACTTAACTTGAAGTAATTGGTATGCTCAAATTTTGAGCTATCACATAATAGCAGTGTCTTCTTGGCAATTTGCATCATCTTCCGCTTTAAACTGGCTTGCTTCGAACTAGACATGTAGACACCATGGGCATCAAGCGCGCTGCAAGATAAAATAGTCAAATCTACCTTGAAGTGGTTCAAATAACTGGTGGCATACTCCCCAAGAACTGAGCCTGTGCCTGGATAAAGCCGTCCTCCCGCGAGAAAAGTGTGCACATTTTTAAACTGATCTAATTGCTCGGCATTAAAAATACCATTTGTCACTACAGTTAAATTACGCTTTGTATTTAAAAGTGACGTCAACTCATAAAGTGTGCTACTTGAATCCAAGAACAGTGTCATATTTGAATCAATCAACTGCATTGCAATGGCAGCAATTTTTCGCTTTTCCCACTGGTGTTCTTGCATGCGGGCATTGTAGCTATACTCAATATTTTTTGACTCTATCAATTTCACGTGTCCATATTCACGAATTAGGCGATTTTGCTTTTCCAATGCAATTAAATCTCGCCTTAAAGTAGATTTACTTGAATAGGTTAAGGTCAATAGTTCCTGAACCGAAATAATTTTACGACGCTTTAAGATATCCAGTATATTTTTATGTCGCTTACTTTTGTCCAACATAAAACCTCCAAAATAATTAGATTTGAATAATTGACTGGCTTATTTGAACCAGTTTGAAGAATTTCCAGTTCGTTTTTAGACACATCTCCAATTTATGTAAGAATCGTTCTGTAATTATTGAAAGCGGTTTATACTAAATTCGAATCACAACTCTCATAAAAAAATAAAGCGAGGTAAATTGCCATGGAAATGATGTTCTTCGAAGAGCGTAAAGACCTAGCTCATACAGTTCAAAAAACCTTTGATCGTCTCGACACAAACATTGCTGGCGGCAATATGTCTACCAAGGTATTAGGTACTGATGGAAAATCTTATATTTTGATCACACCAACTTTTATGTCTGAAACCTATTACGCCGAACTATCCCCCGCCCAAATTCTAGTAGTTGATGAAGCCACTCATGAGAAAATAGATGGTGTTGGTGATATTACCAGGGAAATCAATATGCACTTTGAAGCCTATTCAGTGCATCCAGGCATCCGATGTGTCTACCATTCTCATGCTGAAGAATCAATGTTTTGGGCCACCTCTGGTTTAGATATGCCAAATGTGACAGAAGCCACTAGAGAATTAGGCAAAATTAAAGTATTGCCATATGCCCCTGCAACCTCCAAGGCTTTAGCAGATATTGTCCAGGAAAACTTAAAGAAAATTGGCGATAAAGCCATGGAAAATGTTTTCCTGCTAGATTCCCATGGTATTTTAATCACTGCTACCGACCTGCATATTGCTGCTCGCATCATGGAAACCTTAGAGTGGAATGCCAGAATCGCCTTTCAGCAAGCCATCTTTATTAAGTTGGGCCTCTTAGATACCTATAAATCCTGTGGCCAAAACGCGGATCAACCGATTCCTAAAGACGAGCTTTTCCCAATTCCATTGCCTGGCAAACCTTTAAAGAGTCAGTATGAAGATTTCCCAGAGAATCCAAAACGACCTGCCGATACCATGATACCCGGAGAAGTCTAGTTACGTCCAATAATAATATTGTCTCGAAATAAAATACCATCGCTGAAAAATAAGTGATGGTATTTTATTTAAGCATGTATTCCCAAAATTAACTGCTAGCCTCTTGCGATCCGCCTTCAATCATCATACTAGTTGGTTTCTCTTAAATGGATAATATAATAACATATTTATTAAATTTTTCTTTAGGCTTTTCCAGTTAATGGCATGAGTCCAAACGCCAATGCCACAAGAATGTAAATTACAAATATACCAATGCCCCACAGTGCACTCTTTTTTTGCCATTGACCCATATCCACATCAGTCAGCCGCAATAACACGTAAATAAATGGCACTAACGGACTGAGTAAATGGAAAGCCTGACCGATTAAAGAAGCAAATCCTAATTGTAAGCTTGTGAAACCATAAGTCGCACCTGTTTTAGCTAAAACGGGTAGTACGCCAAAGTAAAAGGCATCATTAGACAAGAAGAAGGTTCCTGGCGCTGAAATGAATGCAACAATTAGGCCCCAATATTTCCCGAATTCATCTGGAATAACTGAGGACATACTATTGGCAATAGCCAAATCCATGTGAGTCCCGGATAAAATACCCATGAATATCCCGGCGGCAATGACTACCATAGCCACAGAACCAGCATCAGGCATATTTGCTTCAATCCGGGCTCGTTGTTCTTTAACACTGGTATAGTTGATGACCAGACCTAAAGCAGTTGCCGCGATGAAAATAACTGCTGAGGGAACAATGCCCCAAATCAGCATGATCAATACAATGATGGTCAATACTAAGTTAATCCAGATTTTCTTAGGCCGGCGGATTTTCAAAACTTCTGGATCCGTAATCGTAGTGAGTTCTCGAATATGATCCTCCGTAAAATTTAAAATCCCTAAGCGTTTACGTTCCTGTTTACCCATGATGTAGGCGACAATGACCATATAGATCTCACCAAAAATAATCATAGGGACTAACCCCCGTAAAACTTGCGACTCATTTAAGTGCAAAACTGCAATGACTCGTGCTGTGGGTCCGCCCCAAGGGAGTAAATTCATAATTGAGTGGGATAAAATTGTTAGAACTGCCAAATCCAATAATTTCATGTTCAATTTTTTGTAAATTGGTACAAAAGCTGAACAGACAATAATCATTGTGGTGGTCCCGTCGCCATTTAAAGAAACTCCAGCTGATAGCAAGACAGTGGCCATCATAACCTTTAAGGGGTCGCCTTTGGCAAATCTGATCATGGCATTTGATAAAGGGTCGAATAAACCAGTATCAATCATTAACGTAAAGAATAAAACTGCGAATAATAGCATGATTGCTGTGACACTAGTAGTTTTTAACCCATTTAAAGCGGCTGCGCCAATATCAGCATGCCAAATACCAAATATGACGCCACCAATCCCAAAAACTAGTGGTACAACGGTCAAGGCAGCAAAGGGAGACATTTTCTTTGTCATGATCAAGATCATAAATACAATTACCAATGCATAAGCTAAAAATGCAACCATTTTCGTCAACTCCTTTTATTTGTGTTACGGTACACAAAACCTAGCATAGCATGTGTTACGCTAGGTTGTAACCGTTTTCTATTCAAAGATTGACAAATATTGCTTTTTTAACTATTCCTTAGAGCAAAAAAATAAGTTCTGCCAGCATCACAAGAACGCCAACAGGACTTATTCAAACAGGGGTAATACTTATTAATGACTCATGACAGTCACTATTTATAGAAAATACCTAATTATTTATTAGGTTCTTTCACCATAGAAGCACCAGTTAAAAACTTAGGATTTGGTGTCAGATCGAACCGACTAGCCAAATGTGCCAAGTCTTCATCACTGATTTCAGCAAGGCATTCGCCGCCTTGTGATTGAATCGTTGTATAAATTTGAGCCGCTTTTTCAACGGTCTCAATCAAGCCAAAGGTCTCATCAATAGAGTCCCCAGCGCCAAAGATACCATGGTGTGGCCATACAACAATGCGATAGTCTGCCATCTTCTTGGCGGTAGCTTCACCAATTTCGTTGGTACCAGGTGTCATGTAAGGCAAGAGACCAACACCTTCAGGGAAGACAACGATAGATTCAGCTTGCATCTTCCATAAGATCCGGCTCCATTTTTTTTCTTCTAATGGCACCGTGAAACTCATGGCAATGACGTTAGTTGGATGACAATGCATGACCACCCGTTGGTTAGGATCAATGGTAAGCCGTTGGATATGGGTCATCAAATGAGATGGGAATTCACTTGTTGGCAAACCACCATCATTAAAGCCCCATAACAAGTTGGCACTATGGCCATCTTCAGCAATTTGAACCAAGCCTGTATCTCTTTCAGGGAAGTCGTAAACGTTCTTGAAGTAACGACCCGTCCCAGTAACTAGGAAGTAAACACCCTTTAACTTAGAAGCATCAAAGTCAATGGGAATGTTGCGTTTAACATCATGGACATCCCCATAATTGGCGACTTCTTGTTCGGTCAAACGTAAGGAAACATTCCCACCATTACGTTCGTCCCAACCATGTTCATATAAGCGCATGGTGATCTTCCGCATTTCAGTTACATATGGTGATTCAACAAAAGCTTCTCTGCCGCCAGTTGGATTTAAGAAATCATTTTTACCTGTCAATATAAAGAACTCCTTTTATTTGTTTACTTAATTTTTATAAACGATTGTTATCAAACTTATTAGGCCACGAATTACTCGCTATTCCCAATCAAGTAGCGAGTAATTCAAAATGTATAAATTAAACAGTTACGCTGTTTTTAGTATCGCGTTTGAATTGAACATCTTTTTCGTATTGGCGAATATTGTTCATCCAATCCAAACCAACGGGTACATTGTTAATTTCGCAGAATTTATCCCAAACAGCACCGAATGGATAAGACTTCAATTCTTCAGTTTCAGCCAAACGTTGGGTGAAGTCGAAGTTTAATTCATCCTTCTTCAATTGATCAATTGGTGCTAACATTGCTTGTAATAAAGCCTTTTGGGTAGCACGAGCGCCAATGATCCAAGCAGCGACCCGGTTGATTGTGGCATCAAAGTAGTCCAACCCAATATTTGTTTTGCTTAATTCATTATCCCGAACTAAGGAACGCGTGATCCGAATCAAAGCATCATCAAAGATAACAACGTGATCAGAATCCCAACGAACTGGCCGAGAAACGTGTAACATTAAGCCTTTGCCAAATGGGAAGTAAGCAGAGAATTTGTCAGAAACATCTTCAGTTGGATGGAAGTGTCCGGCATCAATCGTCCAGATCTTGCCCCGGCTGATGGCATAGTTTTGATAGAATTCATGAGAACCTACGGTGTAAGATTCAATCCCAGTCCCGAATAATTTACCTTCGAAGGCTTCAATTGTATTCTTTTCATCATATTTCTTATCAATAATTTGGTCCAAGGAATCAATTAAACGTAATCTTGGTGTTGCTTTGTCGATAGGGTTATCTTTAAAGCCATCTGGAATCCAGAAGTTATTGACAGATTGTTGGCCTAATTCTTCACCAAAGTAGTTGGCAATGGCCCGAGAGCGTTTGCCATGTTCGATCCAGAAATCACGAATAGATTTGTCAGGACTAGCTAATGTAAAGTTGTCAACGACCTTAGGATGAGAGAAGAAGGTCCCGTTCATATCTAAGCCAATCTTTTCTTGTTTAGCCCAGTCTACCCAATACTTGAAATCTTCAGGTTCAAGTTCATCAAGATCCTTTTTCTTATCAGTGACGGCATAGATAGCATGTAATTGAACTTTATGGTTCCCTGGAATTAGAGATAAAGCCTCATGCAAGTCACCGGATAATTCATCTGGTGTTCTAGCAATACCAGGATAGTTCCCAGAAACACCGATCCCACCTGTTAATTCTTGACCAGGGAATAAGAAACCATGAATATCGTCGCCTTGCCAGCAATGCAATGATAATTTAACTTTGCTTAATTGTTTCATAACTGCTTCGGTATCAACGCCAATTTCAGCATAGCGTTGTTTGGCAGCTTCATAGGCCTTATCAATATTTTCAGTTTTAACCATTATTAAAAACTTCCTTTCATTTTTTACAGGTTAATCTAAATGGAACACTTCATCTAAATCAGTGGCTACCGGACTGTTATCTGGATTAGTTTCCATTAACGGTTCCATATAAGCCCACCATTTTTTGCAAATTTCAGTATTGGCAATTTCGTTGTACTTGGCCACATCTGGAACTTCCACATAGGCGAATAACTCACCATTGGCTTTGTTTAGAAAAATTGAATAGTTGGTTGCGCCATGATCCTTCAGCTCTTTTTTCATTTCTGGCCAAAGTTCTGAATGACGTTTTTGGTACTCAGCATAGGCATCTTTGTGCAGATACATGATCTGGCCGATACGTTGCATGTGTGAAACCTCCTATAAAATTAGATTATTTTGCTTGGGCTAACACCCGGTGTAAAAAATTTTGGTAATCCGTTAACTCGCTGGCATAATTGCCAGCTTCTGGTTCAAAGGTCTTCAAGTCAAAGGATTCAGCGATCAATTGACGACCTTCATGAATGTTGTCAACTTGCTTGGTAGTAATCATCTGAACCAAGATATTGCCAATCGCTGTAGCTTCACTTGGACCAGCAATCACTTTAACGTTGGCCAAGTCACTGGTCAATTGGTTCATTAACTTAACGTTACTGCCGCCACCCACAATGTTTAATACATTGATGGGATGGCCCAAGATCTTCCCAAGTTTTTGTAACTCATTGGCATAGAACAAGGACAAGTTAGAATAAATAGCCATCATGAGTTGTCCTGGCGTTTCGGGGACTTTTTGGTCCGTTTCTTTACAATAGCTTTGTAACTCCGCAATCATATTGACGGGATTCTCAAAACGCTTATCATTCACATCAATGAATTGTTGGAAGGGTTCTTCCTTGGCAGCTAATTCAGCTAATTCACTGAAGGAGTACTTATTGTCATATTCCTTTTTGACACATTGGGCGATCCATAGGCCCATGATGTTCTTCAAGAAACGATAGGTGCCATAAGCGCCCCATTCGTTGGTGTAGTTTTCTTTGAAGGCATCCAGTCCGTTTTCAGGGGTATTCAATTCAGCCCCTAATAAAGACCAAGTTCCTGAACTTAGAAAGGCCCAATCATCACCCTTGCCAGGTGTCCCCACCACGGCAGATGCTGTATCATGGGTGGCCACGGTGATGACTTCGGTTTCTGGCAAGTCATACTTGGTGTGCCACTTATGGCTGATATTGCCCAAGTAAGTCCCAGATTCAACTAATCGTGGGAATTGATCGGCGAAGACATTGACCTTCTTTAACAGGTCGTTATCAAACAGCCCTTCCCGCAAATTCAGCATCTGCGTTGTGGAAGCATTGGTGACTTCGGTCACGGCATTACCCGTCAACACATAGCCCAAGTAATCGGGAATCATCATGATTTTATCGGTTTGACTTAATTTATCTCTGTCTTCTGTATAAAGTTGATAGAGCGTATTGAAATCTTGAAATTGAATCCCAGTTTTTTCATAAATGTATTCTTTTGGTAGGTCACTGGTTAAATCTTTAATAGCTGTCCGGGTCCGATTATCCCGATAACTGACCGGATCACAGAGCTTTTGGCCATCAAAGCCAACTAACACATAATCCACGGCCCACGTATCAATCCCTAAGCGCACTTGATTGATATGCATCTTTTTGACCTTTTCCAGGCCAGTAAAGATTTCATTGACCAAATGATCAATATTCCAACGGTGATGGCCCTCTTCTTCAACAAAGCCATTACTGAAACGATGCACTTCTTTGAGGGTCAACTTGCCATCCTCAATACCTGATAACATTAAACGGCCACTGGAGGCACCGATATCAACTGCAACATATGCTTGCAATAAAACTCACCTCATTATTTTTTGTTTGGTGCTTGATAGTTGGAAGATAAGTCAGAACCGCTGGCACCGTTTTCATTATTGTCAGTCGTATTTTTCTTAGGTTCCAGCACATATTCTTTGCCATAACGTTCTTCTGTAATTTCATCCAAGGACTTGTTGCGGGTTTCTGGTGCCCAAATTGTCCCAACCAATAGGGAAACTGCCAAGAGAATAATCATGAATGTCCCGGCAACAGTGAATCCTAAGTTAGCCAAGATAGTTGGGAAGAAGATGGACCAAACACCGGCACTAGCCCGAACGACGAAGAACATGATTCCTTGAGAACCCGCTCTAAACTTCGTTGGGAATAATTCGGTTGCCCATAAGGCGTACCACGCTTGGGCACCGATACCTGCGGAAATACCCCAAAGTGCCACGAAGGACCAAAGACTAACAGAACTCTTCATCCCGGCAAAGGTTAAGACGATCCAAGATGCTAAGGCCATGGCAGCCCCAACGAAGAAGAAAATTCTGTGGTTAACTTTATCGCCATATTTTGCAAAGCCAAAGTAGGTGGCAGCAGCAGTTAAGATCCAAAGGACGGCTTGTAACAAGTTAGCCTGCATGTTGGACAAACCACCGGCAGTTTCATAAACGAATGGCATGAAGAAGCCCATTGCTCCGGCAACTAAGTTCCAGAACATGTAAACCCCAATCAAGAAGCAAAGTGATTTCAAACTTACTTTATTAGAGAAGATATCCCGGTACGGATGTTCCTTTTGACCACTAGCTTTTTCAGCTTTCTTTTGTTCCACCCAATCTTGGGATTCTTCCAATTTACTTTGTAAGCGCCAAGCGATGAAGGCAACAACTGTTAAGAAAGCAAACAAGATTCTGTTACCCATCAAGCCAAGAGGTGCTAAGACGACACCGCCAATGAAGATAATGGCAGGACCCAAAGACCAAGCGAATTGCGATGTCCCGATATTCTTAGCTCGATTGTTGTCTTCCGAAGTTTCCGAAATATATGTCCAAGAAGCTGGCACCCCAACCCCAACGGCAATCCCGGTTACTAAGAAACCAGCCAATAGCATTGGAAAACTTGCGGCGAACATTACTAAAATCGTCCCAAGCATATAAACTAACATGTTATAAGTGAAGATTAATTTACGACCATACTTATCAGACAAACGGCCCCCGATCAATGCCCCAATCGCAGAACCAAAAGCGTTAGCACTTAATGCACCTAGTAAACCAACTTGAAAACTTGATAATCCAAAATGTTGCGTCCAAAGTGTTAAGCCACTGGCCCCAGCCACGATTGAGCCTGAATCCAAGAAGTTAGTGATGGACACGGTGATCGTTGACTTAAGCGAACCTCTTTGCTTTTCCGCCATGTTTTTACCTCCTAAAAAATGTTTGAATGAAATGATTACATGTCTAATTTAACCGCTTACATAAAATTCAACAATGACATTTGATGTTGGACTTGGTATCATATCTACAGGGAGGTAATCATATGGATCCAAAAATTATGGCATCCTTTTTAGAACTCAATAACATTGAGAAACTGCAACATGATAGCAAATCCTTTCACAATGATATTCCTATGTCAGCAGTCAGTAATCCCTTATCTTTTAAAGCAGAAGCACCCGTTTTAAATAATTACTTTTTTAAAAATAAAGATATATTTATCCGTAAACACAACCGTTTTGCCCCTTACCCAATGCATACCCATACTTTTCTAGAGATGAATTACATGCTCCGAGGTTCAGCTGATGAACGGGTCGACGGTGAGCATATTCATCTATCAGAAGGTGATTTATTACTTTTAGATGTGGGCTGTAAACACGCCATTGCGGCCTTAGGGGAAAATGATGTCATGGTCAATATTTTATTTCGTGACCAAGATATCAGCATCCGTATGCTCAATGATATGCGCCGGAATCGTAGTGTCCTCTATGAGTTCTTGCTGAATCGCACCATCAAGAAACAAAACATTCGTAAGTTTATGTTGTTTCAACATAATGACCGCAACGATGAAGTCCGTAGTACCCTAGATCATATTATTGTGGAATACTTTCAACCCCGTGAATTTTCCAATTCCATTATTAAAAACTACCTATCGATTTTAATGACTCAACTGGTCCGCAACTACAATGTCCGGGCTAAAGAAATCTCTGAATCCCAACGTATTGTTTTAAAAGTCCTGCGGGATATCACGAATCATTACCGCAATATCTCATTAGAATCTGAAGCCAAAAAATACAACTATAATAAGAACTATCTAAGTAACGTTTTCAAAAAAGAAGCTGGTAAAACCTTTTCTACAGCGCTGACCCAGCAACGTTTGATCCATGCTCGGTCCATGGTCACATCCACGACCATGCCCATTTCAGATATCATTGAAGCCATTGGCATGAGCAACAAAAATTTCTTTTATAAAAAGTACAATGAGCAATACAACTCTTCCCCCGGCCAAGACCGGGCCAATGCCGAATCGGACGCGCTCAGCAAAAAGCTCTGACCTGTAAATTTGATACTATCAAATGAAGCATAATTTTATGAAAGCTTATTCACCTTATGTTTTGCAGTACCAAAAACTAAGATACTCTGACGTCTCTTATGAAAGCGCTTGTCAATAGGCGGTTTTTGTGAAATCATATGCAATGTAGACATCAAATAAAAAATATTGATTGGAGTCTTAACTTATGAAAATCACTGCCGCTGTTGTTGAAAAACAAGGTGATCCATTTGTCATCAAAGATGATATTGAATTAGCACCAATGGGTCCAGACGACGTCCAAGTCCACATGGTCGCTACTGGTATCTGCCACTCTGATGAAGCTTTACGTAAAGGGGACGCTGTCATTGGCTACCCAATCATTTTAGGCCACGAAGGGTCTGGGATCGTTGAAAAAGTTGGTTCGAATGTGCAAAACTTTGAACCTGGTGACCACGTGGTGCTTTCTTTTTACGCCTGCCGCAACTGTGACAATTGTTTAAAGGGTATTCCAACACAATGTTTACACTATGCTGAAAATAACTTATCTGGGGTTCGCCCGGATGGCACTGATCATTTCACTGAAAATGGTGAAAAGTTAGCCGATATGTTCGACCAATCTTCATTCACGACCACAACCGTTGTCCGTGAGGCCAACTGTGTGAAAGTGCCTAAAGACTTGGATTTACGCCGCTTAGGACCTTTGGGCTGTGGTTATGTGACTGGGAGTGGCACAGTTTTAAATACTTTAAAACCAAAACCTGGTGATACCATTGCTGTCTTTGGGACCGGGGCCGTTGGCTTAGCTGCCATGATGGCTGGTCGTATTTCTGGTTGTACTTCCGTTATCGCCGTGGATATCGTTGATTCCCGTTTGGAATTAGCCAAAGAATTAGGCGCCACTCATGCTATCAATAGTAAAAATGAAGATCCTGTTGCCGCTATCAAGAAATTGACTGATGGCTACGGTGTGGACTTTGCTGTTGATACCACTGGTGTCACATCAGTCATGGAAGGTTCCATCAAAGCCTTGAATCAAGGCGGTGTATCTGCATGTATCGCCGTTACCCCACACCATATTGACGTAGATACTTGGAATGATCTTTGTGTCGATGACAAATCTGTCATTGGTGTTAATATGGGTGACTCTATTCCTCAAATCGACGTCCCTCGTTTAATCCGTTTCTATCGTCAAGGGATGTTTGATTTTGATAAGACCGAAAAATTCTATAAATTTGATCAAATCAATGAAGCTAACGCTGATTCTGGTTCTGGTAAGACGATCAAACCAGTCTTAATCATCGATGAAGACTATAAACCAGGCGAATAATCACTTGGTTTTATTCCCCAAATAAAAAACAATAGAGATTTCCGCTTGAATGGGAATCTCTATTGTTGTATCATGGAAGCGTTAACAGTTATCAATTTTATTTATTTGCTCTAATTAATCTTTTTGTTATTTCTACTAAAATTAAAGGAGAAAAACATGATTGCAAAAAAAGAAAGTGTCACTGACGAGTTCTTAGATGTAATCCATGCCAAAGTTTTAAAAGAATACGCCCTAGAAGACATTCAAACCCGTTGGACAGAATGTTTGGATGACATGAAAAATCTATACAAACAGTCTCAAAAGATCATGGTCCATATTCGTGGCGGCTTGACCTTTAAAGATACCAATCGCATTCTAAAAGGTGTGGCCCAAAACAGCATTCCTTTCAAGGTTTATGGTCGCAAGTATTTAGATCGTGAAGCAGCTTGTGAAGGCTGCATCGCTGTTGTTGTTAGTGTGAATAAATAATAAGTTCTCTTAAAAACCCGTGTTACCTAAGAACGCTTACGCTATGTTAAACTATAGCTGTAAGCGTTTTTTATTTGGAGGGCGTTTCAAATGACCAATTCAATCAATAGTCAACATCTGGCCGTTAAATTCAACTTTAACCAGCCTAAGCCAATTAGTACTATTTTATATGATACTCTAAAAGATGCTATTCTTGCAGGGATGATGCCTCTAGGTGAACGAATCAATGAACATCATCTGGCCACATCACTTAACATTTCCCGAACCCCTGTCCGGAAAGCTTTAAAGCAATTAACCACTGATGGCCTCACCGAATATCTGCCTAATCGTGGTACCGTTATTAAAAGTATCAGTGTGACTAAAGTTCAAGAAATCTTTAGCATTCGTCAGGCTTTAGAAAAATTGATTTATACCAGTTTTATAGCTCAATACTCAGCAAACGACTTACTGACTTTGACCCGTTTTCGTCACCACATGATCAGTCATGAAAATATGAATCAAGTCCCTGACCTGCTGAGAGATTTCCACAACTTTAATCAAAAAATCATCCGAACAAGTAACCTGACGACCGTAGCAAGCATGTTAGCCGATCTTGATACTTATTTTAAAAACTTTCGAAATTATTCCTTAGCCACGCAAAATAGGCGACGCTTAGCTACTTACGAACATTTATTTATTATTAATTGTATTCAAAGCCAAGATTTAGTTAGTCTACAAACTGCTGTTTACAAACATATTCAAGATTCAGAAGAAGCTGCTTTACGAAAATTTGCCGTAATCGCAAATGCCAGTGGCGTGACCCGCTATCAATCACGCCAAACTAAGTTAGACCAACCTTTGTTTTGTGATGGTACCCAGTGCGCTGCTAAACATGCCTTAGAACGTTTATTGCGTTGACGCTGCTAAAGAAAGCGCTTAAAATGATAGTATCAACTATGAGGGGAAGTACAACCAATGGATCAAAAGTTTATAGATGTCATGCAGCACGAAGGCGCCGCTACAATTGTCACCATCAACGCCCAGCCTGCGCACGTGGTGGATACATGGAATTCTTATGTCAAAGTCACGGAAGATAAGCTATATATTCCAGCCGCTGGCATGACCAGCATTGAAGCCGACTTTAAAACCGATAACCACGTGATCGTCTCAGTTGGCAGTAAGGCTGTTGAAGGGACGCAAGGTCCTGGTGCAGGTTTTCACGTCCATGGCACCGGCTCATTTTTACCTGCCGGTAGTGAATTCGATGAAATGAAAGCCAAATTTCCTTGGATCACCCGGGTATTGGTCATCGCAATTGACCAAATCGAACAACGTATTTAAAGTTTAACTGATAATGTGCAAGCCGTAGATAACGATACCTGTGGCCTGCACATTTTTTATTGGCCCAGTAACGTTAGCATGTCATGGATAGCGGCTTTGACTTCTTCAGGCTCTGGTAACTTCTGTCCGGCAATGACATAATCAAAAATCCCCAATATCAAAGCCGTTAATAAAGCCATTTCAAATTTCGAGGGTTGATGCCCCATTATTAAAGGTAAGTTTGCCGCTATCACACGCTTTAGGCTTTGATCCAAACTGATATGATCAAATTGGATCACCTTTAAGGCCCTAATCAGCTGGGAGTGAGTTCGTAGCGTTTGATTAATTTCTTGGGTAAACATACTCTGAATCACCATGAAATCTTGATGTTGTTGTGTCAACTCGATACGTTTTTTTAAGAGTTGATCATACTTATCGGTAAAATCTGTCATCATTTTTTCAGCTAATTGGTATTTATCCTGATAATGCTTGTAAAAAGTTTGCCGATTGATCATGGCTTCCGTCGCAATATCAATCACGGTCACGTTCTTGAAGCCCTTTTTCAATACGAGACTAACAAAGGCATTTTGAATACTGATATCGGTCCGCCGGGTCCGTAAATCTGCCATAATTGTGCCACTCTTTTCCAAATTATTTGTTTCTAATATAACACTTCTGGCATAATAAACATACAGGTGTCTATTATTTATTGGATAACATTTTGATCATCTCAGTAATCGTGACAGCAAAAAGACCTCTCAAATTGAGGGCCTTTTTTAAATCGCACTTTAAACAGCTACGTCTTTTTATTCTTTGATCATCAGTACCAATACGGCACCAACTAAGGCGATGATTGATAAAATTGGTAAGATAGGTAAATATTTGTGTCCCACCATATCGAAAATCAAGGCTCCCAAAACTGGAGCTAAGATTTGGGCACCGGTATTGGCAAAGTTCAAAATCCCCAAATCTTTGGCGGAGTTTTCTGGATTAGGTAACACTTCCAGATTTAAGGCCTGGTCCACAGAGAAGAAAATCCCGGACCCAGTCCCAGCGATAATCCCATACCAAATCATCGTAGATGGATTTTGGAAAACAAATGGTAAAATTGTGCCAATGGCCGTCAGCACTGCTGCAAAGGCTACTGGCCACTTCCGGGTTCCTAATTTATCGGAAATAGCCCCTGAAGTAGATGAGAAGATAATTGCTGTGATCATTGTAGCGGTTCCCATCAATGACACATACTTACCAGCGTTGGAACTATCTAAGCCCATCCCACTGGTCAAAATGAATACTTGGTATACCCCAAAAGCGGTGACAGCAATGTTAATCATCATCTTGCCAAAAAGAGCTAAGTAAAAATTTCGAACATTATGGATTGGGAAAACAAAAGCTTTGACAAAACCGCTCCAATCCAGCTTTTCAGTGACCATACCCAAACTTGATTTTTCATGCATGATCAAGGCGGCTACGGGACCAGAGACTAGCATCAAAACAGCTAAAACGAAGTAACCGGTATTGACCAAACCAGGATTTGTACTGCTCATAAAACGACCACCGACAACCGGACCACCATATTGCCCAATGACATAACCAATGGCATAAATGGAGGAAATTGTCCCCCGGTGTTGCGGTGCCACCCGATCAGCGATAACGGCAATTAAAGGTGCCACAATCATATTGATAAAGGTTTGAATTAAGCACCAAAGTACAATGAAAATTGGTAATTGGGAACGATCATTGATCATCCCTAGACCCACCATGACGGCTGCGGTTAATACGGAACCCACGACGATCCAAGGTGTCCGCCGACCCCAACGAGAGCGGGTCCGATCAGATAAGGCGCCAATGATAATTGTGGTGATGGTGGACGTCACTGCCCCTAGAGTTCCCAGTAGAGCCAAGAAGTTATTGACCTGACTGCCAGCACCTCCAAAAATATTCGCTAATTTAGCAGGGTTTAACACTGAGTTTAAGCCCATAAATGGCGCCAACCATAATAGTGCCCCTAAACCAGTAGCAATCCCAATAAACACGGGAACTTTTGGTTGTTGCTTGTCTGTAACGTTGGCCGACCAGGTTGGCGTTGCAGTTGATCCGTTCTTGCCTTGTGCCATGATCCTTCCTCCTTAATATTGCGCTGCCGCTTTAAAAATTTGATATCCCCAAGGTTTCAAGGTGAAGCTGTCCCCTTTTTTAATAGTTTCATTAGTCGTAAGCCCTTGACCAGTTTCAGAACTAAATTTAACCGTCTGGATATCATTTGAGTAGTTAAAGTAAAAATCCAGCGTGGTATTATCTTTAGTGACCAATCGCTTATTGATAATTGGAAATTGTTGTTCTTGACGAACTGTCCAAAGCCCAATTTTCTTCAAAATGTATCGGTACAATGCCGTAATTGATTTCTCGTTCAAATATGATCCTGTGTAAAAAGCCTTCCCCTGGCCAAACTGATTTTCAGTAATAGCGGCGTATTTCCCCCAATAAGGATGGTTGTAAGTGGCTAAGGCCTTCCCTGTTGTAGGTGTTAACAATTCCATCCAATATTGAATCGGTTGATCTTTTATCTGCGCCAATTCAGCTGTGCCGGTAATTGTGATGTTATCTTCAGATTTTCCAGTGCCATAATTACGATTCGGTTCAACAAAGAGTTCATATTCTGCACCAACTGCTTCGGATATTAAAGCGGGTTGGACATCTGTGCGAACCTGTACGTCTTGATTGGTAAAACCAGAACGGAAAGAATATAAAATGTTGCCACCATTTTTAACGAACGTGTTTAATTGTTGCAAGTCCGCATCGCTGACCGAATATAACATGGGTACCACTAAGAAATCATAATTGTCATTGTTGATCCGGGGATCACCGATTTGACGGATATCCACTTCAACGTTTAATTTGTATAGGGGATCATAATAAGCACGGAGCACATCGTTATACTGATGGGTGGCGGTTTTATCAAAAATTGTATTTTGATAAGGGAACCAGTCCACCGCACTTAGGGCTTGGTTGCTGACCACAAAGGCTACCCGGTTTTGCTTATGGGTGTTTACAAAAACTGCCCCATTGTCATGCAATTCTTGCCCAATGACTTTAGCTTCGTTGTAAACAGGGTTGGGTTTAAAATCGTGCCCCAGTAAGCCCTTCCAATAAGTTTCATAACTATTGTGAATAGAATGCCAATGCCAGTAGCCAATCATATTCGCCCCGGAGGCAATATGGGAATAAGCTTGCAGCGTTAATTGCCCGGGATATGGGACCCAATGTCTGAAGGCCTGGGCTTCAGTTTCCATGACGATATAGTTGGCATCCTTGATGGAGCGGGCCACATCCCCACAAAATGCAATCTCCGTCCCGGTTAAATTATCTTGGGTGGGATGATACACATCAATTGCGGTGATATCAAAATGTTTTGATATCTCGAAATGATTGGCATCAGCATTCAAACCGAAGGACTGTTTGCGCCATTCAAAGTCAAAGTTATTAGTGACAAATTGGTTGTCATGCTTGTATTCATTCACGATCCCGACTTGCCAACTTAAGAAGTCCACAACCAACGTGCGTTTAAAGGCTTCAAACGCCGTGCCAAAACTCCCGTTGATTGTTGAATTAGCAGGTGGAAAATCTTCCCAACTGTTGATGCGATTGCTCCAATAGTCAAACCCGTAGGCGTGGTTCATAGCATCTAAATCACCGTTGAACTTTTGCTTCAACCACTTTTGAAAGGCAATATAGACATTCGCACTGCTTGTGTCGAAATGTTTAGTTTCATTGTCAACTTGAAAACCCACAACATTTGGTTTATCTGCAGTACGTTTGATCATTTTGCGGATAATCCGTTCGGAAAGGATCCTGAACGTGGGATTGGTGATATCAATCAACTGCCGACCCCCGTATTCACGTTTGCCACTTTTATCGGTCAACAAAACCTCGGGATATTTCTTAGCCAGCCAGGTGGGGATGGCATAGGTTGGTGTGCCAATGATCACTTTGATACCCGCTGCATTCATGGCATCAACGACTTTATCTAATTTTGAAAAATCGAAAACACCTTCCTGGGGTTCATAAGTACTCCAGGTGCTTTCACCAATACGCACCACATTGATATTAGCAGCTTGCATCATTTCGATATCTTTATCTAAGCGATCATAGGGTAAATACTCGTAATAATAGGCTGCCCCGTATAAAAAATCTTGTAAAACCATCGTGTAACCTCCTGAATTTGTTGATTAGGAAAACGTTTTCTTCAATATGTATATTATCCGTTTTCAGTGTTCCAAAGTACATTGTCTAATCACCTTTTAATTTATCCAAATATGACATATACTATAAATATATTCGAATAAATTTGAATGGTGGTGATGATCATCGATTTTTTAAAAAATGCCAAACGGCTCCCGGTCATTGATTGGAACTTAACCTTCTTCGGGGCCCACGAACAAGCCGTGACTAAAACCTGGGCTGTTCCCATTGAAAAACACTATGCCTTTGAATGTATTTATGTCCTATCTGGGAAAGAAACAATCATCATGCATCACATGGATTTCACCTTAAACTCAGGGGATTTCTTTATTGTGCCCCCGGAATTCTTACATCGCGTCCGGGCTGAAAGTGATTTGAAATACTTCTGTTATCATTTTGATATTGACGATCCCAGACTCAAGGCCCAACTGATTCAGGGTTTGGACTATTATCATCCAGTTGGCTCGGCCATTAATAAAGCCATCACCCCACATTTATTGAAATTAGATGCCTTGGTCCAAGATTCAACGTTTGATTTTACAACAAAAATGATTATTCAAATTGAGTTGTCCCATATTTTAATGCACTTTTATGAAGCCTCACAAAACAACGCTACCCAGGGCTCCTCCACCCAAAATGAGTACGCCAGAACCATTGCGGACTATTTAAAAAACGACCTAACCAGTCAAGTGCTGGCCTACTTAAAAGAGGGCTATACCACAGATCAAACCAAACCCGCTGTGGAAGCCGCTATCGATCATGTTGGTCTTAGTAAAGGCTATGGTTTTCGAATTTTCAAGGAAACCTATGGCATCTCCCCAAGAGAGTACTTGTCGAAATTGAAAGTAAACGAAGCTAAAAAATTATTGCTAAAACCTGGCTATGCCATCTTAGACATCAGCTCAGCGCTAGGTTACAGTGGTATCTCAAACTTCAGTCGTCAGTTCAAACGCTGGACGAATATATCACCGAATGAATTTCGCAAACAACAACTTAACAAGTAACCGTTAAAGTCATATTTGGATAAATACAAAGCATGTTTTGCATCATGTGCATCAAAAAAGGACCTCCTGTGAGATCCTTTTTTGATATAACAATAAGTTCAATATTGTTTCCCATGAAAAATTTGTCAAGTTTGTAAGTGGTACTAGGATTTGAGGCAACCGCTTTAAAATTGAATCACAACTTTACCTTGGGGATGGCCACTTCTGACTAACGCTAAAGCATCGTTGATATCTTCAATTTCAAATTTCGTTGGATCAACAGCGGGTACAATTTGATTCGCTTCAATAATCTTTGAAATCTTTCTTAATTGTTCACCGCTGCTTCTTACAAAGATAAACCGATATTGCACATCTTTTTGACCAGCTTTGCGATCAAATTTGGCACTGGCCATGGCAAACATTGTTTGTTTCAATTTAGAGAAATTACGATCAATGGCAAATTGCTTATTGGGACCAGTCCGCAAAGAAAGTAAGCGGCCACCAGGCTTAATAATAGACAATTCATGGTCGAACTCATCAGGACTTAGGGTATCAATGACGTAATCCACATCTTTTAAAACTTCCCAGTAATTGACGGCTTGATAATCAAGATACTGGTCAGCTCCAATGGCCAATGTGCGTTCTCTGGCTTGGGCGTTGCCGCTGACAATGACCCGCAAACCTAAGTCTTTGGCAATGGGCACGGCCATTTGCCCAAAGGAACCAGAACCGCCGGGAATGAATAAGGCCTTACCGGCTTGGGCATTCAGTTCTTCATGTAAACCTTGATAAGCGGTCAAACCGGTCAACGGTGCTGCCGCGCCAGTGACAAAGTCTAAATTGCTTGGCAGTGGGGCAATAGCATCACTCTTGACAGCGACATATTCCGCGAAGGCCCCAATACTCTCAATGGGCAAACGGGTGTAGATGGCATCCCCATTTTTAAAATCAGTAACTTTATCCCCGACTTTTTCAATAACGCCGGTTAGTTCATTCCCCATGGTCACGGGCATGTCATAGTCTTGGATCAACTTGACGCTACCAGTCCCAATTAACATTTCCAGGGGATTAACGGCGGCCACTTTGACCTTGACCAATACCTCGTCGGACTTAATTGCTGGCACCGGAATATCATTAACTTTTAAGTCGAAATTTTTATCATATTTCATTAATTGTGCTGCTTTCATTTAAAAACCTCCAAAATTATTTTGGTAACTTTTTGTTTATTTTATAACCGATGATGTCATATTAAATCTTAAAGTTACAAAAGTCAAATATTGTTACCGAAATAATTCTGTGCTATACTGATCATATAATTATTTACATCAATTTAATTTTTAGAAAGGTGTTGAATCCTCTGCGACTGGCAACAGTCAGCATCATGACATGAAAAGAATCAGTCAGGACCTCATCATCGAGACCTCAGAACAATTAATTAAAAGTACAGGGAGCGCCGAAATTTCATTAGCACAAATCGCCAATGAACTCGGCATTACCCATGCTGCCATTTATAAACACTTTAAAAATAAGCAAGCACTATGGGAAGCCGTCGCCAAAAATTGGTTCGATCATAATATTATTGGCAACGTGGCGATTACCCCCAAAGACGGCCAAAGCCCCAGAGACCAATTGCATGATTGGCTATGGCATTTTGTCAACGCCAAAAAAAATGCCTACAACAATAATCCGGAAATGTTTACGCTGAACACCCAATATATCGATAATAATCCCTATGCACTGCACAAGGTCTTACTGGATGCCTATGCCATTATTGATAAAATCATGGCCTATCACGATCCCGAATTTAAACGGGCGGAAATTATTTTATCCGCTTTTTCCGTCTTTACCCTGCCTAATTTTAAAGACACTTGGAATGCGCCGAACTATCAAGAACGCTTTGAAGCTATGTGGGCCTTAATTAAATTTGGACTTTAAATCTCAATGTCTTAGAATAGTTATCAAGAGACTAGGGTAAAAGTAGTCTCAAAAAACTATGAGAAGGCGAACTATGGTTGAGATTAAACAACAACATCGGATGGTCACGACAGATGATGGCATCCGCTGGCACTTGGTTGAAGCTGGGGTGACCCACAAGTTGACATTGGTTCTAATCGCCGGATTTCCCGAAAGTGCCTATGCCTGGCGGCGGGTTATTCCCATATTAGCCGCTAATTATCATGTGCTAGCCATTGATTTACCCGGTCAAGGTTACTCTAGTGTGCCGACAACTGGCTTTGATACCCGTACCACTAGTCAGCGCCTCAATGCACTTCTGGAAAAACTGCACGTCACAACTCGTATTTATATTGGCCACGATGTTGGCGCTTGGGTGGGCTTTGCCTTTTCGCACCTCTATCCTGACCAGCTCTTAGGAACAGTCTTAATTGATGGCAACATCCCCAGTGTTACCTTACCCAAAGCTATTCCCCTCAACTCAGAAAGTTGGCGCAGTTGGCACTTCTTATTCAATGCCCTACCTGACTTACCGGAGTCCCTTTTAGCTGGTAATGAACGGAAACTCCTTGATTGGTTTTTCTCAAACAAAGCCGCAAATTGGCAATCATCCTTTTCTAAAGTAGATGTGGATGAATATGAAAATATTTATAAAACCCCGGGTGTGATGCGGGGGATGCTGGGTTATTATCGGGCAGTATTAACCGATATGACCATCCATGATGAATTAAAACAGCAAAAAATTGCCGTGCCTTTACTGGCGGTGAGCGGCGAACTTGGCTCTTCCCGAGATTTAGCTGAAAAAATTGCGCCGTTTTGCAAAGTTTCGTATGGTGAAACCATCCCAGATTCAGGCCATTATGTCCCCGAAGAAGCCCCAACTGTCCTGTGCCAGCACATTACAGCTTTTATTAACCGTATCTCTGAAAAGTAACTTCTTCAGGCCTATTCAGTCACACACCGGAAAAATACAGATTATACCCCTGCCCACCAGTAGACAGTTTTCACCAAATCGAAAAATCAGCGCATAAAAAGAGGACCTCATTTGAGATCCTCTTTTAATTAACTTATCAACCCATTACCGTGTTGCTTGGGCCTGCGCTTTAGCTTGGGCAGCTTCTCTTTCCAAGTCTTGCATGGTTTCATGGGTATGTTGACGCCACCATGAACTCAAGATTGACCCGGAGATGTTATGCCAGATCGAGAAGATGGTTGATGGGATGGCAGCGGCTGGGACGAAGTACTTCATGGCTAAGGTTGCCCCTAGACTTGAATCTTGCATCCCCACTTCAAAAGTGATGGCTTTACGCTGTGGTTCCCGCAACCGGATCAAATGACTGAACAAGAAGCCTAACCCGTAACCGGACAAGTTATGCAACATGACAACTGGAATAACCAGTGCTGTTTGGGCGGTGAATAGGTCGGCATGGTTAGCGGCGAAAACCGCACCAATGATGGCTAAGATAGCCACTTGCGAAACTAATGGCAGTGCTTTGGTAACTTTTTCAGCTTGTTTGCTAAATAAGGTATGGACAATGACCCCAGCGATGATTGGGATAACCACAATCTTGACAGTGCTTAAGAATAATTGTTGGGTGGGAATAGCGACCCATTGGCCGGCGTACAATTTCAGCATCGTTGGCAACATGATTGGTGCTAACAGGGTGGACAATGCTTCAATAGATACGTCTAGGGCCACATCCCCTTTGGCTAAGTAAGCCATAACACTGGAGGAAGTTCCGCTTGGACAAGATCCGACTAAAATGACCCCAACGGCTGTTGGCCCGGATAAGTGGAACAATAAGCACAACAGCCAAGCAATAGTTGGCATGATGGCGTAATGGGCGAATGTGCCTAAAATAACCGGAATTGGTTGTTTTAAGATGCGGGCAAAATCATCCCGATTTAACGTTAAGCCCATGCCGAACAAGATAATCCCTAATAAAATTGGTGTCTTTGGTGCGATCCATAAACTAGTTTGTGGTAAGAAGTAGTTGACAGCTGCCCACAGGACAACAAGTAATGTGAACCATTTACTCATCCAATTACCGACTTTAGTGACTGCTTTCATATAGTTATCCCCCATTTAGTTTCTTGATCCCTAATATTTACTTATCAGCAAACAATTCATCGTAGCCTTTCATAACGCCACCAGTATTGGCAGATGTAACTAAGGCTTGGTAACGTGCTAAGTAACCTGTTTTAACTTTTGGTTCAAACTTCTTCAAATGGGTGCGACGTTCGGCTAATTCTTCATCGGAAACATCTAACATCATGCTGCGATTGGTCAAATCAATGGTGATGGTATCCCCATCTTTAATTAAGGCAATATTGCCACCATCGGCGGCTTCTGGGGAGATATGGCCCACGGCAATGCCCCGGGTAGCCCCAGAGAAGCGGCCATCAGTGATCAGGCCAACTTCACGACCTAAGCCCCGACCAACGATACTAGAAGTTGGGTTCAACATTTCTGGCATACCAGGGCCACCTTTAGGACCTTCGTAGCGAATAACCACAACGTGGCCTGGTTGAACTTTGCCAGAATCAATGCCATTAACGGCATCATCGTGGGAATCAAAACAAATGGCCTTGCCCACGAATTTATGGATATCCTTATCCACCCCGCCGACTTTGATAACCGCGCCATCAGGGGCGATGTTCCCATGAAGGATGGACAGACCACCTTGTTGGGAATAAGCATTTTCAACGGTATGAATAATTTCTGGATTCTTTGTCTCACAACCGGCGACATTTTCCCGAATGGTCTTGCCGGTGACAGTCATGCGATCGGGATGTAAAATACCACCCTTTTGGATCAATTCATTTAAGATAACGGGAATGCCACCTGCGGCATGGACATCTTGCATGGTCCAGTGAGAAGATGGGGCAATTTTAGCCACGTAAGGGGTCTTCTTAGAAATTTCATTAATATCTTCTTCAGAATAAGGCACGCCAGCTTCATGGGCGATGGCCAGACCATGAAGGACAGTGTTGGTGGAACCACCCATGGCCATATCTAAGGCATAAGCGTCATCAAAGGCTTCTTTGGTCATCAAGTCTCTCGGCCGAATATTATGTTTGACCACGTACATGACTTGTTTAGCGGCTTTACGAACCAGTTCTTTTCTTTCTTCAGTGTCAGCTAAGGCAGTGCCGTTATAAGGCAAAGCTACACCTAAGGCTTCCATCAAAGAGTTCATGGAGTTTGCGGTGAACATCCCGGCGCAAGAACCACAGCCAGGACAGGCATTTTGTTCATATTCCAATAAATCTTCCTTAGATAATTTGCCAGATTTGAAAGCTCCAACGGCTTCAAACATGGTGGACAAGGTAGTGGCATTGCCGTTAGGATCCACCCCAGCACGCATTGGGCCCCCAGATACGAATACGGAAGGCACGTTGGTGCGAGCAGCTGCCATCAACATCCCCGGTGTGATCTTGTCACAGTTTGGCATGAATAAAACCCCATCAAACCAATGAGCTTGGATCACGGTTTCAGCGGCATCGGCGATAACTTCCCGACTTGGTAAGGAGTAACGCATCCCCACGTGACCCATGGCGATCCCATCATCGACCCCGATGGTGTTGAATTCAAAAGGAATACCCCCAGCTTCACGAATCGCTTTTTTAGCAATGTCGGCCAACATTCGCAGATGAATATGACCAGGAACGATTTCGATGTAGGAATTACAGATGGCGATGAACGGTTTCTTCATGTCATCTTCGTTTTTAACTTGACCAGTGGCGTATAACAAACTACGTCCCGGGGCTGTATCTACCCCTACTTTAATTTTGTCACTGCGTTTTTTAATATCTGCACCTGTAAGCGAAAAACCTAATGTATCTGCCATATTTACCACCCTTTGTAAATTTGTTTTATTAGGAACATCGGAAACGAAATTGACTAAAATAAAAAGCCAAAAGCTATAGAACAGCTCTTGGCTTAACCAATGCTGCCCGCCTTATCCACGCGGGCAATTACAAAATAGCCCGCGCTACATAATCACGATGCGGACGACTAAAGTTTGTAATAATGTGGCATTGGTTGTTTTCATAAGTCTAATTCCTTTCGTATTTCTAAGATTGATTATCATTATATTATAAAATGATGATTTGTAAACACCTAATTTATGAAAATAGCATTAAAATACGATTAATTTGTTGATGTAACCGTTTCCTAAACGTGACTTATTTACTCACATACACTGTTATATTAGTATTCACGGTCCAAATATCGGATTTGTAAAATTTATTTGAAATTATTTTATATTTCATCAAAAATTTAGACTTAGATACAAAAACTCAGGAAATCTATTAACTGATTTCCTGAGTTTTTGTGACTTAACATTAAGTTAATATGTGACGATCAAACCTGCTTAATCCACATCGTCTGGATCCACGTTTAATTTCTTTTCCAGGGTCCGAACAATTTCGGAGTGTTTCTTTTCAGTCAGCTTCACCTTGAAGAAAAAGACAAAGGCAGCTGCCAAAATCAATACAATTGGGGCAAAGAACATGAAGGTCTTAAAGATAGTCAAACCATGGGCGGAGATACTGCTTGGTTTAGCACTACCCACCATGCCAGAACCCACAGCGGCAATACTGACGACCCCCATGGCAATGGCACCAGCCAATTTATCGATCAATGGCCGTACGGACAAGGTGACAGACTCGTTCCGAGTCCCGGTCTTTAATTGGCCATATTCCACACTATCAGTGATGGTCATTAAAGCTGCTAAGAAAATCATGGGATAAGGGAAGTAGAAAATGGCATCCGCAATTAGAACCATCACAATATTTTGACCAGCCATTAAGAAAAGGACATAACCAATCAACATCATGGCAATTCCGCCGATATAAATCATCCGGCGTTTAACTGCCGCAACGATGGCTGGGAATAAGACCACGGAAATAATCCCTAGAATGGCCGTGATAACCCCCGTCAAGCTGAATTTATCTGGTTGACCTAGGACGTATTGGAAATAATAGGCCAATAGGGAATTGGTCACCACATAACCTAAGGCAAACAAGAAGTAGGATAAAGCCAGCCACATCAATTGATCATTTTGACCAATGACTTTGAAGACATCTCTAAACCGGACTTTTTCCGTATTTTCACGGATGGCATTTTTCTTTTCTTTGGTCCCAAATACCGTGGCCAAGGCTCCTAATAAAGAAACCGCCGCGATGACAATGGCAAAGCCTAACCAGCCAGTTTGTGTTTTCGTATCGCCACTGGTATGAGAAAAGGTTTGGGAAAAGAACACGACTAACGGAAAAATCACAATGGGCACACCTTGTTGGCCTAACGTGGAACCAAACCGGCCAATGGTCCCAAACATGGCCCGGACCTTAGAATCCACACTTAAAGCTGGTAGCATGGACCAAAAAGCAATATCTTTAAACGAATAGAAAATATCTAGAACTACAAATACAATGCCGAATAATACCAAATATAAGGTGGGCTTACTGGTGGCCAGTCCGCCAAAGTCGGTGAAAATCAGGACCAACATGACGGAACTGATAATGGCCCCAACGACTAACCAAGGTTTAAACTTCCCCCAACGGGTCTGGGTATTGTCCACGGCGCCACCAATCATTGGATCCAAGGTGATCTCACAGATCCGGATGACTACCATCAACATGGACACTAGGCCAATCATTTTAGCATTGAAGGCCTTATTGCCAGTGGTAAAAAGTTGGCTGGTGACAAATAGCATAAAGTAAGTACTTAAGGTTGCGTAAAAAGCATCATGCCCAAAGGCCCCGAGTGCGTACGACGTGTACTGCTTTGCGTGTTTCAATTATAAACTCATCTTCCCTTCTAGAGCGCTTTCAAGACTGGCTTAAACAAAAGGGTCGCTTTTGTTTAACCAACCCTTAATAACGTCTTTCGATGATCTTCTG
The DNA here is from genome assembly GCF_001436375.1 of Agrilactobacillus composti DSM 18527 = JCM 14202. Taxonomy (GTDB): domain Bacteria; phylum Bacillota; class Bacilli; order Lactobacillales; family Lactobacillaceae; genus Agrilactobacillus; species Agrilactobacillus composti. The sequence continues at coordinate 56,171 of NZ_AZGA01000088.1, read as the reverse complement.
TAAAATGCTGTTACGTTGTTCAGATTTAGCCACGTCAAAGCGTGTTTCTTCCAAGTTATTAAAATCATCAACCAAGAGCACTGCTTCTAAATACAAACGTAGCTGCCGTTTGATATAAGCCTTTTCATCTTCCCCATCTTTGATCGGATTGCTAGAAATGATCGAACGGGCAAATTCTTTAGAGTCCAGTGTAATTTTGTCATTATTAGCCATCGTGACACCCCCTTTAACATAGGACTAGGATAGCATATAATTGCACAAAATCCCATAGGTTTTGTAAACGTTTTTACTAAATATTTGTTTACTCAATTGTAATTTAAGTAAATTATTTAGTAACGATTGTTTACTGCTCTTAAAATACCTCCCTCAATTTCTTTAATGATCTGCATAATATTCGCATGACTTTCCTCGTACCAATAGTCTGGACTATCGTCGCTAACCCGTAATGTATAAGTTATACTTTTCAAAAAGATAATAATGTATAACTTATTCATTATAATCAGACGATACTTATCATCTTCAATCGCGCTGTCTGTGGCACCTGCCATCTACGCAAGCAAAACTACTGCGTGATAATTCAGACTTTCTTACCATTACCTCAGACATCATCTTTGGTAAACTTGCTAGGGTTGGTTAATTTAACCAAGACAATGATAGCGTGAGGTAATTTTATGACATCAAAACAAGTGATGCGGACAAAAAGAGCTTTAAACCAAGCACTATATGATTTATTACAAACTAATTACTTAGAAAAAATTACGGTAAAAATGATTGTTGATCAGGCCCTGACTGACCGTAGCACCTTTTATCGCTATTACCAAGATAAATTTGACCTGTTACGTGACGTTATTTTCAATTTCCTTCACGGCACAACGTATTTGAATGATAACATTTTAGAAGATGACCCAATGTTTATTCGAGTTGTTGGCTGGTTAGATGCCCATGCTAGCCTATTTAGACATATATTAGTCAATAATTCTGATGTAACTTTTTATGAATCTATCGTGACTAATATCGCCGCTGAGGGTCAGAAGTTCATTGAAACCATGCCACCCAATGAACTCCACGCACAACCCTTTTTTCAATTTATTCGAGATGCACCAAAACCTGAAATCATTATTACTAGCTTGAGTAGCATGATTCTCAGCACTATTTTGCAGTGGCTTCAAGATGATGCTTTGACCATGGCTGATGTGTTAGCCGCCATTCATTATCCCGGCTTTTATTTACACCAGCTCAATGCCAAGACAGATTAATCAAAATGTCTCATCCCGCAACGATCTCCATAACTGTATCTGGCCTGTACTGTCTTGACTCTCTATAATCGAAACTTAGTTATTCAACTAAGAAAGAGAGCTGATTTTATTTCATGGCTAAATTATTTACCTGGATCGGTCAAAAAATCCACCATCACGCTGGTGCGGTCATTGCCATCACATTAGTTTTGACGGCATTTCTGGCTTTGGGGATGCCTAAAATTAATTTCAACACCAGTAATAGTATGTTTGTCGCTGACAGTGCCAAACTTAGCCAAGATTCTAAAACCTACGCTAAGAAATTTGGTGGCGAAGCTTTTGTGGTTAATCTATCAACACAAAACAATCAGTCAACTGTGACTAAAAGTACCTTAGCAAAAGTTGCTGATTTCAGTCAAAAAGCTGAAAAAATCGCTGGCGTTTATACGGTTACCAGTGTGGTCGATGCTCTGAATGGTCAACTAAAAAGTACCAATATGGCCAGTGGCGCCAGTTCTCAAAGTAGCCGGCAATTGCAGGCGGCTATGTTGCAGCAACTAACGACCAAACAACAAGCAAAGCTGCAACAACAGATCACAGGTAGTTTAAACCAAGCCCAACAGCAGCAAATTTCCCAATATACCCAATCAATTTTGACTGCCGAACAAAAAGCCCAGATGACCCAAGCGACTAGCCAAGGAGCTGGTGGGCAAACTGCCGCCAGTTCCGCAATCAATCAGTTGTTGTCCCCGGCTCAACAAACCCAAGTGCAAAACTATACGATGGGCATTTTGACCAAGACTCAAACTGCCGCTTTAAGCCAGACGGTTACGGCCATGCTACCCAAAGTGCAGCAAATGGATACGGCACTGTTAAAGCAACTCATTTATAGCCAAAATGGTAAAATACCTAGTGCTTTAAACCAGCTTTTGCCTAAAGATGGCCAGCATTTATTAATCAGCGTCACTTTAAAGGGTGATGCGGCCGCTAGTCGAAATGGCGCTCGCTATGACCAACTTAATCAGGCCCTCAAAACCAGTGGCCTCAAAAGTGGTAACTATCACGCTGAAATTGCTGGGAGTCCAGCTATCTTCACCGATGTAACAGCCCAAATGGGTAAAAGTATGGCAATCATGCTAGTGGCTGCCGTAATTTTAATGATCTTCATTTTGATGTTGGTCTTTCCTGTGCGCCGCCGCTTATTACCGTTACTCTTCGTCCTGGTGGGTCTAATCTGGACCTTTGGCATCATGGGCTGGTTAGGTATTGACTTAACCATGGCCACCATGGCAACTTTGCCTATCATCATTGGGTTAGGGACGGACTTCGGGGTTCAATTCTTAAATCGTTATGAAGAAGAATTCCGCAAGGATCACAATGTGACTGCTGCCACTTATACCACGTTAACAAATACCGGCCCAGCTGTAGGTGTGGCGGTGGTCATTATGGCTTTAAGTTTCTTAACCATGTTAATTTCTAAGGCGCCGTTAATTAAAGGCTTTGGTATTACCTTAGCCATTGGGGTCGCTGCCAGCTATCTGGTAGAATTAGCTTTGATGTTCGCTACTTTGAGCTATCGTGACCGCAAGGCTATCAAAGCCAAGGGCGAGCTTAAAGCTTCAACAGAATCTTGGCTGTCAAAAACATTGGTCAAGTATACGACTTGGATTTCTAAACACGCCTTTCCCGTTGTTGCCATTGGTTTACTGTTAGGCGGTGTGGGCTTCTTCTTTGAAAGTCACTTGAACGTGGAAACCGACCTGATCAAAATGATTCCTCAAGATTTGCCCTCTTTAAAGCGCAATAACCAACTGGTCAAACTTGTAGGTTCCACGACCAATATTTCTTACCTGGTCTCTGCTGATGACGTCCGGGATAAAGCTGTTTTAAATGAAATCAATGACTTTAGTAAAGCTGAAGTTAAGAAATATGGTAGCCAGATTCAATCCGCCACCTCGATTACCAATGCTTTAAAACAAAGTCATCTTTTGACACAATCTCAAAATACCCTGAATCATAGTATTCAAAAAATGCCGCGGGTATTGACTTCTACCTTGATTAGCTCAGATTATAAAAATGCTACTATTAGTTTCAAAATTAGTCTCAAATTAAAATCAGATAAGCAATTGAAGTTGATGAACCAGATCGAAGCTGATGCCAAGGCACAACATCTTCCTAGAGCCATGACGATTGCCCCGGCCGGTAGCACGGCCATGATGCTCCAAGGTATTGATAACATGACTGCCAATCATGGTTTAATTATCTTTGCCGGTTTAGCAATCATCTTCATGGCTTTATTGTTAGTTTATCGCAACTTCAAACAAGCCCTCTTCCCTGTCATCCCTATTGCCATCGTTTTAGGCTTATCCCCCATGACCTTGAGTCTGTTGGGCATCAGCTATAATCCTGTGACCGTTTCATTGAGTTCTTTGATCCTTGGGATCGGAACTGAGTTTACGATTCTGGTGCTGGAACGCTTTGTGGAGGAACAGCGCTCAGGTCGCTCTACGCTCCATTCACTACAACAAGCCATGGGGTCGGTAGGCCAAGCCATTACCGTCTCTGGCTTAACAGTCATCGGTGGTTTCTCCACATTGATGTTTGTGAACTTCCCAGTTCTAAAATCCTTTGGTTTGATCACGGTGTTAGATACGGCCTATGCGCTGATTAGCACCTTAACTATCTTACCCGCGGTGATTTACCTATTCCGAAACCGTAGCTTAGATATGGATCAAGGTATTAGCCAACAAGATTAATCTAAAAATGAGCCGCCAACTTCTCAACAAGTTGAGAAGTGGACGACTCATTTTTTAATTATTGCAAATATTCAACTGCAATATCGTGATAAGTTTGAATCATATTTAAGTAACTGGCAATGGTCACATATTCATTGGCCTTGTGGGCACTGGTATTACCTGGGCCTAAAATCACCACATCAATATCAGGATTAGCCCGGGTAAACTCAGAGGCATCTGTCCCTAGAGATACACCAATCACTGGCAGGGGCAGGCGTTCATGCAGCTCGGATTGCCCAATCTTTTGAGCCAGGGCAATAATTGGTGAATCGCGATGATTGATCACCGGGCGCTTACTGTCATATTCCAAAGTAAAGTGCCCTTCAGTTGTGGCATTTAATTCAGCAATGATCTGGTTAATACCGGCGATAATACGCTCATTATCATATTCAGGAATCGTCCGGACTTTGACCTGTAGGCTGGCCGTGTCGGGAATGCTGTTGACTTGGGTGCCGCCGCGAATAATTGTCGGGGCATAGACCGTTTCGCCTAAAACCGGATTATAAGCCGTGATACCCTCATAGAAAGCTTTTTCCCTTTGAAAATAAGCCAGGATCAATTCCAAGGCATTGACCCCCACCTTGGGCATGGAACTGTGGGCGGCGCGACCATGGGCGGTCACTTTGTAGGTTACCCAACCCTTATGGGCAAAGAAGATGAAATGTTGGCCTGCCGTGGCTTCTTCCGTGTCTGCTAAAATATCCGCTTGTAGTTCGGAGGACAATAAGGCCGTACCGCTGGCCACATAGGATTGATATTTCTCTTTGGCAACACCGGTGGGTTCCCCAATGATCATGGCATCCACATCATCCACATAGCCTAGATTAGCTAACTGTTTAGAGCCCAGCTCCCCCACTTCTTCGCCGGCGGTTACCAATAGGCGCAACTTACCGGTGAAGGGGTGGCCACTGGCTTTGAATTCGATCATGGCAATGACTAAAGCGGCTAAACCGCCCTTCATATCGGACGTGCCCCGGCCATACAGCCGGCCATTTTCAATCCAGGGCTCAAAAGGGTCTTGCTGCCAGTCATGGCGATCGCCTTCGTGGACCACATCGGCATGGCCGGAAAATACCAATACTGGCCCAGGTTGGCCACTATCGATCTCGGCCACTAAATTGTTACGATTGGGTTTATATGTCACAGCCGTGGCGGCAATGCCATACTGGGCTAACAATTGCGTTAAGTAATCTGTCACAGTTTTCTCATGGTCATTAACACTAGGTATCCGAATTAAATCCTGCAGTATCTTAACCTTTTCATCATCACTAAACATATCCAACTTCCCCTCTTAAACATTTAAGACCCGTTCCAAAAATCCCTGGGTTCGCGGACTAGCCGGCCGATCAAAGACTTCTTCTGGGGTCCCGCTTTCTTGGATCATCCCATCACTGAAGAAAACAACCCGGTCCGCCACCCGTTTGGCAAAGCCCATTTCATGGGTCACGATGATCATGGTCATGCCATTTTGAGCCAACTGCTGCATGACCTCTAGCACATCCCCCACCATCTCCGGATCCAATGCACTGGTAGGTTCGTCAAACAACATGATTTTTGGCTCCATCTCCAAAGCCCGGGCAATGGCCACCCGTTGCTTTTGACCCCCGGATAATTGGGCCGGATAGCTGTTCATCTTCTCACTTAAGTCTACCATGTCTAAGTACTTCTTGGCTTCTTGTCGTGCCTTTTCCGGGGTAAAATGTTTGGTGGAAATCGCCGCCATGATCACATTGTTTAGAATCGTCATATTGGGAAATAAGTTGAAGTGCTGAAATACCATGCCAATATTTTGGCGGACCTGATTAAGATTAACTTTCTTGTCATATAATAGTTGGCCGTTAACCATCACTTGCCCCTTGTCGATGGTTTCAAGCCCATTCAATGTGCGTAAAAAAGTACTTTTCCCTGATCCTGAAGGTCCAATCATCACCACCACTTCGCCGGAATGAACGGATAAGCTCACATCCTTTAAGACTTCATTATCCCCGAAACTTTTATGAATATGCTTTGCAATGACAATCTTTTCATCTAACATGATATCGGCCTCCTAATTTGCCAAGCTATAATGTTTTTGAACCCGATCCGACAATAACGTGAGACAGCCAATCAATACCAGATACATCGCGGTGATGATCAACCAAACTTTAAAACCTTCCATATTTTGAGAAATAATAATCGTGCCCTGTTGGGTCATTTCGGCCAAACCAATGGCGGATAAAATCGAGGTTCCTTTTAGGGCAATGATAAATTGATTAATGAAGGATGGGGCCATGGTGCGTACGGCCTGGGGCATGATCACTTTGCGCATGGACGCCAGATACGTCACCCCTAAAGAGCGGGAGGCTTCCATTTGGCCCCGGTCCACCGATTTGATCCCCCCAGCCACAAAGGAGGCGATATAAGCACTGTTTTCCAAGACTAATGTGGCGACCCCGGCGGTGAATAGGGGGATTTTATGACCGATCAGACTGGGAATACCCATGTAAATGAAGAAAGATAACACCATCACCGGAATACTTCTAAAGATGAAGGTATAAACCCCATGAAATCCCTTCAACAACCGACTGGGGACGACCCCAAATAATCCGATGAACACCCCCACGATGGTGGCAATGATAATGGACACGATGGTTAATTTGATGGTCATGGTAATCCCGGCCTTAAACTGCGGGGCGTTAGCTTTGATAATACCCAGATAAGAACGGTCGGTGGCAATATTGGCATTCGTATGAGCCTTGGCACCGGTATAGTAAGCCATGATTTTAGCGTAAGTGCCGTCCTTTTTAATATTGGCTAGGCCTTTGTTAAACTTTTGCAGCAGTGCCGCATTTTCACCTTTTTTAACGGCAAAGGCCACGGGATGGACATTTTGTTGGGTCCCAATCAAACGCAGCTTCATGCCATTTTTGATGGTGTACTGCAGGCTTAAGGTGGCGTCGATGGCGGCATCGGCGTTACCGGTAGTCACATCATTGATCTCAGTATTGGTGGAGTCTAGGTGATGAATGGTAAAGCCATATTTATTCTGGATCGATGTGGCATAGGTCTCTGAGGTGGATCCGGTCTTGACGGCGACGATTTTCCCCTTCAAATCCTTGTAGCTCTTAATGCTGCTGCCGGGTTTAGTGGCTAGAGACAAGCCAGCATTCAAATAGGTGTGGCTAAAATCTAAAGTTTGCTGCCGTTCTGGGGTGACCATCATGGCGGCCATATTGCCGTCAACTTGCCCACTTTGCAGGGCTTGGACGATGGCGGCAAAGTTCATGATTTTAAGATCAAAGGTGAAATGCTGATTTTTGGCAATGGCCCGTAATATTTCCATATCAATACCGGGATGCTTGCCATTATATGTACCGTCTTTGCCCTGAATGGCGTAGGGGACAAAAGTTGTTTCGGTGCCGATGGTATAGTGACTGGCGGCTTGGGCCTTATGTGGTGGCACCAGGATAGCGAGGCTAACCATTGCAATAATGGCTGATACGAGTTTGACAACAAACTTCATGGAATCCCTCCTTCAAATCTTATGTTAGCAATACTAACACTAACTATAATTGAATTGCAATGGTTTTCCAATAATTTGCTAATCTTGGCTAATCTAGCAAAAATACTGATACTATAAGCTTTTTTTGGTAATCATTAGTTACGATGACTAATGTCAGTGTTAAATTCTAGTCATACTCACTAATAATTATGGGTTCGAATACTAGATATTTCCTAGATCACATTGAAATTCCGTCATATAATATGACATATGCTGTTTATTTTGTGTTAAAAAAATTCAAAAAACAATTAGCACTCTCTTAACAAGAGTGCTAATTGGTGTTACTATATAGTTGTTGAGAGGGATAAGGAACTAGCGGTTCCCCCGCTGCTTCCCCCGCCAAATTAGCAAAAACCTTTTAACCCATAAAATAAAATTTTTGAAAGGAAGTTTTGGATTATGGCTAATGAAGTCACTCGTCGTAATAATGTTGATTGGGGTATGGATCCATTCTTTGATAACTTGGAAGATCACTTCTTCGGTTCAATGGCACCAGAAGTACAAAAGAATTTGAAGACTGATATTCAAGATACCGATAAAGCTTATATAGCTGTGGTAGATTTGCCTGGCGTCAATAAGCAAGATATCCAAATGAATTACGAAGACGGTGTTTTAAATATCAATGTGAACAAGAGCAATTTTGTGGATCATGAAGATAAACAAGGTAACTTGTTGTTGAGTGAACGGAGCTATGGCACAATGAGTCGGAGCTTCCGGTTGCCAAATGTTGACCAAGCTCATATTTCCGCTGAATACAACAACGGTGTCTTGAAGATCACCTTGCCCAAGACTACTGAAGTCCAGGGCAATGGTAATATCGAGATTCAATAAAGACCAATAACCACTTACCTGATTCAATAACCTATACCAATTTAACTAAAGTCGGCGCTGCATTTACAGCGTTGGCTTTTTTTATTTTCAACTTGAATCCAAATATATAAATAGCGGCATAACTTCAAAATAAATTTAGAAGTTATGCCGCATGAATAATACTAATTCCAGCGCTACTCACAAGAATCTAAGCTAACCTTAACAGTAAAACTACTCGCTGATCAAAATAGATTTAAACTCTGCTGCCGTTGGATAAGATTTCTGTGTTCCCCTCCTGGTAACAGTAACTGCAGCATACTCATTTGCATGATATAGCGCAGTGGGGATATCTTCACCGCTTGTATAGAAATGGCTAAAGGCACCAATAAATGAATCCCCTGCACCGGTAGTATCAATAGCCTTAACTTTGATGGAATCTATAATTTGCTCCTCATCGTCATGGACCCAAAGTGCCCCTTTAGAACCCAATGTGACAATTACGTTCTTCACACCTAATTCATTCAAATGATGAGCCGCCGCTTTAATTTCAGAAAGTGTATCAGTCGGCATCTTTGTTAAAATTGCTAATTCTGTCTCATTTGGTGTAAAGAAATCAACTTTTGTTACATGACTGATGTCCAAATCTTTATTCCCTGGTGCTGGATTCAATAAAACTGGAATACCATATTCATTTGCAAGATCAATTGCACGGTAATTCGTTTCCAATGGAATTTCCTGTTGCAAGACAATTAATTTCGTATCCTTGATCAAATCAAGATATTTATCCAACACTTCTGGAACCAATTCACTATTGGCTCCTTTAATAATTAAAATACGGTTGTCAGAACTCTTGTCTACAAATATCGGAGCGGTCCCACTTCCTTTTGTCCCGATACCAACACCTGTTATATCGATGTCATTCGTTTTATAGTTCTCTAGTTGTTGTTGTCCAAAAGCATCATTCCCGACCATCGTAATCATGCTAACTTTAGATCCTAACCGTGCGGCTGCCACAGCCTGATTTGCACCTTTCCCACCAAAACCCATTTCAAATTCTGGTGCTTCAAGTGTTTCTCCGGCAATTGGCATTTTATCAACATACGAAATTAGGTCGATCATATTGGAACCAATTACAAGCACATCACTTTTTGTCATCAATCTATCCCCCTATTTTTCAAGACCCGTTGTCACTTTAAATTGACGAGTTTCATGGGATTTAAGCCAAATTAGCGTCCCAGCCTTTTCTGCCGCAGTATAGCCTTCAGGGCGACTAGTACCCGGTAATACAAAAGCGCCAACCTGCTGATCCGGATTATATAAAATCCAGCGTGTTGCAATTGGAAATTGTGCCGTAACAAATTTTGTTAAGAAATTTTTACCATTACCAATATTCATACGAAATTCTGCATTATCTGTGTACTTGGCTAAATCAGAGGAAAAGAAAACAATTTCTGGATCATAGTGTGCAGCATCATCCAATTTATTAATCAGTTTTCCTGAAGCCTTCAACTCATCATTGTATTTCTGCCATTCAACCGTTGGATGAACATGTCCCGGAACGGTTTGACGTAATTGAAATGCTTCATCAGGAACATTAGAACTGATAACAGAATTATCTATATATGCGTAATTCATATGACACATGTATTGTAACGGCATCGGTTGATAATTTGATAGATTTGTAACTTTCTGTTCAATATCAAATAGCCCGCTATCTTTATACATCGTCACTGATGGTTCAGCTAAATAATGATATCCAAAACCTTTTACATATTCAAAATCACTCTGAACCGTGATAGTCTCGTTGCCAATGATGAGATTCGCATGATCCATGTGCGAACATGGAAATTCCCCGTGTAATTGATAATTGTCCTCTGGCGCTGGTGTGCCATTTGCTAACAGCCCAGACGAGAATTGAAAACAGCCATACGTATCAGCAATACCCGTCCCAGGTAAAGGTTGAGAAAACATATCTTTCATTTTAAGAGATATGTTGTCAAAAACTGCATCCCATATGATCAATCCATAAAACGGTAAAACAGTGAGGTACCCTTTTGAATTCTTAATATTGAGGGCTTCAATCCCTGAAGGGTAAACAAACGTGGTCACTTCAAATGCATCATCCTCATAAAGATTAAAGGTATCTTTACTGAACATATTGTGATTTAAATGTATTTTTTTCATCTTGTATATTCCCCCAATTATTTGGTTGATTTATCCTTTAACGACGCGTCATTTTTAAGTTCCCTCATTTTCCCAGTGGCATAAATACCAACAACCGCAAAACAAATCAGATTAACAACGAATGATATGGACATATTAGAAATATCCGCAACGAATCCCTGTGCAATTGGAATAAATGCACCACCAATTATAGACATAACGATAATTGCACCAGCAGTTTCAGTATGTCGCTTATCCGTCACTGTATCTAAAGTTTGAGAATAGATCGTTGCCCAACAAGGTCCAAATAAACCGCTTACAATTATTGCGAAATAAACTGCAGTCATATTGTGAACAAAAATAATATACATTAATGAAATTAGTCCAAATAAAGAGAATATTTGTAGCACACGAGATGCAGGCATGCGCTTCATCATGAAGTTAGCAATAACTTTCCCGATGAAAAATGCGGCGTAGCTATAAACCATAAATGTAGATGCATTTCGCTCGTTAATACTGCCGTTTAACTCCATAGCTAATCGAATTGTGAAAGACCAGACGGCTGTCTGCATGCCGACATACATAAATTCAGTAAAAATACCTTGCAAAAATTTTTTGTTATGCGCAAGATAAGCCAAAGTTTCTGTGATCTTGGCATTTGCAAGTTCTTTTGTTGTGTCTTTTTTCTTGGGTTTACCACTTGGGAATTGTGTCAATCCGAAAATAACCAGCGCTGCTAATAATACAAAGATGATATATTTGTAAGGCAACAATGTTTGTTGTAGTGCCTTTTCCCCAAATTCTATGCGGGCTTGTCCAGACAAACCTGACATCTGTTTTTCTAGACTTGCACCAGATCCAAAGATCAAGTACTTGCCAAGTAGAATACCACCAATAGCACCTAATGGATAAAAGGTCTGAGAAATGTTTAAGCGGAGTGTTGAATATTTTTTTGGCCCCATTAAAGAGCTATATGTGTTCGCCGACGTTTCCAAAAAACTTAATCCACATGCCAATGAAAATAATGCAATTAAAAAGAATCCATACGTAGCCATTTGCGATGCCGGGAAAAAGAGTGAACAGCCAATTGTATAAAGAGACAATCCAATCATGATGGCCAATTTATACGATGTCTTCTTGATGATTAAAGACGCCGGAATTGCTATTAAGAAATAACCTAGATAAAAAGCCGTTTGGACAAAAGCGCTTGCAACGTTTGAGAGCGTAAAAATTGTTTTAAATTGCGTGATTAAAATATCATTCAAACTTGCTGCAGCGCCCCACATAGGGAATAAGAGTGAAAGCAAAATATATTGTAGCATCGGTGTTTTGTCAACATAGCCATCATCCAGCTCTTTAACTTGTAATTTAAACAAGTGAAAACCTTTTTTCTTTGGGCTATCAGTACTTTCCATCAGGCTCATCTCCTCACTGAATTATGACTGTTTGCTAATAATTGCCAAACTTGCACTTGTCCCTAATCTGGATGCACCTGCTTTAATCATAGCCTCTGCATCAGTATCTGAATGGATTCCTCCAGCGGCCTTAACTTTAATTTTGTCCCCAACAGCGGCCTTCATTAGTTCTACATCATGCACTTGGGCACCTCTTGTAGAAAAACCCGTAGATGTTTTAACAAAATCTGCACCTGCATCTGCCACAATCTTTGAAGCAAGTGTAATTTCATCATCGGTAAGTAAAGCGGTTTCAATAATAACTTTAATTAATTTACCTCGATCATGAGTCGCATCAGTAACCTGTTTTATATCTTCTTTAACAACATCAGTATTGCCGCCCTTTAATTCACCAATATTCATAACCATATCAACTTCATCTGCGCCGTTGTCAATTGCTTCTTCTGCCTCAGCAACTTTTATTGTCGTTGTATTTGCTCCTAGAGGAAATCCAATGACTGTTGCGGTCTTTACCCCAGAATTTTTAACTGCTTCGTGGACATACTTGACCCAATATGGATTGACCATCACAGAAAAAAATTGATTATCAATTGCTTCTTTGATAATTTGATCGATTTGTGTTTTTGTAGCTTCTGGTTTGAGTAATGTGTGGTCAATAAACTTGTTTAATTTCATAGTCAATTCTCCCTCGTATGTTATGCCTAAGATTAAAGTACTTGTGATAACAGCATCAATATACCACGTATTTTTATAAATGTAAAATGTTAATTTGAAATAATGTAAAATTTCGTGTTTGTGGTAAAATAGCTTTATCCTGATATTTCAGCAATCTATTTTTTAGAAGCGGAGAAACACTTATGCAATTTACCTTTTCTAGTAAAAATGAAACAAAAAAAATACGACAAATATTAGATATTAGCCGTTATTATTATATTGATGGTTTAAGTCAACTTGAGATTTCCAAAAAGATGGCCCTTTCCCGACCTACTGTTTCCAGATTATTGCAACAAGCCAAAGAAACTGGCATAGTGGAAATCAAAATTAACGATCCCTTTCAAGATATCAATTCATTGAAAGAACAACTTAAGAAGAAATATGGTTTAAAGGAAGTTATCATTGCTTTACAAACGAGCAATGACCTTGAAACTATTTACGATGCGCTTGGTGAGGAAGCGGCCCGTTATTTAGATAAAATTGTAAAGAATAATGACATCATTGGTATAAGTTGGGGCTTAACCATGAAGGCAATTGCTAATCATTTGACAGAAAGTCAAAAAGATAATGTCAAAATTGTTCAACTTAAAGGTAGTGTCGCAAATTCTCAAGAAAATAATTACTCAATTGATATTACCAGCAGCTTTAATAAGGCTTTTCACACTCAATCACAGATTTTACCCCTACCTGTAATATTCGATAATGCCAAAACAAAAGAACTTGTTACCAAAGATCATTTTATTCAAAGTGTTATCCAAGAAGGCTACAGCGCCAACATTGCTCTATTTACTGTGGGTACTACTCGACCAAGTGCCATGTTATTTCGGCTCGGCTATCTTGATCAGCAACATATCGATGATTTACGAAAAAAATCTGTTGGGGATGTTCTTTCCAGATTTATTACTAGTACTGGGGAAATAGCTGATCCAGAACTAGATAAACGAACTGTTGGCCTCCCGTTAGATAAACTACACGAGAAGCCCTATTCAATCTTAACAGCTGGTGGTGAATCAAAACTTCACTCTATTCATGCTGCATTACTAGGTGGCTATGCAAATGTTCTCATCACCGATCAAAATGTTGCCCAAAAACTATTAGACCTGTAAGGATGGTGAATGATGACATTTTTCTGGACTTTCATATTTCTAGTCAGCGCCGGCCTCGTTGGGGGCTTATTGCAATCTACTGCCGGCCTAGCTTCACTGGCGACTTATCCGGCTTTATTAGCCGCGGGCTTACCACCGGTGATTGCTAATGTTACCAACACTACTGGGTTAATTTTTTCTGGCTTTAGTTCTATTTTGTCTTCCACCAAAGAGCTTAAACATCATGGTAAACAAATTGCAGTCCTGGTCATCTTAGCGTTAGTGGGCAGTATTGGTGGCAGTGCCCTGTTGTTAATCGCCCCAGCAACTTCTTTTGAAAAAGCAGTGCCCTTTTTCATTTTAGCCGCGGGTATTTTACTGTTGGTTTCTGGGCGACGGCCAAATACGGCGAAAAATACCGCACCGACCAACACTTCTGAGCCGCGGTCAAAGCTAGTAGCTATCCTCAGTGGCTTGGGTATTTTATTCGTGGGGGCCTATACGGGCTATTTTGGTGCTGCCGCTGGGGTTATTTCCCTAGCCCTGTTGTCCTTGGTAACCACGGAGCAGTTTTTAGTTGTGAACGCCATGAAAAACGTCATCGCCTTCACTGGCAATTTCGTGGCCACAGTCATTTTTATTTTCAGGGCCCATATTGAGTGGCTTTATGTCCTGCCTTTAGGAATTGGGTTATTCATCGGCGGTTACTTAGGGCCAATCATTGTCCGCCATGTCAATGTGGCACTATTGCGGCTTTTAATTGCCTTAGCCGCCTTTGGCTTAGCCAGTTATTTATTCGTGACGGCTTATTTTTAAAATGCGACGTAAAACACGCTAACAAAGTTGGAAATCCATACTTTGTCAGCGTGTTTTGTATTAGTGTAGAAAACTGTTTATTAAGCTATTCCAAATATGGGCAAAGTTCCCGGCTAAAATAGTGACGATGGGCACGAATGCCCAGATCCAGTTTTTAGAAGCTTTCGCCTTATCAGCTTCAATGCGTAACCGTTCATTCTCCAGAGCCATGGCTTTAATTTTAAGTTCCAGTTCTTCAATATGTTGGTTTTCTGTAGGCATGATTTTGACCACCCTTTAGTTATTATATAGCGCTGTTTTCTAGAAGATAAACCTAGTATAGCTACCAAACTGGCCGCGCAACAGACCATTTTGTCACAGGTATGTCATGACAATTGTCATAAATTCAAAATAAGTTATTTCTTTACTGGAAATGTCGTTTCTAAAAGGTTAAAATAGGTCTAGAAAACGTTTACCAATTGGAGGTTCTACATATATGACAAAAGTTCTTACCTTGGGCGAAATGATGTTGCGCTTAAAGCCCACTGATCACCAACGGATTATTCAAGCAAATACTTATGACGCCAATTATGGCGGTTCGGAAGCTAACGTGGCAGTTTCATTAGCCTTATTGGGTGATCAAGCTGAATACTTTAGTAAACTGCCAGCCAATCCTTTAGGGGATATGGCTATTGGTACCCTGCGTCAATATGGGGTCAATACCAGTAAAGTCCTGCGGGGTGGCAAGCGCTTAGGGATTTATTTCTTTGAAAAAGGTGCCAGCATTCGCAACACCAGCGTGGTTTATGATCGAGCCGATAGCTCCTTTGCCACCATGACCAGTACAGAATTTGACTGGCCTAAGATTTTAGCTGGTGTGAATTATTTCTATTTCTCCGGTATCACCGCAGCATTGTCCGCAGATATCCGCACCGCTTTGCTACAGGCTTGTGAATATTGCCAAGCCAACCATATCACGGTGGCCTGCGACATGAATTATCGGGGTAAAATGTGGACCCCTGAAGCTGCTCAAGCCGCCATGGCTAAATTAATGCCTTATATTAATATTTGTCTGGCCAACGATGAAGACTTTGAAGCTTCTTTGGGTATTAAAGCCTTTGATGGAGATATGACCCGGGGCATTGAACAACGGGATCAATTCGAGCAAGCCATGCGGCAAGTGCAACAACAATATCCAAATTGCCATACTGTTGCCAGTGTGTTGCGGGATATCCACTCCGTAGAAGATAGCACTTGGACGGCCATGATGCTCCAAGATGGCCAAGTCTTTGAAGGCCCAGCATATAAGATGCATGTCTTTGAAGGCGTTGCTGGCGGGGATGCCTTTGGAGCTGGCTTGATGCACGGCCTGATCAATGACTTCACCCCACAGGCAACCATCGATTATGCCATCACGGCCAGTGCTTTGAAGTTGACCATCTCTGGGGATTTGAACCTGGTCACTGATGCCGATGTCCGTAATGCCATGCAAAGTGGCAATTCCGTTGACCGATAGCAAATAATCTGGACTTGGTCTATAATCTATAGCGTGCTGCAAGCTTGGTTTCAAGAGGATCAGTTCTTAGAATTGATTCTCTTTTTCATGGCCAGCTGTTGCAGCGAGTTTGGAGGATCACATGGAAAAAAATACAAAAACCGAGCGCTGGCTTGGTTTAATTATCGGCTTATTACTCAATGCCATGGGCCAGGGTCTTTGTATTGTGGGGGCCATGGGGAGTGGTATTTGGACTGCGGCTGCCATTAATTTAAATAATTGGCAGGGCTTTAATATTGGCTGGGTTTTAATCGCCTTTGGCTTTTTAAATGCCGTGATCAATCAGTTCTTGATCCGCCGTTTGGACCTCCCCCGCTTCATTGGTGAAGTACTCTACGCCATTTTCTATGGTTATTTTGTCAACATCTTCACCTGGTTATTCACCATCCTGGGCGTGGGCAGTTGGCCCATTGTGGCCCGGGCCTTCGTATCTTGTTTTGGGGTCTTTACCTTTGGCGTGGCTATTTCGCTCTACCAACGGGCCAACATCATCATGCATCCCAACGACGACACCACCAATATTTTAAGATTCAAATATCTAAAAGGTAACGCCACGGCTTCTCAATTGATTGACTTTGTGCCGCCCGTTATCCTGATCATCATCTCTTGGATCTTCTCAAAACAACTCTTAGGCATCAATATTGCCACGGTCTTTTCCATGGCCTTCAATGGGGTCATTATCGCCTGGTCCGATGAGCATATCTGGGGTCATTTAAAACATAACTTCAAGCTCCCCGAAAATGTTAAAAAAATTGTTAATAAATAATTTCAAGTAACTGGCTGTCTGTTGAAGATGGCCAGTTTTTGCTTAAACTCATTCCAATCTAGGGCTTCTTAGTTCCGCTGGCCATTGAGAATTGCTATGATAGATAAAAGATAACGTTGGAGGCGAGTCAATGATCTCGGCACTAAAGTACCAAGCTTGTCTCTCACCACCAAGTGGCGAGGGCATCTGGATAGATACCTTTAGACTTACGCCTAACGCTATGTGGTCTAACAACCTTCCGGTCTCCCACGTAGTTTGCGTGTGATAAGCACGCGCTGTGTTGGCGTTACTTACTGTTGGGTCTTACTTATCTAAGGGTCCCAGCAGTCCGATGATCGACTTCACCGGCGATTGAACAGGTTTACCCGTTCGCACTTTTTTTCTTTTTGAGTTTGGGCTTTTTCACGCCAGCAATATATTGGGTGCCCAGAAATTGAATATTCATGGCACCGACACGGTCGTCATTAGACTGGTACCCGCAGTTTGAACATTGATAGGCATGCAGTTGGTGGTTGCGGTTTGTCTTCTTGATTTCACCACAAGCAGGACAGCGCTGACTGGTATAAGCTGCACTGACAGTAATGACTGCAGCGCCTGCTTGAATAGCCTTGTAAGTCAACAGCTGTTCCAGCTGGTAAAATGCCCAAGATACTTTCTCATAACGTGTGTCCTTGGTGGCCTTTTCTGTGGCAAAACGAACGTTGACCAGATCTTCTAAAACAAACAAGGTATTCGGTCCGTACTTCGCAACAAGTGTCTTAGACAGCTGATGGTTGAGATCAGTCATCCAGCGGTTCTCTTTATTGCCCATTTGACGGATACGTCGTTTGGAATTTCTGGTATTGTGTTTTTGCAGACTAGCCCGCAGCGCTTTGTAGTGGCGGCGCTTATGGTTGGTGGCTTGACCATTGAAAAACGTTGTTTTCCCTTGTTCATCATAGGTGGTGACTAATTGCCGGATCCCCCGATCAAGCCCCACAACGTGTTGCATATCAGTACGGGCCAACTCAGGGAATTCTTTATTAACTGCAATGTGTAAAAACCAATTGGTACCTGACTTGATCAGTTTTGCACCGCCAAATTCCCAGGTGCCATCCAGATACTGTTCAAAGCCAGTTTTCAACACAAAGCGGGCTTTCACCCGGCCTTGGAGCGTATTGATGGACAGCTTTTCACCGTTTGCGACGATAGACCAATCCCGATTACGGACTAAGTCAGCTTGCGGACGCTGGAAACGGATTGGTTTCCAAAGCCAGTGCAGGTCTCTGGGAACTTTTAGATAAATTTCTTTACCTTTTTTATCTTTTTTACCGGTGGCATAGGCCATGGGTTTGCGTCGCAATTGCGTCTGAACAGTTTTATAACGGGCAACCGTTGTTTTGATCGCAGAGATGGCTAGTTGTGATTTCAGCCTAAACTGTTGCCGCAAGTCTCGATAAAGCTTTTTGTGAATTTTGAGGATACTCAATTCAAAACCATTGTTAAAAATATACTCAGAAACATGATTGCAGGCTGAGCGATATTGTTCACTGGTCTCCTGAAATTTAGCAGCATCAGTAGCGTTATCTAGTTTGAGTTTAGCCTTGACCGTTAGACTTAACAGCATTTTGACCACCTCTTCCTCTTATAGTTATTATAACTTATATGATAACCACAAAGGAAGAATCGTGCTCAAAATGTGCACATATTTATAAATCATTTGAGTTCTTCAAACTCAATCGGAATTCCTCACAAAAATGTCGCAAACTCTTACAGGCTGGTAGAGCCAAAGTTATCAAGAAAGAACCATTCACTATTCAACTATTGTTCAGCTCAACTGGTTATAAACAACATG
>NZ_AZGA01000088.1:0-37453 GCF_001436375.1 Agrilactobacillus composti DSM 18527 = JCM 14202 | reverse complement strand
GGTGTAGATTCTGGACAGCATCATATCGGTCTGGCTGTCACTTCTCAGGATAAAGTCCTATTCAGCCTGCGCCAAGATGTGAAAAAGTTACTGGATACCCGGCGAAGTTATCGGCGTGGTCGTCGCAATCGTAACACCAGATACCGCTCGCCCTGTTTTCTGAACCGGACCAAGCCGTCGGGCTGGCTGCCGCCATCGATTGCCAGTAAAATACACCACAACATCAACTGGATTCAGCGTATTCAAGCGGTAATGCCTAAAGCAGAACTGCATATTGAAGTAGGCAAGTTCGACATGGCTAAGATGAAACAGCCAGATATTACTGGTTTAGGCTATCAACAGGGGGACAAATATGGTTATGAGACCACAAAGCAATATGTCTTAGACCGGGATAACTATACCTGCCAGATCTGCCATGGCAAAACCAAAGACCCAGAGCTAAAGATCCATCACATCATTTACCGGTCCAATGGCGGCACGAATCAGGTGAGCAATCTGCTCACGGTGTGTGCTACTTGTCATACCCAGGCCAATCATCAGCCTGGTGGCAAGCTCTATGCCCTGCTGGCTAAGAAATTTCAAAGTTACCGTTCTCTAAAGGGCGCTACTTTTATGAACATCCTGCGCCGCCGGTTGTTCAAGGCTTTTCCAGAAGCAAAGTTTCAATATGGAGCTCAGACGACTTTAGACCGGGCCAAGTTAGACTTACCAAAAGCACACTACAATGACGCTGTAACTATCAGCGGCATCCAAAAAATCGCACAACGGCCCACAGCTGTGGTGATGTTCCACCAATTCCGCAAAAAGAAGTGCTCCCTGCATGAAGCCACAGCCCGTAAAGGCCGTAAAATACCTAATATTATGAGTAAACGTAATGCTAAAAATAAGAAATTTTCAAAAGGTTTTTATCTTAATGACTATGTGCAATTACCTGACGGCCAAAAGGGTAATGTCAGCGGGTTCAGTGGCAAAATAAAGTGTTTTGTAAAAGCAGGTGATGGTTATTACTTGGCCATAAGTTCCAAATACAAACACATCAATCTAAGCATACTTAAGGTGATCCGGCATCAAAATAATTGGAACGTTACTGAGATAGAAGTTAAGACTCATCAAATGGCGTGATCTAACTTTCTGCGAAAGTTAAGGCTATCCCTCTCCTTTAATAAAACCAAAAAAGTGATAAACATCAACCCCATGGGATTAATGTCTATCACTTATGTTAGTTCGTTTAAGTGTTGGTAGGTAATTATCTACCGGCACTTTTTTTAGACCAAACTTGCCCACAAAAGGACTAATGCACAGATGCCAATAGCTCAGCTGCGTTATCATGGAAAATGGCCTGTTTCTGTGCAGCGGTTAATAAGTCAGTTTCCGCCAATGCTTGGTTCAACTTGGCTGCCCGTTTTAAAGGTGTATACGGAATATCACTGCCATAAAGGATATGGCTTTCATCTGCCAACGTCAATAAAGCCGGTAATTGTCGAGGTAATACGGCGCCGGCAGTATCGAAATAAACCTGCTTCATGACTTTATAGATATCAGTATCATACTTACTTTGAACGTATTCGGCAACTCGATCAGTCAGGATTGCCAGAAATGCCCCGGCATGGGGAACAATCAATTTAATATCCGGAAAACGCTCAAAAAAGTGATAATGTAACAGATTCATAAATGTCATAGTAGTATCCATGAAGAACCCTAGAAGTGGGGTCGGCAGGCCAGGGGCGACATTTCCCGGCAGTGCACTTGGTTCATTGGGATGCAGCGTGACAATCGCGTGGCGGTCATTTAATGTTTGATAGACTTTATCCAATGTCGGCGAGCCAAAGTAGGTACCCCGGCTATTGGTGGGAACGGTGACACCGAGTGCCTGGTGTTGATCAAAGGCCCGGTTGACAGCAGCCACAGATTCGGCCTCATAAGGAAAAGGCAACGTTGCAAAATAACCCAGCTGTTTGGAGTACTTTGTTGTCAGTTCACTGCCGAGTTGGTTGCTTTCTTCCGCCAAACGAAGGGTTTCATCCTTATCATTAAAATTTATATGGGGTGACGAGAGTGATAAAATTGAATAATCAATACCGTTTTGTTTCATAAAATTCAAAGTGGTGTCCACTTGCCATTCCGGGGTTGGCCAGCCATCGGGATCCCCGGCAATGTGTTTCTTCAAAGCGGCCACATAGCCCTTTGGTAGATAGTGAGTGTGTAAATCGATTTTATTTTGAATCGTCATAGATAAACGCCTCTTCTTTTATTGAATAACTCTATTTTAGAACCTTTAAATTAAATAAGTAATCTACAAAAAAGCAAAAATTGTTCAGTTAGGAGCTGATTTGATGAATTTAACGGGGACGCCGGCGCAACTTAAAATGTTTGAAGCACTTGCGGTACTTTTGAACCGGATGCCGATGCATCAAGTATCAATTACTGAGATTATCAAAACGGCAGGTGTGAGCCGCTCCACATTTTATCTGTACTATACTGATTTCTCGGCATTTATCCAAGATTTAGAAAACCGCCTGTTAAAACATGTCGACCAAACCCAAAAACGTGATTTAAAATCCGCCATTAATGCCACTGCAATCTCTCCGGATTTCAATACGGCCTATCCGGTTTTTCTAGCCTTAGTCAAGGGAATTGAAGATAACTTCCCACTATTCAAAGCGTTGACTGAACAGGATAACAGTCGTCAATTCATCGAAATCTTTCAATTATCCTTGAGTGAGACGTTGTTTGCAAATCTCGAAGAAAATATGGAAAATAAAGCCTTTTTCGAAGGCATCCCCGCCGACTACGCCATGCCAATATTTTTCAGCACCATTCTGACAATTGTTCTCCACTGGCTGCACAAGAAGAACCCAGAACCTGCAGCCGTCGTGGCCCAATTGATCACAAGAAGCCGCTATGTAGCCCCCTACGAATTATTCAAACCAAAAGCTGAACCGTGAGTATATCAAGCTAAGAGTGCACAACGATGCATAACCTTGTATCCCCTAGTGAATTCTAGATTCAAGCTCAGTTGACCAAACAAAAAAACTGAGTTTCCAAAAGATGAAAACTCAGCGCTTTAATTTGCTAGGCCGCACCCTTTGTCTTGATCCGTTTTTATTGACGGACTTGTAGGTTAGCCTTGGGTTGGATTATGGAAATGTTCCGGTGCTGTATCTGGCAGTTGGTTTAAAGTGGTCATATCCTCAGGACTGATGGTAAAGTCTAATTGGGTATTGGCTTTAATATGGGCTTCACCGGTAGCTTTAGGCAAAGGCAGAACGCCATTTTCTAAGCAAAAGCGTAAAGCCAATTGGGGCACACTGACTTGGTATTTGTCAGCCAGCGCTTTAATCTGGGCGTTGTGCAATAAATCCCCGGTGGCTAGGGGTGAATAAGCTTCAATCAAAACACCCTGGGCCTGGGCCCGGTTGACGATTTTAGGTTCAGTAAAGCCAACGTAGTATTGAATTTGGTCCACCATTGGGGCAATTTTTGAAATTTTAGCCAAATTGTCCAAATCGTGCACGTTAAAATTAGAAACCCCGATGGCCTTCACGCGACCGCTTTGATAAATCTTCTCAAAAGCCCGCCAAACTTCCTGGTTACCCTTGTCATGTTCACTGCCAATGGCATCCCAAGGCCATGGGGCATGGATCAAGTAAAGATCCAGATAATCCATATCTAAAGCAGCCATGGTTTTATTAAATTCATCTAAAGCCCCATCAAAAGTTTTAATGGCCCCTGGCAGTTTAGATGTGACAAAAACTTCGCTACGATCCACATCTGATTCCCGGATAGCTCGGCCAACTGAGGCCTCATTGCCATAAGCTCGGGCCGTATCAATATGGCGATACCCCAGCTTCAAGGCATTGCTAACGGCATTATAAGCCACTTGGCCATCGGGAATCTGCCAAGTCCCAAAACCAACTTTGGGGATTTTGACCCCATTTGTTAACGTATAAGTATCTGTTAAAACACCCACTAAAATCAACTCCTTTATGGACTATTATAACCTTTTTTATAATTCCTGAGTCTGTTCATGACTGTGGCTGCGGGCAAAGTGCGCCCGTACTACACCGTTGATCAACAGCGCCAAACAGCTACACCCCAGTAACGCTAAATTTGGGTAGGCACTGGTGATAGTTAAATAAAACCGGTCTAACAATATACTAAAGATAAGTAGTAGCACGCCCAAAAATACCAAGTTGCCTAACAGTGCTAGCCAGTTGCGTAACCTACGGTATTGGCGCACACTTTGGCCATCCGGACGACGCTGGTGCCACAGACTGTTAGCCAGTTGATAAAGCAACCAGATACCACCGGTAATCCCCAGCCAAAGTCCGACTTGGCGCCACCTTAAACCCTTGTCAAAAGTGGTCTGGCCCTTTTGCCGGCCCACCATCGCCGTATAGCGATTAAAATAAGTCTGAATGTTATGCGGTGATACTTTATGCCGACTCAAAAATAATTGGGTATAAAACATTTGAAAATCCGTTAAAACGGCCTGATTTGTACCAGCCGGGGCAAAGGCAATTTGATAATGACCCTTGTAGGGAAAAACAAATAATATGGAAATATACCGCTGTATTTCAGCTGCCGTCTTATAAATCTTATCTTGCTGGACCTCACCGCCGGTAATACCGGTGGTGACCCCTTGATCGGCTTTTTGTTTAAATTGCTGCTGCAATTCAAAATTGACCCTTAATACTTGTTTACGATAGCGACTCAAACCACTGCTTTGGCTATTATTACTTAGGCCGGGCTCAAAATGCAATTGGCTGGGTTTGCGTTTGTATATGTAAACCCAGACTTGTTGCTTTGAACCCGTCGTCAGTAAATGGGCATTGACCCCCCGCATGTGATTAATATCAGTGGTGCTCAAGATACCTAATTCATCATGCACCCGTTCCGTGGCCCATACCCGTTGCTGTGATAAACAGAAAACCATTAAAATTGTTAATAATCCCAATAAGCTACAATAAATAAACCGCCCACGTTGATTCATGTTTATAACTCCCATATCACAATCTCAAAGTAATTTTAAGTGTGTCACTATCATAAGTATAGGCCAATTGTCATTTTTTAGCCATGACCATGATAGGGGTCAAAATTTATTGGCGGTACCGCATTGATCAAATGGTGGGTATCCCGAATTTCGATACGCATTTGCGTATGCGCTTTCAACATGGTTAAAATACGCTGATATGTGGCGGTATCCCCTGGCAGAATACCCAGCTCATGGGAAATAACCACTTGTTGGCGTAATTTTTTGCTATACAGAAAAACATTGTTGGAATTATCAAAATGATCCCGGACTACGACCAGCCAGTATAACGTATTACGCTGCCCGAGAAAATAGTGGTCAAAACGTGCTAGTAGTTGTTTAAATTCGTTTTGCGTCATATCATTCGCTCCTTTACGCTTGATGGCCGCCCACCAAGCTACTGCGGCTAATTGCCGTTCCCCCCTGGGTCAAACTGCTAGCCCGCATCAAGGCCTTATAACCAAATCTAACTTGAATCTTATCAATGATTTGATCTAAGTTGGCTCGGTTGACAGTCTTTTGCTGATCTTGAAATAAATTTAATTGCAAGCCTAATTGCTTGGAAATACGGCTGCAGCGGACACCCACATTGCGAATCGGAGTGCCGTTCCACTTTTTCTGAAACAAATAGGCCACCGCTGCTTGCAATTCATTGGTTAAATTAGTAGGACTCAACTTCATTTGTGCGGAAAAATGTTTATTACCCTCATTGGCATACCCAATCCCGATACCAACCACGCTGGTTTGCACATGATGTTGCCGCAAGCGGGTAGCGACTTGGGCGGCAGTTTCCTTTAAAACCGTTAAACAATCTCCAAGGGTTACATAATCCCGCATCAAGACTTGGCTATTGCCATAGCCTTTATTCTCCGAACGCACCAGATAACGCCGTTCCAGATTGGCATAGTCAATGCCCCAGGCATGGTAATACAATTGCTCCCCCATAACCCCAAAGCGCTTTTTCAATAAATTGACATCGGCATGAGCTAAGTCATAAACCGAATAAATCCCCAATGCCTTTAAGCGCTTGGCATAGCGGCTACCGATTCCCCACATGGCATCTAGTTTAGGAATTTGCCAAACGGTATCAGCAACTTGATCATAATCCCAATAGGCTTTCCAAGGTGCCGCTTCTTTAGCAGCATTATCTAAGGCAAGCTTAGCCAGTAACATGTTGGGCCCCATCCCCACCGTGGTCACAATCCCGGTTTGATCCAAAACCTTTTGTTGAATAGCACTGGCAATATCCCAATTGCTGCCAAAAAGCCGGTGAGACCCAGACACATCTAAAAATGATTCATCGATGGAATAGGGAAACCAATGAATATCGTCGGTAAACTGGCGATAAATATGATTGATCTCTAAATTCTTATGGATGTAATCCGCCATATGGGGTTCCACGAATTCAAGGTTCATATCTGGCCGAATTTCATATTTGCGGGTGCCCAGACCTACATGATAATGGGACTTACTATAAGGTGATGCCGCTAGAATCAAGCCCCCTTGTGACTCTTCTCTGGACAATACGGCAATGTTGGCCCCTAGGGGATTCATACCATGTTTAACAGCTTCCGTACTGGCGTAAAAACTTTTGCAGTCAATGCAAAGCATATCCCGCCGCGGTAGCGCCCGGGGGTCTGATAAAGGTGTTCTTTCAGTGTTAGGCATAGTTATCCATACCTTCTTTGTACCACTTGTCAGGATCTAACAACGTCACATGCCGAATGTCGGCAATGGCAATAATGTGCTGCTGTCGGCCACCACAAACAACAATTTGATCAGCCCCACCGATTCCCTCCAGTGTCCCCACAATATCCGGCCCCGGTTGATTATTGACTAGAATATTCAATTGCAGTTTAATCGGGCCATACACCTTAAAGGCAGCTTCTAACAAGCGCCGAATCTCGCCATCGCTTTGTTGGGGTTCAATAACTTGGGGTTGCCCCTTTTTAGCATCAACTTCCAAGGCTAGACTATGATCGCTTAAAAACCAGCCTTGCCATTTAAGCATCCCGCGGTCATTGTAGAGCCACAATGCCTTAGGAGGATCATAAACCGTCATAACGCTCACCTCAAATTCAGTTTACTAAGTTATCTACATCATACAAACAGACATTCTCGTTGTCAAGCTAAAGTTAATATTTACTTTTAATCGCTTATATTAAAGCGACAGCCACCGCTTATGGTTATAATAAAATTCGACTATTTGCTTAGATTAAATGATAGTTGTTATAATTAATAACGGACTGTTTTTTTAATAAAAATAGTTGATATTTATTTTCAGACTTGCGTCGGATACCGTTTCAGACCACCTAAATGCTACAATAAAGTTGTCCTGAAAAGGGCACTTCTTCCTCCAAGATCTAAAAGACTCATGCAAGTTATTTCTACCCCAATAAAAAGGAACGCAACCAGTGCAGCGGTTGCGTTCCTTTGCGTTACTCATTTAATTTAAAAGAAAGCTTTGATAAATAAATCCACAGCTAAGCCGAAAGCACAAAGACTGATCACGATTTTTAATGGCCGCGCTGGTACCCGCCGAACAATCGCAGGACCAATGTAGCCGCCAATGGCTAACCCAATACCTAGGGGAATAGCAATATGCCAATAAATATGGGATTCAAAACTATAAATTACTGTCCCTACCATATTAGACGCACATAGGGTAATATTTTTAATGGCATTGTAAACTGGAAAATGCTCATCACTGGTAATCGAAAAAATTGCCAGCATAATGACCCCACCGGCGGCCCCAAAATACCCGGTATAGGCCCCAACTAGGAAAATACTAAGGCCATAAAGAATCAGCCTTAACCAACTGGGTAAGATTTGCCGTTTAGTGCCAAAGCCCACCTTTGCAATCTGTTCATCCCGATCCCGCCGGCTGGGCATTAACAGTAACACCCCTGCTGTGGCAATGAAGAATGGCACAACATGTTCAAAAGTAGAGGCCGGGGCAATCAACAATAAAAAACTACCAAAAACACTCCCGGTGATCGTTAGGACCAAAATTTTAAGTAAATCTCGCCCATGGCCATGGAGTTCTTTTCGAGAACCCAAGCCCACACCAACGCCAGTAAAAATTAAGCCAGCGGTATTGGTCACATTGGCATAAAGGGGTGGCAGACCAATTGCTAATAAAAATGGATACGAAATTAAAGATGCCATCCCCACCACTGAACTTAAGATCCCAGCGGCAATGCCGACAAAAACAAGCATGTAAACCGAGCTAAATATGGCTGACATTATGTAGTTTCCTTCTTTTTAGTAAATTATGATAATTTTCATTTTAGCATTGTAGAAAAGTTAAAACAATGCCAGATAACCACATGTGTCAGATTAAAATCTTTGCAGAAATAGCCTAGCGATTGTCATACTCATCATTACTAGTCTGATTATCATGCAATGCCGAGACGGTGACATCATCAAATTGTAAATGTTTGACGCCAACAATATTACCAAATTCCTTGCCCTCTATCTCAATAGCTTTAAAAGAAATGTCAGCCATTGGCTGATCCGGAAAGGCCTTCAGATCAAACGCACGTGCAGGCAAGGTATAGTCAGCGGTCAATTCTGCTGTAACGTTTTGAACAACAATATTGCGAACCTGCGTTAATCTACTCTGTCCTTCTGGAATTTGTGCCGCAACTGCCCGCCAAAAATCAGGTTTATCCTTAAGATCTATGGCTTTCTTTGCATTATATTGATTATGCCAAGCCATCAACCAAGAGAAAGGAAATTGAACATTCTTCATTTTCAAATTCTCAACCCGGATATTTTCAATAATCCCACCCCGATCTCGAGCTGATTTCATTCGAAAACCACAGCCACTATTTTCAAATGTCATATCATGAATACGCACATCATGAATATTACCGCTCACTTCACTACCGATGGTCACACCATAGCCAGAGTGAATTGTACAATGATCGATTTCAACTTGACTGGTGGCTTTGCCCACACGATAGCCATCGCCATCACGACCAGATTTTAAAGCAATACAATCATCCCCACAAGCCAATGAGCAATCATGAATATGAACCCTTGTTGACGAATCCACATCAATACCATCCGTACTTGGTCCATCATTTTCTTTAATTGTAATATGAGCGACTTCAACATCTGTTGTATAAGTTAACTGTAAATTCCAAAAACCCGATTGCCGCAGTGTAATATCTTGAATCAGAATGTGATCTGATTTATAAACTAAAATTGAACGCGGTCGCTTAATGTCGTAATCTGCAATCCAACGTAAATCATGTTCATCATACCATTGGCGACGACCACTTTTAGTATCTTCACCCCAATACTCAGCCCACCAATGTGGTCCCTGACCATCAATCGTACCAAAACCATTAATTGTGACATCCGTCACCGTCAGCAGATTAATAATGGCAGCGGGCCAATTCATTTCAACGCCAGCAACTCTGGAAAAAACTTCTGGAAAATCATTAATATCTGTACTTCCAATTAATTTAGCATTTTGAGTTAACGTCAAAGTAACATGGGACTTCAAAAAAAGTGCCCCAACTAAGTATGTTCCTGCCGGAATAATGACGGTTCCCTGTTCGATTGCCGCCATATCAATAGCCTTTTGAATAGCTTTCGTATCTAAATGCTGACCATCGCCAATCGCATCAAATGCTTTGACATTAAATACCGTTTGTTTTACATCACCCAATGTTAAACACACTCCTTAATTGAGATCGTTAGTCAATAAATTGATGCGTTCAAGGGACCGAGCAAAATTTTCTTGTGGTGTTTCATCTAAGATTACAAAAGCATCTGGCTGATATTGTTGAATTACTGCCAAAGTTTGCTGTAAATCAGCCATGCCTTCTCCAACCGGTACAACTTTCGCGCGACCATTCTCAACAACATAATCCTTGATATGAAAAGCATAGATTCGATCACCAAATTGAGTGATTGCATTTTTTACAATTTCACTAATTTTTTGGGTAGAATCATGTACTAAATTGGCCGCATCTAAAATAATTTGCAAATTGGGTGATTTAACGTTATCTAATACGCTTTGCGATACCGCTAAACTATGAATAGGATGATTCACACCAGGCTCAACACCAATTAAATTACCTACTTTTTCTGCCGTAAGCGTTAACGTTTTAATTTGCTGGATAGCCAATTCAACAATATCAGGTTCATAGTTTTTGGCGGTTAAATTAAAATTGGGATCAACACTGCCAGTTTCTGTACCGACTAAGTTGCCACCAAAATAACGAACCATGGTTAAGTATTTTTGAAATAACTTCATAGCCGCTGTTCGCTCACTAATATCCGGATGAATCATATTAATGTAACATCCTAGTACAGCAACCTGGATGCCTTGTTTTTCAAACTCGTGTTTCACTTTATTTGCTAAACCAAAGTTAATATTTTGGCCATGATTAGTTACGCCAGGCATTGAAGCTCGCGGTGCAAACTGAATATAATCGAAGTTTAAATCATTTAACCGTTGTGCCAGCTTTGGAATGTCGTCAAAAATTGTAATATCGTGCGCGCGTAAACCTAATTTCATCTTCATTAACTCCTTATATATTTGTTTTACAACAATAGTTTCTCCCGTTATGCATAAGAAGCCTGACATAATCGTAAAATCACGTCAGACTTCATTAAATCATATGCGTATATTTACTGGATCCATTTTACATGGCTTAGCATTGCCACAATTTCTTTGCGATTAAGATAATGTTCCCGCTCGATGCCTTGATCAATCAATCCTTTTTCATAATCATTAAATTGAGCAGCGATATAATAACCGTTTAGATACTGAAGCAATACTTTCTTAGCCCGTCTTTCAGTATCATCGTTAGGGTCTTTGGGTAGATTGCCCACGCAGAGCTTGGCAAATTCCTTTGGATCAAGTTTAACTTCATCAGATTTATCAACCATGTTAAATCCCCCTTATCTACCTATCAGACTAGTCTTGTTTGTTGATTTTGGCCAATTCAGCATCGACTTTATCAATCTTCTTCTTGCTCAGTGGATACCAGAAAATCATCAATAATGCTGCAATTGTTAAACAGCCAAATGGCAATAAGTTGGCTAACCCATAAATTCTGTTTTCAACAGCTAAAGATTGAACTGCGCCACCGGTTGATGAGGATTGATAACCGATAAATTGCAACATGAAACCACCGATACCACCGGCTAAAGCCTGACCAACTTTCCGAGAAAATGAGTTGACCCCATAAACAGTCCCGTCTTCACGAAAACCAGTTAGATACTGATGATAATCAATAACATCAGTTATGAATGCCCAGACCATTAAGTTGAACAAACCTGACCCTAAAGTGGCTAGGAACAATAAAACTAAGTAAACCCATGGGTTACGCAGATGTAAGAAATACATCGCTAAATACATAACTGCTGAGAAGGATAACGCGCAAATGCTTGCTTCTCGTTTACCAAACTTTTTGATCAACATCGTGGCAAACGGTGCTAAGACAACCACGGTCCCATAAGTAAATAACAGTGCGATTGACATGGCTTGTTTGCTATGGAAATAATCATTGAATAGATAGGTTGTCGTAGTTCCTGATAAGATTTGGTTAATGACAACGAAGAGATCGATCACAACTAATGACATTAAAGCCCGGTTTGTAAATAAACCTTTAATTAAGTGCTTGGCGCTGACTTTTTCAGTCTTTTCAACTTGAACCCGTTCAGTTGTTAAATGATAAGTTAAATTATATGCTACGAAGGCAATTAAGGCACAAGCAATGGCAATGAAGAAGAAACGCATACCAGAAACAACTTGGCGACCATTAGCAGCTGTGGAATACATAAAGATTGGGATTAAAAATCCTGTTGTAGCACCACCAATTGCAGAACCGACACTTCTGAATGTGGATAAAGAAGCCCGATCATCTGGGTTAGCACTAATTGCAGAAGCCATAGAACCATAAGGAATATTAATGCAAGACAAGAAAACACCATAAACTAAGTAAGTTACAAAGATATACGCGACTTTGCCAGGCAAAGGAAATGCGCTTACAACTGGTAAGAATAAAATGATTGCAATTAAGCAAAATGGCCATTTCATTCTTTTAATCCAAGGCCGGAAACGACCGGCTGCGGTCAGCTTAGTTACATCTGCAATCCGTCCAACTGTAACATCTGCAAAAGCATCAATAATTCTGGCGGTTAAAAATAAAATACCGACAATTGCGCCAGAAATACCTAACACATTTGTATAATAGATCATTAGAAAACTATTAACTAAACCTAAAATAAAACAGTTGCCTAAATCACCAAACATATACCCAATTTTATCGCGAATACCAAAGGGATGAGCATTTGTTTGAACGACCTCAATCCCTGAAGTTGGATTGCTAGCTGCATTATTGGCTTTATTATTGCTTTTATCAACTACTGTGGCTTTCATATTTTCACTCCTTAGTGAATTTTGAATGAGTAATCTTGAATTCGCTTTCAATAAGTTCGGGATGTTACCAGCAAATTATAGTTTGCTGGTAACATTTAATACCTAAGATTTAATAAAATTCTTTCAAATATTCTGTAAGTGCCAAGATTGCCATGGACTGGCCATAAGGCATAACTGAAATCTTGATATGTTTATAGAAATCTTTTGTCTCGCCCATGGGTGTCCCTGCGGAAACGTGTGCCAGCGCGCCTTCATCATCAATATTGTCTAATAAACCGCGTAGTCCCTTCAAACCCATCTGACGGTAATTAGTGCCTTCAATATAATGCTCATGCCCCGCTTTTAAGATGCCATAAGTAAATCCGGCTGTTGCGGAACCTTCAACATATGAACTGGGATCATCCACTAAGGTATGCCATAAACCACTGTCAGCTTGATACTTCTCCAGTGCATCAAATTGGTATTGTAAATTCATTATCATAAATTTACGAAAAGCATCATCTTTGGGGAGATCTAACAATGTTAAAATTTCTGGGAATGCAATTGAGATCCAAGAATTGCCCCGACCCCAAAAAGCACCTGCAAAATTATTCCGCTTTTCAAACGTCCAACCATGATACCAAAGTCCAGTGCTACGATCTTGAAGAAATTCTGTATGTAACAGAACTTGCTTCTTAGCTTCTTCCACATACTCATCTTTATGAAGTAGTTTGCCAAGTTTGAGAATCGTCAAAACACTCATCATTAATGTATCGGCCCACATCTGATTTGGATGAAGATCCCCGAATGTCACATGTTGAAAACCACCACGTTCCGTGCGCGGTAAGTCATGGTATAACCAATCCCCCCAACTCCGTAGATAAGGTAGATATTTCTTATTGCCGGTTTCTTCATACAAATAAGCTAGCGTTAACATTTGAACCATGGTATTGATATTCTTTTCAACTGGCTTCTCTTGGAACCGATCGTCATACCATTTAATGATTCTGTCTAGTACGGTTTGATTACGTGTCAATTGATAATATTTCATCATGCCGTATAAGCCAATACCAGAGGTCCATTCCCAATAGTCAAAGCTTTTGTTATCAATAATCGAACCATCGCCAACCTTGATTGAGAACTCGCCAGTAGGATCGCTTAGGTGGGTTAAATTATGAATCAACAAATCAATTGTGTCGGTTAGTTCAGACTTAGATACCTTAGTTTCAATCATTTTGAAGCACTCCTTTTAATATTATTTCAATCTATAACAATAAATAATAGATAATTTAATCAATTTTTGTTCTCGATAACATTTCATAAACAAGCTACCCAAATATTATTTAAAAAACTCATTTGATTAAATCAGACCATAATGATATCTCTTGGTTTTAAACAAATTTCTAAATAAGAAATTCAATTTCTTTTTACGATTTAAGTATAATGGTTCACAGCTCAAATGCAAGCGCTTTTTTACAAAAGAAGCAATATTTATCTAATATAATTTAATGTAACGTTTAACCTAATTAGGTTCATTTTCTATTTTAATAAAAAAATCACAATTATAATCCTACTCAAATCGATATTTCATTTCATTGGACAACATTAAAAATGCGCCCATACCCTTATGATCATTTACAACAACCGGTTCGCTGATGTAATAAGCAAAAGATCCATCCCGGTTCCTGGCGCCGCCCAAACCACAAGTATAAACAACTTTATTAACGTTTACATTTTGATGTTGGTCTGTTGAAACGAATTGCTTCAATGCATTCGGATAAGCCTCATCTAAAAAATCACCCCAATCGGTTTCTGATAAATATCCTTTCCGTAATGCTTTTGCAAGGGCATTTAAAATCATGAAACTGCCCGAAGATTCAAGATAGTTCATAGGCCGTTCACCCTCATCTGTAATTTGATACCATAAACATGTGATAGGCTCTGCAACTTTCCTCAGTGCATCTAATAGTACTTTCAAGTTGTCTAATATTTGGGCACGCTCAGGGGATATTTCCGGTAAATATTCAAGTACATCTACCATTGCCATTACAAACCAGCCAATGCTGCGGGTCCAAAAATGCGGTGAATGGCCAGTATCTTTGTTGGCCCATGACTGTTGGTGCTTTTCGTCGTAGGCATGATAGCAAAGTCCGGTTTTATCATCATGGGTAACTTGATATGCGCCTAAAAATTGTGCCATCACATCGTCTAACCGATCCTGAATGCCAAATAATTTCTGATAACGGGCATAAAATACTGCCCCCATGTAGAGACCATCTAGCCAGACTTGATATGGATACATTTTCTTGTGCCAAAAGATACCTCCAGCTGTTCTAGGCTGGTTTAATAACTGTTTATACAACGTAGTTGCCGCAATCTTATATTTATTTTGGTGTGTCTCTTCGTATAAATCTAAGATAGCTTTGCCGTTGTTAATCTGGTCTAAACTAAATTCGCCATAATGATAGCCTTTGATTTGACCTTGATCCGTAATGAATCTGTCCAAATTATCTTGGATATACTGTAAGTACCTCACATTACCTGTACTTTTATAGATGGCATACATCCCATTTAACATCAATCCATCCTCATATGCCCACTGGCCTTTAGGATTCATATTGGGTTCACGATTAATCATTGTTCGGGCTGCCAAATTAGGCCAATCAGTTTTTACGCTGCCGTACTTTGGATACATTAAATAATCATCCTTTCTATCCATCAACTCCAAAAGATTAGATATTTCTTAATTGGAAATATAATTTCTTATTTCACAAATACAGTATACACGCTCGCACTCCCATTGCAAACGTTTCCTAAAAGTGAAGTGCAAATCTCGTATCTGATAGAAATTACTTTGACCTAACCTTATCAATAGAAATATGATTTTTTTTCTCCTATAACTTAGCCTTGTTTTTTCCAAAGACATTAAAAAATCCCTTCAGTTCGCATCCAAGAAATTACAAATTTTCTGGATGTCCTCTAAAGGGACAATATCATTATCTAAAATGGGCTTGTTTGACTTCTAAGCTGTCACAGAACTTGCCTTATACTCGACACCATTCTTTTCAGCTTCTTGTCGTAATTGTGTTTGCGCACAGATCAGGCGGGCTTGTGGTACCCGGAATGGTGAACAAGAAACATAATCTACAGGTAGTGTATTGATAAATTCAATGGATTCAGCGTTCCCACCGACTTCACCACAAACGCCAACTTTCAGCTTCGGATTAGCAGCTTTACCTTTGGTAGCTGCCATATTCATCAATGCCCCTACCCCCTTAGTATCCAACACTTGGAATGGATCATTAGGTAAGAGATGGTCTTCTAAATAAGTTGGTAAGAACTTATGGGCATCGTCTCGAGAATAGCCAAAGGTCAACTGAGTCAGGTCATTAGTCCCAAAGCTAAAGAAGTCGGCATCTTGGGCCAATTCGTCAGCAATCAAGCAGGCTCTTGGCATTTCAATCATCGTCCCCACTTTATAATCTAAGCGCTTACCAGTCTTTTCAAAAATCCCTTCAGCAGCATCGACACAAAGCTTTTTAGCCATTTCTAATTCTGGGGTAACCCCGATCAATGGAATCATGATTTCAGGGATAATGTTAACTTGGTGGGCTTCACTGACCAGGATGGCTGCTTCAATGATAGCTTCCACTTGCATTTGATAGATCTGTGGTAGGGTAACGGCTAAGCGCACGCCCCGCAATCCTAACATTGGGTTGACTTCCCGCAATGCAGCGGCTTTGGCAGCGACCCAATTGTAGTCCTTATGGATGGACTGTGCTAATTGCTGTAAGTCAGCTTCTTTAGTTGGCAAGAATTCATGTAATGGTGGATCTAACAGGCGAATAGTACAAGGTTTGTCTAGCAGTGTTTCAAACATAGCTACGAAGTCACCTTTTTGTTCACCTTTGATATAAGCCAAAGTCGAGGTGATATCGGCGTCATTTTCAGCTAAGATCAATTGGCGCATGGCCTTCAAGCGGTCTGGTTGGAAGAACATATGCTCTGTTCGGGCCAAGCCAATGCCCCGGGCGCCTTTAACAATGGCTTCGCGAATATCTTTCACGGTTTCCCCATTGCCAAACACTTGTAAGCGGGCATATTTATCACAGACGGCTAAAATTTTATTAAGTTTATCCGATACTGAACCGGCCGTTGTCTTGATGGTCCCTAAATAAATTTTACCATTGGTACCATCTACAGAAATGATGTCCCCTTCTTTTAAGACACCACCGGCATAATGGGCCACTGCACCGGCTTCATCGACTTGTAAGTCTTGACAGCCAACTACACAGCAAGTCCCCATGCCCCGGGCAACCACAGCGGCGTGGGAAGTCATCCCCCCACGGGAAGTCACGACAGCTTCACTGACAGTCATCCCCACGATATCTTCTGGCGAGGTTTCGTTTCTAAGCAAGACCACATGATGGCCTTTTTCAGCGGCGACTTTAGCGCCTTGGGCCGTGAAGATCACTTCCCCGGTAGCAGCGCCTGGACTTGCTGGCAAGCCAGAAGCAATCGAATCATGCTTCGCCAAGTCAGAGGCTAAGAAACTAGGGTGCAATAATTGTTCAATCATGCCCGGTTCG
Source organism: Agrilactobacillus composti DSM 18527 = JCM 14202 (assembly GCF_001436375.1). Classification (GTDB taxonomy): domain Bacteria; phylum Bacillota; class Bacilli; order Lactobacillales; family Lactobacillaceae; genus Agrilactobacillus; species Agrilactobacillus composti. The sequence goes on along the minus strand of NZ_AZGA01000088.1, from coordinate 20,448 downwards.
ATCCGACTGATCATTTCTTGAGCAGAAATTAATTTTTCTTCATAAAGATCATAGGCAATATTCACGGCAGCATTTGGCGTCCGCTTACCATTTCTGGTTTGCAACATATACAAGTGGTTGTCTTCAACAGTGAATTCCACGTCTTGCATATCTTGGTAGTGTTTTTCTAATTTTTCCGCAATGGTCTTCAGCTGTTGATAGACCTGGGGCTTGCTGGCTTCTAAGTTAGCGATAGGATCTGGCGTCCGAGCACCGGACACAATGTCTTCCCCTTGAGCTTGAGAGAGGTATTCCCCAAACAAGCCAGGAGCGCCGGTGGCTGGATTACGGGTAAACATGACCCCGGTACCAGAATCTTTAGAGTAGTTGCCAAAGACCATTTGTTGGATATTCACGGCGGTCCCTAGATCGTCGGGAATATTATGTAACTGCCGATAAACTTTGGCCCGATCGTTGTCCCAACTCTTAAAGACGGCTTCCACCGCGATGAACAATTGATCGTAGACATCTTGTGGGAATTCTTGGCCAGCTTGGGCTTGGAAAACTTGTTTATATTGTTCAATAACTAATAACCAATCTTGCCGGGTGAAATTAGCGGATCCGTAACCCCTTACATTTTCAACTTTATGAGAAGCTTCATTGAAGTCTTTAATATCAATTTCAAAGACCACATTCCCAAACATCTGGATCAACCGGCGATAACTGCCATACGCGAAAGCCAGATTTTCAGTTCTTTGAGCTACCCGTTGAACAGTGACATCATTTAAGCCTAAGTTTAAAATTGTATCCATCATCCCGGGCATAGAAAATTTAGCCCCACTACGCACGGATACTAACAAAGGATCAGCACCATGGCCGAAAGTTTTACCAGTTACTGTTTCTAAATCAGAAACCCGTGATCTAATTTCAGTGACTAAATCATCAGTGAGTTCATGCGCTTTTAAATAAGCGCGACAAGCTACGGTGGAGACCACAAAGCCCTGTGGCACAGGGAGGCCAAGATTCGTCATTTCACTAAGGTTGGCACCTTTACCGCCTAAAATGTCCCGGAGATCCTTGTTACCTTCTGCAAATGCATACGTTAAATTAAACATACTATTCCTCCAATGTGTCATACTATTTGCCGCAATTTCAATATAGCGTGTCACATTTAAAAAGTCAAGAAATTTATGACCCACTGTAGACATATTTTTGTCATGCTATATAATAAAAACTAGTCATTATTAGAAGGGGGATTATGGATTGGAACTCACAAAGCGGCAATTAAAAATTGTAGAAATCGTCAAAAAAAATCAGCCCATCAGCGGCGAAAAGATCGCCGAAGCCGTTGGCCTATCCCGAGCTACGCTACGTAATGACTTTTCTATTTTAACCATGACCGGTGTCTTACAGGCCCGGCCTAAAGTGGGCTACGTGTATGCGGGTAATGGGGTTACCACCAAAACCATTGATGATTTTTTAGCCGTTCCCATCAAAGCGGTGATGATCCCGCCATTAATCATTAAACAAGACCAAACCATTTACGATGCCATCACCGTTTTATTCATGTACGATGTGGGCTCGCTTTATGTGACCAATGATGCGGATAAATTAGTGGGATTATTATCCCGTAAAGATCTGTTGCGGGCTTCCTTGAACAAGAATATTGAAGCTACCCCTGTGGCCGTGGTTATGACCAGATCTCCCCATATTGTTACCGGCACCAGTGATATGACCTTACTGCAGGCTGGGCAATTACTAGAAGAATATCAGGTAGATTCCCTGCCGATTGTGGCTAAAAAAGATGCCACCAAGGTCATTGGTAAAATCACCAAAACTAGAATTCACAATTATATTATTGAACATGCAAACGCAACCGAGGAGTGACGTAATTTGCCAGATAAAGTATATTTCTATGTTATTTCAGATTCATTGGGGGATACCAACCAAGCCGTGATCAATGCCGCCATGGCCCAATTTCCCGAAATCACCAATGCTGAAATTAAACGTTTCCCCCTAGTCCGGGATCAAAAAACCTTAGCTGATGTTTTAAAGCAAGCCGAAGATGACAAGGGAATTATTATCACTTCTTTAGTTCAAAAAGACTTGTTGACTTACACGAAAACCTTTGCAGCTGCCCATAACTTGAAACATTTAGACATTATTGAAACCTTGATCGACTTGATCCAAAACCAAACGGGTTTAACTTCCAAAGAAGTCCCTGGTGCCCTACATAAACTCAACGACAGTTATTACACCAAGATGAACGCCATTAACTTTGCTTCTAAGTACGATGATGGTAAAGATCCCAAGGGCTTTTTAAAAGCGGACTTAGTGATCTTAGGCCCTTCTCGGACTTCTAAAACGCCCCTGAGCATGTATTTGGCCAATAACCATTCCTTAAAAGTGGCTAACCTACCCTTGATTCCCGAAGTCGCTTTACCTGAGGAAATCTATGAAATGGATCCCAAAAAAATGGTGGGTCTCATGACTAATACTGAATATCTGCAAAAAGTCCGGACGAACCGCCTGCACTTCTTAGGGCTTACCGCCACGGCCAGTTATTCGGACCCGAAACGTATTCAGATCGAGCTCAATTATGCTAAAAAAGTCATGACTGATCTGTCAGTCCCAATTTTTGACATTACCAATCAATCTATTGAAGAATCGGCCAATAAAATCTTAGAAAGTTTAAGTCTGTAGTCGGATTATCCCTTAAACGCCAGTAATCTGTGATAATTGGGTATAATAAGAACAACATTGCTATCAAATTATCCCGGGGAGGAAATTTACCATGTTTCAGAAAAAAATAATGCGCCACATCTTGTTATTGGCAGCAGCTTTTATTGCCTTGGGCGCGCCTTTGGCAGGGATTGCCCCACTGGGCAGTACAGCGCCACAAGTGGCTCAAGCTGCCGAGAATACCACTACTGGGACGATATTGGGGGATCAGGTCCTCTACACGGGTTACGGCCCCACCGCACAGCCCAGTCGTGTTTTACCGAATCAAAGTCGCTGGCAGGTCTTTTACGCTGTTGTGGCTGAAGATGGCCAGCAGTGGTTCAATCTTGGGGGTAATCAGTTTGTCAAAGATGCCGGGATGGTACTGGATCAATACTACTGGATCCCCGTCAAAACTGCCCAAGAACTCTTAGAAGCAACGCCGGCGACGGTGACCACCACCCAGGCCGTCACCCTCTACCAAAACTGGGGTGCCGCAGCTGTTCCTATCCGGCAACTGCCAGCCGGGCAATGGCTGGTCACCGCTGGGGCCAATATTGAGGGTCAGGGTATCTGGTATCAAGTGGGCAACAATGAATGGGTCAAGCCAAATGTAGGGACCAGTACCGGCAACTTTGCCAAACTGCCTTTGATCAATGGCAATCCCCTGGTTGCCGGGGCCAGTCCCATTGGCCATCAATACGTGGATAAAACCATGTATTATCGCATTGACAGCACCACCCCCGCGGCCAAAGTTGCGTTATTCAACCGGGCAATTTCTGCCATCAATGCCTTGGGTATCGTCCAAGTCAAGCCGGCCGCTGGGTCTGGTTATAAGGCCGATACGGTCCTTTACTACACCAATGCTGATAATCTGGGCACCAATCCGGATGGCACCATTGACGGTGGTCTAGGGTCACAGGCCATCGACATCGTGCATTTGAAGAATGGCGTTATTAACCACTCTAAGGAATATGAGGGCAGTGGCATCGCCGCTGTGATCAATCCCAAGGACGAGTTCTCTGATCCCGTGGTTTATCACAATATGTTGCATGAATTAGGCCATGCCCTGGGTTTAGATCATAATAAGTTTCCTGGTAGCATCATGTACCCAGTGACCGATGCCAATGCCGGTTGGGCCGACCCGGCCACCGATCCAGACTATGCCCAAGCCTTAAAGGCACTTTACAACGAATAAGCTAATATAAGTAAAAAGTCATGCGCTCCGCGGCAACAGTTGCTTCGCCGGGGATTGCATGACTTTTTTGTTAGAGTTTAATTTTAGCTTTCAAAAACCGCAGGGATAAGAATAGCGCCACAATGGAGAAAATACCGATCCAAATATCAATTTGGGCTAGGATCAAAACTGGGTGTTGTTGCCCCAGCGACACAATGACCATCCCCACACTGCCAAAAATCGTCCCAGCGGCACTATACAAAGAAGACGCGGAGCCGTTATCTTGATCTTGTTGTTTCAAAATCAGATAGGTGGCTGGGGGCCGCACTCCACTGCTGGCCACGGTGGCTGGGAATTGCGTTAAGGCAAAGGTCCAAGGACTTAAGGCACCACAAGCCAGTAGTAAAACCCCCCCGAGAATGCTGATGCCAAAACAGGTATAAATGACCTTGATGCGATCAACTTTCTCAGAAACCTTGATATAAACCAGGGGTGCCAGCAGCATGCCTAAAGCATTAAAGGAAAAGAAGAAACTGTACATTTGGCTGCTGAGTTTAAAGGTATTTTGGAAAATATACGAGGATGAGGAAATGTAGGCTAACGAAACGATACTCATCACTGAAAAAGTGACCAATAAGGCGCTGAAGCCAGGGTTACGCAAAACCACGCCTAGGCGGCCAATGGATTTGATGACGCCACTGGCATTATCCCGGTCTCGATTGGTCTCCGTATAAACCACTGACCCAATTACCACGGTCAGTCCTAAAATCGCCTGGGTGAAAAAAATCCCCCGCCAAGAAATAAACTGTAATAACAACGCCCCAATAACTGGTGCCAAGGCCGGGGAAATCACCACCATGGACTGTACAATGGCCAGGGTATCTTCTTGTTGCTTCCCTCGGTACACATCTTTGATAATGGCCGTGGCAATGGTGGTGGCGGTCCCGCCGCCAATGGCCTGGATAATACGAAAGACAATGATTTGCGGGGCGTTTTGCGCCAGACCACAAAGCACACTGGCCAGCATATAAATCGTTAAGCCAATGAGTAAAATTGGCCGACGACCAAAACGATCACTCAAGGGCCCCCAAATCAAAGTGGCGCCACTGTAGAAAATGAAAAATAGAATCAACGTTAAATTCATGACAAATTCATTCACCGCAAAAAATCGTCCCATGGTTGGGAGTGCCGGTAAATAAAGATCGGTGGATAGTGGTACAAAGGCACTCAATAGTGCTAGAAATATAATAAAGCTTTTTGGTCCTAAGACTTTTTGGCTGCTAGTTGCTGGCTTAGCCATGTGCGATCCCTCCGAGATAATCATATCCGATTATCATCGGTCCAACAGCGGTAAAAGTAAAGCAAAAAGGCCTAAAAACCATGGCTGGACTGTATTATGAGCAATTTAATGGCAAAAATAACAACTCACTGAGACAAAAATTTGATGGCAAAAAAATTTTAAATAGTGACCACATCAAATTTTCTATAAAATGCCTATAATTTTAAATTATCTCAAAATTATATCCCGTATTTTGAATCTTTTAGCGTTATTAATAAGTTCGTAATTACCATATAATAATTACGAATTTATGGTAAAAATGAGAAGCTTATTTTTCATGAAAAGCCTGTTGACTTGTCCTTTTCTGGCTGTTAGTATATTGAAATTCGAGTTAAAACCTCGAGCATTTCACAGCGAAGGGATGTTAAACATATGAAATTAATTCAAGCGCAATTAAAAGATAAAAACACGATCATGACTATTTTACGGGATGGCAGCCGCCAACTTGCCAAGCAAGGTATTGACCAATGGCAAGGGGACTACCCCAATGAAACCCAGGTCTTAGCCGATATTCAAGCGGGCCACAGCTATCTATACCAAACCGATGCTGGTCAAACTGTCGGGTCAATTGCCGTTGCCCCATCCCCGGATAGTTCCTATGACACCTTAGAGGGCTCTTGGTTAGTGAATACGGACAGTTTTGCCGTTATTCATCGAGTAGCTGTTTTGTCTGAGTGTACGGGTCATGGCTATGCCACTACTCTATTACAATCTGGGATTAATCTTATTCAGGCTAAGCATCCCCAAGCAGCTAGTGTGCGCATTGATACTCACCAGCACAATCAAGCCATGCAGCATTTGATCAATAAATTAGGTTTCAACCAGGTAGGCCAAATCGCCGGCGTTTATACCGACGCTGATGTGAGTTTTGTTTATGAAAAACCCATCAGACAATTGGTTGGTATTGCCCGTTAATATGGACTATTAAGCAGCAACGTCTTTTGGCGTTGCTTTTTTTGTCGCTGCTTTACCGCAAACGGTCATAAACTTGGCTCTCTAAATCTCCCCCGGTGGCCAATGGTAATTCAGCGTATTCTTGAAGCAATGCTTGAACGTTTTCAATTAAATTCTCTCGCTCTTCTTGAATATTACCCCAAGTATTTAGCTTAGGGTCAACGTAGAACCACTCTGTAGTAAATAGCAACGTATCAATAGTCCGATAAATTACTTGAGGTCCCAGTAACTGTTCTTCTAAAAAATCATCATATTCAGTTCGTACACCAAGCGTATTCATAATACGTTTGGCCCAGTGCAACGAGTAGGTGCAATGATGCGTATAAACGCGTTTACGAGTTTTTCGAGACAACTTACCCCGCTTTTGAAGTTTATCATCCATAGCGAAAATTTCCTTGATTTCTTTTCTAAATAAATAAATTAGACTATCGACTTTAGCTTGATTAGTGTGCACTAACATAATTTATGCCTCATTCCATTATTATTTGATTTGTATTGGTGATCACCGGCAATAACCATAACATGAAATCAATTATAAAAGTGGCGTCAGGAAAAACTTTATGATAAAAAAGCAAACTTTATGATAAAATTCTGTCAACTAAAAAACGAAGAAACAGCTCATGACACTAATACAGTCATTTAACAGTTTTCTTCGTTTTGTTAACTATTTATGTTTATGTGGCTGCTATAAAGCAGCTTCATCCGCCAGTTCCGCATAATCGGACATCAGCAATTCAATTTGTTCAACCCAGGCATCCCGATCCGCCCAAATATCGTCCGTATAATGCTGCCGGGGATCCAAATAAGGCATTTCAATGCCAAGCATTAAATAGTCAACGGAGCTTTGAACTTCAATAGGCCCGGCAAATTCCCTTTTAGCGAAGGTGTCGTAAAAAGGATGGACGCCAAACGCTGCCATGAGCCGCTGGTCCCAATGCAATGCGTAATTAAAATGTTGGTTGTAAACACGTCTGCGAACTTTTCGAGGTAACTTGTCATATTTTGCCAAGCGATCATCGGCTGCAAAAATCACCTTGATTTCTTGGTGAAATAACGCCACTAGCTTGTCTAACTTCACTTGATTGTCTTGATTGATCATTTGATATTCCCGCCTTTATGATTATTTTTTTTTAGTGTTGGTGATCACCTGTTGTAACCATAACACGGGTTGGTCCACTTTGGCGGCGGTTTACGAAGGTACATGATAATCCTGGAAAATACATGATAATAATACTGGTTATTTGCAAGAAATTTAACTGGTTGCGGCGCTATCAGGCGACTTTGACCTGACCTTTTGCCTGCCTTTCCCGATACCACCACCAGAAGCCAAAGCCTAATATCCCGATACTTAAAATCCCGTAGGATAACGGATAACTGTAAAGTAGCCAGTTGCCAAAACTGTAAGGCAGTGTTAGTAACGCATAGCCAATAATAACCCAGCGTAAATTCGGAATCAGTAAAATGTTATGCTCATTTTCAGTTGAGATACGCTGGAATAGGCGCCGACTCACAAAATAAGCAGTAGCGACGGCCACAATCACAATGGTTAGTCCAATCAAAAATTGATAATCATTGGATCTTGGTGTTGCTGGTAATAAGTGACTCCAAATTTGACTACTGTTCAAACGACTAAGGGCACTGCCGCCCATCCAAGCACCTATTACAGCAAATAAAATCATCCAGAATAAACTGGCGAAGAAAGTACCCACCACAATACCGGCTGTGTACAAGAAAACCACCAATTCTAAATTCATCAATACTAGGCCCAAAACATTTAAGGCACTCAAGCCCACATATAATGGCGGCAAGAATAAGTAATAACCTAAGACATGAATGCCGACGCTTGCAATAGTTGTAACCGCCACTGCGGCTAATCCATACAAGTAGCGGGTTTTAAAAAGCCCGCGCCGCTTAAAACCACTGCTGAACAATATGGTATTGAAGCCACTGAGATTATCTTTACTGGCCAGAATTAGCCCAAATAAGAAGGCAACAATGCCCGCTAATACAGATTGAAATAAGCCAATATTATTTTTTTCTGGAATCAATCTATTTTGTGATGCTGGCATGTAGATATACCGTTGTTGATCACGGTAATCCTGATAACTCATGTCATCATATGCGTGATTATAATATTTATTTTCTTTCATTAATTCAAAACTTCTGGCGCTGACTGTGTCATTGCGGAGTTGGTGATAATTTGAAATATCATTGCTCACTGAGACTACTGTAAATAACAACAAAATAGCCGCCATGGCCCAAACCAGTGCCTTATGTCGAATGCGAATCAAGTTTAATAATCGCTTACCTGCCATCTAGACCGCCTCCCCGTGCTTACTGCGAAATTCAACTTTAAATAAATCAGCCAGCGAAAGCGGCAGGGCCTCGTTAAGGACCGGTTTTTCTGCCGCCAAAGCAGCTTCAACTTCTGGCGTGAAGTTGGGAAAGACCGCTTCGATCACCCGACCCCGGACACTTAAAACACGGCCGTTAGCCGTGACCGCAGCAGGAATTGATTTTGATGGAAAGACCAACTGTAATTTAACGGCAGTCTTTCGAACCGCTTCAAGTGTGAGATCTTGGCTAATCCGGCCGGCTTTAACAAATAAGACCCGATCAGATAGGCCATCTAACTCAACCAAATTATGGGAGGCAATCAGAAAAGTCCGAGTGCCATCACTAACGGCATCCACCACCAAGTTCACAATACGTTCCCGAATCAAGATGTCTAGGCCATCAAAGGGTTCATCCAAAAAGACATATGGCGCTTGGCTGGCCAATGCCAGGGCGATCAGGACTAGGGCTTGATAACCCTTAGATAAACTGCTAAAAACTTGCTTGGGTTGCAGGCCAAAACTCGTTATTAATTTGCGGCAGGCCGCTGTATCAAAATTTTGATACATGAGATCAAAAACTTGCATCACTTTATCCAGGCGATAATTCTTGAAAAATAAGTGCTGATTATCCAGATAAAATATTTGTTCTCGCAATTGGGCCTGGGCCTTGATGCTTTGCCCGGCTAACAAGACATCCCCGCCATCTGCCACATATTGCTGGGTCACAGTCCGCAAAATGGTTGTCTTGCCAATACCATTTGGCCCAACCAGACCGACAATTTGGCCCGGTTCCAAGGTAAAATCAATTTCTTGAAGGACTGGTCGATCACCGATAACTTTTTTTAAATTTTGAATGGTTAAACTCATATCTTTCCCTCCGCTTCACTTAGCCATTGGCGCAATAAATCCACGCTGATACCCAGACTTTTAGCTTCGACGACGATGGCCTCAAATTTAGGTCGAAATGCCGCAATCGCGGTCGTGCTCACCTTGGTTAACGGTTCTGCGATAAATGTTCCCCGCCCTGGCTCAACATAGGTTATCCCGTCTTGATCAAGCTGTTTATAGGCTTTAGCCACCGTATTGGGATTCAGCTGTTCTTGTTTGGCCATTTCCCGAACCGACGGCAGTTTATCCCCAGGCAGCAATATGCCTTGTAAAATCTGGGTTTTAATTTGCAATACCAGGCGTTCGTAATAAGCCAAATGGGCGTATGAATCAGTTGCCATGAGCACACCCCCCTCTTCTCTTGTATGATGTGTACTATTATACATAGTACACTAATGGAAAGCAAATTTCCTTTTTGATCCCAGACAACATATCTTAACTCAAGGCAAGACAACTATGATGTTGACTGTATTGACAGCCTATCTTCCCCAGTACACCGAAAAAGACTGCCAACTTTATTTTTTAAAAGTTGCAGCCTTTTTTTAGTTTAATTCAAAACCATGACCCTTTAAGTCTAAAAAGTGCACCGCCATATTTAACTCTAAGGCCTGTTCGCCGTTGGCTAATTCAACGCCCAGGGCGGCTTCGATTTTATTCAAGCGGTACCGCAGAGTTTTGGGATGGATAAAAATCGCATCGGCCGCCCGGGTAATATTTTGATTGTGGCGAAAATATGCCAATAAAGATTCAAATAATTCTGGCTCTTGATCGTACATCTGATTCAAAGCCGGCGTGACTAAGCAAGCACTCAAAGCCGTTGTCCCAGCGGTTAAAAATAATTTTTCAATCCCAAGGTCTTCATAGCTGGTAAAAGCTTGCAATGGCCGAGCCAAGGCAATTTTTCGAGTACCTAGCGCTTGTTCATAGGCTAGGTTTAAATTCACCAGGGAAACCGGGGCACTGCCCACGAAATGCAAGTTAGCCAAGGGTTCGACCACCTGTCGTTTAAAAACTGCTAACTGATCGATACCAGCCAAAACCAAGGCCAGACAATCCTCTAAAATCACCAGGTTTGCCCGGGGTAAAACGTTTTGTAAGGCCTTAACCAGTGCCGTTAAATTGCCAATTTGGGATAATTTTTCAACGGCTAATAGCACATAGTTTTCAGTTCGAGCAGATAGACCCAGTTGCGTTTGGCCAAACTCGATTTGTTCAGATGTGGCAATATTGTTACATAGTGCTTTAAGGACCCGGGTGCTGCGGGAATTAAACAACAGCCCCAATACCGATAATTCTTGTTGTTGTAATTGGCTAAAGGCCTGAATGATCTCGCGATAAGTAATATGCCGAATCTGAATCAAGGGTAAGCCCTGCTGTTCGCAATAACGGACCAGTTGGGTGGGCACTTGCTCTAAAAATTGATTGAGTTTGATCAACATCCCCGCCGCTTGATGGCTGACCAATTCATCCACAATCGCTTTGCGGCTGGCCCAGTCCGTGCCGTAGAGGCTGGTCAAGATCAGTTCACCCTTTAAGACCCAGTTTTCAACATCAGGGCTGGCCATCACCATGACTTCTTGGATCTGATTGTTGCTATACTGCTGGCCAGCTAGCCACGTATAGGCCGTCGCCGGCAAATCTGTGAGTAAATCCGTCACATTAACCATTTCAGTCCTCCTTTAAAGTTTAATTATGTCATATTTTATCACACATGGCTAAAAACACCAGTTATTTTTAGCAGATCTGCCATTTTAACCAAGACCAGTCAGCGTATTATATGTTATGTAATATCACATAAGTTAATTATGAACTTACTCAATCACTTTGGAGGTTGCGTTTATGGAAAAAGAACCCATCAGAACTGCACCAGTCCCTTTAACCTTACCCACCCCAAGATACAGGACAGTCACCGTTTCAACCCATTATTGGTGGCAAGTCGTTGCCATTTGTTTTCTCGGTTGGGTCTTGATCTACGCTGACCGCACCATTTTAAATCCAGTGATGCCCCAAATCGCCAGTGCTTTTCATATCAATAATACCCAGTTGGGCTTGATGAATAGTATTTTCTTTCTAACATATGCCTTGGCTCAATTACCCTTTGGTATGATTGCTGACAAAATTGGCCGTCGTTACATGATTACCCTGGGATTCTTAATTTTCGGTCTAATGACTTTCTTCTCGGGGATTGTCTCCGCCTTTGGGGCTTTCCTGGTGGTTCGGGCCACTGCCGGCCTTGGGGAAGCCAGTTATTATGGCCCCCAATATGCTTTATCTGGTGAAGCCATCCCGTTATCTAAGCTCACATTAGGAACCGCCATTATCAATAGCGGCATGGCCTTTGGCTCATCTGGGGGTTATCTGTTGTCCAGTTATTTGGTTTTACAACACCACCAACATTGGAGCCTACCATTTTTCATTATTGCTGTCCCCACGGTCATCGTTGGTATTTTGTTCAGTCTACTCTTGAAAGAAAAGATCCAAGTCAACAACCAACCAACGCCGATCACACCTGAAATGACCCAGGCCGAACCGGCGCAACACCAAATTCGGGCTATTTTTACCAATCGGAATTTAATTTTGACCTTTGCCCTTTGTTTTTGTTCCATTTACGCCTACTTCGTCGTTTTGACTTGGCTGCCCCAATTTTTACAAACTGAACGGGGCTTTCAAGGAACGGCTGTTGGTTTCATTGCATCCATTGTCCCTTGGGCATCCATTCCTGGTGCTTTGTTCTTTGCTAAAGTGTACGACCGCTTCAACCACACCAAGTTACTGGTTTGTATCCTGGTCCCCGTTGCCGTCATTGCCCTACTAACAGTCGGGTTTACCACCAATCGGACCCTATTGATTGTGGCTTTGATTGCCTATGGCTTGACCGGCAAGCTGGCCATTGATCCAATTCTGGTGGCCTTTGTTACCCGGCAAGCCAAGGGCACTAAGCTGTCCACCACGTTATCAGCCTATAACTTCATTGGCATGTCCGGTTCTATTTTAGCCCCTTATCTAACCGGCTATTTGGCCGATAAAGTTGGCACCATGACCATCGGCTTTTATCTAGGGGCCGCCTTATTGTTACTGGGAGCCCTGGCCTTTTCCTTTACCAAAACCCGCACATCTAATCAATTGGAGGCTTAGCTTATGCAAAAAGACTTAGCAAATATCGCAGTTGTTACCTTTAACGCCCAATGGGGTAAAAAAGCCCAAAATCTCAATCGTATTCTTGGTTTCATTGAAAGTGCCGCCAAACGCGGCGCCGATTTCATCCTGCTCCCAGAAATGGCCCTCACCGGCTATGACGACCAACCAGAAATTCCTTTGGAGGAAAAGATGCAATATCAACTGGCTGAAACTATCCCCGGTCCCGCCACGGATCAAATTGCCACCCTCACCAAAAAATACGGGGTTTATGCCTTTGTGGGGATGCCAGAACGGGATAAAACCACGGATGCCATTTATAACAGCATGTCCGTCTTTGGTCCCCAAGGATTATGTGGGACTTATCGCAAGATGCATTTGCCGGGTTTAGAACCCAATTGGGCCAAACGCGGGGATACGCCTTTGATCATTGATACCCCCTGGGGGCCAGTGGGCTGTGCCATTTGTTATGATACTTGGGCCTTTCCTGAACTCATGCGCTATTATGCCGCCAAGGGCTGCCGGCTTTACATCAACATCACCGCCACCGCCCAATGCCGGGGTAAATATTTGGCCAATACCAACATCGAAGCTGGGGTGATCCGGGACTGCATCTTTGTGGCGTCGGCCAATCTTGGCGGCAAAGATTTATATAACGATTTCTGGGGTGGCAGCAGTGTGGTGGGCCCCGGTCAAAATACCTTAGAAGCCTATTATTATGTGGGCGGGAAATACACCGACGACCAAGCTAATGAGACGAAGTTAAATCTCACCACGGTGGACCTCTCCTTAGCCTCCCGCTATATTTATGAACCCAATCGGCTATTGGCCGGTGAAACTGATTTTCGTCCAGACATTTACCAAAAACTATACACCGAACTCAGCACCACTAATCTGATAGGAAGTGATCAGCATGCTTAATTTAACCTCGCCTTTTACCGATGCCGACTTTCAATTACCAAGTCGCGCACAAGGCCCACTGTCCGGTTGTACCTTTGCCGTCAAAGATGTTTTCGCAGTTCAAGGCCATATCACCGGTCTAGGCAATCCCACTTGGGCTAAAACCCATACACCGGCTTTAAAAAATGCAGCTGTCCTTAATCGCTTACTTTTAGCGGGTGCTGATCTAGATGGTATTACAGTCAGTGATGAATTCATGTTTTCCATCAAAGGTAGCAATTATCATTTTGGCGATCCGCTAAACCCCAAGCATCCCGATTGTTTCACCGGCGGCTCTAGTTCCGGGTCTGCCGCTGCAGTGGCCGCCGGTTTGGTTGATTTCGCCCTGGGCACCGATACTGGCGGATCCGTCCGGGTGCCGGCCAGTTATTGTGACCTTTATGGTTTTCGGCCCAGTCATGATCCTGTTGGTCAACTCAAGGGTGTTGCCCCTTTAGCCCCTAGCTTTGATACAGTGGGTGTCCTGGCAGCTGACTTGCCAACGCTTAACAAGGTAGGCCAAGCTTTATATGGTCCTGGGCGTTATTTAAGTATTCGCCATTACTACTATCTGCAAGACTTACTAGCCACTGATACCAGCGGCGAATATGAAGCTCTTTTAAAGACTGCCTGTGTGTCCTTAGACATCACTCCCCAGCAGTTGACGCCTTTACGTTTGCCTAAAGCCTTTGAATTGGCCAAACTCCATGGCGCTTTTAAACGTATTCAAGGCTTTGAAGCTTGGCAAAATTATGGGCCTTGGCTAAGCCAGCATGACGCCCAGCTAGGCCCAGATATCGCCCAACACTTTGCCTATGCTAAAAGTGTGGCAAATGATGCCGCCTTGACCCAAGCCTATGGGTTAAAACAGGCCTGGAGCCGCTATTTAAACATGCTTTTAAACCAACAGGGCCTACTATTGATTCCAACGACCAGTTCGCCAGCCCCTAACAAAGAAGCGGCTTTAGAAACTGTGGAACAGATCCGCCAGCAAACCCAATATCTCACCACTATCGCGGGCTTAGCGGGACTTCCTCAAATCGCCTTGCCTCTGAACGTTGCTGGACAGACCCGCAGTCTAGGTTTAGTCGCTGGTAAGTGGCGGGATACTAACTTATTAAAGCTAGCCACCCGTTATTTTGGAGCAGATAGCCTATGAAAGTCATCGATCGGCAGCTCACTTATTTAACCGTGGGCCAAACTTTACTCATGGGGATGCTAGACGCTTATACCTTTAGCCACTTTGATGGAGCCTTTGCCAGTGCCCAAACCGGCAATCTCGTGGTCTTTGGAGTAGCTTTGACCCAACAAGGCTGGCGGGCAGCTGCCAGTCACTTACCAATTTTCCTAGGATTCTTAATTGGCGCCATTCTGGCTCAGTTGATCCGTCAACAAGCAGCCTCTTTAAGACCCCCTACCCGTTTAAAGCTATTCACCGGCCTCAGTATCGTTTTACCCTTAGCCTTGTTGGCATTACAATCTGGTCCCAAATGGCTCAGCTTGAGCCTGCTGGGGTTGTTTGCCAGCTATGAGTTAACCATTTTCAATCAAATTGGAACCACCATGGTGAATAATGGCATCATGACCGGCAACATTAAAAACTTCGGCAATTCAATTTATACTTTCTTGGCCCACCCCAGTGCTGCCACAGGATTTAAAGTTGGCCATTTTGCCATTGGTATTGGCACATTTATTTTAGGGGTGATCTTAGGCTGTAGTTGGTTCAACCAATCTCCCCAACTGATTCTTTTGGGCGGGGCGGTGATGAACGTCAGCTTTTTGATCTACCTCACGTTAGTAAATCGGCAACCTGTTACCCTCTTGAAAAAGGACGAATTTTAAATTTCCTAAAAAAATACACCAAAAAGCACGTCACACTTAAAAGAAGTTTTTAAGGATGGCGTGCTTTTTAAAGAGTCTAACAATAGAGACTGCCGCAAGGGGGACTTGCGTTTTAGAGCTATGAATTGAAGGGATGTATTAAAAATAATCCCTAAATAAATGATTAAAAAGTTATCATTTACTCAACATTATTATACAACAAAATTAACCGTATTTAAATATCGTAACGCAAAATACTTATATTTTATAAGTGATTTTTTGCTGTAGGTTGCGTAATAACTCGCTAAGCTGTAGCCCGTAGCGGCGTTCCCGGTCAGAAGCTTGGGTTTGTTCCAAAGCTATCCAAGTTAATTCATTGGCGGTGGTCACCGCTTGGGGTAGTGCCATGTTGTGATATAAAGCGCAGCTTAAGACTGCTGCAAAGGTATCGCCAGCACCGAAGAAATGGCCGCTCAATTTTTTCTGAATATATTTTTCAATTTTTTGATCCTGGCTGAGATAGGTCGCAATCTGCCCATGTTTTTGCGGCACACCGGTGATCACCACGTCCGCCTGGGTCAACGTGGCCAGTTTTTCAAACAATTCACCAACTTGGGCTTCAGAGACAACACTTTGCAACGGGGCCCCGGTCAATAATTGGGCCTCCGTTAAATTGGGGGTGATCACCGTGGCTTGTTGAATCAAATGGCGGATGGCTTGCACATTATCCGCCGTAATAGCTGGGTACAAAGCCCCGCTGTCGCCCATGACCGGGTCCATCACAACCGTTGTCATGTTTTGCGTGGCTAAATAGGTCGCAAACAAGTCAACTAACTCGGTATTACCCAGGTAGCCAATTAAGGCCCCTGATAATTGAATCTGCTCACTCTGCCAATGGGCAAAGGTGGCCTTTAACCACTGGGTCATGGGGTAGTTAACGGGCGTCCCAAACCCTTCTGTTTGCGCGGACAACAAGCTGGTGGGCGCTAAAGCCTGGGGAATATTACAGGCGGAGAAAATGGGAATCGCACAAGCTAATGAAATCCGGCCAACCGCCGACAAATCTTCCCCAATCAAAAAAGGTTTTACACTTTTTGCCATTATATTATGAATGAGACGGGTTTTTGACCCGACTCCGAATGCCAAGATAGACAGGATAAGCAATCAAAGCGCCCAACAAACCTTGGATACTATTGGTGGGCAAACCAACCAAGCCAGTTTGAATTTGATACAGCAGTGAATCAGCTAGGAAGTAGCCAAAGACCATCCAGACAATCCCCACGATCAAGCTGGCAATTTTGCCTAAGTGACCATACTTCTCAGCTAACCAACCCACTAAGAAGCCTTCCACGCCATGAATGATCAGTGAAAAGATCATATATTGGGAATAACCCGAAATCAGATCCAGCAAAAAGCCACTGGCGCCCCCAACAATGGCCCCTTGTTTCTTGCCAAATAATAGCGCCGCAATGAAGATGCCGGCGTCACATAAATTAACATTTCCATGTGTCATTGGGACCGGGATTAAGAAAACACGTGAAATAGCCACTGTAACGGCGATCATGGCCGCCAAGTAAACTATTTCTTTGGTGGACATACGATGCTTCGACGTCATGTTATTTACCTCCTCAGATAAATGCGTACTTATATTAATATTCCTTGAGTATTCTATCATACTTTTCCCATAAAATATCCAGTTTTACCATTTTATAAGGGATAAAGTTGCTTTTTAGCTGCCCAATTGAGAACCGCTCTCAATTTGTGAAAATATATGCTATTTTTTAGGGCGATTGACGATCATAATTATGAGATGAAATTTAGAATAAAAAATTAAGAAATTAACTTGTATACAAGTTAATCAGACCTGCATTATCGATAGTATATCCGCTAATAATAAGGGTTTCCCCTAAAAAATTCCCATGTCATTGTGTCGTATTTTTATCAGTGTTATGGTTGATTTGAATTAAGTTGCTAGGATTTTTTTGACAATATTTATACCACATTATCTATATATTGTGAAATAAATAACATGACGTATTATTCGTCTATTGTCTGTCCCTTGGCCACCGCTTGAAGTGGCCCAACAATCAATCACACAGGGAGTTCTTTTATATGACAATTGAAAAGTATCAACAAGAAACTAAGGGCTATACTATGACCACTGTCATGGCTGAAGCCGCCCGTTGTCTGCTTTGTCACGACGCACCTTGTTCAGCCGCTTGTCCGGCCCACACAGATCCCGCGAAGTTCATCCGCAGTGTGCGCTTTCGCAACTTCAAGGGTGCTGCTGAGACCATTCGGGAAAATAACGCCTTGGGTTCAATTTGTGCCCGGGTCTGTCCCACTGAAAAATATTGTGAATTAGCTTGCACCCGTACCGAGATCGATTGCCCCATTGATATTGGCGGCATTCAACGTTTCGTGACTGATTTTGAGCAAAATGCTAACATGGACATCCTCAAAAAAGGCCCAGCTAATGGGCTGAATGTGGCAATCATCGGCAGTGGTCCTGCAGGTCTGCAAGCCGCCGCCACTTTATTGACCTTAGGCTATGGGGTGGATATTTATGAAAAAAATGAAAAGGCTGGGGGCTATTTAACTTATGGTATCCCCGAATATCGCCTACCTTCTGACATTGTGGATATTGAGATCCAACGTATTTTAAAACTTGGCGCCAACATCACCTATAACGTCACCGTTGGGCAAGATATCACCATGGCCGCTTTAAAAGCTGACCATGATGCGGTTATCGTGGCCGCCGGGGCCAGTGTAGCTAAAACCTTGCCTTTGTTTGCAGGCAATCCTTACGTCCAAAGTGCCGTTGATTTCCTGGCCGAAGTTAAAAGTAACCCCACTGGCGTGGACCTGCCAGCAAACGTCTTGGTAATTGGTGGTGGAGATGTGGCCATGGATGTGGACACCACCCTGAAATTATTAGACGTTAAAAATGTCACCGACGTGGTTTACGAAGAATTTGCTGAATTTAAAGCCTCTGATAAAGAATTAGCAGGGACCCAAAAACAAGGGGTCACCATTGTGGATGGCTATGTGCCTACCGCCGTTAATGGCAATACTGTAACCTTCAAGCATCGCCAGCTTAATAGTGAACTGACTATTGAAGCCGACAAGATCATTCTAGCCGTTGGCCAACAAGCTGATGTCACCAATTTAGGGATTGAACTTGAGAATAATGAACTGACCCATGGTGGTTTTCACACTGATGATCCTAAGGTATTTGTCACGGGTGACCTAGCCCAAGGTGATAAAACCGTGGTGGTTGCCGTGCAAAAGGGTAAAAAAGCTGCTGAAGAAATCCATCGTGTGCTAGGAGGCCAAACTAATGATTAAAAAAGACTTATCCATTGATTTCCTGGGTGTTCATTTTGAAAATCCCTTCTGTTTATCTTCTTCACCGGTGGGCAATTGTTATGACATGTGTGCCAAAGCTTATGATGAGGGCTGGGGCGGCGTTGTTTTCAAAACTATCGGCCCGGCGGATTTTGAAATCGACGAAGTCTCGCCTCGCTTTGATGAATTGACTAAAGAAGATACCCCTTTTGTGGGTTTTAAAAACATGGAACAAATCGCCGAACATCCCCTAGAGGAAAATCTGGCCGATCTGCGCCGGTTAAAAACGGCTTATCCTAACAAGGTATTGATTGCCTCGATCATGGGGACTAATGAACAGACTTGGGAAGAATTGGCGGGGATGGTGGCAGCCGCTGGTGCGGATATGATTGAAATGAATCTCTCCTGCCCCCAAATGACCTCCCATGCCATGGGCTCAGATGTGGGAGCCAATCCTGAACTTTGTAAAAAATATTGCGAAGCGGTCAAACGGGGCTCTAAGTTACCGATGATGGCGAAAATGACCCCAAATATTACCGATATGGTCATCCCAGCCAAGGCATGTATGGCTGGGGGTGCCGATGGGATTGCTGCTATTAACACCGTTAAATCCATCGCCAATGTGGACTTGGATCGTAAAATCGGCTTGCCGATCATTAATGGGAAATCCTCAATTTCCGGGTTCTCCGGTAAAGCCGTTAAACCTTTAGCCCTGCGCTTCATCCAACAAATGCGGGATGCGGAAGGCTTGGAAAACTTGCCAATTTCTGGCATCGGTGGCATTGAAACTTGGGAAGACGCCGCTGAATTCATTCTCTTAGGCTCAAGTACCCTCCAAGTCACCACAGCCATCATGCAATACGGCTATCGTATTATTGAAGATTTGACCAATGGCCTCATG
Organism: Agrilactobacillus composti DSM 18527 = JCM 14202; assembly: GCF_001436375.1. Lineage (GTDB taxonomy): Bacteria > Bacillota > Bacilli > Lactobacillales > Lactobacillaceae > Agrilactobacillus > Agrilactobacillus composti. Next base: position 910 of record NZ_AZGA01000088.1, on the reverse strand, counting down.
CATTACATGGCTGAACAAGGCGTGGATCACTTGTCTGAACTGGTTGGTTTGGCTAATAAAAATATGATCCCGGCAGAAAAACTGGATCGGGATTATAAAGTCTTGCCTTACATTGACTGGGACAAATGCATCGGTTGCGGGCGTTGCTTGATTTCTTGTTTTGATGGCGCTCACCAAGCCATTACTTGGGACGAAGCTACCCGACGCCCAACAGTTGATCCAGAACGTTGTGTGGGTTGTCACCTGTGCAAGCTGGTTTGTCCGGTGGATGCCATCAGTGCTGGTGAAGTTGTCATGAAAGCCGGCCGGGTGGGGACGGCGGCCAGCAAAGAAATTTAATTATCTTACAAATCGAGTAGGAGGCCCTGACAGGCCGACCTCTCACACCACCGTACGTACGGTTCCGTATACGGCGGTTCAATAATTTGAGCGTTCTTGAATATACTGGAATGCCTTGGACAAGTTCAAAAGTCCAAGGCGTTCCAGTTTTTCATTTGTCAGGGTATATTTCAACACGCCAGTGTGCGCGGTATACCAATAACCCTTGCGGGTATTAGAGAATATTCGCGCTTCTGACACTGATTCCCCTAACTTTCTAAGATTCTTAAACTTCGTTTTAATCTTCTTCCATGATTTCCAAATATATTGTCGAATCCTCGTGCGCAACCAGGCATCTAAAGATTTAAGAAAATTCTTCATACGTCCGATACCGTAATATTGTAACCAGCCACGCATTTTTCGCTTGATATCGCTGAAAATGGTCCCCAGACTAACACCACGGTTTCGCTTAGTGATTAGCTTTAGAGCCTGTTTGATACGTTCCTTGGCCACTTTATGTGGGCGGGCATAGGCTCCGCCTTTGCTTACCCCTAAAGTGAATCCTAGGAATTTCAGTCTCAATGGTGACCCA
>NZ_AZGA01000087.1:82297-188085 GCF_001436375.1 Agrilactobacillus composti DSM 18527 = JCM 14202 | reverse complement strand
TAGAATTTCTGAGATTTTTGTTTTTCATCGGTGCACTTGACAGGGACCCTATCAGTTAAACACAACTGAGATTGTATTTTTTAACTTCAATATTAATCGTTGAAAATTTTTAATTTGTCACTGGCTTGGCATGATGCACCGATGCCAAAGATCCTTCAGATTTGGCAACCAACGTAGAAGCGACCATAGAGCTGGTGACGTTGGTCATGGTCCGGGCCATATCCACAAAGGCATCGATCCCGGCAAAAATACTGATCAAACCAACTGGGGGTCCTAAAGTCACGAACATTGCAGTAGCTAACATAATACCCCCGCCAGGTACTCCAGCGGTCCCCAAGGAAATGATTGGGCATAACAAGATAATGACAATAGCTTGAGCTAAGGAAACTTGACCGCCCATAGAATGAATGGCATAAACGGCTAATAATGGTGGCCAAACGCCCGCGCAACCGGACATCCCCACAGTGGTACCTAGAGAACCCACAAAGTTGGCGATATTTTCTGGCACGCCCACATTCTTAGTCACACAAGTAACGTATAGTGGCAATGTCCCAGAACTGCTTCTAGAGGAAAAAGCCATGACTTGAGCCGGCATCACACCTTTGAAGAAACGAATTGGTGACAGTTTGCCTACAAAACGCAATAACAAACTGTCGGTCACAAAAACGTGGAAGAAACAGCCAACAAAAGCTAATAGAATAATCGTAACTAATGGTTTCAAGGCGTTCAAATCACTGGTACCCATGGTATCAGCCATCAGGCAAATAATGGAATAAGGTAATAAAGAAATAACAACGCGAATAATAGCATAGACAATGGCATGACAATCATCAATAAATTTCTTGAAAGTTACCATGGCGCCTTCGTGTTTGCCAGACAAGGCGACAACCGCGATTCCCACAATAATTGCAAAGAAGACCACTGGAATAACTTTCCCTTCCGCCATGGATGCAAATAGGTTATTAGAGAATAAATCCGTGATTACTTGGGTAAAAGGTGGAATCTTAGCTGCCTTAAATCCAGCCACAATACTCAAGTGACTACCTTGCCCAATACCCGAAACAACGGCAATGGTCATCCCTACGATTGCTGCTAGTAAAGTCTGGAATAGCAGCCAAAAGATGGATTTACCCCCGATACTCTTTAACTCCGACAAGGACTTCATAGAATATATACTCTTGATCAAGGATACCAATAACCAATGCTAAAACCGACACGAATGTAAAATTAGTACGTTTTTTCACCAAATATATAATGTAACAAGCTATGACGGCAACTAACAAGGTCAATAACTCTAAACTGACACTACCCATGCCCAACACCTCCAAATATGTTTTAATCGCTTTCATGTTACATCTTTCACAATTGTATGTAAATAATTTTTAGAACAAATTAATTTTTGTTAGTCCCCACCACAGAAAAGCCTTGCTTTTTTCTAATTTTTTTGTCTCTCAAATATCTGTAACAACGCTTATCAAATCAACCTGATGGCCGTTAAACCGTGCCTATCCTTATCCTAGGAAAATATAAGCTTGAATTAAATCCTAGACTGACTTAACAATTTTTCTGGCGTTTCCTTGACCAGTTTTAGGCGGTGCCATATACTTTTCTTGTAAGATAATTCTTGGAGGTGTTTAGCTTATGAATATTTTATTATCTTGTAGTGGTGGCATGAGCTCTTCTATTATTGCCCAAGGCCTAGTGGATGCCGCCAAAAAGCGCGGTCAAACAATTACCGTTGACCCCACTGGCACCGATAGTGTCGCTGATGATTTAGACAATAAAAATTATGATATCGTTTTATTAGCGCCGCAGTCCGTTTACCGAAAAGCGGCCATTGAAGCTGAAGCCAAGGAACATGATAAGCAGTTTTTGATGATCCCAAGAACAATGTACAACCCCATTCAAGCCAGCGCACTACTGGACTTAATTGAGCAGTCACTGCACAAATAGGCAATTAAAAAAACAAATAAATTTTTCTGGGGGAATAGCGTATGGCTTTGAATTCAGATAAAATTACCGAGAGTATGGCCAAGGTTGCCGGGAATCGCTACCTGACTGCAATTCGTGATGGGATGGCAGTCATTATTCCTGTGGCAATCGTTGGCTCTTTTTTTACCCTCATTTCACAATTACCCTTTGCCTGGTGGACTAAGCTGATCAAACCTTTGGCCAGCGCTTTAGCCACACCAGTTTCATTTTCTATTGGTTTCATGTCCATTTACGCCTGCTTTGCCATTGCCAGTCATCTGGCCGCGACTTATAAAATCGATCGCACCTCCAGCGGCGTGGTAGCAGTAATGGTCTTTTTGACCCTGGCGATTCAACCGGGGACCCTTACCCCAAAGTTAGCCAAATTGGCCCATATCACGGCCGGTTCCGTCTTTCCAGCCCAAAACTTTGGGGCCTATGGCTTATTTACCTGTATGTTGTCGGCCATTGGCACAGTGGAAATCATTCGTTTCTGTCGGGCTAGAAACTGGGTCATCAAGATGCCCAAAGGGGTTCCTACCGCCGTCTCTGCCTCTTTCGTGGCATTGATTCCAGCAGCAATTGTGATTATTTTAGCTTGGGTAATCCGGGAAGCCTTGCATTTTGACGTGAACCAATTCTTGCTCACCGTCTTATCTCCATTAGGGCACTTTGGTAAGGACAATTTTCCCTCTGTCATCGCCCCAATCTTGTTAAACTCTGTTTTTTGGTTATTTGGGGTCCACGGTTCTGCCATTGCGACGCCCATTTTTTGGCCCTACTGGTATCCAAACCTAAACGCCAACATGGCCGCTGTCGCTCATGGTGCCACGGCTGCAACGGCGCCCCATTATATGACGGAGCAATTTTTCCAGTGGTTCGTTTATATCGGTGGTGCCGGGGCAACGTTAGCCCTTTGTATCTTGCTAACTTTTTTCTCCAAATCTGCCATGGGTAAAATGATGGGTAAAGTTACCATTATCCCGGGCCTATTTAACATCAACGAACCCATTATCTTCGGATTGCCCTTGGTTTTAAATCCTTACTTTGCTATTCCTTTCATTTTGGCACCGCTGGCCATGGGGGTCATCACTTGGCTGGCCACCATCATGCATTTGGTGAACCGAACCATTGCTTTAGTGCCCTGGACCTTGCCGGGACCAATTGGCGCCTTTATGGCCACTGGCTTTGATTGGCGGGCCATTATCTTAGCACTATTCAACATTGGCGTCGCCATCGTGATCTACTGGCCTTTCTTCAAAGCTTGGGATCGCAATCAATTGAAACAAGAACAACAGGCAGCAGCAGCTGATGCTAAAAACAGCAATAGTGCTGCTGCCAATACCACCATAGACACAACATCGGCAACAAATTAGGAGGCCCAAATTTTGGCATTAGGTTTATCAATTTATCCCAACAAAAGTTCATTTGAAGCAAATGCCACCTATCTAAAAAAAGCGGCAGACCTAGGCTATCAACGTATTTTCACCAGCATGTTAGACGTGACCGCCGACAATAAAACTGAAATACTAGCCACTTTTAAAAAAATCATCACTTACGGGAATTCTCTGGGGCTGAAAACCACCATTGACGTGAACCCTCGTCTTTTCAAAGTACTAGGGATGGATTATCATCATTTAGATTTGCTGGCCGACCTTGGTGCCAGCGCCATTCGCTTAGACGCCAATTTTGATGGCTTAACTGAATCTTTGATCAGCTTTGAAGAGCCACAATTAGACTTAGAATTAAATATCAGTGCGGATACGGGTAATATCGCCAATATTTTATCCTACCGACCCAATTTACGGCGTATTTCTGGCTGCCATAACTTTTACCCCCAGCGCTATACGGGCTTGGGCCTAGACTTCTTCACCAAATGTTCCACCATGTACAAACACATGGGTTTAAAGACTGCAGCCTTTGTCACATCCCAAGCAGCTACTTTCGGCCCCCACGTCTTTGCCGATGGCTTACCCACCCTGGAGATGCATCGGGATCTAGACATCGCCATCCAGGCGAAGCATCTATTTGCCACTGGGTTGATCGATGACGTGTTGATTGCAAATGCCTTTGCCAGCGATGATGAACTCAAGGCCTTAGCCGCCGTTAATGAGGACCAATTGACATTAAAAGTCGACACCATCCCAACACTCAGTACCAATGAATATGATATTTTATTCAAATACCAACATTTTAATCGGGGCGATATCAATGATTACGCGATCCGCTCCACCTTTGTGAAATTGGCCTATATTCATCACGCGATTCCCGTCAACCATGCCGTGCCGCAGTTAAAACCGGGCGATATCACCATTGGCAATGATAATTTTGGCCAATATAAAGGCGAATTAAATATCGTTAAACAAGCCATGCCTAACGAGCATCAATTAAAAAATGTGGTGGGCCATGTGACCGCTGCTGAAACGTTTTTAATCGATTACATCAGGCCTTGGTCTAAATTTAGATTTACAAAAAATTAATTAGGGAGTGTGCCTGTTGGAAAGTTCAGAAATTGAAAGTATCGCGTTTGACGTCATCAGTAACGCTGGTGCTGCCAAAACAATTTTAATGAAAGTTATCAGTGACTCAGAAGCTGGTGATTTTGATGATATTGATAACCAACTCAAAGAAGCTAATAAATTATTAAAACAAGCAGCGCAAGCTCATTTTAAAGTAATCACTGCTGAAGCCCAGCAAAAGGGACCAGGTTTTAGTTTGTTGTTGGTCCATGCTGAAGACCAGCTGATGGCCACCGAATCCATTCGAGATTTGGCCCAGAATTTTATCAAAATCAACCGACGCTTAAATCAGCTGGAGTCTAAACAAAATTCAAAAGGTCGTGACTAATTTTGCAAAATCCATATAATTGCATTCTAGGCCTGGATTGCGGCGCCACCCACACCGATGGTTTTATTTTTAATGATCAGGGTCAGGTTTTAGGCTCAGTTCGGGGTAAAGGAGCCAACTTAGTCGTCAATCAACGGCAAGCTACTACCAATCTCCGCGAAGCCACCCGCAAATTATTGGCCCGCATTCCGGCTCAATTTCATTGTCGTTTAATTGTCTATGGCATTGCTGGTATAAATGTCAACGGGGTTCCCAAGAACTTCGCCGCCGATCTGGGTATTACAAACTATCCGCATTACTTTATTTCCGATGCACAACTAGCTTGTCTCAGTGAACTTCAGGGTGAAAACGGGGTTCTGGCGATTGCCGGCACTGGCTCTGTGGTGATGGCCCAAAATCATGGCCAGTATTATCGGGTTGGCGGCTGGGGCCACTTGCTGGGAGATGAGGGCAGTGGTTTTCATATTGGCAAATTAGCTATTTTGCGCTTGACCTATGAATACGACCATGGCGAAACCTCCGATTTTGCTAAAGCCGTCTACCACACCCTCGGTGCCACCACCATTTTTGAAGCAGTTCGCTGTTTTTATAATGTTCAAAAAAGTGATGTAGCTAAGTTGAGTCAGGTTGTCTTTGCTTTAGCTCAAAAAAATGATATCGTTGCTTTACAACTACTCAAAACGGCCGCTAGGGACCTAGCTCAACAAATTAATCTGGCCATTGCCAAATCCAAATTACCAGATCCCGTTCAGCTCGTTCTATCGGGCAGTCCGGTGGAAAACAATCCCCTCTATTTGGATATCCTCATGGATTACCTTAAAGCCGATCACCAGATCGATCTACAGCCAAAAGCCAATTTGAATAATGCCAAGGGTGCTTATTACTACGCCCAAACCTACCATAAGGACGGTGCTTAAACTTATGACTGTTTTAACCGCAAACACCTATTCACAAACCCTCAATGCTTTTTCTAAAACAAATATTATTATCCCGAACGATTATGAAGCTAATCCTGCCGCCACTTTATGGTTATTAAATGGCTACGGCGGTGACGAGCAATCCTGGCTGTTACATACGGCTATTATGGACTTTGCGGAAACTTATCACTTAGCGGTGATCATGCCCAATGGCCAAAATAGTTTTTATGTGAATGCTGGGGTGTTGGCCTACGAGGATTACTTCATCCAAGAATTCATGCCTCGGATACAAAAAATGTTTAGTTTGCCCACAGATCAGGCCAAAAACTATATCATGGGCAACTCCATGGGAGGGTTCGGTGCTTTGCGGTTTGGGTTGACCTATCCAGATAAGTTTCAAAAAATTGCTGCTCTGTCAGGGGTGGTCAATCTGCCCAACTTCTTCAATAATCCCGACTTTCCAGTACCCAAATCAGAAGTTGCGGTATTATTCCCAGATGATACGATGTTTGCGGATCAGAATAACTTAGAATTCTTGTTCAATCAGTTAAGCGCCGCCCAACAAGCCACGCTACAGTTTTATACCAGTTGTGGCACGGGGGATTCCTTATTTAAAGATAATGAATACTTGGCCCACCGCTTTTCTCGGGAACTAAATTACGTTTGGCGCCCGGTTGCTGGCGATCATAGCTGGCCGGTATGGGCGGCGCAACTGGATCAGGTCTTAGCTTGGTTGGTGCAAAATGACTAAGAAAAAAACATTGCCGTTAACCTTTGCAGGTCAGTGGCAATGTTTTTTTGACTAATGAATTCGTTTTTCCACGTGGCGCAATATGCGGGATAACGTGAAAATGATGATGAAGTACAGTAGAATCGTCACTGCAATTGGCGCCACACCCCGATAAGTTTCGGCTTGCACGATCCCCATTTGATAAATCAATTCTGTCACCCCAATAATAGACACGATGGAGGTATCTTTGATCAAGGTAATGAACTGATTGCCCAAGGATGGCCAAATGGACTTCAAGGCCTGGGGGAAAATAATGAAGCGGTACATGTCGGTATTTTTAATCCCTAAACTTTTAGCGGCTTCATATTGCCCATCGGAAACCCCTTGAACCCCACCCCGGACAATTTCGCTGATATAAGCGGAAGTATTCACAGAAATGGCAATGATCCCGGCTAAGAGTGCCGGGATATTTAACAAGGCGCCTAGACCAAAATAGATGAATAATACTTGGGCCATCAAGGGCGTGTCCCGGAGAAATTCTGTATAGATAATGGCGATCCATTTCAACAGCTTGGTTTTACTGATACGCATGGCCGCTACTAAAATACCCAAAATTGCCCCAAAAACAATCCCCACAATGGACATTCCCAAGGTATATTCAATCCCTTTAGCAAAGAACTGCCAATAACTGACCATCGAGGTACTCTTGTCATCACTCTTTAAATACTTCCCGGCGGTCTTTAAGTATTGCCGTTGAATCAAATGACGCTTTTGAATTTTAGTAATGGACTGATTTAAAGCAGTTTTTAAAGAATCCGCGCCTTTAGCCACGGCAATGGCATTCCCGGCTTGGGTTTGATCAGTGGTAAAATCACCGTTGATCGTGGCTAGACTAGGATCACTGGTAGCATAAGCTGTGGCCGAGGCGGTGCCTTTCACCACGCCGTCGACTTTATGGGTCTTTAAAGCCATGATCAAATCCGCTGCACTGCCCATCCCCACTAGCTTGGCGCCAGGCATTTGTTTCTTGATCAAATCATACTGTAGGGTCCCAGTTTCAGCCCCAACGGGTTTGCCGGCAAAGGACGCTTTGTTCTTCAAGGTGGCGGCGTCATTGCGGTTGATGATGATACTTTGGGATTCCGTGTAATAAACATTGGTAAAATCCACACTTTTGGCCCGTTCTGGGGTGGGACTGAGGCCGGAGAGGATCATATCGACTTTGCCAGTCTCCAAAGATACCAATAAAGAACTAAAAGACAGGGGTTTAATTTCCAACTTGACCCCTAAATCCTTGGCGATTTGTTTACCAATCTCAATATCCATCCCCACAATGGTCTGCTTACCGTTGACGTTGGCTTGAAACTCATAGGGCGGATAATTAGGGGATGTCCCCATCACCAGGACCCCTTTTTTCTTGATCTGGGCTAAGGTGTCATCTGGTGTCGTCGCCGCTTGAACTTGGTTAGCGGCTGTTAAATTCAAGCCAATTGTTACCAGCAGAACTGTCACAATCAGCATGATAAATTGTTTTGTTTTAGGCATTATTACGAACTTTCTCCCATCTTTTTAAAATTATTGCGTCTTTATGTAATTACAACCTGTCAATTATACATTTATATACATATTTATTCAAAGCAAAAAAGTCATCTACCACGAGATGACTTTTTAGCTTTAAATTTGCGTGATCATTTACTATTGAACAACTTCTTGATGGTGTTCTAAATCTGCGCCATTGGTGGCAATGACCTGTTTATACCAGTCAAAGGAATCCTTCTTATAGCGCTGATTGGTGCCATTGCCGGCATTGTCCCGGTCCACATAAATATACCCATACCGTTTGGCCATTTCCCCAGTGCTGGCCGATACTAGATCGATGCAGCCCCATGAAGTATAGCCCCAGCAAACCACGCCATCTTTAAGAGCCAGACCCATTTGCTCGATATTCTCGGCTAAATAAGCGATGCGATAATCATCGTGAACTTTAAAATCAGGCGTTAATTCATCCTTTTCCCCTAAACCATTCTCAACCACAAACAATGGCAGTTGATAACGATCCCAAATATTATTCATGGTGATCCGCAAGCCTACGCCGTCAGTTTGCCAACCCCAGCTAGAAGTTGGCAAATATGGATTTTTCAAGCTCTTAAAAACATTACCCTCGCCGGTCTCAACATTCACTGCTGGGTCAGCACTGACCAGACGGGATGAATAGTAACTAAAGGAAATGAAATCCACCGTATGCTTCAAACTGGCTTTATCGTCTTCAGTGATGTCGATATGGATGCCTTTTTCTTTAAATAAAGCCAAGGCGTAGTTTGGATAATAGCCTCTGGCCTGCACATCAATAAAGAAGTAGCCTTCCCGATTAGCCTGTAGGGCTTCTAACACATCGGCTGGATTGGGGGTGTTGGGATAAGTATCCCCGGCAGCTAACATGCAACCCACTTGGAAATCCGGATCAATTTCATGGGCCAGTTTCGTAGCTTTAGCCGAAGCCACCAACTGATGATGGGCCGCTTGATATTTCGCCGTCAATGCGGCTTGATCTGTTAACTCACTGACATCCATACCGCCGCCTAAAAATGGAATATGCAAAATCATATTGATTTCATTGAAAGTTAACCAATAACGTACCAAATGGCGGTATCGCTTGAAGATCACTTCGCAGTAATTGAGATAAAGATCAATTAACCGCCGATCTTGCCAGCCGTTATATTTATCCAATAATGCTAGCGGGGTGTCAAAGTGGTTGATAGTCACTAAAGGTTCAATCCCTAACGCATGGCATTTAGCAAATAAGTGGTCATAAAAAGCAAGCCCTGCTTTATTCGGTTTTTCATCATCCCCATTGGGAAAAATCCGCGGCCAACTAATGGATGTGCGGAAAGTCTTGAAGCCCATTTCCGCCATCAGTTCCAAATCTGATTCAAAATTGTGGTAAAAATCAATTGACTCATGGCTAGGATAATAATCATAGGTTTTTTGTTCAGCTGTCTTAGGATTCATCAATGCATCCCAACGCCCGAAGTCGGCCGTGGGTAAAATATCCACTAAGGATTTACCTTTACCGTCCGTTAAATAAGCCCCTTCACATTGATTGGCAGCAACCGCGCCGCCCCATAAGAAATCATTTGGAAAATTAGTCATTTTAGTGATCCTCCTTTAGCTTAAGTTTAGAATTTCATCATCTGGGGTAACTGTCCCCGTTGTTTTCAGTGGCTGAACCTCATGATATTTGGTCACATTAGTTACCACGATTGGGGTAATGGTATCCAGGCCAGCGGCTTGAATAGTCTCTATCTCAAATTCCAAGAGTAAATCGCCCTTTTGAACATGGTCACCTTCTTGAATATGGGCAGTAAAGCCTTTCCCATCCAGTTGCACCGTATCCATTCCCACGTGGATCAAAATCTCCGCACCGCCATCGCTATTAATACCAATGGCATGTTTGGTTGGGAACAGTAATTGAATATCACCAGACACCGGGGCAAAAATTTTACCAATGGTTGGCTTAATCGCCACCCCAGTTCCCATGGCCCCGGAGGCAAAGACGGGATCATTGATCTCATCCAATGGCATAATAGTCCCGTTTAACGGACTGTGCATCACTTCTGGTTGATTGTACGTAACTTCTGGTTGGGTCACCGCTACGGGTGCTTTGGTTTCGGCCATCATTTCTAAATTGGCCCCTTCTAATTCCGGTCCGGCATCTGTTGTATCCGTCGTATCGGCTTTATCAGTATCTTCAGCTTTTTCTTTGGCTAGGAACAGGGTAAGGAAAAAGGCCACGGCAAAGCCGACGACAGCGGCTAATAAAGCCCCATAGAATGGTAAGCCGATGGTTTCTCCTGGTTTAAAGAAGGTCAAGAGCGCAAAGACGCCTAAGCCCCCCATGTTATAAGCCACGGTATGGAAAATACCTAACAAGGCACCACCCACACCAGCCCCGATCAGACTGGCATAAAATGGTTTTTTACGGGGCAAGGTAACCCCGTAAATAGCGGGCTCGGTAACCCCGAAAATCCCGGAAACGAAGGCGGAAATGCCTAAACCTTTAACTTTTTTATCCTTGGTCCGTAGCACAACAGCTAGCACGGCTCCAATTTGACTCCAAGATGCGGCAAAAGTTAAGGCTAAAATAGAATCCACCCCATTTTGAGCGATGTTATTCATGGCTACTGGGATCAAGCCCCAATGTAGGCCAAACATCACCATCACTTGCCAGAAACCACCCAGCACCACGCCGGCAATAACTGGACTTAATTTCACCAAACTTTGAATGGCAAAGCCTAAACCTTGGGCCACCCAAGTTGTGGTTGGGCCAATGATCAAGAAAATTAACGGAATGGCAATTAAGAGCGTGAACAATGGCACTAAGAAAGCTTTTACCACGGTAGGAATAATCTTTTGTAATCGCCGCTCAATGATAGCGGCAAACCAAACCCCCACGATCACGGGAATCACCGAAGAGGTATAGCTCATCATGATCAACGGAATCCCGGCAAAGGTCTCATATACTGGTGAATTAAAGGGCGTGCCTCCGAATAAGGTGAACAGCGGCGTGGCCTTGCCCATGGCAATGGGCGCCATGGCCACAATGGTGGGATAAACCATCACCGCCCCAATGGTCAACCCTAGAAATTCATTGACTTTAAATTTCTTAGCGGCACTGTAACCCAACATGACTGGTAAGAAATAAAAGAAACTATCCGAAATCGCAAACAACACGCGATACGTCCCTTCTCTTTCAGTGAGCCAGCCAAATTGCAGACATAATGCCAGCAACCCCTTCAGCATACCGGTGGCTGCTAAGTAGCCCAATAGTGGAGAGAAAATACCGGAAATCAAATCCACAAATTTATTGAATAAGTTCGTTTTTTCCCCTTCAGCTTCACTGGGTTCATCAGTCGCTTCATTTTTGTTGATATCACTCACAGCCAGCACCGCATCGAACACATCACCTACGGCGTTACCGATAACCACTTGGTATTGGCCACCGCTTTTGACCACACTGACGACCCCATCTAGGGCTTCAATGGCTGCTGTGTCGGCTTTATCTTCATCTTTGAGTCGAAAACGCAGGCGGGTCACACAGTGGACTAAACTGTTGACGTTCCCTTCGCCCCCCACGTCTTTGACGATTGATTTAGCTAAGTCTTCGTACTTCATGGTTTTTGCCTCCTTTAATGTTTTCAGAAATAAAAATAGCCCAACTAACCCGTCAATATGCACAGTTTGTTTGCATACTGACGGCTTAGCTGGGCTGATGCCTGGTCGAACCAGTGACACGCCGATTGATAAATTACTGTTTTTGCATAAAACGCATGAGATGTAACGTTAAAAAGACTTTTTCCGAATCTCCAATTTGCCAGCCGGTTTCAGCCGTTAAATATTGAACCATACTGCTGGCAACCTGAAAGGCTTGGCCATACTTGTCCTGGGTCAATTTTACAAATGCTGGATCCAATTGGTTAATTTCAGTATCGGTCCCTTTCATATAACGAATCAAAAACAAACGTAAATGCGACACGAAACGATTGTAACTAAATGAGTCTTGATCCAATACAATACGATATTGAAATTGCACAATATTCATTAACTTTTTGATCAGTTTTATTAAGTACAGGGTTTCGTCAATGGTGCTTTGATTCTCGGCATCAATAAAGTGGTAGGTTAGAAAAACAGCTTCATTTTCAGGCAATTTAATTTCAAAAGCCTGTTCAATCTTGGGAACAACTTGCAATGCTAGTTCATATTCCTTAGGAAATAACTTTTGAATCTCCCAACGCACGGCCTCCGTGGGCATCTGAATTTTAGCCTCGGTCCGCTGGAGCATAAACGCTAAGTGATCCGCCAAACTAGCATAATCATTGATGGATACTTCTTGGGTTAAATTAGCCGCGATGAATTCTAAAATATCATTGGTTAAATTTAACACCTGGGTATCCGTCTGGGTCAAAGTGGCCAGCGCTTCGTCGGCAATGGCTTTATAACGATTTTGGATGGCCGCTTCATCCACCACATCGCCCTTCTTACAACCAAAGCCAACCCCTTTACCTAATACGACCCATTCCACTTGATGATCATCAAAGACTAAGGCCGCATTATTTCCAAAACTTTGTAACACCTTTAGCATTAATCTGCCCTCCCCGTAACAACAAAAGCCAACTCAAAACATTGATACCCAAGGCCGACAGTCTCGTGCAGTAGTTTTGAATTGGCTTATGCCTGGTCGAACCAGTAACATGCTCTTTATAGTCTAATATTACCAAGGAAGTGTAAGCGGTGTCAACCTAATCACTCACCTATCATGGAATTCTAACTTTAAGAACCATAAACGTCGTAATATCACCCAGTCTGGCTAGATATCCCGATGGCTTTGGCTTAATTTAGCCCACTGGGTATCGGAACCAAGTCTAATGTAGAATTCATCATTGTGCTTCATGACGCCAAAGGCCCGGTAATAACCATACCCATTACCATCTAGATCAGGCAATGTGCCGGTTTGTTGGCCACTATCATCATAAAGGAGCGTCCCAGCTTTGAAAATATAAACATTATAGATTAAGACAACATCCTTAGCGTTGACCCATTGATTATCCCCTAAATCTAACCGACCCAGACTGCCATCGGGTCCAGTGACCGCATAGCCGGTGACGGCCCAATCCTGAATACTCGTGTCCAGATTGCCGGCAACTTTAGACAATTGTGGGTTGTTGTAAACCTTAACTTGCTTACCATCTGTGTATGCTTCCAGAATATCATAACGGCCACGATCCACTGATATGGGATTCACGTGAAAGAATACCTCTCCATCTTTGACCCATTGATTGTCGCCTAGGTCAAAGGCGCCAAAGAAGTTATTGCTTGGGTATGCAAAGACTTCCCGATTGACTTTCCAAGTGGTGATAGTCTTATCTAGGGTTTGGCCAGTGGGTTTGGTGCAGGCTGGATCACTATAGACCACTGCGGGAAAGCCATTGGAAGTCACTGTGGTTGGATTCATGGGCACCTGAATATCCAGCGCCGCCAGTGCAATATTGGCTTTGAATCCCAGCAACCCCAAAAACAACGCGCCCAGAATAACAAATAATTTAACAAACTGTTTTTCATTTTTCATCTTAATGCACCTCTTTAAGACCAATAATAATCCTATCACGAATAATTTGAAATCCTTTTTAAATTAAATAACTATCAATGCTGGTTAATAGCCAATTCTTACTGGCGTAGACAAAGACCCGGACAAAGTTCTATAGTCATAGCAAGGCAATCAAGTCTGATATGGCCTAGCTATGCTTTTAGAAAAAACCATTTTAATAACTATCGACTTTTACAATAAAGGAGGACTTTATATATGCGCTATCTATCCAAAGCCAACATTCAAAGTCTATTTACCATGACCCAAGCTATTCAAGCAGATAAGTTAGCTTTAAGCCTGTCTACTAAAGGGGATACCACCATCCCCTTGCGAACGAATGTGGATATTCCAAAATATAACGGGCAAAGCCTAACCATGCCCGGTTATGTGGGTGGCGCCAGTCCGGCCCTGGGTATTAAGATCATTTCAATTTATCCTGATAACCTGGCCAAGGACCTGCCCAGTTCGCCGGCGACGATGATTGCCCTGGATGCGAAAACCGGGATAGTCTCAGCTATTTTAGATGGCACTTACTTGACCCAACTACGAACTGGGGCGGTTCAAGGGGCAGCAACGGACCTGTTAGCCCGCCAAGATGCCAAAACAGCTCTGCTCATTGGTCCCGGCGGGCAAGCCATGACCCAGCTGGAAGCCATGCTGACGGTGAGAAATTTAAAATTGGTTTATATTTTTGACCGGGATCAAAAACGGGCTCAAGCTTTTGTACAGCGTGCCAAGACGAATTTTCAGACTAAATTTACCACGGCTTTTGCCACCGTGACTTCCCCCAATGAGGTGGTGGCTAAAGTAGATATCATCACCACTGTGACTACTGCTAAACAGCCCACCTTTGATGGCAGTTTGGTCCAACCGGGTACCCACATTAACGGGGTAGGTGCTTATACGCCAGCGATGCAGGAACTCCCGGTGGCCGCTTTGCAAAAAGCTGACCATATCTTCGTCGATACACTGGCTGGGGCCTTAGCAGAAGCTGGCGATCTAATGATGCCGTTGGCAACTGGTGAACTGGCCAAGTCCGCCATTGATGGGGAATTAGGGGCCTTAGTCAATCAAGACATCCCCGGGCGCCAAAGTCCTACAGATATCACAGTCTTCAAAACCGTCGGCACCGCCGCCTTAGATATCGTGGTGGCTGATCAAATTGTCAAAGCCGCTGAAGCCCAACATATTGGCGTTGAATTGCAATAAAAAATGGTAACCTCCAGGCAAATAAGTCCTGAGATTACCATTTTTTGTTTCAATTCAATTAAGCCATTAAGGCAGCTTTTTGGGCTTCAGATAAACTGTCATTCATCCGACCGCTCTTAAAGCCAGCTAAATCAACGGTTACAAACTTGAAGCCTAATGCTTTTAATTGAGTATCGATGGTCGCTTTTTGGGCCAACAAATCAGCCATCAATTCTGCCGGCACTTCAATACGGGCGATGGTTTCGTGGTAACGCACCCGAACTGTAGGAAAACCGGCATCTCGCAATAACTTTTCAGCCGCCATAACTTGTTGAATCTTAGCCACGGTTAAAGTGGTGTTATAAGGGAAGCGGGAAGATACTGAACAGCTGGCAACTTTATTCCAGTTGTTTAAGCCTAGCGTTTGGGCCAAGGCTCTAACGTCTGCTTTGGTAAATTCAGCAGTTTGTAAAGGGCTCTTGGCACCAGCCTCATTACGGGCCACTAACCCTGGACGGAAATCTTTCATGTCATCCATGATCATGCCATCTAAAACGGCGTCGTATCCTAATTCGGCAGCCAACGCATTCAAGCGGGCATAAAACATCTTTTTACTATAATACCAAGTTTCGGGGGTGTTGTTGGCAATGTGTTCATCTGCTAAGTAATCTAAGGTCACAGCTTTCGTCTTAGCACCCAGATCCTGAGCTAAAACCATAGCTTTATCGAATTCTTCATCGGTAAACAATTCAGAATTGGCCACCACAGCTAAAACGTGGTCAGCCCCTAAGGTTTCTAAAGCTGCTTTTAAAACTAAGGTACTGTCAATACCGCCAGAAAAAGCCACGATAACTTGGTTAAATTGTTGCAAGGATTGACGTAATACTTTTTCTTTAAGACTTACTGTTTTCATAATAAAAACTTCCTTTTAATTTTTTAAATAACCCGTTCCAATTGTTCTATTTGTTTGCGAACTTGATCCACTGGGTATAACGACATGGCATCTAGGCCCTTGAGCAATTGTAAATTGATGTTAAACGCATTTTGAATAAAGTCTGTTAATGCTTCTACCGAGTCAGCTTCAACTTGGTGGACTTGTTGTTGCAAACACGTCAATTGTTGGTTTGCTTCTTGTAAGGCATTGCCGATGGTGGCCGCATTGGTGGCAGTATAAGCCAGTTTCAGTAACAGAATGATCCGTTGTTGAATATCCTTTGTATCGATTGTCATCACCTCATTGATTAACTAATGCCGAAGAATCCGTGCATGAATAAAGCCGCGCATAGACCACCCAAAAATGGGGCAATTCCTGGAACTAAAATGCCATATTGCCAATCAGAATTGGCTTTGTTTTTAATCGGCAAGATAGCGTGGGCAATTCTTGGGCCCATATCCCGGGCTAAATTCATGGCAAACCCAGTGGTGCCCCCCATCCCCATGCCGATGGCCCAAACTAATAAACCAACGGCAATGGGCACGATACCTGGTGTTTTCACTTCACTGATGGCTAAAATAGAAGCGATAAAAACAAAAGTGGCGAAGAATTCCACAAAGAAGTTGCGGGGTAAGTTACGAATCCCCGGCGCTGTTGAGAAAATATTGCGGATCACCACGGGATCAATGTCACCTTCTGAGGCTTTAAAGTGGTCAGCGTGCATGATGTAGACGATGACTGCGCCGATGATGCCCCCTAGCACTTCGGCCAAAGATAGTGGGACAAAATGAGCCCAAGGAATATTGCCTAAGACGCATTGGGCCAGCACCATGGCTGGGTTGATGCAGACATTGCCGAAGATAAATAAGGCGATGGAAATCCCAAATCCCCAAGTGGTAATGGCAAAAATATGCCCAGATCCGCGGTATTTAGTTTCTTTTAAAACTTCGTCACAATGGACACCCACCCCAAAGACGATCATCAGGGCCGTGCCCATAAATTCCGCTAATAATTGATGTATCACGATGAAACCTCCAAATAATTATAAATTCTGATAGACAGCTTGGTAAACTTGTTGTAATGTTAAGTGTTTTGCAACGGCAATTTTTTGACAGTCCTCATACTCTGGGGTTTTCTTCGTAATATCTTGGTAACGCGCCACTTTGATGCGCACTGGTCCTAAAGACGTGGTTAACGTTTCAAAGTGCCGCCGCATAATTCGCCGCTGCCAGGTTTGCAACCGGACCCCCATGGTACTGGTATGTTTTAAAATGGTATAAATCATGGCCTCTTGATCACCAGGATCCACCAAGACATTTAGTTCAATACCGGGACGGTTCTTCTTCATTTGGATCCCTGAAAAGAACACGTCGTAAGCCCCTTGTTCTAGTAATAACGGCATCACTGGTGCCAACATTTCTGGCGTCTGGTCATCAATATTGGCACTGATCATTAAAATATCATCTTGATTGTCAGTGACGACTTTTTGGGTTAATGGCTGGCGTTTTTTTTTTCGCAAATTAAGACCCGCAAGGCATTCAATTGTTTAGTTTGGCGTTTGCCAAAGCCATAACCTATTTTTTGAATAGTCCAATCTGTCGGTACCGGTCCAAAGTCCTGAACTAAGGCCTTCACCACACCCATCCCCGTGGGCGTGATCAACTCAGTGGGCACATCCATTAATTGCCGCACCGGAATCGCGGTCCCCACCCGCATCTGCATCACAGCTGGGACAGGTACGGGCATTTTGCCATGGGCCACTTCAATGAACCCGGTGCCATCCACTAATTCTGAGGCCCGTACTTCATCGATGCCTAGCATTTCTAAGGCCACAAAAATCCCCACAATATCCACAATGGAATCCAAGGCCCCCACTTCATGGAAGTGCACTTCGTCAACTGGCATGGCGTGGACCACCGCTTCAGCCTGAGCAATATCTGCAAAAACTTGATTAGCTTGGGCCTTAACCGTGGTACTGAGCTCACTGGCGTTAATGATAGCTTCAATATCCTTTAAATGACGCACTTCACCATGATGGTGATGACCGGCAGCCTGATGGTGGTGATGCTGATCTTCAGAGTGGTCATGGTGGTGTTTGGTTTCAACAAAACCCTGGTCTTTTGTTCCCTGGTCCAGGACCACATCAAAATCGGTGCCATAAATACTGCTATGGGCAACGCGTTTTGCCGTCAGCTCAAAACCAGTGACTTTCAATTTGGCCAATTGGGCTTTAAAAGCCGCAAAATCCAGGCCCAAATCTAACAATGCTCCCAGCAACATGTCGCCGCTGATGCCGGAAAATGTATCTAAGTATAAAGTTGTCATGCCTTACCTCCTTGGCTCAAATGATTGATCATACTGGCGGAATAAGCGGCGCCAAAACCGTTATCAATATTGACCACCGTGATCCCGGAGGCACAACTATTGAGCATGGTCAGCAAAGCCGTCAAGCCTTCAAAATTCGTGCCATAGCCAATACTCGTGGGCACAGCGATCAAGGGCGTATCAATCAAGCCCCCCACCACACTGGCCAGCGCCCCTTCCATCCCAGCGATAACAATGACCACTTGGGCTTGGCGAATCTCAGTCAAATGGGCAAACAGCCGATGAATCCCCGCAACACCCACATCGTAGATACGTTGGACCCGATTGCCAAAGGCTTCCGCAGTCACAGCAGCTTCTTCAGCCACGGCCATGTCCGAAGTTCCCGCCGTCACAATGGCAATACTGGTGCTGGTAGTCGCCATGACCTGGACGTTTAAGACCACACAGCGCGCTTTAGCATAGTAGACAGCTGCCTTGATAACTTGGTGGATGGCCACAAATTTCTCAGGTGACACCCGGGTGCACAGGACATTTTGCTGATGACTTTGCAAGGAGTACATAATGTCAATAATTTGTTGGGCGGTTTTGCCTTCCCCATAAATCACTTCTGGATAACCGTTACGCTTAGTCCGAGCTAAATCCACTTTCGCGAATCCTAAATCATCCGTGGTGCCACTGGCCAAGAGGGCTTGAGCAGTGGTGGTATCTATTTTTTGATGGGCAACCGCTTCGAGGATCGCCTTTGTATCTGTTGCCATATTTAACGTCATCCTTTATTTAACAATGACCCCTAAACCGTCGGGAATGACGGTCACGTGGGCATCTTTACCTTCAAGGTCATAAGCTTTTTGTAACGCCTCATCAAATGATTTGGCCAAATCCATATGCATGCTGGTAACTAGTTCTGGATCTACTAAATCGGATACCAAAATCACATGGTGGTGTACTAAGATCCGGGCTAGAATTTGCGAAGTCCATTGATCCGGTACTGTTTCTAGGCGCGGTGTATTGATGGCTGCCTGTAAGAACTCGTCAGGATCATTCACGTCTGCAATATTATGATAAAAACCAACCCCGCCGTGGCCGTCGCGACAACCAGCCACCATGATGATGACGCCGCCTTCTTTATTCGTAGCTTCCGCAGCGGTCATCCCTTTAACGGCTTGGTAAATGTTTTGATCCAAGGGATAGCCCCCGTTGGTGGAAATGGCGATATCACAGCCTACTTTATCCACATGGGACAGGGATTCCACAAAATCGCAGCCTTTTTTATGGGCATTGACTAAGTCACCGGCAAAGGATCCGATGATTTTTTTATCTTCATCCAAGACCACATTGATGATGAACTTTAACCCAGCTGTTCTAGCGGCATAAACCATGTCTTTATGAACGGGATTGTGCATTAAATTACCGGTCCGGGAATAATGGGAATCAATAAATTCCCCGGAGTGATTAGCCATGATGGTCTTGTAAGAGGCCACCCCAGGTAAAACGGCTTTACGGCCCCCGGAAAAACCAGCGAAGAAATGGGACTCGATGAAACCTTCAGAAATCAATAAGTCGGCATTGACCGCTACTTTATTGATAATGCAATCGCCCCCGGAAGGCAATTGGCCAATTTTCACCACGGAACTGTCATCTTGGGAATCGTGCATGACGATTTCTTCGTTGTTGACAATATCTTCACCATACTTGTTGACCAGTTCTTCATGGGTCGAAGCCCGGTGAAAACCAGTGGCCACCAAAATTTGGATATGAGCATCCGGTTCAACTGAGCGGATCCGGCGTAATAAAATTGGGGTAATGATGTGGGACGGTACCGGGCGGGTATGGTCAGAACTAATAATGACGATGTTATGTTTACCCTTCACCAAGGTTTCCAGCGTGGGACTGTCAATGGGATTATCTAAAGAGTCCTCCACTGTTTGTTGTTCGGTTTTTGGATTTTGATATGTAGCAGCTTTTGACACAAGTTTGCCAGCAAAATTTTGATCAGCTATGTCAACCGTTAAGGTTTGCTGATCGTAAGGTAACTTAATCGATACCAAGTTAAAACTCCCCTTCATGATTTAATGAAAATAGTTGTGGAAAACACTTTTATATTTATACGCTTATTGCTGAAAACGAACTAGCGCATTTTAGTCCCACAAATATACGCCTGAAATGAGGTTCACAAATGTTAACATTTTCTTTGGTTTTAAGGGTATAATTAAAAACTAATTTTTGAATTACAAAAATTCAAAATATGGGAAGGAAATCTGAGTGCAATGGTCTTATCAGATATTGAATTTTTAATTAATTTTTTAGAAGAGCGTCACGTTACCACTATTAAGAAGCGGCGGCATACTTATTTGACCTATCATGGCCTGGAGGAGCGCTACACATATGTGTTAAAACACGGTATCATCAAAAATTCCATCATTTTGCAAGATGGCCGGGAGTTTAACCTGTCCTATATCACCAAACCCGATGTTATTTCATTATTACGAGATGAGATCTCAAAATTCACCGATCAACCTTTTAACGTGCGCATCGAATCTGAAGAAGCCACGTTTTATCAAATTGATCGGGTTATTTTTTGGGAATATGTGAATTCAACCCCGGAATTACAAAACTATGTCAAAAACTATTATCGTAAAAAACTATCCGAAAACATCTATCGCCTCCAGCGAATGATGATGAATGGTAAAAAAGGCGGTTTGGCCGCTTTTCTTTACAGCCTTATCGACTTATTTGGCATTCAAAATAAAGATGGTATCCTCATTGACTTTGTGGTGACTAATGAAGACATCGCCGGCTTTTGTGGTATCAGTTCCCGCAGTAGTGTGAACCGCATGCTCAGCCAGTTGCGCCAGGACCAAGTGATTGATTTTTCCGGGCATCATATCGTGATCAAAGACGTGAGTTATCTCCTGGATAACATTGCCAATTAAGGTATTTGTTATCATTTGTATACATATTTAGTCACGGCAATATCGGTATTGTCTGTTACAATTTAATGCTGAAAAGATAAATTTTTGGAGGTTACCATGCATATTCCTGATAATTATTTAAGCCCACAAACCTGTGGGGTATTACTGACAGCCATGGCGCCCATCTGGATCGTATCCCTAAAAAAAGTGAAGACGCAAATTGCCGAAAAAAAAGAAACCATCCCCCTGGTTGGTATCTGCGCGGCTTTGGCCTTTTTAGTCATGATGTTTAATGTGCCCATTCCCGGAGGAACCACAGCCCATGCGGTGGGGGGGACAATTTTAGCGATCCTCATAGGGCCCTGGGCGGCGTGTTTAGCGTTATCAGTGACGTTATTTATTCAAGCCTTTCTTTTTGGGGATGGGGGAATTTTAGCCTTTGGGGCTAACGCCTTTAATATGGCTTTTTTAATGCCCTTTATTGGTTATGGCATTTTCAAACTGGGGGCCCAATTGAAACATCCTAAAACCGGCGCTTTTGTAGGGGCTTATGTGGGTATTAACTTTGCGGCCCTCATGGCGGGCATTGAGTTGGGTATTCAACCCTTAATTGCCCATAACAGCGCCGGTCAGCCCTTGTATGCCCCCTATGGTTTGGCTATCACAATTCCAGCCATGTTATTCGCCCACTTAGTGGTGGCTGGTTGGATTGAAAGCTTATTAACGTTATTTATCTATAACTTCGTTGCCAAAAATGCGCCCCAGGAATTATATGAGCATCAAAATCAGGGCGGTTTGGTAAGAAGTTTTTGGATCTATTTATTCAGTGGCTTAGCCCTATTATCGCCGCTGGGATTATTGGCCTCCGGGGATGCTTTTGGGGAATGGGACAATCAAACCTTGCTGCGGCAACTACAAGCCAGTCATATCAGTCAACATTTGCCCAGCGGCATGGCCAAGGGTTTTCATTTTTCAGCGCTGTTTAGCGACTACACCATCAAGGGTCTACCCCTACCAGTGGGCTATATCCTAGCGGCTGTCACGGCCATTATCTTGATCCTTTTACTCACAAAAGCTTGGAGTGGTGCCCATGAACGCCTCAATTGAACTACCAAACTGGCTGCAGCAAAACCAGTCAGTCACAAACCCCAGCACTAAAAAACACGTTTATAATCCCCTTAACAAGAACTTAGGCTGGCTGCAACATTTGTTGACTCAGTTGAACGCCCCTCAAAACATTCACCAAACCCAGCAACAACCTTGGTTACAAGTGGTCAATTTAGGCATCATGATCCTACTGCTTTCTTTGGCCCAAAAGCCCTTATTAATTTGGCTCTTAGCTCTAGTATGGCTGGTACGGCTTTACCGACTATCGGCGCTACAGTTGTATCAATTTGCCAAACGTCTAGGCCAAATGAGTGTATTTTCAGTCCTATTCATTTTACCCAGTTGCTTTTTAAATTCCTGGAGCCTGGGTCTTTGGCTATTATTCAAAACAGTGTTGATCTTGGGCCAGGTGGCTTTGTTTTTGCAAGAGATCACCTGGGTGGACTTTATCAAAGCCCTACGTCAACTCCACGTACCGCCACTTTTTGTATTAGCCTTAAGTATAACCATCAAATATTGTCATATCTTAGCCACTTATTTAGTCCAAGTCTTATGGGCGATTGAATTGCGCCGGGCCACCAGCGTACCCACACCCTTTTACCAAACTGCCAAAATCATGGGGCGGCTATATTTGACCAGTAAACGCTATGTTTTAGCCGTTTATGAAGCCATGACCTTAAGGGGCTACCACGGTCAAACCACCAAGGTGGAACACTTGGCCCTGTCAAAACACGATTGGCGTATATTAGGATTAGATTTAAGTCTGATCATGATGTATTGCCTAGTCTGGAGCTACTAATGTTTAAATTAAAAAATATCTCATTTACATATGATGCCACCCAAGCCCCCAGTTTAGCTGATATCAATTTAACCATCACCCCAGGGGATTTCGTGGCACTGATGGGTCCTAATGGGTCAGGCAAGTCCACTTTGTTCAAAATTCTAACTGGCCTCTTAAAACCCCAAACGGGCACCTATTATTTTGAAGACAAGGTGGTCAATTCAACGGATCGCTGTCAAAATCACTTACATCAACGGATTGGTTTTGTCTTTCAAAATAGCGATGTCCAGCTTTTCAATGATACGGTCTTTGAAGAACTGGCTTTTGGCCCGAAGCAACAAGGTTTAGTCAGTGACGCAGTTAATCAGCGGGTAACGGATATCTTAACGCTCTTAGGCATCGAAGCACTAGCCCAGCGCGTACCCTATCAACTTTCTGGTGGGGAGCAAAAACTAGTGGCTTTGGGCAGTGTTTTAACTATGAATCCTGCCGTCATCATTCTAGATGAGCCTTATAATGGGTTATCCATGGCTTATCAAACCAAATTAACGCAACTGCTCCAATCCTTAAACGCCGCGGGTAAAACAATTTTAGTGGCCAGTCATAATTTCCAGCAAATCGCTGAATTGGCCAATCGGGTCGTGGTTTTTAATGCCCAACACCAATTAGTTTTAGACACCGCGCTAAGTGCTTTAACCGCCCCACAGGAAGCGGATTTACGCCAGCTTTGATCCAGTGACTTCAAACTTTCAATCGGATTTACCCATTGACAAATCACCGTAAATAAATTATATTTTCATTAGAATAAATTAACGATGTCATGAGAAACATTTTGAAGAGTAGAGTAAGCATCGGCCCCAGCAACAGAGACCCTGACTAGTGAAAACAGGGCTGGTTTAAGATGACGAAAATGAGCTCGGAATAGTGCTGTGCCGGTTCACGCTGGTCCAGCGGTCGCAACCGTTAACTTGCCGGAGTATCAATTGGTACTTTGAGCTGTCCTGGGCGACCAGTGACACGAACTAAGGGTGGTAACGCGATGCATTCGCCCCTTGATTGCTAAATATTGGCAGTCAAGGGGTGTTTTTTTTGACATTAAAATCTGGAGGTAAATTATATGACAGCATCAACTTTAACAACAACCAAAGCGCCATTTCGGTATGATTTAGTAGGCAGTTTATTACGCCCAGCAGCTTTAAAACAGGCCCACAGTGATTTTGAGGCCGGCAAAATTGACCAAGCCCAATTAGAAACCGTTCAACATCAGGAAATCAAGCGGGTGGTTGAAAAACAGGCTGCTTTAGGTTTCAAAGATGTGACCGACGGCGAATTCAGCCGGCGCTGGTGGCATTTGGATTTCTTATGGGGCTTAACGGGTGTCAATAAAGTCCCTAAGGGCAATCACTATGGTTTTAAGGGAGAGGCTTTGACCTCCGATGATGTCACTTTAGTTGGCAAAGTTGCTTATAACCCTGAACATCCCTTCTTCAAAGCTTTCCAATATCTAAAAAGTGTGACCCCTAAAGGTATTGTCCCGAAGCAAACCATTCCTTCGCCTTCGTTGATCATCCGGGACAACTTAGTCCACAATGTGACGGATTTTTATGACAATCGCCAAGATTATTTAGATGATTTGGCCAAGGCTTATCATGAGACGGTTTTACATTTCTATGAATTAGGCGCCCGTTATATCCAATTAGACGACACCTCTTGGGCTTACTTGATCGAACAACTAAATGACACCAAAGACAAACCGGCCGAACATGCCAAATATGAAAAATGGGGCGAAGAATTCACGACTGTCCTCCAAGCCATCTTACAAGATCTACCCCAGGACTTAACCGTCACCACCCATATTTGCCGGGGTAATTTCCATTCCACCTTCTTATTCACCGGTGGTTATGCCCCAGTCATTAAATATTTGAAACAACTGCCTTATGCTGGTTTTTTCTTGGAGTACGATAATGAACGTTCTGGGGACTTCTCACCATTGGCTGAACTCCATGCCGGCCAGCCCAATAGTCGCCTGGTTTTAGGCCTGGTTACTTCTAAAACGCCTGAACTAGAAACAGAAGCGACTTTGAAACAACGTATCCAAGAAGCTACCAAATATGTGCCTTTAGAAAACTTAGCCTTATCTACCCAATGCGGCTTTGCATCCACAGCTGAAGGTAATAAGCTGACTGAAGCCCAACAATGGGCTAAATTAACCTTGGTTAAAAAAGTGGCCACGGCTGTTTGGGGTCAAGCTTAATATAATCCACCCCTAATCCATTAAAAATAGCCAATATAAACAGGCACCTAATTTCAATTGACCTGAAATTAGGTGCCTGTTTAAAATTTTCTCACTAGAAAATTAATTTATTAAAATATGTCTGAAACGCTTGGTAACCAGTCCCATTCATAATTTTTCGCTGTTAGTGCACTTCTGATTGATTCTTTGGCCAGCGCGTCTCGGCCTTACTAGGCAGCAAAAGCAAGACTAGATACCAAATGGCCCCGATCAAAGGGACTAATTGGATAAAAATCCACCAATTACTGCGATTGGTATCGTGGAGGCGCCGCGCGGTTAGCGTAAAATTGGCTAACCAGACCACCAGTAAATAGATACCAAAGGTAATTGAGGCTCCCGTCAGCTGCAAATTGAACTTCTCAGTTCGAAGGTATTCAGTACTGCCAGTTGCGTAGGCCATTAAAATCGTGATGATGATAATGCCAAAATACGGCACCCAAAACTGCTTTCGCGTGGCACTGGCGCTAAACACAAACATTTTTGTAAAAAATTCTTTGATTGACTGCATCTATATCATTCCCCCAAATTTTGAATCAGTAGCTTGTCAGACACAGCTACTATACTAATCTTAGCACGTTGCTTAAATAGTTGTCGATTTTTAAGGATTCGCTGTTACGTTGTGCCTTGCACAGTCAGAGCACCCCCGTAAATCCACTATTCAGCGGTCAGCATCATTTTAAGGTTATTTTTCGTCTTAACCACACCCTAACTAGATATTGAGCCCTGCCCGTATCTTTTTTTAAGCGACACTGATAGACTTAATTTAGCGTAATAATATAAGGGAGGAATTTTATCAAATGTCATTCATTTTAAGTTGTGAATCCACAGCTGATCTGAGCCAGGCACACTTCGATGCCCGTCAGATCCATTATGTGCCGTTCCACTTTTCCATTGATGGTAAACAATATCTTGACGACTTGGGGCAATCCATCCCCTTTGATGAGTTTTATGCCGAAATGGCCAATGGGGCCCAGACTGAAACATCACAAGTCAACGTTGCCGAATTCATTCAATATTTCACCCGCTTCCTAGAAGCTGGCCAAGATATTTTGCACGTCTCCTTATCAAGTGGCCTGTCCGGAGTGATGAATGCGGCCATGGTGGCTAAGGAACAATTGGACGCCAAGTATCCCCAGCGCAAAATTGAAATTATCGATTCTCTGGCAGCCTCTTCAGGCTATGGGCTGCTGATGGATAAATTGGCCGATTTACGTGACGCCGGCAAATCCATTGATGCGGTTAAAAGTTGGGCTGAAGAAAATAAACTAAGCGTCCATCACTGGTTCATCTCCACGGATCTCAGCTACTATGTCCGCTTGGGCCGCTTGTCCAAAGTATCCGGCTGGTTCGGCACCCAATTTCATATCGTGCCCTTATTAGATATGGATGCCACCGGTCACTTAACCCCGAGAAAAAAATTACGGGGTAAAAAATTGGCAGAAAAAGCGCTGGTGGATCAAATGGTGGCCCATGCTGAACAAGGCACTGACTACAGTGGTAAATGCTATATTTCTCAATCAGCTTTTTATGATGATGCCAAAAATGTGGCAACCATGATCGAAGCCCGGTTTCCAAAATTAAATGGTCCCGTTGAAATCAATCACATCGGAACAACGATTGGCTCCCATACAGGTCCCGGAACGATTGCCCTGTTTTTCTGGGGTGACAAGCGCTAAATTTTAGTTTAATTGTTAGGGAGGTGTGCTATGGCACTTTCAAATTATCAAATCAAACCCATCCAACCGGCTGACTATCCGGCAATTGAGTACTTGACCCGGGAAGCTTTTTGGAATGTTTATCAGCCTGGGGCCACCGAGCATTACATTGTCCATCAATTTCAAGGCCGGCCGGAATTAATTGCTGATTTGAATCTGGGGCTGTGGGTCAATGATCAGATCATCGGTCATATTATGTATGTAAAAGCCCAAATTAATTTAGATGCCGGCCAAGTCTTACCAATTGTGACCTTTGGGCCTTTGAGTATTGCGCCTAAGTACCAACACCAAGGCTACGGTGGTATTTTACTTCAGAATTCCATGAAACGAGCCACCAACTTAGGCTACGCCGTGATCGCCATTACCGGTAATTTGGATTTTTATGGCCGGTTTGGCTTTGTGGTGGGCAGTCAGCTGGACATCCATTATGCTGCTGAACCCCGAGAGCAAGTTGTGCCTTATTTCTTGATACATGAACTTATTCCTGGCACCTTGAACGGACGCTCTGGGACTTATGAAGACCCGGTTGGCTATACGGTCGATTCCAAGGCTGTGGCCGAATTCGACCGACAATTTCCGCCTAAGCAAAAATTGAGACTACCCGGTCAACTCCAGTAGCACTGGCCTGAAAGGACATCGTGATGCAAAAAATATTTGACAGTCATTTTCATATTATTGATCCCGCCTTCCCTTTAATTGAAAATAATGGCTTTTTACCCGCACCTTATACCACCGAGCAATATCTAACACAGCTCCAGGAATTGGGCTTGACTGCCACAGGTGGTGCCGTGGTGTCGGGTTCCTTTCAAGGCAATGATCAAACTTATTTTGAGCCAGTTCTAAAAGCGCTGGGGAAAAATTTTGTAGGCATCACCCAATTACCCACCGATACCACTGATCAAGCAATCCGCCGTTTAGATGGGATTGGGATCAAGGGGATTCGCTTTAACTTTTACCGGGGGTTAGGCACACCTTTAGCAGATGTACAAACATTAGCTCGGCGGGTTTATGATCTATGCGGCTGGCAAACCGAGTTTTATTTGAATCTGGCTACGGCTGACCCGGCCCTGTTAAAACTAATTTTGGCTTTGCCTAAGGTCTCCATTGATCATTTAGGGATGGCCAAAGTCGCCAACGATGACCTCAAGCGCCTATTAGCCGCGGGTATCCCGTTACGGCTCACTGGCTT
This sequence comes from Agrilactobacillus composti DSM 18527 = JCM 14202, assembly GCF_001436375.1. Classification (GTDB taxonomy): domain Bacteria; phylum Bacillota; class Bacilli; order Lactobacillales; family Lactobacillaceae; genus Agrilactobacillus; species Agrilactobacillus composti. Next base: position 160,035 of record NZ_AZGA01000087.1, on the reverse strand, counting down.
TGGTCGGGTTGCTTATAGCCGTGCTGAATTGACCGCGTTAATTCCGGGATTGTATCAGGAAAATCCTGACGGTCTAATTTTCGGCAGTGACTTACCTGGCACCCGGGCTAAATATAGTTTTACCATGGCAGACGTGGATTTGGTTGCTGAAGCTTTACACCATGATCCAAAAGCTATTGAAAAGGTGTTACGATCCAACGGCGAGAATTGGTACTTATGATAGAACAATAGCCAAATAAAAAGAAAGTCCTTTAATAGCAACTTTCTCTTGGCTGATTGTAGAAAAAACGGCGTAACTTCAAATTACGTCGTTTTTTATTGTCCGGATTATTTTATAGTACTTTCAAGTCGTCCAATTGAAAATCATCATTGTCGTCGATTTCTGCCTTAGCATCCGTTGCGACAGTACTCACATTTTTCTTTAAGGCAATGACTATTGTTGCCGTAATTGCCACACCAATTAACGAGGCCAATAGGTAGGCCCATGGTTTTTGTGCAACCAGTGCCACGATCCAACCACCCCAAGGTGCTGGATTACCAGCGGCTAAACCCATAGCCGTTGCACTGGCTACTGAAGCGCCAATAATGTTTGCTGGAATGACCCTTAATGGATCACCCGCTGCAAATGGGATAGCCCCTTCAGAAATACCAACCAGCCCCATGACAATTGCCGCTTTCCCAGATTCACGTTCTTCTGTCGTAAATTTTTTAGGGGCAACAATTGTCGCTACACCCATGGCCAGTGGCGGCACACAGATAGCGACGCCGATTCCTGCCATAATAACCATGGCCGAATGACTTGGTAACCCAGTTGATGCATTGATCGTGCCTACCATGGCAACGCCAAAACTGTAGGCAACTTTGTTAACTGGACCACCCATATCAAAACCAATCATTGCACCTAAAACTAAGCCCAAAATAATTGAATTTCCTGTACCTAAACCGTTCAACCAAGCTGACAAGGCCTTCATCAAATTAGCAATTGGTAACCCAATCACCCATTGCATAAAACCACCAACAATAATTGTACTAACTAAGGGGATAATGAAAATCGGCATCACTGATTGGAGTGCACTGGGCACTTTAATCCGCCGAATAAAGAATACCGTGATACCCGCTAGTAATCCTGAAATAATACCGCCGATAAATCCGGCACCAATTGCATTGGCTAAATAGCCGCCAATGATACCAGGTGCTAACCCTGGTCGATCTGCCATGGAATAGGCAATATAACCAGATAGAATTGGCACCATTAAACCTAATCCAGCTGTTCCAATCCCGGCTAATTTTGCCAAGGCCCCACTAGTTGGTACTGCCGATTTTCCAGAAAATAGCACACTCAATGCCAATAAAACACCACCAGCTACAACAAATGGAATCATATAGGAGACACCTGTCATTAAATGTTTCTTAGTATCTTTCATCAGTTGTCCTAATTCATGCCACATTATTTTCACCTCTTAATAAGACTGACCTGTCTCTTCAATTGTATTAGCAACTACACTTCAGCTAATTTTGCCATGAGTTTTTTAACAATAATTGGAGATTTCCCAATCAAATCACCAGACGATACCCGCAGTACTAATTTGCCTTTGAACCGATCTTCATTTTTGATTCCAATGTCATTGGTTAAAATGACGACATCCGCGGCCTTAATGGCTGCCGTAGATAATTGATTTTCAATGCCAATTTGCCCCTGTGTTTCAACATGTACGTCACAGCCGGCAGCTTTAGCAGCAGTTTCTAAACTTTCAGCGGCCATATACGTATGGGCAACGCCAGAAGGACAAGCTGTAACGCCGACAAGATTAATTGGTTTTACTTCGTTCATGTCTATACCTCCAATGCTTTCGTTAAAGATTGACTAATAAGATCGATAACCTCTTGAGCTGTTTGACTAGTTCTGATTTTATTTCTAAAGTCCTCATGTATTAAATTTCTGGATAATGCTGATAACAGCCTAAGGTGTTCATCGCCCTTACTACTTTCCGGAACGGCTAATTGAAATATCAAATCAACTTTGCCACCATCCAGAGAAGCCCAGTCAATAGGTTCATGCAGCCTTGCAATCGCAACTGAAATATCTTTGACAGCATCCGTTTTGCCATGGGGAATTGCAATGCCGAACCCAATGCCAGTTGTTGTTAATGTTTCGCGTTTAATCACATTTTGAATATATCCTTCAAGATTGTTCAGGCGTCCCGCTTTATTCAATAGTTGACCCAATTGTCGAATTGCATCGTTTTTATCTTGTGTCTTTAAATCAAGATTAATGATATCTTTAGTCACTATTTCCATATTCGAACCCTCCAATACTTTTGCCTCTATGACATTAGCATACTTGATCTGGCAGCAAAGCTAAATAATTCCCAGATATATAAAGCGCTTTCATTTCATGCAATAGCGTTATCTCACGACTTTGCCAACTAATTAGGGACTAACATAATTCATTTTATGCACATATGTGCAATTCTAACTTAAAATTTAATCCTTCAGAACGTTTGGATCTAGCCTGAAGGATTTTGAGAACAATATCGTATTTTTAAATTTGCGGTGTTTCCGTCGGTAAACTTGCTACCGTTTGGTGGGCCCCAAAGTTTTCTTCCCAATCTTGGGTAAAATCAGCAACGGCTTGGCCAATGGCTGGCATCCCCAAACCGGATTTCAAAATGTCTACGCCCATAGTCACGGCTTGGGCCCCACAGGCTAACGCGGTAGTTACCTGGGCAACATTATGAAAACTGGCTGCCAAGATTTTAGTATTCGCTTGATTAGCGTTAATGGCATTGGCAAACGCCTGCACAACTGCAGCAGCATCAATGTTCATATTTGCCATCCGATTATAATAAGGGGCAATATAATCAGCCCCAGCTTGAATTGCCAACAGCCCTTGGAATTCAGTATAAATTGCTGTCGCTGTAATGTGGACACCTTCATGCTTCAACTGTTTAATTGCCGTTAAGCCCGCTTCATTAGTTGGTACTTTAATGAATACCTGGTCATCGATTTCTTTTAAAATCATATGGGCATCAGCAATCATCGCTTCGGCAGTTTGTCCAACAACTTGCACGTGTAAACTTTTATCTGGTCCTAAAATATGCCGAATTTGGCACATGTGATCAAAGAATTCAAAGTGGCCTTCTTTTTTACAAATCGTTGGATTAGATGTCACACCACTCAAAGGTATGATGGCATTATATTTCTCAATATCTGGTATATGCACTGTGTCTAGTAAAAATTCCATGTCCAAACTCCCTCTCGTCTTGTTGATAGTTACACAATAACAGCGACCAACAAATTTTTATATGTTTTCTGAGCCGTTTTTTTACAAATAGGGTTTTAATCCAATGGTTCTGCACCGTTCACTTTTTCGGTACGATTGTATTTGCACATATGTGCAAATACCGAATTGATAATTGTTGAAATTTTAAGACACAAAAACCCGAGCATGATTTTCATTTTCCAAAAATCATGCTCGGGTTTTATTTGGACTTAATCTAATGTTTAGTTGCTACCGCTATTGTCTGGAAAATACGGTTGCAATAAATTAGCCAGGCCTTCAATACTTCGGGTCTGAATCAGAATTGTACCCGTGCCTTGAAAATGGTTCACTAAGCCTTCCCCCGTCTTAAACCCAAAGGTGCCACTGGCAACTTCAATATTATAGTTCAGGCTTTGGCTCCAGGCCACGACGTTGCTGTTGTCCACGACATATTCATCATCACCTTGTAGCTCAACCGATATAATATCAGCATAACCTGACACTAAAAAGGTCCCGCTGCCTTCTGTCTCCATGACGAAAAGCCCACCGGTACCGCCGAAAACCGCGCCACTCAATTTTTGCCGGACCATTTGATAGCCAGTGCCCTCATCTGAGGCTAAATACGCACTAGTATTCAAGCGCCACTGCTGAGATCCATCAGTCTTCAATTCCCGGATCGCCCCCGGGTTAGCTGGTGCAATCAATAACTCACCGTTATCGGAATTACCGGTGGCCGTTGTAATAAAGAAGCTTTCACCACTAGTGACCGAGCGCCCCAATGCGCTCAACACACCACCAAAGCCCTTTTTACCATTGCTATTCATATGGCCCTCCAAGGCAACTTGACCATTATGGGCAATCATCGAGCCCCGCTCAATTTGAACTTGTTCACCCTTATGCAGATGTAATGTCACCGTGGGAAAAGCAGTGTCTTTAGAAATTGTGTAGTCCAATCATTCCAGCTCCTCTTAAAGTTTATTTTAGCTTAGTATAGCAAATAATTTACTAGCCCGCTGATTATGACCACTTGGTAAAACAACTATTTTGATGAGATTTCTAATATACGGGTTGCCGTTTCCTCGTCAGTGATCAAGGTATTTAAAATCCCCATGGCTAACAGAGCCTTGATAGAAGGTGCTTTAGTCAAAGACCGTGCCACCCCTATTGCATTGGGGACTTGGCGCAGATTGTCTAGCGGCACGGCAATGGTCCGATCTAATAAGCTACCCGTCAAAATTTTGCCATGACGATCAAAAAAAGTACAACAACAATCCCCAATAGCCTGACGTTCCCGCAACAATACGCGGTCTTCGTCAGTTAGTAAATCACGCCAACGACTGGCACTATTGGTTAACGGTCCCCCTATCCCCACAAACGCAATATCTAGATGCGCCCATAGCCGGCGAATATCACTGAAATATTGGGAATTGATAATGCCATCCCGAATATACTTTGATTCTTGAACCGCCGCTGCATCTACAAATAAGCTTTTACCACCAAATTGCCTGGCCGCATCATACACAATGCCATTCACATGATATTGAGAATTTGAAGGACTAGGTCCGCCAACTAAGGGGACAAAGGTGGCTTCTGTTTTCACTGGATTTTGTAATTGGCCAATCATCCCCACCAATACAGAGCCCCAGGCAAATCCCACGATATCCTTGGGTTTAATGATCCGTTTCAAGTACAAAGCCGCTGCTAGGGACAGGCGTTGATCTTTACTTTTGTTGCTTTCTTTGGGATAGCTAGGAATAATGAGAATATTTTTAAGCTGAAATTTCTCTTTTAAAGTCATTTCAAGGTCAAACAAGTCTGTATCGAAGTCGTTAATTTTAATACTCACAATCCCTAAATCCTTCGCTTGCTTCAACATACGACTAATCGTGGTCCGATAAATATTCAATTCCTTAGAAATTTCAGCTTGGGTGTAGTCTTCGATAAAATACAAATATGCCACTTTCGCTAATAGGCGTTTCTTATCATTATTCATCCCTATCCTCCCCTCAACGTACGGCAATCACATGGGTTAGTTGACTGATTTTTTGATAGTCTTTTGAATCTGGATCCAAATTGGTAATGACATGGTCCACTTGATCCCAAGTTCCCACCTGAACCAAAGATGAAACTTGAAATTTAGACTTGTCGATCAACAAAACTTTATTGGTGCTATTTTTCATTAATTGGCGTTTCATTTCCGCATCCCCAAAACTAGAAGAGCAAAAACCAGCGCGATCGGCGACCCCACTTGAACCTAAAAAACAATAATCTAGCTGTATCTGGGCGTAAGTTGCTTGGGGGGAAGTCCCTTGAAAGGACATGTCTGAGACATTGTAACGACCCCCGGTACTATAAAGGGTATTCGTTGTGCTCTGCAATGCAATTAAAGACAATAGTGAACTGGTGATAATCGTCAAATCCGGGACAGTGCTTAATAAACGGGCAAAAGTTGACACCGTACTCCCCTGATCTAAGCCAATGGTTAACGGCCGCTTAGGTAATAAATCAAAAGTCGTTGCGGCAATCTTTTCTTTATCAGCCTGATGAATATCGGTTCGTTGTGCCACTGGCGTCAAAGGTATATTTGGCACCAAGACAGCTTTCCCAAATTGTTTGATTACAAGGCCCTGCTGACTTAATATCTCAAGGTCTTTTCGAATCGTTTCGTCAGACACTTTAAACTGGGTAACGAATTCTCGGATTTTTACACTTTTTTTAGCCCGTAACATGGCTAACATCGCTTCACGACGTTGTTGTATCTGATCAGCTTTCATAATGTCTCTCCATTAAATTTATTGATGCTTTCATTATAAGGCAATTCCAATTAATTTCCAAATAAATATTGGCACTTTTGTGCAAAATTAGGCTATTTTTGCCTTAAATCCAAGTTTTTCTTGGAACTTTTGCAAAAATAAGCTATACTAATCTTGAAATTAAGTTACTAGGAGGGCTGATCATCATGGCTTCAACGTTATCCAAAACAATTCCCAGTTTTGAAAGTGTGCGACCGCATTCCCTTTTGCCAGAAATGAAGCAACATCTATTTGCCCAAAAACGTCAGATTTCCTTGGAAAGGGCCAAACTTTATACTGAAAGCTATCAAAAAACTGTTGGCGAACCTACGATTATGCGGCGGGCCAAAGCAACCGTACACATATTAGACAATGTTCAAATTAGCATTCGGCCAGGGGAACTTCTTGTTGGTAACCGAACGATCCGCCCCAGAAGTGGTATTTTGTCTCCGGAAATGGACCCTTATTGGATCATGAAAGAAATTGACACCATTGCCCAGCGACCCCAAGATGAATTTGAATTTACAGCGGCTGATAAGACTTATTATCGGGAAAAACTCCTCCCCTATTGGACCAATCAATCCATGAAAGACTTTATCAACGCCAAAATCCCTGCCGACGTTAAACAAGCTGAAGATGATTTAGTGATTAAATTAAACCAGACTGATAAGGGCCAAGGTCATATCATCATGGACTTCCCCGTGATTTTAAATCATGGTATTCAATATCTCTTGGATTTAGTTCAAACACACATTGATCAACAACCGGCCAATGATTTCTATCAAAGTGCCCAATTAGTATTTCAAGGTATGCAGCGTCACTTTGAACGTTACGCACAATTAGCCGAAACCATGGCGCAAGATCCAGCAACCCCTGCTTATCGCAAGATTGAATTGCAAGAAATGGCGGCCATGTGTCGGCGCTTAAAAACAAAAGCCCCAAAAAGTTTCTATGAGGCCTTACAACTTCTGTGGCTGACTAGCATTGTTGGTCAATACGAATCCAACGCTTCTTCATTATCCTTAGGCCGGATGGATCAGTACCTATATCCTTTTTATCAGATGTCCCAAAAAGCCCAAGTCCCAAAAACATTTCTGCGGGAAGTCTTAGGTGACTTCTACCTGAAAACGAACGATGTGGTCTTGTTAAGAAGTGCTGAAAGTGCTAAATGTTTTGCCGGCTTCCCAACCGGTTATACCGTGGCGTTAGGGGGTCTAGACAAATATGGACAATATGCGGTCAACGACTTATCCTATCAAATGTTAGACCTCTACCAGGCCATCCAACTCCCCCAGCCAAACCTGTCTGTCCGGATCAACACGCAGATCCCCCAGCGCTTCTTGATGAAAACTTGTGAGACCATTCGCTACGGCACCGGAATCCCAATGCTGTTTAATGATGAAGTCTGTGTCCCAGGTTTTCTAAGCAAGGGCGTTTCTTTAGACGATGCCAGAGATTATGCCGTGGTGGGTTGTGTTGAAACTACCATTCCTGGTAAAACCTATGGCCTCCATGATATCGCCCTATTCAACTTATTGCGCATTATGGAATTGGCCCTTTATGATTTGGAAAATGATCCCACTGTGACCTATGCTAAATTACGGCAACATATTCTGGATAAGATTGATGCTTATGTGAAAATCGTGACCACCGGCTCTGATGTGGTGGACTTGGGCCATCGTCAGTTCGCCCCGACGCCTTTTTTATCCGCATTGATCGCAGATTGCCTAAAAAATGGCCAAGATGTCACAGCCGGTGGGGCCCGTTATAACTTCTCTGGGGTGCAGGGTATTGGTGAACCCAACTTAGCGGATGCCTTATATGCCATTAAACAAGTCGTCTTTGAAAATCACGAGTTGACCTTCAAAGAACTCGTGACTCACTTAGCGCATAATTTTGCCGGTGCAACTGGTGAAGCCTTACGGCAACACTTGATTCAAGATGTTGACAAATATGGTAACGACAATCCTGAATTGGACCTGGAATGTGCCAAGTTCTTCCGGCACTATGCCCTGGAACTAGGCAAATACCGTAATATTCGCGGCGGGGAATTTAACGCCGGTGCCTACACGGTTTCCGCCCATATTCCTTTAGGTGAAGATGTGGGTGCCACCCCAGATGGCCGCAAAGCCCATGAGCAATTAGCCGATGGTGGCTTGTCTCCCATGGTGGGCCGTGACAAATTAGGTCCAACCGCCGTCTTAAAATCTGTCAGTAAAATAGATAACACCCTCGCCGTCAACGGCAGCTTATTAAACTTAAAATTTTCACCGAATACCTTAAAAGGCCCCGCTGGCTTGAAAAAGTTCGCTGATTTCTTAATGGCCTTTACCCAGTTGAAAATTCGCCATGTGCAATTTAATGTTCAATCCAAAGAAACGTTGCTTGACGCCCAAAAGCATCCTGAAAACTATGCTGGCCTAGTAGTCCGTGTGGCCGGTTATAGCGCCTTCTTTGTAGATCTGAACAAACGGATTCAAGACGATATCATTCGGCGGGCTGAACACACACTTTAATGATCAGCAATCTTTTGGGAGGTTTTTAAAATGGCGGCAGGTGACCAAGGTTTAGTATTTAACATTCAACGCTACTCGGTGCACGATGGTCCGGGTATTCGTACGATCATATTTCTCCAGGGCTGTCCTCTGCATTGTCCTTGGTGCAGTAATCCTGAATCTCAAGGGGCGGTTAAACCCCTGACTTGGGTTAAAAATGGGCAAACAGAGACCATTACCAAGTGGTTAACCGTGGCTGAAGTCATGGCAGAGATTGAAAAAGATGAAGTCTTCTACCGTAACTCTGGGGGTGGTGTGACCCTTTCTGGAGGTGAATGTCTCATGCAAGCAGATTTTTCAGCTAATATTTTAAAGGCGTCCCAGGCATTGGGGATTAGCACGGCCATTGAAACCACTGGTGCGCTACCACTAACAGCCATCCAAAAGGTCTTGCCCTATACTGATTATGTGTTATTCGACTTAAAAATAATGGCTTTACAAAGATCCAAACAAATCATTGGTGACAATACCGCTTGGGTTAAAGCCAGTTTTGAAGCGGCTTTAGCGGCTGATGACACGACGGTCATCCCTAGAATTCCGCTGATTCCAGGTTTTACCACCCCCTGGGATAACCTTCAACAGATTGCTGACTATGTGACCAGTCTAGGTATTCGAGAAGTTCATATTCTTCCCTTCCATCAATATGGCAGTCAAAAATACGATTACCTTAAATGGCCCTATACTTTAAAAGACACCCCTTTATTAACAGCTGCCGAAGTCAGTCACATCCATGATTTCTTTGCAGCCCGTGAAATCAAAGCGGTGGTCAGTGGTCTAGAATAAGCTAAGTTAAATTAGTTCCTGTCTAAATAAATCAACTAGGTTGTCTGAAGTTGATTTATTTTTTTAGTCATCATTTCCTAAATCCAACCAGTTGATATGCTAGACTTGAAATATCCTCATGATGACTTACGATAAACCTATCACTTATTAACCCAGCATTAACGTCTCGTTCAATGAGACACCGGAGGTTTTTATGTTCGATTTAAATAAATTAATGACTGAATCACGTAATGATAAATCCCAGCATTTAGATGACATGTCCATCGCCGCTATTTTAAAACTAATGAATGCCGAAGATCAGACCGTCCCCCAAAATGTGGCTAAAGCTTTGCCGCAAATTCAAGCTGCCGTTGAAAAAATCGTACACAGCTTTCAACACCAGGGTCGCTTATTTTATATTGGCGCCGGGACTTCGGGGCGCTTGGGCGTGTTAGATGCGGCGGAGTGTGTCCCCACTTTTGGCACCGATCCTGAAATGGTCCAGGGGTTGATTGCTGGGGGGATGCCCGCCATGACGACCGCCGTGGAGGGGGCTGAAGACGACCAAAACTTAGCGGCAACTGCCCTAAAGGCCCGGCAATTAACCCCCCAAGATACGGTGGTGGGTATCGCTGCCAGTGGCCGCACCCCTTATGTGCTGGGCGGCCTAGATTATGCTGCCCAGATTGGCGCCAGTACCATTAGCCTGGCCTGCAACCAAGGGGCTTGCATTAGTCAACACGCCCAAATCGCCATTGAAGTGCCGGTGGGCCCAGAAGTGTTGACCGGATCTACCCGCTTAAAATCCGGGACAGCGCAGAAATTAGTTTTGAATATGTTGTCCACCACGGCCATGATCAAAATTGGTAAAGTTTACCAAAATTTAATGGTGGACGTGCGCCCTACCAATGCCAAATTAATCGAGCGGGCCAAACAGATCATCATGGCCGCTACCGACTGTGACTATGCCACCGCTGAACGCTTTTTTAGCGCCAGTGATCAAAATGTTAAACTTGCCATTGTCATGCTGTTAACGGACTTAACCAAAACAGAGGCCCAAGCCCGCTTGAACAAAGCCCAAGGATTCGTTGGAAAGTCCTTGGAAAAATAACTGTATTTACCCCATCTAGCCAGACTTCTACCCGGAATTTGCCGGTATAACTGGTGCCTGAACCGCCTATACTGATTGTGATTCATTTAACATTTACCTATGCTCAGGTATAATGGGACGTGAAAGGGGCGTTTTTATAATGACAAAATACAAATTTTTAGAACCGTATTCATTTCCGAACAAACCAATCACACTGAAAAATCGGATGGTCATTCCGCCAATGACTGAATGTATGTCTTTTCATGATGGCAACGTGACTCAAGATGAACTAGACTATTATGCCCAACATACTGGTGGTGTGGGGTTATTTATCACGGCGGTAGCTTATGTCAATGAACTGGGCAAGGGTTTTGAAGGCGAATTGAGCATTGCCGATGATAAATATCTCCCTGGTTTGAAGAAACTGGCCAGTGCCATCCAACAAAACGGCACCAAGGCCATCATTCAAATCTTCTCAGCCGGCCGCATGAGCAGTACCGCTATCTTACGGGGCCAACAGCCAGTGAGTGCCAGTGCCGTCAAAGCTTTACGGGCTGGTTCAGAAACACCACGGGCATTAACGGAGCCGGAAATTGAAGAAACCATTGAAGATTTTGGCGCCGCCACAAAAAGAGCCATTGACGCTGGTTTTGATGGGGTGGAGATCCATGGCGCCAACACTTATTTAATCCAACAATTCTTCTCCCCTAACTCCAACCAACGGACGGACCAATGGGGCGGTAGTTTCGAAAATAGAACCAAATTCCCATTGGCAATTATTGCCAAAGTTCACCAAGTTGTTGCTCAATACGCTAAAAAGCCATTTATCGTCGGTTATCGTATTTCCCCAGAGGAAATCGAAAAACCCGGGATTACCTTTGAAGATACCTTGAAATTCGTGGACATTTTAAAGGATCAACCAATTGATTACTTACATGTTTCCATGGGCGACGTTTGGCGTAAATCCCTGAACGATCCTAAGGTCACCACGCCTTTGAACGAAACGATTCAACAACATCTGCAAGGTAAAGTTCCCATGATCGTCGTGGGGGATGTGCAAACACCACAGGATGCGGAAAAAGCAGCTGATGCTAACTTTGAACTCATTGCCCTAGGTCGCCAGATTTTACGGGAACCCCAATGGGTGCAAAAAGTCGAAGCTGACGATGAAAAATCAATTCGCTACGCCATTTCACCAGCTGATCTGGACGAATTAGGTATCAAACCACCATTCCTAGATATCTTGTTAGCCCTCACCGGCCCCAATGGCATCCCGTTAACCACCGCGCAACAAGTGGACCGCCAAGATGCCAATGCTGGCTTGGACCACTTCTTAGGTGGCGGGGAATAACTTAACAATTGCACGGCTAGCTTAGGTTTAAGACCAAGTTAGCCGTTTTATTACGCCCTGAAAACGGCTATACTTATATTATCTTTTTTTCGAAAGGAAGTTCCGCCATGATTAAAGCCATTGCCCTGGATATGGACAACACTTTACTGAATTCGCAAAAACAAATCAGCCCGTTAAATCAACAGGTTTTAAAAAAATTACATCAACAAGGTATTCAAATCATCCTCTGCTCGGGTCGCGCTTTTGGCGCGTTAGAACCCTACTTAAAAACCCTTGACCTATTAAGTCCTGAAGATGTCTGTGTCTGTTTTAATGGCGGGTTAGTTCGAAAAACTGGCATTCATGAGGTGATCGCCGTTCAAAGTCTCAGCAAAAATGAGATTCAACCTCTGTACGACCTGGCCAAAACCCACCATTTTCCTTTAGATATATTGGCAGAAGATTTAGTGTATTCTTTGGTTGAACTGGGTAAATCGGACTATCAAAAGTTCTTGGGTACTTTAATGCCCTTTAAGGATACTAACTTTGCCGCCATTCCTGAGGCTGGTAAATACTTAAAAGTTGTTTCTGAAGCACCAACTAGCACTTTGTCCCAAGCAGCCCAATTAACCGCTGACTTGCCCGTGACCCAGACCCGCTCCCGGGCTACCTTGCTGGAATTCTTACCCCAGGGTGTGAATAAACAAGTGGGGTTAGCAGCGGCTTTAAAACACTTTCACTTGACGTCGGCAGAATTAATGGCCTTTGGGGATGAAGATAATGACAAGGAAATGCTGACCTATGCCGGTATTGGGGTAGCCATGGGTAACGCCGTGCCAGCCATTTTGGCATTGGCCGATCAAGTCACCGCGACCAATGATCAAGATGGGGTAGCAAAGGCATTAATGACAGCATTTCAATTGACGCCACAAGATCTATAACTAATCACCTAGCAACAATCCCTGTTGTTTTGTAAATTTTATGTATTTTTATACAGTCCGGCGCATACGCGCGGGGCTATTTTTGATGGCCACATTACGTCGGCAGCGTTTACAAAATAGTTTGAAAACTTATACCTGCCTTTTACAGAAAATGCGCCGGTGTTTTACATTACCTTGTTATCCTTGTTCTTGTACGAAAAACAAGGAGGAAAAGAAATGAGTCACTTGCAGTCCCACAAATCCAAATTCACCATCTTACTAATGAGTTTTTTGGTGTTAATCGGTAGTTTTATTGGTTTCATCGCCCCAGCCCACCCCGTTAAGGCCGCTTCAAACACCCTGACGGTGGTGTTTATCCCCAATGATTCCGTGAAAGAAGTGGAACCTGCCCGAGAAGCTTTGACCAAAGCCATCAGCAAAGCCACCGGGAAAAAAGTTCAGATTCAAACCACAACTGATTACAACATCGCCATCCAAGCCATTGCTTCCGGTAAAGCGCAATTAGCGTTGCTAGGACCCGATGGCTATATTCAGGCCCGGAGCCAGAACAAAAAAGTTGAACCGATCCTGACTTATTCTGGCAAGTCCGGGACTTTAAAAGACGCCTATTATCACAGTTATATTATGGTGCCGAAAAACAAAGCCGCTGAATATAAAAAAGATGGGCAATATAGTTTAGACAAGATCAAAGGTAAGAAAATGGCTTTTGTGTCCAACACCTCAACTTCCGGTTTTGCGGTACCAGCAGGCGCTATCAAAACCCAATTTAAGTTAAAAGATACTGACCAGTTATCCCAAAATGGCAAGTTCTTCTCTAAAGTCACTTTTGCCGGGTCTCATCAAGGTTCCGCGTTGAGCTTATTCAAAGGTGACGTGGATGTGGCGGCTTTTGATGATATGGATTTGACTCAATATGGCAAATTTATCAATGGTAACGAAAAAGCTGGTTCAATTTTTAAAGTGAACAAAAAAGCCTCTGCGCCTTTCCAATCTGTACCCGGAAAGGAAAGCTTAGCGATTGCCGCTTATGAAGTCCAAAACGAACCCTTAGTTGCCAATGGCAGCCAAATCAGCAAAGGTGATATCGCCAAGATCCAAAAGGCCTTGACCGCCAAAGCTGTTACCAATGATCCCCATTTCTTCGCCCCAGAAAATGCCAAGCAACGGGGTCTGTTCACCAAAGATGGTCAAACCCAATTCGTGAAAGTCACTGATAGCTGGTATAAACCAACTCATAAAGTTTTAGGGAAATAATGGAGGTTATCATCAATGTTAACTGTTAAAAATTTAACCAAAACCTACAATGGCGCCAAACGTTCCCTGGAAATGGTGTCCTTCACCGTGCGTCCGGGAGAAATGACCGCCATCATTGGACCTTCTGGCGCTGGGAAAACAACGATTTTACGCAGCATCAATCAATTGATCCCAGACGATTCAGGAGAAATATTTTTAGATGATCAAGACATTCGCCAACTCAACAAACAAGGTCTGCGCCGGGTACGCCATCGCATCGGGATGATTTTTCAAAATTATAATCTTGTGGACCAATTAACGGCCATCGAAAATGTTTTACACGGCCGCCTAGGGGCTAAATTAGCCCTGGCTGGTATGTTGTCCCTTTATTCCCGGGAAGAAAAACAAGAAGCCTTGGACTTACTGGCGGAAATGGGCTTGGCCGATTTTGCCTATAAGCGCTGCAGCGACCTATCCGGGGGACAAAAACAACGGGTGGGGATCGCCCGGGCCTTGATGCAACATCCCAAGATCATTTTGTGTGATGAGCCCATCGCTTCTTTGGACCCCAAGTCCACCACCCTGGTCATGGATATCTTGAAGAAACTAACCACCACTCAAGACATCAGTATTTTGATCAACTTACACCAAGTGGATATCGCCAAAGCTTATGCCGACCATATCGTGGGCATCAATCAGGGCCTAGTGGTCTTTGATGCCGATGCGGCGGCTTTGTCCAATGAAGCCATTCAAGAAATTTACGCTTAGAAAGGAGATTGGCTATGCTACAAAAGCAAACCACCAGTACCCGCTTCTTTCGAACGAAACTCACCAAGGCCCTGGCTTTGGTGGCCGGCATCATTGTGCTTTACATCGTGACAGCTTTGACCCTGGGATACGACCTCACGTCCTTTGGGGCCATTAGCCAAGGTTTTGCCTGGTTGTTCCATTATTTCATGCCCACCGGTAACGTCTTACAGTTCCTTGGAGCCATCGTCACCCAAATTTTTAGAACTTTCTTAATTGCCGTATGTGCTACCACCGTGGCTTCAGTCTTCGCCATTATTTTAGCCTTAGTGGGGGCCAAAAATGCCGGCCTTATCCCCGTGATTGGGATTTTCATTAAGGGCCTAGCCTCTTTCTTGCGTAACATCCCCCTAGCCGCCTGGGCCTTGATCTTAGTCTTTTCCTTCAAGCAAAATGAACTCACTGGTTTTCTTGCCCTGTTCTTCATGAGCCTCGGCTTTTTGACCCGAGCCTTCATTGAAACCATCGAAGATTACGGTACCGACACCATCAAAGCCTTAGAAGCAACCGGGGCCACTTATCCGCAAATCGTTTGCCAAGCGATTCTACCGGCTTTGGCCGTACCCTTGTGTGAATGGGTCTTGTATATGATCGAAAACAATATTCGTGACGCGGTCCTCGTTGGTTTGATCACCGGATCTGGCATCGGCTTTTTATTCGACCTGTACTTCAAGAGCCTGCGCTATAATGCCGCTGGCCTCGTCGTTTTAGGCGTTGTGGTCCTTGTGATTGCTTGGGAAATCCTGTCCATTCAACTAAAGAAAAGGATTGAACATCATGCGAAAGATTGACGTATTAGAAAATCAAAATTTACCTGGAGATTTCAAAGCCCGGCCAAAAACAATTTCGATTTTAAAAATCAAATTACAAGACCATCAGCGCTTGAGTATTTACTTGATCTTAGGCAGTTTGTTCTTAACCACTGTCTTAGCCCTACCCACCTTGATCCCCGCCAAATTCAATTTGGCTAGCGCCCTGGCTGGCTTTTTCGACAACCTTAAGATCATGTTCTTACAACCTAATTTGGGGGATGACACCTTTCAAGCCCTCTTAAAGGGGCTGGGCCAAAGTATTGCCCTAGCCGTTTTGACCACCATCATCGGGGCGATTTTGGCCTTTGGCTTCGGTCTCATGGCTGCCCGCAACTTGGCACCCGTCTGGTTGTCCACCATTGTTCAAAGTGTCATGGCCTTCATTCGGGCCATCCCCACCATCATTTGGGTATTGATCTACAGTATCACCTTGGGCTTGGGGCCAAATGCCGCTGTCCTAGGCTTGACCTTTCACAGTGTGGCCTATTTAACTAAGGTCTATGCGGACAGTTTTGAAGACATTGCGCCGGAAGTACTCAATGCCTTACGGGCCACAGGGGCTGGTTTTTTAGCCCTGGTCTTCCAAGTACTTGTGCCTTCCAGTATGAAACGCCTGCTCAGTTGGACCTTCATCCGCTTTGAAATCAACTTTGCCGATGCGGTGGCCGTTGGTGCCGCCGCCGGTGCTGGCGGGATTGGTTACCAGTTGTTCATGGCCAGCAATATTTACTTTAACTTCCATGAAGTGGGGACCTTGGTTTACTTAGTGTTAGCCTTTGCGTTGGTCTTGGAATTTGTTTCCTACCAAATGCGGACCCGCTTGATGAAATAACCTCAATCATAAAAAGGATGTGCCCCATATGCGTGTTGAAGCAGTTGTATTTGATTGGGCTGGAACTACCGTAGATTTTGGTAGTTTAGCGCCGATTTTGGCTTTCAAAGCCGCCTTTAAAGACTTTGGCATTGATGTTTCTGATGCCACCATTCGCCAAGATATTGGCTTAAATAAATTAGCCCATGTGCAAAAAATATTAGCCGACTCAGAGGTTCAAAATCTCTGGCAAGAAAAAAATCCTGAAATTGATTTAGAATCCGCCGTAGATGAAGTCTACGCCCGTTTTCAGAAATTGATCGATCACCACATTGCGGCCACGGCCCAATTGACCCCGGGGATGCCCATTGCCTTAGCTTATTTAGCAGCCAACCATATCAAAGTGGCTTCCACTTCTGGGTATACCCAACCGATGATCGCCACTGCCTTGGCCGCTACGGCACCCCAAGGTTACGCCCCCCTAGTGAATATCACCTCTGAATTAACCGCCGGGGTGGGTCGGCCAGCACCGGATATGTTAAACCTGGCCATTCAAGAACTTGGTGTCTCTGATCCCCAGGCCGTCATTAAAGTGGGGGATACCATCAATGATATCTTAGAAGCCAAAAACGCTGGGGCCATTGCGGTTGGTGTCATCAACAGTAGTAATTTAATTGGCTTGTCCGAACCCCAGTGGTTGGCCTTAGATATGGACCGACAAGCGGAACTTGCCACAGAAGCCCGCAAAATCTTCACCCGCACAGGCGCAGACTATGTGATCGCCACCATGGCGGAATTACCTGCACTAATAGACAAAATTAATACATTAGGAGTGACTGATCATGAAAATGTTGTTGACGCCCGGACCAATTAGTACCACTGATACCGTTAAACGGGCTATGTTAGCCGACTATGGCACTTGGGATTCTGACTACTTAAAATTAACCGAAAAAGTTCGCAGCCAATTGGTGGCCGTTGCTAATGGCAATGCTAATTACGCCAGTATTTTATTGCAAGGCAGTGGGACTTATGCCGTGGAAGCTACTTTGGGGTCAGCGATTCCCAAACAAGGGGCAGTTTTACTGTTAGCCATTAACGGTGCCTATGGCCAACGGATGGCTGAAATTGCCGATTATTTAAGCATCCCCCACATCAATGTGGTTTTTGAAGACACAGAAGTGATTGACCCCGCCCAGATTTTAAAAGCGGCCGCCGATCATCCAGAGATCACCCACTTCGCCATGGTCCACTGCGAAACCACGACGGGTATTCTGAATCCCATTGAAGCGATTATCCCTAACTTAGCCGCCCAAGGCATTGTCACCATTGTGGATGCCATGTCTAGTTTTGGCGGGGTACCCCTGAACGTGGTGAATCTGGGCGTGGATTACGTCATCAGTAGCGCCAACAAATGCCTGCAAGGTGAGCCCGGTATTGGCTTTGTCATTGCCAAACAAACCACTATTGCCAAAACCCGGGGCAATGCCCGCTCTTTGGCCTTAGATTTGTTTGATCAATATGATACCTTTGAAAAACATCCGGGCAAATGGCGTTTCACTTCCCCCACCCAAGTTTTAGCAGCCTTGGCAGAGGCTTTGCAGGAATTAAAGGCTGAAGGTGGCGTGCAAGTTCGCTACCAACGCTATATCACCAATCAACGCTCCCTAAGCGCTGGCATGGCAACTTTAGGCTATGAACCCCTGTTAGATGCCACGGCCCAATCGCCAATCATTACCACCTTCAGATATCCGGATGCCGATTTTGATTTCCAAAACTTCTACGATTTCTTGAAAAAACATGATTTCCTGATCTACCCTGGCAAACTCACTGAAATTGATAGTTTCCGGGTAGGTAATATCGGTGCCGTTTATGAGACCGACATCGCCCGCTTCTTGAGCATCGTCAAACAATATGACGGCGCCACCGTGGCAAAAAAACTCGTCAAATAAGTTGAATTTTATTCCTTTTGGCTAAACGTTTCTCTAAAAGATGTCCAGAAAAGAGGCCTCAGAAATATCTGAGGCCTCTTTTCTGTACATTGATACATTCCAAATTCAGTTTATTCATAAAAAATTAGATTTTGGATGTCATTTAAAGACTCAACAATCTTAATATCCAAGCCATTTTTCAACGAATATGATAAAAAAACCATGGATACTGCGACATATAAATCAGTTAAATAATCAAGTGGCAGCTTTTTTATTTGACCTTCAAGATGACTTTTATGGATATAGCTGGAGAATTTATCGTGGAGTATTTTTTTAAATAACTCGGATAAATCGCTTTCCGGCGTATGGACTGCAAAAAGCGCTAAAATTTGAGGGGCATTTTGGGATAAGAATTGTGAAATTTTGATTAAGGCATCTTTAATATCTGCTGCATCTAGTCTTTCCCTTAAAAAGTGGGCTAAGGAATCTGTAAAATATTGGTTGACCTTACTCAGTAATTCGTATTTATCAACATAATGTCGATAAAATGTAGTTCGACTAATTTCAGCAATACTGCAAATTTGATTAATCGTTATCTCTGTAAAAGCTTCTTGTTCAAGTAGTTCAAACAGCGCATTCCAAATATGAGTATCCGTTTTACTGATTTGACGATATGCCATATTGACCGCCCCTTACAATATAAAAGTTACAATTCGCTGTTCTTTGTTGCAAGTGTTACAAATTGCCATTATTTGCAACTCGTATCTATCGGCCCCCGTTGTTAGAATAGCATCATAAATAACAAGGAGGAACTAATCTTATGTTTAAAACATACACTAACAATGAGCAGTTTAATTTTCAAATCAATCGATTCATGGAACCCTATTACAATGATCCTGAAATTCAAGCAACAATTAAAACGGCAGTTGCGCAAATTAAAGATCAGGAAAGTTGGTATCAGGTTTGGGATAAAATGGGCGTTACTGCTGAAAAAAATGCAGAAAATGCCCTTGCTTCAGCCTATTATCAATTAGCTGATTTCTTCTTACCAGAAGCTGACGTCAGAAAAAAAGAAACGTATGCCGCTTTTAAAAGAACATTTTACAATAGTATCGATACCTCAAACATCGAATTTGAAACTGTCCCTTATGAAGAAGGGACTTTACCAGTCGCTAGAATTAAGCAACCCAACGCAACCAAAACACTTTTATTCCATGGCGGATTTGATTCATATTTAGAGGAGATCATTCGCTTAACCCTTGATGAAGGATTGACCAACCTAAAAGATTATAATTTCATCTTATTTGAAGGGCCGGGCCAAGGTAAAGCATTGAAAGATGGTATACCTATGACCTACCAATGGGAAAAACCAGTTTCCGCTATCCTTAACTACTACCATTTAGATCATGCGGACCTGATGGGCATGTCCTTAGGCGGGTATCTAGCAATGAGAGCTGCTGCTTTTGAACCCCGTATTGAAAAAGTAATTGCATTTGACGTTTATTATAGCATGTTAGACTCTTTTACAATGAAACTGCCTAAGCAAGCCTTAGCCATAATCGAAAAAATCAACAATCCAATTATCGCTACTGAAATTAATCATAAGTTAGCCTTAGCTGCGATTAAAAACGTTGATCTTGATTTTAAGATTAGAAAAGGTAACGAAATTATGGCCACTAGCAAGGCTTCAGATTTAATTAAGAGCGTCAAAAAATATACACTAAAAGGTGTCGAAGATAAAATTACTCAAGCTGTCTTATTGCTCGCTGGTGACCATGATATGTACGTGCCTACCCCAACATTAGCCTATGAAGCAAACTTATTAATAAATGCCAAATCCGTTACAAAACAAATGTTTGATGAAAAAAGTGGTGGCGAACGTCATTGCCAAGTTGGCAATAAATCCGTTGCTTTTGATAAAATTATTCAGTTTTTAAAGGGTTAATCTCATGCTTGTCGCCACACTTGGCATTCTTATTGGAATAGGCCTCCCACTGCAAACAGCAATCAATTCAAAGTTAAAAACAGCAACAAAATCCCCATTCATAGCATCTTTTATTTCGTTTACGATTGGCTGCGTGGCTTTATCGTTACTTGTTATCACTATAAAGCCCAATTTAAATTCCGTCCAAATTTCCCACCAACCACTATGGTTATGGATTGGTGGTGTACTAGGTGCGATCTTTTTAACCGGAAATATTTTGTTGCTACCTAAAATTGGTAGTTTTCAGACGGTTTTAATGCCAATTATTGGGCAAGTTGCCATGAGTATGATCATCGACAGCCTCGGCTTATTTGATAGTAAAGTGATACCATTCAATATTCTAAAATTGATTGGTGCAACTGTTGTTTTATTGGGTGCTACAGTCACCATCTATACACCTCAAAACCGTGCCGTCCGTGTTCCTAAAGCAAATAAAAAATGGAGTCTGAGAATTTGTGGCATCCTAACCGGGATATTTAGTGCAATGCAAACAGCCATTAATGGTCATTTAGGAATTGTATATGGTTCGTCCTTATTTGCCGCAACAATTTCTTTTCTCGTGGGTTGGCTCTGCTTATTAGCGCTGATACTCATCAAAGACCATTCTGTGATTTCCGCGTTGAAGTTACACGTCTTTAGACAGCTACCTTTATGGTCTTGGCTAGGAGGCATTATAGGGGCATCCTTTGTTTTGGGAAACGTCGTAATGATGCCTATTCTAGGCACTGGATTATCAATCACCATTGTTTTAACAGGACAACTACTTGGTAGCATTTTGATCGGAAATTTTGGCTGGTTCGATGTCCCCAAATCTGCTATCACCCGTAATGAAATAATTGGTCTACTGCTGATCATTTCCGGGATTCTAATCATGAAATTGTTTTAAAACCTAAGTAATAATTTAACAGCCTATCATAAATGAACAATCCCCCCAAAGTTAAAGTGAAAAGTCTTAACTTTGGGGGGATTTATATTTTCATATAAAATGAGTGCTTTCGGTTATGGTTATTTTCCTACCAAAATATGAATGTAAAAGCTTTTTGACAGCTTTGTCAAAGATTTTTGATTGCATTTACTGTTGAATTTGCTTTAATGGGGTTAAAGACTTCTAGAAATTCGAGGTAACGCCATGGCAATTGGGAAACGTCTGCAAGAACGACGCAACGAATTAGCAATGACTCAAGACTTTGTGGCTGATCAATTAGGTGTTTCACGCCAAACTGTGTCTAACTGGGAAAACGGGCGCAGTTATCCTGATATCGAACGTGTGCTGCAGCTGTCCGAGCTTTACCACCTTTCTTTGGACAATCTATTGAAGGGCGACGCCACAATGGTGCATCACTTAAAAACGCAAACAACGATCAATCACTTTTTGAAATTGTTTATCTTGTTGATGGCCCTAAATATCAGTTTGATGGTTGTCTTGTTGCTGTTAAAAACCACCACCACGCTGCTATATGCCTTGATTTTTGCCTTAATTGGGATTAATACTTTTTCAATCTTCTATTTAATTATTAAAAAAATTTGAAGGTGATTGTTATGAATCTGCTATCCTTATTGCTGATCTGCGTTGGCATCATTGTCATCACCAGTTTCTGTTTGATGTATTATATGTACCATTTGGTCCTAATCGATGCCACAAGTCGCAATATCACCCATCCCAAATTCTGGTCAGTGCTTAGTTCCGCCAATCAAAATGGTGGTGGCTTACTGATTTACCTATTCAAACACCGAAACACTGCTAGCCTACTCAAACCGGTCGACCAACAAAAAATCGCATCAATCAAAAATAAAATTTATTGTTTGTTGGCTGTGGACTTAGCGGTGTTTCTGATACTGATTGCCCTGTTATGCCGCTCAGTTTAAAACTACCGCTTCCTTTGACCATTTTCTGAAAATCATTTATACTAGACTTGTAAAATCAAGAAAGGAGTTTTTTCTCAATGATTGATTTTAAATTAGCGCATACTGTGACCTTTAATGATGGTCGCAAGATACCTCAAATGGGTTTAGGGGTTTGGAAAGAGGACAATGCAGCTGCTAAAAGATCCGTGGAACAAGCACTGCATGCTGGTTATAAAATGATCGACACTGCCAAACAATATGGCAATGAAGCCGGTGTTGGTGCCGGTCTGAAAAGTGGCCTGAAAGCCAATAATTTACAGCGATCAGATATTTTTGTCACCACTAAAATCTTTAACGGTGATCAGGGTTATCAGTCTACCTTAGACAATTTCAAGAAATCTTTGCAACATTTGCAACTGGATTATGTGGATCTGCTGTTGATTCACTGGCCGGTTGACCATAAGTACAAAGACACTTGGCGGGCCCTTGAAGAATTGCAACGCCAAGGTTTGGCTAAATCAATCGGGGTTTCAAACTTTGACGAAGCACGGCTTAAAGATTTGCTCAGCGATGCCAAAGTAATCCCAGTGGTAAATCAGCTGGAATTCAATCCTTTGAATCAACAACAAAAAATTCGCACCATGATGGCTGACTTGAATATTCGCCTAGAGGCTTGGTCCCCATTGGGCGGCGGGGCAGCTTTGAACAATCCTGTGATTGTGCAACTGGCCCAAAAATACCAGAAGACACCTGCCCAAATTATTTTACGCTGGGATATTCAACAACTAGTCATCACTATTCCTAAATCTACCCATGAAAAACGTATGGTAGAAAATAGTGAAATTGATGATTTTAAGTTAACTGATGCGGATATGAAAGCCATTGCTGCGTTAGACCAAGAAAAGAAGAGTCTTTGGTATGATGATTTCAAGTGGCACAATCCCAATATTCCTGAATATGATACCGTTCATTCATGGCCGGATTCACCAAAAGATTAATTTTTTATAAACTAAAAGCGTTACAGCTCGTAATTTTTGCGGGTTGTAACGCTTTTTTAACGGGCCAATTTAGCTACTGTTGCTTTGGCATAAGCAGCGGCAGCAGCACATTCGGCAGCGTTGGGGTGAGATTCATTGATGACCCCCAGGGCACCCCGGCCCATATAGCCCCGGTCCACGATTTTGATGCGGTCATCCCGCAAAGCACGTTTCGTCTGAGGCTCGATGGACATCTTCCAGTTACTGGTACTGAAAACAGCGATTTGCTTGACTTGTTCATAGGACAGCGTATGGATAAAGTCCCGGAGATGTTTATCTAATTGCGAGGCAATATAAGGCGCCCCACCAATAAATAAGAGATCTACTGGTTCTGTGATCGGCGTATCTACAGAATAGGCCTTGGTATCCACCGCTTCTGCCACTGCATCAGCCAACTTCTTCGTACTGCCTGACTTTGAATAATACCGCACTGCAACTTTCATAATGTGTCCTTCCATGTTGCGTATTTAGGTCATGATACCATAAAAAACTAGGGGCGATGGTATTCGTGTTTGCTGAAAACGGGCATCAAGATATCATCTATAATTTCAGCCATCGCGGCCTGGGTTAATTTACCTTGGGCAGTAATGGCAGCATTAATCACCAATAACGCGGGTAAGTTTAAGACGCGGTCTGAAAATGACTGTCCAGTCAATTCTCCACGTTTTTCGGCTTGATGTAATATCTGCGTTACGCTTTTACGAATATAATTATTATCAATTGCATCAAGACGGTACATCATTTTCGCCACCGAAATATCCCGAAGTCGATCAACCCATAACCCCGCCAATTGGTCACTGGTGAGATAAGTCAGATAGTCAACGGCCTGCTCAAAAAACTGGCCTAAATCTGTCCGTAAGTTACCCGTATCCGGTATTTGAATATCTGGTTTCGGCCCGAACTTGGCCAAAGCGCTGACCACCAAACGGGCTTTATCAGCCCAGCGGCGATAAATGGCATTTTTATTGGTACCTGCAATTTTCGCCACCGCTTGGATCGTCAAAACATTATATCCCACTTGATTTAATAGCTGCCAAGTTGCCCTTAAAATAGCATCTTCTAGGACTTTCCCCCGTCGTCTAGTTTGTTTTTTACCCAAAATTATAAAACCGCCTTGCTTTTCTGAAACAATGCGTTTATTATACAGGGTACTCCAGTACCTTAAATAAAAAACTAAGCGAGGTCAAATTTCATGCAAACAACTAGTGCCAAGGATCTTTTAAAAGTGGCCACTATTTTAGTCATCGGTGCCATCGCACCCATGTTAGATACCACCATGACCAACATTGCCATTACCACGATTATGAACGATTTAAATACAACTGTCGACATTGCTCAATGGGTAACCACGGGCTATGTTTTAGCTTTAGGTATCATGGTTTTATTCACCGGCTGGGCGGTGGATAAATATGATGGCAAGCAATTATATGTCTGGGGTCTGATTTTATTTTTACTTGGCTCCATCATGTCTGGCCTAGCCAACAACATTGATATCCTCATGATCGGCCGCGTCATTCAAGGGGCCGGCTCCGGGATGGTGGTCCCCTTGATCACTACCCTATTGGTCCGGGCCGCCAATGGGCAAAACCTGGGCCGGCTCATGTCAACCGTGGGCTTACCCATGGTATTAGTCCCCATCTTAGGCCCCACGGTGGGTGGCTTTATCATCAATCAATTGGACTGGCATTGGATTTTTTACATCAACATCCCCATCGTCTTGATTGCTTTAGGCTTACTTTGGCAGCTCATGCCCAGCTTTCCGCCAGTGGCTACTACTAAAAATTTTGACATCGTGGGGTTTGTGCTGTTAGGCGGCATGTTTAGTGCCTTACTGTTAGGCATCGTCAACCTCAGCAGCAGTGATAGTCTTTCAGCGCTAAACGTCTTATTACCCCTATTCATTGGCTTAGATTTACTAGTGGCTTACGTGGTGTATGCTGCTAAATTCCCAAAACGGGCATTGGTAAGTTTGCGTTTATTTAAAACACCAAATTTCTCCGGTTCCGCCGTCATTTTATTGATGTCCGGCATTGCCGTCAATGGGGCCATGTTCTTGTTGCCCATGTACTTACAAAATATCCGGGGTCTCAGTGTGGTTTGGTCTGGGTTATACCTGGTGTCCCAAGGCTTAGGCATGTTGATCACCAGAACCCAAGTGGGGAAATTCACCGATGCCATCGGCGCCCGCTGGGTGGTCCTGGTATCAATTGCCGTAGCCATTGCCAGCACCCTGCCCTTTGCCTTCTTTGATGCTGATACCAATAAATATTTAGTACTGGTCATCTTATTTGTCCGAGGGATTGGCCAAGGGGGCTTGACCATCCCCGTGATGTCTGATGCGTACATCGGCATCCCCAAAACCCTCATCAGCGAAGCCACAACAGCCTCCAGAATGCTGCAAAACGTGGGCGGCGCCTTTGGATCGGCCATCCTAGCCACCGTTATCCAAAATCAAACCAATGGGCTGGTGCCCACGGTCACCCATTTAACCACTGCCTACCACAGTGCTTTTATCTGGTCCGTGATCCTAACCGCAGCCGCCGCCATACCAGCCTGGTTCCTGACCCATCATAAACCAGTCGCAAAGGAGGCAATCTAAATGCTCATCATTATTAGTCTATTGTGTCTCGTCGGCATTATTGGCCTGGCCGTCAGCACCAAGTTCAAGCACCGCCTGGGCATTGGCGCAGTTTTAACCATTGTTTTATTGCTGGCCCAAACTTTATTACTGCTGGATACCCATACCCATTGGGGGACTAACCTGCAGACGACCCAAAGCCAACAGACCATTGCCTCCTTAGTCAGCTTCCCCGGTGATAATCAAGTGTTGGCCTACCGCAACGTGGGCAGTGGTAAAACACGCAAACAAATTTACATCTACAAACCAAGCTCTAGAAGTAATAAAAAATTGATGACTTATGCCGATAAAGTCACGATTCTTTTAGAACGAAGCCCCCAGGCAACAGCCCACCGTATCAAGGCAGTCACCCGCTATCATTACCATAATACCTGGGCTAAAATATTATACGCCTGCGTCTTGAATGACCAGCAAGTTCAAAAAACCACCATTACCTTCCAATTACCTGCCCACTGGTTTGTCTTATCCACCCAGGATCTCACCAAAGCCGGCAAGCACTTAAAAGCCCAACAGACTCAAATGAAGGCAGCCGTTGCCAGTGAAGTTCAGGCCTACTTGGTAAAACATCCCAATCAAGGGGCTGATCCAGGTGATATTCAAAAAGTCGAAACCCACTTTTTGCAACAATATACTGCCAAAGATTTGACCCGGTACAGCGTCAAAATCAACCATTGATCCGCTCAAAGCCACCTACTAAGCCAATTAGCAAGTGGCTTTTTTCAGTTGTGAAAATCATAGCCCTGATGTCAAAATTTCCATGACGTTAATTTAAAATTTTCGGTCGACATCCCCTTATTTATCGATATAATAAAGTTAGAACATATCAGGAATCGCTTTCATGATTTGTGAGCTAATTCCCAATCCAATATAAGGAGTTCTATGTTTATTATGACAAAAACCGTCACAGAGATTCTAAATACCAAATACCCTTTGATTCAAGGACCCATGGCTTGGTTGACCGATGCCAAATTAGTGGCTGCTGTTTGTAATGCCGGTGGTCTTGGGGTTTTAGGTACCAATGCTGGTCAAAATACTGTTACCCGGGATGCCACTGAAAATGCCGAACGATTGCGGCACCAAATTCATAAGGTGAAAAAACTCACCGATAAGGATTTTGGTGTTAATATCTTGACCGCATCTCCCGATGAAAAAATCGATGATGATCCTTTTATGAAGGGCTTTTTAGATGTGGCCTTTGAAGAACATTTGAAATACTATGTGGTGGTTGGCGCCCCTAATGAAGCGGTCTTTCAAGCCATCAAAGCCCATGATGGCATCATTATCTTCCGCCCCATGACCCCAACCATTGCCACGATGGTTCAAGCCGAAGCTTTAGGCGCTGATATCTTAGTTGCCACCGGTCGCGATGAAGGTGGCATTTTACCTGCCCAAGAATATGGGACTTTTACCGTAGTCCCTACCATGGTAGACGCTGTGAGCATCCCCGTCTTAGCTGCTGGCGGCATCAATGATAAGCGCGGTGTCAATGCCGCTTTGGCCTTAGGGGCGCAGGGGGTCTTTATTGGCACACGCTTTTTAGCCACAAAAGAAGCCCCAACAGCTGAAAATGTGAAAGAATTAATGATCAAATCTACCTATCACGACCTAACCCAAGTCTCCGCGTCACAACGTTCCTTAAAAACTGGTGCGGCGCAAAAATTAGCCCAAGACTATCAGCAAAATCATGATGGCCCTAAGATGGATGAGGCCATCAATGCCTTAGGTGGTCTATTGCCAGCTATGGTCAAAGGTGACGTGAACGCCGGTATCATCACCAGCAATACCGGCATTGATTTAATCCGAGACATCCCAACCGTGGCTGAGCTTATCGATCGCCTCATGGTTGACTATAAAAATTAGTATCGAAAAAAATAAACTGATTCAGGTAGTCGTCCGATATTGTGACAGCTAAATGACCAATTAGCCCACGGTTCACAGGCACTTGATCCCGCCTTAAAAACAAGGATTTTTAATGTGAACCTCTGCGCATATGTGTACCTTTTCCCGTGATTTGGCGTTACAATCATACTCGGCTATGGTAAAATTATTAGGTTAGAATAATTCTAATTTGGAGGCGTAATAATGACCATTGATTTACGTGATGTACAAGATGTTTATAAAGATGCTGGTTCAGATATTATTTTCGCGACCCTAGACTTAAAACGCGCTGATCCTGCCAGTGACAAGGCGGTAATTGCTGATTTAGCTGAGCACTTACCCGCATTCATTAACAGTATGAATATCCGCTATCCGGATGCCAAATTAGCCGTGGCTTTTGGCTTATCTAAAAAAGCCTGGGACTATCTTTTTCCTGATACCCCAGCCCCTAAGGAACTGGAAGAATTCCAGCCAGTAGTTGGACCTAAATACACAGCCCCAGCCACACCAGCTGACCTATTCTTTCACATTCGCTCGCAAAACTCTGCCGTGCCTTTTGAATTAATGTCTGAAATCATGACCATCATTGGCGATAATACGGTGACCCTAGATGAAACCCATGGCTTCCGTTACTTTGAAGGCCGGGCCATCATTGGCTTTGTGGATGGGACTGAAAACCCAAGTGCTTTAGATACCCCAGAATATGCCATCATCGGCGATGAGGACCCAGCTTTTGAAAATGGCTCTTATGCCTTTGCTCAAAAGTATGAACACAATCTAGATGCTTGGAATGATTTGACCACTGAAGACCAAGAAAAAGCCATCGGTCGCCGCAAGTTCACCGACATCGAATTAGACGATAAGAAAAAATTAGACAATGCCCATAATGTGGTCTCTCAAGACAATAAAGATGGCGTTGAACACAAAATCGTCCGGATGAACGTGCCCTTCAGTAATCCTGCCGAAAAACAAAACGGTACATATTTCATCGGTTATGCCCGTCACTGGGACATTACCAAGCGTATGTTAAAAGGCATGTTTGACAACTCTGACCGCCTATTAGACTTTTCTACCCCAACGTCTGGAGAAGTATTCTTCATCCCCGCTAAATCTCTATTGGGTAAAATCGCCGATGACGAGCTTTAAAACACAATTTATTAAATAACCCGTCACGCTTCAATACCGCCAAAAATCATCTGAAATTTCAGGTGACTTTGGCGGTTTTTTTAATGCCCATCAATTGACTCAATACCACCATCCGCCCCAAGTCCCTTGACAGTTTAAGTAGCCTTAAATTAAAATATTTATATAGCTTAACAATATTTTAATTTAAAGAATGGAGAATGATATTTGGAAGATGATATTAGTCAGAGGTCGCCAAAAAGTGTGACTAACGAAACCGTTGACAGTTTGACCGCAGAACTTGAGGTGCCCCCCGGATCCCAGGGCCTAAGTACAGCTCTGTCCCAGGAACGTTTGGCCAAATTTGGGCCCAATCGCCTACAAGGCCACACCACCCCTAAATGGTTGATTTTCCTACGGCAATTCAACAACTTGATCATTTATATTTTGGTGGCCGCCGCTGGCTTAACAGCGGCCATGGGCCATCTCACGGACACGGCCATCATTGGCTTAGTGATCATCATCAACGCCTTGGTGGGGTATTACCAAGAGGCCAACGCCTCAGATGC
Organism: Agrilactobacillus composti DSM 18527 = JCM 14202; assembly: GCF_001436375.1. Classification (GTDB taxonomy): domain Bacteria; phylum Bacillota; class Bacilli; order Lactobacillales; family Lactobacillaceae; genus Agrilactobacillus; species Agrilactobacillus composti. The sequence goes on along the minus strand of NZ_AZGA01000087.1, from coordinate 130,639 downwards.
CCTAGAGAAAATCAAAAATCTTTTGGCACCGATGGCTACCGTTTATCGGGATGGTATTCGCCAAGATGTGCCTTCAGAAGCACTGGTCTTAGGGGACTTAGTTTACCTAGAGGCCGGTGATAATGTGCCCGCTGACTTACGTTTGGTCAGTGCCGATAATCTCCGGTTGCAAGAATCTGCCTTGACCGGCGAAGTTGATGCCGTGGCCAAACAAACCCAAGCCCTTCAAGGGGACATCCCCCTAGCCGAACAAACCAACATGGCCTTTGCCTCCACCGCTGTGGCGGCGGGCAGTGGCTTGGGCTTGGTGGTGGCCACGGCTGACCACACTGAATTGGGTAAAATTTCCCAATCCGTGGCTAACGTTCAGAAGAGTAAGTCTCCCCTCATGCGGGAAATTGACGGTCTGGGCAAGGGTATTTCTTGGGGGATCATGGGCTTTTCCGTCTTGCTGTTTCTACTGGGCATGCTCACCGGCCAATACACCATGGGGACTTTAGCCCTGGCCATTGTCACCATGGTGGTGGGCTCGATTCCTGAAGGCCTGCCTGCTACAACGTCGGTTATCTTAGCCATGGGTGTGGCCAATATGGCTAAAAAACACCAAACTTTGGTGAAGAGTTTACCGGCTGCGGAAACACTAGGCTCCGTAGATGTGATTGCCACGGATAAAACTGGTACCCTGACCAAAAACGAAATGACCATCACCCAAATTATCACGCCACAAACGACTTACCGGGTAACCGGCAGCGGTTATGCCCCTGAAGGCACCTTCAAAGTTGCTGACAAAATCATTACGCCCAGCCAGCACCCCGACTTGCGCCAACTTCTTGAAGCGGGCTTTTTGGCTAACGACACCACTTTGACCCAGACAGCTGGGCAATTCACCATCAATGGTGAACCTACAGACGGCGCGTTTTTAACTGCTTATCACAAAGCTTTTCCGGACAAGCCAGCGGTTCAAGCCTTGGATCTGCTGCCCTTTGACTCGGATTACCGCTACATCGCCCGTTTGGTCAAAACACTCACAGGGGCTACCAAGCTCTATGTCAAAGGCGCCCCGGATAAATTGTTTGCCATGGCTGCAGCAGGTGATCCGCATTTTGATCGCCGCGCCTATGAAGCCTTGACCAAACAGCTCAGCCAGCAGGGTCAGCGGGTGATCGCTGTGGGTGAAAAACCCGTACCGACTAATACCACCGCGGTCAGCCATGACTTATTACAAGCTGGCATCACTTTCCTAGGGTTAGCGGTCATCGTGGACCCGCCTAGAGATGATGTCATTGCCGCCATTCAAGAAATGCGTCAAGCTGGTGTCAAAGTGAAAATGATCACCGGTGACAACCCCGATACTGCGGTGGCCATTGCCAACCAATTGGGCCTAGCCGACAGTCCCCACGCGGTGACCGGCTTAGAGTTAGCCGCCCTGCCGGAAGCAGAACGCCAGCAAGTCATGACCCAAGCCGACGTTTTCGCCCGCACCACTCCCAGCGATAAATTGGCGATTGTCAGTGCCTTACAAGCTGCTGGCAAAGTCACCGCCATGATGGGGGATGGGGTCAATGATGCCCCGGCTCTGAAAAAAGCCGATATTGGCGTGGCCATGGGTATGGGTGGTACCGATGTGGCCAAAGATGCGGGGGATATGATCTTAACAGACGATAAATTCTCCCGGATGCAAACCGCCATCGGTCAAGGCCGCCGCATCTATGCCAATATTAAGAAAAGTATTCTCTTTTTACTGCCCACCAGTTTTGCCGAGGGTTTAATTATCGCCTTCACCATTTTAATGCAGCGGCAAATGCCCCTGCAGCCCAGTCAAATGCTCTGGATCAATATGGTGTCCGCCATCACCATTCAGTTCGCCTTCATTTTCGAACCGGCGGAATCTGGCTTGATGCAGCGCCCACCCCGGACTAGCAATGCCAGTTTGTTGAACAAACACGACATTTTCCAAATGATTTATGTCTCGGTATTGATTGCCGGCATTGGCATCATCGCTTATGACTGGCTCCTCAGTGCGGGGGTGGCCAATGAAATCACGGCTAGTACCATGATGGTCAATATCATTGTCTTGAGTAAAATTTTCTATTTGTTCAATATTCGGACCAATGCTTTGGTGATTTCTAAAAATTTCTTCAGCAATCCCATGGCCTTTGTCATTATTGGCATCATGCTAGGCTTGCAATTGATTTTGAACTACGTGCCTTTCATGCAAGGCATTTTCCATACAGAACCTTTAACCTGGTTAGAATGGGGGATCGCCGTGGCTGTGGGTATCTTGATCTTAGTGATCACCGAGTTTGACAAAGTCATTCGCCTAGCCCACCGGCGTCAAAAAGGTAAAACGCCTCTGGCTGAATTATCTGAATAACCCATTTCGCAACACATTCATCACGAATGTGTTGTTTTTTCTACCATTAGTCAAGAGAAAGTTGCTATTAAAGGACTTTCTTTTTTTATTGTCAAAATAGCAGCTGGGTGTTATAGTTAATTACGTAAGTAACTAACTAACTAAGGAGGCGGCTCAGGATGTTCCATTTTAATGATGAGGAGTCCATTTATCAGCAAATCGCCGATCAACTCATTGCCGCCATTATGACTGGCACCCTGGCAGAAGGGGATCAAGTACCTTCTACAACGGCGATTGCCAAGGGTTATCAAATTAATCCAGCCACGGTATTAAAGGGGATGAATCAATTGGTAGATTTACATTTGATTGAAAAAAAACGGGGTCTGGGGATGTTTGTTCGAACCGGCGCCCAACAACAGGCGCGAGCCATGCGCCAAGCAGCTTTTAGCCGGGATTTCATCAAACCACTGCTGCAAGAAGCCAAGCGCTTAGAGCTGACTAACGACCAATTATTAAAACTCATTCAGGAGGCGACCAGCAGTGACTAAATTAGAATTACAACACGTTCAAAAGCGCTTCAACACTGGGATGGTCCTACAAGATATCAATTTAACCATTGACCAACCACAAATTTATGGCTTGTTTGGCCGCAACCAGGCTGGGAAAACCACCCTTTTTCGCTTAATCACGCAACAGATCTCTCCTGATAGCGGGGCAATCTTACTGGACAATCAATTATTACGGCACAATTCAAATCGGGCTCAAGAAATAACCTTAAGTACACAAAACAGTGTCTTTGCCCCGAATCTCACGTTGGCAGAAATTTTAAAATGGGCCCAAAAATTTCAGCCTACCTTTCAGCATAACGCCGCTAAAAGGGCAGCCATTGCCATGGGTCTAAATTTGAATCAACTTTATGGCCGCCTATCCACTGGTGCCCAAATTATGTTTAAGACAATTTTTGCGCTAATGACCTCGGCGGAAATCGTCTTGCTAGATGAGCCCACCTTGGGCCTGGATGCCGCCGCCCGTGATAAAATCTATCAGTTAATTATCGATAACTTTACCGACCATCCCCGCAGTATCGTGATTGCTTCCCACTTGATCGACGAAATCACCAATTTAATCACGCAGGTTTTAATCTTGAACGATGGGGTCATTAGTGTCGATACGCCGTTAGATACATTGCTGGCCCAAGCCTACATCCTTAGTGGCCCAGAAAACACCATTAAGGCCTTAAGTTTGCCGGATAAATTAAAGGTAACTACTTTATTGGGAACGACAACTGTTTTGGGTCAAGGTACTTTGCCCAAATTACCTGCAGACGTTACCCTGAAACAGCCCAATTTGCAGAATTTATTTATCGGTTTAACCCAACCGGAAAATACCATGAGAGGAGTAATATCATAATGAAAACCAGTCTACAATACTTATGGCGCCGTCAGCGTTCAGCCATTTTGATCTATGTCCTGGCCATCATCGCTTTTTTCGCCTTTAATATCATCTCAATGGCATCAGCCGCCCACAGTTTCCCCCAATCCCTAAGCTTAGCCCAGTACCAGCAACATGCTGTTGGCAATAATTTGTCTAATGCCGCGTTTTGGGAATTATTCGGCTTGATGTGCGTTTGGAGCCTGCCCCAGCGCCACTTAGATCCAGAATTGGCCCAGCTTTTTCAAAACAGTCAACAACGCTTTAAAGCATTTACCTATGGCAGTCTTATTTTGGCCCTGCTGGCTAGTCTGATGTTAAGTCTGTATGCCATTGCCAGCTTTACCCCGTTGACCCAAACGGTAGCCAGGTCCTTAACGCCCTGGTTTCAGCCAATTTTCTTCTTTATTTGGAACACTGTTTTATTTTGGCTCATTTTACTCCTACTAAATCGCATCCGTACTTGGCAAACACGGTCCTGGGGTATTTTGGCAATCGGCTATGTCATTATCTCCATCACCACCGGTTATATCTATCGAAATAACGCCGAAAGTGGCCTTTGGCAGATCCTGAATTTCCCAAATAGCCAGCCCCTATGGACCTTGCTGGGTTTGATCCTGCTAGTGGCACTAACGATTCAGTGGCAAAGTCAGCACCTCATGCTAGTTGGCAATGGCCCCCGCCAAAGAGCCACGGCTGATAAAATTTAAGCCCTGCTTTAAAGACGACCAAACCCAATTGGACTTGTGTCCTTTGCCGATCCTCCATATACTGAAAACATACCTACTATTCAAAATACTTGGAGGGCTTAGCTATGGCAAAAAAAGAAACCCGGTTTCAGGCAGATTCCTTAACTTCTCAAGGTACCATCATGACCCATGTGATCACGGATAAGACGACAGGCGTCCAATATTTGTTGGCGATTTCCCCTAATATGGGTTCTGGCTTGACCGTATTGGTGGATGCCGATGGTAAACCTTTGCTGAATAAAGTCGACTAGGACGAGTTGCCTTGCCTTTTTGGAAGTACCCTATAATTGTTAGACAAGCTGAGCTATACTTTACCAGTCTAATAATCGTAGGATACTTTTTTGATAAACCACTTAATTTTTGATAATAATATAATCATTATAAATTATTAAAATTTCTAACTTGCATCTTTAAAAAAATTGTCGTACACTTGCTTCAACAACTGAATAGATTTCTTCGGGGCAGGGTGTAATTCCCGACCGACGGTGACAACCCTTGGGTTGAAGTCCGTGACCCGCGTGAGCGGTGGACCTGGTGTGAGTCCGGGACCGACAGTAAAGTCTGGATGGTAGAAGAAGAAAAACTAAGTATTTCTCACGACCAGTGGCGTTTTTTTGGCGCATATTCTGGACTTTTTGTGAAATCTTATTTAGTTATTATTTTTGCCCCGCAAATGACTTGCGGGGCTTTTTTTGTACCAAATTGCAGAAAGGTGTTGAATTTTCATGACTGATTTTGAATATATGGCCCTGGCCTATCAACAAGCTGCCAAAGGTCAGGGGCTAACTTGGACCAATCCCTGTGTAGGGGCAATTCTGGTGAAACAAGGGCACCTGCTGGCCATGGGCTACCACCATAGTTTTGGCCAGCCCCATGCAGAAGTCGATGCCCTGCAGCACTTAGCCGATCCCAAAGCCGCAAAAGGCGCCACCATGTACGTGACCTTAGAACCCTGCAGTCATTTTGGTAAAACCCCGCCCTGCGCCAAAAAGTTGGTGGCGGTGGGTATCAAACGGGTGGTGATCGGCCAACAAGACCCCAATCCCCTGGTCAGTGGAAAGGGTATTGCTATCTTAAAAGCAGCGGGGATCCAGGTGACAGTCCTGCAGTATCCCGACCAGTTAAACACGACTTACCATTTCTTTTACCGCCACCAACGACCCTTGATCACGTTAAAATACGCCATGAGTTTGGATGGCAAAATCAATGGCGCCCCGAATCAACGCACTATCCTCACAGGCCAAGCTGCCTATCAAGACAGTCAGCAGCTGCGGGCGGCACACCAAGCCATCCTCATCGGGGAAAATACCTTGACTGTGGATAACCCAGCTTTAACCGTCCGCCACGTCAAAACAGCTCACCCACCCATTCGCATTATCCTAGTTCGCCAGGCCGACACCTTAAGTCACGATTTACAGCTGTTTCAAACCAAAATACCGATTTGGCTGCTAGCCAGCCAGCCTAGTCGGCAGGATTGGCCAGATCACGTCTCGGTTTTTCAAGATGATCACTGGACGCCCCAGGCAATCATGGCCTTTTTATACCGTCAAGGGGTACAAAGTCTACTGGTGGAAGGAGGCAGTCAGATCCAAGCAGCTTTCACCGCCGCCAATCTCAATGATTGCTTAGTGGTTTACTTAGCACCGTTAATGCTGGGAGGCGGCGGTCTACCCGCTGTTTTTGGCACCTCCCAGACCCAGCACACGCCCTTTCAAATCACCACTCGACAATTGGATTCAGACATCCGCATCGATGCAAGGAGGAATTTTTAATGTTCACTGGTATTATTCAAAGTATTGGTACCATCGCCCACATTTCCCAACACCAAGACACCGCCCAACTCCAGATCAAAACCCCCTTAACGCAGCAGTTACATAGCCCGGTGGGGGCCAGCATTGCGGTCAATGGCGTTTGCTTGACCATCACCGCTCTAAAACCAGATGGCTTTGAAACCGAAACCATGCCAGAAACCATGGCCCGTACGAATTTAGGCCATCTGACACAAAATGCCGCCGTTAATTTGGAACCTGCCTTACAGGCTAATGGTCGTTTAGATGGCCATTTCGTCCAGGGCCATGTGGATACCACCGCCACCTTGATTACCAAGACGGCCATTCAAAATGCCCAAGTCCTCACCTTTGACATTGACCCAGCCTTTGCCCCTTATATCGTGGAAAAGGGATCCATTGCCATTGACGGGGTGAGTTTGACCCTCACGGCCGCCACCCGGACCACTTTTAGCGTGAGTTTGATTCCCCACACCTTAGAAGCCACTATCCTGGGACAACTGCAGACTGGGGACTTGGTAAACATTGAAACGGACATCTTGGGAAAATATTTACAACGCCAACAGGAGGTATTAGCTAATGCGTCAAACTAACGTTAATCAACGGGTCGAAATCGCTTTAGCGGCTTTAAAACAAGGCCGGTTGATAATTGTCACCGATTCGGAACACCGGGAAGCTGAAGGGGATATGGTGGGCTTGGCACAATTTGCCAGCCAACCAGCGGTCAATACCATGGTCACCAAGGCCCGGGGCTTATTATGTGTCCCCATGAGTAGCGCCTATGCCCAGCGGCTTGGTTTAGGGCCAATGCTGGCCCAGGGCAACGATGCTTTTGGCACCGCCTTCACGGTGAGTGCCGATGCCGTCCAGACTACCACCGGTATTTCGGCCCAGGATCGGGCCACCACGATTCAAGCCTTGGCCGATTCTGATACTACTTGGGGGGACTTTTACCATCCTGGTCACGTCTTTCCCTTGATTGCTGACGACCAGGGTGTTTTAGCTCGACCAGGCCATACGGAAGCGGCCGTGGATCTGGCTAAATTAGCCGGCGCCAGTCCGGTCGCTTATATTTGTGAAATTCTCAAAAAGGACGGCACCATGGCCCGGCGCAAGGACCTCAAACCTTTTGCCGAGGGGATGCAAATGCCATTACTGTCCATCCAAGACATTCAAACTTACCGCTACACCCACGATGCGGCGGTGGCCGACTTGGTGACCCAAGTCCATTTACCCACGGCCTATGGTGATTTTGAGTTGACTGCCTTTGATACCCACAATGGTCATGAACCCACCCTTTTAATTTCCAAGGGCCAAATTAAAGGTGCCAACCCCTTATTATTGCGGATTCATTCGGAGTGCTTCACCGGAGACGTCTTGGGTTCTAAGCGCTGCGATTGTGGTGAGCAATTAGCTCGGTCGCTGCAGACCATTGAAGCGGCGGGCACTGGTGCAGTCCTTTATTTGCGCCAAGAAGGCCGGGGCATTGGCCTGGCCAATAAATTACGGGCCTATAAACTCCAAGAAGCGGGCTTAGATACCGTGGAAGCCAATGTGCACTTAGGCTTTGATCCCGATCAGCGGGATTACGGTTTAGTAGCGGCCATTTTGCATAAATATGCAGTCCATAGTGTGGCCTTGCTGACCAATAACCCGGATAAAATCCAACAATTAGAGCAGCTGGGGATAGTGACCACACGACAGCCTTTGGAAGTCCCGGCCAATCCCGAAAATCGGGCCTACTTAGTGGCCAAGAAACATAAATTCCATCATTATTTAAAGGAGGTGCAGTAAAATGCCTACTTTTCAAGGTCCTAAAAATGGTGCGGATCAGCGCATTGGTATTGTGGTGGCGCAGTTTAACGAATTGGTCACTGAGCGCTTAAAAGCCGGCGCCCTAGCCGAGTTACAACAACTAGGTGTATCGGCTGACAATATCACTGTGATCTCGGTCCCCGGCGCCTTTGAACTTCCCCGGGCAGCCCAGCAGATGAGTCTTTCCGGCCGTTTTGATGGCATCATTGCTTTAGGTGCTGTGATTCGGGGAGAGACCGACCACTACCAATATGTCTGCAGCCAAACCGCTGGGGGTTTAGCCGCCGTATCTTTAAATGGCCCCATCCCCGTGATGTTTGGTGTGTTGACCACCGATACCTTGGACCAAGCAATTAACCGGGCCGGTGGCAAGGTTGGGAATAAAGGCCGGGACTGTGCAGCTGGTGTATTAGAGATGATCGGACTCACTAAATTATTAAAGGCCTAACAAAAACGCAAGTCCCCTGCTTTGCCAGCGGCGGACTTGCGTTTTTGACATTATTTTATAGAAATAAGTAGTTCGCTTAAACAGGTTGATAGGTGTTAAAAGCAGCCGCTTTGGTAAAGCCATCTTTCATGGCGTCGGCAATGGACCGACCTAAATTGGCATCCCCGATCAACTTCAAATCTGCAAAAGCTTGGACAAACGGTGCCATGGCAGCTTCATCCGGGTGCACGCCTAGGGCCAAGACGACCGTATCTGCAGCCACTGTGGTGGTTTCACCCGTGGTGCCGTTCACCAAAGTCACCCCTGCGGCCGTGACGGCGGTTAGCCGCTCATCGGTCATGATCGTGGGTTCAAAATGACTCAAGCCCGCCATGATACCGGCGATGGCCGCCGAATCAGCACCAGGGCCCACCTTTTGTTGCATTTCAGCAATGGTGATCTGATGACCTTCAGTGGCCAATTTCATGGCGACCTCTAAACCGGTCATCCCGGAGCCAATCACCACCACGGACCCTTTGACAGGTTCTTGGCCAGCCAAGTAGCCTTCAGCAGTAACCACGTGATCACCATGAATGCCTGGCAAGTCAGGAATAATCGATCTCGCCCCAGTGGCTAAAAATACCCCCACCGGACTTAAGCCTTGAATACCCGTGACCGTAGCCTTTTCACCCAGATGGAAATGAATATTATCCCGGATTTGGACTTGATTAATCAATTGTTGCTCAAATAAGGCAATCTTTTCTTTGTGGGCCGGCACACTGGCAATGGTCAAAGCCCCACCTAATTTTGGCCGTTGTTCGAACAATTCCACTTGGAAATTCCGATCCGCCAATGTTTCAGCCGCAGCTAGCCCCCCAGGGCCACCACCGATAATTGCCACCGTTTGGCCAGCCCCATTTTTCGGTAGGTGACTGAATTCCCGTTCGCGACCCAGTCTAGGATTAACCGCACAAACTACATGCTTACCTTGCATCACCGCTTGAATACATAATAGACAACCAATACAAATAGTAATTTGATTAGCTTGGCCGTGTTTAGCTTTCAGGGTCCAATTGGGATCCGCTAAGTTGGCTCGGGCAATGCCTACAAAGTCTGACGCCCCATCCGCTAATAATTGTTCAGCAACCGCTGGGGTTTTAATGTTATCCACGGCAATCACCGGAATTTTGACTTGTTTTTTAATGGCCGTGCCCAGATTGGCTTTCCAGCCTTGGGGATAGTTGCCCGGTTCAATGATGGTTTGCTGACTCTCATAAATACCACTGGAAACATTAATAGCATCAGCCCCATAGTCTTCCAATGCCTGAGCAATGGCAATGGAATCTTCGATTTTCAGGCCACCCTCCACGAATTCATCGGCCGAAATACGCACGCTGATGGGAAGGTCTGCGCCACAGGCTGCTTTGATCCCAGTGATAATCTCGTGAAGTATCCGCAGGCGATTTTCCAAACTACCCCCATATTGATCACTACGCCGGTTGGCATAAGGCGACAGAAATTCATTCAATAAGTACCCATGGGCGGCATGTAATTCCACACCATCGGCGCCAGCAGCTTGGGCAATCGTAGCACCGTTAATAAACTTTTGAATCAAATCTTTGATTTCAGCCACGGTTAAAGCCCGGGGGACTTCTTGTACCTGTTTATCGGCAATGGCCGATGGGGCTACCATTTGCTGGCCGCCTAACAGGCGGGAACTGGTCTCCCGGCCAGGATGGTGTAGCTGGATAAACAGTTTACAGTCATACTTGTGGACCGTATCCACTAAACGTTGCAATTGGGGCAATACGGCCGGTGACGTCACCGATAGCTGCTTTAATGTACCCACACCAGTTTCATCATCGATGCGGGTGATCTCCGTGATGATTAGCCCCACACCGCCTTTGGCCCGTTCTTCATAGTAACGAATGATATCGTTACTGGCCTCACCATTTAGCCGGGCCAAATTAACGCCAATTGCCGGCATGACCACCCGGTTCTTAATGGCCAGCTTACCAATATGGCCCAATGTGAATAATTTATCAAATTCAGGCATTTCTTATCCTCTCCTTATCTAATCAACGACATTGCATGCCCATACAATACCACTTTTCAAGCCAATGGTGAAACCAAAAAGCTCTATTTGAACGAATAAAATGACGACAAATTAAACATTGTGCACAATGTCTCAATTGAGCTTAATTTTATTGACGCACTGCTACTAACTGTTAGATTGTAAGCCGTTAAGGCTTTAAAAAATGATTGCTGGTAAAACGTTGCTAAATTCCCGTTTTCCGCAAGTTTGATAAGTATTTTAATCCCATAAATTAAGTTTATTATTAAGCTATCTTCAGGTAAACTTATGATAGTAGTCAACCAATTGATAGGTCCCTTTCTCGGGAGGACGGGCTGCGACTTTCATTTCGGTTGCATTAAATTAAATGTGGAGGTTTAAAATGAAAAAGAAATCTGGGACAGCCGTTGTATGGAACGGCCTGTTGATCATTGGGGTGTTTGCTATTTTGGTCCGCCTGGGGGCTATCGTTGCTCTGCTGGTGGGCTTAGCCGGCTTTGGGCTATACCTATACCAATATTTAAAACTTCGAAAAACACCACCGGCTCCAACTTTAGTCCGGCCAGCGCCCGGTAAGTCAGCACCAGAAACATCAGAATCTAACCAGTTGGCACCTATTTATAAACAGTGGTGGCTGTATTGTTTGATCCTGGCCGCTATTTTATTTGCCGGGGCACTGCCAAAAAATAATTCGACGGGGTCTAAAACCAGTACACCCACCAGCAAGATGGTCTCTGAAAATAAAGCTGACGCCAAGAAACTGGCGGCGGCCAAGGCCACCTCTAAAAGTCTGGCTGCCGTTGCGGAACAGCAGTCATCTGAAAGTGCATCACTAGCCGCGGCGGCCACAACAGCACAGTCAGCGGCGGCTTCTGAAACGGCAGCTTCTCAAAGTCAGGCAGCTGCCCAAGCCCCTCAAAATGGGCCCACCCAACCGGATCAACAAGCCCAGCAAACCGCCGCAGCGGCCACACCAAATACAGCCAGCCAAAAGGGCAACATGACCACAGCCACGGGGCAAATTATTGGCAACGCCAATTCCAAAATTTATCATGTTCCTGGTCAAGCGGGTTATCGGATGAATTCAGCCAATGCAGTGATTTTCAACAGCGAACAAGATGCCCAAAATGCCGGGTATAGAAAGGCCTTACGATGAGAAAAAAAACCCTATATTTCCTAACTTTACTAGCTAGCCTCAGTATTGGCCTGAGTGCTTGCAACAGTGAGTCTGACAATTCTGCTTCTTCCGATGCAACCAGTAGTAGCCAAACACTAAGTAGTCTAGAAGAAGCAAATTCCCAAAAAGCCTCAGAAATTTCCAAAAATCAGACCAAACTGGACCAAGAAAAGGCTAGCCTGGCTCAAACTACCAGTCAAGCTGACACCCAATCTGAAGCGACCCCAGCGGCAACGCCCACCCAATCGGACTTAGCCAGCTTAGATTTTACGGGTGAACAAGAGATCACGGTAAATAATAATGACCCCGCCTTTTCTACCCAGGACTTATCCCTAGACAAAGGCGCTTGGACAGCCTTTTCAGATTTGGACCACTTGAATCGGGTGGGGGCGGCCAATGCCCTGTTGAATAAAAGTTTAATGCCCACGGCTAAGCGCAGTGCTTTAACCTGGAATCCTACTGGCTGGCATAACAAGCGCACCAATCATGGGTGGCTGTATAATCGCAGTCATTTGATTGGCTATCAGCTTTCTGGGGAAAATAATAATCCTAAGAATCTGATGACCGGCACTACTTCTTTGAACACACCGGAAATGTTGCACCATGAAATGGATATTGCTTATTTCTTGAAACAAAGTCCGGATAATTATGTGCGCTATGAAGTTCATCCAATTTTTCGTGGGGATGAATTGCTGGCCCGGGGAGTACAGATGCGGGCACAATCGGTGGGTAGTGACAAAATTCACTTCAATGTTTATATCTTTAATGTCCAAACCGGGTATACTTTAAATTACAATGATGGTACCAGCCAAAAGCAATAATCCTTAACCATTGTGTTGGTCCGCGAAAATCGTTAGAATTGTGACAGAAGCTTCGGCAGAATTTAACGTATTTATATATAAGTCACAATTTTAGAAAGGTACTTACCCTAATGACCCCTCAAGAACTTTTAAAAACGAAATTTGGTTACGACAGCTTTCGCCCCGGCCAACAGGCAGTGATCGACGCCATTTTGAAGCATGAAAATGTGCTGACTATCATGCCCACTGGGGGTGGTAAATCCCTCTGTTATCAAATCCCAGCATTGTTATTAAAGGGGTTGACCCTGGTGGTCTCGCCATTGATCGCCTTGATGAAGGATCAAGTAGATGCTTTAAATGAAAATGGTATCCCCGCCACCTTTGTCAATAGCAGTTTGGATTTCAGTGAGATCAACGACCGCCTCAACCAAGCCCAAGCTGGCGCCGTTAAGTTGTTATATGTTTCCCCAGAACGTTTAGATTCCGGTGCCTTTGCCCAATTGGCCGCCCTGCCCATTGATCTGGTGGCTGTGGACGAAGCCCATTGTATCTCCCAATGGGGCCATGATTTTCGCCCCAGCTATTTGGCCTTAACGGACCGGTTAAAACAACTGCCCACCCAGCCCACCATTGTGGCCCTCACAGCCACAGCAACCCCCCGGGTGGCTGAAGATATTAAGACCCGCTTAGGCATTACCCAAGAAGTGAAGACCGGTTTTCAGCGGGATAATTTAGCCTTTAAAGTGGTGAAAGATCAAGACAGCGACCGGTATTTACTGGATTATCTGAAATTAAACGCGGATCAATCTGGCATTATTTATGCTAGTACCCGTAAAGAAGTGGAACGGCTTACCAAACTACTGCAAAAACGCCACTTCTCTGTGACCATGTACCACGGGGGCTTAACCCCTGAACAGCGCCGCCACAACCAAGAGGACTTCTTGTATGACCGAGCTCAAGTCATGGTGGCCACCAACGCCTTTGGCATGGGTATTGATAAAAGTAACGTGCGCTTTGTGATCCACGATGCCGTCCCCGGTAGTCTAGAGGCTTACTACCAAGAAGCCGGCCGGGCTGGACGGGATGGCCTGCCCAGTGAAGCTATTTTGTTATTCAAATTGGCTGATGTGCAAACCCAGCACTTCTTTATCGACCAATCCGATCGGGATGAACAAAGCAAGCAACACGAGTATGAAAAACTGCAAATGATGAGTCAATATGCCAATACGGAGCAATGTTTGCAACAATTTATCTTAAACTATTTTGGAGAGACAGGGCCTAAATGCGGTCGCTGTAGCAATTGTTTAGATACTCGGGAATCCCAAGACATCACCGTTGCCACCCAAAAAGTCTTGTCTTGCGTCTATCGGATGCATGAACGCTTTGGGAAAACGTTGGTGGCCCAAGTTTTAGCCGGCTCCAAAGACCAAAAAGTGACTAAAATGGGGTTTGAAACCCTGTCTACCTATGGCATTATGGCCAACCAAACTAAAAAAGCCATTGCCGAATTGATCGACTATTTGACTGCTGCCGGCTACTTACTGGCTGACGGGGGCCAATACCCTGTCCTTAAAATCACCGCTCTGGGCGCGGCGGTCTTAAAGGGAGAACAAACCGTGACCCGCAAAGTCGCCGTGACCGCCACCAAGAGTTTGCCGGTGAATAATGAACTCTTTGAACAATTACGGCAATTGCGCCGGCAGTTGGCGGAAAAACAAGGTGTCCCGCCATTTGTCATTTTTTCAGACAAAACTTTGTCGGACATGTGCAGTCAAATGCCTAGCACTGATTCAGAAATGTTGGATGTTAAAGGCGTGGGTGAGAGTAAACTGACCAAATATGGCAGTCAATTCTTGAAAATTATTGCCGACTATCAAGCTGGCGTGACCGCATAGATACTTTATCCAAAAATAACAATCAAACTTGGGAGGTTTGAATATGAAATTCAAAAAAATTTTAGGGACTGCGTTATTGGCGTTGCTGTTCAGTACGGTGGGCCTACTGGCAAAACCAGACACGACCCAAGCCGCGTATTTCCGGCCGGAAAATCAATACAATGTTTACGACAGTACCGCTACGGTAACGGGTTATTGGGGGGCTAATCTTTTCAGCGGTTATGACGAAGCCAGCCACCCCTTCTTACGCATCCTACCCAACGGTTCCCAATGGCGGGTCTTTGGCTATGTGAAAAACGGCGATACTTATTGGTATGACTTGGGGGATAACCAATACGTCCAAGGCAGTCAAGTACGGGTGCCGGTGGCCACAGCTGGGGATGCCATTTTAAATGTGGCCGCTAAATATGGCGAAAATCCCAGTAACGACTATGGCTGGGCCCATATGTTAAACGGTGGTAGTGACACCTGGTATTACAATGGATCTTGGGGCTCACCTTACGTCGCCGTTGACGAAGCTTACTTCCCCGCCGGCGCTACTGGCGTCATTAGAACCCGGGAATTCGTGGTCTATCCTAATGGGGATGCTTTTCAAGTGAATAGTTTCTTCTAAAAAATAAAAGAGTCGTTATCGGAGAATTGATTTCTCAAGATAACGACTTTTTTTGATTGACCAAATGCCAACTAGCCCAGCTAACTTGATACCAATAAAACACAACTTAGCGTTTCACCTTCAAATGATACTGCTTCATGCGCCGATATAAGGTGGAGCGGGACATCCCCAATTCCAAGGCGGTTTGTTGTAAATGATAGTCATTTTGATCCAAGGCCATGACGATCCGGTCCATTTCACTCAGCCGCTGGGAAACTTGGGCACCACTAACTGCAGCGCCCACCGGTTCTGGAACAGATGCAGGTGTTGGATTGCTAGGGCCGGCAAATCGGCCCATATTCAAGGCCTCTTGTAACTGAGCCAACGTTGGTTTAGTTTCTCGAAAATATAAATATAAACGCTGTAAGAAATTATTGAATTCCCGAACATTCCCCGGCCAATGGTAAGTCTTTGCCACCTGCAATAACTGGTCCACCCACGAAATTTGCCACTGGCGTTGCTGACAAAAGTTATCTAGCAAAGGCAATAAATCTTCCAGGTGGGCCCGCAGTGGCGGTACCACTAGCCCACACACGTAAATGCGATAGAACAGATCCATGCGAAAGTCACCGGCTTGCACCAGTTCCCGCAGATCTTGATTGCTGGCAGTTACCAAACGGAAATGAATTTTCTCCTTTTTATCACTACCGATAGGCGTCACCATGTTGTCCTCCAACACCCGCAATAAGGCCGACTGCATCTTGGCCGACATACTGTTCACTTCATCTAAAAACAGGGTCCCACCCTGGGCTTGATGGATCTTGCCAATATAACCCTTGCTGCTGGCCCCGGTAAAGGCCCCCGGCGCGTAGCCAAATAATTCACTTTGTAGTAAATCATCATTTAAAGCCCCGCAATTCACCGTCACTAAGGGGCCGGCTTTAAAAGGGCTATTATTGTGCAAGGATTTGGCAATAACTTCTTTGCCACTACCCGTCTCGCCGAAAAGATGGATGGGGACATCACTAGCTGCCGCCAATTGCACTTTCGCTAAAAAATCTTGATAAACCGGACTTTGGGTGGCAATACCAGAATAATAAAATTTCTGGGGACGGGCTACGCTTTGGGTCACGCTATACTGCCAACCAATTTGCTGCTCGCCTTGATAAATCGGTTGGGGTCGAGATAAATTGATGTGATTGCTTTCTGTTGGTAGCACTTTGCCCACTTGAATCCCCTCTAGGGCGGCCAAGTGCCCTGGTTTATGACATACCCGCTGTTGGAGGTCACAAATCACCGTCGGACTATGGGCATTGTCTAAGGTATATTGTAAAATGGCTTGTTGGGCCAAAACCCGTTCTTGCATTAAAGCCACCGACATCTTTTGGGCAATCATACTGATCAATTGTTTCCCCTTTTCAACGGGAAAAGTATTATGGAAGGACAAATCAATAATGCCCCGACATTGTCCAGTTTCATCAGTGATCACATCCGCAAAACAAGTCCATTTTTGGGATAACGTGACATAATGCTGATACCGGGACACGGCGGATACTTTGCGATGAATCAAAGCCAGCCCAATGGCATTGGTACCCACCTGGCGATTGGTCCAAACACTGCCTTCACCAAAGCCGATTTCATCGGCTTGGCGTTGTACTTTGAGACTGCCGGTGCGTTTTAAAATACGGCCCTGGGCATCCGCTAAGACCAATAGGGGATCGTCGCTGGGGTCTAACCAAGCTTTCACGGTTTGAAAAGCCGCCGCAAATTCTTGGAGAATATCTTGTTTTTGTTCCTTGGCCAATTCCCGATAATCCACCACTAAAGTGGCCTTGGCCTGATAGGGATTAATATTAGATTGGGCACACTTATACCAAGAATCCGCAATATCCGGTGCTAAATTCCCTAAATCCACCGGTTCATGGGCCACAAAACGGGCCCAAGTTTCCTTGTTCATGTCTTGCACCATCCTCTTAGAACTAGACCAATGATTATAAACTATTACCTTATCGGACGTTACAGCTTGCACATTTTGCCATGTATGCGCTTTCTATCTGTATTATAAATAATTAGAACAGTTTAACCAACCCATTTGACTCACCAATAGCCACCTAAAACCTTTACGCTCAGGGGTTCACGTGCTGTAAACGCCAAAAAACTACGACCCGGCAACTTAGAATCATTATTGCGGTCGTAGTTTTTCAATTCAAATTTTTTAATTCACAATTAGAGAATTAACTGATAAGGCGCTTGTAAATAGTTGGCAATCTTATCTAAGAAAATAGCTGCTTGTTGGCCATCGATAATCTGATGATCAAAGGTTAAGCTCAACGGTAATTCCGGTTGGGCAATCACCTTTTGCTGGTCATCCAACACCAATTGTTGTTGCAAAGCACCCACCCCTAAGATGCCGATTTCCGGTGAATTAATGATTGGGGTAAAGTATTCAATGTGTTCATGCCCCAGATTGGTGATGGTAAAGGTAGAACCGGTGTATTCATCTGGTTTTAACTTCCCATCTTGAGCTCGGCTGGCTTTATCCTTTAAGCCTCGTCCTAGTAGTGTTAAGTTCATATTTTGCGCTTGTTTCACAACTGGCACGATCAACCCATCTGGCAAACCTACCGCTAAACCAATATTCACATCTTCAACTTTGGTATAAGTGCCATCTTGATACCAAGCGTTCATTTCCGGGGTAGCTTGCAGGGCTAGGATCACTGCCCGGGCCAACAGCGTGGTCAAACTCAATTGGCCATCAGCTAACGGTTCGGTGAACTTGCCCTTGAGTTCACTGCGAAAAGCCATCAGCGCGGTGATATTCACCCGTCGTTGCAGCGTCACGGTGGCCGTGGTTTGGACACTGTGCATCATATTTTTAGCAATGACTTGGCGCATCCCCGTCAAGCCAGCACCAGCCACATAACCCGGAACGCCGCTGGTGGTTGCTGGCGTGGCTGGGGCCACTGGGGCAGCTACCGGTTCAGGGGTTGCTGGTTGAGCACTTGGGGTGAAGTTGGCCACGTCTCGGCGGGTAATCCGGCCATGGCCCCCAGTCCCTTGAATTTGCGTATAATCGATGCCTTTGTCGGCAGCGATTTTTTTAGCCAGCGGGGTAATGAAGATCCGCGCCCCCTCAGCAGTGCTTGGGGCGACTGGGGCTTGGACTGGTGTGACAGGTACTTGAGGTGCTGGCGTACTTGGGGCAGTTGCTGGTGTTGCCGCCGCTGGTTCAGGGGCCGCACTGCCACCAGCTGCGGGCGCTTCATCGGCAGCGCCGATATAGCCAATGGGTTCTTTGATAGGTACCTCATCGCCTTCTTGGGCCACAATTTCGGTAATCACCCCACTAGCTGGGGCTTCCACGTCATAAGTCAACTTTTCAGAAGCAATCGTTGCTAAAACGTCGCCTTCCTTGACCGCGTCCCCCACTTGCTTATCCCAAGAGACCACCGTCCCTTCCGTCATGGTCAAACCTAACTTAGGCATTACAATTGCTGTTGCCATCTCGTCACCCCCTTAAGCCTTAACGACTTTTAGATCATCAATAATTTCACTGGCTTCGTCCAGGACCCGTTTCACACTTGGCATATAGAGTTGTTCCAAATTGCTGGCAAATGGCACTGGGGTTTCAGGGGCCGTGACCCGTTTCACCGGACCGTCCAGATAATCAAAAGCTTTGTCCGTGACCACTGCGGCAATATCCGTAGCTGTGCTGTTTCTTGGATGGGCTTCATCAATGACGATCAAGCGGCCAGTTTTTTGAACGGACTGGATCACCGTTGCTTCATCCCATGGAGCGACAGTCCGCAGATCGATGACTTCCACTTGAATACCTGATTTAGCTAATTCGTCGGCCACCGCTTCAGCGACTTGGACCATCTTACCAATCGTTACAATGGACAGATCTGTGCCGGCTCTGGTAATGGTAGCTTTGCCAATTTCTACTTTATAGTAGCCTTCTGGCACATCGCCCTTCATCCCATAAAGGGTTTTATCCTCAGAAAAGACGACGATATTATCTTCTTCAATGGCTGCTAATAATAAGCCTTTAGCGTCATAAGGATTAGACGGCACCACGACTTTGACCCCAGGAATAGAGGCAAACAGGCCATAATAGGAACCGGAATGTTGGGCGGCGCCGCTGGCACCAGCCCCGTGGGTGGTCCGGATGGTTAAGGGTACTTTGGCTTTGCCCCCAAACATATACCGCATTTTAGAACCTTGGGCTAAAATGGTGTCCAAACAGAAGCCCACAAAATCGTTAAACATTAATTCTGGCACTGGTCGCAAACCGGTGATGGCTGCACCCACGGCCGCACCCATATAACCCATTTCAGAAACGGGCGTATCAATGACCCGCTCCCGTCCGAATTTTGGCATCAAACCCTTGGTGACCCCAAAAACGCCGCCCCAAGAGTCTTCGTTTTTATCCGCTAAGTGTTTCACCTTAGCCCCGCCGGCCACATCTTCACCCATGATGAATACGCGGTCGTCTTTTTCCATAGCTTGTGTTAAGCCTTCATTAATAGCTTGCATAAAGGTAATTGGTTTTCTGGACATGACTTTGACCTCCTCTGTCTTTAGTCGGCGAATACGTCTTCGTATAGGGATTCAGGATCTGGCAAGGGGCTATCTTCGGCAAATTTCACGGCAGCTTCAATGTCATCGGTGGATTGTTGTTCAATTTGATCCGCTTCAGCAGCAGTGAACAGGCCTTCAGAAACCGCATAAGCCCGAAATTCTTGAATATCATCCCGTTTTGCAAAAGCTTCTTCTTCTGGGGAGTCATATTTATAAGTTTGTTGGTCCCCTTCAAAGTGCCCATAGTTCCGATAAGTCTTGCATTCGATCAACGTGGGGCCATCCCCTTGACGAGCCCGATCAATGGCCCGGCCAGCGGCTTCAAAAACCGCCATGAAGTTCTTGCCATCTACCCGTTCGCTGGGCATGTCATAAGCTTCAGCCCGTTGTGCGATAGTTTTGGCAGCGGTTGCATAAATCTGTGGGGTAGCTTCGGCAAAATTGTTGTTTTCATTGACAAAAATCACTGGTAATTTCCAGATGGAGGCCATATTCATGGCTTCATGGAAGTTGCCTTCATTGTTGGCTCCGTCCCCGAAGAAGCAGACAGCCACATCATCAGTCTTTAAATATTTGTTCCGTAAGCCAGCGCCCACGGCAATTGGCATGCCCCCGGAAACCATCCCGTTGGCCCCCAGCATCCCTTTATCCACGTCAGCAATATGCATGGAACCACCTTTGCCGTTATTCAAACCAGTGGCTTTGCCATAGATTTCAGCCATCATGCCATTGACATCACAGCCCTTGGCAATACAGTGACCATGGCCCCGGTGGGTACTGGTGATGTAATCCGAATCTGTTAAATGACTGCATACCCCAACGGCAACGGCTTCTTCCCCGGCATATAGATGCACGAATCCGGGAATTGCGCCGGTCAAGAATACTTTATGCACCCGATCTTCAAAATGACGGATATCATTCATATATTTGTAGGCAGTTTTTGCCAAATCTGGTGTTAATTGTTTCATTATCATGAACCTCCTATTTAGTTCGCATCAGGAATTTACAGATTGACCGAGCAAGGTGTTGGCACTATCCCCGATCAGTTCAGACAAGGTTGGATGGGCAAAAATTGAATTGGCGATTTCATCCACAGTTCCTTCCGCTTGAGCTGTGGTAATTAACGTGTGAATCATTTCAGTGGCATTATGCCCGGCGATGACGCCCCCGAGAATCTGGTGGTATTTGGTCTCACTGATCAGTTTGATAAACCCGGTGGTGGCCCCGGTGGCAATGGCCTTGCCGTTGGTGGCAAAAGGCACTTGGGACACTTTGACGTCATAACCTTGATCTTTGGCTTCTTGGACCGATAGGCCGAAGCTGCCGACTTCTGGCTCCGAGTACAAACAGCGGGGCACAAAATTAGGATCCACCGGGTCTTGGGGTTGCCCGGCAATGGCCGAGACAGCTTTGATGCCTTCCGCACCGGCCACGTGGGCCAGCATATAACCCCCAATCAGATCCCCGATAGCATAAATATGGGGAATACTGGTTTGATAATGGTCATCCACACTGACCACCCGGCCCGCATCGTCTAGCTTTAAGCCCAGGCTGTTAGCCACTTTCAAATCAGCCCGCCGGCCGGTGGCAACCAGGAGTTGGTCGAAGTGATAAGCACTCCCATCCGCTAATTGCACACTTTGGGGGGTAACTTGATCAATGGTCACGCCGATTTTCCAAGTGATGTCTAATTCAGTCAAACGGGCCTTGATCAAGTTCCGGGCGTCTTCATCGATCACTAACAACATATCCGGCGCCACTTCCAGTAAAGTCACCTTGACCCCTAGGGGTGCCATGGCAAAGGCCAGTTCCACGGAGATAATCCCCGCCCCGATAATGACCAATTCCTTAGGTAGTTTGGTGTTGCTAAAGAATTCATCGGTGGTGACGTAATTAGCTTGATCTAACCCCGGAATTGGTGGGACAAAGGGATGACTGCCGGTGGCTAATAAAATATTTTGACATTCATAGGTTGTCCCAGCCACCACCACGTGATTGGCATCTAAAACATCCGCCGTCCCCTCAATATAATCAATTTTGTGTTTCTTAAATAGGAACTGGACCCCCATTTTTAACTGCTGGACCACTTGGTCTTTATGGTCGACCAATTTTGGAAAATCCACTTGGTTGATCTCCATATCCAGGCCATAGGGTTTGGCAGCAGCCACGGTTTCCGCCCATTTGCTATGTTGCAGGTAGGCTTTAGAGGGGATACACCCCACGTTCAAGCAGGTACCCCCTAGATATTTCTGCTCAATGACCGCCACTTTTTGACCTAACTCAGCGGCCTTGATGGCTGAAATATAACCCCCAGGTCCGGCCCCGATAATTATCAAATCATACATATTTAAGTTCACCATCCTTTGACTTCAGGTTCTTTGGTTGACACTTATCTATAAGCAAGTACCGTGCCAAAGTTATAAAGCTGCTAATTCAAGGTCTTTGTAGCAGTCTTGTGTCAAGCCCGTGTCAGGATGTGTCAAACTGATGCAATTTGTGGCAACCTTGTGTCAGGCCCTTTCTGCCCACAAAAAAACCGACTCAAAAATCGAGTCGGCTAAAAATTTAATAGCTTATTTAAATAAATCAGTACTTAAGTAACGTTCCCCATTATCTGGGACAACTGTTACCACCGTGTGACCCTTGCCTAACTTCTTAGCAATTTCAATGGCCCCGAAGATATTGGCCCCAGCTGAAATGCCTGGTAAAAAGCCCTCTTTATGACTCACTTCATGGGCGGTGTCAATGGCTTGGTCACTAGTAACTTCCACAATGTCATTGTACAACTTGGTATCCAAAACATCTGGGACAAACCCGGCACTGATCCCTTGAATCTTATGTTTGCCGCCGTGGCCTTCCTTCAAAATTGGTGACTCAGCAGCTTCCAAAGCAAAGATTTGCACATCAGGATCCACCTTACGCAGGGCATGCCCCACACCAGTCAAAGTACCCCCAGTACCGACCCCAGCTACAAAGGCATCTGGGGCTTTGCCCCCAAAGGCATTGATGATTTCTTGACCAGTGGTCTTTTCATGAATATCTGGGTTAGCTGGATTCTTAAATTGCATTGGCAAGTAGTACCCATTTTCAGCGGCTAAGCTCTCCGCATGTTTAATGGCCCCCGGCATGCCATCAGCACCTGGTGTGAGGATCAATTTAGCCCCATAACCTTGCATCAATTTCCGCCGTTCAATACTCATGGTCTCCGGCATGGTGATAATTAATGGGTAGCCTTTTGCAGCGGCCACTAAGGCCAAGCCAATCCCGGTATTCCCAGAAGTAGGTTCCACAATGGTTTGCCCAGGTTTTAAGCGACCGTCTTTTTCAGCAGCCTCGATCATAGCTAAAGCGATCCGATCTTTGACAGACCCGCCAGGATTGAAAAATTCCAATTTTACATAAACATCGGCAGCGTCAGCGGGGACCACTTTATTTAATTTCAAAAGTGGGGTGTTCCCAATTAATTCAGTGATGTTAGTGCTTGCGTTAATTGCATTTACAGTTTCAGTCATAATATAATTACCTCCATTAATTCGCGTTTTGAGCAACAGTTTTAAGCCAATTTTCAAAAAATTTGGCTTGGGTGTCTTGCCACGGAAAATTCGTAGCCGTCAACACCGCAGTTTGACCTGAATCCATTTCAGGTCGCCGGTAATGGATCTCCGGATGACCGGTGATTTCCCGTTGGTATTCATCCTCCAAACCGCTGGCTTGGTATTCCAAGTGAGAAAAAAGAAATGCTTCATTTTGAATTTTATTTTGAACCAGAAATAGTTCGTCTCGAACCGTGGTGGCTTGAACGACTAAGTCTGGGTGGATCCGCAGTTCAGATAAATTGGATTCCGCATACCGGGCATGGGGGGCGAGAAAACCTTCTTTTAACCCGGCTAACAAGGGACTTTCATGTAAGATTTCTTGGGGATAGACCCCAAATAATTTTTGGGGCAATAGATGTTTTTCAATGCCATAAAGCAAGTTTAAAGCCACCATAGCCCCCCAACATAGATATAATCTCGTGGGGACTTTTTCCAATACCTTAAACAAAGCTTTTAGCTCTTCAAGATAAGTCACATCTTCAAAGGGAATCGTTTCAATAGGTGCCCCAGTGATGATAAAGGCATCGAGTTTGGCGACAGCTTTTAAATCCAAGGGCTTTAAATTTGCTTGGACGTTTTTCGGGATCACTTGGTCCTTATATTTGGTAGTGGGATAGTAAAAGTGCAAGCGCACGGGAATATTTTGTGTGGTTAAGGCCTGACGAAAATCAGCATTCGTAGCAGCTTTATCGTGCATGACATTTAAAATGCCAATTTGTAAAATTCGCTGGGACATTTGATTCACGCCTTTCATTTTTTAATTCCAAGTTTACAATATCAACAGGCTACAAGACCTCCGCTGGTGCAATCACCAGTGTATCGAATACATTTGGGCATAAAAAAGACTCCTATACATTAAAGGTATACCTAAAAAACAGGTACTGCAACAAACAGCTAGACGGGCAGAAAATAGCGGCACTGATTGCCGATTTCTTCACCGATCCCCTTAGTAATGTGTTAGAGTCAACAACAACAATATTCAGTTTTAGACGTGCATAAAGAAGCAACGCCACGTGAGCCCGCAAAAATAACGTACATTGATTCTGTCATAAATGCTGGGTTCATCACGCAACGCTCCTTTCCGTTCTTTTAAGATGGGGTAAGTATAACAAGTAACAAATGAGATGTCAATGAGAAGATTAAATTATTCATAGGGTTTTTGATATTGGCAATATAAAACGACGCTACACTATGTGCAACGCCGTTATTTTTCAATGGTTCTGTCGTTCTAATGACCTAGATTAGATCATGGCTGTAAAACTTTCTTTTGTTTCCGGACTTGGTAAGTATAAATTAGACCAATTATCAAGGTATCGAATAATAGCCGATTGAATTGGAGCATGCCCGACCCGTTGATCCCCAAAATACCCAGTTGCGTCCAGGTGCTGATCAATGGCGTATAGCCAAACTGGAAGAAATATGACCCAAGACCAATTACATATTGCATGACATCCAAGCCAATAATCGCCAGGGCGCCGTAAGCCAGTGATCTGTAAAATAATTGGGCCTCATCTGAATTTAGTTTCTTGGTAAGGATCAACCAGGCTGTATGCCCAAGTTTGACCAGATAACCAAGGGCTAATAACCCAATCGCTAAAAATACAATCGTAAAAAGTAGCTGCATCATCATAACCTCCCTTTATTGTCCGTCCTCAAAATTGCTGCTCCCAACAAACAACTGTAGTGATTGAAAATGAGGGTACTTAATGTGTATTAACTCACTAACATACCTAATACTCGGGCAAACCAGCAGCGTTTATTCAGAAGTGAATAAGTTGTTAGCCAGTAGCCTGGCTGGGTTTATCATTAAGTACTCACTCTAATGTAAGCGTATCAAGTTTTAAATTAGCTGTCAATGAGAAAGCGGTCAAATTAATCTTACTGTTTTGTTTTGTTCAATTTATTGAAATGATATACTTGTAATATCATAAATTTAAGGAAGGTGATTAAATGGCCAATGGTATCAGTCGTATATTGATTCAAGCCCGAACAGCTAAGGGCGTTCCCAAAACCCAAACTGCTAAAGATCTTGGGGTGGCCTACTCCACATATTTTGACTGGGAAAGCGGTAAAAGAACCCCTAGAAATGATAAGCTATTCATTCTGGCTAAATATTTTAATATCCCCCTGGCTGAGTTGCGGGCCCAGGCACAACCAAGTACACCGGTGAAAAAAATCCAGGCAAAGTCCACTCCAGCAACAACGACACCAACGTCAGTACCTGCAACAACACCCGCTACAGGCAGTGTAACTTTAGACAGTAAACAACTGGTTTTAGACATTTTAAGAGAACAAACGACCCGACTTTCTCAAGATATGACCCCAGAAAACGTGGACGCCCAAGAAGCCGAGTTAAAGAAATTCATCAAGATTTTCAAGAAAATATCAGATCTTAATTTTGTAGAGACACAACATCTCATCACCGACGTACCACAAGTTACGAAAGCTATACCTGATAATACTTCAACTCATAGTGCACCAGTAGAACCAGTAGAAAATACAGTTACCCCAGCGCCTGTTGAAAAACCGATCCAACCTGAAACAGCGACAGTCGCTGATATTGAATCACCTGATAAGTCTGAAGTTAAGCCGGCACAAGATACGCCAGAAACCGAACCGGTTGCAACGACACCAGTACAGACCAAATTACCTGTCGCAGCACCAACTGAACCAGTTGATAATGTTCCTGAAGAAACCGATAGTGATACCTTGAAAGTTGGTTGGCGAGCTGGTCATAAAGTATTTATTGGCCGTTTCCGCCGGGGACTATCTGGTGGCTGGGTCGATAAAGAAATTCGCATCCCGGAAGTTATCCTCCGGCAAATGAATCCACCGCTGGAAAATGGGGATTGGGTGCAAGCCAAATTAATCAGTGACTTAACGTCATCTGATAAGCGCTATCTGTTTTCCCTGGAAAAATCGGATCCGCAACCTTCTAATATTCGCGAAGTGACATTCAAACCTGTTCGCTATCGTTCTGACATTCGGCGTTTTGAGGTGGAATTTAAAAATGACCGGCATGAATTACCGGTCACGATTGTTTTCAAAGATACTGATATTCTTAAAAATAGAATCAGCACTGGCGACTACGTAGATTTAGCCTATTATGAAGGTAAAGAAAGTGACGCCCGGATTCGTTGGAAGTATAGTTCCGCCGAGGCTGCCAAAAAACGGCAATCTATTTTCTTCCAGAAGAAACCAGCTTCTGAAACGACTACTCCTACCCCAGCCGTTCAAAAACCAGCCTCGAAGAAAATCAAAAAGAAAGGCCCTACCAAGCAAAAAATATTTGCGGACAAGGTCTTCTTGTTGGTGGGTGGTTATATGAAGAGTGTTGGTAATAAGTTCAAGAGTGTCATTGAAGAACGCGGCGGCAGTTTTATGCATTACGATAAAAAGAATCAATCTAATAGTTTACGACGTGATATTGATAACGCTGATTTCATCGTTGTTTATACCCCCGAAGTGTCCCATCAACAAATGTGGGTCGCCAAAGACTACTCCAAAGTAAAAGACAAACCAATTTATTTTGCAAAAACATCCACTGAGATTAATCTATTGCAGAGTTATAAACGTAGTGACCTGTTTAAAGACCGGAATATAGCGTCTGAAATTTAAATAATTGTATTATAATAATCGAGGAATTACACTGTTAATAAATTGTGATTCTTCGATTTTGTTTTGGTCGAAAGATAAATAATTTAATTATTATTAAATTAATGGAAAATTTGAAAACTAACCGGTTATAAGCTTTTAATAAAATTGTGCGGAAGTCCTCTGGTTTTAACCAGGGGATGGATAGCACTAACTTTCGTAGAAAGTTAACCCGCCATCGTATAGACTGCGGTGCGGATCTCAGCAACGTTCCAATTATTTTGGTGCCGGATCACTTTGAGTTTGCTTAGATTGACCTGTTTATATTTTGGGTCGATAGTCAAATAGTGGTTGCCTCCATCTTTCACATAACAAGTCGTTTTGCCGCTGAACCCGCTGATATTCCCTTTTTGCCCGCCAGGTAATTGCACATAGTCATTGAGATAAAATCCTTTTGAAAATTTCGTATTCTTATCATTACGTTTACTCGTAATATTGGGTGTTTTACGACCTTTACGAGCAGTTGCTTCGTGCAGGGAGCGCTTCTTTTTGCGGAATTGGTGGAATATCACTACAGCTGTGGGTTGTTGCGCGATGTTTTGGATGCCGCTGATAGTTACAGCGTCATTGTAATGGGCTTTTGGCAGCTCTAACTTGGCTCGGTCTAAAGTCGTCTGGGCCCCATATTGAAAGCTGGCTTCTGGAAAAGCCTTGAACAACCGGCGGCGCAGGATGTTCATAAAAGTAGCGCCCTTTAGAGAACGGTAACTTTGAAATTTCTTAGCCAGCAGGGCATAGAGCTTGCCACCAGGCTGGTGATTAGCCTGGGTATGACAAGTAGCACACACCGTGAGCAGATTACTCACTTGGTTGGTGCCCCCAGTAGAGCGGTAAATGATGTGATGGATCTTTAGTTTTGGGTCTTTGGTTTTGCCATGGCATATCTGACAGGTATAGTTATCCCGGTCTAAAACATACTGCTTAGCCGTTTCATAGCCATATAAGTCGCCTTGCTGATAGCCTAAGCCGGTGATACCTGGCTGTTTCATCTTAGCCATGTCAAACTTACCTACTTCGATATGCAATTCTGCCTTTGGCAGGACGGCTTGCAGGCGCTGGATCCAGTGGATATTGTGCTGGGCTTTACTGGCGACTGATGGGGGTAACCAGCCCGTAGGTTTGGCCCGGTTCAGAAAACGAGCCGGTCGGTAGCGGGTATTACGAGCCCGGCGGCCATGGCGATAGTCTCTTCTAGTATTCAGCAATTTATGCACATCTTGGCGCAGGCTGACCTCACCTTGGAATAGGACTTTATCCTGAGATGTAACAGCCAGACCGATATGATGCTGTCCAGAATCTACACCGATTGAGACAGGTTGTCTATAACCAGTTGAGCCAAACAATAGTTGAATGGTAAAAGGTTCTTTCTTGACAACTTTGGCTCTGCCAGCCTGTAAAAGCTTACGACACTTTTGTTGTTTACAGGGCATCAGTGGCTCGCCCTGGCGATTGATGACAAATACGCGATTTTGCATGATGCCCTCCTTCTGATGAGTGTTATTCGTCAGGTAAAGTGACCTGACCACGGCGTCAAGTTCATCAGACTTGAGTTCGTGAGGGTACCCTTCGACAAGGTTATCAAGGCTTAACCGCTGACGAGCAGCAGTTTTCTCACGGGTTGACGGTCCCATTGACCTTAGGACTGTTTACAGCGCCCGCACAGAGCTGGGAACTAGGGTATCATTCCCAGGTGTGATCACCAAGATAACGTAGTGCCTAAAAGACACTGAGTCTAGACAACCAGACTCGAAGCAAGTACTTCAAGCCCCTTACTTTAGTGAGGGGTCACGGTTGACCCAGGGTAACTCTAACACCTTAGTTGGTGCATCCTCGGCAATCAACGCTAAGTTCGTCAGATCCGGTGGTGTGCCTTGGGCAAAATGGTCAGTCAATCGTTTTACAATTTGCAGCACAATCTCGTCATCCCCTAATTCTTGGGCAACCCAATCTTTGACATCTTGAGCCAATACATATAGGCCGGCCAATGTCCGCGCCGCCAATGTATCCTCAGTCTTTGTCCGTTCTGCTTGAATTGCTCGGTGTGCAATCATCGGAAACCAGTCTTTGCGGATAGCCCACATAGCCTTCGCCGATTTCCTTGGCAAATGATTCATAATTTGGAGCGCCAGAGAAATGCGAAGTATAAATCGATTCGGTAATATGCGTCAAGCGAAGATCAATGATCTCGGCAGGTAATTCAAAAACCTCTGTATTTTCGAAACCCATTTTGATTGTTTTGAGCATAATTATTCCCACCTTCTAAAATAAACTCACGTGCAAAAGAGAAATAGCAATTGGTAACTCAACCGTGCCCTCATGGTGTGATTGTGCCGCAGCGCGCCACAAATACTGAGTTATCGTCACCAATACCGAGTGTGGCCTCCAACGGACTTAGATTGAGATAATCAGCATATTTAACATACTGAAAGTATACCAAAAACGCTATTTTTTTGAAAATGGGTTGCTTTAGATTCCATTTAGTATTTTTGAAGTCAAACAGAAGCTTTCTGTCAGCAAGCGTGGTGCCAAATATTTAATAGCTAATATATTCTAAAAAAACGAAGAATTGCTATCTCAAAAATAGCCATTCTTCGTTTTTATTTGAGCTGAATTCAATAAATTATTGTCGTCATGCCTTTTCCCCAATTATTTCATTTCAGCTGGTATAAGCACTGTTAATTTCAACATACTCTTTTGATAAATCACATCCCAAAACACTGACCGTTTCTGCGGCAGGTGCCATCCCCAAATCGATGTAGATGCTGACTTTCTCGTTGTTTTTAAGATATTGCTCAATATTCAATAGGTTCTTGGAATATTCATTGCCATGATCAAAAATTAAATAATCTCCAAATTTCAAGCTGAGGCTTTCGAAATTTAAACCGACTATTTGCGTTTTACCAATGGCCATCACCAAGCGACCCCAGTTTGGATCAGCGCCGTTAATGGCCGTTTTGACCAACGGTGAATTTACAACCGCCTTACCAATAATTTTGCCTTGTTGACTGTCCTGCCACCCTGTAACGTTGACCTCAATCACTTTTGTGGCGCCCTCTGCATCGGACACAATATCTTCAGCTAATGCCCGGGTCACTTCATTTAATCCGTTCTGAAAAGCGCCAGGTGCTACTGCCCCAGCTAAACCGTTTGCCATTAGTACCACGGTGTCACTGGTACTTGTGTCCGTATCGACACTCATGACATTAAAGGATTGATCGACCGCTTCTTTGAGCATGGCGTATAGCGTGCTCTTCTCGATATTGGCGTCCGTCATCATATAAACCAGCATTGTCGCCATATTGGGTTCGATCATCCCCGACCCTTTACCCACAGCTAAAATTGTCGCATCCCCAATTTTGATTGATCGAGCCTTGATTTTAGTATCCGTTGTGGAGATTGCTTTAACAAAGTCGTGGTAATCCGAGGTCAAACTCGCAGAAATATGATGGATTTTTGGTAAGATTTTTGCAATCGGCAACTGCGGCCCAATCACACCAGTGGCCGAGGGTAACACGTTTTGAGAAGCAATCTTTAAATCTTCAGCCACGGCCGCACAAATTGCTTCAGCATTGGCGCTGCCTTGCGCGCCGGTTGCCACATTGGCGATGCCGCTGGTCACAACTATAGCTTGCAATTCGTTATTGTGTAGCTTTTCTTGACCGATTGGAATGGAAACACCACATAGTTTGTTCTTTGTGAACACAGCAGCCGCATGACAAACGTTTTCTGCGACTATAATGCCTAGATCCTTTTGATCAGCCTTGATACCAACATGATCAGAAAAAAATTGAAATCCTTTAGGTAAGTTTTGTCCCATAATTGGCTCCTTATATACTTTATTTAAAATGAATAGCATCTGTTTAATGCGCATAAATAACTGATTATATGCATATTTAACGGCTATTTAGAAGGATTATTGTATAATATATCGTTAATTTACCCTAAATGCAGCCCTAAGTCAATCTTTACAAAAAGCTTTAGCTCTAAACATATTAAGTCAATTAACCATTATGTTGACTGTCTCATCATTTTTTGACGCGCTACAAAAAATACGTCATAAAATATAACATTTATAAATAATCGCAATTAGCGCCTTTTATTGCGGATTAATAGATAATTAAGCCTTAAATAAAAGGTTTTCATTAAAATATTCTTCTGAATTTATTGTACTTTTCTCATTCTAAGTGCTATTATCAAAGCATTAATTGTCAGCTTTTATAACATATGGGATAAGAAGGGGAAATTATGAAGCATCATAAATTACTTTTATTAAGTTTAATCACGTGTCTATTGAGTTTTTTAACTTTTTTCGCGGTTCACGCAACGCCGGTACAAGCTGCCGAAAAAACTTATACTATTGGGACTGACGTCACTTATCCACCTTTTGAATTTGCTAACAAAAGCAACCAGTACATAGGCATCGACATGGATTTGATGAATGCCGTCGCTAAAATAGAGGGCTTTAAAGTTAACATCAAACCTTTAGGCTTTAATGCCGCTGTCCAATCACTGGAATCTGGTCAAATTGATGGCGTGATCGCCGGCATGACCATTACCCCGGAACGGCAAGCCAAGTTTGATTTTTCAACCCCTTATTACAAAACTGGTGTCATCATGGCCGTCGCCAAGAATAGCGACATCACCAGTTTGTCCCAATTGCGAGGTAAGCGGGTGGCCCTAAAAACTGGGACTGCCGGCGCGACTTATGCCAATAGCCTCAAAGATAAATACGGTTTTACAACGGTCACCTTTGATGACTCTAACAATATGTACCAAGACGTCACCACTGGCAACTCGGTGGCTTGTTTTGAAGACCAGCCCGTCATGCAATATGGGATTCAACAAGGCTTAGGTCTGAAAATAGCCACCAAACCGGCCAATAATGGTTATTATGGCTTTGCGGTTAAGAAAAATGCCAATCAAGCGTTACTTAAGAAATTTAATGCTGGTTTCAAAAAATTAAAAGCCAACGGTACCTATGATAAGATCGTTAAAAAATATGTGGGTGCCAATAGTTCTGGGGAAACAACGACAACAACCCCGAAAACAAATCCAGCCGTAGCTGGCAAAACTTTTAATATTGGCACCGATGTCACCTTCCCACCCTTTGAATTTGCCAATAAACAAAACCAATATGTGGGCATTGACATGGATTTAATGCGTACCATTGCTAAGGAACAGGGATTTAAGGTAAATATTAAACCCATTGGCTTCAGTGCAGCTGTTCAAGCCCTGGATTCTGGTCAAATCGATGGGGTCATTGCTGGGATGTCCATTACCCCAGAGCGCCGACAAAAATTCGATTTCTCCACCGCCTACTACCAATCCGGCGTGGTCATGGCTGTTGCTAAAAAAAGTAATATTCAGCAATTAACCCAGTTAAATGGTAAAAAAGTTGCCGTTAAAACCGGTTCTGTTGGCGCTGATTATGCCAATAGTATTAAGAATAGGTATGGCTTCAAAGTCGTGACCTTCGATGATTCCGATAATATGTATCAAGATGTGGTCACGGGCAATTCCACGGCTTGTTTTGAAGATCAGCCGGTCATGCAATACGGCATTCGCCAGGGAACCAAACTTAAAATTGTGACCAAGCCCGTTAATAAAGCTGGCTACGGTTTTGCCGTTAAAAAGGGCGTGAACCAAGACCTACTTGCCGCCTTTAATAGGGGTTATCAGGATCTAAAAGCTAACGGCACCTATGATAAAATCAAGGCCAAGTATCTGGGGACAAGTACGAAAGCCTCAACTGTTGCCAAGTCCAATCAACCTGCCGCCACAACTGATACCGAAAGCCGTAGTTTCACTGGGCTGATTCAGCAGAACAAAGGGGCTTTATGGGACGGCTTTAAAGAAACGATTTTGCTGACAATTGTTTCAATTATCTTCGCCACCCTTTTTGGAATCATTGTGGGCTTGTTGGGTGTGGTCCCTAATAAAGTGGGCCAAGGTATTTCCAGCACGTTGATCTATATTTTTAGAGGCCTGCCTTTATTGGTCTTAGCCCTATTCATTTATACAGGTATTCCTAGTTTAACCGGGCAAAAGATTCCGGCGTTTATCGCAGGTGTCTTGACCTTAACCTTCAACGAAGGTGCCTATACCGCGGCCTTTGTCAAAGGGGGCATTGAAGCGGTGGATCCCGGCCAGATGGAAGCCGCCCGCAGCTTAGGCCTACCTTTTGGAAAAGCCATGGGCAAGGTCATTTTACCCCAGGGTATTCGGATCATGATCCCATCGTTTATCAATCAATTCATTATCACCCTGAAGGATACCTCCATTCTATCGGTTATTGGTTTACTAGAATTGACCCAAACCGGGAAAATCATCATTGCCCGTAATCTAGAAGGTTTTAAAATCTGGGCAATCATCTCAATCATTTATTTGATCATCATTACCCTATTAACCTGGCTATCCAATTGGGTTCAAAGGAGAATCAAATTATGAGTTTAAAATTACAAGTTACCGATTTAAAAAAGAATTTTGGCAGCAATCCGGTTTTGAAGGGTATCAGTTTAGATGTGAATGATAATGAGGTTGTGGTTATCATTGGGCCCTCTGGTTCTGGGAAAAGTACCCTGCTCCGCTGTTTGAATCACTTAGAAGTTCCTAACTCTGGCAAAGTTGTCATTGATAATGTGGATATCAGCGACCCCAAAACAGATATCAATGTGGTCCGCCAAAATATTGGCATGGTGTTTCAGCATTTTAACCTCTTTAAAAATTTATCAGTGGCCGA
This sequence comes from Agrilactobacillus composti DSM 18527 = JCM 14202, assembly GCF_001436375.1. Taxonomy (GTDB): domain Bacteria; phylum Bacillota; class Bacilli; order Lactobacillales; family Lactobacillaceae; genus Agrilactobacillus; species Agrilactobacillus composti. The sequence continues at coordinate 96,969 of NZ_AZGA01000087.1, read as the reverse complement.
TAATATCACTTTGGCCCCAATTGCCCTGAAACATGAAGACAAAGCCGTCGCCACGGAACAGGCCAAGGAATTATTGACAACCGTTGGCTTAGCCGAGAAATTAAATGCTAAAGTACAATCCCTGTCCGGGGGCCAACAACAACGGGTCGCCATCGCCCGGGCCCTGGCCATGAATCCCAAGATCATGCTTTTTGACGAACCTACTTCTGCCTTAGACCCGGAAATGGTCGGTGACGTTTTGGCAGTCATGAAGGATTTGGCTAAAAAGGGGATGACCATGGTAGTCGTCACCCATGAAATGGGCTTTGCCAAGGAAGTCGCTGACCGGGTTTTATTCGTGGACGACGGTCAAATTCTAGAAGAAGGCACGCCGGATCATATCTTTGAACACCCTGAAAATCCCTGTTTAAAATCGTTTTTGGATAAAATCTTAAATGTATAAAATCTCTGCTGAATTAAGCACTAGGCTGACTTGCACTACTGCTGATTAGTTCGAAGTTCAAAGCAGTGCTGAGCCGACAATTCAAAAGTCCCCCGAAAATGTCGCTGTAGCCAGACATTTTCGGGGGACTTATTTAAGTTTTATCTACAATTAATTTACTTAAAACGAAGCTGCTCTCACATTTGCCCAGCCTGTCGATTCAACCCACGAATCAAGTGTTTTTGAATCGCAATGAAAATCAACAGCGGCGGGATGATTGTGATCATTGAAGCGGCCATCTGAGTTTCCCAGGTGGTTTTATACAAATCCCGAAAATCTGTTAGCGCTTGGGGTAAGGTTCGCAGTGCTGGCGATGTTATCAAAGCATTGGCATAAACAATATCGCCCCAAGCCGTGATGAACGCAAATAACCCGGCAGTAATGATCCCCGGCAAACTAAGGGGTAATAAAATATGGCGGGTAGCTTGCCAGCGACTGCACCCATCTATCCAGGCAGCCTCTTCATAGATAACTGGAATTTGCGAGAAATAAGAATAAAGCAACCATACCGTCATGGGTAGCGCACTGGCGGTATTAGCAATGATCAAAGCAAGGCGCGTGTCCAAAAGCTGGCTTTGTTTGAAGATGAGATACATGGCATTGATCAAAATAACCGAGGAAAACATTTGCGTACAGATCACCAATACCAAAAATAATTTGCGGCCAATAAACTTAAATCTCGTGACCGCATAGGCTGCCAAAATACCAACAATGACACAGATCACCATGGTGGGTAATGCCACGGCTAAGCTGTTTAAAAACGGTCGAACGATACTTTTGCTGCCAAAAATGACCTGGCGATAATTACCCAGCTGTAATTTTTGAAACCATTGTGGTGGCCAACTGATAATTTGTTGATAAGTTTGTAACGACGTATTCAATAAAACTAGGACCGGGAACAGGGATAAGCAGATAAAAATCAACAATAATCCTGTGCGCAGCCCTTTACCGTGCTTGGTGGGCATGGGCTTTACCTCCCAACGTGTACACTGCTGTTAATCCCAGTAAGATAAGCACGGCAATCATGGTCAGCGTCGAACTGATGCCTAAATTAAAGCGACTAAAGGCTTCTTGATAAATCCGAATACTTAATGTTTCCGTGGCACGCATGGGACCACCTTGGGTCAAGACATAGATGACATTGAATGAGTTAAAGGTCCAAATTGTGACTAGCGTCAAGACCACCAGCAAAACCCGCTTAATGGATGGAATTGTGATGGCAAAGAATTGCCGCCAAGCCCCGGCCCCATCTAATGCGGCTGCTTCGTAGATATTTTTGGGGATAGCATCTAGTGCCGCCACAAAAAGCATGGCTAATAAGGGAATCCCCATCCAAGTATCCACCAGACTGACGCTATAAAATGCTGTTTCTGGTCGGGCTAAAAAAGCGATGGGTTGGCTGATGAGATGTAACTTTAACAAGAAGTAATTGGCATAACCATAGTTCGAATTTAAGATCCACTGCCAAATTGTTCCTGCGGCGACTTGGGGGATAGCCCAAGGAATCAAGATCAAAACCCCTAATATTTTTTTGAAATAGATCTCAGTATGCAGTAAGTAACCCACCCCAAAACCAAAGACCATTTTCAATACCACTGTGAGGACAGTGTACTTGCAAGTGATAGCCATCGTCTGCCAAAAAGTGGGGTCCGAAAAAACATTACCATAGTTTTTCAGCCCTACGAATGTTGTCGTATCAGCCAGAAAATTGACATGATTAAAAGATTGCCACATGGTCAAAAGAATGGGGTAGCCGTATAAACCTGCCAGTAAAATCAGACAAGGTAAGATTAATAGATAGGGTAACGGCCGTTTTTGTATCATTACTTTTGAACCTCTTGCTGGGCTGTCTTCAAAGCTTCCGTTGGTGTTTGCGCCCCGGTTAAAGTTTTTTGAACTGCGATGGTAAAACTCTTATTAAAGGTATCCCAATTTGGCACTTTTGGTTCTGAAATACCGTCATTTAAGATACTAACAAATGGTTGCATAAATGGCGTTTGGAACCGAGCATCTGTTTGTTCTGCCTTCGTCACCGGTAACCAATTATAGGCTTTGCTGATAGCCCGCTGCTGATCTGCTTGACCTAAAAATTGAATGAACTTGAAGGCGGCTTTCTTATGCTTAGATTTCGCTGAAACTGTGTAAGAATCTGTCACTAATGTCACAGCTTTTTGCTTGCCAGCCGGTAATTCGGCGACTTTATAAGGTGTCTTTTTAGCCCCCTTATCCAGCTCTTCTTTTTCCCAACCGCCGGAAATAAACATGGCTAAATCACCATTTTTAAATAATTTAACTTGGTCACCCCGGGCAGTATCCACCGGATCAGGAATAATACCCTTAAATTTCTTAAGGTATGTCAGGGCTTCAATATTTTGTGGCGAATCCAATACAAATTTGCCTTGTTGATTGACAATTTGGCCGTCGCCTTGGTAAATAAAGTTTAGCAGTTCATCGGTCCCGCTGGTGATATCCGTGGGGATGGCAAAACCATACATACGATTTTTTTCAGAAACGGTTTTAGCCGTTTGCAATAGTTCGTCCCAATTGGCCGGGGCATGGTCAATTAAATCGGACCGGTAAAACAACGCCCGCGAACTCAAAGACAGGGGAATGCCATATTGTTTGTTGTCGATTTGCCCGGTTGCCATGACACTTTGAATGCGATTCTGTTCATATTTCTTAGTCATATAAGGGGTTAAATCTTCCAAAACACCTGCCTCAGCAAACTGCCGCAACGAACGGGAACCTACCATTAAAATATCCGGAGATTGGCCAGCTTGGTATAACTTGACGATTTTTGAATTCAACTCATCCCAGCCCACGGATACAACTTTAATTTTGACATCAGGATTTGCCCGTTCATATTTTTTGATAGCCGCATTCACGGGTGCCTTTAAGTAACCCGCATCATAACCCGGTACCAACATCTGCAGCGTTTGCCGCTGACTACTGCTTTTAGCAGCATCCCCAGATTTTGAGGAACACCCTGACAGGGCCACAATCGCCCCCACGATAAGCATACTAACCAACACTTTTAAAAATTTCTTCATCCTATATGTATCTCCTTGTCCCAGCACCCCCGCAATTCTTGATCTAGTTTTCAACAAAATGTCGTGTTGTTCTATTGAAAATTAGCCCATTCCTCTAAAGCGTCCCAAGTATTTTGTGAAATGATTAACTAATAACTATTTTTAATTTTAGCTAAAAAACATTATTTGTCAACGCTTACATTTCCTGTTGCCGAATCCGTTATAATTTAAATCAGTCCTGCTCAGAACATTAAAAAACGAAGAACTGTCATCTTGAAAATGACGATCCTTCATTTTGATTCATCCGATATTAGCTATATTTACGGTTTCAACAAAATCTTACCGATATTCTGTTCAGATGTCATTAATTCATGGGCTTGGCGACCCTTAGACAGTGGTAAAATAGTCGGTTGGCTGAGTTTAATTTGATGATGTTCAATATATCGGAGCAAGCAGTTGAAACGAAATTGGCGAGCAGCAGCAGTAGTTAAATAATCCCATAGATCACCAGTTAGCAAGCTTTTAGATGCCGCTAACAAAGCTACGGGGTCAAGCTTGGGGGTTTGTCCGCCAGCCATCCCATAAAAGACAACTTTACCCCGATGTTTGATGAGTTCGAAGCTTTGATTTAGTGTGACCCCAGCTCCATCAAACACCGTATCAAACGTGCCTGCAAATTGATCTATCCATTCTCCGCTTCTGGAAAAGACCCGTTGCGCCCCATTTTGCAAACCAAGCTCGCGCTTTTCAGCGGTGGAAGCTACACCGAAGACTTGGACTTTATCTGCGGTTAGAATTTGTGTCAAAATCTGACCAACACCGCCGCTCACACCGTAAACTAACACTTTCTCATCAGGATGATTCATAGCTAAATCATGGGCTAAGAAATCCGCGGTTAATCCCTGCAACCCAATGCTAACAGCCAGTTCATCACTAATGGTAGTAGGTGGCTTAATGGCACTAGCTGCTGGTACGCGCACCATTTCAGCATTTGCAAATGGCACGTCCACAAATAAGACCCGGTCCCCGATTTTATAGTCCGTCACATCCTTGCCCACACCGACAACTTGACCAATCCCTTCATACCCATTGATCCAGGGGTCATGGTGTTCGATATGATAAGTGCCTTGACGACGATAAATATCTGCAAAGTTTAGCCCAATTAATGTCGTTTGAACTAGCAAATCCGTTGACCCATAAGTTGGATCTGGAACTTCACCATATTGCAATACTTCTGGGCCGCCGAATTTTTCAAAAAATAAGGCTTTCATCTTTGGATCACTCCTTATATATTTCAATCCAACAATATTTATATTAAAAGTCTAGCAATAAGACCCCTATGTTTCCTGTTCATCTTAATTATCCCGTAAAAATGTAGAGATATTAGCGTGGTTCCATCTGCCTCAGCGTCCCGCATTTTATATCACGATTCAATTCTCTTCTTGACTACTGCAATAACTTCACCCAGCACAAGAGCAGCAATAAGGGCAATACTAATAAATAACCACATAGGTAAATTACCCAAAAAATAAAAAAGGAAAAATGAGCGTTGGCAAAACTATGAGATCTTATCTTGCACAACACAAGAAACGATTATTTCTAATCGATCTTTGACACTCTCCAGTCTTTTCCCATATACAGCTTGTCGAAACGTTGATTATCTCTTCGTATGGCTTCTTTTGCTACGCCTTCTATTTCAAATCCATTCTTTTTGTAACAATAAATCGCAGTATCATTATTGGCAATAACATCCAACTCAACTTTATGTAAGTTCAATTCATGAAATGCGTAATTTAGCAGGAGCTGAATTGCTTCGCTGCCATAACTATTTTTACGATATTCTGCTTCGCCAATGCCTATTGTCATTGAAGCGACTTGATTATTCCATTCAATACTGTGAAGAGAAATAAAACCGATTAGTAGCTGATCTTGAGGGACGTATATACCAAATTGAATCATATCTGATGAATCTTCAAATGACTGAATTTGATTTCTATAAAACTCGGCGTTTCGTGGTTTTGCAAAATCTGTATCTAATCCCCTTAAATATTCTCCATCCTCACTCCATTTAGAAAAACTAGCCGCATCGTCCTCACTTAATGAGCGTAATTGAATTCTGTTACTTTCAAATAGTTTATTCATAAAAAAATATGCCCCTTAAATTATTAATACTTATGAATTACCAACCCATGACATAGATTCCAGATTTCTAAAGAGATAGGTTCCCTCTATTTAATTATGTTGCATGATCATCTGGCTTAACGTTTTTGAACAATAATTAATTGAAGTTACGTCAATGTTGTTTTCCCCAATCTTATAGTCAACTTGAATCATGCCAAATTCACTTAATTTAAATTGTATCATACACACTTACCGTTAAATATATCACGCTTAAATTAAGCCAATTTATTCAATGTGTTTTCGTTCGGTTAATAAGCCAACAAATGACAAACTAGCAATAATCCAAGCAGCTAACATAAATGTTTTGGAAAAGGCCTTTGTTAGCTGCTGATTTTTAGTAGTTTTAATTTTGATCAGCAGTTGTTCGATACGATTCGCAATATCAATTTTAGCGATTCCGCTATCAAGTTTCGTCATCTTCTGGTTGATTTCACCCTTTTCAGAAAGTGTCGTCGTCAATACAGCTTGTGCCTTTGCCAATGTATGCTGGGCACTTCCTGCACTGACACTACTTAATGCCTTAGAGAATGCCGCAGCATTGGTAACTTGTGGGTCGGTACCGGCTTGATAGAGTGCTATTAAAAACTTCAATTGGGTAATCAATTCATTCTTATTATCCGAATCTGGCTGTGATTGCACTTGAGCATATTCATTTCGATAACCTGCCAGGACACTGGGAGCATTGGGATTCTGCTTGATCAATTCATAGAGTACAACCTCAGTTTGGCTATTGGCCTGTGCCTGTCCAGACTGGACTTGATCAGCTAATCCAGAAACTGTATTTGGCTTATCCTTAAACTGCGTTGTCAACTCAATTAAGCCATGATGAATCTTTGCCAGTTGATTATTCTGAGGTGATTGCTCAGTTTCAGTTTTCTTCAGTTCATTACGAATCTCATGTTGCAATGATGTTTGAAAATTTGGATCAGCTTTTTCTTGCTTCGAATTTAAACTGGTCGTCAGTCGTTTTTGGATCAATCCAGAGAGGTTATCTGGCAATTGTTGCTTGGCAATCTGAACGACTGCCATATTTTTAATGTCTGTTTTAGCCGTTGCAACATTATGCGTCATCATACCCACCAATAAAGCAATCCCCAAACAAGTGCCTAATTGTCGTGCGGCGTTAACAATGCCCGAGGCGATCCCTGCCTTATTTTCCGGAATAAACTGAACCGCTGAAACAATCGATAAACAGGCAAACCCAAAACCCAAACCTAAAACAATCATGTACCCTATCATTAATTGTTTCGGCGTATTCGGCTTTAAAGTCGTCAGTAAAAATAAACTGGCGGCCATCAGGACCATTCCCACGGTAATGATGATTCGGTAGCCAATGTATACGGCTAGTTTAGAGCCGATCGGCATTGCGATCATCACTGTAATAGACATGAACATAATGATATAAGAAGCACTCAAGGCACTGTAGCCCCGCACATTTTCAAGAAAAAAATTAAAAATTAGCGACGAACAAATGATGGCAAAGCCACACATAAAATAAATAATCGCGGAAGCTGAAAAAGTAATTTCTTTAAATAAATGCAGTTCAATTAATGGTGCTTTACTGTGCTGCTCTATCCAGAGGAAAATCACGGCAGTTATTAATGTGCCAACCATCAAACTGAAACTAGCAATAGATGTCCAGCCCAGGTCATAGCCTTTAACAAGTAAAAAAGTTAACTGTGATAAACACAGCGTTAAGAAAATGAGGCCGCTGAAATCAATCTTTTTCGAAATTGTTGGGTCAAATGACTCCTTAAAACAAAATAACAAGAGAACAAATGTCAGCAGGACAATGGGCACATTTACAAAGAAAATCCATTGCCAACTCAAAAATTTTAAAATCACACCGCCAATTGGTGGCCCGGCAGCAGCGGCGACTGCCGTCACAGCACCAATGATGCCAACCGCCTGATTGGCATCTTTACGGCCAAATAGGCTCACTGATAATGGGATCATGATTGGGGTCACGATAGCACCGCCAATACCCTGAAAAAAGCGCATCCCAATCAAAATAGGTAACGTCTTGGAAAATCCGCAAAGTGCTGAACCTATCCCAAAGATAATCAGACCGAGTGCCATTAGTTTTTTACGACCAAATTGGTCTCCAAATTTTGAGGCCGGAATGATCACAATGGCCATCACCAACACGTAAATAGTACTGATCCAGTTCGTGTCTGTTAAATTTGAGTTAAACGCACTAGTGATATCCGGCAAAGCAATATTGGTGATCGTCGTGTCTAGAGTCACCATGAACATAATTAAGGACAATGTCACTAATCCGAAAAAGCTTTTTTTAGTTTTAATCACGTTGTTTAACAACTCCTTAGTCTTTTAATTCCGCATTATGTTTTATTGGTTAACTGTTTACATAGGAAACAGATAGAATAAAAAAATATTGCTATTTTTTTCTTTCTGTCGCTATTTCTAAAAATATTTTATCTGTCTCATTACCTATTTCTTCAAGCGTAGCAATCATTTCATCAGGCAGATCAGCATATAGTGCCGCAATGCGTCTGTTTAAACGCTTTGAATATGCCGCATGGGCTTTGTAAACCTGAATACCCTTATCCGTTAGGTTAAGAACCACTTCATTTTCAGTTTCCGGAGATACAGACTTCGTCACAAGCCCAGTTTTTCTTAACTGCTGGATGCGCTTAGAGACAGCACCTTTAGTAATGCCTAAAAGACCAGCTAGTTTTGTTACATTAATGTTTGGATTATTGCCAATGAATTCAATTGTATGTGTTTCTGATGGATGTAACCGCGTATCTGTTCCGTAATTGTATGGCGTTTTTTCAATTTCATTATAGCGATTTACGATTCTCAAGAATATGTCGCTTAGCTCTGATAACGTCTCTTTTTTCAAAATGACCCCTCGATTCTAAATTAGGTTTCTAATTCATTGTAATACAATCTGTTTCCATAGTAAACAGATTCCTTAGTAAACTTATAACAAACAAATTAGCTTAAATAACCATTGCCTATTTAAGGCAAGTAACCGGATCATATTATTCAAACCAAGCAATTACCATGTTGTTAGACCACCGCAACAAAAAATACCATCCAAAAAGTAAAATAAACTTTATTTTTTGGATGGTTTGATTTAAAATATCTTTAAAATGTAAAGTAGTCGACCACAAATTTGAATATAGGGATGTAATCACATGAGTCATGCTAAAGAAGAGGATGAACGGATCGATAATAAAGTCTATGAATACCGTGTACTTCGAAGATTATCTCAAACTGAGTTAGCCAAAGCAGTTGGCGTTTCCAAACAAACCATTTTAATCATGGAAAAAGGAAATTATTCACCATCATTAAAACTAGCATTTCGACTCGCGAACTATTTTGGCGTTCCAATTACCGATATGTTTACCTATAAGAAAGAGGGAAACAAGAAATGAAAATTCATTCAATATCTGATATTCCAGATTGGCTTTTCTTTCCTATCAAACAATGGGTTGAACAAAACCAAACGCATTTTAATATTTTTATTGGTGTCGCTACACTAATGGTACTATTTACACTTGGGTCATCTTGGATACTGGTTAAGAAAATTGGCAAGCAAGACGAGAGAACTACGCCAATTTATCTTCAAAGTATGAAAATGGGGCTCATTACTCTATTAATTTGTGAAGCCATCTTTCCCGTTCACTATCTAATACTCCAGTTTCGCTTATACAAGTATGGCTTTGCGCTGCTAGTCGTAGTGCTCTATCTGCTGCGGGCCTATCACGTTGAAAACCACGCGCTTAATAAGAAAATGAATTAACTGAAAAACACATGCTTCCTAATTTTATGAAGATTTTGTCTAGCCATACTTTTGAAAATTCAAAGATAGTCCTAGCCAATTTTTTGTCAAAGCATGCGAACATTTACCAATTCAACACTCATATACCTATTGATACGCACCAGCTTCTTAAAATAAAAATAAACGCTGCAGTGCTTAGACTTCTAGTCTAAATACTGCAGCGTTTTGCTATACCTATCAAAACATCGACTGATCTACTTCTTGCCAAACCAATTGCTTTTGATCTGCGCCTGAACCTGCTATATGGATATACCGATTAATCCCCACAAGCTCATTGGGTCGGTGAGAAACTAGGATGACCACGCCTTGGGCCATATATGCGCAGATGGTTTTTACAATTTCTTTTTCTAGGGCATAGTTCATGAAAATATCGGAAAGGAAACACGGGATTTCAATCCTGTGAGGAATTCCGATTGGATTTGAAGAACTCAAACAATTTATAAATGTGTGTATATTTTGAGCACGATTCTTTCTTTGTGGTTGTTATATAAGTTATAATAACTATAAGGAGAGTAGGTGTTCAAAATGCTGTTGAGTCTGACGGTCAAAGCTAAACTTAAGTTGGATAACGCTACGGATGCTGCTAAATTTCAGGAGACCAGTGAACAATATCGCTTAGCCTGCAATCATGTTTCTGAGTACATTTTTAACAATAGTTTTGAATTGAGTGTCCTCAAAATTCACAAAAAGCTTTATCGAGACTTACGGCAACGCTTTGGGCTGAAATCACAACTGGCCATCTCTGCGATCAAAACGACGGTTGCCCGTTATAAAACCGTTCAGACGCAGCTGCGACGCAAACCTATGGCTTACCCTACGGGTAGAAAGGACAAAAGGGGCAAAGAAATTTATCTAAAAGTTCCCAGAGACCTGAACTGGCTTTGGAAACCAATCCGTTTCAAGCGCCCACAAGCTGACTTAGTTCGTAATCGGGATTGGTCTATCGTCGCAAATGGTGAAAAGTTGTCCATCAATACGCTTCAAGGCCGGGTGAAAGCTCGTTTTGTGTTAAAAACTGGCTTTGAACAATATCTGGATGGCACCTGGGAATTTGGCGGGGCGAAGTTAATAAAGTCTGGTCCCAATTGGTTTTTACACATTGTGGTCAATAAGAAATTCCCTGAATTGGCCCGTACTGATATGCAGCACGTTGTGGGACTTGACCGGGGGATCCGGCAATTAGTCACCGCTTATGATGAGCAGGGAAAAACGACGTTTTTCAACGGTCAAGCCATCAACCGTAAGCGGCACCACTACAAAGCTCTGCGGACTAGTTTGCAAAGGCACAATACCAGAAATTCCAAACGGCGTATCCGTCAAATCGGCAATAGAGAGAACCGCTGGATGACTGATCTCAACCATCAGTTGTCTAAGACACTTGTTGCTAAATACGGACCAAATACCTTATTTGTTTTAGAAGATCTAGTTAATGTTCGCTTTGCCACAGAAAAGACGGTCAAAGATAAACGCTATGAGAAAGTATCTTGGGCATTTTACCAGCTGGAACAACTGTTGACCTACAAAGCTATCCAGGCAGGTGCTGCAGTCATTACTGTCAGTGCGGCATATACCAGTCAACGCTGCCCTCACTGTAGCGAGATCAAGAAGACGAACCGTAAGCGCCAACTGCATGCCTACCAATGTTCAACCTGCGGTTACCAATCAAATGACGACCGGGTAGGTGCCATAAACATTCAATACCTGGGTACCCAATATGTCGCTGGTGTGAAAAAGCCCAAACTCAAAAAAAGTGCGAACGGGTAAACCTGTTCAATTGCCGGTGAAGTCAATCATCGGGCTGTTGGGACCCTTAGATAAGTAAGACCCAGCAGTAAGTAACGCCAACACAGCGCGTGCTTATCACACGCAAACTACGTGGGAGACCGGAAGGTTGTTAGACCACATAGCGTTAGGCGTAAGTCTAAAGGTATCTATCCAGATGCCCTCGCCACTTGGTGGTGAGAGACAAACTCGGTACTTTAGTGCCGAGAATCATTGACCAAGTAGCCGGTGGACAATATCCTTTATGCTGAAGTGTTGGTCTGTTTCCAGTGCCAGTACCCGCTTAAAATAGGCTATTCTCAATTGTTTGCCATTTTTTATCACAAATGATGACAGTACCAAATCCAAGATGATCAGGCCACAAGTCAGCACAGGGATGCCGACTAACCCTGCGGACAGGGCTACCAAACTGCTAAAGTTTTTAGTCGGCAACACGTATTGAATCATATATTTCGTCAATAAAGGTGGTAATAGCAGCATTGCTGATCGTAGCAAGGTAATCAGCAAAATCGCTGTTTTTCGAGCTGGGTTTGCGGCCCAAATTTTCCGAAATATTTCAGATTTAGTTGAGGTCATGGGTCAGCAGCGAGGCATCGCAAAATATTGAGCACTTGTTTTTCGCCGCCCGATAAACTATACCCCTGGGGTGTGCCAATTTGGGTTTGAGCCTGTTGGGGAAATCTAGCGACCCATTTTTTATAGAAGCTAGCTATTTCAGGATTTGCAAAAGAAGCTGTCTCTAAAAAGATATTATCGGCAATAGTATCTGCTAAAATAATTGGTTGCTGCGGCACCATGCTAATGAGTCTATTGATACTGGGTTGGTTGAATGCCATAAATATTTTTTGGTTTTATCCATACACACACTCCGTGGATTTAAAGATTTTAACTATCATTCAATTTGCCATTAATCGACCCCCATCATCCCACTGCCCTATCAGTTTTTGTTGTGCACAGGCTGCTACAAACTTCGCTAACCGGGCCTGAAATAACTTGGTATCCCGTTTCTTGATTTGAATCGTATCGCAACGCACCCGTCGGTACAGCGGCGGACAAGTCTGAAAGAACGCCCACGCCTTTGGTTGGCGCTTTAAGGCATTGATAATTTTGGGATCAATTTTAAACTGACCTGGATCTAAATCTGGCAACAAGCGGGCCCCCGCTGGGGTCATTTTGCCTAGTCGAATCAGCCGCCGACAACGCTGTTTATTTAACTCGGACCACTGACTATGGGGATTTCTAGGAACCAGCCGTTGAGATGCTGGCTGTCCGGGTACGATAACCTTATAGGTACTATCGATCCAGCCAAAGCACAGCGCTTCTTCCACTGCGTCCACATACCAAAACGTCTGCGTATCCTTAGGAATACCCCGGGTCACATCAACCCAGCACTCATTTGCTGTATTGGCATGATGTTTGAGCCAGGTACGTAAGCCCTCACGATTCTTGACCTGTAAATGGTTCTCAGGATTTTTTACGGACATAACTACTCACTTCAATTTCTTATCCTTATTGTTCCACGTGAAACAATAGTCTGCTGTCTTATGTAATTTCATCAATTTTGCTGGTAATTCCTCTCAGAATTCATTTGATAAATTTCTTAATAATCATTGCCAGCGCAAACCACAAAACCGCCACAAATAGCAAAGATAACTGCCAGCCATAAGGACTGTGCTGCAGTGGTAAATTGACATTTTGGCCAAAGAAACCGGAAATTATCGTTGGCGCTGTCAACAGAATTGACCAAATCGTCAAGAATTTCATGGTATCATTCAGATTATTATTCAAGACATTATTATAGGAACCATCCAGTTGATTCAGATTTTGTTCTGTTAATAACAACATCTCCACAACCTGGGTAGCTTCAATCAAGACATCTTCTAGGCGTTCTTTTTCAGATTCACTGAAATCATGAAAGGTTATCAAAGCCTTGATTTGCTTAAGGGCAATGGTATTTTGCCGAGCAGCAGTGCTAATGTAGAGTGCGTTTGCCTCTAAATCAGATAGTGCGATCAATTCTTTGCGGGTGGTTTTATGATGTAATTTACCACTGGCTTGTCTGCGTTCAATATCCAGTGTTTCAGCCACCGGGACATATTTACCTGTCAGCATAAATAAAGCTTCCAATAAAAAGTCGTAAACTGATTTGGGTTCAGTTTGAACCAAACAATCAGATAATTCTTTTTTAGCCACCTCTGTCCCAAAGGTTAAAATCATTTTATCTTTAATAATGAATGTAATGGGTCTCGGATTATGATCCAGGCGTTGATTAGGCGCCGGCGGACAATTAAAGACCAGTAAAAAAGATTTTGTTAGATTATCATACTCCACATGGGCCCGCTCGTTTTTATCATAAGCATAACCTAATTGTTCAGAAGTCAGATGATAAGCTTCTTTAGCGCGGGCCTCGGAATCTGGTGTGGCCAAAGTAGTATGGTGCCATTGCCAATTTTTTACTTCCATTGTGTTTTACACTTCCTTTGCTTTATTTGGATTAATTAGCACATAAGTAGGATGTTCTAACCCGGTTGGTGGATAGTATTCAGTGCCAATGTATGTCAACCGTGACCCCTCACTAAAGTAAGGGGCTTCAAGTACTTGCTTCGAGTCTGGTTGTCTAGACTCAGTGTCTTTGAGGCACTACGTTATCTTGGTGATCACACCTGGGAATGATACCCTAGTTCCCAGCTCTGTGCGGGCGCTGTAAACAGTCCTAAGGTCAATGGGACCGTCAACCCGTGAGAAAATCAATGCTAGTCATTGATTAAGCTTTGATAACCTTGTCGAAGGGTAACATCATGAACTCAAGTCCGATGAACTTGACGCCGTGGTCAGGTATGTTCTACCTGACAATCAAATTTCATCAAAGGAGGGCATCATGCAGAATCGTGTTTTTGTGATCAACCGCCAGGGCGAACCGCTGATGCCCTGCAAGCAACAAAAATGTCGTAAATTATTACAATCCGGTAAAGCTAAAGTTATCAAGAAAGAACCATTCACTATTCAACTATTGTTTGGCTCAACTGGTTATAAACAACTTGTCTCAATCGGTGTAGATTCTGGACAGCATCATATCGGGCTTGCTGTCACTTCTCAGGATAAAGTTTTATTTCAAGGTGAAGTCAGCTTGCGCCAAGATGTGAAAAAATTACTGGATACCCGGCGGATTTATCGGCGTGGCCGCCGCAATCGTAACACCAGATACCGGCCGCCCCGTTTCCTGAACCGGGCCAAGCCGGCGGGCTGGCTGCCGCCATCGGTGGTCAGCAAAGTCCAGCACAACATCAATTGGATCCGCCGACTTCGGGCAGTCCTGCCTAAAGCAGAACTGCATATCGAAGTGGGCAAGTTCGACATGGCAAAAATGAAACAGCCAGATATTACCGCT
>NZ_AZGA01000087.1:0-82230 GCF_001436375.1 Agrilactobacillus composti DSM 18527 = JCM 14202 | reverse complement strand
CATCACATTATCTACCGGTCTACTGGTGGCACCAACCAGGTGAGCAATCTGCTCACTGTGTGTGCTACTTGTCATACCCAGGCCAATCATCAGCCCGGGGGCAAACTCTATGCCCTGCAGGCCAAGAAATTTCAAAGTCACCGTTCTTTAAAAGGCGCCACCTTCATGAACATCCTGCGCCGCCGGTTGTTCACCGCCTTTCCAGAAGCAAAGTTTCAATATGGAGCCCAGACGACTTTAGACCGGGCCAAATTAGACTTACCAAAAGCCCATTACAATGACGCTGTGACCATCAGCGGCATCCAAAAGATTGCGCAACAACCCACAGCCATAGTGATGTTTCACCAGTTCCGCAAAAAGAAACGCTCCCTGCATGAAGCTACAGCCCGTAAAGGTCGTAAAACACCCAATCGGGCCAGTAAACGAAATGCCAAAAACACGAAAGCTATCAACGGGTTTCACCTCAATGACTATGTCCAACTGCCGAACGGCCGAAGGGGCAGTATTTCCGGATTCAGCGGTCAGTACAAATGTTATGTGAAAGCTGGCAACCACTATTTGACTATCAACCCAAAATATAAACAAGTCAATCTATGCAAGCTCAAAGTGATCCGGCACCAAAATAACTGGAACGTTCTTGAAATCAACACCTCAGACTACATGATGGCGTAATAACTTTCTACGAAAGTTAGTGCTATCCATCCCCTGGTTAAAACCGGGGGACTTCCGCACAGTCCCATTAAAATCTTTAAATTAGCTAATATAGAACATTATACACTTTGTCCGAAAAGCTAGCTGTTGCTATTGGACTTGTTTTGATCCACAGCAAAGCCAAAATGCGGCATATCCAAGCCGTAATAATGTTTGATTTCTTTGCCCCGGACCAACATCCCATTACGAATGGCCACATTCATTGACGCTAGATTATTATCGCGAATAACGGACCAAACTCGCGCTAGTTCTAACTGCTCAAAAGCATATTGTTTAGCAGCCCTAGCTGCTTCGATAGCGTAGCCATGATGCCAAAAATCACGCTGTAATAAGTAGCCAATTTCAACGATAGGCGCGCCGTTAAAGGTTTGTTTGGTGAGACCACATTGCCCCACAAATTGCTGATCTTCTTTGCGAATCAATGCCCAAAGACCAAAGCCATCTTGCTGGTAACGTTGTACTTGGCGCTGGTACCAAGCCAGGACTTCAGCTGGCTTAAAAGCATGAGCATAGGCATACATTGCCTGCACATCCATCAATGTTTGGTTTAGGTTCACAATATCGCTAACGATTAACGGCCGGGTATAGAGTCGTTTGGTTTCAAAAATCATCTTTTCCAACTTCCTTTTTTAAATTCTGAATCTTGGTAGTTGCTTTTCCAACAACTTCCGCCTAAAATAACCCAATCAATAAGTTTTGAGGAGGTTTTTCATGGCAACAACAGATACACGGCAACCGATCTATGAAACCCTACTTATCGGGATTTTGTTAGCGGCCGTCGGGGGTTATATGGATGCGTTCACCTACATGTCTTATGGTGAAGTCTTTTCCAGTTTACAATCCGGGAACGTGATCTTACTAGGTATTAATTTAGCCAGTGGCCATTTTGCGGCAACTTGGCGGTATTTTATACCAATTTTATTCTTTGCTTTTGGGGCTGGGTTTGCGAATTTGATTGAACAGTTTTATGTCAAAAAGGACTTATTCATCTGGCAACAAATCAATTTATTGATTGAACTTCTAGGCATCGCCCTTATTGGTTTAATCGACCGCAATATTCCCCAGCTTTTCGTGACCAGTAGCCTTTCTTTTTTCGCCGCCTTTCAAGTGCACACTTATCGGCGTTTAAACGGTCACCCCTTCTCTACGACTATGACCACCGGGAACGTGAAATCAATTGGTTCAGCGCTGTTTGGTTTGTTATTTACCAAAGGGTCAAAAAAAGCTAACCGCATATTATTTACGGATAGCTTACTCATTGTTATTGGTTTTGGTTTAGGGGCATTCACAGCGACACTGCTACGTGATAGTTGGCATGCCCAAACTATTTTAGGCGCCGCCTTTATTTTACTAATTGTCTTTATGTTAACCCAGTATGACCTGCGGCGTCATCCTGAAAATTATTAATTCCTCATCAACATCAACGTGCTTTTTATTGGCGTTGATGTTTTTTAGTGGTTTTTTATAGGGGCCGCTGCACATCACTTAAGAAGTACTGGGCACCGTCTACAATATGAAAATATAATAATAATTCCAACATATCTGGTTGTAACCGTCTTAAAATCGCAATTTTTCCGGAACTAAAGTATTTCGTGACCATATCTGGCACAACTAAGCGATTACGATTGGGTATATCTGGCTTCAACAAACCAGATACAACTGCCCAGTGGGTATAAGCAGCTGTAAATTGTTGCCGCTTTTCTGGAGCTAAGTGATGCGTTTTCCCCCAATGACGCATGAAATTAACCACTTGGACCATCAGGCTTTGATCCGCACCACTATCCTGCGTTTCCTTGAAGAACTCTCCTAAGGTATACGCCGCAAAACGTTGCTGTTCAGCAGTTAAATATTGACTCACATCTACTGCAAAGGGATAAGCCATATCTGGTCTAGTGGGGGCATTAAACTTACCTACATAAACGTTGAAGTGCATATGATAGAATACTTGAATAATATCTTGGGCAAAGCCTTCATTGGTAATATGATAGCGGTCATAGCCTAATTTTGCTTGTAAAAATTCTTGTTCCGAGGCACGACTGCCCCCAGTTACGGTGGCCTGTAATAGATGATCCCAGTCTTTGAAACTGAATAATTCTGGCGTCATCTGCCGAATTTGTAGTAACTGTACTGGCGCCGCATTTAAAGTGTAGCCGGCATCAAAACATTTATACATCAACTGGAGGGTTTGCACGAGATGGCCCCCTAAGGAGTGACCCACGCCATAGTAATGGGTATCAGCTGGTAACTGTGCCTGGACCAAGTTCACAAATTGCTTCGCCATACCTAATTGGGAATAACGACTGTTATCCTCTCCCAGTAGGATGGCTTGGACATTGTAGCGCCAATCCCGATAAGCCTCTAAGAAAGATTGGTTCCAGCCCGCCAAAGGATTAAAACGACTTGTTTTTGGTTCTGTCGTATAAAACTCCGTACCTTTAAACAAAACAAATACTTCAGTCGTGTTTTCAAAAGTTAAAACAATCGCATAACCACTTAACCCGGTACTTTTAGCAGCGGGTAAAACATCGCGAATCGCCATAATTTGAACTTTTTCCGGCAGGCTTAAACTATAGTTCCAAACCAAATAACGATAAGCCTGTTCATACTTGGTCTTGGCTTCACTGTCCGCTGGATATTGATAGCCTAATAATGCCAGCAAAAAATCGCGGTTCTTGATCAAAGTACCTGGGACATAATGCGCCATGGTTTGTTGCAATTCACTGCTGTGTTCGGTAAAAATCATGCCACCTAAATCAATGGCCAGATCCTTGATCCCCCGATCATCCATCGCCTGCACTTCCAGTAACAAATCATTGATCTGTTTGAGAAGTGTACCGGGTTCGCTGTCTTGATTCAGCCGGGGTAAGCGACTTCTTAAGTCCTTTAAGTAGGCCAAATAAGATTGGCGATTTTCTAAAAGCCGATTCAATTGAGTCGCTAATGCTTGGCCAGCGCGCAGGGCCAAAATATCGCTATCCTGAGATAGATTTCGTTTTAATACCATTAAAAGTTGTTCTCGTTGCTGGGCAAAGCGAGTTAAGCGCGATTTTAAGGCGCTTAACTGTTGGCTGACGATAGTATCATAATTTGATTTAACTGCTCGAGGCACCAAACATTTCGCATCAAAATACATGCGTTCAAACTGATGGGCTAAGTTCAACAAAGATCGACTCAAGGTGAGATATGTTCTGATGTTCAAAGTGCACCTCTCTAAAATCAAAAAAATTTCTGAAAATGTCTTAGTATCATTCTACAACACTTCGGAAATTTTCGCCCGTTTCAGATTAGAAATACTGATATATCAGCATTTTTAAATTATTATATATGTTATACCTTAATTACTTAACAGATACCTTATATGATAAATATTTAAAGTATAAGGTATACCTTTTAAAATTAAAAAGATAAGTTATACTTTTAATTTTAAAGGTATAACTTATCCATTAAAAAAAGAGCCTCCGCAGAGGCTCGAATTGTTAAACTTGTTGACTGATGGGCCGCATCAAAATTTCATTAATGCCTACTTCCTCCGGTTGATCAATGGCAAAAGCTACTGCCTTGGCAACGGCTTCGGCGCTGAGCCCATGTTCTTTTTCATCTTTTTCAATCCGGGCTTTGGTCTCAGGATTGGTGATAGTGGTGTACAGTTCAGTATTCACTGCCCCAGGAGAAATCATCGTTGTGCGGATATGATTGGCAACTTGTTCCTGCCGTAACCCGTCCATGATAGCCTGAATGGCCCACTTAGTCCCGGCATAGACCGCTGTCCCGGGATGAACCACATGGCCAGCCACCGAATCAGTAGTAATAATTTGCCCTGATTTTTGTTGGATCATATAGGGCAACGCTGCCGCGATACCATATAAAACACCTTTGATGTTCACGTCAATCATGCGTTCCCACTCATCGACTTTGAATTCTGAAATCTCTGAAATAGGCATTAGGCCTGCATTGTTGTATAAAACATCAATATGGCCAAATTTGGTGTGCGCTAAGTCCACCAAACTTTGCACGCTAGCTTTATCCGTTACATCCGTAGCTTGATAGAGCACTTGTCCCGTCGCAAATTTGTCAGCTAATGTTTTTAAGCGCGCTGTGCGCCGAGCGCCGATTACCACATGCGCCCCAGCATCAGCCAAGACCTGTGTCGTTGCCGCACCAATACCACTAGATGCACCGGTAATAACAACGACTTTATCCTTAATTGCCATTTCTGAAAATCCTCCTTTATGGTTCAAGTTCATAATACCATTGTGCTTACCCATTAAAAGTAATTTTTTTAGGGAATTTGATTTATTTTCTTTGTAAGCGGATACATTACATGGTACATTTAATATATGGAAAGAGGTGCTCTAAATGTTCAAAAATATTGTGGTTGCCGGAAGCGGTACCTTGGGTAGTCAAATTGCCTTTCAAGCTGCCTATAAGGGATTCAAAGTTGTCATCTATGATATTAATGACGATGCGCTGGCCAAAGCCAAAGAACGAATCGCTAATTTGGAACAAACGTATGCCAGTGAGATTCAATTTGCCGAAAAGAACTACCTGCAGACTGCTGAAAATATTCAGTACAACTCAAACTTGCTACCAGGCCTTAAAGAAACTTTCACATCCAACGTTATTAAGTCAACCCGTGACGTTCAGTCTTCGCCAGATCGAATTCGCTATAGCAAAGATTTAAAAGAAGCCACCGCTAAAGCCGATCTGCTCATTGAAGCTATCCCAGAAATTATTGCCATTAAAGAAGACTTTTACGCCCAACTCGGCAAAGTAGCGCCTAAAGATACCATCTTTGCCACCAACTCCTCTACCCTATTACCAAGCCAATTTGCGAAAATAACTGGTCGCCCTGAAAAATTCTTAGCCTTACACTTTGCCAATGAAATTTGGCGGAACAATACGGCAGAAATCATGGGCCATGCGAAAACTGATCCTGATGTTTATGAGCAAGTCGTCGAATTTGCTAAGGCCTTAGGCATGATTCCAATTCGCGTTCAAAAAGAACAACCAGGTTATGTTTTAAATTCAATTTTAATTCCGCTATTAGATGCTGCCCAGTTATTGCTGGCTAACGGCGTAGCGGATCCTGAAACCATTGACCGTACCTGGATGCTGGCAACTGGTTCACCACAAGGCCCATTTGGCATCCTGGATGTCGTTGGGATTCAAACAGCGTACAATATCGTGCAAAACTATGCCACGACAACGAATGATGAACACTTCAAACGAGTTGCTAGTATTCTCAAGACAAACTATCTGGATAAAGGGAAGTTCGGTGTGAGTTCCGGACAAGGATTCTACACCTACCCTAATCCAAGATTCAGAGACCCAGATTTCTTACGGGGTGAATAACTAATCGCATTCCAAAAGGTATAAGGTATCTCCTAAACAATAAAGAGATACCTTATACCTTTTTTGCTTTATTCTGGGGTAAGGCGCGTATTAGCACTATTTAAAGTATAACTTATACGTGTAAATTAAATAGGTATAAGTTATACCTTAATTTTAAACACCGCTTTATTAGGGTTTTACGGTCCTAGATAACAAAAATAAAAGATACCTTATACCATAATGTTCTAAGAACAAAAGGAATAAGGTATCTTTTTATTATTTAAGGTATAAGATATTCTTTTACTAGCCTAATTTCTTCATGCCAATTTGTGCCGCGCCAATTGCACCAGCAAATTGGGATAAAGGATTCGTATCCACTGGTGCGCCAACATGCTCAGATAATACTTTTGAGAACGCCTGACTTTGGGAAAGGCCACCGGTAAACAATACAGGTTCCCCATGTTTAGGCCGTAATTTCGCATATTGCCCACTAATCCGCTTGGCAATCGCTTCTAAGGTCCCTAAAGCGATGTCTTCACGGGCTTCGCCTTTGGAGATAAGACTAATCACTTCTGACTCCGCAAAGACCGTGCACATGCTATTAATTTTAACGGGTGTGGCATCAGCCACAAAGTTATCTAGGACTTGAATTTGCTCTCCTAAAGTACCCATCATGACTTCTACGAATCGACCTGTGCCAGCAGCGCAGCGATCATTCATGTTAAAATCCAAAACGTTGCCCTGGCCATTTAAGCTAATGGTTTTACAATCCTGCCCCCCAATATCAATCACATACTGAACACCGGGATGCAGATACTCTGCGCCCTTGCCATGACAAGTAATTTCGGTGATCACTAAATCCGCCGCAACTAACTTACGGCCATAACCGGTGGTAATGAGTTGGTAGTCCGTATTGCCGGTATCGGCTTTTAAATGGGTCAAAACAGTTTCAATGGCACCTTTGGGATTACCTGCTGTGGGGACAAGGTACTTAGCCCGTAGCTGGCCATCCGCAAATAAAACGCCCTTGGTCGTGGTGGACCCGGAATCTAACCCAATGTAATCCATAACTTTAAGCCTCCAACATTTCCAAAAAGGCCGTTACCCGAGTATTGATCTGTTCAATATCCGCAGTGGAATAATCTGTTTCCAAATACATATACGGAATATGTTTTTCTTCGTTTAAGAAGCGCTTAATTTTCAAAGATTCTACTGAAAATGGTGTGCAATTTTGCAAAACCATATCCACCACCCCATCTACTTGGTAGTCATCAATCATCGTACCTAACAATTCTTTACGGGGATTGTTATTCGAAATGCAGGCACAGCCAATGTTCATATACTTATCCGTTAAAGCCTGATAAACATCAGGTTCATTTTCATCAACGAGCCGTTCCACAGCTTTAGCAACAGTACAGTTTTCATAAGCAACCACGACCCCGCCATTTTCTTCGATGGCCCGGATCACTTTTTCAGTAGCGCCACCAATTGGCGAACCAGTCACTAAAATACGAGGCTTTTTATCTAAGCGCTTGCCGGCTGCGTATTCGGCTTTAACTTTGGCTGTGGTCGTCTCTAGCATATCGATCACTTCAGCCTTATCAAACTTGTATTGAGAACCATACATCACTTGGAAAATCTCTGAGCCGCTTAGTGCTGGTGGATTCAGTTGCCCCAAACGGTAGAAATCTTGTTTAGCTTGCCGTTCACGATTCTTCAAACGAATGGCTTCGCGAATTTTATCTTCCGTGATTTCAACACCGAAAAAGTCCTCTAACTTTTCCTTAAAGCGGATCATTTCACTGCGCCAGAATTGTTTGCCGGCAACTAAATCCCGCGTGTGGGGAAGTTGCATGAGATAGGTTGGTTTAAATTCCTGCATATACTCATACATTTTAGTCTTACCGTCACACGTCGTCTCACCTACCACTAAATCAGAGAAGTAGAAATAAGGACATTTGTCCATCTTAGCAAACCCATAGCTGGCTTTGATCAAAGGACACAGATTCCGAGGTAAATCTTCTTCAGCGTCACCAATCGTTTCATCAGAGGTCGAACACAAGCTGATTTGTACAGCGCCGCCAGCTAACACCAATTCTTCAGGCATAAACGTGCAGTATACGCCGACAACTGGCTGCCCCTTTTCTTTCAAGTCTTTCACGGCTAAGAAGCCTTGTTTGCGGGCTTCACTAAAATCAGCAAAAACTTCAGGTAATTCTGTTCTTAATTCCATTTTGCTTTCTCCTTCATAGGTGGGCGAATGTGAAATAATACGCAACGATGCATTAAAAATATTCAGGAATCCTAAAAAATTGTATTTATATGTTCAGTATAAAAGTGCATCTAAACCAGGTCAACACTTATTGGAATGGGATAAAATATCGAGGGAAATCCACTAGAACTATCCATCGATAAGATTGCTCAATAATTATCTTTAGGGAAATATGGTTCCCGCCTAGTCGTTAAGTACAAATTGAGAAACGCCGAATCTGGACAGATTCTTTCCTAAGAATTTAAAGAATAAGTTATACTTTAATTCGAATTAAAGTATAACTTATTCTTTTTGTAATAATAGAAACACAGACTTGCCGCGATCCTAACCGTTTTATTTAAGGTATATATTATACCTTAAATTCAGTAATTAGATACCTTATACCATAATTATTTAAAGTATAAGGTATCTTTTATTGTGATTGTACTTTAATTGGATTGCGAATGACCGCCAAATTATTATCTGTTCACTAAATGCGCTCCAGTCAACTAATCATCTATAGGCTCCGATCAAAGTCGTTGAAAAAGCCATCAGGTTATCTCTATTATCGGCAGGTCATACCAATGACTACACGTTCTAATCTCCCATCAGAAACTATCAAAACGCTGAATATACTAAAAACAGAAAGTCCTTCAGTAGCAACTTCTGTTTCGCCAACATTAGAAAATGACTGCAAATGCTAGCTTATCATGCTGAAGATTTCTCCAGGCAAAAGGAAAATAAATACGTGCGGTATATCTTATACTTTTAATATTAAAGGTATAAGATATACATTTTTAGAAAATAGCTACCTTAATCTTATAAACGATACCTTATACTTTATGAGCCTCATGAATCCAATTATCGTTTGTTGAGGTACAAGCATTGGATAGGAATCATCTCGATTTAAAGGTATATCTTATACCTTAATTGTTAATCATATACCTTATACATTATTGAGATAAATTATACTTTATCCCTTTACCCGATAAATAATGTTTAAGTATATCTTATACCTTTCCAGATCATCGAAATCGCTGTGAGTTGTTTTATATTTAACCGTTAATAAGTCGTTACTCAAAATGAAATGGCTTATAAATCCAAATACACGGTATTACAGGATTTACCTAAGTCGCGGGTTTTTGCTTCCTAACTTAAGGTATCAGAAAATGTTTACTTACGAAAGTGAATAAGTTATACTTTTACTTGTATTCAAAAGACACTAGACAAATGGGGGATTCTTGATGACAGCAAGAGTTATGACTGTAGGTAACTTTAAGGGTGGCGTGGGCAAGACAAAAATTGTAACCATGCTTGCTTATGATAATGCGCAAGTACGGCATAAGAAAACTTTAGTCTTAGACTTAGATCCACAGGGAAACGCATCACAAGTACTCGCTAAAACTGCTAATATTGAACGGATCGATAAAACCATCACCGATGCCATCTCTTCTGGCAGTATTGCCGAATGCATCACCCCTATTATGGATAACTTGGATTTGGTCGCCTGCAATACTTCCTTTAGATCATTTAGTAAATTTGTTTTAACCAATTTCGAAAGTGAAATTGAACAAATTTCGGTGATCCGCAATCTACTTAAACCAATTAAAGAAAAATACGATTCTATTTTTATAGATGTTCCACCAACAATTTCTGAATTTTCAGATAATGCCATGGCTGCATCCGACTACAGTATTATTGCTTTTCAAACTCAAGAAGAATCCCTAGATGGTGTCAGTAAATATGTCGGCTATCAAAACTTCATGGTGGATCGCTACAATATTAACTTGCAAGTAATCGCTATCGTTGCCTGCATGATTGAACCAGACGATAATTTGGATCAAACTATTTTAAATGAAGCTAGAGAACAATACGGTGATGCCGTTTTAGATACAGTCATTACCTTCCAAAAAAGATTGAAGCGCTATTCTCGAGAGGGGATTTACTTACAAAAGAATAAAAATGGTAAGTTTGATCAGTGGGATTATAAAGCCCACGATAATTTTATCAAAATCCTAAGCGAACTAGATGCTCGAGATGCATTCTTAACTGCCAACGCTTAAGTCTGGAGGGATAACCATGGCGGAAGACAGATCAAAATTTAATACCGGCAATTTCAAAAGTGAAAGTTTTAATCAACTTGTTAAAAAACCTAAGAAAAAAGTCGAAATCAGCGGTGAAAATGAATATGGCAACGATGCTTTTAATACGGCACCCAGTGGCCTAGCCAGCTATACCACACCAAAAGAGATGCCCGGTGCCGAACCAAAAATTAAGCGCAAGCAAGGCCGACCGAAAGTGATCACCGATGATCGCTACAAGGTCAGTCTACCCAAAAAAATTTCACCAGCCTTAGAGAATAAGTTGAAGCAATTGAAAGATGCGATGCCGGAATTTCAGGAAGTCAGTGGTCGAATTAGCTTCAATCAAATTGTTGATACTCTGGCTGAATCCTACATTAAAAACCGACTACCAATGTCAAAAGAAGAGTATATTCGCTCTCAAATTGAAAACGGCTTCGATAAATTGAAGAAATCGTAAAAAAATAAAGTTTTTTTTCAAATGGAAAAACACAAAAAAGGTATAAGTTATTCCGCAAATTTCTGTGGAAAAGTATAACTTATACCTTTTTGTTTTGACTTGAAAAGTTATCCACATGTGGATAAAACCAATAGCATCAATGTTCTTATGAATAATGTATATCTTATACTTTAATTTCCGACTTAATTAACTTATACCTTAAATATAATTAAGGTATAAGTTATTCCGATATTTTTACGGTATATCTTATACCTTAAGTCGAAAAGCCTATTGTCAAGGCGTTCACAGCATGTTACATTATTCTTGTAAATAAAGTGAGCATAAAAAACGAGCTGAACTCAGCTCGAATAAAAAAAGGCTGAATATGAAAGTCCCGCTAAAAACAATCATATTCCGAAACCACATGTACACCCATGTGTCCCGTGCCTTACTGTCTAATGATTATTATAGACGGTAGAGGTTTAGTTTTCAATACCCAATATTGAATTTCTCCCAACGGACGCATTAGATCATTGTCGATCTTATCATGTGTCCGCTTTTTTTATGCTCAAGGAGGAATTTGTAAATGAGTGCAATCGACCCGGAATTTCAGGCATTATTGTATTTCAAAGACGAACAGTACCGCGCAGCATTTTGTAAATTACCCATGGTTTTGATGACCAACGAGAAATATGCTGATCTAACCAACAATGCACGGGTAGCTTATGCGTTACTAATTTCTAGATTTGAATTGTCATACCAAAATGATTGGATTGACGATTCCGGCGCCATCTATTTTTATTACACCGCCAAGAAAATGGCTGAAGACATTCATGTTTCCGAACGAACCGCCATCAAGGTTCGCCAAGAATTGGCTAAAAAAAAGTTATTAAATATTCAAAGACAAGGTTTACATAAGCCGGCACGGCTATATCTGCTTAAACCCGTGATCGACCCTAAAGATTTTAATAAAATTGATGCTTTAAAAGCACGCGCCAAAGCACCGGTTGAACCAACGCGTAATGAACTAGGTCAGCTAACCAGAGATGCAATATCCGCAGGTCAGGCAAAAACGCCGCCAAATCAAGATTCTATGTCCAGACGTGCAAAATCTGCACTTCCTGACATGCAAGATGTGCATGCTAAATATATAAATACTAATATAAAACAAGATAAACCAAACTTAGATACTAAAAAACCAGATACTTTAAATTCAGAAACTATCAAACCACCGATTTCTGACAGCTCGAACTCGCTGGACGTCGCGTTAAAACAATACGCTGATCTTGATCAGGACAATAGCGTCTTTAGTGCAGCAGCCTTTAATCTGCTAAAAGTATTGGCCCAAAACTACCAAACCACACCCGAAGCCTTAAGCAAAATTATTTTTAAGGCCAAAGACGCTGCCTTTCATGAAGTAGGTGTTTTCTCAAAATATCTAGATTTAAAAGATTTCCCTCATACCATCGAAAAAGCCTTGTACCGCGTGTTAAAGCAGGCCAAGGCTGGTAAAATTAAAAATTTAAAAAGCTATATTTATATGGCATTTCTTCAGGAATTCAACCTGCTAGTTCAAAAATATTTAGCTTGGTGCCAAGCACAACAACCTGAAGGGAACAGTGCAGATCTGCGGCCCCAACAAGCCGTAACTGAAGCGATGTTAGCTGAAATTGATATACCAAATTTTGATACGGATTTATTTTAAAAATTTACTGTTGATCTTGATCTAGTTCTGGGAACCAAATTTTAATTTCCCGTTCAGCACAGGCTACACTATCGGAACTGTGGACCACATTGCGGATTTTACCATCGGGCCATTCGCGACCGAAGTCCCCCCTGATAGTACCAGGGGCTGCTTGGGTGGGGTTTGTGATACCAGCCATGCTATGGAAAGCAACGATGACGTTGGTCCCACTGGCGATCATGGCAACGATCGGACCTTCTTTCATGTAGCTGACAATATCTGGGAAGAAGGATTTATCAACTTTATCTGGGTAATGCAGGCGTAATTGTTCATCTGTGGCTTGGGTGACTTTTAAAGCATCGATGGTATAGCCCTTACGTTCGATCCGATTGATAATTTCGCCAATATGTTGATGGGCTACACCATCAGGCTTGATTAAGATCAATGTTCTTTGTTTTCCCACTTTTAAGACCAACCTTTGCAATTATTTGTAAAACCGATAGGCCAAAGTTATGGTAGCCATTCGTTTCACCTTAAGATTATAAGTCTTTTCTCACTTTAAGAGCAACTTCTTTCAAAATATGATAGAGTCTTTGAGGCATATTTTTTATAGAAAGAGTTGGGATGTTTTGTCAAAATTTAGAATTCAAACAGTTTTACTCGTATCAATTAGTTTTATGTTGGGCTGTAATGAGTTTATGGTCGTTGGTATTTTATCGGATATCAGCAAAGCTTTTGATGTTTCATTATCCATGGCTGGGTATTTGGTGACATTATTTGCGTTAGTTTACGCGATTAGCACACCATTTATCACCATGGCCATCAGTCGTTTTAATCGCTTTAAAGCGATGTTTAGCCTGTTGTTAGTTTTCCTAGTGGGGAATACATTTAGTGCTGTGGCCCAGAGTTACACGCAGCTGATGATTTCTCGGATCATGACGGCTTTAACTGCCGGAGTTATTATTTCCTTGAGTTTAGCCATGGCCACGAACATCGCGCCGATGAATAAACGGGCATTTTTAGTTTCCTGGATTTTTTCCGGCTTCAGTATTGCGTCGGTTTTTGGCCTACCCATTGGCACTATGGTCAGTACGCATTTTGGCTGGCGTTATGCTTTTTGGGGGATCTCGGTGATCACTATTTTGGTATTGATCATGATGTATTTCTTCTTACCCCGAGATATTCCTAGTGTTCAAAGCAAATTATTGGATCAATTGGTTATTTTCAAAGATAGTCGTTTTTTATTTGGGGTCGTCATTGTCTTTAGCAGTGCTGCTGGGGCTTATGTGGTGCACACATATATTCGACCTTTATTAACCAATGTCTTAGGTTTTAGTCAGGGCAGTTTAGGGCTATTGTTGTTCATCTATGGCTTGTTATCTATTGTCAGTAATCAATTTTCCGGCTGGTTAGCTGGACGCAGCGGCTTGAAAAAAATTCCGTGGCTGTATATTTCAGAATTAGTGATTTATTTAGGCTTAGCTGCGGCATTACATGTTCAGTGGCTGGGGTTGTTGTTCTTAATGTCCATTAGTTTCACCATGTCGGTGTTAGGTTCGCCCATTCAAATTCACTTTTTGAACTTGGCGGAGGCTGAA
This sequence comes from Agrilactobacillus composti DSM 18527 = JCM 14202, assembly GCF_001436375.1. Classification (GTDB taxonomy): domain Bacteria; phylum Bacillota; class Bacilli; order Lactobacillales; family Lactobacillaceae; genus Agrilactobacillus; species Agrilactobacillus composti. Next base: position 68,135 of record NZ_AZGA01000087.1, on the reverse strand, counting down.
TATCCAGCGGCGTTGGTGTTGGCTAGCTCGCTACAATCTATTTTCTTCAACTTTGGGATTTCCTCTGGCTCAGCTGTTGGGGGCGTTATTGCGGCCAACGTGGGCTTTGATTATTTAGGCTATGGTGCCGGCGTCTTTGCCCTCATCGCCTTAATTTTCACATTATTATTAAATCGGCGGAATAAACAAGGCGCAAAATTGAAGTGAGAACGCTTTTCATGTTCGCCAAAATGGTGTATTTTTAAATTATTAAAACTTAAGCGGAGGTCGTTCAAAATGAAGATCATTAATGTGAATTTGAAGGTTAAACCAGGGATGCAAAGCGAATATGAACAGTTCATCAAGGATTTGGTTGAAGGTTCCTTAGCTGAAGCTGGCAATGTGTATTATGGTCACTTCCGGAAGGTCGACTCTTTTGATGAATATGAGATCATTGAACAATGGCAAGACCAAGCAGCTGTTGATTTCCACAATGAAACACCGCACTTCCAAAAATTCTTAGCCCACATTGGCGATTATTTAGTGAAAGATCCGCAAATTTTCCGCATGGATTACGAAGATTAAATTATATTTTAAAAATAAAGGTGCCTCAAAGTCGTGTTGTTGACTTTGGAGCACCTTTATTTATGGGAATAAGAAAGCCAAGACATTATTCAGCATGTGGATCATAATGGGATAACGCAGGTCTTTGGTTAAGACATAGACCGTCCCCAAAAGCCAACCAGTAGCACTGTATGCCAATAGGGCTAAACTGAATTGGGGTTCGTGGAGCAATCCGAAAATCAAGCCGGAAGTGAAAACAGCAGCAACTTTAAATGGCGTTGAATCCCGATTAAAGAAATAATTGAAAAATACCCCTCGGAGAATTAATTCTTCAATAATTGGCGCTGTTAAAATGCCAGTTGTGGCCATTAAAATTGGCGCAGTTTTGACAATTTGGTCGATAATGGTTTGATTGTCGGTACTGCTGACACCTAATAAGGTAAACAAGGGGTCAATGCCCACACTCACAGCGGCGCCAATGAGTAGCACAATCAGGTTGTACTTGGAAAAGGGCTGTAAACCGTAGTGATTGGGATTGTGGGTTTTGAGTTGGCGGCGATAGCGATTGATGAGCAACCAGATCAAAAGCCCGGCCAGCAATAGTTCGGCACCCAGAATCAGGAATTGATAGCGATGCAGCATTTTTTTTGAGAAGAAGGCATCGATTTGAGTTAGGGAATAAAGCAGGATAAAGCCGATAAAAAATATTAGGCGTTTGCTGTATAAACTAATACTGGCTAAGAGTTTTTTCATAGATAGGGTGGACCTTTCTTTGGCTAAGCATCAAGCCGGGTCAATGAAAATAGGCGGGAATCCCCTTGACTTCAGTCAGGGGAGGGATAGCCTTAACTTTTGTAGAAAGTTATTACGCCATCAGGTAGTCTGCGGTGTTGATCTCAGCAACGTTCCAATTATTTTGATGCCGGATCACTTTAAGTTCGCTTAGATTGATGTGTTTGTATTTGGAACTTATGGCCAGGTAATTGCCATCACCCGCCTTCACAAAACAACGTGCTCTACTGCTGAACCCGCTGATATTCCCCTTTTGCCCGTTAGGTAATTGCACATAGTCATTAAGATAAAAACCTCTTGAAAATTTCGTGTTTTTAGCATTACGTTTACTCGTAATATTGGGTACTTTACGGCCTTTACGAGCTGTTGCTTCGTGCAGGGAGCGTTTCTTTTTGCGGAACTGGTGAAACATCACCACAGCTGTGGGCCGTTGCGCGTTTTTTTGGATGCCGCTGATGATCACGGCGTCATTGTAATGGGCTTTTTCTAAGTCTAACTTAGCCCGGTCTAAGGTCGTCTGAGCACCATACTGAAACTTTGCTTCTGGAAAGGCGGTAAACAACCGGCGGCGCAGGATATTCATGAAGGTGGCGCCCTTTAGAGAACGGTGACTTTGAAATTTCTTAGCCTGCAAGTCATAGAGTTTGCCTCCCGGTTGATGATTGGCCAGGGAATGACAAGTAGCACAGACCGTTAGCAGGTTGCTCACTTGGTTCGTACCGCTATTGGACCGGTAGATGATGTGATGGATCTTTAGCTTTGGGTCTTTGCTCTTGCCATGACAGATCTGGCAGGTATAATTATCCCGGTCTAAGACGTATTGCTTAGCCGTTTCATAGCCATATAAGTCGCCTTGCTGATAGCCTAAGCCAGTGATACCTGGCTGGACCATTTTTGCCATGTCGAATTTGCCCACTTCGATATGCAGTTCTGTTTTTGGTAAGACCGCCTGAAATCGGCGGATCCAGTTGATGTTGTGTTGGACTTTGCTGGCTACAGAAGGCGGTAGCCAACCAGCTGATCTAGCTCGGTTCAAAAATCTTGGTTGTCGGTATCTGGTGTTACGATTCCGGCGACCACGCCGATAAATCCGCCGGGTATCCAGTAATTTTTTCACATCTTGTCGCAGGCTGACTTCGCCTTGAAATAAAACTTTATTCTGAGAAGTGACAGCCAGGCCGATATGATGCTGTCCAGAGTCAACACCAACAGCTAGGGGTTGTTTATAACCAGTTGAGACATATTTAAGCTGAATGGTAAAAGGTTCTTTTTTGATAACTTTAGCTTTGCCAGATTGTAATAACTTACGACATTTACGTTGTTTGCAGGGCATCAGTGGCTCGCCCTGGCGATTGATGACAAATACGCGATTTTGCATGATGCCCTCCTTCTGATGAGTGTTATTCGTCAGGTAAAGTGACCTGACCACGGCGTCAAGTTCATCAGACTTGAGTTCGTGAGGTTACCCTTCGACAATGTTATCAAGGCTTAACCGCTGACGAGCAGCAGCTTTCTCACGGGTTGACGGTCCCATTGACCTTAGGACTGTTTACAGCGCCCGCACAGAGCTGGGAACTAGGGTATCATTTCCAAGTGTGATCACCAAGATAACGTAGTGTCCAAAAGACGCTAAGTCTAGACAACCAGACTTGAAGTAGGCACTTCAAGCCCCTTACTTTAGTGAGGGGTCACGGTTGACTAATTTGAAATGCTTGAATTGGCTGGGGCGTAAGAAGATCAAGGCGGAGATGAGATAAAGCAGCATAATGGCGATTGATGCCACCGGGTTAGCCACGGCGGTGGCGGCATTGACGGAACCGCTGGCAATAGTGGCCATGAAGTCCAGGGAAAAATGAGTCAGCATGGGTAATAATAGACTGCCGGAGCGCAGGTAAAGGGCCGATAATAAAACCGCAAACAAGCTGACTTGGATTACTTGGACTAAGGTGGGCAATAGGGCTTGGCTGAATAAATTCACCAGGTGCGTTAAGCCAAACAAACCACTGGCAACGATGATCGGCGGCCAAATTTGGCGATAGGTGAGGTTGGCACGATTCAAGGTACTCAGGAGTTTACCAAAGACAATCCCCCGAAAGAAGTATTCTTCATAAATCGCCGCCGCCAGACCCACCCCCAGGGCTAGGCCCACTTGGGGATGCTTAGCTGTGGCTAAATTGCTTAGGCTGGTCAGGCTAAATAAAAGAAAAATCCACATTAACGGCAGTATCTTAAGGATCGAAATCTGGGGTTTCAGATAGATTTGTTGTTTGAAAAGCCAATGATTCGCCGCAAACATGGCGATGAATAAAATGGTTTCTTGCAACACCAAGTGCCACAATAAGCTCACACTGCGGGGCATGGTTAAGCCGATTAATATAACAAGCACAACTTGAAAAATAACTAACACGGTTATTTTGAGATAGGTCCGGTTCGTGTCTGACATCAGCACAGCCTCCTTTTAATTTCGTAATCTATAGCTTAAGATTATCATATTGAGAAAGCTAGACGAAATAAAACGACTACCAGCCATGAGGTGAGAAGATGATGGAATTTGAATTGAAGGGTGATCCCCAAAATGCCCAAGCCATGGCCAAATACATGCGCAACCGATTTGCTTTTTTAGGGGTCAAAACACTGGTCCGTCACGCGGCCATGAAACCCTTGCTGCAAGCAAGTCGGCGAGTGGCTAATGAAGAGGTGCTGACTTGGATCGATGATTTATACCAACGCTCAGCCAGGGAGTACCAATATGCCGCCATTGATTTGGCCACTTATCACGTGAAGCATTGGCAGTTTGCCGATATGGTGACCTTGAGCCACTATGTCAGCCAAAAAAGCTGGTGGGACTCGGTGGATAGTCTGCGCCAACTATTTGGCAAATACCTACAGTTACATCCCCAAGATAAGGACTGCTTATTTGCCTTGTTTTATCGGCATACAGATTTTTGGATGCGGCGGGTCAGTATTAATTTACAGTTGATGCAAAAGGAACTGACGGATATAGATTTGCTGACAAAGGCGATTATGTATGATCTCAATACGGATGAATTCTTTATTCAAAAAGCCATTGGCTGGTCTTTGCGCCAATATAGCAAAACAAATCCCCAGTGGGTGGCTGACTTTATGCAGACACATCCGTTAAGTCCACTAGCGCAGCGGGAAGGCAGCAAGTATTTGACTAAGTAAACCGTTACTGAGATGATTTTGAATCATCTGAAATTAGGATTATTGTATTTTAAAAGGGGGATGACGACAATCGATTTGGCAACTTTTAAGGCCACTTACTATTACAAACAAGACCTGGTGGCCATGTGTCGGCAATGGCACTTGCCTACGAATGGGACCAAAGCACAACTTAATCAATACATTGGCCAGTTTTTGTCTGGTATGCCCGTAGACCGGATTAAACCGGCTAAACGTCTAGGCAAAGTACCAGCATTAACAGTCGGAGACATCACTTTGAATACTAAATTAGTGGATTCGGGATTTAGGTTTAACGCAGCAGCTCGGCAATTTTTTGCCAATTATTTTGGGGTGCCGCACTTTTCTTTTACGAAAGGAATGGCGGCTTTGCGGCGTCAAGCTATCGCAGAACATAATCTTGATGTGACTGTCAGAGATTTAATCATGACCTACAAAGAAGGCCAATCTCGGTCAGCAGAAGTGCGTCCGCAAGCTGAGCCTGAAGAAGCTACTACCAATGGAATAACTTTGTGCGGGCCTTTTTTAAGGATCCAGCGACTCGCCAATACTGTGAGCGTTTAAAAGTGGCGGCCATTTTATGGCAGCAAATCAAACACACTCAACAGGCTAAGCTATATACACCTCAATTATTAAAAGATTACCAGACATTAATTACCCAATTTCAATAATAGGAGCTTATTTTGCCGAAACCGCAACTAAACCGGTTAATTAGATAATATGATTAAATTATGATGAGCTTTTTTTAACAAACCGCTTTGGTCCCGTTAAAAAATATGGTACGATGTACGAATATTCCCTATCTAATCAGCCCTATATATACTTGGGACTTGGATATGAATTTTGGGACATCGGAGGTTTTCATGGAAAAACGTAAGGTTCATAAAATTGGGCTCTTTCAAATCGTGATGTTAGCCCTGGGGTCATTGATTGGTTCCGGCTGGTTATTTGGCTCCTGGGAAGCATCCCGGATCGCTGGGCCAGCGGCCATCATCTCTTGGTTTATCGGCGCAGCAGTCATCGGAACAATTGCTTATAACTATGTAGAATTAGGGACCATGTTCCCGGAATCTGGGGGGATGAGCAAGTTTGCCCAGTACACCCACGGTTCCATGCTGGGGTTTATCGCTTCTTGGGCCAACTGGGTGTCACTGATCACCTTGATCCCTATTGAAGCGGTGGCTGCGGTGCAGTATATGAGTTCTTGGCCCTGGGATTGGGCTAAGTTCACCCATGCGCTTTTTGCCAAGGGGACGATCAGCAACTGGGGTTTGTTCGTGGTTTTCATATTTATTGTTATCTTTACATTGCTAAACTATTGGTCCGTTAAATTATTGACCCATTTTACCAGTTTGATTTCCGTCTTTAAAATCGGCGTGCCTTTATTGACAATTGTCATGTTGACTGTAGCTAGTTTTCACCCAGGTAACTATGGTAGTAATTTACATGAATTTATGCCTTTTGGTTCGGCCCCGATTTTTGCGGCTACGTCGGTTTCAGGGATTATTTTCTCCTTTAATGCTTTTCAAACCGTGATCAATATGGGTAATGAAGTTTTGCGGCCCCAGCGCAATATTGGCCGGGGTATTGCCATTTCTTTAGGCATTAGTGGCATCCTCTATATATTGTTGCAAAGTACTTTTGTGACGGCGCTAAGTCCTAGCATGTTGCAACATGGCTGGGCCGGGATTAATTTTAACTCACCCTTTGCAGATTTAGCAATTTTACTAGGCATTCACTGGTTATCGGTTTTACTGTATATGGATGCCTTTATTTCCCCATTTGGGACGGGGGTATCCTTTGTGGCTTCCACCGCCCGGGCGTTATATGCCATGGGCAGCAATAATCATATCCCTAAAATTGTTACCCGGATCGATCAAAAATATGGTACCCCAAGAATGGCCATGATCATCAATGCCTTGTTGAGCATGGTGATGGTTTCTGTCTTTCGTTCTTGGGCCACGTTGGCGGCGGTGATCTCCACAGCGACTTTGATTGCTTACTTAACTGGCCCCACCACAGTGATGTCTTTGCGGGTAATGGCCCCAGATTTCAAGCGGCCGGTGATGTCTAAACACATGAAATTTATGGCCCCCTTGGCCTTTGTCCTGGCCTCTTTAGCCACTTATTGGGCGAAGTGGCCCACCACCATTGAAGTGATCTTGGTTATTTTCTTGGGTTGTCCGTTTTATTTGTACTATGAGTGGCGTACCGGTTGGAAAAATACCAAAAAGCAGCTGAAGGGTAGTGCTTGGATGCTGAGTTACTTGGTATTCATCTCCATCATTTCCTTTATCGGCAGTCATGAGTTTAATGGCATTGGTTGGCTCAAATATCCTTGGGACTTTGTGGTGATCATCATTGGTTCCTTGGGGTATTATTACTGGGGCATTCACAGTCACCTGTACTCCAGTTATTTTGAACAAGCTAAAGAAATTAATAGTCATGTGCATGTGCCTAAAGACTAAGTTTAACTAGGTGTGGGATTTTCCCATGCCTTTTTTTGTGGCCGGTGATTGACGACAATTCTAGAATGGCTTAACATCAAACGTGCCAAATAGATTTTGTTGGGAGTATATAATGACTAAATTGACTAAGAAATACTGGCTGGGGTTATGTTTACTGTTGGGACTCCTGGTAATACTGCTGCCAAGCCAGACCGCGACTGCTGCCGATAAGCAGACCTTAAATGTGCAGCTGAGTCATGATTTGATCAGTTTGGATAGCGCCCAGGCTACAGATCAGACGAGTTTTGATATCATGGAGAATGCCTTTGAAGGCTTATATCGGCTGGACAAAGATAAAATCGTGCCCGCCCTAGCCAATAGGGCCCCGGTGCGCCATGGGCAGACTTATACGATTACTTTGCGAAAAAATGCTAAATGGGACAATGGTCAGTCGGTATCCGCCCAGGATTTTGTGGTGGGCTTTCAGCGCCTAGCCGACCCTAAAAATGATGCCAATATGAGTTTTTTGCTTAAGAATTTTAAAAATTATAATGCCATTCAAACCGGTGCCAAAAAGGTATCTACCTTGGGTGTTAAAGCCACGGGAAAGCATACCTTAAAAATCACCCTGGCGACGCCTATTTCCAATTTAGCGGAATTACTAACAGCGCCAAGTTTTATGCCGGTGAATACCAAGGCAGTGGTCCAATTTGGGGCGAACTACGGTAAGAGCAGTGCCACGACGGTTTATAATGGGCCCTTTACAGTGAATAATTGGGATGGTAAAAGTAATACCTTCACTTTGGTGAAAAATCCCCAGTACTGGGCTAAAAAGACCATTCATTTGCAACAAATAAATTTTATTGGCGGTAAAAATACTGCTGATGCAGTGACATTATTTCAAAATAAGCAATTAGACGTGGCTAACATCAGTGGGGCAGTTGCAAAAGACTGGCAGCACAACAAGGCTTATGCCACCCATAAAAATGGCACCGTTTGGTATTTGGCGGTGAATCAAAAACGGGCGGCTTTAAAGAATGCGGCCATTCGCCGGGCATTGTCCATGGCGATCAATCGAAAAGAAATGATTCAAATTGCCCTTCAAAATCAAGTAACCCCGGCTTTAGGGCTGACAGCCACTGGGTTTGAAGACCCCAATACCAAGGCTGATTTTACCAAGGACGTGTCCCGCCAAACGAAAGCAATCGGTACAAAATTTGCGGCTAAAACAGCCCAGACTTATTGGCAACAAGGTTTAAGCTCGGAAAAAATCAATGGCCTGACGCTAAATTTATTGACCGATGACGCTGATGCGGATAAAGCAGTGGCTGCTTATATCCAACAAGCCTTACAACATAATTTACCCGGGGCAAAAATCAACTTAAAAGTCGTGCCCTATAAAACCCGTTTACAACGCAGTTTCACTGGTAATTTTGACCTGGTGTTAACCAGTTGGCAAGCACCTTATCCGGATCCTTGGGGCAGCTTAGCAATTTTAGTGAGTGATAATAATTTGAACGTGGGCCACTGGCGCAATGTGCGTTATGACGTGCTCATGGATGGCCTTAAAACCACTGCGACCAGCAAACAACGTTATCAAAATTTAGCCCAGGCCCAACAAATATTACTGCAGGATCAAGGCATTATACCTTTGTATGAGGCTGCTGACAGTCAGTTGGTCAACACCAAGGTCAAAGGCCTTACAGCGGGTGTTGATGACTTTAGAACTGTTTCAATTGCCAAATAAGCACATTTAAAAACCGATTACTAAAGATGCGTCATGTCATCTTTAGTAATCGGTTTTATGTGTAGTGGTCAAGTTTTTAATATTTTTTGAAACCTAAATAATTATTGCGCTGTGTAGCCGCCGTCAACGACGAATTCAGAGCCTGTGGCATATTTTGATTCATTTGAAGCTAAATAAACACACATATAAGCAATATCGTCAGGTTCGCCAATATGGCCCATTGGGGTCTTAGTACGTTCAGACATGGCTTCTTCAAACCCATCTAAGGCATTTACCAATGGTGTTCTAATATAGCCAGGGTGAACTGTGTTGACCCGGACGTCTAAATCATTTAACGCACAGTGCAGTGCAGCTGACTTAGAGAAGATCCGAACGGCCCCTTTTGAAGCATTGTAAGCGGCCAAGTTAGGATCGCCTATAAACCCTTCAATCGAGGACATGTTGATGACAGAGCCACCCAAGTTTTTATTTTTCATCCGTTTGATGGCTTCACGAGTACCATAGAAAACGGCATCCAAGTTAATGGCCAGCAATCTGTGCCAATCATCAGATGTAGTGTCTTCCACGTTTTTACCAATAGCCATCCCAGAATTATTGACTAATGTTGTAACTGGACCGTAGAGCGCTTCGGCTTGATCAAAGATTTCAGCCCAACGATCTTCATTAGTAGCATCTTGTTGTAAGTAGGACACAGTATCAGCATTGCCAAGTTCTTTAGCTGCAGCATTACCAACTTCAGGATTTCGGCCGGTAATGACAACCTTAGCACCTTCGTCCACAAACCGTTTTGCAATACCATAACCAATACCCTTAGTGCCGCCAGTCACGATGGCTACTTTATGATCTAGTCTATTCATCAGAAAACCTCCAAATCAAGTATTTGTGAAAGCAGGGGGATAAAAAAGTAAACGCTTTCATGGTGATTAGTATAACGCCGATTTGTGAACCTTACAAGTTATTTTTTGAACTAAATAAATTATTTGTTTATAAATAACATGGGTCTATAAGTATTGCTATGAATGCCTTGCTTTCAAGAACAAAAACTTTTTTTAGGAGCTTGATTGGTATGGCATAATATTTTTATCGTAGGACATATTGGCTTAGTAAAGTATAACAATCAAAATATTTTGACCGGACAAAAGTATGCCGTTGAGCAAACAAAATTTATTTTATTTTTTGGCCAACGGACATATTTGTCCGATAGCCAGATCATTGAAGAAATTTGGTGATTATCATGTTAAAGCGATTGCAATTTAAAAATAGGCGGATTTTAAAACCGATTGTCCAAGACGGCGTCATGCCAGCTTGAACAATCGGTTTAAGGTGTAGTGGTTAAATTTTAAATACCAATCATTATTGGGCAGTGTAACCGCCGTCAACAACGAATTCGGAGCCAGTGGCGTATTTTGATTCGTCTGAGGCTAAATAGACACACATATAAGCAATGTCGTCGGGTTCGCCAATATGGCCTACCGGTGTTTTCGTGCGTTCAGAAACAATTGCCTCAAAACCTTCTAAGGCGTTATCGACTAAAGGTGTTGAGATATAGCCTGGGTGCACCGTATTGACCCGGACCCCTAAATCGTTTAGGGCACAATGTAGGGCAGCTGATTTAGAAAAGATTCGAACGGCTCCTTTAGAAGCTGTATAAGCTGCTAGGTTAGGATCGCCTACTAAACCGGCAATAGAGGACATGTTGATGACTGAAGCGCCGAGATCCTTATTTTTCATGCGTTTAATGGCCAGACGGGTCCCATAAAAAACCGCATCTAGATTAAGCGCCAGTAATTGGTGCCACTCATCTGAAGTGGTGTCTTCCACATTTTTGCCCAAAGCCATCCCGGAATTATTCACTAACGTTGTGACTGGACCATAAAGTGCTTCAGCTTGATCAAAGACATTAACCCAGCCGTCTTCATCAGTGGCATCTTGTTGTAAATAAGTTACAACACTCGCATCGCCAAGGGCTTTAGCCGCAGCTTGGCCGACCTCAGGGTTTCGACCGGTGATCACGACCCTCGCGCCTTCGTCCACAAACCGTCTAGCGATACCATGTCCGATACCCTTTGTACCACCGGTTACGATTGCTACCTTATGATCTAGTCTGTTCATTAGAAAACCTCCATTCGATTTTAGGGAAAGCATTAGGGCTATGGAAAACGCTTTCACAACAATAGCGTAACTTATCTTTGTGAATCTGACAAGTATTTTATTTTGGCCTAAATAAATTATTTTTGATATATAACGTGTATCTGGAAGTATTGGTGTCACTGGCTTGCTTTCAAGAACATGAATTAATTTAAGAAAAATAATTAGTATGGCTTAATATTTTTTTCGTATGGCATATTGACTTAGTGAAGTGCAAAAGTTAAAATATTTTAATAATTACAAAAAAATATTTAGACTGACAAAAATAAATTTATTTGATTTTAAGTTTCCTAGTATATTTGTCTGATGAATATTTTGTGTCACGCTATAATGTAAGCGCTTTATAGGCCTTGATGTTTAAAATAGTCGGATTTGCGGTTAGATTACGTTGAGGTCTACCAGTTGGTTATTTGACGCCATGGGGTTTGAGTCGTTACTTTAGGAACATATTTGGCACTGACTAAGGACAATCGACAGCTTTTTCACAACAAGACCGATAATTGAAGGGAGTTTAGCAAGTATGGATGTTATCACAAAGGATTGGTCCAGCTCGAAGTATTTGAAACTCTGGTTAAATGTCTCCATCTGTGTGCCCACGTTTCTCGTTGTTGAAACATTAGCGGCATTTAAATGGCCGTTCATGACGATTTTAACCGTCGTTTTGGCGGGTTCGGCCGTCATGGGTGTTCTATGTGGCATCATGGGGGTATTAGGTCGCCGGACGCAAAAGAATTTTGTGACCTTGATCAGCGACGTTTTTGGTAAGAAATTCAGCAAGTTCTTTTATGTATTACGGGGCTTGGACTGTGCGGGCTGGTATGGCATCAATATCGCCGCCGCAACACAACTGATCGTCAATTTGATCACGGTGGTTACTGGTGTGAAGGTCAGTAATCCGATTTTTATCGGTATTTTCTTAGTGCTGTTAGTGGGCAATGCAGTCATCGCCCAAAGTTCGGGCGGGCTACAGCGTTTGTTGACCATCACCTTGTGCGTACTGATCCCTGGTATCGTCATTATCTTGTTCCAAATGGGCGGTCGGGTATTTGCCAATGCCAACTTCTTTGTGAACAGCCAAGGCTTAGTTTTTCGGGATGTTATCGGTAATATCTGTGTGGTAGCAGCTTATTGGAATGGTTTTGCCTTGAACATGTTTGATTTCGGGCGCAATGCTAAAAGTGATAAGTCGGCTTTTTGGGGTAATTGTGTGGGGATCGTTTTAGGGATGGGCGCCATGACAGTGATTGCCGCCATCTTTGCCATTCAATCCTTTATGACCACCGGCAGTTACAACTGGAATTTGAGTCACTCCCTACTACATGTGTCTTCTTCCGTGCCGATTCATATCTTGGTGGTGGTGGTCTTCTTGATGTTCATGATCTCCACCAACTCAGTAGCCAATTATTACCCAGCGATTCAATGTCTCAAGGCGATCATGACCAAATCCCGCAACAGCATCAACATGGCCATTTTCTTAGTAATTAGCAGTGCCATCACCCCATTTTTCTTAAGTTCTAGTACCAGTCAACTGGCCTATTATTGGATCAACTTGTGTGGGACCGTGTTAGCACCGTTGTTAGCCGTGTTGATTTGTTACATCATTTTGGCCAAATATCACACCGTCAATGCCGACCAATATAAATGGATTTATATTGTTTGGACCAGTGCTTATATTGGCATCGAATTGGTGACCCTGTCGATTTTGAGTTATTTATGGATCATTGCCATTATCGGGATCTTTAGTACGGTTACGATTTTGCATCGCCTGGGCCAACATGCGCAAAAGACCAATTTGGTGGATGGCGATCTATAATGCCACTAGGCAATTGCTTGAAAGTCAGTTATGGATTAAAGCGCTGTCCTTGACAAATGTTAGAATATGATTAAGAATAGTCTCATATTGTTATAACATGAAATTCAAACATGTTGAAGAGCAGAGGTAAATTTCGAGTTTAAGAGAGCTTTCGGTTGGTGTGAGGAAGTAATTTTGGAATTTATCAGATGGGCTTGGAATGGGACTGGGGTCAAAACCAGTCACGGCGTTGTCTCCGTTAATAGATAAAGCAAGGTGTGTTGGGCAACTGGTGCAACAACTTGCTTGTTGAGGTAGCGATTGTGAGGTCGTTATAAACGAAGGTGGTAACGCGAAGTGCTCGTCCTTTTTAAGGGACGGGTGCTTTTTTGTTTGGATTTTGCAAATTTAAGGGCAAAGTGAGGTGCACCCTGGAATCGCACAGCAGTTGAGTTTTAAACAGAACAGCACATTAAAAAATTGGAGGATATATCATGAAGAAATCAATTAAGTATTTACTGGGTGGTTTATTTGCCGCCACTTTAGCGTTAGTTGGGGTTTTAGGGTTTGGTCAAAGCCAAACCACCCAAGCGGCTTCCAAAACCGTGACCATTGGGATCATCACCGGGACCAAACAAGATGACGCGGTGTGGAAAGTTGTGTCACAAACCGCCAAGCAAAAATATGGCATTACTTTGAAGTTCCAGAAGTTCACCGATTATAACCAACCTAATAAAGCCCTAGCCAGCGGGGAAATTGATTTGAACTCCTTTCAACATTACGCTTTCTTAAACGCTTGGAACAAATCTAACAAATCTGATTTGACCCCAATTGGCAAGACAATCATGTCCCCAATTCGCCTTTATTCCACGAAGATCAAAAACGTGAAATCGATTAAAAAGGGTGACACCATCACCGTACCTAACGATGCCAGTAATGAATCCCGGGCTTTATTCCTTTTGAAAAATGCCGGTTTGATCACGTTGAAATCTAATTCTAAATTAGTAACCATTAAAGATATCGCCAAAAATCCTAAGAACTTGAATATCAAAGAAGTCGATGCCAGTCAAACTGCCCGTTCCTTATCCGATGCAGCCGCAGCGGTTGTCAATGGCAGTTACGTGAAGGCGGCCAAGCTGTCCACCAAGGATGCCATTTATACCGAACCCGTCAACAAAGATTCAGAACAATGGATCAACATCATCGTTGCCCGTAAGAAGGATAAGAATAACAAGACTTATCAAGATGTTGTGAAAGCTTATCAAACGGCTAAGACTAAAAAAGAGATCAAGGCCCAGTTTGGTAATCTGGAATACGGCGTTTGGGATGTTAAGATCAAATAATTTGTAATTTAGGAGTGCAATTTAAAGATGGCAGAAACGATCATTCAACTGGATAACGTCAGCGTTACCTTCCAGCAAAAAAAGGCCTCGGTCCAGGCGGTCAAAGATGTTACGATTCATATTCAAAAGGGTGACATCTATGGTATCGTTGGTTACTCTGGGGCGGGGAAATCCACCTTAGTGCGGGTCATTAATTTATTGCAGCAACCCACCAGCGGGCGCATCCAGGTTGGGGATGATGTGCTGTTTGATAACGGCCAAGAAGTCATCTCCACCAAGACCCTGCGGCAAAAGCGCCGGAAAATTGGGATGATTTTCCAACATTTCAATTTGCTGTATGAACAAACCGTGATCCAAAATGTGGGCTTTGCGTTAAAACACAGTAATTTAGATAAAAAAGCGATGCAGGCTAAGGCTTTAAAGCTATTAGACATGGTGGATCTGGCCGATAAAGCTGATGCTTATCCCGCCCAATTATCTGGGGGCCAACAACAGCGGGTGGCCATTGCCCGGGCTTTGGCCAATGATCCGGAGATCTTGATTTCAGATGAAGCCACCAGTGCGCTGGATCCTAAAAATACCAATCAAATTTTGGATCTATTACAGCGTTTGAATACCCAATTGGGCTTGACGGTGGTTTTGATCACCCACGAAATGGATGCCGTTAAACGCATCGCCAATCGGGTAGCAGTGATGGATGATGGGGTCGTGATCGAAGAAGGTAGCTTGTTAGATATCTTCACCAATTCTAAAGAACCTCTGACCAAAGAGTTTGTGGGAGCTGAAAAGGGTTCTAAAGCCATTGCGGCCTTAGAAGATGCCCACTTAGCCCAATTGCAGCCGGATGAGATTGCCCTGCAACTCATTTACTTTGGAGAGTCGGTCAGCGAACCTTTAGTGGTGACCTTGTATAAAAACTTTAATGTGGAAGCCAATATTATTTACAGTAACATTGATGTGCTGGGAGAAACAGTGGTTGGGACCAATTTCGTGGTCCTTAAGGGGACTGACGATAACCGCCAAAAAGCCATTGATTTCTTGAAAAAAGCCAATGTGGTTGTGAAACAAATTAAGGCAGGTGACGTGGATCATGGCTAAAACACTGGCAAATATTTTTCCAAACGTGATTTATCAAGGCTGGCTCGGTGATGGGGGCTGGTGGACGTCCATTGTCCAAACTCTGTATATGACTTTTTGGTCAGCAATTTTCGGCGGGATTTTAGGTTTGGTTTTCGGTCTGGCCTTGGTGGTCACCGATGCGGATGGCATTTTACCTAGCCGACATTTGTTTAGTGTCATTGATAAAATCGTCTCCATTTTCCGGGCCATCCCCTTCATTATCTTACTGGCCTTTATCGCCCCAGTGACCCAAAAAATCGTGGGCACCCAAATTGGGACCACGGCCGCGCTAGTGCCCTTGTCTTTAGGGGTCTTTCCCTTTTATGCCCGGCAAGTCCAAGTGGCCTTAAAGAGTGTGGACCATGGGACCATTGAAGCGGCCCAGTCCGTGGGGGCCACCAATAAGGATATTATTGTGGATGTTTACCTACGGGAAGCCCGTTCGGAGTTGATCCGGGTGACCACGGTGACCTTGATCAGCTTAATTGGCTTGACTGCCATGGCTGGGGCCATTGGGGCCGGCGGTTTAGGGAATATGGCCATTTCTTATGGCTATAATCGGTTTGCCAATGATATTACGTTTGTGGCCACCTTATTGGTATTGATCTTAGTGTTGATTGTCCAGATTTTAGGGGATTTCTTAGCCCGAATCTTGGATCATAAAAATGCTTAATAATTGGTTTGGAAGGTCTTAGGTATGGAAGATAAAGCACGTTTAAAAATTTTAACGGATTTAATTCACTTGAATTCAGTAAATGGCAATGAAGCCCCGGTGTCTGCTTATTTGGCAAAGTTATTTGCCAGTCGGGGCATCAAGGTCCGCTTAGATCCTTTTGATGATAACCGCAGTGATTTAATCGCCGAAGTTGGTCAAGGGGTCGATGCCCGGGTGTTGGCTTTTGAAGGTCACCAAGATACGGTGGCTGTCCCAGATTCCAGTCAATGGACCCATGATCCCTTTAAGGCAGAAATCGTGGGGGACAAGCTATATGGCCGGGGGTCGGCGGATATGAAGAGTGGCTTAGCGGCCCAAGTCATTGCTTTGTTAGAACTCATTGATACCGGCCAATTACCCAAAGGGACGGTGCGTTTTATTGCCACCGCCGGGGAAGAATACGGGGCGCCTGGAGCTTATCGCCTGAAAGATCAAGGGGTGGCCCAAGGTATCTCAGCCATGGCAGTGGGGGAACCCACCAGCGGGCAAGTGGTCTATGCCCACGCTGGCAGCCTCAATTATCAAATCAAAAGTTTTGGGGTGGCGGCCCATAGTTCCTTACCGGAAAAAGGCGTCAACGCCATCACCGGGTTGGTGGCTTACATCAATGCCGAACAAACCTTGTTTGATGATGCCCCCAATGACCCATTGTTGGGCACGGTGCGCCACAGTGTAACGATCTTAAAGGCGGGGGATCAGGTGAACACCATCCCCGATTACGCCGAACTTTACGGGAATATCCGGCCCACCAAAGCCTTTGGCAATCAGCAGGTGATCGATCGCATTCAAGCTAAAATCGCCCAGTTAAATGCCCAAAGTCAGGGTAAATTAGAATTCAAACTGATCCATAATTTTTACCCTGTGGCTACGGCCAAAGACAATGCCTTCGTCCAATTAGCGGCGAAGATTGCCCGGGCCACTTACCAAGATCGGCCCGTCGCCCTTAAAACCATCAACGGCGCCACGGATGCCAGTGTCTTTATTCAAGGCAATCCCAAGATGGCGGTGGTGATTCTAGGGGCTGACGCTTGGGATCGAGCTCATCAGGTGGATGAGTACACCACCTTGACTAGCTTTTTCGCGACGATTTCGATTTACAAACGCTTAGCCATTGAATATTTTGAAAGTTGAGACCATTAAAAAACCGTTTGACTAAAGATGACAATCATCTTGGTCAAGCGGTTTTTTGGTGGAGCAATAAATGCTTTATTGCGCAGTGTAACCCCCGTCAACGACGAATTCAGAGCCGGTGGCGAATTTTGATTCATCGGAAGCTAAATAGACACAGATATAACCAATATCGTCAGGGTCGCCAATGTGGCCCATTGGGGTCTTCGTGCGTTCAGACATGGCTGCTTCAAAGCCGGATAAACCTTCTACCATGGGGGTGCGAATATACCCTGGGTGGACGGTGTTGACCCGGACCCCTAAATCATTGATGGCACAGTGCAAAGCAGCTGATTTGGAGAAGATCCGCACGGCCCCTTTAGAAGCGTTGTAAGCGGCTAAATTCGGGTCGCCGATAAAACCTTCGATGGAAGACATATTAATGATGGAACCACCTAAATTTTTGTTCTTCATGCGTTTAATGGCTAGCCGGGTCCCAAAGAAAACGGCGTCTAGATTGATGGCCAATAGGGTATGCCAGTCTTCAGTGGTGGTATCCTCCACATTTTTGCCAATGGCAATCCCGGAATTATTAACTAAGGTGGTTACCGGCCCATACAGCGCTTCGGTTTGATCATAGACTTCCGTCCAGCGGGCTTCATCGGTGACATCTTGTTGCAAGTAAGTGACCACACTGGGATCGCCTAAATCTGCAGCGGCGGCTTCACCGACTTCGGCATTCCGGCCAGTGATGACCACTTTGGCGCCTTCAGCTAAGAAGCGTTTAGCGATACCATAACCAATACCTTTAGTACCGCCAGTAATGATAGCAACTTTATTTTGTAATCTGTTCATTTAAAAAACCTCCAATTTGTTATAAAAAGGGATTAATAAACAATAAGTGAATGCTTTCACAATGAATTATAGTCCCATGTTTTACAGTAAACAAGTTATTTGCTGAACAAACCGGCAGATTTATTTTTAAATAACGGTGAGGCTGACCAATATATTGATATTAAAGCATTAAATGACAAAATTACATAAATATTTTTTTGAAGATAATCATAAATATAATATAAACGCCCTTGAATACAGATTTTCCGTGCAGGTACGCACAAAAAAAGCCGCCGCAAGAATTTATTTTCTTGCAGCGGCTTTTTAGGAAATAACGGTTATTTTAACAGAGCACCCTTTAAGCTTTGGGCTAACTCAAAGTTATCGGTAATGACCCCGGCCACGTTTTTTTCAAACAGGCTGGTCATGGTCTTGGCATCATCAATGGTCCAGATCCGCTGGACGATATCTTCAGGCAGCTCTTGGTAATGCCTTAAATGAAAGCCTTTGAGATGTTCTGCCAGGGTCATAGCTTGGGGATTGATAATGTGATGTCCCGCTAACAGGCAATATTCCTGGGTGGCATCCATTTGATAGGCCAGGCGCAGGGAGTCTAAGTTGAAAGAAGAATAAATCATCGGCTTTTGCAGGGGGTAGCGATTGACCTGGGTAAGGACGATTTCTTCAATATCAATATAGTGGATCTTGTTGGTCTTGAACTCCAGATTTAAGTAGACGGGATAATGATAGGCCATTTCCATGAGGCCAGACAAAGTGGGGATGGGCTCGCCATTGGCTAAATGGTACTGGCGTAATTCTTCTAGGGTCATTTCCCCCACTAACCCCTTGCCATCGGTGGTGCGATTAATGGTTTCATCATGGATGATGACGGGGATGCTGTCCCGAGTCAAATGGACATCGAATTCCAGACCGTCAATGCCGTGGATCAGGGCGTACTCAAAACCAGCTAGGGAATTTTCTGGGAATTTCTTAGGAAAGCCCCGGTGTCCAAAAATTAAGGTTGATGTGGTCATCTTAAAACCTCCTGGTCTTATTTTGGCTTAACGCCGTTTGCTTGGTTGGTTAACTTCAAATTATCATTGATACTTTGGTTGGCCGTAGTCAATGCATTATTGATATCGCCGCCGTTATAAACGGTTTCCATGGCGGTTTCTTCCAATTCCCGGGTCAATTGCATCCCTTGCATCAAAATCCCGGAATTGGTTTTATTAGGTGTAGCGGTGGCTAATTGTTGGGCCGGGACTTTAGCTTCAGGATTGCTGGCATAAAGCTTCTTCAACACAGTTTCATTTTGCGAATCCTTATTCAAGGCTAAGTAGCCAGTGGCTTTTTGCCATTGGGCTTGGTTTTGAGCATTTAAAGCATACTTGATAAATTCAAAGGATCCTTGTTGCACATTTTGAGGTTTGTCATTGCTGATCCATAAAGCGGCCCCGCCAATGGCGACCCCATTGGCTTTGGTGCCATCGGGATGGGGGAAGTAGGTAATACCCAATTTATTTTTGTTATTGGCGGTTAATTGGCCAATGGTGGCACTGGATTGGATGAACATCCCTACTTTATCCGCTAAGAAGCCGGCAATTTGGTTGGTCCCGGCACTGGCGCCAGAACCGTAGTTGATGAAGTTGCCTTGTTGAATATTGCTGCGGATCCATTTTAAGAATTGAACGGTGGTGGGGTTATTTAAATTAACCTTGGTGGGGGTACCATCGTGGCCATCACTGTTATTGGTCAAACTTGTCCTCGCATTGGCCAAGGCTTCTTCTAGCAACCAACCATAGATTTGCACCGTCATCCCTTTAACCTTGTGATTAGAACGGTTATATAACTGGGTAGCGACCCGAGAAATATCACTGTAACTTGGGGAAACTGGGGGTGGGGTAATATGGTATTTCTTTAATAAGGTGGCATTGTAATAGAGCACGGGTTGGGAGGTGTTAAAAGGCATCGCCATTTGTTGGCCATCCTTGGCGTAAAAAGCCCGAGCCCCAGCGGATATTTGGTTTAAGTCATAATTATCAGCATCCGCAAATTTTTGGATAGGGGTGGTGTACTTGCTATCCATCATTTGCGCAGTGGAAATATCAAAAGATTGGAAGACGGCTGGACTGGTATTGGTGCCATGGGTCTGGATGATTTTTTGGACCGCTTCATCATAAGAGCCTTGATAAGCGGGGACAACTTCATATTTATCTTGAGACTTATTAAAGCCATCCACGATTTTTAACAGGGCTTGTTCCGCGGGACCGCCCATTTCGTGCCAAAAGACCACTTGGGTCTTACCGTCACTGGTGGCAGCTTGTACGGCTTGGGGTTTTTGCGCTACAGCTAAGCCCAGCAGGGTCAAAACCACTGCGAAAAGGCTGATCAGGTCATATTTGAGATATTTGGACAACTGCTTCATCATTTGACGGCACCTTCGTTCATGCCAGATTTGAAGTAGTGTTGGCCCACAAACAAAACAATTAACGTGGGGATGACCACAATGGCTGCACTGGCTTGAATCATGCCCCAATCATTGAAAGTTTCTTCAGATTGTAATTGACGCAGGCCATTTTGAATCGGCCGAAAATTGTTGCTAAATGTTGTTAACATGGGCCATAAGTATTCGTTCCAAGAACCTAGGAAACTATATGCCGCCAGAGTCAACAGACTGATGCGGTTATAAGGCAAGACGATCTTGCCATAAAATTGAAAATGGTTTAAACCTTCAATATCGGCGGCTTCTTTTAATTCTGCGGGCATTTGTTTGAAGGATTGCCGTAACATGAAGACCCCAAAGGCGCTGGTCAAGAAGGGGATAATCATGACCCCATAGCCATTGAGCAGGCCCAGGCTTTTAACGGTTTGAAAGTTGGGAATGATTTCAGCTTCAAAGGGCAACATCATGGTGACTAAGAATAAGCCAAAGAGTAAATTGCGGAATTTGAATTTCAAAAAGACAAAGGCATAGGCGGCCATGGAGCAAAAGAACAGTTGGGCGAACATGGTCACGGTGGAAATTAACAAACTATTGCCTAAATAGCGCAAGATAGGTGTTTTGGTAAAGGCACTTATATAGTTATTAAAGGATAAGGCTGTACTAAAGAAATTACCCTTAGCGATATCCATGGTTGGTAAAAAGCTGGTCCATAGGCCAATCAAAAAGGGACCCAGGACAACGATGGTCAAGATGATTAAGGCAGCATAACTTAAGGTTTTTTGCCAAGGAGATTGCTTGGTAAAAGTCATTAGTAGTTCACCCGTCTTTCCAAAATTTTAAATTGTAATAAGGTGAATAGGGCAATAATCACGGTTAAAATGATCGATTCGGCACTGGCCTGGGCGAAGTTGCCACTGTAGAAGGCATCTTTATAAATGCGATATACCAACATATTGGTGGCATTCGTCGGGCCGCCTTTGGTGATCAGATCAATTAACCCAAAACTCTTAAAGGACCCAATCAAGGTAATGATGGAGACGAAGAACAACGTTGGGGAGATCATGGGAATGGTGATATGGAAAAATTGATAACCAGGTTTAGCGCCAGCGACACTGGCAGCTTCATAAAGGCTGGTGGGAACGGATTGAATGGCCCCTAATAAAATTAAGAAGGTAAAGCCTAGATTCATCCAAACGGTGGTGATCACGACAGCAACCATGGCAGTATTGGGTTGGGTCAGCCAGTTGATCACAGGCAAATGCAACCAATTGCTCAATAAGGACAAAAAGCCAGTAGAGGGGTTAAAAATGAAGAGCCAAAAGATGGCAGCAACGGAGACGGAAACCCCCATGGTAGCCGAGAATAACGTTCTGAAAATACCAATCCCGGGCAAGGTTTCACTGGCCAAGTGGGCCAATAAGAGGCCTAGGGCAATGGTTAAAATGGTCACGGCAAAAACGTAGATCAAGGTAACCCCTAAACTATTTAAATAATCGGCCGAGGTCAATAAACGGACATAATTGCCCAGACCAGCGAAAACGGTGGTTTTACCCAGGCCACTGGTGAGAAATAAGCTGATATAAAGCGTTTTGATCATGGGATAAAAAACGAAAAGGGCTAATAATAAGACGGAAGGGCCCAAAAATAATAGGGCATAATACTTATCTTTGGCATTAAGGGCAAAGACCTTGGTCCGGCTTTTGGCTTTGGGCGTGGTAGGGGTCACGTCCAGGGACTCTGGTTCAGGTTCGGCGACATTTTTAAGCATAGCTCATGGCCTCCTTTGTCAGGTGCAGACGTTGGCCCTTGGAATCAAAGAGCATGACTTTACCGCTGGCGCCAATTTGGACCGGTTGATAACTTCTGAAGTTGGCTTGACCATCAACTAACACGCGTACGGCGGTTCCACTGTTTAAAGTGGCATAAACAATGGTTTCATCCCCCAGATATTCGATATTATCCACTACGGCGTTGGCGTTTAATTCGGAGCTGTCGGCAATGGTCAAATCGTTAGGGCGGATGCCAACTTTGACTTCGGTGGCGGGAATGGTTTGATTGAGATTCAAGGCAAAGTCGGCGGTGATATCCAGGCTGGTCTGGCTACCCGCAGTTTTAACGGCCGGCAGTAGGTTGATTTGCGGGGTGCCAAAGAACTGGGCCACAAATTCATTGGCGGGTTCTTGATAAATTTCACTGGGCGTGCCAATTTGTTGAACTTGGCGGTCGTTTAAGACCATGATATGGTCGGCCATGGTCATGGCTTCCACTTGATCATGGGTCACGTAGATCAAAGTCAGGCCGAGTTTACGTTGGAGATTATAAATTTCTTGGCGCATTTTGATCCGTAATTGAGCGTCTAAGTTGGATAAGGGTTCATCCATTAAACAGATATTGCTATCATCAGCCACAGCCCGGGCTAAAGCCACCCGTTGCCGCTGACCACCGGAGAGTTCTCGAGGTTTACGGTCTTTAAATTCCGTCAAACCCACCATATCTAAGGCTTTGGCTACCCGGTCTTTGATATCGACTTTGGCGATTTTACGGGCATTTAAACCAAAAGCCACATTATTCCAAACATTTAAAAATGGATAAAGGGCATAACTTTGAAAAACCATGGATAGTTTACGGTCTTTGGGAGCTAAGTCGTTGACCACCCGACCGTTAATTTTGATTTCGCCGCCTGAAATAGAGCCCAAACCAGCAATCATCCGCAGAAGGGTACTTTTCCCGGAACCAGATGGGCCAACAATCACAAAAAACTCACCCGTTTGAATTTCGGCACTGATATCGGTTAAAGTTTCCGGGTCATTGTCAAAACGTTTGCTAACATTTTCCAACACAATGGACACATAAATCACCTCATAAATAGACTTAGTTACGAATATTAATTGTGAGGGTCCATTGTAAAAGGCCCACACAATTTGCGTAAAACTACTGTAAATATTCAGAAAAACGCTTGCAATATATTTTGGTTGTTGTATACTTTAATCGTTATAAGAAATGACGTTTCTTAAATAGAAATTACCGAAGGGAGAAATTCTAATGAGTTTTAGTATGGTTACCCGTTATGCACATAGTCCCAAAGATATTGAACATTACAGCACTGAGGATCTACGCAATGAGTTCTTAATGGAAAAGATTTTTAATCCGGGGGACATTTTATTAACTTATACTTACAATGATCGGATGATTTTTGGGGGTGTGACCCCTACCACTGAACCTTTAGAGATCAAGTTAGACAAGCAATTAGGGGTAGATTACTTCTTACAACGCCGGGAATTAGGGTTTATCAATATTGGCGGTTCTGGGTCCGTGACTATCGATGGTCAAAAAGACGATATTGTGGCCCATGATGGCTATTACATTGGTAAGGGTACAAAATCCGTCCAATTTGCCTCTGATGATCCTGAAAAACCAGCGAAGTTCTACGTGGTCTCAACCCCGGCCCACAAAACTTATCCTAACAAGAAATTGCCGTTTGCCAATGCTTTGAAGAAACCAATTGGCGATCAAGAACATTTGAACAAACGGGTCATTTATAAATATATTGACGCTTCTCAAATGGATACTTGCCAATTACAAATGGGTTATACCGTTTTGGAACCAGGCTCCTCTTGGAACACCATGCCGGCTCATACCCACGCTCGGCGGATGGAAACTTACTTATATTGCGAGTTTGGTACACCGGATACCCGGGTGGTCCACTTCTTAGGGGAACCCACCGCGTCTAAACATATCTTCTTGGAACCCGACCAAGCCGTTGTGAACCCAAGCTGGTCCATTCACTGTGGTGTTGGGACAACAAGTTATTCCTTCATCTGGGCCATGTGTGGTGAAAACCAAACCTATGATGATATGGATCAAGTTCCCATGCATGAATTAAGATAATCCAGCTAATTTGGGCTTTTTGACGAATACAATATAAGAGGAGATCTTTTTATGGCACAATCACCAGAAGAAATTAAACAAAACGAAGCAGCGTTAGATAAATTTAAAATGTCCGCGTTTGATTTAAGTGGCAAAGTTGCCGTTATTACCGGCGGCAACACTGGGTTAGGCCAAGGCTATGCCGTGGCGTTAGCTGAAGCCGGCGCTGACATTTACATTCCAACTTATGGCAAAGCTGAATGGGATACTACCCGGGAAATGATTGAAAAACGGGGTCGCAAAGTTGAATTTGAAGCGGTTGATTTGACTGAAAAAGACATTGCCCCTAAAGTTATCCAACGGGCCATCGATGCCTTTGGCCATATCGATATTCTGATCAACAATGCCGGGATGATTAAACGTAATCCGTTATTGGAATCTAAGGATGAAGATTGGGATCGGGTCATCAACATCAACTTAAACACGGTCTATCACATGTCCATGGCTGCTGCCAAAGTATTTGCCAAACAAAAATCTGGCAAGATCATCAACATTGGTTCCATGTTATCCTTCCAAGGTGGGAAATTCATTCCTTCCTACACCGCTTCTAAACACGGGGTTGCCGGATTAACCAAGGCCTTCGCCAGTGAAATGGGTGCTTATAATGTCCAAGTCAACGCCATTGCCCCTGGTTATATTAAGACGGCCAACACGGCCCCAATTCGAGCTGATAAAGCCCGTAATCAAGAAATCTTAGACCGCATCCCTGCCGGTCACTGGGCTGAACCCCATGAATTAATGGGTGTCGCCGTCTTCTTGGCCAGTCATGCAGCTGATTATGTCAATGGCCATATCTTAGCAGTTGATGGTGGCTACTTAGTTCGCTAGACTGTCGAATATGAATGAATGCTAAAGAAGCCGACGCAAAATCATATTTTTGCGTCGGCTTCTTGCTAGTTTTTTTGAAATAAAACATGGTTTTTTGATTTTTGCTGATTATGTGCGATAATGTTGATGGTATATTTTAAAACGCGTTTCGTTAATCCAGACAATTTTTAAGGAGAACTAATAAGATGGCTAATTTACAAAGAGTTAAAGTGTTACAAAAGATTGAAGACGCTGGTGTGGTGGCTGTTGTTCGGGGCGAATCCGTGGAGCAAGCTGTTAAAATCAGTGCAGCGGCGATCAAAGGCGGCGTCAAAGGCATCGAATTGACGTTTACTGTGCCCCATGCCGACCAAGCTATCGCCCAATTGGTTGATAAATTTGGCGCTGATCAAGCTATTATTGGGGCTGGAACGGTTTTAGACGCCACCTCAGCCCGCTTGGCGATTATGGCTGGTGCTCAATATGTGATCAGCCCAAGTTTCAGCGCTGATGTGGCTAAGATTTGTAATTTGTATCAGGTCCCTTACATGCCCGGGTGTTTCACCATGACTGAAATGCAAACGGCCCTTGAAGCTGGTTGTGATATTGTGAAACTGTTCCCTGGCAGTGTGGCTGGTCCTGGGATGGTGAAGGCTGTGAAAGCTCCATTCCCACAAATGAATATCATGCCAACCGGTGGGGTTAGTTTGGATAACTTAGAAGCCTGGTTTGCTGCTGGCGTCATTGCTGTTGGTGCCGGGAGTAATTTAGTCGGTCCTGGTGAAAAGGGTGACTATGACCAGGTCACTAAAAATGCAGAAGCTTATGTGGCTAAAATCAAGGCAATCAAACAAGGATAAAGGGGCGCATTTTTCATGAATGAAGTTCTATTATTAAAGCCAGTTTTTCACGAAAAAATTTGGGGTGGGCAAAAATTGGCCCAGTTCGGTTATAAATTACCCGCCACTGATATTGGTGAATGTTGGGCGATCTCTGGCCATCCCCATGGGACCAATACCATTGAAAATGGTGATTATGCTGGCCAAACCTTAGCCCAATTGTGGCAAGATCATCGGGAGCTATTTGATAATATGCCCGGAGATCGTTTTCCGTTGTTGACGAAAATTTTGGATGCCGAAGCTAGTTTATCCGTTCAAGTCCATCCCGGGGATGCCTATGCCAAAGAACATGCCCATGATTTAGGGAAGACCGAATGCTGGTATATCATTGATGCCGATCCTGGTGCTTATTTGATTTATGGGCATCACGCTAAAACCAAGGCTGAGTTTGAAGACCTTGTCCATGCAGGTCAATGGGATAAGTTATTGCGGAAACAGCCGGTTAAAACCGGGGACTTTGTGTACGTTCCCAGTGGCACGGTCCATGCCTTGAATAAGGGGATCATGGCCTTAGAAACCCAACAAAGTTCCGATACCACTTATCGCTTATATGATTATGATCGCATTGACAAAACCACTGGTGAAAAACGTGAACTTCATTTAAAAGATGCCTTTAATGTCACGCAAATTCCTTTTGAACCAGTGGCTGCCAATACCACTTCTAAAACCGTGGGGGCCTCAACGTTAACTACCTTGGTGAGCGCGCCAGTTTCCAAGTACTTCAACGTTTATCGTTGGGTGATCAAAGATGAAGTGGCCTTTAAGAAAGCATTTCCTTGTACGTTGATCTCCGTTTTACACGGCCAGGGTAAATTACAGGTAGGGTCAACCACTTATGAGCTTAAACGGGGTGACCATTTACTACTGACCGCGAAAGCCAGCGCTTGGACCTTGTCTGGGGATATGGACATCATCGCTTCCGTCCCAGGGAAACAAGCCCAATAAAAAAAGACCGCACCCAGCAATTTGCCAGATGGGTCTTTCAAAAAGTTGGGTCAGTTATTGCCCCAATTGAACCACAGCGAGGCCACGCCCACGGCGGCAATCACGCCCAGTATCAAAATGCCGGATAAGGCAAACTTGAAAACGGTGAAGCCGCCTAAGGCAAATAGGCCAATACTGATAAAGGGATGGCGCAGGATCAAGCCAAACAATTTCACAATTAAAAATAAGATCAATACTAACGCAACGATCGCACCAATCATGACCGCACCGCCTAAGGAATGACCATTGCCATTCGTGGCGGCGGTTGCTAATGCCGGTTGAAAGAACATGTTTTTCACCTCAATAATGTGCCTGTGCTTGATGGATGCCTTTATTCTAGCAGGAATTCAGGCGGCTGATATCAGTACTTAGACTGAATTTCAACTGAGTGCTAAGCCATGACAGGCGTTGTGCACGTGTATTATAATTGAGACATGAGTTATCGACAAGTTATAAAGTAAGTGGAAAGGAGGCCAACTTATGCTAGAACCAACCCAACAACCCTTATATGGTGGAGTTTTATTAAAAGCGAAAGATATTTTAGATTTTATCTTAGAAAGCGATACGCCACCTTCTTTAAAGGAAATTAGTGATAATGTTCCTATGACTAAATCCACGGTGTACAAAATTCTGCAAACTTTAGAGTATGTTGGTTTTGTCCGTTGCTTAGGGGAAGATAAGCGCTACTATTTAGGCACGGTATTTTTGAGTTATGCTCAAAAGACGCTAGGTACGTTTGACATCAATTTAGTAGCCCAGCCTTATTTGACCAAGTTGCGGGACATCACCAATGAAACTGTTAACCTAGGGATTTTAGACAGCAATGAGGTTGTCTTATTAGCTAAACTGGAAAGCCCCAACAGTGTGAATTTAGTATCGCGGATCGGTAAAGGAATGATGCTGTATTCTTCAGCTATGGGTAAGGCAATTTTGTCCACTTATCCCGCGGTGAAACTCAATCAGTACTTGGCAACCACCAAGTTGGTGCCTTTAACAGCCAATACGATTACTGATAAACAAAAATTAAAAGCCAACATTCAATTAACGCAAGCACAAGGTTACGCCATTGAAAATAGTGAAAACCAACAAGATATTTTCTGTGTGGGCTTTCCTTTAGTCAAAAATAACCGGATTTACGGCGCTTTTAGTGTCAGTGCACCCCGTTATCGGGTCAAACAAACTAACTTAGATTTATTTATCAAAGAAGGCCGTAAAGCTCAACAAGAGATCTTGGCCGCAATTTAAGATTATTTTAAAACAGACAGCTAGGTGATGGACTTTTTGTTCATGCTGGTTGTCTGTTTTTTGATGGGTAAAGTTTATAGCGTACATGATACATAGGGTAGCATGTATGCCGATAAACAGGATTAGTTCAGTGATTTTATTTCTGAAGGTCGGTTAATTTGGTTTAGCTAACCAATGATAAATCTTACAATAGTGGCATGATTTTGCAGATAGTCTTATAATTAAAACGGTGGCGCTTACATTGCCAGTGTTTTTTAAATGGTCTAAAACTAAATAATATTTAGGTATCCAAAAATTAATGTTGATAAGTACAACTAATAACTGTATTATAACAACATGAGTACTTATTTTTTCTAGGTTCGTTAGGTTTAATTCACATATTGCAGAAACGAGGTTTGATAGGATATGGATGAAGCCACATTATTGACAAGACAATTGGTACAGATAGACAGTTCTGATCCCGGTGCATATGAAACGGAGATTGGCGATTTCATTGCAGACTGGTTAAAACATAATGCGCCAACTGCGATGATTGAAAAAGAAGAAGTTTTACCTTCGCGGTTTAACGTCCGCGCTGTTCTCCAAGGCGAAGAGACGCACCCAGCTTTAGTTTACATCTGCCACATGGACACGGTTGTGCTAGGGGATGATTGGCAAAAAAGTAAGCCCCTGGCTGGGGAATTCATTGATGACCGCTTATATGGCCGCGGTGCCTGTGATATGAAGAGTGGCCTAGCTTGCGCCATGTTAGCATTTGCGGATATGGCTAAACAAGTTGCGGCTGGTCGAAAATTAAAACATAATTTTGTATTAATAGCTTCTTGTGATGAAGAAGATTACATGCGGGGCGTCGAACAAGCCATTCGCTCCAAATGGGTAGATAAAACAGATTGGGTCTTAGATGGCGAACCCACAAATGGCAAAATTCGGGTGGCACATAAGGGTCGAACTTGGATCACAGTTGAAGTTCAAGGCGTCACAGCCCATGCCAGCACACCTGAAAAAGGTGCGGATGCCATTGCGGCTTTAGCGGAAATCATCACCAGAACGCGGCACGAAGTTCAAGCGTTTCCCAAGCATGAGACCCTAGGGGCTTCTACCATTACTTTTGGGATGATCAAGGGCGGTTATCGGCCTTACGTCGTGCCAGATCAAGCAAAGGTTTGGATTGATTTGCGCTTAGTACCGCCTTTAAGTACATCGCGGGTCCTTAAGGCGATTCGGGATGTCAGCCAAGAAATCGAAAAAGAAATCAATGGGATTAAAGTGAGTATTACCGTTGATGGCGACCGGCCACCAATTGAATCCGATCCCAACAGCCCGCTGTTAAGTGTCTTGAAAGAAACCGTGGCCGACGTCACAGCAGCCCCGGCGCAAGTTGGCGTCTTTACCGGGTATACGGACACTGCAGTCATTGCTGGTAAATTAGATAATCATAATTGCATGTCTTATGGCCCAGGGGATTTGGAAGTTGCCCATAAGCCTGACGAGTATGTAGACCGAGCTGATATTAAACGGGTGGCCCAAGTATTCAAGGATTTGGCTAATAAAGTTTTATAAAATGACCTATCAATAGTTAGGCTTGAAAAGCGTTGGTGGCAAGTGGCTGCTAGCGCTTTTTATAATTATGGGCAAGCAAATCTCAGCCAGTCTGTGGGAAATAGGTGTATCATACCTATATTAAAGTTGGCTGGACTTTGAGACATATTCAGCTACTATTTAAGGAGTAAATATATAAAATGATTAAATATAAATACGATACCCAATGTCTTATTGAGGGCCATGATTTAGACGAAGATGTGATTTCGAATTATATTGAAACGCACTTTGAAGGCGACAGCTTATTAGCCGTTGGGGATGAAAGCTTAATCAAGATTCATTTCCATACCAATAAACCTTGGGAAATTCTAGAATATTGTGCATCCTTAGGCGAGATATTTGATATTGTTGTGGAGGATATGGATCGGCAGTCTCGGGGGTTGAAGGGGTAAGGAAAGGCAGAACATTACCTTGGATAAGCAACTATTAATGGCAGTAACTAATTTTGTAATTTCAAAGTATGAAAAAAGAGTGTACTAGACGTGAATCGCCAGGTACACTCTTTTTGATATAACAGAAATTTACCTGTTATAGTGATAATTTCTAGTTCAGTTTTTCAAATAAAACGGGTAAATCTTTTTTTGCGTTCTCTAATTTTTTAAATTCGGAAATATCAGCTAAACCTAATGACGTACTGCCACTGTGTTGTAATCTGTATTCAGAAAGAATAAAGTTGAGCGTCGAAATTTCTTGATCAGATAATACGACTGTTTTATCCATAATAATCACCTCAAAATTATATCCATAGTATTACTTGCTTTCAATATCAATAATAGCTGATATTGCCTGATTGTCAAGGTATTTCATGAAAACAGACAGCTAAAGAATAGCAGATATTCATTATGTTTTTCATTGAACAAAATTAAAGACTATAATTTAAAAGCCATATTTTCTTAAAACAAAACTTTATTGTGACAAATTAGGATGTTTTCCTATTATAATAGCATTCTAAGAATACAGAGTTTTGCATTCAAAGTTAAACGTTTAAACTAATCCATTCAAATAATATTTATTTGAATGGATTAGTGATTATTTGAGCTTAATTTGAAACAGAAAATACGCTGTTTCAAATTAAGCTATTTTTCGGATAGCGTCTGTTGAGAAAAGTAAAGATAACCCACATAAAGCTGAAATAAATCGATTAATTTATGTGGATTTAAATTAAGTCGCTCAGTAAGCTTATTAAGGCGATAATTTAGGGTGTTGCGATGGACATGTAATGCTGCCGCGGTTTCATTGATATTTTGATTATTCTCAATGAAGCACAGCAATGTTTCGATAAGTTCTTTTCCTTTGATGGACTCGTTCAAAGCTTTAAGCTCATCGACAATATGTTGTACTGGTAGATTGCTCTGTAATAGGGCGTACATAAATTCAACTTGATCAAAATAAAGGTAGTTCTTAGCTTGAAAAATGGCAGCGATATCCAAAGTTTTTAGAGCTTCATTAATTGAAATACCGACACTAGTTGTCTTACGACCCACGCCCATGTGTAAATGGCGGCGCTTACAAAGCTTGATACAGCGATCGACTGTTGACCGATGCGTGGTTAAAATAATGATTTTATGGGCTGCTAAGGAAAAGTTGTAGTCATCGGCTTCGGTGGTTAAAGCAGGACATTTCTTGGCATCAATGGCAATTGCAACCCGTTTTCTTGTAAGATCAATATGCAGTTCCTTCGCGTCCAGCATTAACGCGGTGTGGTTACTAATATCGTCTTTGATTTGAGACCATTGATATAAAAAACGATTTAAATGGTTTTCATTTTCTTTTTCGATTTCATTGGTTCTATTCTGTGCCAAAAGCAATTCAGTAGCTGTCCTTAGTAGTGAGGCGAAGGGCAGAACTGTTTTTGGATCACCAGTAATACCAATGACGCCAATAATTGATTTCCCAAAGAATACAGGCATGTTTACGCCCGGCTGACCATGTTCACCATAAGAACTAGCCATGGTTAGTGTTTTACGTTGTTTGATAGCATCTTGGGCACCAACATGTAGGGAATTAATTCGAGAGGGGTCACCACTGGCAATGATAACGCCATGTTTATTCATCATGTTGACGTTAAACGGTAGTTGATTCATCATTTTATCAACAATTGATTGAGCTAATTGAGGTTCTAGTTCCATACTGCAGATCTCCTTAAGGCATTATTTAGACTATTTATTTAGGAAAATGTTAGTCAGTTCTTCGAGCTTAGTGCAAATGACTGATGCAAATATTTTTTGTTATTATGGTCACAATATTAACACTGATAGAACGGCCTATAAACCATTAATTTGACAAATCAACGAAATATAGCAACATTTTTTTAGTCATATGCATATATGTATGCGCTTTATTTTAAGATACACTATGAATTGTAAAAGCTAGCTTGGTTATTACAATTAAATATGCTCAAAAAATCACTTTGATAAAGGTGGACGTTAACATGAGTTATCTTGCTATTGTTGGATTTGTAATGATGATCGTCATTGTTGTCCTTTTGCTAAAACAAAAGGTGAGTACTATTTTTTGTTTCTCAGTTGTGCCAGTCATTGCGGCAATTCTGATTGGTTCTTCTGTTAAACAAATTGGGACTTATCTTACTAAGGGTTTAGCAATGACTACACCCGTTTCGTTGATTATGTTATTTTCGCTTCCGTATTTTATGCTAATGGCAGATGCTGGATTATTCAACGGTATTGTCAGACGGATTTTGAAACATATAAATATTAATCCGTCAGTTTTAGCAGTTTTAACCGTTATTGTTGCGATGATTACTGGCTTGGATGTCAGCATCACATCTGTATTTTTGATCACCGTACCTCTGTTGTTACCGTTTTACAAAAAGATGAAGATGAATCCAGTTATTTTAGTTTTCTTAACAACTTTGGGGATCATTAATACTTACGATGTGCCTTGGAGCGCTCGGATGTTAAGAAGTGCATCGTTGATTCCAAATATTCCTAACGGTCCAATGTATCTGTTTAAAAAATTATTACCCGCACAAATTGTATTTACGATTCTGATTTTAGCCTTGGCTGCATTTATTGGTTATCGTGAATCTCGTCGAATCAATGCCGCTGATGGTGATGGCGTTAAACATAAATCTGAAAAAATTGATGTCAATGACATTTGTGATGATCCTGAGTTAGGTCGGCCAAAGTTATTCTGGATTAATGTGGTACTGACACTATTGGTTATCAGTGTGCTATGTTTCATGCCGGCAATTCCATCCTATTTCACTTTTGCGTTTGGACTAGTGATTGCCCTAAGTGTGAACTATAAAGATCTTAAGCTTCAAAATAAATTACTCAAGAAGTATGCCAGTTCTTTATTCCCAGTTATGCCAGCTATTTTGCTTTCCGGTGTTGTTGTAGGTGTTATGCAATATAGCGGCATGATGAAGGCTATGGTTGACACGTTATTAATGATTATTCCAAAGTCTTTTGGTCCATTTGTTTATATTATTGTTGCCGTTTTCAGTACACCATTAATGTTCCTGTTTACCAACGATACTTGGTATTTTGTACTGATGCCAATTATTGGGACTTTAATGAAAGCTTATGGTATCCCAATGGATATTGTCATTTTGACGTTGTTCATGAATATGGGGGCTATGTTAACACCAATTGCACAACCACAAATCTACATCGGAACGGATCTGACCAATGGGGCTGTGAATCTGCAGAAGTATGTTAAGTTTTCATTTACACCAATTTGGATTCTAAGTATAGTCTGGACGATTATTGGGTTAGCAATGGGGATTTTTAGATAGCCCAATAATTTATCAGTTCAACAATAGGTCATTTGCACAAAAAGTTACTTGATTAATCGTTCTTTTGATAATGTATTTTTAATCCGCTTTCATCTATGATGAACTTGTGAATTGGTTCTTAATGTAAAATAATGAAGGAGATAATTATAATGAAGATTGGATTTTTAGGATTAGGTATTATGGGCAAACCAATGGCAAAGAATTTAGTTAAAGCTGGCCACGATGTGACAGTATTTGATTTTCATCAAGATTCTATCGATGAATTAGTTGCCCTTGGTGCAAAAGCTGCAAAAGGTGGCAAAGAAGTTGCTGAAGGTAACGAAGTCGTCTTCACAATGGTTCCCAATTCTCCCAATGTAGAAGCTGCACTGTTTGATAAGGGTGGCATCGCTGAAGGCTTAAGTGCCGGTGAGACTGTAATTGATATGAGTTCAATCAATCCATTAGCAAGCCAAGATTTCGCGAAACGTTTAGCTGAATTGAAAGTCGGCTTCTTAGATGCACCTGTTTCCGGTGGTGAACCTAAAGCTATTGATGGCTCAATTGCCATCATGGTCGGCGGTGATAAAGCATTATTCGATAAATTTAAAGACATCCTAGGTGTCATGGGTGGTAGTGTAACTTATGTAGGTGCTGTAGGTGCTGGTAATACTACTAAATTAACCAACCAAATCATTGTTGCCTTAAACATTGCCGCTGTTAGTGAAGGCTTTACCTTAGCTGAAAAAGCTGGATTGGATCCACAACTTGTATTTGACGCCATTCATACAGGCTTGGCTGGTAGTACAGTAATGGATGCCAAAGTTCCCATGATTATCAATCGTAACTTTAAACCTGGCTTCAGAGTTAACTTGCACATTAAAGATCTGCAAAATGCTTTAGATACATCCCATGCTATGCATGTTTCCTTACCTTTGACAGCAGAAGTTATGGAAATTTTGCAGGCCGTTCAACTTGATGGGGATGGCAGTAGTGACCATGCAGCCATTGCAAAATTCTATGAAAAAATTAATAATTTAGAAATTCATAAGAAATAAAGTTATCACACTGGATAATCATAAAAGACTGGCACCTTACTTGTTTTGTCAGCCTTTTACTTACATAACTTTCGTGAAGGAGTGAACAACATGGCAACACCTAAAATTGAAAAGGTTGAAGTGTACCCAGTTGCAGGATATGACAGCATGTTATTAAATTTGAGCGGGGCACATGGCCCGTTCTTTACAAGAAATATATTAATTTTAACAACTGATCAAGGTACTGTTGGTGCCGGTGAAGTGCCTGGTGGTGAGAAGATCACAAAAGTCTTAGAGGATGCAAAATCTTTAATTATTGGGCAACCCTTGGGCAACTACAAAAAAGTTCTACAATCTGTTAAATCAAAATTTGAGAACTTAGATGCAGGTGGTCGGGGAAACCAAACTTTTGATCAACGTATTACGATTCATGCAGTTACTGCCATTGAAACTGCCTTTCTAGATTTACTAGGAAAGTATTTACATGTGCCTGTCGCAGCATTATTAGGTGATGGGCAACAACGTGAAAAAGTTGATGTTCTAGGTTATCTGTTTTACGTTGGGGATAAGGACAAGACTGACTTGCCATATATCCATGACGACGATAACAGTGACGCCTGGGGCCAAGCTAGACGGCAACCTGCCTTAACACCGGAAGCAATCGTCAAACAGGCGCAAGCAGCTTATGATCGCTATGGATTTAAAACTTTTAAACTTAAAGGTGGCGTTTTTGATGGTGAAGCCGAAGTTGCCGCTATCAAGGCGTTGCACGAAGCTTTTCCAGATGCAAAACTCGATTTAGATCCCAATGGTGCTTGGTCTTTGAAACAAGCCTTACAATATGCCAAAGAATTGAAGGGGATCTTAACGTACGCTGAAGATCCATGCGGTGCTGAAGATGGTTTCTCAGGTCGTGAAATTTTAGCTGAGTTTCAAAAAGCTACTTTCTTGCCTACGGCTACGAACATGGTGGATACTGACTGGCGGCAAATGCGCCATGCAATTACATTAAACAGTGTATCAATCCCATTAGCAGACCCACATTTTTGGACGATGGAAGGATCTGTACGTGTTGCCCAGATCTGTCATGAATTCGGGTTGAATTGGGGTATTCACTCTAACAACCACTTTGATATTTCATTAGCTATGGCTGCCAATACAGCTGCAGCAGCCCCTGGTGATATTTATGCCATTGATACTCATTGGATCTGGCAAGATGGTCAATATTTAACTAAAAACCCTTATCAAATTAAGGATGGTCAATTATCTGTTCCTGAGACAAACGAAGGCTTAGGGATTGAGCTGGATATGGCTGCCATTAAAAAAGCCAATGAACTTTATGTTGAACATCAATTAGGCGCTCGTGACGATGCTAAGACGATGCAATATTTGATACCAGGCTGGACCTTTGATCCTAAGAAACCTGCATTTGTACGTTAATTATTTCATGAAGGAGACAATTAAAATGGATGTCAATAAAATTAAAGGTATTATAGTACCGCTTGTTACACCAGTGAATGATACAACTGAGGACATTGATGATGGTCGTTTACGCCAGCAAGTCGATCATGTGATTGCCGGTGGGGTCCATGGTATTTTAGCCTTTGGCAGTAATTCTGAGTTTTATATGTTTGATGATGATGAACTGATTCATGGCTTAGAAGTTATCTTGGATCAAAACCAGCATCGGGTACCAATTTTCTTCGGGATGGGTCCTATCCGCACCCGTCGTGGGGTTAGATTGGCTCAACGCGCTGCTAAAGCTGGTGCGGATGTAATCTCAATTCTACAGCCAATGTTTTTAAAACCAACTGATGAAGAACTGTTTTTACATTATAAAACAATTGCCGACAGTGTACCTGATACCCCAGTTTTTGTATATCACAATCCTCGGGTCGGTTATCGCCTATCAGCTGAATTGATCAGTAAAATGGCCCACGAAATTCCGAATGTCATTGGTATGAAAGATTCTAGCGGTGATATGACATTGCTCAGTGAAATTATTCGCTTAACGGAAGATATTGATTTTAGAACCTTCACAGGTAAAGATACCTTAATTTATTTGGGCTTATGCTTAGGGACTTATGGTAGTGTTTGCTCAACTGCAAATGCACTGGCACCTTTAATTGTGTCAATTTATGATAAATTTGAAAATGGTGACTATCGTGGCTCAAGAGCTGCACAGTTCAAACTTAATCCGGCTAGATTGGTACAAAATGAGGCTAGTTTCCCAGTTGCTACCAAAGATATGTGTCGTATTTTAGGCTTAGATGTAGGTAAACCCGTTTTACCTAATCTGCCTTCTGAAGGAAAAGTCTATGAAGACATGAAAGCACAGCTTCAAAAATTACAAGAGCACGAATAAACTGCTCCCATTGGAGGTAGAAAATATGAATATTTTAATTGCCTTCGACTCATTTAAGGGGAGTGCCACTTCTATTGAAATTGCTGATTACATTGAAAAAGGAATTTTAACTGCTGATCATACAGTGAATATTCAAAAAGTTCCCATCGCTGATGGTGGCGAAGGAACGGTTCGATGTGTCATCCAAGCAGTATCGGGAAAATTGATGTCGACTAAAGTGGCAGGTCCATTGGGCGAGCCGGTTAACGCAACATGGGGATTAATTAATGATAAAACTGCGATTATTGAAATGGCAGAAGCGGCAGGTTTAACGTTAATTAATTCCGGACTTGATATTGGATTAGCTACAACGTATGGGGTAGGTCAACTAATTGAAACAGCATTAGATTATGGTGCTGAGACGATTTATATTGGTCTTGGTGGTAGTGCAACCAATGATGGTGGTGTTGGCATGGCACAAGCGCTTGGGGCGAAGTTTTTTGATCAAGCAGACCAAGAATTAGGACATGGTGTGCAGTGCTTAAAAGAACTAGCCCGTGTGGACTTTTCACAAATGGATCCACGCATCCCCAAGACCAATTTTATTGGTCTTTCAGATGTTAACAATCCATTAACTGGTCCAAATGGTGCCACTGCGATATTTGGGCCACAAAAAGGGGCAACTGCTGAGCAAATTGCAAGCTTGGATCAGACCTTGGATAATCTAGCAAAGATCGTAAAGAAACAAGCTGGATTAGATTTTATGAATACGCCTGGAGCCGGTGCGGCCGGTGGTTTAGGGTTCGGTATTTTAACATTTTGTCACGGGCAAATTAAATCAGGCATTGAAGAAATTATTAATTTGGTTGAACTAGATCGTAAGATGGCTAATGCGTCTTTGGTGATCACCGGAGAAGGGCAAATTGATGGCCAATCTCTTGGGGGAAAAGTACCAATCGGCGTTGCGCACTTGGCTAAAAAGCATCATTTACCAGTGGTTGCTGTTGTGGGCAGTATTGGTTCTGATATTAGTGGGGTGTATGAGCAAGGGATTGATCTGATTCTTGCAACAACAAATAGTCCCATGACTGTTCAAACAGCTGTCAAAAGAGCACCTCAACTCGTCGAACAAGCTGGCATGACTGTTATGAAAGCCATTAAGCTTGGTCAGTTAGTATAAGAAGGATGCGAACAAATAATGAAGCATGTTGTTAAAATGCGGAATAGAGATAATGTTGCAATTGCCTTACATGATATTCAGGCAGGTACAGCAATTGAAGGCGGCATAACGGCAAATCATGATATTCCTCAGGCACATAAAATTGCCCTGATCCCGATTCCAAAGGGGGAACCCGTCATTAGATATGGGGTGGTTTTAGGCTATGCCAAGGAGAACATTTTAGCTGGCGATTGGATTAATGAAGATTCATTGAATTTACCGGCATCGCCTGATTTAAATGAGTTAGAGTATGGTATTGATATTCATGAGAAATTACCAGAACCAAGCGTCAAAACTTTTATGGGCTATGATAATCCAGAATCAGAATATGCTGGGACAAGGAATATATTAGGTATTCAGACAATGGTGCAATGTGTTGTGGGAATATTAAATGTAGCCGTTCAGCAAATGAAAACGGAATTATTACCCAAGTATCCTAATGTTGATGATATTGTTGTTATCAGTCATGCTTATGGTTGTGGTGTTGCTATAGATGCCCCAGAGGCTAAGATTCCAATTCGTGCCGTCAAAAATATTATGAAAAATCCTAACTTTGGTGGTCAATTAATGGTAGTCGGGTTGGGGTGTGAAAAATTAACCCCTGATAAAGTGATGGACCCAGATGATATCAATGATGATAACTTTATTCTGTTACAGGATCATCATGGTTTTGAAAATATTTTAGAAGCTATCAAAGTAATGGCTGAAAAGAAATTAAAGATATTAAACCAGCGCCAACGTGTTGAATTACCGCTTTCTAAATTATCAGTTGGTATGCAGTGTGGTGGCAGTGATGCCTTTTCTGGTGTGACGGCTAATCCCGCGGCAGGGTATGCTTCAGATATGTTAGTGAATGCCGGTGCGACTGTCATGTTTTCTGAGGTGACTGAGGTTCGTGATGGCGTGCCATTTATTGCACACCGTGTGTTGGACAAGCCAAATTGTGACAAGCTTGCTAAGGAAATGTCTTGGTATGACAATTATCTTAAAGAAGGCGGCGTAGATCGTTCAGCTAACCCAACGCCAGGGAACCGTGCTGGTGGGTTATCAACCATTGTGGAAAAATCAATGGGCTCAATCGCTAAGTCAGGTGCAGCACCAATTGCCCAAGTTGTCAGTGCCGGAGAAATTCCTAGCCGCCATGGTTTGATCTTCAACGCCACACCAGCCAGTGATTTCGTTTGTGGTACCATGCAGTTGGCTTCCGGTATGGGAGTTGAAGTATTTATGACTGGCCGTGGCACACCGTATAATTTAGCAGCGGCCCCTGTTATTAAGGTCTGCTCTAGAACGGATTTGAAAGAATTCTGGCAAGATTTAATTGACATTAATGCTGGATCTATCGCAACTGGTGAAAAGAGCGTCGCTGATGTTGGGCAAGAAATATTTGATGAGATTATCGCCGTTGCCAGTGGGGTACAACCCACAGCTGAAAAGTTAGGGCTGTTCAATGATATATGTATTTTCAATCCGGCGCCTATTACGTAAAATTAGCTTGATAATTTCATTATCCCTTAGTGGAAAGGTGGATTTTAAATGGTTGTTATACCAAAAATAACTTCTTTAAAAGTTGTTCCTGTAGCGGGATTCGACAGTATGCTATTAACGTTGAGCGGTGCCCATGCACCATTATTTACCAGAAATATTATTATTGTGACTGATGATTCCGGTAATGAAGGTATTGGTGAAATTCATGGCGGCGATGACATTGCCAAAATGCTGACCAGCTATGAATCGATCATCATTGGTCGACCCATTTCTGAGTATCGCGGCATCTTAAATGATGTTCGTAAAAACGGTTGGCGAGCTGAGAATGATAGTGGCCAAGGTCTGCAAGAATTGGATTTAAGTAATTTGAAGTTTGTAGTTCATGCTGAAGCTGCTTTGGAATGCGCACTATTGGATTTATATGGCAAATTTTTAAATTTACCAATGTGTGACATTATCGGATCTGGCCGTCAACGGAATAAGGTTGAAATGTTAGGCTATCTATTTTATATAGCTGACCGAAATAAGACAGATTTACCATATATCCATGACGACGATGATTCTGATAATTGGGGCAAGGTTAGACGCAATGAAACGTTGACAACCGAAGGAATCGTAGCCCAGGCTAAAGCTGCTCAAGAACGCTATGGTTTCCGTTGTTTTAAGCTTAAGGGTGGCGTTTTGCCCGGCAAAGAAGAAATGAAGACCGTCGTGGCCTTACATGAAGCATTTCCTGAAGCTAGAATTAATTTAGATCCTAATGGTGCCTGGTCACTTAAAGAAGCGATTGCCTTGACAAAGGAATATGGAGATGCACTCACGTATGCGGAAGATCCCTGTGGCCCTGAAAACGGTTTATCTGGTCGGGAAATCATGAGTTTTTATAAAAATGCAACCAACAAGCCAGTTGCAACCAATATGATTGCGACAGATTTTCAACAAGTATATCCAGCATTGTTAATGAAATCAGTAGATATCATTTTGGCTGATCCCCATTTCTGGGGCATAGAAGGTAGCCTGCGTGTCGCTAGCATTTTAAATGATTGGGGCTTAACTTGGGGCTCGCATTCCAATAATCATTTTGATATTACCTTGGCGCTTTATGCCCAAGTTAGTGCCGCTGCGCCAGGAAATATCACACCAATTGATACCCACTTTATTTGGCAAGATGGCCAACAGTTATGTGATGATGCACTGCAGATTAGAGATGGGTTCATTAATATTCCCAAACGGCCCGGATTGGGTATTACATTAAACCATGACAAGCTTGAAAAAGCACATCAGCAATATTTGAGCTTGAAAAACCATGATCGTGATGATGCCATGGCCATGCAGTATTTAATTCCTAATTGGCAATATGACCATAAGAAACCTGCTCTTGTCCGTTGATAACCTTATTATTAATTTTTAAACGTCTTAACAAAAAAACCATCAAATCCAATCTATCTTATCCCTACATGATTTTGAATAGATTGAGGTTAATGGTTAAAAAGTTAAGGCGTTTTTTAGTATTCGCCGGCGCGAAAATTATTGAAATTCACTTATTCGTTGGATAAGTATCATTTTCTTCAGCATCGGTGATTTGTTTTAAGAAGCGGGCAATTATTTGTAAGTCTTCGGGGGTAAATCCCTTCAAATGTGCTTTTAAGGTTTGATTTTTCATAGACAGCAGTTGATTATGGGTCTGGGCAATCGCTGATCCTAAAGTGGTTAAAGTGTAATGATTGCCCCTGGCATCACTGCTATCTTTATAATGGGTGAGCATTTTTCGACGTTCTAGTAGGGCTAATTGTTTTGACAGGGTGCCGCGTAGAATTTTTAGGTCAGTTGAAATGGCTTTGGCTAGCACATTGGGATGGGCGGCTAAATAGGACAAAATATGGAAGTGTAAGGTTGATAAACCGGCGGCTTGGGGCTGTTGGTTGCTGATCCATTGTTTTTCCTTATCTTTATCCGTATCCAGCATTAACAGATGGTGGTAAGCCGTTAATATGTTATCTTCAATCGTCATACAAGCACCTCCCGGTTGGCAGCGATTTATTGTTTAGCTATGAGCTGATTGAGTTTGTGGACAGCTAGCAGGGCGCCAAATGCAAATAACGCCCCAACTGGCCCGATGAAGTTTAGGCCGAATTGGTTGAAAGAAACGCTGCCCACCCCGGATCCAAGGGCGATCCCCACATTTGAAAATATCGAGTTAAAAGATGAGGCTAACACCATAGACTGGGGGTAGTCACGTTCAGCAATCCCCATAAAATGCATTTGGATGGGGGCATTGATTAAATACATACTTAAACCTAATACGAGCATATTCAATACACCCGCTATGGGCCAATGGGCTAACAGTGGTTGGGTAAGCAACAGGAGACATTGAATCATGAAAACCCAAGGTAAGCGGCGCAGGCCACTTTGTTCGGCTAAACGGCCACTGCCCAAATTGCTGAACAAGGACATGAGACCGTATAAAAATAATAATGGTGTTAACCAAGCTAATGGCAGGCCTAGCTGTTTGGTGATGATTGGACTTAGATATGTATAAAAGGCATAGATACCCGCTAGGTTTAGCATGGGTAAGGCCAAACCTATTTGGATTTGGCGATTTTTCAAGATGCCTAATTGATCCCGTAGACTTTTGGCTTGACCTTGGCTGATATTGTGAGGCATTAACCAGTACATGAGCCCGGTGGTGATAAGGGCTAACAGGGTAATAACAATAAAAACACTCCGCCAACCTAAATGGCCGCTCATCCAAGTTCCCAATGGTACGCCAAAGACGCTGGCAATGCTAAAACCTGAAAAAATCCAAGCGATGAGGCGGGCTCTTTTAGCTCGCGGCGCTACGGCGGCGCCAAAAGTAATGGCCACGGAGATAATCGCCCCTGAAACGGTCGCAGTGACGATCCGGGCAATGGCCAAGGTCATAAAACTTGTCGCCAAAGCCGTGGCTAAATTACCACCCACAAAGATACCCATCAAGAGTAGTAGCACCAAGTGTAACCGGCGCTTGCCAATCCATAAATTGATGAAAGGCGTACAGATGGCGTATACCAAGGCAAAGGCCGTGACTAATAAACCAACTTGTGCGGGACTAACGCTAAAGGCCGTGGCCAAAGTAGACACAATTCCGATAATAATGAATTCGCTATAACCCAGAATAAAGGCAATCATGACTAACACAATTGCTTGAATTTTATATTTCATTCCTACCGCCTTTTGAATAAAAAAATTTTCATTATGTTAACTGAAAATAGTTTCTCAAGAAACTATTCGTGTTGTAGATTACACGTATTTGAAATCAAAGTCAACCAAAAAATCAGCTTGGCTAAAAGCTGATTTTGAGGTGTCGGCAGGTTGATGGCAGCACGCAACTACGGATTGTCCAGTGTATTTTGAAGCCTAAGGGTTTTGGGCCGTCCAAGTCGCATATTGGGCAGGCGTGATATTGGCAATTACAAACAATAACGTCAGCGGTAAATTCGTCATAAGTGTGAGTTGCTGAATGACTTTAAAACGTTTGCTATTTCGGGGCAATCTTTTGTAAACAGCAGTTTGATCACGATTTATTGCGGCGTAGAAACTATCAGCGGCCTCAATAAATAAGCGTTCAATTTGGCGAGCACCGCCGTCCAGATAGCTGCCATGGGCAGTAAGCCACTGGTCGTAGTTGGTAGGGCGAATATGGGCGATTTTGAAGAGCATCGTGGCCGGGAAATTGGTTTGTTCTAGGGTGCCTAATATGGCTAAACACTTGATCTCGCGGACAAACCTGGGATACCGGGGTTCATGTAAGCGAACGCTTAAGCGTTGAAAACGATTGGTAAAATACCGTTCTGCTTCATAATACGTCCGTTGTTGCCGAATGGTTTGCGCCACCATAAGTTTTTGCCGGTGTTCCTGTCTTTTAAGGGCTTTCATTTCTTCACTAACCGCATGTTGGGTAATCCGTTTTTCCAGCAGGTTATCGGCAGCTTGAATGCGCTGTTGAAGTTTATCAAAATCTGGTCCACTTGTCTTTGCCACCAAGGTAGTCTGAAAACTGGGTACATACCGCGCTAAACCAGCCGCCCCAAATTGGCGGTAGGTGGCGACGATTTCTTGGTAATAAGTGAAAGGTATTTCATATTTTTGGCTGATGGTTTCAGCTAATTGATTAGTTGCCAAAGCACTGCTGACGATAGCCACATATTGTTGAAAATTCAGGGGGCGCTTTTTGTAACGGTGTCGTGGCATAGGCTTTACCTCCTAGTTCTTATTATAGGTTAATGAACCATTTGGAAGGTCATTTTAGGATAGTTATAACAACTGACCACAAAAAAAACAGTCATAGCAAGGCTTGGCCTAGGTATGACTGGTTAAGTAAATCAGGACTATAAAAAACATATGTTATTTTTCAACG
The DNA here is from genome assembly GCF_001436375.1 of Agrilactobacillus composti DSM 18527 = JCM 14202. Lineage (GTDB taxonomy): Bacteria > Bacillota > Bacilli > Lactobacillales > Lactobacillaceae > Agrilactobacillus > Agrilactobacillus composti. Next base: position 24,220 of record NZ_AZGA01000087.1, on the reverse strand, counting down.
AAATCTTCGTAGCTAACTATAATGACGCACCCAGTAAGCATAATTTTTGGGGCTGATTCTAGCAATTAGCAAGAAGAATATGATGGGGATATTCGAAGTTTGACTCAAGTCATGAATAAGTTGGAGCTGACGATCTTTGCCCATGGGGGAACGGGGAACGGTTTGATGCAACTCTTGAAAGGCCTGGCCATATGCGCGATTAGCTTGGATCCAAATCTGATCCAGGTCTTGTACTGGCAAGTCGAGATTTTGAATGTCATATTCCCCATACCAGCGGGCATAGCGGGCAGACTTGATTGCCAGCATACGACAGAGCTGTTCGGCAGAATAGTCGGATTGCTTGGTGGCGGCCCACACAGCGAAGTATTTAAAAATAGCTTGAAACCGTGGGTTATCATAACCCTTTGTCGCCGCCTGTAATTGACTGATGGTGGTGGCCATGAAATGGTTTGCTTCAGCGCAAGTTCGAAGCTTGGTTGCTGTAGTTGTGACTTTGACCGAGCCTTTCCTTTGGTTTGCGGTTAATTGATGAGCTGGTGTCATGAACAATTCCCCCTTTAGTCGATTATATATAAAAACCAGGGGCGCTGACCTAACAGAATTGAAAGGTGGCCCAAAAAAACAAGCTATAACCGGTCGAACCCCTGTTATAGCTTGTTTTTAGAACTTAAATCGATTTATTTGAAGTTTTCAATGGCCCCAAACTTGCTTCTACCGTTGGGTGTGTCCCAAACACTTGCATCTGGTCCCTTAGGTACAGGGGCAAAAGTTGCACTGGTGCCGGACAAATGGCCAGAAACATGATAATGGATCTTGATAGCTTCAAATTCAGTGTTCTTTTTGAAGGCGGGGATACTATATAAATCTTTGGCATAATTCCAAAGATGATCATAGTCCCGTAACCGTTTTTTATTGCAACGGAATTTATCATAATAAGCCGCATCAAAACGAGCCAAGGTGGTGTAAAGCCGGACATCGCTATCGGTCAAAATATTGCCAAATAAGAAGCGCCGGGTCGCCAAACGATCTTCTAGCCAATCTAAGCGATAAAAGAGTTGATCATAAGCTTTTTCATAAGCAGCTTGAGATTGGGCAAAGCCAGCTTTATAAACACCGTTGTTCACATCAGTGAAAATAATTTGATTTAAAGCATCAATATCTGAGCGCAAGTCTTCTGGATAGATGTCTGGCGCATCCGCCTTTTGAAAATCACGCCATTGGACTTCGAAATAGTTGGTCAATTTGAAGTAATCATTGTTGACCACTTTACCAGAGGCAATATCAATGACCGCCGGTACGGTGGGACGCAAATCATAATTGGGATCAGCTTTTAAATAAGCTTCTGAAAGATAGTGAATGCCTAAGACCGGATCCACGTTGTTGGGATCCAAGGTGAAATCCCAGTCCACATTTTTCTCAACGGGCCGCAATGGGGCGACTTTACCAATCGAGATAGCGTCCGTGAGGCCTAATAGGTCCAAAACAATTGCTGAGCGGGTTGCCCAGGGGCAAGCCGCACTCCAAATCAGCCGATATTTACCAGCTTCTACGGGTAACTCCCCAGGTTTTGAACCAAAAGGGGTTGTAAATAAATTATGTTGTCTTGAAAAATGTCCATTCTTTGCAATTTCTTTAGCAGATGCTTCCGCTGTGTCAACGGCCATATGTCATTACCTCCTGTATGAATATCCAAATTTAACAAATAAAAAACCTTCGCGCCAACTCAATCTAAAATTAAATTCAGTTAGGGACGAAGGAACTCGTGGTACCACCCATCTTCGTCATTTATGACAACTGTTCATAAATGACCTCAATGGCTGATAACGGCATCCCGCCGTGCAGTTAGCGTTTAAACCCACTGCAACACTCTGAGTTCATCTTCACCCTAGCTTTGGTCCTGTCTTTCAGCGATTCAACAAGTCTCTTTCAAAAAAGTTAGGGCTACTCTTCTCATCAATGTGTTTGTAAAATTTAATTAAGCTTATTTATACGCGGTGATTTAAGAATTGTCAACTATTTTTATTTTAGATTAAAATAATAGTCTGATTTATTCATAAAGCTACTATAACAGGTTTTAATTATCTAAAAAATAACTAGCTATTTTTTTAATAACTTACTTGACTTTGTGGATAACCACTGTTATTCTAATCTCAATCTTAGAAAACACTAATCAAGTGAGGTGGATATTTCATGTTCGCAACGCAAACAACTGCTAATTGTATGATGCAAATGATGCCGATGCCAATGTACATGTGTACTGGTATGGGCTTAGTTTTGTGCAGACAAATAGCAAGTGGATTGCGAACATAGATTCTCACGTGGTTATGGCTAAGTGAAGTTCTATTCAAAATTACAATCTAAAACTATTTCAAAGCACAGGCTAAGTATCAGCGGCCTGTGCTTTTTTGTCCTTAAGGAGGCAATTTCATGAGTGAATCAGATTTGAAAAAATTGGCTAAACAGTATCAAGATAGCGATCAAACCGCTTTTTGTGTGGTGGACTTTGACCAAGGTAAAGTAGTTAAGCGGGAAGTCGATCAATATCAAAAGGCAATCATTGACAGTAAAATATCCACCGATGAATCCCAGCATGAAATCCAAACCGATGGGACCTTTAAGCGGCAAGGCAACCACTTTAAACAAAAATTTGGCACTGGTGCAAACGAATTGCAACCAGAATATGGCCGTTACCGTCTGATTTGGGGTGAAATTTGCCCCTGGTCTCACCGAGCTGCCATTGTCCGCAAACTCTTGGGCTTAGAAGATGCCATTAGTATCGGTAAAGTCTATCCCATTCGCGGTAAAGAGGGTTGGAGTTTTAAGTTAGATATTGATGAAATCGACCCAGTTTTAGAAATTCATTATTTGGGCGAAGCTTATGTAGCTGCTGATCCTGACTACGATGGTCGGGCCACCATTCCAGCATTAGTGGATATCACTACTGGTAAAGTTGTGAACAATGATTATCATACTTTAACCAACCAGTTTGAAGTGGCTTTCAAACCCTTCCAAAAAGCTGATGCCCCGGATTTATATCCAGAAAACCTACGGACAGAAATCGATGATCTAAATGTAATTTTATTCAATGAAGTCAACAACGCAGTTTATCAAGCTGGCTTTGCCCAATCCCAAGCTGCATATGAGAAGGCTTATGATAAGTTGTTCAAACGCTTAGATTGGTTGGAAGCCCGATTAGCTCACCAACGCTATCTTTTCGGAGAGCAATTAACGGATTCTGATGTGCGCTTGTATGTGACCCTGGCTCGCTTTGATGCTGCTTATTATCCGGTTTTTCATACCAATCGCAATCGTTTGATTGATTTCCCAAATCTATGGCGTTATGCCCGAGACTTGTACCAACAACCAGCTTTTCGGGATACGACGAATTTTGATTCAATAAAGAAGGGCTATCAAGCTACCCATGCGGGCAATCCCAACCATCTGGTCTCAAAAGGTCCGGATACACGCATCTGGGATGAACCCGTTCAGGAGGTCAAACATGTTTAAAACAGGCAAACTATTCTTGGGCGCAGTCCTGGCACTAGGAATCGGCGCTGCCATTCTTACCAATCCCCAAGCTACCCAGGCGGCGACAACCGTTTCAGTGGGGACTTCTGGGGGGCCAAAACCCTTTACCTACGTGGATGATAACAATAAATTAGTCGGTTATGATGTGGATACGGTCCGGGCCATTGATAAAGTGGTCCCTGAATATAAATTCACTTTTCAAAAAATGGAAATCACCTCACTGCTAACCAGTCTAGACTCAGGGCGGATTCAAGTGGCAGCCAATAATTTTGCCAGCAATCCCCAACGTCGGGAGAAGTATTATTATTCCAAACCGGTTTTCCGAGATAGAGATGTGCTGGTGGTTTTAAAAGACAATAAGTCCATTAAGAAGTTTGACGATATTGCCGGTAAAACAACCATCGGCACGCCGGGGGTAAACTTCACCACCGCCGTGGAAAAATTCAATAAAGTTGCCAAGAATCCTTCTAAGATCACATATTCTAATGAAGATGCTGCTAAAACCCTACAAGATGTTCAAGATGGTAAATATGATTATGTCTTGATTGATAAAGTGCTCTATGACAATTATCAAAAGACTTATCATTTGGATAAAATCAAAGCCATTGAGCTAGATTCTAAGGATACGAAAAAGATTTCTGCTTCAATTCCTTATAGCTATTTATTGGTAGAAAAGACGCCTGAAGGCAAAAAGATTTTGACGGCCATCAATAAGGGCATCACGAAGATTCAAAGTAATGGGACCGCCGCTAAGCTAAGTCAGAAATATTTTAATGGTAACTATGTACCGAAATAAAGAGGAGCTGCGCACATGCCAAAACTCATTGATTTCCCACTAATATTTACGAATATTCCTAGATTGCTTAAGGCATTGCCAGTTACCTTAGAAATTACATTTTTCGCCATGATTTTTGGATTAATACTGGGCTTATTGTTAGCCGTGATCAAAATCAACAAAATTCCCGTATTATCACAAATTTCTGCTGTATTTGTGTCCTTCATCCGGGGGACACCTTTACTGGTGCAATTGTATATTTCCTATTACGCAGTGCCAATTTTATTAAAATATATCAATTATTATAACCATACCAATTTTAATGTGAATGCTGTACCAGCGCTATTGTTCGTCTTGATTGCTTTTTCCTTAAATGAAGCAGCTTACAATTCGGAGAATATCCGTGCCGCTTTGTTATCCGTAGATCGGGGCGAAATTGAAGCCGCCCAATCTCTAGGTATGACCAAATGGCAAGTTTTAAAACGGGTCACGATTCCTAACGCCACCGTCGTCGCCTTGCCAACTTTGGGGAATGCCTTCATTGGTTTGATGAAGAATACCTCGCTAGCTTTTGTGGCTTCCGTGGTGGACATGACCGCGCAAGGCCAGATTTTGGCCGGTAGCAACTACCGTTATTTTGAAGTTTATCTTTCTTTGGCCATTATTTATTGGATCATGACCATCATTACTGAACAGATTTTGAAACTGTTGGAAAAACGGTTAACAATTTTCCAAAAAGCAACCCAAGTGGCTGCGCCCGCCAGTACGCGGCGCTTTTGGCAAAGATCTCGATTGGAGGTAGCGGTTCATGATCAACATTCAACATCTCACGAAGCAGTTCAATCACCAAACCGTATTTGAGGATTTGAATTTACAAATTGACACCGGTGAAGTGGTAGGCATCATCGGACCTTCCGGGGCAGGCAAGTCCACGTTACTGCGGTGCTTGAATTTACTAGAGACCCCAGATGCTGGTAGCATTCAAATCAACGACCAGAAATTTGTAGCTCCTAAGATTGCTGACCGGGATAAAATTAAATTTCGCCAAGAAACCAGCATGGTTTTTCAACAGTTCAATTTATTTCGACAAAAAACTGTTTTAGAGAACGTGACAGAAGGCTTAATTACCGTCCAAAAACGCAGTAAAGCTGAAGCTGAAACCATCGCCCGGACCCAAATTGAAGCAGTGGGTCTGACGGATCGCATCGATTACTATCCCCAACAACTATCCGGGGGGCAAAAACAACGGGTGGGAATTGCTCGCAGCTTAGCCATGCAGCCTAACATCTTGCTATTAGACGAACCCACGTCGGCGCTAGATACGGAGCTGGTAGATGAGGTGTTGATCACGATTCAACAAGTCGTGGAGACCCAAAAGAATCTCACCGTGATCATCATTTCCCACGAGTTATCTTTTATCCGCGATGTGGCTTCTAGGATCGTCGTTTTTGATGTGGGCGGTATTGTGGAACAAGGCACACCTACGGAAATTTTTACAACGCCTAAAAAGGAACGGACAAAACAATTCTTGCAAAGCTATCAACGGCAAGCATTGACCAGCTAATATCAAATTGAGGTGAAAAAAATGACAACAGCCTATCGGGTGAGTGAGATTTGGCAGTTAGCCGATGTGTATTATATAAGGCGTCAAACAAAGATCCATGGGCATTCAGTCGATCATCGAATGGAGTTTGATGAAGATTTTAATGAGAAATATCATTATATATTATTAGCCCAAGGGGACGACCCCATCGGGACTTGCCGGGTAAATTTTGAACATCAAGACTATGGCAAAATTGAACGGGTGGCTATTCTAGAAAAATTTCAGCATCAAGGATTTGGCCGGGAACTGATTAGTGCGGCCGAGGACTGGATTGAAGATAAGGGCTTCGCAAAAGCGGTCATTACCAGCGTTGATACAGCGGTGGGATTTTATGAAAAATTGGGTTACACGCCGAATTATGAAATTAAATATGAAGACACTGATTTCCCCATCGTGTATATGGCAAAGCAGTTCAAGTCCATTGACCAACGAGAAGTTGGCTAAATTTTAAAATAAGTTGGAGGCCAGATGAATGACACAATTAAATGAAGCAGCACGTTTGAAAATATTATCAGATTTAGTGGCTATTCCTTCTGTGAATGGTTCGGAACAATTAGTGGCCGAATACTTAGAAAATTTATTAGCCCAATATGGCATTGAATCAGAAGTTGTACAATTTTCAGAAAAGCGGGCAAATCTTGTGGCTGAAATCGGTTCTGGACGCCCAGTGTTAGGTATTTCTGGGCATCTAGATGTGGTGTCTCCTGGGGATGCAAAGGCTTGGCTTAGTGGAGATCCCTTCACGTTAACTGAAAAAGACGGCCGGTTATATGGTCGGGGCTCAGAAGATATGAAATCCGGCCTGGCTGCTATGGCCATTGCCCTCATTGAAATTAAGGCTGCTAAAACCTTGAAGCAGGGCACGTTACGCTTTTTAGCAACTGTTGGTGAAGAAGTCGGTGAACCTGGGGCAGAACAACTCCAAGCCCAAGGCTATTTTGAAGATGTGGATGCCTTAATTATCGGTGAACCCACCGGCTACAATATTGTTTACGCCCATAAGGGACCGGTGAATATCACCTTAACCTCCCATGGGGAAGCAGCCCACAGTTCCACCCCGGAGGCGGGCTATAATGCGTTAAATCCATTATTCGTCGTGTTAAATCAAGCCAATACTTTCTTTGATAATTTACAAGTTGAAAATGAGACCCTAGGGAAAGTTATTTTCAATCCCACCGTTTTTCATGGGGGCGATCAAGTAAATACTATTCCCGGACTGGCTACGGCAGAAGTTAACGTTCGGACCATTCCGGAATTTGATAATCACGCCGTTGTCCAGGCATTGCAAACGATCATTGATCAAGAAAATGCCAAGGGTGCTGATATTACCTTAGATGTCACCATGAATTTAGCCCCTGTAGCTGGGGCTAAGGACTCCCGATTAGTGGATTTGGCAACGACAATTGGCCAAGATTATAGTACCCAGCAAATTGACGCCACGGCCAAGTCTTATGGTACCGATGCATCGAAGTTTTTGATCGACAAGGCAGATGGTTTCCCTGTGATTATCTTTGGCCCCGGTAATGATACTGCCCACAAAGTGAATGAATATGTTGATAAGCAAATGTATTTCGATTTCGTGGATTTGTACCAACGCCTGTTCAGCACGTATTTGAATGAAGCTAAAGTGCCAAGTGTATCAAAGGCCAAAGCAAAGCCATAAAAAATAAGGTATGCGCCGTAAATTTGGCCATACCTTATTTTTATGGGCTACCAGATGGTGATAGCTTATTTTGGCTAGGTGAGATCAACTGAAATACAATTGATTAAGCATGGATTAATCAGTATGCAAAGTTATATTCTAAAATATTGCTTAACTTGACAAATTTCAAAAGATAGCTAAGATTGTATTATAAATAAATAAGCCAATGATTAAAAGATGAGTAAATATCAAAAGCTTTCTAGAGAGTCGTGGGGTGGTGCAACACGATAAGTGGTGATATTGAAGTATGGTCTTTGTATAATCTTAACTTCTGAACTTTGGTTAGGAAGTTATGGGTACGCCCATTAACGCGTAGGAGTATCGCCGTTTGGCCGTACTTTTTGAGGCATCATAGCTTGCGTTATGATGTAAATTTAGGTGGTACCGCGATTATATCGTCCTATGGAATCAATTGATTCTATAGGATTTTTTTATTGGGCAAATTTCTGGGAGGTATTATTTTGAAGTTAACTAGATTAGTTTTAGCAGGGGCAGTATTGATGACTGTCGGGATTTTAACCAAGGGCAGTCCAAACGTGGCCCAAGCTGCCAGTAGCAAGCAGATTTTGAATTGGACTGAAAGTATCGAGTTAGCCACAGCGGATGCTTCAAAGGCAACGGACACCTTGAGTTTCAACGTCTTATTGAATACCCAAGAGGGACTTTATCGCCTAGACAAAAATGGCACACCCAAGTTAGCGTTAGCGAAGTCAGCCAATGTTTCTAAGGATGGCTTGACCTACACCTTTGAATTACGTCATGGTGCGAAGTGGAGTAATGGTGATCCAGTGGTGGCTAAGGACTTTGTTTATGCCTGGCAACGGACACTCGATCCCAAAACAACGTCCCAAGATGCGTTTTATTTGTATCAGGTCAAAAATGCCAAAGCCATCAATCAAGGTAAAGCCCAAGCGGATACTTTAGGCATTAAGGCTGATGGGGATTATAAGTTGACGGTGACGTTGGACAAGCCAGTTTCTTATTTCAAAAAACTATTAGCTTGGCCATTGTTCTTCCCGCAAAATCAAAAGGTTGTGACCCAATACGGCAAGGATTATGGGACTAAGTCAGAGAATACCGTTTCAAATGGGCCCTTTAAATTAACAAAGTGGACAGGTACTAATGATAGCTGGACCTTGGTTAAGAACAAAGACTATTGGGATCAAAAGCAGGTTAAACTAAGCCAAATCAATGAATCGGTCATTAAAGATCCCCAAACGGGTTTAAATTTATATCAAAATCATAAAGTTGATGAAACACTATTAACTGGAACCCAGGTACCTAATTTAAAAACCCAAGCTGATTTTGTGGCTAGAAAGTCGTCGAACTTAACCTATCTGGATATGAATCAAAAACAAGTGGCCGCCTTTAAAAATAAACAAGTTCGTCAAGCGATTTCTTTAGCCATTAATCGGACGGCGTTGGTTAAAAATGTGTTGCAAGATGGTTCCACAGCACCCCTTGGCTTTACACCCGTTGGTTTAGGGACGGATCCTAGTAATGGTAAGGACTTTGCCAAGGAAACAGTTGTGAAATCGGCCGTTACCAATAACTTGACTAAAGCTAAGCAATTATTGAAAGCCGGTTATAAAGCCACCAACACCAAACACCTAGATCTGACTTTAACCACTGATGACACCCAAGAAGCAAAATCCACCGCTGAGTTTGTGCAAAATTCGTTGGAAAAACTACCGAACGTCAAAATCACCATTAAAAATTTGCCAAAAGTTCAACGCTTGACCCAACAGAAACAAGGTAATTATCAGTTGATCATTACCGGGTGGCAATCTGTTTTCGCTGATCCCATCAACTTTTTGGATGTTTGGGAAGCTAATTCTGCTTATAATACCGCTGGTTGGAAAAATGCAAAATTTGACGGTTATCTTGATGCCGCTGAAAATAAATACGCCAATGATCCCCAAAAGCGCTGGACTGCTTTACAAAATGCCGAGAAATTATTACTGAATGAACAGGCTACTGTCCCATTATACCAAGCTACCAAAGCTCAATTACTCAATACAAAGGTAAAGGGGATTGTTTATAACGGTTCTGGTGTACCTTATGATTGGAAGACAACATATATTAAGTAAAGGGAGGTCATATTTTGAATTATGCCATTGATACACAGGCACTACTAAAGGACTTTATAACTTATGCCAAGGTCAATACCCGCTCTGATGAATCAGCGCCCATGGATCAGATTCCCACCACACCCGGCCAGACAAAATTAGCCCAAATATTGGCGCAACAGTTGCGAGACTTAGGTGGGGTGTCAGAAATTAAGCTGAACCCAGCCAATGGCTATTTAACGGCGTTACTGCCTAGTAATCTCACTGAATCCGTAGCCAGTATCGGTTTTATTGCCCATTTAGATACGGCTGATTACGAAGCTGACCATGTCCAACCTCAAATTTACAATAACTATGACGGCAGTGATATTCACTTTAAAAATGGCCTGGCACTAACAACCCAACAATTTCCGAATTTAAAGCATTATCTGGGGCAGACCTTAATTACCACCGATGGTACCACTTTATTAGGCGTTGATGATAAAGCCGGAATCGCAGCAATCATCGCTGCCGTGCGCTACTTGTTAGCCCATCCGGAAGTCAAGCATGGGCCAATCAAAATTGCTTTTGGACCGGACGAAGAAATTGGCCGTGGTGCTGATCGCTTTGACGTGGCTGATTTTGCCAGTGAATTCGCCTATACGTTGGATAATGGCTTGGTGGGTGAAATTGAGTATGAGACCTTCAATGCTGCCCAGGCGGTGATCGACATACAGGGTACGAGTGTTCACCCAGGGGATGCCAAGGGACAGCTGGTCAATGCCATCAGCATTGCTGAAGCCATTGACCAAGCCGTTCCCCAAGATCAGCGGGCTGAAGATGTGGCAGGTTATGATGGCTTCTATCTATTATTAAGCTTTAAAGGTAATATTGATCATGCCCAATTGGTCTATATTGTCCGGGACTTTGACCACACTAATTTTTTGAAGCGCAAACAACAGTTGATTGATATTGTGGCAAATTTGAATCAAACTTACGCTGAACCCAGGGTCACTATGACAATGACCGACCAATACTACAACATGGCCGATATCATCAAAAAAGATCCTTACCCCATTGACTTGGCCAAGACAGCGCTGCGTCAGTTAGGGATTGAGCCATTTATTCGACCTTTTAGGGGCGGGACAGACGGGTCTAAAATTACGTATAAAGGGATGCCCACCCCCAACCTATTCAATGGCGGTGAAAATTTCCATGGACCATACGAATTTGTGACCTTAGAGGCCCTGGGCAAAGTGGCGGAAACCGTCATTGAAATCAGCAAGATCCACGCCCTGCAGCGGCACAAATCATAAAAAATCTCCGACTTTAGAATGGATTTTCTAAAGTCGGAGATTTTTTGATGATGGCTATTCTTCAATTAAGGTGACGTCATAACCCTGTCCCTTCAAAATTGTGGAAGCATTATAAGGCCCGATCCCGGCCCGATAAGTGATATAGACTGGCTTATCTTTAGGAATCTCAGTAATCCGGTCCCGCAATTGGGAAAGGGGGATGTTGGCCGTAGCCTTGATGCTGCCAGATTCTGGTCGCCCAGGTTCGCGGATATCTAAGAAATACGCTGAAGTTAAAATATCGGCGGCAATATCGGCAGCTTTAATGGTGGCCACTTGGCGGGTGAGTTGGTTGATGGCCACATAACCCGCAATATTGATGATATCTCGGGTCGATGAATAAGGTGGGGAGTAAGGGACCTCGATATCGGGTAAATCATAAACATTTAAGTGCCCCCGGATAGCCGCCGAAATTTGCGAAATTCGTTTATCCACGCCGGTCTTACCGACGGCTTGGGCACCGAGGATCTTTCCTTGGGTATCAAAAATTAATTTGAAATTAACACGGGTAGCACCTGGATAGAAATAGGCATGGTCATAGGGTGTGATAAATATTTTCTTGTAATCGGTTATGCCATTGGCTTGTAGCATGACTTCGGTATAGCCCGTGTAACTCACGGTTAAATTAAAGAACTTAGAAACCCCAGCCCCAACGATACCCTGGTATTCAAAGGGGGCACCTACCATGATGTCAGCTAACAGGTGACCTTGGCGATTGGCGGGGCTAGATAACACACTAGGGGTTGGTAAACCAGTGATGTAGTTAATGGTCTCGATGGCATCCCCAATGGCGTAGATATGCGGTTGATTAGTTTGGAAGCGACTGTTCACCACGATATGGCCAGTATCAGTGAGGGCTATTTTAGCGTTAGCTGCCAGTTGGGTATTAGGGTGAACCCCAGTCCCAATAAAAATCATATCTGCGGTTAAAGTTGTGCCATCATCCAATTGAAGCTCATGTTTGTCGTTATCTAAGCTGGCAACGGAATGCCCGGTTAGGATTTTAATGTCATGTTTTCTCAGTTCTTTAGCCACAACCTCAGCGATTTCTTGATCATAAGGTGAGGCAATAGTACTAGATCGCTCAATAATCGTAACGTCTAGACCCAGAGTGTTAAAACTTTCAGCCAATTCAATGCCAATAGCGCCGCCACCTAAGATGGCGACCCGCTTAGGATGGTTAATATCAATAAATTCTTTCATGGCATCGGCGTTATCAATGGTTCGCAGCACAAAGGCATTATCGGCTTGGTCTAAATTTTTGATGGGGGGTAAGGTAGGACTGGCACCAGTGGCTAACAGCAATTCATCATAAGTTTCCGTGTAGGTCTCATTATTTAACGTATCATGAACGGTTAATTGCTGCTTTGCCGGCTCAATATTGGTCACGTTGCTAAATAAACGTACGTCAATGTTATTTTTTTCTTTCAAGATCTCAGGCGTCCGTTCAATCAAGGCTTCTCGATCTGGAATGACCCCGCTTAAATAATAAGGTAGCGCACAACTGGCAACAGAAATAGCAGAATGACGCTCTAAAATAATGATTTCAGCAGTTTCATCTAGCCGGCGCAGACGTGTGGCAAAAGATGGGCCACCGGCAATACCGCCAACAATAACATATTTCATTTCTTAACCTCCTTACTTTGTTGTAACAGGAACTAGTTGTTGATAAGTTCATCTTACCGGGATAAGCGCAAAGTGGCAAGCAATAACAGTTTGCCCTGTTGTTGCTTGCCACGATCAATCGCTCAAGTGCGGACCTAGATTAGATTTTTGTTATTTAACTTAGTCAATAAGACCCCAAGATCGGCTAAAATTTGTTGGCCGATGGGTTGGTGGAAGAAGTTCACCACGGTTGCCCCAGCATAAGGGGGTAATTGGGCCAATAGTTTGGCAAGTAAATCCTGTTGACTTAACGGATTATTGGGAGAACCCAGGGGATTGGCTACTCGGACCGTTAACGTTTTGCCAGTGGTGGTCAACACGGTCAGTGCGGTGGGTCGGGTGGTGGGATCAGGGATTTCTCGCATGGGATTGCGGCTAAACTTAGGCAAATCTTTGATAAAGTCCGTGGGAACCGGCCCCTTGTGAAAGGCGGTGGTTGGTAAAACGCCATAATTTAAGGTTAGCCACACCACATATTCAATGGAAAATTTACCTTCCTGACCATTCTGGGGATGGTCAAAGCGCAGGGCATCGCTGACACTGCTGGGAAAATTAATGGTAATTTGCGCACAATGGGGCATATCAATACCAAGCTGGTGCAGTTTTTGTGCTGCTGCATACCCCGACATTGCTTCTGAACAAAAAGGTTGGGTTTTAAACCAGATCCCGGGTTGGTGAATTTGACCAGGTTTTAACCAAGTTGCATCTAAGTCAGTTGCATTAAATGGATAGTTCCCTAAAGCGGCGAACCAACCGCGATCTTCAATAAAAGGATCGGGGGCAGCGTGGAGACCAGCTTGAATGCACAGCCAAGCGGTCACGGCATTGCGGGCCGCAAAACCAGCATTTAAAGGTTTTCCGTCGGTGCCCACTTGAATTTCTAACGCCGTGGCTTGGGTGGCCGCAATAGATAATAGCATTTCAGTGGCTTCGATCGACATTTTCTTATACACGGCAATGGCTGCCGCAGCCGCAATCGTCCCAATGGCACCCGTTGTGTGAATCCCCCTTAAGGAGAGTTGGGGATTTAATAAATGACCAAATTGACCGGCTAGTTCAACCCCCATGACTTGAGCCCACAAAAGGTTCTCCAAGGATTCCGTACCATCACTGATGGCTAATAAAGCTGAGAAAATAACACCACTGGGGTGGCCTTGTAAATTGGTATTGGTGTCATCAATATCTAGATAATGGGCGGCAAAACCATTTAATAAGGCCAAGTGATCTGAGCTAAGGGGTACTTGGTAACCCAAAGCTGGCAGTGCAAAAGACGTTGACGCAAAAGTTTGTTTAAGGTTAAGCACAGCAGCTTCATCCTGGGCCGCAATGACTGCAGCGAGATAATCGATTAAACACAGCTGAGCAGTATGGAGCAGTTCTTGCCGGGCAGCAGGTTCAGGAACTTGAAACAGTAATTTGGCGAGATGGTTGGTGTTAGTTTCAGGGACAGGCATGGCAGTGTCACTTCCTAATTGAATGATAGACCTAATGTTACTTAATGGCGGTTGAACAATGTTAATGGTTTGATTATAGCATGATAAGTAGCAGATTTTTAAATAAATGGGGGGAACATTGCTGGTAAAAAGTTGGGATTGACGTCTTTCAATGGTAGAAAAAAGCGTACTGATGAATTATCAGCACGCCAGCAAGTAGTTATTTGAATAGTAGTAAGAAAAATAGAACAATCGAACTGATAACGTCTAAGGCATCAAAAAAGATATGGGCCATAATGGTAAACCAGATATTGTTGGTAAAGTAATAAACCAAGGCTAAGATGGCCCCCATCAACATATAAGGAATCATTGCAGTAACATTACCTTGAAATCCAGACCAGTGGATTAGACCAAAAAATACGGCAGATACGACAAACATGAGCCAGGTGACAACGCCACGATTTTTAAATTGATAAAATAAGACATACCGGGCTATGACTTCCTCAACGACTGGTCCCATGATACTGGTCAAACTGGTGAGGACGCCTAAAGCAGCCAGCGGCAACGTAAACGTCTCGTTACCGCCACCCATGGTTTGGCCACTATTGGTGGCCCCCATTAATTGCCGAATCAGCGGTAAGGCCAACTGTAAAACCAGCATGACCCCAAATGAAATCAGTAGATTGCGCCAGATATGCTGTCGATATGTGGGCCAATCTTTGGCTAAAAGCGATCTAAATAAATAGATCGCCACAACAAAGGCCAGGGCACTCATGCCCAGGGCTAGCAATGAGCCCACGACTTGGGATTGGACTTTACGCACGAATATCATTGCAACTACTTCAGCCACCATGACCAGTAAAAGGGCAAGTGATTTACCCCATTCAATTTTGATTCTATTTTGCATGATCTATATTCCCCCCCACGTTTAGATGAATGATTAAACATTGTAAATGAAGACCATAAAGTACAATATTTTTTTGCAGATACTGCTATAGGCAAATTTTAACATGGCAACCCAGTCAGTTTCCAGAAATAAGGATTGGGACGTGTTCTTTATGGAAAAAGGGCTAACAATTGTTAACTGCTATTAACCGATAGACTACAAATTCGTATGAATACTAAAGATGAAAACATAATTTTGATAAAACATTATCGTAAGATATATCGAACATTGTTGTAAGATTCATCGTACAATATTAGAAAATAAGAAAAGATGAACTGTCAAAATGCTGTAACTAAAAGGATTTCAAGCTATTAGAAAGTTGATACATTAGATTTATCATGTGAATCTCACCGAAGGGCAAAACACAGGGCTTTTCAAATCCACTTACTTTTTGTTATAATATTTGTCATAAGAAACATAGTATAATATATACTATTGGAGGGAGACAAACAAGTGAAAAAATTTCTGATTGGCGTCGGGGTATTTATCCTAGTATTACTTGCAGCTGGTGGTGTCTTTGCCTATTTTTACACCCGTGGGACGCCTTATTATACGCAAATCACCACAACTGGGCGACAATTTGATGTGATTGATGACGATGGGGTTAAGCGCGATATTGACTTTGCCTATAACCAAATGGCCTATGACCAAGATGGCCATGGCAAAGAATTGGATTTTAATGGTCATAAATCGCGGCCATTAAAAATGAATGCTTACTTGAAGATATCATATAATAAAGATCGAGATCGAGTCTTGAGTTGGGAACAGGTTTCAAAAGCAGATGTTCCTAAAGCCGCCTTATCAAAACTTAATAAATAATTTGATTGGAGGAACTGGGTGATGAACGAACACAAAATTTTACGGGGTTTAAGCTATATTTCAGTTATTTTTGCCCCAATTATTTTTCCGTTAATTGTTTGGCTGGTTTCAGACGCTGGTTCAGCTACACGGGATACGGCAAAACATGCGCTATGGCTGCATATTATTCCAACCATTTTAAGTATCGGTGTCTTCACGATTATTGGGGGAACTGGGTTATTGACCGGCAGCAGCCTTATCACGTCTGGCGTCTCTGGGGTCTTGATGATTCTTTTGGCCATCGTGGATATTTT
The DNA here is from genome assembly GCF_001436375.1 of Agrilactobacillus composti DSM 18527 = JCM 14202. Taxonomy (GTDB): domain Bacteria; phylum Bacillota; class Bacilli; order Lactobacillales; family Lactobacillaceae; genus Agrilactobacillus; species Agrilactobacillus composti. The sequence goes on along the minus strand of NZ_AZGA01000087.1, from coordinate 8,053 downwards.
CTTGGTTGTTTATAACTTGTATAGGGGTATTAAGTTGCTTGCGTCTTAAATTGAAAAGGCCATTCAGTTCACATTTCGTGAACCGAATGGCCTTTTTTGAAACTGTGTATGTTAATGTACATCGTGGTTAAACAATGAGATTCATGATTAATATCATAATTAATCCAACAATTGAAAGGACAGTTGACATAAGCGTCCAAGTCAAGAATGTTTCCTTCATGTCAAATCCAAAATATTCTTTGATGATCCAAAAACTTGCATCATTAACATGAGAACAAATCGCACTACCAGCACCGGTCGCCAATGTGATTAGGGCGAGGTTGACACCGGGTGTACCGGCCAGCATGGGAATAACTAAGCCAGCTGTGGAAATGGCAGCAACCGTTGCTGAACCAAGTGCAATTCGTAAAATTGCCGCAATAATCCAGGCTAGGATAATGGGCGAAATATTGACGCCGTTGAACAAGCTGGCTATGTATTTACCAACACCACCATCAATTAATACTTGTTTAAAGGCACCACCGCCACCAATGATCAGTAACATCATACCAATAGCTGCTGCCGCACTGCCACAAGAATTTCCGATATGTTTCAGTGGGATTCTTTGCTTGATACCCATGGTGTAAACCGCAAGGAGTAATGATATTAGCATAGCTACATCTGCATTACCTAAAAATTCAATAATTTGAAAGACCATGCCCTTGTGAAAACCAGTAAGCTCTTGAATCATAGATATGATTGTGGCAGACATTAAAATAATTACTGGGAACATTGCGGTTAGAATACTAATGCCAAAACTTGGTGTTTCTTCCAAGGGGCGGTCCTTGGCATTCCCCAAAGCAATGACATTACCATCTTTTTGAAAAGCAGTAGGAACTATTTTGCGGTCTAGTTTAGTGAAGAAAATTCCAGATATGATGACTGTTGGGATTGCAACAATAATTCCGTAGATTAATACAATCCCAATACTAGCCTGATAACTAGCGGCAATTACTGTTGGCCCCGGATGTGGTGGTAGGAATGCGTGTGTAACTAACAAGGCTGCCAGCATAGGAATCCCTAAATTAATTGGTTTAATGTGTAATTCTTTAGCGATAGAGAAAATAATGGGTAGTAATAAGACCAGACCAACTTCGAAGAACATAGCAATTCCCACAATGAAGGATGCTATGATAACTGCCCATTGAATTCTTTTTTCACCGAATTTATCAATTAAAGTCATTGCGATCCGCTGAGCACCACCAGCATCTGCCAGGAGCCGTCCCAACATTGCACCGAGTCCAAAAATAATAGCAATATGACCAAGCGTATCGCCCATCCCGGTTTCGATTGTACCAACTATATTTTTTAAAGGAATACCCAAACCTAAGGCGATGACGAAAGAGACGATCAGAAGGGAGACAAATGTATTAAGTTTAAAGTAGGAAATTAGAAATATAAGTAAAATAACACCAAGCAGCACCATAAATAAAGGCATAACATTATTCCTCCTTGATTTGACAAGTAAAATTTCATCAATTTAGTGCAAAAAAATAGAGTAATATCTAGATTCAATATTGGTTATGAACATTGATTCAAAATATTACTCCAACCGATTTACTTGTAAGCTTACTTACTCTCAACAGTTAAATTTTCTGATTTATTTTTATCTAAGGCTTCTTTACCGGCATTAATTGTGGCAACGATCTTATCAACATCATAGACACAACCTTTCCAAGTACCACCACCAACAGATTCAAGAGCAGCCCAAAGTTTAGTATCATCTGGCAAGTCAGGATCTGGGCCAACGCCAGGATGTAGTGGCCGACTTGCCAGAATTTCAGCACCTTCTTCATAAGATACTGGTTGATCTTTGGTACCAATAAAATTGATTTTCCCCTCTAAGTTAATGGTATCTACAATTAGTTCGACGATATCGCCATTTTGAAGCTTGCCAATAGGGCCACCAGAAAGCGCCTCAGGGCCGATATGTCCAAAACAAGCGCCGGTAGAAACACCTGAAAAACGCGCATCAGTAATTAAGGCAACGTGTTTGCCAAAAGAGAGCTGCTTTAAAGCGGAAGTTAATTGGTAGGTTTCTTCCATACCAGTTCCTTGAGGACCACCACCCATGACGACCATAGTGTCGCCTTTATTAATGTCACCCTGAGTTTTCAGCGCTTTAATTGCAGCTTTTTCGGATGTAAATACTTTAATGGGACCTGTATGGCGATAAATGCCATCATCATCAATAACTGATTTGTCGATTGCAGTTGATTTTATAACGGAACCTTCAGGTGCAATATTGCCAACGGGGAAGGTAATAGTTGAAGTTAAGCCCCGGACCTTGGCTTGATCAGGACTCATAATGACTTCGTCTGGAGAAATCCCATCGATTTCTTCAAGACGCTGACGACATAATTTGCGACGGTCGGATTTTTCCCACCAATCTAGATTTTCACCAAGTGTTTGACCAGTAACCGTCATAACATTTTCATGAAGTAGGCCGAGTTTGCGTAAATGTAGCATGACTTCTGGAACACCACCAGCTAGAAATGCATACACAGTTGGGTAGTATACTGGTCCATTTGGTAAAACACTAACTAGTCTTGGTACTTCTTTATTAATACGGGCCCAGTCGTGAACGGTCGGAACATGAAGATTAGCTGCATAGGCTACGGCAGGAATGTGTAACAGTAGGTTTGTAGAACCGCCAAATGCGGCATGAATCATCATAGCGTTTTCAATCGCATCGTCAGTGATAATATCTTTAGTAGTTAAACCAGAATGGATCATATCCGTTGCCGCAACAGCAGAGTCTTTAGCAATCTCTTCCCAGATTGGTTGACCAGAAGGTGCCAAAGCAGAGTGGGGTAGCGCAAGACCCATACCTTCAAATACGACTTGACCAGTTCCTGCAGTTCCTAAGAATTGACAACCACCACCTGCAGAAGCACAAGCTTGACAACCCAAGCGGATGGCATCTTCATAGGATAATTCATGATTAGCAACACGGACACCAATTGTTTGTACTGTTCCAGCGTCCTCACCAATTGTTGGCATTAAAGTTGCGCCGCCAGGAACAAGTACTGTTGGCAAGTCATGCATACTTGCTAATGCCATGACCATTGCTGGGAGGCCCTTGTCACAAGCGGCGACCCCAATTACCGCTTTTCTTGTTGGTAAAGATCGGATTAAGCGTCGAAATACTGTGGCAGCATCATTTCGATAAGGTAAGGAGTCAAACATACCGGTAGTTCCTTGAGTCCGGCCATCGCAAGGATCAGTTACATAAGCAGCATAAGGGACGCCACCTAGGGCTGTGATTTTATCGGCAGCGGACTTAACTTGTAGACCTAGTTCAAAATGGCCAGTATGTAACCCAACAGCAATTGGATGGCCATCTTCAGCACGCATACCACCCAAAGTGCTTAAAATCATGACGTCATCACCGGCAAGCTTTGAAGCCTGCCAGCCCATGCCAGCATTTAAGGTCATGCCAAAGACATCACCACTGGGGGCTTTAATTAGTTCATCGCGGGTTAATGGGAGAGTTCCCGCTGGTCCTGCTGCATGAGTTTGAATTGTATCGTATAATTTTTTGTCTTCATTGCCAAAAATTGATGTGAGACTCATAATATTTTGTCCTTTCTATCATTGCCGGCGGCTTAACTTAATTAACAGTTTCTTCTGCTAAAATATTTGACATGTCGATAGCGTTAAGAATTTGTTTAATTTGATTTGTTTGTGCAGGTGTTGCTGGTGAAATTGGTGATTTGCAATAACCTTGGAGATTAAGGCCTCGTAAAATCATAGCCTGTTTAATAATTGGAATGAAGCAAGGGGTGATGTCATATAGGGACATCAATTGGTCAATAATGATTTGAATTTGATTGATTTCATCCCAGTTTTTAGAATTGGTAGCTTTAACTAGTTTGACAAATAATTCGGGGTATAAATTGGACAAAGCACCAATACCACCATTACCGCCTGAAAGTACATTTCTCGTATAATTCTCGTCAAAGCCAGAATAAATTTCAAAGTTAGGATACTTGGGTGCAATAGCTCGAATTAATTTTCGGGTGTGGGCCATATCTGAGACGGTATCTTTGTAACCAACAATATTTGGAAAATCATGAATTAATTTTAGAGTCAATTCTGGCGAGAGATCATAACCGGTACGTGCTGGGAAATTATAAAGGTAAACGTTGCAATTGACACTTTGAGCGATTTTGCCAAAGTAATCATACAAAATATCCTCGGAAAGGCCGAAGTAGTACGGGCTCATCAATATGATATCTTTAGCGCCCTTTTCGACAGCATATTGGGATAGTTCAATACTTTCCTCAACAGTCATGCAGCCAGTACCATATAATGTTTTGATTCTACCGTGAATATGGGTAATGGATAAATCAATTAGCTGCTTTTTTTCTTCATGAGTTAGGGCATAAAATTCGCCAGCACTTCCCATGATCAATAAGCCGTCAATACCAGCATCTATTAAAAAGTCATAGATATGTAGATTGCTCTGAGTGTCTAAATTGCCATTCTCATCGAAGGCAGTAATTACGGGTGTCATAAATTTTGGGTTAGTCATGAGCATTGGTCCTTTCATTGAGAAGAGTAGTAAGATTTGATCAGCAGTTAACAAATTTACATCTGAGTAAATAGTAGATACGTGAATACGGGAGGCTAACTTATAGGTTCATGATGCGAAGTTTCTTAATAAGCAACCGTGTTTATTATTTGATAACAATCATATCTTAGCATTTCTGTAAGCGCTGTCAATAGCGATTATTATTCTTTTTGAATATTTAAGTGATTTCAATATCTATCAATATTGTGATGTGTGGTGCAAATGCTGATCATTTGAAAATATTATTTTTTTAAATTGAGTAATTACTGAAAATGTTGCTAGACTTATCCTGATTTTTAGTTATAATGTTGCTTATGAAGAAACATTGTTTCGCTTGGAGGCGTAAATTTTGGAGCAAGCAAAAAAAGAATCCGTTTACGGATCCGTTATGTTAAAAGCAAAAGATATCATGAACTTCATTACAGATTGTGACGTACCGCCCCGACTGATTGATATTAGTCGAAACACTGACATGAATAAGGGAACAGTGCTTAAAATATTACGAACGCTTGAACTATGTGGCTATGTCCGTTGTCAAGGACAAGAGAAGCGTTATTGTTTAGGCACTATCTTTTTAAAATATGCTCAAACATCCCTATCAAATTTTGATATAAGCGAAGTTGCAGAGCCGTTTATGGCTAAGCTCAGAGATGAGACAGGTGAAACTGTTAATTTGGGCATATTGGAAAATAATATGGCACTGCTTTTACAAAAACTTGAAAGTCCTAGTAGTATTCAGTTGATTTCTTCAATTGGCAAGGGTCTTAGACTTTATACTTCCGCGATGGGGAAGGCTATTTTATCTACCTTTTCTGATGATGAGTTAGCTAGTTATATTGAACAAACAACTCTAGAGAAAGTTGCACCAAACACAATTACGGATAGAAATTCTCTTCTTGAAGATATCAAACTTACCAAGGAACGTGGATATGCATTGGAGGACCGTGAAAATCAACCAGATGTGGTTTGTGTTGGCTTTGCCCTGGTAAAAAATGATAAACTCTTTGGTGCTTTGAGCATTAGTGCACCTAAATATAGAGTTGAACAAAAAGATTTAGAGATGTTTATTCAGTTTGGGATGGTCGCTCAAAAAAATATTATTAACGCACTTTAATATAGAAAAGTAATGAATTGATTTCTAATGAAATACAATGATTATATCTGATATGCTTAAAATTATTCCTTCAGACTATACTTACGAGAATTTTGTCACTTCTCAAGTGTAGACTGAGGGACTTTTTATTTGCCAAACAATCAGGCTTTACAGATATTAAGGTGTAAATATAAAATATGCTCGGAATACTTTTTGAATAATTCGTGTGGATTTCTGTACATACTCTGATAAAATAGGTATTATGGTTCACTGTATTTTTTTGATTGATCAGAGATTTTAACAGGTAATGGGGGGATTGTTTTGGATAATTTAATACAAGTTTACCTAAAAAAGGCGCAGGAGTTGGCGCAGGTGCTGCTTGATACATATGATGTACCGAATCGAGATTTATCACTGGACAGTTACTATCACAATATTACTTACTTATACACCCACAAAAAAATTGAGGGTTATGACCATGATGACGCCAGCAACGTTTATGCTTTATGCCAAGACCCGCAGCAGATTTCTGAATCAGACTTACAGTTGTTACAACATTTGATTGAAAAATTCACGCATGTTAATACCGGGCCTGCCAAACTGCGTCAAGTCTTTGAAAAACTAAGTATTAAGTCTAAAAACGCGTTGATTGCTGGTAATGCGCAGCTAGACAGCTTTCATAATTATCTTCATGTTAAACGCCAAGTCGAAACGGATTTTGAGTATGTTTTAACCCAAATTGTTCCCAGTTCTCCTAAGACATTGACATTAATTGTGGGCAATGTAGGGGATGGGAAATCCCATTTATTGTCTGTGATGCAAACAAGGCATGAAGCCATGTTTGAAAAATTTGCCATCCATATCCATAATGACGCCACTGAAAGCTTTGACCCGGCCAAGACGGCTTTGGAGACCATGGCCGATGTATTGGCCCCCTTTAATGACGTCAATATTCATGATGGGCATGATTACCATCTTATCGTGGCCATCAACATGGGGGTATTAGTGAATTTTTCAAGGTATATTTCCGCTGAAGCTAGCCAGTTTTCCGAGTTCCTAACATTTTTAAACGCTTCCAAAATTCTGACTGATGCAGATGTGCCGGGTGATAAAAAGGAAATTTTTCAAATATTGACCTTTAGAGACTCACCTTTTTATGAATTAGCTGACAATAAAGTGAGCAGTTCTTTGATAACCGAGTTATTGCACAAAATAACTCAGGAAACGACGGACAATCCGTTTTGGCAGGCTTACCAACAAGACCGGCAAGCTCACCGAACCGATATTGTGCTAACCAATTACGAAATTTTACTGAATCCTAAGGTGCAGGCATGTTTGGTGCGTTTGTTGACGGGGATTCAGATTCAATTTCAACAAATTTTGTCCATGCGTCAGATTTTAAATTTCTTTCATGATATTATTGTGCCGCCAACTAATCAAACCACCAACTTCAAGGCTTTAATGCCTTACCTGCTATTTGAAGGTCAGAGACGTTCGAGCATTTTAGCGGCCGTCAGTGCCTTAGACCCGGCTGCCAATCAAAATCAATTGATCGATAATTTCAACAGTCGTATTTTTAATACGTTGAATTACGAAGCAGAAGTTAAACATATCTTTAATCAAAATGGCTTAAATATTGGGATATTCACGACCTTTTTTAATAATTTATCCCACTATCAAAGTAAAGTCGATGCCCAATTAAATCATACTTATCGTATCAATTTCTTTTTAAGAGTCCTTTTCCTACTGGACGATGAAAATCCAGCCTTTGCAACGCCCGCGTATACTGATTTTATTCAAGCGCTGGGGCAAGCAGAGCAGGGCCGTTTTACGAAGGAACTGCAAACTGCCTTTCAACAAGGGATTCTAAATTGGAATGGTAAAACTAAAAATGGCTATATGCTGAAAAGTAGGACGCATCATAATCTAGCCATTAAAGTGTCATTTAGGTTAAGAGACAAGCAACCGATTCAGCGAGATAAGGCCAATATTGTGATTTTTGCCCAAATCACTAATGCTAATTCTGAAATTGAAGATTGCAAAGTGGTGATCGACTATAAGGTATTTTCACTGCTCATCAAGATTCAAAATGGGTATATCATCAGAAACGATGATATTGAGAATGCCGTTGATTTTGATAAGTTTGTGCAGCGATTAGTGGGTGATAGTCAAACCGATGCGGTTATTATTACCGACCCTGAGCTACCCCACCAGTATAAGTTGGAAAAAGGGATGTTTGGTTTTATTTTGGAGGATGCCAATGAATGAGACGGTCGATACATTATTAGCTAAACCTGAATTATTCACTCATAATAAAATAAAAGACGTAACTCCTTGAGTTACGC
>NZ_AZGA01000086.1 GCF_001436375.1 Agrilactobacillus composti DSM 18527 = JCM 14202 | reverse complement strand
TTGGAGGTGGAAGTCGTGCGAAAATTGCAGAAAACAGAAATCAAAGCTGACCGCCGAGGGAAGATAGGTCTGGAAGACCAAAGGCAACTCGGGGCGCATAGTACGACTTCTGGTGAAGGTAAAGTCGAGAATGGCGTTTCATTTCAAGATTTAGTTCTATCCCGAAATAATCTGAATCTTGCCTACAAGCAAGTAGTCAGCAACAAAGGTGCAGCCGGTATCGACGGCCTGACCGTCGACAAGCTATTACCCTATTTGAAGGAACATCGCGACGAATTGATAGCCTCACTGCGTGATGGCAGTTATAAGCCATTGCCAGTCAAACGAGTTGAAATACCAAAACCAGATGGGTCAAAGCGTAAGCTTGGAATCCCAACTGTGGTCGATCGACTTGTTCAGCAAGCTGTCGCTCAAGTGATGTCGCCAAGGTTTGAAAGGATATTCTCGGATAACAGTTTTGGCTTTCGGCCGAATCGAAGCGCTCATGATGCCATCAAACGGGTCACAGCACTGTATGACCAAGGTTATCATTATGTGATTGACCTAGATTTAAAGTCATATTTCGA
>NZ_AZGA01000085.1 GCF_001436375.1 Agrilactobacillus composti DSM 18527 = JCM 14202 | reverse complement strand
CGCCTTTGCTTACCCCTAAGGTGAATCCTAGGAATTTCAGTCTCAATGGTGACCCAACTTGAGTTTTCTTTTGATTGACAGTTAACTTCAAGTCTTGTTCCAGAAACTTGGTCACATTGGCCAAGACCCGATATCCTGCGCGCTTACTTTTGACATAAATATTACAGTCATCCGCATAGCGCACAAACTGGTGGCCTCTGGCCGTGAGCAGTTTATCCAGCTCATTGAGGTAGACATTTGCCAGTAATGGTGAGATAGGTCCGCCTTGCGGCGTGCCCTTTGTGGATTTCTCCACTCGAC
>NZ_AZGA01000016.1 GCF_001436375.1 Agrilactobacillus composti DSM 18527 = JCM 14202 | reverse complement strand
TAGAATTTCTGAGATTTTTGTTTTTCATCGGTGCACTTGACAGGGACCCTATCAGTGGGGTAGCGGCTCGTTTATTTAATTCTAAGTCTTATAGATACTGCTAAGTGCCGAGATAGTGAACTTTCAAAGATTTAGTTGTGTTGAGGTGGTAACGTCAAATGTGTTCAGATTTTTCCAATTCAAGGATTTCCTCTAGGACCGTACCCGGTTTTTTGTTCAGGGCAAGGGCAGTAGCCTTTAAAATTTTGATACTGATGGTGTCAATAGCTTTTGCTTGTGCGGCCCGTTGCAGCGTAGAATTAGCCAGGCCGCTGGCCTTAGCGATGGCATAACGAGTTAGATTGTTTTTGTCTAAATAGGCTTGATAGGCATTCATTTAATCATCTCACTAAGTTAAAAATTGTAAGGACAAGGGCAATAAAAGAAATCACTAATGCAGTAATCATGATTTTTAGATTTTTGATCATGATATTTTATGAAAGACATGCTTATAATTTTCTACCTAAAGTCAAGAACATCAAGGGTTTTATTCGCTTAATTTATTATAAACTTGAAAAAATATGCGTTTGAGATTAGCCATAAATTATAGGCAGAGCAATATTGCATACCTTACTATTTTAGTTCCTTGCTAGCTGCTTTTGCCAACGACTCAACTAGCCTGATACCATCGTTTTTTGTTTTATTTTGTGCCGTTAAAACTGCGATGGTAATACTCTTATTCCCAGTGCCAATATGTCCCATACTATTAATGACCCAAGTACCATCATCTTTTTGCTCCCAGCCATTTTTATTTTGGAAGGGTGTGCCACCGGCAGAAATGCCCCATTGTTGGCTGCGCGCAACGTTTTCCATTAGATTTTTAATGTAATTCTGGGAATGGGTAGATAAATATTCAGATGGATAAAAAATATTATTCAATAATTTAACTTGGTCCTCCGCCGTAGTCGTCGTTACGGTCCAGCCGATATCACTTGCGGCTGAATTATTCATGTTCAAATTATTGAATAAATTGTCAAGTTCTTGAGCACCGCCCAGGTTGTAAACGTATAAATCTGTACTGGCTTTATTGCTACTTTTTTCAATGCTAGCCTTAGCAAGGGAACGTTCTTCTGAACTCAGATCAGTTTTATTTTCCTGGTGGTTGTGCAGCAATTGGGTTAAAATTGAAATTTTTACAATACTGGCGGTGTAGAAGGTTGGTTGTTTTTGATTTGAAAAATTATAAAACTTATTGGTTTGTTTAGAATAAACAGCAACCTGAACCGCAGCTTGTGAATTTGAATTTTTTAGAATACGTTGATAAGCTTTGATCAAGCGTGTATTTTCAACGTTTTCACCTGAAAATGTTGTTGACTCAGTCTTGATCAGATAATTATGTTGTTGATACATATTCCAAGAAACTAAGACGATGCTGATGAGACATGCTAACAAAATGAATAGTCTCAGTTTTATATGTTTTTTTGGCTGCTTAGCATATTTACTCATATTGATCACACATATCCTTAGAAGGCAAGGTAGAAGGGGGATAACTGCGAATTGAGTTACTCGTAGTTAAGCACATTTTGGAGGCCAATATTGATGAAAAAAACAGGCAGAATATTCTGCCTGCTTTTTTATCAATATTCACGCTTCAACTATCAGCCAAACCAGTATTTTTAAGTTTCGGAAAAAATAAAACGTAAAAAGCCCTATATACCAGCTGATTTGCCAACTATTGTGAACTCATGTAAACTACAAGTGCGCCACGGCGGAGTCGAACCGCCATTTTAAGAACCGGAATCTTACGTGCGATCCATTACACTAGCGGCGCATTACTTTTAAAATAATATCATTAGATGTAACATATTTCAAGTAAAAATTTACGTTGGAGCGTAAAAAATGATAAAAAGTTGCAAAAACATGCATAAAACAATCAATTGGGGCCTGATTTGCAGTGTGCTATTGATCAACACCATTTATCGCTGGCCACTAAAGACAATTTATCTCACGGGCGCTCAACGATTGATCAACCAATACCAATTCGCCCTTGCTGATTTTACACGACCCCTGGATTTAATGCAACGTCATTTTTGGCCGGGGCTTTTATTTTATAGTTTGACCCTAGTTTGGCTGGGCCTTTTAGTGGGACAATTAGCCTTATTGATTGCAAGTGTTGCTTATTTTAAGCGCCAGGACACTACGCCTGGCACAATAAAACAATGGTGGGTGAGTTTGTGGACCCACAAGCACGAGTTTTTTAAACAGTTTTGGTTGGCAGCTGGTTTGTGGGTGTTGTGTCTGCCAATCTCAAGCTTTGTTTATGGGCAGGATTACTTCTTTACCTTCCGCTTAAATGAAGTTTATCTCTACTTATATCAAGGCCGCTCAACGGATCGTTTGGTGGCGGTGACCTGTATTTTGGTGTACCTTATCATAAGCTACTGGGCATTGGGGCAATTAGGCCGCATTATGGTCGATCAGCTCCATGGAAGTTATCGCGGGTATGTGTTCAAGCAAACCGCGAAGATGATCCTGCTGTATTTACTGGTGACACTTGGAATCAGTTTAGGAATGACGCTGCTTGGTGCCTACAGCAGTATTGCCATGACTCTGTCACGGTTATTGCTGCAAGTATTGCGGATTGGTCTAGGTATTTGGTGGCTCCAACGCTTGGTGATCGTCACGCCAAGAGAGCACCAAATTAAACCGCTAGGCGGCCGGTTACTGATGCCAATTTTGACAGTCGTATTATTGGGTTGCCTCAGCATTATACCCAGTAGCCCAGCACTGACCACTGGTCCCGTGACATGGATCGCCCACAAGGGTCTAAATGGGACCAACGGCGTGCAAAATTCCATTAACGTTCTTCAAAAAACGGCTAAAGCAAAACCGGACTTTGTGGAAATGGATGTCCGCATGACGAAAGATCAGCAATTTGTCGTGATCCATGACCATTCGTTACGGCCCTTGACGGGTAAAAATGCACACGTCGAAGCGTATACGCTAGCTCAGTTAGAGCAACTGCACATTTCGGAACAAGGGTACACAGCCCCCTTAAGCAGTTTTATGGCGTATTTAGCTGCTGCCAAACAAATCCACCAAAAATTGTTAGTGGAAATCAAGACGGTACCCAGCCAAAACAGTGACCAAGTTGCCCAAAATTTTAACCAACGCTATGGGCAACAGCTACTGCAGTCAGGCGGGGCATTACATTCAACCGATCCGAAAATCGTGACTTGGTTCAAAACAAACCAACCCAAATTACCAGTGGGCTATATTGTTCCATTCACCTATTGGGGTATCCCTAAAAGCTCGGCAGATTTTTATTCCATCGAGGGGAGTCAGTACAATTTAAGGGTGACAAAGCAGTTACAAAAAATTCATAAAAAAGTCTATCTTTGGACCATAAATGACCCACTTGCCCTCATTTCGATGCTGGGCAAGGCACCCACCGGGATCATTACTGACCGCTTTGGCGCTTTAAAAACCACCTCGAAAATAATTTCTGTAAATATGGGTCGCACGTTCCTAGTATGGGTGGCAGTTTCAAGACCTAATCCTTGACATATCAAGGGTTTACATAACTTCTTTCTTTTCAGGGCTTAGTCCTTGCAAAAGATAAAATGTACTGTTATACTAATGATGTTGATTGGGAAAAGGAAATTTTGAGTATTTCGTTCCCTTTTATTTTTATAAAATATGGGTCTTAAAATGACACATATGGTCGTTTGCCGTCCCACGAGAGGACGTTGCTAGGATGCATGAAGAATTAGCTTGGATTGAAACCATCGCACCAGACTTTTTGGAAGTCATTCGCCGTAGATATTATATCTTGCAACATATCGGTTGGATGCAACCTGTTGGTCGGCGTGTCCTGGCAATCAAGCTGGACATGGGTGAGCGTGCTTTAAGAACTGAAACTGATTTTCTCAGAGCACAAGGCTTAATTGACACCTCTAAGTCTGGTATGATTTTAACAGATTCTGGCCAGGAGACATTAAGTGGTCTTGAAAACTTCATGGGACAGATCTTAGATGTTCATCAACAGGAACAGCAATTGATCGAGCTTTTAGGCATTGATCATGTTTTGATTGTCGCTGGTGACAGTGATGACCAACCACGTGTCTTAAAAGACATTGGTCGCTTGGTTAATGAAACTTTAAGATTGTTACTCCCCGATGGTGAGAACATTATTGCCGTCATGGGTGGCACCACAATGGCTCAGGTGGCTAAGAAATTAACCCCTAAGTTGTCCGTTGGCCGACAGCTAACTTTTGTTCCCGCAAGAGGGGGCATTGGTGAAGCCGTCGATATTCAAGCCAACACCGTTTCAGCAACAATGGCTAAACATACTGGTGGCAGTCATCGTATGTTATATGTCCCAGAGCACGTCAGTAAAGAAACTTATAAGACGTTGCTGCAAGAGCCCTCTGTTCAAGAGGTATTGCAATTAATTGGCAAGTGCAACACCGTACTGCATAGTATTGGTGAAGCCACGTTGATGGCTCAAAGACGAGGTATGTCTGCTGAAGTCATCGACATGATCAAATCAGAACAGGCTGTTGCTGAAGCTTTCGGTTACTTCTTTAATGAAGCAGGCGAAGTTGTTTACAAGATACCGCGGATCGGACTGCAGATTCGGGATCTTGACCACATTCCATACGTGTTTGCAATTGCTGGTGGGCACTCTAAAGCCACTGCGATTCAAGCATACATGAAAAACGCACCTAGTCAGACATGGTTAATTACTGACGAAGGTGCTGCAAAACAGATTTTAAAAGGGGTAACCCTTTAAAATAAAATTTTTTTATTTCCTAAAGGAGGAAATTTTTGTATGACTGTAAAAATTGGTATTAATGGTTTTGGACGTATCGGTCGTTTAGCATTCCGTCGTATCCACGAATTAGGTAAGAGCGCTAATGATATCGAAGTAGTAGCTATTAATGATTTAACTAGTCCTGCAATGTTAGCTCATTTGTTAAAATATGATTCTACTCACGGTACTTTTGATGGCGAAGTAAGTGCTACTGACGATTCCATCATCGTTGATGGCAAGAAATATCGTGTTTATGCTGAACCACAAGCACAAAATATTCCTTGGGTTAAAAATGATGGCGTTGATTTCGTTCTTGAATGTACTGGTTTTTACACTTCTAAAGCTAAGTCCCAAGCTCACTTGGATGCTGGCGCTAAACGTGTATTAATCTCTGCACCTGCTGGTAGCGACTTGAAGACTGTTGTTTACAACGTTAATGATGACGTTTTAACTGCTGACGACTTGATCGTATCTGCTGGTTCTTGTACTACTAACTGCTTGGCTCCAATGGCATACTTCTTGGACAAAGAATTCGGTGTTCAAGTTGGTACTATGACTACTGTCCATGCATACACTTCTACACAAATGTTGTTAGATGGTCCTGTACGTGGTGGTAACTTACGTGCTGCTCGTTCTGCTGCTGCTAATACTATTCCACATAGTACTGGTGCTGCTAAGGCTATTGGTCTTGTTATCCCTAACTTAAATGGTAAATTACAAGGTCACGCTCAACGTGTATCTGTTGTTGATGGTTCATTAACTGAATTAGTAACTATTCTTGACAAAGAAGTAACTGCTGACCAAGTTAACGAAGCACTTAAGAAACACACTGAAAACAACGAAAGCTTTGGCTACAACGACGATGAAATTGTTTCTTCTGATGTTATCGGTACTACTTTTGGTTCAATCTTTGACCCAACACAAACAGAAGTTACAACTGCTGGCGACAAACAATTAGTTAAGACAGTTGCTTGGTACGATAACGAATATGGTTTCACTTGCCAAATGGTTCGTACTTTATTGAAATTTGCTACTCTTTAATTTTTAGAGGATCAGTTAAATTTTAATAGTTTATAACTGTTAACAATGAGGCGGAGGGAGGTTACTCCTTCCGCTTTTTTTGGTAAAAGCCGTGAGTGTGTTATTTCACTAGGTGAGTCTAGGGCTAACTAAACAGCACAATTGCTTGATCACCAATTTGTTTTGTTGGGTTTAACCTTCAGACTATTGGCGCTTAGGGACACACTCCCGCATACTTATATGGTATTTCAAAAGGGTTATTTATAACTCAGGAGGTTATTATTTTGGCTAAACTTACAGTTCAAGATGTTGATGTTAAAGACAAAAAAGTTTTAATCCGTGTCGACTTCAATGTCCCTATTAAAAATGGTGTGATTGGCAATGACAACCGTATCGTTGCCGCATTACCAACTATCAAATACGTCATCGAACATGGCGGCAAAGCAATTCTTTTGTCTCACTTAGGTCGGGTCAAGAGTGATGCTGATAAGAAGGAATTATCATTACGGCCAGTTGCTGAACGTCTTTCTGAATTATTGAGCAAACCAGTTGAATTCGTACCAGTTAATGAAGGCAAAGAATTAGAAGATGCCATCAATAACATGAGCGATGGCCAAGTTATCTTAATGGAAAATACGCGTTTCCAAGATATCGATAATGACTTTGGCAAACGTGAAAGTAAAAACGATCCTAAGTTAGGTCAATATTGGGCTTCTTTAGGCGATGTTTACATTAACGATGCCTTTGGGACTGCGCACCGTTCCCATGCTTCTAACGTTGGTATTTCAACTGCTATGAAAGCTGCTGGCAAACCTGCTGCAGCTGGTTTCCTAATGGAAAAAGAAATCAAGTTCTTAGGCAATGCCGTAGACAATCCAGTTCATCCTTTCGTAACCATCTTAGGTGGTGCCAAGGTTTCTGATAAGATTGGTGTCATTGACAACTTAATTCCAAAGTCTGATTACATCTTAATCGGTGGTGGCATGGCTTACACATTCTTAGCCGCTCAAGGCCACAAGATTGGTAAATCATTATTCGAAGCTGACAAGGTTGATTTAGCTAAAGAATTACTAGCTAAAGCCGGCGACAAGCTGATCTTACCAGTTGATAACGTTGCTGCAGCAGAATTTTCTAATGATGCCAAGCACGAAATCGTTGGCCAAGATATTCCTGATGGCGAAATGGGCTTAGATATCGGTCCTAAGACAATTGCTTTATTTGAAGATAAATTAAAAGGTGCCAAGACTGTTGTTTGGAACGGTCCTATGGGCGCATTTGAAATGAGCAACTTTGCTAAGGGTACTTTAGAAATTGGTAAGGACTTAGGCAAATTAGAAGGTGCCACAACTATTATTGGTGGTGGGGATTCTGCGGCCGCTGCGCAACAATTAGGTATTGCAGACCAAATCACCCATATCTCTACAGGTGGCGGTGCTTCACTTGAATACCTTGAAGGTAAGGAATTACCTGGTATTGCTTCAATTTCTGACAAATAATCTATTCTTGAAGGGAAGTTATTTCTTTGCGTAAACCAATTATCGCTGGTAACTGGAAAATGAACATGAACCCCACTGAAACTCGGGAATTTGTCGAGGGCGTTAAAGGTCAATTATCCGACACTGTTGAAGCTGTCATTGCAGCGCCAGCATTGGATTTAACTACATTGATCGATGCTGCTAAAGGCTCTGCCTTAGCACCTGCTGCCCAAGATGCTTCAGAATTTGACGCTGGTGCATACACTGGTCAAAACAGTCCTAAAGTTTTAAAAGAAATCGGCACAAAATATGTTATTTTAGGCCATTCTGAAAGACGTCAATATCAACACGAAACTGATGCTGAAGTCAATGCCAAAGCTAAGGCTTTGTTCCGCAATGATCTTTTGCCAATTATCTGTGTTGGTGAAACTTTGGAACAACGTGAAGCAGGCCAAACTGAAGACTTCGTGGCAACACAAGTTGAAGGTGCTTTAACTGGCTTAACCGCTGAACAAGTTAAAAATACAGTGATTGCCTATGAACCAATCTGGGCTATCGGTACTGGCAAAACTGCTTCTGCTGAACAAGCGCAAGCCGTTTGTGCCCATATCCGGGCTACAGTTGCTAAATTGTATGATCAAGGTACTTCTGATGCTTTGCGCATTCAATATGGTGGTTCTATGAAGCCTGCTAACGTCAAAGAATTAATGGCACAACCTGATATCGACGGCGGCTTAGTCGGCGGTGCCAGCTTGAAAGCTGACTCATTCTTAGAATTAGTACATTATAACGATTAATCACTTGTTTGGTTATTGTTATGATTAATGTCGTTGCTATTAAATAAAAAACTAAAGGAGCGTTATATTTATGTCTGTAATTACTGATGTATTAGGTCGCGAAGTCTTGGATTCTCGTGGCAACCCTACTGTTGAAGTTGAAGTCTATACTGAATTAGGTGGCTTTGGTCGTGCCATTGTCCCTTCTGGTGCTTCTACTGGTGAACATGAAGCCGTTGAATTACGTGATGGCGACAAGAATCGTTTTGGCGGCAAAGGTGTTTTAAAAGCCGTTGCTAACGTTAATGATGTTATCTCTAAAGAAGTTATCGGTATGGATGCAACAGATCAACGTGCTTTAGACCAAGCTATGATCGCTTTAGATGGCACACCTAACAAAGGTAAATTAGGTGCTAACGCTATCTTAGGTGTTTCCTTAGCTGCTGCTCGTGCTGCTGCTGACGAATTAGGCTTACCTTTGTATGAATACTTAGGCGGCCCTAATGCCCACGTATTACCAACACCAATGATGAACGTTATCAATGGTGGTGCTCATGCTAACAACAACGTTGACTTCCAAGAATTCATGATCATGCCTGTTGGCGCAAAATCAGTTCATGAAGCTATCCGGATGGGTTCTGAAACTTTCCATGCTTTACAAGCATTGTTGAAAGAAAAAGGTTACTCTACTGCCGTTGGTGACGAAGGTGGTTTCGCACCTGACTTGAAGAACAACGAAGAACCATTTGAAATCTTAGTTGAAGCTATTACCCGGGCCGGCTACAAACCTGGCGACGATATCTCAATTGCCTTTGACTGTGCTTCTTCTGAATTCTATAACACAGACACACATAACTATGAATTAAAGGGTGATGGCAAGAACTATACTGCCGCTGAATTCACTGACCTATTGGAAGGCTTAGTTGCTAAATATCCAATCGTTTCTATCGAAGATCCTTTGGATGAAAACGAATGGGACGACTGGAAAGCTTTGACTGCGCAATTAGGTAAAAAAGTACAAATCGTTGGTGACGATTTATTCGTAACTAACACTGAATACTTGAAGAAAGGTATCGACATGGGCGTTGCCAATGCTATCTTAATCAAGGTTAACCAAATTGGGACATTGACTGAAACTTTTGAAGCCATCGAAATGGCTAAAGAAGCTGGCTACACTGCAATTGTCTCTCACCGTTCTGGCGAAACTGAAGATACAACGATTGCTGATTTGGTTGTTGCAACTAACGCTGGCCAAATCAAGACTGGTTCTATGAGCCGGACTGATCGGATTGCTAAGTATAACCAATTAATGAGAATTGAAGAACAATTAGAAGGCGCTGCTGAATACAAGGGTATCCACAGCTTCTATAACTTAGGTAAATAATTGTTCTGCCAAGATGAGTTTGTAACAACTGTCAAACTTTTCTAGGGCAATCTATACAAAAACCCGTTTAAACCAGGTAAAAATGGTTTAGACGGGTTTTTGTATAGATTATTATGAAAACAACAGCGCTAATAAATCATCAGCGCTAATGCCTAAAATAGGCTGTTGTTGCAATTGCTGTATTAAGATAGGTCGAACTTGATCTGGCCGGAAGGGGCGACCTAGCAAACTCTTTGCCAGTAAATATTGATCAATACTGCTGAAGAAATCACCAGATAAATGTAACTCCGTCAAGATACCGTGTTTCACCGTAAGGTCAAATTTTACCAAGCCACCGCCTTTAAAATAATGTTTTTTTGAAAGCTCAGTGGTGGGGGTGTGGCCGTAAATAAATTGCGAGTTTTGAAATTTATCTTTTGCGATAACCTTGATTCGGGCCAAGTCTGTTGGCGTCAATTGATATGTCCGCAGATTGGTCACAGTTGCTAAGACATGTTGTTGCAGGTCAGCCGCAAAATCTTGATTGGTGAGGTCTGGGCGAATGGTTTGAATGTTAATGGTGCGCTCTAAGATAGACGCAATATGTTTGGAACGTAGTTTTAGATTGTCCACATGCAAGGCATCATACATTTGCTCTAAGTTTGTATTAAATAACAAACTACCGTGATGGACAGTGAAGCCGTTATGCTTATATTGGGCGCTACCGGAAATCTTGCGGTCATTGACGGTTAAGTCATTGCGGCTGGTAGCAATCGCTGGAATCTGCATTTGATTTAAAGCTGTGGCGATTGTGTTAATGTAGGCTTTAAAATCGATCATTTGCTGGGTATCTGGCTGGATGAAGGTAAATTGATAGCCGCCTTCATCCGTGTAAATGGTCCCGCCACCGGAATAGCGGCGGACCACATTGATATGATGCTGGCGAATATATTCTAAATTCAGTTCTGCTAAAGCGTCTTGGTATTTTCCCAACATGACAGTAGGGGTAGTGGACCAGAGCAAAAACACGGGTTCAGAGAAACGCTTTTCAGAAGCTAAATAGTATTCCAAAGCAAAGTTATGATAAATATCGAGGGTGTCGACCGGAATATAAATCATTTACCGTCAACTGCTTCCAGTTCTTCTTTGGCTTTATAGGAGCTACGAACCAATGGTGAGCTGGCAACAAATTTAAAGCCCTTAGCCATGGCCACCTGATAATATGCTTGATAACGCGCCATTGGGACCCATTCCCGTAGTTGATAGTGCTTTTTTGAAGGTTGGACATACTGACCGATTGTTAAGAAGTCCACATCGATTGCTCTTAAGTCATCCATCAATTGATAAACTTCAGGGTCCGTTTCACCTAAGCCTAACATAATCCCGGTTTTAACAAATGTTGTCTTAGGGGCATGGGCTTTCACATATTGCAACACCTTTAAAGAGGTGTCATAAGTTGCCCGACTGCGGACTTTAGGTGTTAAACTACGGACAGTTTCCATATTATGGTTAAACACATCAGGTTTGGCCGCAATGACTTGATCTAATAATTCAGTCCGACCTTGAAAGTCTGGTGTCAAGACTTCAATTGAAGTGTTTGGGTTTAACCTGCGAATTTCCTTGATGACGTTTACAAATTGGGTGGCACCCAGGTCTGGTAAATCATCACGATCCACACTGGTAACGACCACGTGTTTCAAGCCCAATTTCTGGGTGGCTTGGGCAACTCGCAAAGGTTCTAATAGGTCAATTGGCGCGGTTTTACCATGGGGGACATCACAAAAGCGGCAAGCCCGAGTACAGTTTGGACCCATAATCATAAAAGAAGCCGTGCCGCTGCCAAAGCAATCTCCCAAATTAGGGCAATTGGCCTCAGCACAAACTGTATTCAATTGTAAACCGTCCAATAAGTGATTCATGCGATCAACTTTAGTTTGATCGTAGGTTACTTTGAGCCATTGTGGTTTTGTCTTTGTGTCAGCCATATCTATGTCCTCTTCTCCTTAGTTAACTTCGATTGTTGCAACCAGGTCGCCGACTTTAGTTGAATCGCCTTCAGCAACTTTTTGTTCTTTTAAGACACCGTCTTCTTGACTTTGTACTTCGCTAATGACCTTGTCGGTTTCGACTTCAAACAAAATGTCACCAGTTTTAACGGTATCACCAGGTTCTTTGAGCCAAGAACCGAAAAAGTATTCATCGGATTTCGGGCTTAATTTCGGCATATGAACTTCTTTTAACATCGTTAACACTTCCATTTAAGTATTTTGTACCTGTACCGAATAATATAACACTAAAAAAGTTTAAAAAAAGAGCGCTTCCCAAAAATTAGGGAAACGCCTAATGCCTTGATTATTGTGTATTTTGTAACGTGTCATCTAAGGATTCGACACTTTGAACCGGCCCCACCACCGTTAAAATATCTTCAAGATAAATCATATCGGTGGGTTTGGGGGAGATGTTGGCCTTGTCTTTATGATGGATGGCGATCACGTTCAGGTCAAAACGCTTTCTTAAATCTAATTCCTCCAGGCTTTTATTAGCAAATTTAGGATCAGAAATAGCGATTTCAGCCAGGGTATACTTCGCATCTAAATCAATGAAACTTAAAATATGTTTGGATAATAATTTTCGCACGATACTTTGGCCCATATCCCGTTCCGGGAAGACCACCCGATCAGCACCCACACGCTTTAAAACGCGCCCATGGGCTTGGGTCTCAGCTTTAGCAATGACATTTTTAGCTCCAAGTTCTTTAACGAGTAACGTGGTCATAATGCTAGCTTCCATATTATTGCCAATCCCAATGATGACGTAATCAAAGGTATCAATATTTAAGCCTCGCAGCACCTCTTCTTCTTGCGTGTCAGCAATCATCGATTGGGTGGCCACGTCCATAAGGGCGTTGACCCGTTCTTCGCTAACGTCCACAGCTAAAACATCTTGATGGGTTTCATACAGGGTCCGGACCACGCTTTCCCCAAAGCGACCCAGGCCTAATACAGCAAAACTTTTTTTCATAAATACTTTCTCCTTGCAAGTGGTGTTTGAATAAGTTAACCAATTAAGACATTTTCTTTAGGATAACGAATTGAATTTAATTTTGTTTGTCGATTAAGTAGGGCATACATCGAGGTGAAGATACCTACTCGGCCAACGAACATTAATAACATAATAATGATTTTGCCTAGGACTGATAGATGCGCCGTTAGACCTAGACTTAACCCAACGGTCCCAAAGGCAGATAATACTTCAAACAAAATGTATTCCATCCCCGAATTCTTCGGGATCGATTCGGTTTGGGTCAATACCAAAGTGGCAATGGCGATGATGGCACTGGCTAAGAAGACCAGTAGCAAAGCCCGGTTGATATTGTTTTGACTAAAACGCCGATGGGCAAATTCCACATCTTTTTTGCCCCGCAGTTGCGCGATACTCTGTAAAACTAGCAATCCAAAAGTAGTGGTCTTGATCCCGCCGGCAGTTGATCCTGGGGTGCCACCCACAAACATCAGTAACATGATCAAGAAAATACTACCAGCTTGTAAAGATGATGTAGAGATCGTGGTCAGACCCGCAGTCCGGGGGGTGACGCTTAAGAATAAGGTATTCATGAGGCGATTGCCCCAGGAAGTGACTTGGCTTAAAGCTTGAAGATTGCGTTCCGTCAATAATAGCAACAAAAAGCCAACCACAAACAAACTAAAAGTGGTGACTAAGGTTAGTTTAGAGTTTAAACTGAGACGTTTGCGCTTAGGATACAGTAAAATATCCCGCCAAACTAAGAAACCTAAGCCCCCAGCAATAATTAACAGCATGGTAATTGTTAACACATAAGGATCATCGCGAAAGCCCGCTAAACTATTGCCAAAGATATCAAAACCAGCGTTACAAAAAGACATGACCGCATGGAAGATAGCTGCATAAAGACCATGGTGCCAACCAAATTTTGGAATAAAGTCCACTGCTAATAGCGCAGCCCCCACTAATTGAACCATGCCCGATAAGGCTATCACATATTGCATGACACTTTTCGTATCTGTGAGATTCTCTAGGTTTAAGGATTCTTTGACCATGAGTTGGGTGGATAAATCTAAATTTCGGCGGATAATGTTAAACAACAATACCGCAAAGGTCATATAGCCTAAAGCACCAATTTCACTCATGGTTAAAATGATCAACTGGCCAAACAATGTCCAGTGGGTGGCGGTATTTGCCACCGTCAAACCGGTGATGCAGGTGGCTGAAGTCGCTGTAAAGAGGACATCAATAAAATTGGTTTTGCCCGTATGCGTGGCAATGGGTAGACTTAATAAAATGGTGCCAATGGTAATGATCAAGATGAACCCAAAAGTCATGCGCTGGGGGAGTGTTCTGAGAAATTGATGTTCTGTTAATTTTTTCATAGTAATGTCCTTGTTGTTGAATTTCAAAAACTTTCCTAATTAAGCTTATCAGAGCCCACTGGAAAAGCAAGCGTCATTAACTACTATTCATGTTGTATAATAAAGTTGGAAAGTAAGTAAATTGAGGGCAAAACGTTGAAGGTTATGAAAACATATTTTAATTTTGAAAAACTAACTTATATTTGGCGCGGTTGTTTGATTGGCTTAGCGGCAGGGGTGGTCACAGCGGCCTTCCGCTATTTGATTGGGCAGGCAGTCACCTTTGTCCAGGCTTTGTTTCAAATCGTTAAACAAGGCCAGTTTCTTCTATTAATACCCATTGCCGTTGGGCTTATTATTATTGGGGTGATTGTCGGGGTATTATTGCGGCAACAGCCAGCAATATCTGGCTCGGGGATTCCCCAAGTTGAGGCCCAGTTAGAAGATGAACTGGCCTATAATTGGTGGGCGGTCCTTTGGCGTAAGTTTGTGGGGGGCGTTTTGGCCATTGGCCCCGGTCTTGGTTTGGGTCGCGAAGGGCCTTCGATTCAATTGGGGGCTGCGGCTGGTCAGGGGCTGGCCCAGGCTTATGGCGCTAAAGGGGCAGACCGGCGGATCATGATTGCTGCTGGGGCTGCCGGTGGACTATCGGCAGCTTTTAATGCCCCCATGGCGGGGACAATGTTTGTGCTGGAAGAAATTTATCATACCTTTTCTTATCCCGTTTGGATCACGTCTTTAACCAGTGCTGTGGCGGCTAATTTTGTTGCGTTATATGTCTTTGGCTTACAGCCAGTTTTGCATTTGAATTATCAAGCATCCCTACCGATCAGTCAGTACTGGCAATTAGCTGTTTTAGGGATAGTTTTAGGTCTTTTGGGCCGTTTTTATCAAGTTTGTTTGTTAAACCAGGGAAAATTTTTCCGCTACTTCAAAAAATTACCCCGATCGTTTCATGGACTTATTCCGCTGTTGACGGTGATTCCGTTGGGATTATGGCACCCAGAATGGTTAGGCGGGGGTAATGGCATCGTTTTGAGTTTTAACACGCCACAATTCTCAATTCGTATCTTGGTCTTATTATTTATCGTGCGGTTTATTTTCTCGATGCTATCTTATGGTTCGGGGTTACCTGGGGGCATTTTCTTACCTATCTTATCCTTGGGGGCAATTATTGGGGCCACTTACGGGGCCGTGATGGTGCATTTAGGATTATTGGCACCGGTTTATTGGTATAATTTAGTAATTTTTGCCATGGCCGGTTATTTTGCCGCCATTGGGAAAGCACCCTTTACCGCCGTATTATTGATCACGGAGATGGTGGGATCTTTACAACACTTAATGCCTTTAGCCTTTTTATGTTTAATTGCCTATGTGAGCAATGATATGTTAAATGGACAACCAATTTATACTGCGTTAAAGGATCGCCTACGGGTAGCTCAATTGGTGGGCAATGGCCACCTAGATGAAATTCAGGTGCCAGTTTTAGAGATTCCTGGGGCCAGTGCTTTTCAAGTCCACAGCTTGGATTGGCCGTCAGAGAGCTTGTTGATCAGTATTCAAAGAGGTGAGCGTCGGGTGATCCCCCATGGCAATACCATCATTCGGCCCGGTGATATTTTAATTTTATTGGTACCAAATGGACAAGTTGGGCATTATAAAGCACTGATAACTACTCGGCTGGGCCGACTTTACGAAAAGATTGCCAGGGATACAACTAGCAATGATACTTAATTTATGCTACTATTCTATAGTGAGATTTTTTAACGGAGCGATTTGGAGGTTTTATCTTGTATAACGTTATTCAAACATTACTGATTATTGACTGCATTTTGATCGTGATTGCTGTCATGTTACAACCGACTAAGCAACAAGATGCCCTCAGTGCCTTATCTGGTGGCGGTAATGAATTGCAAACTGGATCTACTAAAAAGCGTGGCTTTGAAGCATTTATGGTCAAAGTTACATGGGTGCTAGGTATTTTATTCTTTGTATTTTCACTTATCTTAGTATACTTATCTTCCCACAAATAACGTGATTTTAGATTAGGCCGGAACGAAAAGTATTTCGTTGCCGGCTTTTTATGGATATGGGTTCTAATGGAGGTTAGATGTTTGCAGTACAAAATGCCAAAACCGTTATATTTTGATGCTGGTCCAATCGGCGTGGTCTTACTCCATGCTTATAGCGGCACATCTGCTGATCACCATATGTTGGGCCGTTTTTTAGAACGACATGGCGATAGCGTATATATCCCACAATTCAGTGGGCATGCTACCTTTGATCCTTTGGATATCTTAACGCAGGGCGGTCCTAACCAATGGTGGACCGACACATTAGCGGCTGTGCGCTATATTGCTGCCAAACATAAACAGCCCCTGTATGTATTTGGCTTATCCATGGGGGGGATTTTTGCCACCAAGGCGATTTTAACGTTAGATTCTGTGGTAGCCGGAGGTGTTTTCAGTTCACCGGTGATCCCCCAAGCAGAGAACAACGTTTATCCCAATTTTTTGAAATATGCCCAGCAGGTTTATAAGTATACAGATTTAACGTCGACCCAAGTGGCCGCTAAAATGGCTCAAATTAAAGTTTTACTACCCAAGCAGTTGGATGAAATCCACCAGTTTGCCGGAGCGTTTACGGCGGATTTAAGTCAAATTAAAAAACCATTTTTCATTGCTCAAAGTGGGGCTGATGAAATGATTAGTGCTTCAGGGGCTTACGATTTACGGCAAGCTTTGGTACAAGCACCAGTAGATTTTCACTGGTATGAAGGGGCGAGTCATGTATTAACGGTTGGTCCCGCCCACAAACAATTACAAACAGATGTATTAAACTTTATTCAAAAAACAAGTAAAGAGGTGTCAGTTTGACTCAGGCAGAACGATTACAAACCGAAGTTTTAACAGTTTTTCAAAATCATCCCGATCGTAAATTTACCGTTCAAGAGGTTAACGATCAATTAGAACTTAAGGGCGCTAGTGCATTTAAACGGGTTGTGAAGGCCATCGCCGAATTAGAAGGGGCTGGTCGCATTCAAATTAGTAATAAGGGTAAATTTAAATTGACAGAACAAAAAGCGACAATTTCAGGAATTTTTCACGCCAACGAACGGGGATTTGGGTTTGTATCGATTCCCGATTCAGATGATCCAGATATCTTTATCCCTAAAGAAGCCAAACACACTGCTATTAACGGGGATGAAGTTGAAGCTCAAATCGTTAGAGATGGGGACCCCTGGAAAAATAGAGGACCTGAAGGTAAAATCATTAACATCCTTAATCGAGCAGTGACCACCATGGTGGGGGATTTTAAGCAATATTCGGATGTTGAAGTCCAAAAAACTGGTTTTGTGGGTTATATTCAAAGCCGGGAAAAGAAGTTAAGTGGCATTCCGGTCTTTTTATCTGATAAAGGTTTACATCCCCAAATGGGCGATATTGTCCTGGCTGACATTACCGATTACCCATCTGAAGATCGTCCTGGCCAAATGCGCGGCATCGCCGTCAAAATCATCGGGAACCAAAATGATCCCGGTGTAGATATTGAAAGTCAAGTATACGCCCATGGGTTACACATTGACTTTCCGCAAGAAGCCTTGAATCAAGCCAATGCTATTCCAGATCATGTGAATCCCGAAGATAAAGAAGGCCGTCGGGACATCACAGATCAACAAGTGATTACCATTGATGGGGATGACTCTAAAGACTTTGACGATGCTGTTGTAGCTTGGAAAATGGCTAATGGGCACTATCACTTAGGGGTGCATATTGCCGATGTCAGCCATTACGTGACTGAAAACTCACCATTGGATCAAGAAGCTTACGATCGGGGTACCAGTGTGTACTTAGCTGATCGGGTAGTGCCAATGATCCCATTTAGGCTATCAAATGGGATTTGTTCTTTGAATCCTGATGAAGAGCGGCTGGCCATGTCTTGTGATATGGAAATTGATGACCGGGGTAAGATCCACCATGCTGATATTTACCCAAGTGTGATTAAATCCCATGCTCGGATGACTTATAACAACGTGAATAAGATTTTGAATCATGAAGATCCTGAATTAGAAGCTAAATATGCCGACTTAGTACCCATGCTAGAATTGATGGCTGAGTTACACCATATTTTATTTGATATGCGCCATCGCCGCGGTGCCATTGATTTCGAAGATGCCGAAGCCCACATTATTGTGGACGAGAACTCCCATCCAATCGATATCGTGTTACGGGAACGGGGCACTTCTGAACGAATGATCGAATCCTTTATGCTGGCCGCTAACGAAACAGTTGCGGAAACTTGGTATAAAAAAGACGTGCCATTCCTTTACCGGGTCCATGAAACACCTGATGAAGAAAAGGTTAAGAACTTCTTCGAATTTGTGTCTGCCTTTGGGATCGCTGGCGTGGGGAATGCCAAGGATGTCAAACCGTTAATGTTGCAAAATGTCTTGAGCAAGGTTAAAGATACACCTGAAGAATCCGTGGTCAATATTATGTTGTTACGGAGTATGAAACAAGCTCACTATTCAGATGAATTATTAGGTCACTTTGGGATTGGGGCGCAATATTATACCCATTTCACATCCCCAATTCGCCGTTATCCTGATTTAATGGTCCATCGTTTGATTCATAGCTATTTAAGTAATGGCACCGGCGAAAAAGTCCAAAGTCATTGGCATGATATTTTGCCGGACGTGGCCCAACAAACGTCGATTCAAGAGCGTAAAGCTGTTGACACCGAACGGGACGTGGACGATTTACTCAAAGCCCAATACATGGAAGACCGTGTGGGTGAACAATTCAATGCCGTGGTCAGTTCTGTGACCAGTTTTGGGATGTTTGTGGCTTTAGAGAATACCGTCGAAGGCTTAGTTCACATATCCACGATGGCTGATGACTACTATGCTTATAACGAGCGGAGTATGACCTTAATTGGGGAACATACCCATAAAATGTACAAAATTGGTCAACCTATTCGGGTTGAGTTGATGCGTGCCGACGTGAAGCAGCGGCAATTGGATTTTGAAATCGTCCTTTCTGATGAAGAAAAGAAGAATGCTGTTAAAAAGCCGCAAAGAAAACCCCAAAGAGGACCTCGAAACAATAATCGTAAAAAATAAGCGAGGTGTATGATTGATGGCCAAACGTAAAAATAAGCCGAAATCAGCCAATCAACTGGCTAATAATCCTAAAGCAAGACACGATTATAATATTTCAGACACCTTCGAAGCTGGCATTGCCTTAACCGGGACTGAAATCAAATCAGTTCGGGCCGGTAAAATTAATTTAAAAGATGGTTTTGCCCGGGTGCGTGGTGGTGAAGTTTGGCTGGAAAATGTGCATATCAGCCCCTATAAAGAGGGTAACCAGTTTAACCATGATCCTTTGCGTAATCGTAAGTTATTACTGCATAAGCGCGAAATTGCCAAACTAGCTGGTATTGCGCAAGATAAAGGAATCACGATCGTGCCGTTAAAGGTCTATTTGAAGCATGGCTTTGCGAAGGTCTTGATTGGCATTGGTCAAGGTAAAAAGAATTATGACAAGCGGGAAACCTTAAAACGTAAGGAACAAGATCGTGAAATGGCCCGCGCCATGAAGCAAAGATATTAGGTTATTAAAATATTAATCACGCCAGTAAATGACAAAATGTGTAATTTTTTAAAATTTTGTCATTTTTTTTGTACTCAAAATTCTGTTACGCTATATTATTTCATGTTAATGAAACCAAATATAGGAGGAATAGATTGCATTGCAGGTTAATATTATGAAGCGTTATATTGAGGACACCTTGGCACAGTACTTGACCACACATACGGTGGACAAATTACGGGTATGCGATATTATAGCAGTTACTGGCGTCAGTCGCAGTGGTTTTTATCGGTTATATCCCATGGGTGTTAATGAACTTTGTTATAGTGTGGTGATGGGCGTCCTTAAACTGGAACAGCAAGAATTTAAAGATTGGCAGGCTGCCATGGACTTTGTGATCACAGAAATTGAAACGAAACCACGGTTATTTTTAAATATTTATCGCTTGTCTTTGGTAATTCAGGAGAATCTATTTTTAAAAAAGGCCTTTTTAGATTTTGTATGTACATATTTTAATCAGGACCCTTTCTTTAAACCCATCCAACCGGCACACTTAGCTTTTTTTGCAGATGCTTTGCGTTGGCAGATCAGCGAGTGGCTGGCCCATGATCTCAGCGAACCTGGGGTGAAAATTCGTGCCAGATTAGGGGCCTTCGCTTTACTACAGCCTTGCTGAATTGGCACAATATCTCAATTTTGGTTCAAATTGGCATAAAACCTTAAAATTATTTATTTAAACTGCCTCATGATGGTATATAGTATTTTTGTTGGGTGATTGATATTTATCAAATCCATAGCAAAAATAATAAATAATTGAATGTTGGGTAAAACGGCGGTTATTGACAACAAAGCTTATGATTTGATAAATGGCACCCAACGATGAAACAGAAAAGTAACTCATGAAACGGAAAAGCGACTTTGGACAATTAAGCCAAAGTCGCTTTTTTTGCAATATTTTAGTCATTCCACAATAAACCGCCAGTCACGATTGGGGATTTAGCGTGATGCTTTTTAGTGTTCCGAGACCATAAGTCCAAGACCATGGCAATGAGGATACAAATGGGGGCCACATCCGGGTCATGGATGACTAACTCGCGGGCCATGGCGCCATCTGATAGCATCACGGTGTCGACTTGAAAAATCAATTGACCACCAGCAAAAGCTTGATAGTGATTATCCAAGAGATCCCCCATCAATAACCATCTTAAGTCACTTACAAAAATAAATTGATGCCAAACCCCGATCAGCCGTTTTAAGGAGCCAACCGTTTGTTTATCAATGATAATATCAAAACGGGGTAATAGTCCTGGTGTCACTTGTTTAATTTCACCAATGACCTCACCTGATAGCTGAAATAAGGTGAAACTATCATTGAGCAAACCTTGGCGGCCACTGACATAATAAACCGGTTTTTTGTTGCGATCATAAACTAAAGCAATGTGTTTTAGGTCGGTTGTTTGTTTCTTGATATATAATTCCATAACCTCACCAGACTATTTCTAGATTTTACCATCTAAAGCCCATTGAATTGCTTTGGCAACCCCATCTTTGGTATTGTAATCGGTGGTTTTATCAGCCACTGCCAAGATGTCCGGTACGGCATTAGCCATGGCCACACCAACCCCAGCCATTTTGATCATGGACATATCGTTGATGTTATCGCCAATGGCCATCACTTCTGACATGTCAACACCCTTAAATTGCGCATAGCGCTTTAAGGCCATACCCTTTTGCGCGTTGATATCATTGATTTCGATATTGTTATCTGAAGATGAAGAAACTGCCAAATTGCCTAAAGCTGCTAGTTGCACTTTAGCGTCATCAAAGGCTTTTTTACCCCGCTTATCAAAGGCAATGATTTTATAAACATTGGTTTTGGGGTCAGCCAGTAAAGCGTCATAAGAAGTGACGTATTTGATGTTCATTAATTCCAAGCGGGCCGCTGCTAAAGCGACGGCAATCTTATAAGGTTGATCAGGATTTAAAACGACTAATAAGTCAGCGACATTTTGAATGCGGCGAACTTTACTGTCGGATACCGTGCCATCATCGGTGTAAAGTTCAAAATAAAAGTCGCCAGCTTTTAAAATTTTGACAATTTTTGCGGCCCGAGTTTGGGGAATAGGGATGCTGACAACTTCTTTGCCGGTTTTATCAATAACTAAAGCACCATTTAAAGTGATAAATTCCGTTTCAAGGTTATGTGTTGTAATCAGCGGTTTAGCTTCGGCAATACCGCGGCCCGTGGCCACCATAAAGTCAATACCAGCTGCTTGCGCTGCTTTGATAGCATCCGCATTTTTTTGGGAAACTTCCATACGGTTATTTAGTAAAGTTGCATCCATATCTGAGGCAATAATTTTAATCAAAATATGTTCCTCCAGTAGTCGTAATCTACCCTAAGTTTAGCATACTATCGGCATTTTTGGGCAGTTTTTGAAATAGCCGATTGATTTTTAACGTCAGTGCTGGCCTATGCTATAATTTGGAATTAAAGGAGGTTATTTAATGATGAAAACCTTGATCCATAATGATTGGCAGGAGGTATTAGGTCCTGAGTTTAATAAAAGTTACTATCAAGAATTACATAATTACTTGAAACGCGAGTATGCTACCAAGACCATTTATCCGGATATGTATCATATTTTTCAAGCTTTTGAATGGACACCATTTATGAAAGTTAAAGTGGTTATTTTAGGGCAAGATCCCTACCATGGTCCCAACCAAGCCCATGGTTTGAGCTTTTCAGTGCTGCCCGGCAATAAGGTCCCACCATCTTTGGTGAATATCTATAAAGAATTACAAAGTGATTTGGGCTATCCGCCGGTACATCACGGCTACTTGAAGCATTGGGCCGATCAAGGGGTATTATTGCTGAACTCTGTGTTGACAGTTGAAGATGGACATGCCTATTCTCATCGGGGCAAGGGTTGGGAGCAGTTGACGGATACAGCGATTCAAAAATTATCTCAAAAGGGCGGCGTTGTCTTTATTTTATGGGGCAATGCGGCCAAAGCCAAAAGTAAATTGATTGATACCACGCAAAATGCCATTATCACCGCACCCCATCCCAGCCCGCTATCGGCTTACAATGGCTTCTTTGGTTCCAAGCCTTTTTCTAAGGCGAATCGTTTATTGGAGAACTTTGGCGAAGCGCCGATTGATTGGCAGCTGCCGGAAAACCCAGAAGAAGTGTAACAGGACTTCACAAATTCATTGAAACAGTGTATGATGGTGTCTGATAACGTTTACATACGAATTGGAGGACTGTCCCATGGATTTATTTGATAGTTTGAAACAGAAAATTGCCGGCAAAGATTTGACCATTGTTTTCCCAGAAGGTTATGAACCTAGAATTATTGGTGCTGCTGCTCGGTTAAACGCCGATGGTGTATTAAACCCAATTTTATTAGGACAACCAGCTAAAATTGAAAGTATTGCTCATGATAATGGCTTTAGCTTAAAAGACGTCCAAATTATCGACCCAGCAACTTATTCTGAATATGATCAAATGGTTGACGCTTTTGTAGAACGGCGTAAAGGTAAAGCAACCAAAGCGCAAGCCACAGAAATGTTACGGGACAATAATTATTTTGGGACCATGTTAGTTTATTTAGATAAAGCTAATGGGATGGTTTCTGGTGCCATTCATTCCACGGGTGATACTGTTCGCCCAGCACTGCAAATTATTAAGACAAGACCTGGTGTTAGTCGGACTAGTGGCGCCTTTATTATGCAACGGGGTCGGGATAACGAACGTTACTTATTCTCTGATTGCGCCATCAATATTGATCCAAATGCCCAGGAGTTAGCCGAAATTGCCGTTGAATCTGCGAAAACAGCCAAGCTCTTTGATATCGACCCTAAAGTCGCTTTGTTGAGCTTTTCAACCAAGGGTTCAGCTAAGGCTGATCAAGTTACCAAAGTGGCTGAAGCAACCAAAATTGCCCAAGAATTGGCACCTGAGTTTGACATTGACGGGGAGTTACAATTTGATGCCGCATTTGTACCGGTTGTTGCCCAACAAAAAGCACCAGATTCAAAAGTCGCTGGTAAAGCCACTGTCTTTGTATTCCCAGAATTGCAATCCGGGAATATCGGCTATAAGATTGCCCAACGTTTCGGCAATTTCGAAGCCATTGGCCCTATCTTGCAAGGTTTAAACAAACCAATTTCTGATTTATCTCGGGGTTCTAATGAAGAAGACGTTTATAAATTGTCTATCATTACGGCTGCCCAAGCATTAAACTAATTTTTAACAACTGATTGTCAGCGAGTCCGCCAACGAACTTAGTTTGGGGGACTCGCTTTTTTTGCTATAATGGGTTTAATTCTAAAAAGAGATGTGATCAAAATATGCAAACAAATGATGCGGCACAAACCATCACCCTGGGGGCCAAATTAGGACAGTTATTAAAACCCGGGGATGTGATTTTATTAAACGGGGACTTGGGTGCCGGCAAAACCACTTTCACCAAGGGCATTGCTAAAGCCCTGGGCATCAGACGGCCCGTGAAGTCGCCAACCTTTACCCTGATCCGGGAATACAAAGAAGGCACATATCCTTTGTATCATATGGATATGTATCGCTTGGAAAACGGGGGCAGTGATGAATTAGGTCTTGAGGAATATTTTGAGGGTCAAGGGATCGTCATTGTGGAATGGAGCCAATTTATTCAAGATGAATTACCGTTAGATTATTTGGTCATCGCTATTCACAAAGATCCGGATAACGATGATATTCGCCAGATTGAATTTCAACCAAAAGGTCAGCACTATCAACAAATTGTCCAACAACTGGAGGCTGATTACCATGACCCAAGCGACTGAGCTGATTATCCGCGAAGCAATTCCAGATGATGCTGCCAATTTGTTGGCTTATTTGCAACAGGTTCAAAGTGAATCTGAGTTGTTACTCATTACCGCTGAAGATTACGGCCAAAGTGAGACCTACCAGGCCAATGCCTTGGCCGATATTTATGATAGTCCCAACAACACGTTGTTACTAGCGCTACTGGGGGATGAAATTGTGGGGATGTTACGCCTGTCAGCAGAATCTGATCCCCATATTCAACATATCGGTGAAATCGGTATTTCGGTGTTAAAAGCCCACTGGGGTCAGCGCATTGGCACCTATCTTCTGGCCGACGGGGTCCAGTGGGCCAAGGACACCCAAATTTTAAAACGCTTAGAATTAACCGTCCAAGCGCGTAATCAAAGAGCCATCAACCTCTATCAAAAAATAGGTTTTGATAAAGAAGGTCAGATGGCTCGCGGTTTTTATGATTCAGCGGTGGGTTATTTAGATGTCTGGCTCATGGGCTATTTAATTGATTAGATTAATTGTACCAGTGGTTTGAGTTGGTCCGGGCCGAATTGTTGGCTTTGTTTGATCAGGATTTCCGCACAGGCAATGCTGTCCGCCAAGGCATTATGATGGTGTTTTAAATCAATTTTCAACGCACTGGAGACGGTGTTGAGCTTGTGATTGGGAAACTCCGGGTAAAAACGGCGGCTGGTTTTTAGGGTGTCGATGGCCAGATAATGGGGCACGACGATGTCATAGTGGGTCAATGTGGCCCGCAAGACATTGATATCAAAGCGGGCATTATGGGCTGCCACCAAATGCTCTGAATCATATAACGGTGCAATATGGGGCCAGACTTCAGCAAAGGTGGGGGCGTTGGCCACATCTTTGGCGGTAATGCCGTTAATTTGGGTATTTTTGTGATTGAAATAGGTTTTAGGATTGATTAGGGTGTAAAAAGAATCTTGAATCTGGTCATCACGAACGACCACTAAGGCTAAAGAACAAGCACTTTGTGGGGTGAAGTTGGCCGTTTCAAAATCCATGGCAACGAAATTCATAGCAATCTCCTTAATTCAAGTCGGCAATATCTAATTCAATGGGGCAATGATCGGAACCGTAAATATCTGTTAGAATTTTAGCATCTTTTAATTTGGGTTGTAAATCTTTTGAGGTGCAAAAGTAATCGATTCGCCAACCAGCATTGTTTTTGCGGGCATTGAAGCGGTAGCTCCACCAAGAATAAACACCAGTCTTATCGGGATAAAAATGGCGAAAAGTATCGATAAAGCCGCTATCTAGCAGTGCTGTGAATTTTTCACGTTCTTCATCGGAAAAACCAGCATTGTGATGATTGGTTTTATCGTTTTTCAGGTCAATGGCTTCGTGGGCGACATTTAAGTCACCGCAAAAGATAACTGATTTTTCCTGACTTAAGCGATCCACATAATCTCGAAAAGCATCATCCCAAGTCATGCGATAATCCAAGCGCTTGAGCTCACTTTGTGAATTGGGTGTGTAACAAGTGATCATATAAAAATTGGGATATTCTAAGGTAATGACCCGACCTTCGGTATCATGTTCTGGGATGCCTAAGCCGTAAGTGACATTATCTGGTTGATGCTTGGTAAAAATAGCCGTACCAGAGTAGCCTTTACGCTGGGCGTAGTTGAAATAGGTATGATACCCTGGCAAGTCTAAGTCCACTTGGCCGGCCTGCATC
The DNA here is from genome assembly GCF_001436375.1 of Agrilactobacillus composti DSM 18527 = JCM 14202. GTDB lineage: Bacteria > Bacillota > Bacilli > Lactobacillales > Lactobacillaceae > Agrilactobacillus > Agrilactobacillus composti. The sequence continues at coordinate 122,452 of NZ_AZGA01000016.1, read as the reverse complement.
TTAGTTTCTTGCAAGCAAAAGAAGTCGGCATCTAAGGCTTCAAAAGTTGCCATGAAGTCTTTTTTTAAGATGGCCCGCAAGCCATTAACGTTCCAAGATATTAATTTCATAAAAGTTGAACCTCCTAGATAACTCTGGTTACTAGTTTACAAGAAATATGGCCGGTTACAAGCTATAAGTTTGTTCAAGTCAAATTCCCATGGCAACTTGTGTCTTTTTTTGTTAAAATTTATAGTAACGTGTTATTATTTTGGTGCCACAGTTGGCAGTTTTTGTGCGAAAGGAACGGCGACAAATTTGATTGAACAATTAACGGACTCAGACATTAAAATTAAATATCATGAGCCATTAAGCAAGTACACTTTTACCAAGACTGGTGGCCCAGCGGATATGGTGGCTTTTCCCAAGGATAAGGCGGAATTGGTCACTTTATTGCAATTCGCCAAAGCCAAAGCATTACCGTTGACGTTTATCGGTAATGCCAGTAATTTAATCGTTCAAGATGGCGGGGTGCGGGGCCTAACCATCATTACCACGGCCATGCGCCAAATCACGGTCCAAGAAACCACTATCACCGCCCAGGCCGGAGCTGCTATTATTGATGTGGCTAAAGCAGCACTAGCGGCCGGTTTGACTGGCTTGGAATTTGCAGCTGGCATTCCCGGCAGCATCGGTGGGGCTGTTTATATGAATGCTGGGGCTTATGATGGGGAAGTCTCTGATGTGGCCCAATCCTATGATTACTTGACCGCTGCTGGTGAGTTAGTGACTTTATCCGGCGCACAAATGGGTTTTGCTTATCGGCACAGTGCCATTCAAGAAAACCATGGTCTGGTGATCGCAGCCACATTTCAACTAAAGCTCGGAGACAAAGCAGCTATTAAAGCCAAGATGTCAGAATTTAATGCCCGACGTGCGGCCAAACAACCCCTGGAATTTCCATCATGTGGCAGTGTTTTTAAACGGCCTAAGGGTCATTTTGTGGGGCCGTTGATTCAAGAAGCAGGCTTACAAGGCAAAATTATTGGTGGGGCTCAAATCTCCATGAAGCATGCCGGTTTTATCGTCAATATTAACCAGGCGACCGCTACAGATTATATGGCAATGATCCGCTTGATCCAGAAAACGGTTTTTGATAAGTTTAAGATTCATTTAGAACCAGAAGTTCGCATCATTGGCGCAGCAGCAACCAAAACGCCGACCAAATAATAAGCTATCGCAAAGCTAGTGTTTTTGTGGCTAGACTTGCGATAGCTTTTTTAATGGCCGTGACTTTGGGAACGACGTATTTTAGTTTATAATATTTAAGGACGTCTTTAAATGCGTTATGATTGCCACAGTTAAATATGATTATTTAAGAAGGGAAGACATATATGGAAATAGTTGAAGCCGTGATTTTACTAGTTTTGTTTGTAGTCATTTCAAACATTATCAGTCACTACTTAGTTGCCATCCCTGTTAGTTTGATTCAAATTGCAATCGGTTTATTGATTGCGTTAATTTTTGATTTTGAAATACCCTTGAATACCAGTTGGTTCATGTTATTATTTATTGCACCACTATTATTCAATGATGGGCACCATTTCCCCAAGCGGGAATTATGGGCGCTGCGGGGGCCAATTGTCGCCAATGCCATTTTATTGGTATTTATCGCCACATTTTTAGGAGGTCTCTTGATTCATTGGCTGATTCCAGATATGCCCTTGTCTGCTAGTTTTGCCTTGTCGGCAATCCTATCGCCAACTGACCCGATTGCCGTGCAATCTATCTCTGCCCGGGCCAAATTACCGGCGAATGTGTTGCACTTGGTTAGTGGGGAAAGCTTGATCAATGATGCCAGTGGGTTGATTGGTTTCAAGTATGGGTTAGCTGCCACTTTGACTGGGGTATTTTCTTTGACCCAGGCCGTGGGTGACTTTTTTTATATCAGTATTGTGGGCGCCATTGTAGGTTTAGTCATGATGTTAAGTTTCCATTTCCTGAAGGGGTTCTTTTTACGTCAGGGGATCAATGATGTGGTCCTGCATACAATTTTACAGATCAGTACACCATTTTTAATCTATTTGGTATCTGAAGAAGTTTTTCATGCTTCTGGGGTTATTGCAGTGGTTGCCGCTGGGATTTTCAGTACTAATCAGCGTAATTTATATTCAGATTATTATTTGGCCGAGTTAAACATTGTCAGCGATAAAACTTGGGATATCCTGGTTTATTTACTCAATGGGATCGTCTTTTTGATACTGGGTATTGAATTACCCGTGGCCTTTGGGGATGTGGTTAAAAATCCCACTGTCAATACAAAATCAGCGATTTTGTATGTGTTTGTGACTTGGCTGGGTTTATTTATAATTAGAACCCTCTGGACCTATGGCTACAGTTTTTTATCTTATCTTCGCGACAAAAATGGCAAAGAACAACCTAAGTTTAAAGTGGCGGTTATTTCCGGCTTGACCGGTGTCCGTGGGGCGATTACAATGGCCGGTGTTTTGTCAGTCCCCGTCCTCTTAGACAATGGGAAAGCTTTTCCAGAACGGCCATTGATGCTGTTTGTAGCTGCTGGCGTAATCTTGTTGAGTCTGTTGAGTGCCATTATCTTTTTGCCGCTTTTTGTTCCCAATGGCAAGCCTCTGCGCTTGCGGGGAAGTTTACCATCAGATGATGAAGATGTGGATGAGACAGCTGCTGATGAAGACGCCGTAGCTGATGCAGCCACGGCTAAATATACGCTGACCCAAGCTCAGCTATATATGTACCAAGTGGCGCTGCATAAAATAATTTCTGAGAAACACGAGGATAATTCCCGGGCGGCTTTAGATTTAGCTGGGGAGTATCAAGTCATGATTCGCCGGGTCGAACTGGATTTAAATGATGATAATTCCTTACCGCCAATGCTAGCCGACGAGTTGATTTTGAATCGAGTTGGCCTAGAGGGGGAATTGAAAACACTGGATGAATTGTGGAAGGCTAACCAAATTCAAGTTGAAACTTACCGGTATTATGAAGAAAATATCGCCCAGCGCCGGAAGAATTTTGAGAACATCGGCAAAAGTGAGTGGCGGGTGCGTTACCAGCTGGCCTTCTTCAGATTTCGTAACCGGTTTAACCATCTCAAAGCGGAGTTGACCCTCCAAAAAAATAGCGATCGGCCATTTTTCAATGAAAGATTATTTGCGGAACGACAGATGGCTAAGGGCGGTTTGAAACATCTGTCAGCTTATTTGAGAAAACCGGAGAACCGGCAAAAGAACTATAATCGCCAGGCCATTTATCAACTGGTGACCCGCTATCGCCGCCGGGTAGCCAACTTGAAAAGCATTGGCAATCAGCGCTCTGAAATTTATGAGCACCAACTGGATTTATTGCGGACCCATGCTTTGGCCAGTCAACGTAGTGCCATTCAAGAAATGGTTGAAAATGGGCTAATTACTAATAACATGGCCGCCAAACTGCGCCAACAAATCAACTACATGGAAAATGCCATGGTCATGACCACTGATCAGGATGTGGATATGACCTAATCAAAAAAGGCACTGCAACTTGGCAGTACCCTTTGGTTTATGGAAAGGCGACGATGGTCCGACCTAAATTACTGCCAGACATAAAAGCTTTAAGATGGGGGACCATATCTTCAAAGGCGATCTCATGAACCGCCACAGAGTGTTCCCCATCTAGACGAAAGGCTGAAGATAATAATTGCCATAACTCTTGACGGTCTTGGGCGGGATAATTCACCGAATCCACACCTATGAGGCTAATGCTGCGGAGGATGAAGGGCAAGACATTGGCTTTGAAATCATTACCGGCCGCATTGCCGCTGGTAATCACACGACCGCCATATTGGACCTGACCCAATAAATCCCCCAGTAATTGGCCGCCAACGCTGTCTAAAATAGCCATATATTTGCCCTTTAATAAAGGCTTTGCTTGGGGATTGGCTAAATCAGTCGGGGTTAAAATCGTACTAGCCCCTAAATTGACTAGATAATCATTGACATCGGTACGGCGGGTGACCGCAGTGATGTTTTTAAAACCCAACTTATGCAGCATGGCTAGCGTTAAGCCACCAACACCGCCAGTCACGCCGGTTACTAAAATTGGAATTGTTTTGTCAATGGTCTGGCGTATTTGTAGAAATTGGCTTAAACTTATGGCTGCTGTTAATCCGGCGGTGCCTAAGATCATGGCGTCACGCATGGTTAACGGCCGGGGAATTTTAAAGACTTGATCGGCGGAAGCCGTGATAAATTCAGCGTAACCGCCAGGGTGTTTAATGCCAAAATCAAAGCCGGTGCCCACAACTTTGTCCCCGACAAAAAAACGGGGATCTTTGGATTTAATAACCATGCCGGAAAAATCAATGCCGGGGATGATGGGGTAATCATGAACGACCCCACTGTTAGGGTCTAGCATTAAAGCATCTTTGCGATTGATGCTGGAGTATTGTACGCGGATTAAGACATGGCCATCTTGTAGTTTGGGGAGTTCTTTGGAAATATATTCAGGCTGAACTTGATCGCCTTGCTTGATCAGACTTAGCGCTTGATAATCAGACATTATGATCCTCCAAAAATTAAGTTAATACTTACAATTATAACGTTATTATAACGTTTTCAAGAAAGGTGTACCACCTTCTTAAAGAGAAAAAAGCAAAAGAGGAATGGAAATGGCAAAGACAGAGACGATATTAGAATTGCAGCATGTGTATAAGTATTTTGACGATTTTACAGCCTTAGATGATATTAATTTTACCTTGGATCAGGGTAAATTTTACTCTTTTTTGGGGCCTTCTGGTTCAGGCAAAACCACAATTCTTCGAACCGTTTCTGGTCTGATTTTAGCTGACAAGGGTAAAGTTTTATTCGATGGCCAAGATATTACTAATTTACCAGCGGAAAAACGCAAAGTAAATACGGTATTTCAAAATTATGCCCTTTTTCCCCATTTAAATGTCTTTGATAATGTGGCTTTTGGGCTACGGCTCAAAAAAATGGCTAAGTCGGAGATTGACGACCGGGTAGTTGCTGTTTTAAAGGTGATCCAAATGGATGGCTATGAAAATCGGATGATCTCTGAACTTTCGGGCGGACAACAACAGCGGGTCGCCATTGCTCGGGCAATCGTTAATGAACCGCGCTTGTTATTGTTAGACGAATCTTTATCCGCATTAGATCAAAAACTACGCCAACAAATGCAATACGAATTACGTTCGTTGCAACAGCGCCTAGGTATCACCTTCTTATTTGTGACCCATGATCAAGAAGAAGCCCTGGCCATGAGTGATGAAATTTTAGTGATGAATGATGGCAAGATTCAACAAAGTGGCACACCCGTGGATATTTATGATGAACCCATCAACCATTTTGTGGCGAATTTTATCGGCGCCAGCAATATCGTTCCAGGAGTCATGGTACGGGATTATGAAGTCGCCTTTGTGGGCAAGACCTTTGAATGTGCGGACGCGGGGATGCGGCCTAATGAAAAAGTCGAAGTTGTTTTGCGCCCTGAAGATATTGATGTCACTACCCCAGAACAGGGGAAATTAGTGGTGCATGTGGATTCCCAGTTGTTTAGAGGGGATCACTTTGAAATTAATAGTCATGATGAAGATGGCAATCAGTGGCTGATTTATGCCACAAACTCTATTGAAGATAAAGATAAAGTCGGGTTAAGTTTTACCCCCAATGCCTTGCATGTCATGCGGTTTAATGAAGATGAAGCTGACTTTGACGCCCGCTTGAGTCAATATGAAGAAGGTGACAACGCTGACTAAGACTAACCGCCTGCCTTATTTCTCATTATACTTTTTGTGGATTGGGCTATTTGTCATTGCCCCGGTGGCTTTGATCGTTTATCAATCCTTTTTTGGCATCGATCACTCGCTGACCTTGAGCAATTATCGGACTTATTTAAGTTCTAGTGTTTATTTACGCATGACGTTTAATTCCTTTTGGTTTGCCTTTTTAATTACCGTATTGACGTTAGCCATCAGTTACCCAACGGCTTACTTTTTAACGAAACTAGAACATCGGCAATTATGGATTTTACTGATTATTTTACCAACTTGGATTAATTTGTTATTAAAAGCTTATGCCTTCATTGGCATCTTTTCCCAATCGGGCTCGGTCAATAATTTTTTGACTTTTATTGGGGTGGGGCCCCAGCAATTATTGTTCACTAACACCAGTTTTATTTTAGTAGCTGCTTATATCCAGATTCCCTTTATGATTTTACCAATTTATAATTCCTTGGTGGATATTGACCCCGCGATTATCAATGCTAGCCATGACTTAGGGGCCAACAACTTTCAGACCCTATGGCGGGTTATTTTTCCCATGAGTATTAATGGGGTCCGTTCCGGGGTACAAGCCGTGTTCATTCCATCTTTGAGTTTATTTATGATTACCCGCTTGATTGGTGGGAATAAAGTGATCACCCTCGGGACCGCCATCGAAGAGCACTTCATGACTACGATGAACTGGGGCATGGGTAGTACCATTGGGGTGGTCTTGATCATTATTATGTTTATCACCATGGCATTGACCGCTGGCGGTCGGAAAGGTAAGGCGAAATCATGACCGAAAAGAAACATTGGCTGGGCCGGGTTTATTTGGTTTTTGCTTTTGCCTTATTGTACCTGCCAATTTTTTACTTAATTTTTTATTCTTTTAGCACCGGCAAAAGCATGTCTAATTTTAAGGGCTTTACCTTCAGCCACTATCAGACGCTTTTTTCTGATAGTCGCCTGATCGTCATCGTGTTAGATACCTTGATCGTGGCGGTATTGTCCTCATTAGTGGCCACAATTATTGGGACCATGGGGGCCTTGGGGATTTACCGGGTCCAAAATAAGCATTGGCGCAATTTAATTTTAAGTTTAAACAATATTTTGATGGTATCACCCGACGTTATTATTGGGGCTAGCTTTTTGATTTTATTTACTGCCCTAGGCGTGACTTTAGGTTTTGGATCCGTATTAGTCAGCCATATTGCCTTTTCGATCCCCATTGTGGTGCTCCTAGTATTGCCCCGCTTGCGGGAAATGGATGCCACCATGATCGATGCTGCCCGGGATTTAGGGGCGAATGGTTGGCAGATTTTAAGCCAAGTTATTTTACCCTTTATTTTACCTAGTGTTTTTTCAGGCTATTTCATGGCCTTTACCTATTCTTTAGATGATTTTGCAGTCACCTTCTTTGTTACCGGGAATGGTTTTGCCACTTTATCTGTGGAAATTTATTCCCGAGCGCGACAAGGTATTAATCTGGAAATCAACGCTTTATCAGCTTTAATGTTTATTTTCTCCATTGTTTTAATTGTGGGTTATTATTTTATTAACCATTACACCCAATCGCGACGTAACAAACGTCAAAGAGGGGGGGCTTATCTCAAATGAAACGTTTTGGATTATTTGCCATCGTGATCGTTATTATCAGTGCGTTATTGGGACTGGGAGTGCACCAGTTAAATCAAGCTTCTGGCCAAGGCGATGCGGCTAAGACGTTGACTATTTTTAACTGGGGGGATTATATTGATCCAGCCCTGATTTCTAAATTTGAGAAACAGACTGGTTACCAAGTAAAATATGAAACCTTCGATAGCAATGAAGCCATGTTTACCAAGATTCAACAAGGGGGGACTGCTTATGATATTGCCGTGCCCAGTGACTACATGATTCAAAAAATGCGGAAGGCTAAATTGTTACTACCCATTGACCACCGCAAACTAAAGGGGTTGGGCAACATTAACGCACAATTTTTGAATCAATCCTTTGACCCCGATAATCGTTATTCTGTCCCTTACTTTTGGGGAACACTGGGCATTATTTATAATGATAAATACGTCCGGGCTGATGAGATGCAGCATTGGCAGGATCTCTGGAATCCTAAATGGCGCAATAGTATCATGCTCGTGGACAGTGCCCGGGATATCATGGGTTTTGCCTTGGTCCGGGATGGTTATAGTATGAATTCCACGAATCTCAGTCAACTGCAACAGGCCGCGGGGACCTTGAACAAACTGGCCCCGAACACCAAAGCCGTGGTGGCCGATGAAATCAAAATGTACATGATTGCCAACGAAGCCCCCTTGGCTGTAACTTGGTCCGGGGAAGCCTCAGAAATGCTGGCTGGCAACAGCCATTTGCATTATGTGGTACCAACAGAAGGCAGTAACTTATGGTTTGACAATATCGTCATGCCAAAAACGGCCAAACATCAAAAGGCCGCCTATGCTTTTATCAATTTCATGTTGGAACCTAAAAATGCGGCGCAAAATGCGGAATACATCGGTTATGCCACTCCCAATAATAAAGCCAAAGCTTTATTGCCTAAGGCCGTTCGGGAAGATCGCCAATTTTATCCCCCAGCTGCCGCGATGAAACACCTTGAAGTGTATGCGGATCTAGGCACCAAATGGGTCCAACAATACAATGACCTGTTCTTGGAATTTAAGATGCATAGTTAAAATAAAAAAGTATTGATTGCCTAAAGTTTCATAGCAATCAATACTTTTTTAATTGTCTGTAGAATTATCAGTTAATTTACCAAAAATATAAATACTTAGATAGATGCAATTGCACAGAATGAAAATGGTTAAGAAGAACAGCCAGCTGTTTAATTGCCACATATTGGCGATGGGTTTTAAAATGGCTTTAGGATCCAGTAGATAAACGGTGTGGATACGTAAGAAGCGGCCAATATAAATGCCAATACTGGTTAGAAATAAAATGAGTTCTAAGACGATGAACCTAGCTTTAAGGCTGGCTTTAAAGAAACGTTGGGCAATTTGGTGGGCCACATTTTTTAAGGTGGCAAAACCGATGATGGTAGAAACCAAGGCAATCCCCACCAGGTAGGCGAAGTACAACCACAAATGGGGGCTTTCTCTGATCAGTAAGGTCACGGGATTATAAGGGTGTAACAAGGACAGGTGAAAGAGGTCCGTTATTAAGTAGGGGTTGTTGGGATAAAATAGCAACCACAAAATGCTGATGATTAAAAATAAGCCGTTATGTTTGGGGTGACCGTTACCCAAATGAAAACCTAATTCAATTGGGATATAAGCTAGTAGGGTGTTTAAAAAGATAAAGTCGAAAGGCTCGGTGATAAAGAAGAATGCAAACAGTAAAAAGAAACCATAAGCCAAGCGAATCAGCCACTGTAATTGGGTTTTTTTCAAAATTAAGACTCCAATGATAAGATTCAAACAATTGTATTCATTCTACCAAACTTTTCCAAAAATTGGTTAATATTTATGTTGTGGGCTGGATTGAACATTCAACATGAACCAGGTTTCATGGTATAATAACACGGATGATTTTTTTAGGAGGTCCCGGATGTCAATTAATTGGTCAAGCATTTGGACGTTGCAAAATTTAATGAATGTCATTGACATTGCAGTGGTCTGGTATTTTATTTATAAGTTAATAATGTTGATGAAGGGCACCAAGGCAGTACAGCTGATGAAGGGGATCGCAGTAATTATCGCCATCAAATTGATCAGTTGGTTTTTGAATCTGCAGACGGTCTCTTACATCATGGATCAGGTCATCAATTGGGGTGTCTTGGCGCTGGTTGTGATTTTTCAACCAGAAATCCGTCGGGGGTTGGAACATATCGGGCGTAGTGCCTTGTTTAGACGCAATGGCCAAGATATCAATCAAGAAACCGAGAACATGATCAAGGGCTTAGATAAGGCGATTCAGTATATGTCAAAACGCCGTATTGGGGCTTTGATCACCATTCAGATGTCCACCGGTCTAGAGGATTATATTGAAACTGGGATTCCGCTAGACGCGGATGTCACCGGGGAGTTGTTGATCAATATCTTCATCCCCAATACGCCGTTACATGATGGTGCGGTGATTATTCGCGATGGCAAAATCGCTGTGGCCGCGGCTTACTTGCCTTTGTCAGAAAGCAATATGATCCCCAAAGAATTAGGGACTAGACATCGGGCCGCTGTGGGTATCAGTGAAGTTACTGATGCCTTGACCATTGTGGTTTCTGAAGAAACTGGCGGGGTGACCATCACAAAGAACAGCGAATTACTCAGAGATTTGACGCAAAAAGACTATTTGAAGTATTTGAATACGCAATTAATACCTGAGCCAACCGAAAAAAATGGCATTCGCGAATTTATTGACGGTGTCTTCAAAAGGGGGGCCTAGCACGTGAACAATTTGTTTAACCGACCATGGGTCTACAAAGTCATTTCACTAATATTTGCCCTAGGCCTATTTGCTTATGTCAATGTGGGTCGCTTGTCCACTACCCGGGGGTCTACTGAAAATAATCAACAGGTTTTGGCTACTAAAAAGGCGTCTGTGAAAGTGCCCTTAGAGGTTCAAAGTGATACGAATCGGTATTTTATTACCGGATATCCTGAAAAAGTAACTGTTCATTTAGAAGGGCCCAGTGCTTTGGTTACCACTACGGTGAACACGCAAAATTTTAAAGTGATTGCCGATTTGCGTAATTTAAGTGTGGGGAAGCATGTGGTTAAATTGACCCAGCAGGGCATCAATAAGGAATTGGCTTATCGTATTGCCCCGAAGTATATTACGGTGGATATCCAGCCAAAACAAACTCGTAAATTCCCGATCCAGTTACAATTTAATCAAGAAAGTGTTGCTGAGGGTTATAAGATCGGCACCGCTAGATTGAGTCAAGAAACTGTGACAGCTACTGGATCTAGAACAGATATCAGCAAGGTCAGTCAAGTGATTGCCAACGTTAGTGTTTCTAAGGGTCGTAAGACGGATGTGGATCAAGAAGTTTTACTGCAAGCTGTGGATAGTGCCGGCAAAATTGTAAATGTCTTGTTAGATCCTCAGACCGTTCATGTGAATATTCCAATCTATTTGCCTAGTAAAAATGTGGCACTAGACTTTAGCCAAACTGGCACAGCCGATAAAACGGCCCATTACGATTTCTCCAGTGATTCTAAGACGGTCAAAGTCTATGGGGTTCAAAGTGTTTTAGATAAACTCAAGAAATTGACCGTACCTGTGGATGTTACTGGGGCCACGGGGACGATTAACCGAACTGTTAAGATTAATTTAAAGGATACGGGTTTGGACAGTGTGGATCCAAACAGTATTCAGGTGATCATTAAGGTGACGAAGACAGGCAGTAGTGACACGAGTGATTCCCAACAAAGTAGTGCTAGTACTGCAGGTAGTCAAAGTACTTCCCAGCAGTCGGCAACAAGCGATGCACAGTCAACAGCTAGTTCATCGTCTACCAAGAGTTCAAGCAGTTCATCTAGTAGTACACAACAGTCGTCTCAAGACAGTAGCGACGATCAATAATTAATTAGATAGTTGAGAGGTATAAAAATGACAAAGTATTTTGGAACTGATGGTGTTCGTGGCATTGCCAACAAGGGTTTAAAACCAGAAATGGCCTTTAAATTGGGGCGCGCTGGTGGTTATGTGTTAACCCAGCACAATACGGACAAAAATAAACAACCCCGGGTATTAGTGGCAACAGATACGCGGATTTCCGGGCCCATGTTAAAAGACGCGTTGATTTCGGGCCTATTATCAGTAGGAATCGAAGTGTTAGATCTAGGGGTGATCACAACACCGGCTGTGGCCTATTTAATTCGGGTCCAAGATGCCGATGCTGGGATCATGATTTCTGCTTCCCACAATCCTGCAGAAGATAACGGCATCAAATTCTTTGGCTCTGATGGCTATAAGTTGTCTGATGAAACTGAAGAAGAAATTGAGGCCTATATCGATGCCCCAACTGATGACTTGCCGAGACCTTCTGCTGCTGGGTTAGGAACTGTTGAGGACTATCCAGAAGGCTCTTTAAAATACTTACAATTTTTAGCCCAGACGTTACCTGATGATTTATCCGGTTTAAATATTGTGCTAGATGCGGCTAATGGTTCAACGTCTAACTTAGTTAGTCGGTTATTTGCTGATGTGGAAACGGACTTCACCACAATTGCCACAAAGCCAGATGGGTTAAATATTAATAAAAATGTTGGCTCGACTCATCCCCAACAATTAGCTAAAACAGTGGTGGCTCAAAATGCCGATGCCGGGCTGGCCTTTGATGGAGACGGCGATCGGTGCATTGCCGTCGATGAATTAGGCAATATTGTCGATGGGGATAAAATTATGTTTATCCTAGGCAAGTATTTCAGCGCCAAGGGACGTTTAAAACAAGAAACTATTGTCACCACGGTGATGAGTAATATTGGCTTATATAAAGCTATGGCGGCCAATAACTTGAAATCCGTGCAAACGGCCGTAGGTGACCGTTATGTCGTAGAAGAAATGCGTAAAAATGGTTACAATTTAGGTGGCGAACAATCCGGCCACATCATTTTATTTGACTATCATAATACTGGGGATGGCATGTTGACTGGGCTGCAATTGTTAAATGTCATGAAAGTCACTGGTAAGAAGTTATCAGAATTAGCCGGTGAAGTGCATACTTATCCACAAAAGTTGGTCAACATCAAAGTGCGCGATAAGAAAAACTGGCAGAATTATCCTGAAATCACCGCAGCAATTGATACGGTTGAAAAAGAGATGGCTGGCGATGGTCGCATATTAGTCCGGCCGAGTGGCACAGAACCTTTATTACGGGTGATGGGTGAAGCCGCAACTGAAGAAAAAGTGAATAATTACGTGGATCGTATCGCCGACGTTGTCCGCAACGCCATGGGCGAAGCTTAAAAATTAAAGGCGCTGAAAATCTTGAATAACCAAGATTTTCAGCGCCTTTTGTTAACTTAAATATTGTTGGATAATGTTTTTATAAATAGCGGTAATTTTGTTAAAATCCTCCAGCGTCACATATTCATCTACTTGATGAGCTGTATTATTACCTGGGCCTAAAATGACAAAGGGCAGATTCGGACATTTGGATTTAAATAAGGAAGCATCGGTGGTTGGTGCCCCAGTGGTCACGACTTCAGGCCAATCGTTAGCCCTAGCCGCAGCTTGCGCGATTTCAATGATTTCTGAATGGGCATCACTGGCAATCGCGTCAATACTGGAATCGATACTCAAATCAATTTTGTGTTTTGGTAGCTTATTAGTGACTGCGGCGGCTTGCTGCAAGGTAGCTTGAATAGTTTGGTTAGAAACGGCGGTTACCGTGCGGATATTGCCCCGTAAACGGGCGGCTTGGGGGATGCTATTGATTTGATTACCCCCATTGATCAAGGTGACATTAAACGTTGTATGGCCCAAGGCGGGGTCTGTTGTGGCTAAGATAGGGGCCATCATTTTTTTGGCCTGGGCATAAAAATCAAACAAATGATCAATGGCATTGATTCCTAACTGTGGCATGGCGCCATGGGCACTTTTGCCATAGGCGGTTGCCGTAAAATCAATGATCCCTTTGTGGGCATACCACATGGTGTGATTAGTGGGTTCACCCACGATCAAAGCAGTTAACGGTTTGGCATAGCCCAAGTCAGCTAATTGCCGGGCGCCAAAGTTGTCGATTTCTTCACCCACCGTCAGCAGTAGGCGTAAACCGCCATTAAATGTAAAATCTTCTGCCAATAGTTCTTTTAAGGCACTGACCATGGCCGCCACGCCAGCCTTCATATCGGATGTACCCCGACCGTAAATGCGGCTCTTGGTAATCTTCGCCGCAAAGGGCGGGTAAGTCCATAGATCTGTATCCCCGGGGTCCACCACATCCATGTGACCATTGAAGCCTAGGACCCGTTTTTGGGTGGTGGGCGCGTTAACATCAATGATTAAGTTTTCTCGACCAGGCGCATATTGGACCCGTTTAAAGGTGATGTTTGGCTGATCCCCCAAAAAATCCTGGATGATATTGGCCACTTGACTCTCTTTATCATTAACAGATGCTATTTTTAAAATTTTTCTTAATAATTCAATACGATTTTCTTCAGACATACCTTTCCCTCTTTCAACAACTCACCTAATGGTCTCAAAAAAAACTCGCTGTGGCAAGGTATTCGCTGAAATAATTAAGGAACGGACCAATGTTAGCTTTTCATATAGACCAATAAATACAAAAACTTGACACTTGTTAGTCAAGCGGGTATTATACTCAGTGTTTCCAAAAATAATACCGAGGAAAGAGGCATATACCAATTTAGGTTAAAGGACAGCGCCTGGTCCAATTTTATTGGATGACGAGGAATGAGCTTATCGAAAGATTCGGCGGGTGGCTCAAGGGTTCGCACTCTAAAGACTAACTACAAAAACAGGCTGTAAAGCCTGAACAGAATGTTGGTCAGCGATTGGAAACGATTTGACAACTTTTAAAATAATAACTGAAGAGGATGTTTAAAATATGTGTGGAATCGTTGGCGTAATTGGTAAAAAGGATACAACTGAAATCTTATTGAATGGGTTACAAAAATTGGAATATCGTGGTTATGATTCAGCTGGTATTTACGTGAATGACCAAGCTGGCCATGACTATTTAGTCAAAGAAAAAGGCAAAATTGCTGAACTTGATAAAGCAGTTGGCCCTGAAGTTCAAGGCACAATGGGTATTGGCCATACACGTTGGGCAACCCATGGTGAACCAAGCCATGATAATGCCCATCCCCAAGTATCTGCCAGTGGTCGTTTCTACCTCGTGCATAACGGAGTTATCAACAACTATCAAGATCTTAAAGCCCAATATTTAAAGGGTGTACATTTTGTCAGCTCCACAGATACGGAAGTCGCTGTTCAATTAATTGCTGAATTAGTTGAAGATGGCGGCATGGATACTGAAAGTGCCTTCCGCAAAGCTTTGAGCTTGATCGATGGGTCTTACGCGTTCTTATTAGTGGATCGGGAACAACCTGACAAATTATTTGTAGCTAAGAACAAGAGCCCATTATTAATTGGTGTGGGTGATGGCTTTAACGTGGTATGTTCAGACGCCCTGGCAATGGTTGCCCAAACCAAGGATTTCGTGGAATTACACGATGGTGAAATGGTTGTCGTTACCAAAGACAAAATCAGTATCACTGATGAAAACAACCAACCGGTTGAACGCAAACCTTACACGGTTAATATTGATGCTTCTGATATTTCTAAAGGCACTTACCCATACTACATGCTCAAAGAAATTGACGAACAACCAAACGTTTTACGGCGCTTAGTTTCTGAATATATGAATGAAGATGGCAGTTTCAATTTTGATCCAAAATTAATTGAAGCCCTACGTGAAGCTGATAAACTGTATATTGTTGCCGCTGGGACCAGTTACCATGCTGGGTTAGTGGGCAAGCCAATCATTGAAGAAGTTGCTAAGATTCCTGTTGAAGTGGAATTAGCTTCTGAATTTGGTTATCACATGCCTTTGTTGTCTAAAAAACCATTCTTCATTTATTTGACGCAAAGTGGTGAAACAGCTGATAGCCGTCAAGTTTTGGTTAAGACCAATGCACTGGGCTACCCAAGTTTGACCATCACGAATGTGGAAGCTTCTACATTATCTCGGGAAGCAGATTACACCATCTTATTACATGCTGGTCCTGAAATTGCTGTGGCTTCTACAAAAGCGTATACAGCTCAAATTACGATCGAAGCAATGCTCGCTAAAGCTTTGGCGGTTGTCAACAATGTTCCTGGTGCTGAAGACTTCGATTTGAAGTATCAATTGAGTTTAGCAGCTAATGGTATGCAAACAATTGTCGACGCCAAAGCAGACCTAGAACAATTAGCCCATGAATTCTTTGCCAATACCCGTAATGCCTTTTATATCGGGCGGGGGATCGACTACTGGGCAAGTTTGGAAGCCTCTTTGAAACTGAAAGAAGTTTCTTATATCCAAGCTGAAGGTTTTGCCGCTGGGGAATTGAAGCACGGGACAATTTCCTTGATTGAAAATGGGACACCTGTTGCTGCGATTATCACAGATAAGGAAACAGCTTCTCATACTCGGGGCAATGTGCAAGAAGTTGAAGCTCGGGGGGCTAAGACTTTGAAGATCGTCAGTGAAGATTTAGCTAAACCTGGTGACCAAATTGTCGTGCCAACTTTGGATACCGTTTTATCGCCACTGGTTAGCATCGTGCCAACCCAATTATTAGCCTATTATGCAACCTTGCAACGGGGCTATAATGTGGATCAACCAAGAAACCTAGCTAAGAGTGTTACCGTTGAATAATTAATTAACCTGAAGTCGTCAGCAAAAATGCTGGCGGCTTTTTTTGTAATGGCGAGTTTGATATGATGATATTATGACAAATATTAAACAAGAAAATATGGCTGCTGAAGCTTATTGGGATGACTTTGCGGATGATTATGTCGCTATTCAAGAGGTTAGTGAAATCCCATTGCCCCAAACCATCGCAGCTTTTTTAAAAGCGCAGCACTTACTACCCGCAGACAGTCTGTTAGACTTGGGGGCAGGTAGTGGCCGTTTCTTCGGCGTTTTTAGCCCGCTGGTGACTAATTTAATAGCTTTGGATATCTCTGCACAGATGTTGCGATATGGCCGTCAGCTTGCTGAAAAACAGCAATTAAATAACATTACGTTCAGTCATGCTCCTTGGTCAAGCTTAGCTGACCAATATCAAGTGGCAGACGTGGTGTTTGCCAACATGTTTGGGGTACCCCGCGATGTTTTAGCCATGGGGCAGTTAAGTCAGCTGGCCAAAAAAAGTGTTGTCTTAGGTCAATTTACTGCTCGGCGCAGTCAATTGGATCAGCAAATTAGCCAGGCTATCGCTTTACGGTCAGAACCGAGCGTTTATACAGATCAAATTAACCAGCAGCGTAAATTAAGCCTACAAGCACTGGGCCAACGGTTTGCAACCAAAACTTTTCAATTTCAAACCACAGAATCTGTGGCCAAAGCTTTATTGTTAGCTGACTTAGCCGATCGAATCAAGCCCGACCAAACGACTGCCTTACAGCGTCAGCTTAACGCCATGTATCAAAAAAAGCCGATCCTATTAGATAGGATCGACTACACTTATGAATTGATTTTTTGGCAACCAAATTAGTGGATATAAACCGGTGTATCCTCTTTGACATTTTCGAAAAACCATTTGGCATCAGCGACACTCAATCGAATGCAACCATGGGAATTGGCTTCACCGCCCAAGCTTTCGGCTTGTTTGACGTCAAAATCGCCTTGGCCATTGATTGGTACGGAGTGGAAAAGATAAATGCCATGGTCTTTAAACGAAACCCAAAATTTGGCGCCTTCCTTAGAACCCTCATTAAAGAATTGCAGGCCGCGTTCATGTTGGATATTAAAATGACCCTTGGGCGTGCCATCATCTTTACCCGTTGAGGCGAGCATGGTATATAATGTTTTTTTACCATCTTTAATGTAAACACGTTGCTTAGGGATCGACACGTCAATATTAACGTTTGGGTAACGTGTTAAATCAGGATAAGGTTTTGATTCAGAAGGCCGCTGCCAAAAGTCCTTAGGTCGCTTGGCAGCAGTCTTAACAGCAGCATTGTTCTTTTTGACCTGACGTTTGGTTTGACTACTTGACACCTCTGCAGATGCTTGGTCGTGCAACTGCTTTGGAATAAAGATGGCTAGTGCTGCAATAATTAAAACACCAGCCAAAACAGCTAAGCAGATTTTTTTATGCTTCAGCATGGAACTATCCTTTCCCAATGAAAATATTGATTACGTCCAATAATACTAGAAATCAGGCGATTATATCAAGCATAAACGGTTATTTATCATAATTCTCTTAGGAATTTGTTTGACACTGCTGATCAGCAGCTCAATGACCTACCGGCAGCAGACCTCTGTTCCTATTTTACAACAATTATTAGCCCATAAACCCTTTTATAACAAACTAACTGGGATTCACTTCAATTATGGCGGACAGGTCATCTCAATTCAAGCTAGTGGTTACTTTAAATTTATTGAATTTTTCGTACGTAAAGGCGCCCATTTTCTGACTTACTTTGTATTAGGTTTGAGTGCCATGTTTGGCTTGGCCGATCGGGTGCGGGGACGTTGGTTTGCTGCGATACTCTTTTGGCTCGCGGCTACCGGGTTTGCGGCCACTGATGAGTTTCATCAGATGTTGACTGGGGATCGGACGCCGCTATTTCAAGATGTGATGTTAGATAGTATCGCTAGTTTACTAGGTATTTTACTGGCTTGGCTATTTTTACACAGAAAATCTAAAAAATTGCAGGCATCAATTGAATAAAGAGGGCCATTTTGCTATACTATTATGCGTATAACTATGACTAATTAGAAAGAGGGAAACGTAATGTCAGGACATTCCAAGTGGCATAATATCCAAGGCCGTAAAAACGCGCAGGATTCTAAACGTGGTAAAATTTTCCAAAAACTTTCGCGTGAATTATATATGGCGGCAAAGAGTGGTGGTCCTGACCCAAGCGGTAACCCACAATTACGTTTGATGATGGATAAAGCCCGGGCAGCAAACATGCCTAAAGATAACATTAAACGCGCAATCGACAAAGCTTCCGGTAATACGGATGAACATTATGATGAAGTTATTTACGAAGGCTATGCACCTGGTGGTGTACCAATCTTAGTTTATGCTTTAACAGATAATAAAAATAGAACTGCCTCAGACGTTCGTGTTGCTTTTACACGTAATGGGGGTAGTCTTGGTTCAGCTGGTTCTGTAAGTTATATGTTCGACCGCAAAGGTTATTTGGCTATTGACCGCAGCACAACTGATGCTGATGAAGATCAAATGCTTGAAGACGTAATGGATGCCGGTGGGGAAGACTTGCAAACAAGTGATGAAGCTTTTGAAATTTACACTGATCCAACTGACTTCACCGCGGTTCGGGATAGTTTAGAGAAAAAAGGGTATAAATTGGCCAATGCCGAATTAACGATGTTGCCTCAAAACTATGTAGCTGTACCCGATAATAAAATTGAACAGTATGAACATTTAATTGATCGTCTTGAGGATAATGACGATGTGTCTGATGTCTATACTGCCGCTGAATTACCTGAAGGCACAGAAGCCAACTAAGGTGACTGTCTTTAATTAATAGCAGATCCTAAACAAAAAAGTTTAGGGTCTGCTATTTTTTTGCGCTTTTTGGCGTATTTAATTTTAGTAAGGAGGTGAGAAGTTGATCATTCGAAAAATCGCTCAGGATATCATCGGTTATGCTTATGACTTAAAGGCTTCAGATATTTATCTCATTCCCCAAACGGATTACTATGACTATTATATTCGTATTCACGGCCAGCGTCAGTTGGTCGCTCAAAAAGATTTAAAAGAAATGTTGGGTTTGATTAGTTTTCTGAAGTATAGTGCCCAAATGAATATTAGTGAGAACCGCCGTCCCCAAAGCGGCACCTTGGATTTTGAATTGTCCACTGAAGTGATTCAATTGCGGCTATCTTCAATTGGCAACTATAAAAATGAAGAATCCCTGGTTATTCGGCTGCTGTATCAGGATACGGGACAGTTAAATTTTTATTTTCCAGATCAAATGCAGCTGGTTGCAGCCAATTTATACCAACGGGGATTATTTGTGTTTTCTGGGCCCACTGGTTCTGGTAAAACTACGACGCTGTACCAGTTAGCCAAGCAGGTAGCGGTTGAAGAAACTGTGATTGCCATCGAAGATCCAGTGGAAATTCGCGCGCCGGAAATTTTGCAGTTGCAAGTCAATGATGCAGCCGACATGAGCTATACCCAGTTGATCAGTGGTGTATTGCGTCATCGACCAGATACATTGATTATTGGTGAAATTCGTGATGCCCAAACTGCCAAAGCCGCTGTTACAGCCGCTTTAAGTGGTCATTTAGTGTTGACTACGCTCCATGCCCGGTCTTCCGGTGGGGTGGTGGAACGACTATTGGATCTTAACTTGTCAGAAGTTGTCTTGCAAAACACGCTGACAGCTATTTGTTATCAGCGGCTATTTACAGATTGCCAGCAAATCCCCCGAGTGCTATGCGATGTTATGATGGCTCAGGATTTACGAGCTTGTTTGCAAAAACCAAAGCAACAATTTGTCGATTGGCAAAGCAATATGAAATTACTTTTGCAGTATCAATTGATTGATCAACAGACCTATCAGACATTCAAAGAAGGTTAACGTCAAGTTAGGATTGAACGGCCAAATTTTATTTTTTACAGTGTTAGCACAAATGTTGGGCAATGGGTTTTCCATTAAACAGGCCTTGGCCTTTATGATTAATTTTTTACCTAAAGAAAAGACTTGGATCTGTCAACTACAGCGGCAGTTAGCCCAAGGGAAGATTTTAATTCAAGCGTTAGAAGAAAGTCATATCAAACAAGAATTGGTGGATCAAATCGCCATTGCCCAACAACATGGGCAATTAGTCAGCAGTTTAGAACAATTGGTTAAAAGTCTACAGATGAAGGCCCAGCAGATGACCAAGTTAAAGGGGATGTTGAATTATCCTATTTTGCTGGGTATTTTATTAGGCGGGTTTTATCTGGCCATGAAGATCTATATTCAACCGCAATTGCAGGATTTTGGTGGTAAAACATACCAACTGCCCACTGGTGTCATCGTGGGACTGATCACCACAGGCCTGTTAAGTGGATTGTTGCTGGGCTTGTTTTGGGTTAAATGGCACCGGGCACCTCCTTTGCGACGGGTGGCCTTGCAATGCCGCTTACCTGTTATGGGCGGTATTTTCAAGAAATATTATGCCTACTTGATTTGTACAGATTTAGCCATTTATTTAAGCAATGGGCTTAATTTGGCAGAGATTTTGCAAGCGTTGCAAAAATTACCGCCCAAAAGCTTCTTAAGTGCACTGGCTAAACAAATTGAAAGTCAACTGCAACAAGGACAAAGCTTAGATAGCATCATTAAGAACAACCGAATTTTGCCCACAGAATTATTAACCTTTATTCATCGTGGTTCTGATCTGAAACTATTGGCGCAAGAAATGCGTATTTTCAGCCAGTTATTGTTTAATAAGTTGATTGAAGATCTAAACCGGTTGATGTTAAAGGTTCAACCCTTGGCATTTATGGTGATTGCCAGTCTGATTCTATTAATGTATTTACAGTTATTAATGCCAATTTATAACATGATGGGGAGTATTTAATATGAAAAGAATATTTAAGAAACGCCGCGGTTTTACGCTTTTGGAAATGGTCGCTGTCATATTTGTGATCGCGTTATTGATCATACTGTTCCTACCTTCACTTACCAGTTCTAGAAACAGTGCGGATAAAAAAGCCAGCGAGGCCTTTGTGAATACAGTGCAAACCCAAGTTGATTTATACGTCGATAAAAAGGTTGATGCCGGCGCTCAATTACAGGATATCCAGGTTGATTTTAAAGCCATGCAAACTGAAGGCTATCTGACAGCAAAACAACTGGCAAAAATCAACAATGCCAAAATTACCATTGATGATAATGAACAGGTACATGCCCCGGGTTTAGACAATGACAACGGCGCGGCATAGGCCTGGCCGCCAGTCAGCCTTCACCTTCATCGAAATGATCTCAGTGTTGTTTGTGTTGAGTTTATTGGTCAGTCTAAGTTTCTTAGTTTGGCCTTCAATTCAAGCACGGCAAGCTGAGAAACAGTTTTTTAATGAGTTTGAAAGTAGTTATCAGCGGCTGCTTAATGAGGCTATGTTTCGCAATGAGCGTGGTCTGATTAAGACTATGGGAGAAAGAGTGGTCTTGACCTATCCGACTGTGACAAATGGCACTTATATCAATGAGATAATCCTACCAAAAGGATTATCTATACCCGGTGCATCCAAAAAGATTTATGTTTCTGATGAAGGCATTATTACACCAGCAACAATTTATTTTAAATCTACCAATACCGATAAGACTTATATCTATCACATTCAATTCGGTTGGGGGCGATTACGCGTTGAGACGCTGTAATAGTTTTTTACTCATGGAAAATATGGCCAGTCTTTATATTTTTGCGACGGCAATCGTGACATTGGCCGGGTTGTTCAGCTTTTGTCAATTTCAGCTACGCCAACAGACTAAACAAGTTCGTTATTACATGGCAGTTGAACAACTGATACAGGGAGCTAACCCGGAATTACCGGTGTACGAGGGTGCAAGGATTCAACAAAGTGAAACGGCCATTAAGGTTAGTTGGCCAGATGGGTTTGAGGTGTCTTGTTGTGTGGAAAGTTAGAGCCTTCACATTCATTGAAATGATTGTCAGCTTGCTTATTTTTGCACTAGTTATATTTTTGTTTAGTCAAATACCAACCTTGATTCAAGATAGTCAGCGCGCTGTTTTTAAAGTCAGTTCTGAAACGAAAATGAGTCAGGCAATTTTACAATTGGACCATTATCTTCAAAAAAGTATCTTTAGAGATATAGATGGCAATGACTTGGATCAACGTTTAATCGTGATCCATCGTGATCAGGATGGGGTTTATCAAACTAGAAATATAAGAACTAATAGTGATATATTACAACTTCAAAGTATTTCAAACGAAGGCTATATGCCGCTATTAGATGGGGTAAATCACGTTACATTTAAACGTATCGGATCATACATTGACATGAAATTGACTTTAGAAAATGTGGCACAACCGATTCACCACCGTTTTTATTGTCCCGCCAGCAAAGGAGGTCTTAAAGCGTGAAACGAAAACCAGCTTATGTCTTAGTTTTGACGCTTTTGTGTTTGAGTTTCACTTTATGGCTGAGTTATACCACATTGGCACACTATAAAGAAAAAATGATGACTCTCCGACATTTTAATAATCATGCCCAGGCAGCCATGATTTATAATATTACTCGACCGCATTTCCAGAAAACAAAGCGGTCAGCTTATCGAACGAATTTAGGCACGGCTGACTATCAAATTCAGGCGCAAAGTGTGGCTTGCACCGTTAAACTTCAAGCTAATGGCTATTCTGAAGTATTTAGGTATGTGCCCGTAGATGTTGTTCCTGGTGTGACTCAAACAAAGTCTTGATGACAGTTAGAACCAATCGTAAAGTTGATTGGTTCTTTTCATACATAGTTTCATTGCCGTTTAAAATATCCCAGTAAAAGTTAACTGATTTTTTCTTGCGAATATTGGTTTCTATCGTTACAATTGTAAAGTAATATTTAGTAATTGAGGTGATAGTTTTGTCTGAACGTCCGGTAAAAGGGCTATTTGACCTGTTAGACAAAAGTACGACTATTCTGCAAAGTGATTTAAACACATCTTACTTAGATGCTTTAGCCGAAAATCTTGGGAATATCATCGATCAGCACATTAAGGTGGAAAACGATCGACCCACGGCAGCAACTATCGACAAAATTAAAGCGCTTTATCAGGATATCGATTTGAGTCAATATGATCGCAGCACACGGCGACAAGTACTACAATTGATCTTGCTTAGAGGGATGCAAGTGGACAAAGTTGAACCTAACAAGCAATTGACGCCAGATGCCATTGGTTATTTCATTGGTTATTTGGTACAGGAACTGGCCGATTTAAAAGACGATAGTCGCATACTGGATCCGGCAGTTGGCACCGGTAATTTAATACTGACGGTCATGGCGCAATTATCACAGGGGCTAGGGATTAATTTAAGGGGTTTTGGTATTGATAATGATGATCAACTCCTGGAATTGGCAGCAGTAGCTAGTCAATGGTTGAAGTTGGATCTAGAATTATTTCACCAAGATGCTGTTATGCCTTTATTGGTCCATGATTTAGATTTGGTAGTTTCAGATTTACCAGTGGGCTATTATCCTGTGGATGCGCAAACAAAAGGATATGAAACCCGGGCGAAACAAGGCCATTCGTTTACCCATCATTTATTAATTGAACAAAGCTTACGGGCTTTAAAACCTGGCAGTTTGGGATTATTCGTCATCCCAACGACTATTTTTCAAAGTGATGAGGCTGCTGATTTGACGAAGTGGTTAACATCAGTTGCCTACTTCCAAGGTCTATTAAACTTACCGGCTAAAATGTTTACCAGTGAGGCTGCGCAAAAGTCCATCTTGGTACTGCAAAAACATGGGGCAAATGCTGCCCAGGCTGAACAAGTGCTCTTTGGGGATTTACCAGATTTTAATGATCAAGCTGCGTTACAGCAATTTATCCAAGAATTACAAAAATGGCGTCAAAATTATTTTAAAAAGTAAAGGGGACCAATTCAAAATGTCAAAGATTTTAGCAATTAATGCCGGTAGTTCAACCCTGAAGTGGAAATTATTCACAATGCCTGAAGAACAAGTTATTGCTGAGGGGATGGTTGATCGCCTTGGTCTGTCAGATTCCGTTTTTTCCGTTAAGTTTAATGGTAAGAAAACTAAGGAAATTGGGGATATTCCAACTCAAGAAATTGCCGTTAATAAATTAATGGGCACCTTAACAGATTTGAAAATTATCAAAGATTTTTCAGAAATTGATGGGGTTGGACATCGGGTTGTTGCTGGTGGTGAATTCTTTAAAACTTCTGCCGTTGTTACACCAGAGAACTTGGTTAAAATTAAGGAATTAGCAGAATACGCACCTTTGCATAACCCTGCTGAAGCTAGAGGTATTGAAGCTTTTTCTAAAATATTACCAGGCGTACCAGAAATTGCGGTTTTTGATACATCTTTCCATACGACCATGCCTGAAGAAAACTTCTTGTACAGCATTCCAATGGAATATTACAAGAAGTATGGGGCACGTAAATACGGCGCCCATGGGACTAGCCACCGTTATGTATCCAACCGGGCGGCTGAAATTTTAGATGTCCCTTTGGCTTCTCAAAAAATGATCACTTTGCATATGGGTAGTGGTGTTTCTGTGACGGCTATTAAAGATGGCAAGTCACTAGATACATCCATGGGCTTTACACCACTGGCTGGGGTTACGATGAGTACTCGGTCTGGGGATATTGATGCTTCTTTAGTAGCCTACTTGATGCAAAAACTGAGCATTGATGATCCAGAAGATATGATCAAGATCTTAAATGAAAAGTCTGGCTTACTAGGTATTTCCGGCTTGTCACCAGACATGCGGGATCTGGAAAACAGCATCGATACACGTCCTGAATCTAAGCTGGCCATCGATATTTTTGTCAATCGAATGATTAAATACATCGGTTCGTATGTGGCCATCATGGGTGGTTTAGACACCTTGGTCTTCACAGCCGGTATGGGTGAGGGCGATAAATTAATGCGGGCGCGAATCGTTAACAAATTAAGCTTCTTAGGCGCTAAGATTGATAATGAACGCAACGACGTCATGGCGAAAGAACGGATTATTTCCGCAGACGATTCTAAAATTAAGGTGCTTTTAGTCCCAACTAATGAAGAATTAATGATTGCCCGAGATACCGTTGAGTTAGGCAAAATTAAATAGATTTAATCTCAAGCATTCAATTTCTGTACGCTAATGAAAATTGAATGCTTTTTTGCTGCCATTTCCTGAAAGTGAGCTGTATTCTTTTTAAACTGAATAAGATTCATCTAAACCAAAACCTTGTCAAATCAGGAATGAGGTCATATTGTGAAAGTATAAGACTGTAAATATTTATGAAATTAATGTAAGCTTATTAACGGTTAACATTTGAGATAGGATGATTTATATGAATTTGATGAGTATTGTGTACCTGACTTTGAGTGCCCTGCTGATTGTGGCCTTGGGCTTTGATTGGCGCATGGTGAAAATAAGAACAAAGCTTAATTGGTGGCGTGTTGGAATTTGCCTTTTATTGGCTGCTATTGCCGCTTATAGTGCCAAAGTTTTGACCACAGACGCAGCGGGTACCAGTAGCAGTGTTTTCATTGCCGTTTTCTTCTTCATTTTTGCCCTGTGGCGCAGTGGTTTAAGTTCCCACGGTATTGTGGGTAGTATTCGGTCTTTGAAACCATATAATTTGGTATCCCAAGTTGAATTAGCGGCTATCAATGACCAACAAACCCGAGCAATCTTTCACTTTGGCGCTGTCCAAACACAAAAATTAGTATTAAATGCTGATCTGACAACGGCCGAAAACTTTTTGCGGCAAACTGAAGTCAGATCAATTCAAGTTGAACCTAAAACGGAGGCAGATAAATGATTCAGCATAAAGACGAACCCGAACTGGAACGTAATTTAAAGAACAGACATGTTCAACTGATTGCTATTGGTGGGACCATTGGCACAGGATTATTTCTGGGTTCAGGCAAAGCGATTCATTATGCTGGGCCGTCAATTATTTTAGCTTATTTCATAACTGGGGTTGTCTGTTTTTTCTTGATGCGGGCCTTGGGTGAGCTATTATTATCTAATCTAAAATACCACTCTTATGTGGAATTTATCCGGGAATACTTAGGTGAAACAGCTGGCTTTGTGGCTGGTTGGACGTATTGGTTTTGCTGGGTTGCCATTGCTATGTCGGAAATCACAGCCGTGGGCGTTTACGTTCGTTACTGGTTTCCAAATGTTCCCCAGTGGCTACCAGGCTTATGTTTATTAGGTATTTTATTGGCGCTAAACTTAATCACGGTGGCGGCCTTTGGTGAAACTGAATTTTGGTTTGCCCTAATTAAAATTGTAGCCATTCTCTTGTTAATTACAGTGGGCATGTTTATGATTTTCACACATTTCAAAACCAGCGTCGGGCACGCTGAATTTAGCAACATCGTCGATTATGGCGGTTTCTTCCCTCAAGGTATAAGAGGATTTTTATTCTCATTCCAAATGGTTGTTTTTAGCTTTGTGGGCGTGGAGTTAGTTGGCTTGACTGCCTCAGAAACTAAGGATCCAGAGACTGTCTTGCCAAAGGCGATCAATAGTATTCCCATTCGAATTATTTTATTTTATGTTGGGGCATTATTCGTAATTATTTCAATTTTTCCATGGAATCGGGTGTTACCTGACCAAAGTCCCTTCGTCTTAGTTTTTGAAAATGTAGGGATCCGAGCTGCGGCTGATATTATTAACTTCGTGGTCATTACCGCTGCTGCGTCGGCTTGTAATAGTTCCATATTTTCCACTGGTCGTATGCTGTTTTCACTGACCTATGATACGAAATCAAAAATTTTGAAACCGCTGGGTCGCTTGTCACGACAACATGTCCCGGCAACTGCTTTAAATTTTTCCGCCATTGTGATTGCTTTTGCAGTATTACTAAATATCATTATTCCTGAATCAGTATTTACATTTATCACCAGTATCGCCACAACGAGTTTCTTATTTATTTGGGGGAGTATTATTGTGACTCATATGCGCTATCGCCGCACAAAATTAGCGCAACACAGCTTGTTTAAAGCCCCATTATTTCCCTTGACCGATGTGCTGGTATTATTGTTTTTAGCCGGCGTTTTAGTAGTTTTATTGATAAATCGGGATACGATTCCAGCAACGATTGCCTCGTTAACTTGGTTGGTATTAATGACCATTTTGGGTCGACGTCATACCAAGGTGCTTGAAAAAGAACAGTTGGGATCTGAGGAATAACGGGATCGGTAGTTTAGACTTTCTTTTTTTTCAAAAATGAATATAATAAGTGGGATAGAAGTTTAAGGAGGTGTTTGCTTGAAAGCTTGGTTAGGCTCCGTGGGTTATAAGAGCGGTTTAACGTTCAATGACTCCAAGGTCGCAGCTGAAAAGGCTCTGCGGACTGATCTCAGTGCTAATATTCAAGATACGAATGAACATGAAGACTTCTCCATCAAGCACGTCGCATTTTTAGATGGTATGGAATCTGATAAACCAACTGCTATTCGCGCAGAATTAATGTTACACGATACATTAACTGAGACGGTCAAAGAGTTAGAAATTAGCGCTGGCCACAAATAGAATTGATATGGATCCGGTCTAAAGATTTGAATGCTCAAATCTTTAGACCGGTTTTTATTTACTCTAAGACATAAAATCGTGGAATGGTACACAGTGCCAAAAAAATTATGGTGACCACCAAAAACTTATTCAAAAATCGAACTAAAAAGATGCTGAAACACTGGTGTGGCAACAAGATTATTATATTTAATGTTATTTAATTTTGGTTATTAACAGCAAGGCCATGGTAAATTCATAATTAAGAGTTATGATAAAATTATTTCCCCGAAAATACTAAATATTTCCAGGAATTTATTGGTATTTTACTAAAGCTGATGTATAATGACTTCCGGGTAATGTTAAGTAAATTTATTTTAAATTTAAGTTTTGTAAGATTTATTAGTTCATTTTTAGAAAAACCCGTTTTGAGTGGATTTTTTTCGGTTCAATTTGGTATAATAATAATTGGTAGAAATGAAAAAACACTTCGCATTGTCAGTAATCGTCAGTAAATAAATCTGTTATTAAGGTTGTGGTTAGTATTATGGATTTAACAATTGAACAAAACACTTATTACCAAAATTTGGTTGAATTTATCAGTATGATTCAAGGTAAAAATAGTGATGTCGTTTTATCTAATTTATCTGAACATGATTTTCCAATCGAGTTTATTCGGAATGGCAGTATTTTAGATGCCAGAAAAAAGGACAGTACACCAGACTTTGTGAAAATACGGATTGATCAGGCAACAGCAACACCTAACAAACAGTATCACGAACAGTTCAACTTGAAACATAAGACATTGAACATTTCTGTTGTTATTTTTGAAGCCGCAGATACACCCAAGGTAGCCTTAAGCATCATTACGGATGTGACACCGTTTATCACCGCTTTGCGGGCCAATGCTAATCTGGCTAAGTTGTATCAATTGAATACAGATGCCATTGATAATCTCAGCAGTGATATTTCCATGGCAAGACGTGGGCAAGCAGACTCAGATTTAAGCTTTTCAGAAAAAATTCACGAAATGGTTCGTGAAAAAATCGATCAAATTGTTTTAAGTTATGGCATTGATCAGGAAAACTTTAAAGCTCAAGATCGACGTAATATTGTGTCTCAGTTATTAGATGAGGGTGTCTTCAATATGAAGTACTCGGTGATTGATGTGGCAAAGGCCTTAGAGGTTTCTGAACCAACGATTTACCGGTACATTCAAGAGCTTAAAGGTGGTAAATCCGCGTTTTAATCAGTTGATTTAAACTAGGGGTAGGTTCTCCAATTGGTGAATCTGCCTTTTATTGTGTCGTCAAAAGCAGCTTAAATGTTTTTTTAAGATATTGGAAAAATTCTGAAAAATGTATGACAAATAGCTGTGAATACGGTACTCTTATTGAAAGAGAATTTATTTTAGTCGTTAATATGTGGAGGATACATTATGAAGTCTGTTTTTAAGAAACGTGGCGTTATTATTGGCTTGGTCGTTGTTGTTGTTATCATTATTGCCGTGATCGGCGTGGTAACGGCCCGGAACAATGCCAATTCAACTGAGTACAAGGTAACAACGGTCAAAAAAGATTCACCATTATTATTAAAAGGGCAAATTGCAGCGGATAATACCGTTGATGTCACTGCACCATCTGCCGGAACAAGTACCTTAGAAAGCATCAATGTTCAAGATGGTCAACACGTCACGCAAAATCAAACATTGATGACTTTTCATGACAGTAGTGCAGAAAACCAAGTTTATGAGGCCCAACAGAGTTTGGCCAAGGCCAATTTAGCAGTTTCCCAAGATCAAGCTAATCTGTCCCAAGCTCAAAGTCAATCAACTGCTGAAGGTGGGGCGGCTGCAGTTCGTCAAGCTCAAAATCAATTATCCCAAGACCAATTGGCCGTATCGCAAGCGCAACAGCAAATTAATAATTTGCAAAGTAAAGTTACAACGACTGTTCGTGCCAGTATTTCAGGGACTGTTTCTTTAAATTACAATACGACTTCTGCCACAGGACTACCAAGTATGCAAATCATCAGTGATGGTCAAATTATTAACGGGACGGTTTCTGAATATGATTATAGCAAGATCCAGGCACAAGATGCAGTGAAGGTCTTGCCGATCAGTTCTGATGACAAACTAGATGGGACTATTGTATCAATTGCCACAACACCGCAAAATAGTGGTGTATCTGGCCAAATCAGTACTTTAGGCAGTACTGGCGCAGCAGCATCTTCTAGCACTGTCTCCAATTATAAATTTACTGTACGCATCAACCGCAAATTAATTAACGGCTTTAATGTTCAAATCAAGGTACCTCAAGATACGATTCGCTTATCCGACAGTGCCGTTGTTAAAACTGGTAACAAGTACTATGTTTATCGGGTCATTAAAAACAAGGCAGTTAAAACACAAGTCCGGGTACATCAAGACAATGGCATCTATTTCTTAGACAGCGGTTTAAGTGTTAAAGATAAGATTGTTGCTAATCCGGATAAGGCGCTCAAATCTGGTCAGGAGGTTAGTGCCAGTGCTAATTAATCTGAAAAATGTGAATAAGTACTACCAAAATGGCGCCAATAAATTTCACGTTTTGAAGAATATCAATTTGCAGATCAATGCAGGGGAGTTTGTCTCAATCATGGGCCCCTCTGGCGCTGGTAAAACTTCTTTAATCAACGTGTTAGGTTTTATTGATCACCAGTTTGAAGGCACGTACGAGTTTGATGGCCAGGTATATGAGACTAGCGATGATGCGACACTTTCACGATTACGTAATCAAAGCGTGGGCTTTGTTTTCCAAAATTTTAAGTTGATTACCAATAACACCATTTTAGAGAATGTTGAATTACCGTTATTATATGGTGGCATGTCTAAAAAAGAAGCTAAGCCAATTGTTGAAAAAGCTTTGGAACGTGTTGGCTTACCTAATAGTGCGAATAAAATCCCCAATGAACTATCCGGTGGTCAGCAACAACGGGTGGCCATTGCTCGAGCAATTGTGCATCAACCGAAGTTCATTTTAGCCGATGAACCCACGGGTGCCTTGGATTCTAAGACGGCCGCGGATATTATGGCGATTTTTAAGGAATTAAACGAAGCTGAACATACCACGATTTTAGTGGTTACCCATGATAAGCACGTGGCTGAATATGGTCAACGCCTAGTCCAAATATTTGATGGGGCAATTACCGATGATAAGCAGGTGAAATCATGAGAATTCAAGAGATTTGGCAAACTTCGATCCGTTCGATTTTTAAAAATAAACGCCGTAGTATTTTAACCATGTTGGGGATCGTCATTGGGATTGCAGCCGTGGTAACTATCTTGGCAATCGGACATGGGTTTTCCAAGTGGACCACTAGCCAATTGACGAATAATGCCAGCGGGGATACCCAAGGCTCAATTTCGTTTAGTGCCAGCAATGGACAAGATGATAGTGATGTGATTTCAAACATAGGTTTTAATGATTCCGATGTCCTTTTAGCTGAAGGCGTAACTGGTGTTAAAAAAGCTAAAATTGAAAGTAATGCAGATCAAACTATCTTTTCGCAAACCTATAATTTTAATGGCAAGATGCAAAATGAATATATTGGCCTTGTTGCCAAAGATGGCTCAGAAGTTAAGTACGGCCGAGCCTTGAGACCTAGTGATAATCAAATGGGGTTGACGGTAGCGGTGATCGATAACGATGTTGCCACAAATGTCTTTGGTACAGCAAAAGCTGCTTTAGGTCGAGGGATTGATGTTGGTGGTGAATTGTATGAAGTCGTCGGGGTGCGGGCCCCGTCTAACTTCTCATTTACTATCAGTGTGTCTGACAGTGATGCTTATAACTATGCCAATATTCAAGTGCCAAAAAAAGCTTACCAAGCTTATAACCGTTCGGCCACGACTTCCAGTAATCTGATGAATGTGACTGTGGCTAAGGGTGAGAAAACATCTAAGGTTTTAAACAACGTCGTGAAAGCTCTAAAAGCTTCTGGGACACAACGTAATAGTGGGAAATATACCGCCAATGATCCTTCTGAGGCCACCGATGCCATTGGGAATGTCTTGGGGAATATTACCACCTTTGTGGCCTGTGTTGCAGGTATTTCCCTGTTCATTGCCGGTGTGGGCGTGATGAACATGATGTATATTTCTGTAGCCGAGCGGACTTCTGAAATCGGGATTCGCCGGGCAATGGGGGCAACCCAAGGCAATATTCGATTACAGTTCTTGCTAGAAAGTGCCACGTTGACTATTATTGGTGGCTTGATTGGCTATATTCTTGGGGTTATTGCTGCGGCCTTAGTGGGCTTAGCATTACCATTCCCAATCAGCATTGATTTGAGCTCCTTCATATTGGCCTTTGGGGTATCG
This sequence comes from Agrilactobacillus composti DSM 18527 = JCM 14202, assembly GCF_001436375.1. Classification (GTDB taxonomy): domain Bacteria; phylum Bacillota; class Bacilli; order Lactobacillales; family Lactobacillaceae; genus Agrilactobacillus; species Agrilactobacillus composti. The sequence goes on along the minus strand of NZ_AZGA01000016.1, from coordinate 90,439 downwards.
ACGCTAGTAGGAGTTGTCTTTGGGGTAATGCCAGCGTCCAGTGCTGCTAAAAAAGATTTGATCGATATTATTCGTTAAACCTTAGGGAGGTAGTTAACATGAAAAAGTGGCTAGCAAAAGCCAGTGCTGCGGATACAAGAACGGCATTGATTATTTATTACTTAGTGGGATTATTAAATGCTTACTTTGTCGTATTCTTGTTCCCGCCCAAGCTTGTTCAAGATGTCGTTCAAAAAGCCACTGTGAGTGGTGGCCCTTCACCTGAGAACTTGATTAAAATCACTTCTGCAGTTTCTAGTATTGTTGGCTTAGTTGCCAGCTTGTTCGTCATGGTGTACTTATACTTCTTGTTGTATTACATCGTGTTATCTTTGACTAAAACAACTGCAGTGAAGGCTACTAATAAACTAGTTAAGCGGGGTTTTTATATTAGCTATGCTATTTCTGGCATAGTGAGTTCCTTGTTTATGATCGTCACAACGCTGATTAACCAAGAAACGCTTGTTTCCAAGCCGATTGTTATTGCTAGTAGTGTCATTACAATAGTAATTACCTATAGCTTGATTTATGGGTTTATCAAGTATTTAGCCAAACAACCTAAACAAGCCATTTGGGTTGCTGGTGTTGGGGCAGCGTTACATGTTATTTATGTCATCGGGGCCCAGGTACTTTAATATCAATTTTTTTGAAAATGTCTACTTTCGGGTAGGCTTTTTTCGTTCTTAAGCCACTGATATTGCCGTAAGTTGAAGTGATGCGTTATAATAGATTAACTCATTTTCCAATGAAAGAAGTCACTTAATGAAGTACAAAACAGTTTTTCAGGTTATCATACTTGTTATTGTTAGCTTTGCTGCTATCTTATTTACCCGTCATGATGCTTTTTTATACCACGATACCGTGGCGCAGGTACAAGCTACCAAGATCTTACACAAGACGCGCAGTGAAGATGATTTAAAAAATATTGATTATTCCACCACGCAAAGCGTCAAGTTGAAGCTGCTGAACACTGCTCAAAAGGGCAAAGTCGTTGAAGTTCATAATACATACACCGATTCCCAAGCGGTGGATCAAAACTATCGACCCGGCCAGCAGGTGTTGATCAGTGGGGCGAACAAGCAAAGTAAGAACATTGTAATTCAGGGCTTAAAGCGAGACACTTTTATCGTAATTTTAATATGTGCCACCATCAGTTTAATTTTGATAATTGTGCACCGTCGCGGTTTCATGGCGATTTTAAGTTTGGTTGCAAACGTCTTGCTATTCATTTTGGCCATTCAAATCGAACTGTTGCATAATGGCAAAAATATTATTCCTATTTTTGCCATGTTGGTTGTCTTATTTACAGTTTGTACCATTGCTTTAATTTTTGGCCTGAGCCAAGAGACTTTGATTGCCTCTATCGCTACAATTGTCAGTACCTTTGCAAGTTTTGGCCTGTTTATTTTAGCGTTATATTTAACAGGAGAAAAGGGCATTCATTATGAGGCGGTAGAATATGCTGTCCAAGGTCCCAAAAATATTTTTTTAGCCCAAGTGATGATTGGTGTATTGGGGGCTATCATGGATGAATCTACGGATATCACCTCAGCTATGTATCAATTGAAACAAGAAAACGCTGATTTTAAGTTCTTACGTATTTTTAAATCAGGTTTGAATATGGGCAAACAAATCATCGGGCCCTTAATTAGCATTTTATTTTTGATTTTTATGGCAGATACGATCCCCATGGCCGTGCTTTATTTAAGAAATGGGAATAGTATTGCGCAAACTTTTAATTGGACAATTTATCTGGGTGTGGTGCAATCTCTTGTCAGTGCCATTGGTATTGTTCTGGCTGTGCCATTAACCAGTGCTTTAGCCGGTCACTTATTAGGGGGTAGCCATGGGCGTCATAACTAGTTTAGCGTTAGTTTTATTGGTATTATTGATTTTAGTCACGGGTAAAGATACCTTTAGTATCTTTGGGGGCTTGATTTTAAACTTTATTTTAATTTTTATGGTGATTATTTTAATTAGTCTAGGTACTTCACCGTTGCTGACAGCTTTCATTTTTGGACTGATCATTTTGGCATTGATTATCTTTTTCAGCCCAGTAGATTTAAAAACGGGGTTAGTAGCTTACCTAGTATCCGTGAGTGTTGTCTTAGTTTTAGTAGCGCTGGTGGTCCCCATTCAACACTTTGGCCAGCTCCAAGGTTTTGGCAATGAATCTAACGAAGAATTGGGTGGCTTTTCATTACTCATTGGTATTTCTTTTCAATCCATTAGCAGTGCCGCAATTTTACTAAGTGCGCTAGGGGCGATTGCGGAAGCTAGCATTGCCATGGCTAGTGCTTTGAAAGAATTGATTGAACAAACACCTGATCTTGACCGGCGTGATTTGTATCGCGATGGCGTGGAGATTGGGGGTAAAATCATGGGAACAGCTTATAATACGCTGTTTTTCGGATTCTTTGGCGGATATTTGGCCCTATTCATCTGGTTCATAGAATTGAAGTATTCGCCATCATTGTTGATCAATGATAAACTGTTCATTGCTGAAGCAGCCTCGGTATTGGTTTCAATGATCGCGGTGACCTTAACTGTACCGTTGACAACATTTTTGATGGTCCATTGGCAACAAAAATTTCAAATTAGTTCGAAATAAATAAGGCGGTGTATGAGATAAATGATTATCGATGCAGTTTTACATGTACCCCATGAAACATTGGGACAATTCGCAACAGTAATTGATAGTTTTGGGGATACCATTCGTTACCATAAAATCTGGGAAGACCAAACACAATTAAAAACGTTGAATGCTGACGAGATTGATTTTTTGATTGTGATGGGCGGCCCAAACAGTGTGAATGATGACACACCCTGGTTAGCTGATGAACGGCAATTAATTAAGGCCGTCCAAGCTAAAGGTGGGCGTGTACTGGGTATTTGTCTAGGTGCGCAGCAAATCGCCAAAGCTTTTGGGGGCAAGGTCGCACCTATGCGCCATAAAGAATTAGGCTGGTTTCCAGTAGAAGCCACCGTGGACGACCTGCCAAGTGGGACAGTTTTTCACTGGCATGGTGAAAAAATTGAGTTGCCAGATTTATCTGATCAGATTTACACCAACAGCCATTGCCCTGCCCAAGGTTTTCGTCTGGGCGCAAAGGTTTATGGTTTACAATTCCATCCAGAAATGACAACGACAACTTTAACGCAGTTGTTGGCGGCAGATAAGGCTTATTTAGAGGCTCCCGGTGAAATGGTTCAAAGTTTAGCAAGTATTGAAAAATTTGATATTAGCAACAGCAATGGTGCTCGTATCACGAAAATGGTCTACGAATCTTTGCGCCGCAGTTAATGACTTACAAAGGACGGGCAATCGCCCCAAAGGACGAGAAATATGCGCATATTAAGTCGTTTAATGAAACTATTAGCGTCGTTAGTGGTGATTGGCTTAATGGCCGTCTCTATACCACGACTTTATCATAAATATACGGATTACATGCAACAACAAAAAATATTCTCCCAAGTTCAAAAAGCGGAGAATCAAGTCACTAATAAAGCGGCACCCAGTGGTTGGCAGTCTTTAAACAGCTGGTGGTTGGTGGGCCAAAACGGCACGCTAACTTATAATGCTGCTCATTTGAATGCCCATGATCAGCAGCTTGTTAATGACGCTGCTTATTGGTGGAACCAATTAGCTGGGCAAAAAATAATTGTACCGCAGACAAATTTACAAGCTACAGCAGATGTTTACCTGGCATACGTCAATGATCCTTATCTAAGCTTTTCAGGTCTAACGGGGACTAATCATGTGCTATTATTAAATCAGGCTAGTTATAAACAAGCTGAAAATAGCAATGATACGTTAAATGTCTTGATTCATGAACTGGGTCATGCGTTGGGTTTGGCCCATGCACCACAATCTTATAACGACGTTATGTCCCCAAGCCAAATCGTTACAGGCGTTGCCAAGCAACCATCTACTTATGACCGTGAGGCGTTACGGGCGAGCTTTGATCGCATGGCTTCGGCGTTGCATCAAAATATGAACCCCGACAGTTATATGCAAGTGGCGGCACAAACACCTTATCCAGATCTCAATCGAATCGACGACATGGTGTATAACGCCAGAGATGGGCTGGCGTCAAGTTTGGCGTCCACCATCAGCAATGTTGGCAATAAGGCAACCACCCAAACCCAAAAGGATCTGGTGGCAACGGCTAAGACTAACTTGAAAGCCATTCAAAATAATCAAGATGCCACTGACACGCAAGTTATGCAGGCTCGGAGCAGTTTAAAGCAGCTTGTTGAAAGTTTTCAATTACAGGCTTATTATCCATTGGCCTATCCTGAGGCCCATACAAACGTTGACTCAGATAAAATTCAAGATTTTTTTGAGGAGATTCAGAAGCATTCTTGACAGACAATGGTAAAATAATTGAGATAATTAAATTATGTAAATTAAAACAGTTTTCTAGGAGGTCATTATGCTTAAAGTAGGAATTATTGGAGCTAATGGTAAGGCTGGTGCTTTAATTGCTAAGGCCGCAGTGGTACGCGATATGGCCGTTACAGCGATCGTACGCCATACCACTGATGGGGATTCAGCATATGAAGTACTGCAAAAAGATTTATTTGACTTAACGCAAACTGATATTCAAGCTTTTGATGTGGTGGTCAATGCCACCGCGTTTTTTGCGGATCCTGAAAAGTTTAAAACTTCCCAAGCACATATGATCGATATCTTAAAAGATAGTGGCGTTTATTATATGGTTGTCGGTGGTGCCGGTAGTTTGTATATGGACGACACACGCACGACGCAGCTTAAAGATACTAAGGATTTTCCCGATGCTTTTAAACCTGTCGCTGAGAATATGGCAGCGGGTCTTGATTTATTAAAGGCTAGTTCAGGTTTTGACTGGACTTACGTATCACCAGCAAGTGATTTCACACCTATGGGTGGTTTGACAGGTCGTTATGAAATTAACGGGGATATTTTTACCCCTGATGAAGACGGTAAAAGCTTCTTGAGCTATAAAGATTTTGCGCAAGCATTTGTAACTGTGATGACCCAGCCTAAGTATCGCAATAAGCAAATTAGTTTACATCACGTCTAATTTGCGTTATAAACAGGCCATTGAGTAAGTAGGTGATAAAAATGCAAGTACAAACACAAATTGAGATATCAGATGCAGAATGGGAAGTCATGCGGGTAGTTTGGACCTTAGGCGCCACCACCAGTCATGTTCTGATTCGTGTATTAAACGAAAAGATGGGTTGGAAAGCAGGCACCGTTAAAACGCTGCTCGGTCGTTTGGTGAAGAAGGGCGCTTTAGTGCCCGAAAAACAAGGGCGGGCCTTTTTATACAAACCGCAAGTTGAAGAACAAGTGGCTATTGATAATGCGACAACTTCACTTTTCCATCATCTGTGTCAAATGCGCCGAGGAAAAGCTGTGAGCAACTTACTGGATGACTTGACGTTGAGTCAAACAGATATCCAGCGACTACAGGCCCAATTAGCAGAAAAATTAAAGACCGCTCCAGAAATGGTTCCCTGTGACTGTTTACCAGCGGATTTTGATGGGCATTGTGACTAATCAATAATTTGAAGGTCGGACAGCAAAACTGCTGACGACCTTTTTAATTTGCTTTTTTACGTTTACAGTTGTAGACTTTAAATAGAGTTAACGTTTCGAAGTTGTTTTGAGGAGGGTGCCGGAATGAAAAATATGGAACATAAAGATAATCATGATGCATCACAAAAAGATATGAAGAACATGAAAGACATGAAAGATATGCCAGGTATGGACCATGATACTGATGACCACGGCCATATGAATCATGACCATATGAGCCATGAACACATGGACCACCAAATGGATATGGGTCATGATAATCATCAGATGGCTATGGGAGACATGGATCACCAGGACATGATGATGCATGGTGGTCACATGATGCACATGGGCAATCTGAAGCAAAAGTTTTGGGTTTCAATCATTTTAACCATACCCATTTTACTGATGACTTCCATGATGGGTATGACCAAGCCACTGCTGGTTTTTCCCGGTAGTACCTGGGTCGTGGCTTTAATTGGGATTATCTTATTTATTTACGGCGGTCAGCCCTTCTTCAGCGGAGCAAAAGGGGAACTGCAAGCCAAAAAACCGGCAATGATGACCTTAATTACCATGGGTATCAGTGTGGCATTCATCTACAGTATTTATGCGGTAGTGGCCAATAATCTTTTGGCCAATCAACCCCACGTCATGGATTTCTTTTGGGAATTAGCAACTCTAATTGACATTATGCTGCTAGGCCACTGGGTTGAAATGAATGCCATTACCAGTGCCGGCTCAGCTTTAAATGACTTAGCCAAGTTACTGCCTAGTATGGCCCATAAATTAGATCCTCAAACCGGTGCTGTCACGGATGTTGCCTTAACTGAGATTCAAAATGACGATATTGTCCTGGTCAAGGCTGGTGAAAAAATCCCTGCTGATGGTCAAGTTACCAAAGGGGAAACCGCTGTAAACGAGGCCATGGTCACTGGTGAAGCTAAGCAAGTGCCTAAGGCTGTTAACGATAAAGTTGTGGGCGGGTCAGTGAACGGCACTGGGACCTTTGAGATGCAAGTTACCGGCACTGGGGCCAATAGTTTCTTAGCCCAAGTAATGCAATTGGTACAAAGCGCCCAACAAGAAAAATCGGCTCAAGAAAACTTAGCTGATAAAGTGGCTGGTTGGTTATTCTATGCCGCCTTAACCGTCGGAATCATCGCCTTTGTCATTTGGTATGTGAATTCTGGGTTAACCACCGCTTTGCCGATCACCGTTACTGTTTTAATCATTGCCTGCCCGCATGCCTTAGGGTTAGCCGTGCCTTTAGTTGTGGCACGCAGTACATCGATTGCGGCTAAAAATGGGCTCTTGATTCGCAATCGTAACGCCTTAGAGCAGGTTAAAGACTTGCGGTATGCCTTGATGGATAAGACAGGGACATTGACAGAAGGAAACTTTATCGTTCATGAATATGACAGTTTAACTACCGATTTAACCGCTGCGCAAGCATTAGCACTTTTTGCTGGCTTAGAAGCCAGTTCCTCACATCCCTTAGCCCAAGGTATTTTAACAGCGGCCCAACATGAAAAAATTAAGATCCCTGCTGCCACCAATGTGGCGCAAATTACCGGCGTTGGCTTAAAAGGTGACATTGACGGAACAGCCTATGAGATTGTTTCCATGGCGCAATTGGAGAAATTACAGTTAACTTATGACCAAGCTAAATTCCAAACCTTGGCCAGTGCGGGTAATTCAATTAGTTTCTTAATCGCCAAACAAGAACTATTAGGCTATGTGGCTCAGGGCGATACGGTTAAACCACAAGCGCAACAATTTATTGCCGCCTTAAAAGCCCAACACATTACACCTGTCATGCTCACGGGGGATAATTTACAAACTGCTCAAAAAGTTGCAACGACTTTAGGAATTGATCAAATTCACGCCAAATTATTACCTCAAGATAAAGCAAAGTTAGTGCGCCAATTCCAACAAAAGGGCAAAGTATTAATGATTGGTGACGGGATCAATGATGCGCCCAGCTTGGCACAAGCCGATGTGGGGATCGCCATTGGTGGCGGGACTGACCTGGCTATTGAATCAGCCGATGTGGTCCTAGTCAAAAGTAATCCTAATGATGTCACAGCATTCTTACAACTGGCTAAACAAACAACGCGGAAGATGACGGAAAATCTTTGGTGGGGGGCCGGTTATAATATTATTGCCTTACCATTAGCAGCCGGCGTCTTAGCACCGATTGGTTTTATCCTAAGTCCGATGGTGGGGGCATTACTCATGTCCATGAGTACAGTGATTGTCGCCTTAAATGCTTTAACCTTGAAATTGGGCCGTCTAGATTAGGGTTTTGACCAATCTTTCAAGAAAAGGTTTACATGCGTAAACTATAGTGGTATTTTAAAGCTATTGATAATTTAAATTTTAGAAGAACGACCAAATAGATTGAAAAGAGGATTAATTATGACGCAGTGTCGATTTGCCATTGATGGCATGATGTGTGCTAGCTGTGCCCAGACCGTGGAAAAAGCGACCCAGGGTGTTGCTGGTGTTAAGGAAGCCAATGTGAATTTAACCGCCGAACAAATGCAGGTGGATTTCGACCCTGAAGTAACCCCTGTTAGCGATATTGAAGCAGCCGTGAAAGCTGCGGGTTATGGGGCAACTGCCATGGCCACGACCGCTCATTTTGACATCGAAGGTATGATGTGCGCCAGCTGTGCGCAGACGGTGGAAAAAGCCGTTAAGAATTTACAAGGGACGCTAGCTGTGGATGTTAATTTGGCCGCCGAAGAGATGCGGGTGGTCTTTGATAATTTCAGTTTGGATGTGGCCAATATTGAAGCTGCAGTCAAAGACGCTGGTTATGGGGCCCATGAACAAAATGCGGCGGGAGATGAAGCGGCTACTGATGTGGCTGCTAAGGCCGAAGCCCGCAAGCAAAATGCGGTCCAGTCTTTAAAAATTCGTTTTATCTGGTCAGCTATTTTAACTATCCCCTTGTTATACGTCTCTATGGGCCACATGTTAGGGGCATGGCTGCCTGATTTTCTGATGCCGATGACCCATCCCACCACGTTTGCCATTGTGCAATTGCTGCTGGCCATTCCGGTCATGGTTTTAAACCGAGCTTATTATCAAGTTGGGTTTAAAACCCTTTTGAAGGGCCATCCCAATATGGACAGCTTAGTAGCCGTGGGCACCACAGCGGCATTCTTATATAGTTTGGTGAACACTTATTTCATTATGTTTCAAGGTGCGGCTTTTCATGATCAGCTTTATTATGAAGCAGCTGTCACAATTTTGACCTTGATTACGTTAGGGCGTTACTTTGAATTGAAAGCCAAATATAAAACTGGCTCTGCTATTACCGCGCTAATGGATCTTGCACCTAAAACAGCTTTGGTTCAAGTCGGCGAAGATTTTGTGGAAACACCGGTTAAAGATATTCAAGTCAGCGACTTGATCATGATCAAACCCGGCGCCAGCATTCCTGTAGATGGTACGGTGATTTCTGGAACCAGTAGTGTGGACGAAGCCATGCTTACCGGTGAAAGTATGCCGGTCACTAAACGGGCTAAAGCGCCAGTGATTGGTGGGACCATTAACCAGACAGGTCAATTGATTATGCAAGCTGACAAAGTTGGCAGTCATACTGCCTTGGCACAAATTATCAACTTAGTTCGAGACGCTCAAGCCACTAAAGCACCAATTGCGCGCTTAGCGGATAAAATTGCCGGGATATTTGTACCTACAATTATGGTCATTGCCACGTTATCTGCCTTAGCTTGGTTAATCAGTGGGCAATCCTTAAGCTTTGTTTTGACGATTTTTGTTTCGGTATTGGTCATTGCTTGTCCTTGTGCCTTAGGCTTAGCGACACCAACTGCTATTATGGTGGGCACCGGTCGTGGTGCAGCCAACGGTATTCTAGTAAAAAATGGTGCAGCTTTGGAGAGTGCCAGTCAGTTAAACACCGTGGTTTTTGATAAAACGGGGACATTAACTGAAGGTAAGCCAGTAGTAACTGATTGGTGGACCGCGCCTGGTTTTGAAGCCACTGAAGTTCAAACCCTAACAGCTAGTTTAGAAGCCAGTTCAGAACATCCCCTGGCTCAAGCTATTGTAGCTGATGCCAAGGCCAAAGACTTGAATTTGCAATCTGTAACGGCCTTTGACGCCAAACCTGGTTTTGGGATTCAAGGTAATGTTGATAAGCACATGCTGCATGTGGGCAATCGTAAGTTATTGACTGATTTAGACGTGACCGTCTCCAAAGCAGCTGAAGCTCAAGGCAACTTGGCCCAAGCAGGGAAGACGGTAATGTATGTTGTTCTTGACGGCCAATTAGCCGGCATCGTCGCAGTGGCTGATCAAGTGAAACCATCTAGCGCAGCGACGGTCGCTGAATTGCAAAAGATGGGCTTAAACGTTGTGATGCTCACCGGTGATAATGCGCAAACTGCCCAGGCTATTGCTAAACAATTGGGTGAAATCCAAGTCGTCAGTGATGTCTTACCAGAAGACAAAGTAGCCGTGATCAAAGACTTGCAAGCCCAAGGCCAAAAGGTTGGCATGGTTGGGGATGGCGTCAATGATGCCCCAGCACTTGCTCAAGCTGATATTGGTTTTGCAATTGGCAATGGGACTGATGTGGCGATTGAGTCCGCTGATGTGGTTTTAATGCATGAAGATTTAAGCTGCGTGCCCACAGCGATTGATTTGAGCAAACATACTATCAAGAATATTAAAGAAAACCTATTTTGGGCTTTTGCTTATAACATCTTAGGCATTCCTTTTGCCATGGGGTTGTTGTATCTATTAGGTGGACCTTTGTTAAATCCAATGATTGCCGGCTTAGCGATGAGCTTTAGTTCGGTATCAGTAGTCTTGAATGCTTTGCGCTTGCGGCGTTATCAGCCCAAGCAATTACAAGCGAATACGATTGAATCAAGTGAACCAGCTGGGTTAAACGCCCAATAAATTTAAAGGAGAGATTATTATGACCAAAAAAATAGTACATCTAGAAGGTATGAAATGTGACGGTTGTGCTGAAAACGTACATAAAGCTTTCAGCGCTTTAGATGGGGTTGAAAAAGTTTCTGTTAATTTGAAGAAACAAGAAGCCAAGATCACCGGTGATGTGGATGACGCTAGTTTTGCCACTGCTTTAACAGGGACACATTACAGCGTTGTGAATGTGGAAACCAAATAATTAACCATTAATTAATGGGAAAGACTGAATTCAAGGCATTTATTTGGATTCAGTTTTTTTATTTTTAAAAATGACCCGATGGTTATTGACTTACTGGTCATTCAGATTATAATGGGGGTGAATTTAAGAATTGTATCTGATTTGAACAAAGTCAATACCTTTGGGAGGTAGCAAGATGCAACAGACAAATATGATTGAAATCAAGCATTTGCAAAAGAAATTTGGGAAATTTGAAGCTTTGAAAGATATCAATTTCGAATTAGGGACTGGGGAAGTTTTAGGCTTCATTGGGCCCAATGGGGCGGGTAAATCCACCACGATCCGCACGATTTTAGGTCTGATCAAGGCCAGCGCGGGTTCTGTCAGTGTGTTTGGCAAAGATGCCTGGACTGATGCCGTGGCGATTCATCGTCAATTGGCTTATGTACCGGGGGATGTGTATTTATGGCCCAACCTTACCGGTGGGCAAACTATTGATATGCTATTGCATATGTCCCAGCAAAAACACAGCCAACGTACTGATCAATTGATCAAAGCCTTTGCCTTAGATACGGGTAAGAAAAATCGGACATACTCTAAAGGAAATCGCCAAAAAGTAGCTTTGATTGCCGCCTTGTCCACCGATGTTCCCCTGTATATTTTTGATGAACCCACCTCTGGCTTAGATCCCTTAAATGAAGTCATCTTTCAAGAACAAGTCCACGCTTTAAAAGCGCAAGGTAAGAGTATTTTGTTGTCCAGTCATATTTTATCTGAAGTGGAAAAAATGGGGGATCGCATCGTGATCATTCGCGCTGGGGAGATTATTGAATCTGGTTCCTTAGACAGCATGCGCCACTTGACGCGCAGTCAAGTGAGTGTGGAAACCACTCAACCCCTAGCCCAACTGACCCAAATTGCCGGGGTGCATCAAGTGACCTTTGGCAATGCCACCCAGACCAAGGCGGAATTTGGGGCCGATACGGAGGCGTTGAATACGATCATGACTTATTTGGCCCAACAGCATATTGTGACCTTGAAAACAACGCCACCTACTTTGGAAGACATGTTTTTGCGTTACTATGACGCTAAAGATACCCAAAAGGCAGGTGTGGACTTATGAGTGTTTTTGCGCAAAGTTGGACCTTATTATGGCTCAATTTAAGAAAAGATTGGCTGAAGATACTGGTATGGTTGTTGGTATTGGCTGGCGTGTTTATTGCGGTGGCAGCGAAGTTTGAAAGTATTTATGGCACACCTGAACAAATTAAAACCATCAGTGATACCTTGATGACCCCGGCTATGGTTTCCTTGTTTGGGGTGACCCCCACTGGGGTTACTTTAAACACGGGGATCGTCTTTGCCTCGGAGATGATGGTTTTTTGGGCCATTTTAATGATTATCTTCAATTATTCCTTAGCGCTGGGGGCCAGCCGCATACCTGAAGAAAATGGGATTACTGAATTGGTCCGTGGGGGCTATCCTGTGGGGCGGTTAGCACCGCTAACGGCGGCTGCCTTGGAGCTAACGGTGGTCAATGGCCTGTTTACCATTATCACTGCCCTGGGGGTCAGTGCCACGGGCATGCCCGGGATAGATCCAGCGGGCAATTGGCTCTTTGCTTTGGTGTTAGGTTTAGTGGGTTGGGCTTTTGGTTTAATTGCCTTAATATTTGCTCAACTCGTAGCGGATAGCCGTACAGCCGGTATTTACAATTATTTGTTTTTTGGCATTGTTTACTTGATCCGGATGGTAACAGATATTAAAAACCCTGACTATACCTGGTGGTCACCCATGGGTTGGGTGGAAAAAGCCGAGATTTACACTTATAATCATTGGACGCCAGTTTGGTTATTCTTAATTTTAGGAATCGTGGCCTTTGGCATTGCTGCCCGGCTCAATGTTACCCGGGATTTAGGGGCTGGCTTGATTCATATTCGTTCCGGTAAAAAAACCAGCCACTTCTTGCGGGGGCCTTTGAGTTTACTCTGGCAATTGCACGGGGTCAGCAGCCTATTATGGCTGGTTGGTTTGTTTATATTCGGGGCAATGTATGGGGCTGTTTTCAACTCGATTGGTAAAATTGCCAATACCACACCAATGATTCAAAAACTGTTAGGTTCAGGTGGTCTGCAACATTTAGCCACACAACAGTTACTAAGTTTTGTTGGCATTCTTGGCATGATTTTTGCTTTAGTGGCCGTCTTGGGCGGTACCATGGTCTTAAATCATTTATTTAATGATGAACGTGCTGGTTATCTGGCTTTGATCCAAACCCGAGCCATTAGCCGAACAAAGCTGTTTTGGGCTTATACGCTTTATAGCTTGGTTTTCACGGCCATCTTGCTATGGGCTGGTCTAATGGGGACAATGGTGGCTGGTAATGCAGTTTTGACCCATACGTTGGCTTATCACTACTTTAATGATGTGTTTATCAGCATGGTAGCTGTGGCTTTGCTGTTTGTGGCTTTGAACGCCGCATTCATTGGCCTAGCGCCAAAGTTTCATGGTATTGTGTGGATCTGGTTAATGTTGAGCTTTTTCATCTCTTATTTCGGTAAGATCATGAATTTACCAGATTGGAGTCTGAACTTTTCGGCCTTTAATTGGTTGAACCAAGCACCGCTTCATGATCTAAACATGACTCATTTTATCAGCGTGCTACTAGTAGCCGTGGTTTTACTCATTGGGGGTTATATCGGCTATCAAAAACGGGATTTACAAGAAAGGTAGGGCAGGCACATATGGCCAAAAGACAAGCCTGGGATCCTGAAAAAGCTCAACGTATCTTGGATGCAGCTTTACAGGAATTTGCTGCTGCTGGCTACTACAAGGCCAGCACTCAGCATATTGCCGATCAAGCAGCGGTTTCAAAGGGATCGGTTTTCAGATACTTTGATAATAAAAAAACTTTGTATTTCAAAACGATTGATATGGCGATTGCCCGATTAAAATCCGTGGCTGATTTTAAAGTTTGGACAGATTCAGCCGATTTAGTCAGTATGATTTTACGAGCCACCCAATATAAAACGACGCTGTCCCATCAATATCCAGCCGAGTTCACCTTATTGCTGGCGGTTTACCGCGGTGATGCTACAATACCAAAGAAATTAGCCACAGCGGCCACAGCGATTTTTGATAAGTGGCAAGCGCAAAACGTAGCTGAATTGGTGGATCCAATTGTGGCTCGGCTGCATTTGCGCCAGGATATTTCTAAGTCCGTTTTAGAAAAGTTTGTGCAATTATACGTCCAACAAATGATGGCTTATACCCAGGATTATATGATGCATCATCCGGAAATCAAAACCATGGCGGATATGGGCCCAATTGTCAGTGAAATCAAGCAGTTCATGGATATGATGGAACATGGCATTGTGGCGCCTGAGTCAAATTAATTGTTTGAATATTTATAAATGATAAAATGAAAGTATCAAAGGAAGAGGAGTGGATTTCATGGCTAACAATAATTTACCAAATCGGCCCAATGGATTTTTTGATGACTTTTTTGGCGATGGTTTTTTTGCACCAGATCGGCGGGGTGGCCGTTTCCCAAGAATTATGAAAACGGATATCTCCCAGACTGATAAAGATTACACTTTAAAAGTTGATTTACCAGGCTTTGACAAGAAAAATATCCATTTGAATTATGATAATGGTATTTTGACAGTTTCAGCACAGCGCGATGAATTTAATGATCATGAAAATCAAGCCGGTGAGTTACTCATGCAAGAACGGACCACTGGTCGGGTCAGCCGCTCATATCGCGTACCTAATGTGGCCGTGGATCAAGTCAAGGCTGCTTATGATAATGGCATTTTAACAGTTACTTTGCCAAAACAAAGTGGCGGCAATAACAATGAGATTACAATTGATTAGATAATTAAAAAAATCCTTGCAGCACCGGCTTTAATCTGGTGTTGCAAGGATTTTTGTTGTTAAAAGAAAGACCCAACAAGCAGTGAGATCAATCATAAACCGTTCACAAGTCAGGACATTAGCCATATGCTCAGGCAATGACACTAAAATCAGTAATACAAAAATACAGACAATAGGAAATTTAAAAATACAAACATACTTTCAAATAATCACAACTGTATTATTTATAAAGCTTGCTGGGTCAGTGTGGAATCCGCGAACGTTCGACTTATAGATTCCAACCTAAATATAGCAATTTTATTGGCAAACATCAAGCAAAGGGTTTGCATTAATCCCCATTGTTAAGCTGGGTCAAGGCATCGAATAAAGCATTTTTTTGTTCCGCTGTGACTTCTGGATAAGCCAGTGGCAACGAGCGTAGGCGTTGGTTGATGATGTTTGAGACCACTAAGCGGGAGTACCATTTGTCATCTGAAGGAATCACGTACCAGGGGTTATAGCGTGTCGCTGTCGCATTGATTGCTTTTTCATAGGCCGTTTGGTATTGGTTCCAATATTGGCGTTCGGCAATATCTGATTCGGAAAACTTCCAGTTTTTGTCCGGAATATTGATCCGTGCTTCGAAGCGCTTCTTTTGTTCTGCTTTTGAAATGTGTAAGAAAAACTTCATAATAATAAAGCCATTTCGGGTTAGATATTTCTCGAATTGGCGCATATCTTCATAACGTCCAGCAAAGAATTTTTCTGTCACATCCCCAACCTTTTTAATCAAAGGCAGCTTAGCCGGTAATAATATCTCCGGGTGGACCCTAGAAATTAAAACATCTTCATAATAGGAGCGATTAAATACGCCAATTTCACCACGGGCTGGCAGATTACGGTTGATACGCCATAAATAATCATGGGCTAAGTCTTCACTAGTGGGCTGTTTGAAGTTGGCAACTTTAAAGCCGGTGGGGTTGACCCCAGACATAATATGGGCGATCATACTATCTTTACCGGCAGCATCCATGGCTTGGAAGATAATCAAGATGCCATAATTACGCTGCGCGTATAATTTTTTTTGATATTTTGATAATTTCTTAATGTTTTCAGCGATCTTTGCCTTGATCACATCTTTTTGATCGGCATAAACTGTTGGAATTGCCGTGGGTGCATTTTTGATGTCAAAGGTATTGCTGGTGTATTGATATGGTTTGATATCCATCTTAAAACCTCCTGTTCTTTTGATGATTATAGTCTATTTCAGGTATTTGTTGAAATCTTTAGATTTTGTTAAAAATTTCGTAAATTTGATTTTTATCTGATGTTTCGGCTTATGATTGTGAGTAATACATTATGTCGTCGCAAATTTCACAGGAGGATATTGCTTTGAAACGTTCAAACTTATTGAAAATTATGACTTTTACCACCGTGGCACTGAGCGGTGTGGTTTTGGCGGGGCAACAGACGACTGCTGTTCAGGCTGATGGTGTGGGGACCGTCGTGAATCCAGCTGGGGACGCGCCAGTTTATATTTACGATGCGCCTAATGGCAATGTGATTTCTGGTCGGACCTTGCCTAATGGGTCTAGTTGGCAAATTGGGGCCGTCCAAACAGTCAGTGGCCGTGGCACTTGGTATGAAATTGGTTCAAATGTTTGGATCAATGATTATGCCTTTAAGGCCACAGGCGCCAGTGGTTCAACCACGACACCGACAACACCTACCACGCCGACAACTACGACGCAAGCTGGTGTTGGAACCATCGTGAATCCACAAGGCAATGCGCCGGTTTATGCGTACGATGGGCCTGCCGGCAATGTAATTGCTGGGCAAACTTATCCCAATGGCAGCCGCTGGCAATATGGACAGGTTCAAACAGTATCTGGACAAGGTACTTATTATGAAATTGGACCCAATATTTGGGTCAACGATTATGTATTTAAAGTTGATAGCAACTCAGGTACTGGTACGATTACGACACCAGGGCAGGGCAGCACAACAACACCAACTCAAAATAAAATTGCGACGACCACCGAAAAAACACCGGTTTTTGATGCCCCTGCTGGGGAATTGACTGGTCAGTTATTAGGGGAAAACACCCAATGGGTCTATACCAGTACCCAAAGCGCTAATGGGGCGACTTGGCTTGAAGTAGGCACCAATCAATGGATTAATGCCAGCCAAACTAACGTTGCGACTGGTGGCAGCACAACTGGCGATAGCAGTACGGGGACTGAACAAACGGCTAGTGGGCATGTGACAATCAGTGCCACTGGGGCCAATTTACGGGATGCGCCTAATGGCAATATCTTGCGTTGGTTAGACGCCGGGACCACTTGGCAAGTGACTGGCGCTAAAACTGTTGGTGGTAGCTTATGGTATCAATTAGGTGGTAATCAATGGGTCAGTTCGACCACCATCGCCTATGACGATTCCACCAACGTCAGTGTTTCCCAAGGCAGTGGTAATCAGATCTTACATTTGACGTCAGCAGCCCAACTATATAGTGCCCCAGTGCCTGCTGGGGGCGGTTTGATTGGTCAAAGTTTACAAGCCAATACAGATTGGAAAGTGAATGATTTAAAAACGTATAATGGTCAGGCCTGGGCTTTAGTTGGCAGCAATCAATGGGTCTCTGTCGCTAACGGTCAGCTGATCAACGCTTAGTAGGAGGTTTATTTTAATGAAAGTATTTATCATTGGTGCCCATGGCAAAGTGGCCCAGTTATTAATCCCAAAATTAGTTCAGTCAGGGCATACGGTTTACGGCGGGATTCATAATACCGCCCAAACTGCGGCTATTGAACAGTTAGGAGCTACGCCGGTGAGCTTTGATCTATTAGGGCCGGTCACTAAAATGGCACAGACCTTGCAGGGCATGGATGCGGTTGTATTCAGTGCCGGTGCTGGTGGCGGCAGTTATGATCGGACCTTGTTGATTGACTTGGATGGGGCAGTAAAATCCATGGAGGCCGCTAAAATGGCTGGGGTTAAGCGTTATGTCATGGTTAGTTCTGCAGCCAGTAATCACCGACAAACTTGGGGTGATGTGATTCGACCTTATATGGCCGCTAAGTTTTATGCAGACCGGGCCTTGGTCCAATCCGGCTTAGCCTACACCATCGTGCGCCCAGGGATGTTGACCAATGACCCAGAGACCGGGTTGTATCAGTTGGGCATTGGCGACAAAGGGTCCAAGCAGATCACCCGCGGCGATGTAGCGCAGTTTATTAATGGGGTATTGGCAAAACCAGCCACCAGTTATCAAGCTTATGATATCGTCAATGGATCTAACCAGTTATCTGAAATTTTAAACTAAAAAAATCCTCCAAATGGGGGATTTTTTAATTTTTTAAGATTTTTCAGGAAACAGGCGCTGCAATAGCCCAAATTTGGAACTAATGAGCCAATAATAAGCCAAAGCCACCAGACTGAAGCTGGCTGTAAACAATAACGCACTTAGTTTGGTGTCGCTAAAATTAAATAATTGGAAGCCAAAGTACAACAAGACGACGCCCACCAGGTAGAACCCGTTAACTTTTAAAATCAAACGAATATCGGCAAAATTTGCATGATAACTGTATCGGCTAAGCAAATAATAAATACCTAGTATTGCGGGGACGCCAAAGGCGATGGCCGTGGCATAAAGGGCACCATAGTCTTTGAAATAACGAACGCAGGGGTATTGTAAGAGGACTTTGAGCACCAAGGCCATACCCACTAGATAGACGGCTAACCGATGCTTACCTAGGGATTGCAATAAGGCGAGGGCATCCACAAATAGGGATAAGACAAAACTCATGGCGATGGCCACACCCATCAAACTACCCCCGCGGCTGTCAAAACCAAAGAAGATGGTATTGACTTGGCCCGCCAATAACGTCAAAGTCACCACCACAGGCGTTAAAATAATCAATAACAAGCGAAAATTATCTTCAATAATCGTGGCCTCTTGTTGATGATCACCCTGGGCCCCGGCTAAAATAGGTAAGGAAGTTTCAGAAATTGCCAGGGCCAAGGAGATGATAACGGTGGTAATTTTGCCAGGGTTGGCGGAAAACTGAGTAAACATATTTTGAATGGCGGTGCCATTTAAATTGGTGGTCGCGGTTAGAATTTGTTTAAAGGTAAACTGGTCTAACAGTTGGTTGAGCATAATCGCAGAACCCACAAAGATAAAGGGCAATGATTCTTGAAACAGGGTTTTAAAAATATGTAGGGTACTGTTTGGCGTCAGGGGTTGGCTTGTTTGTTGTAGTTGGGTATAGAGCGGTGCTTGGCGCTGATAGTGGCCATAAAGATAAACTAAACTGGCGATGGCCCCAATAAAGGCCGCAAAAGTACTTAAGGCAATGACGGCGGTCAACGAGAGGTCTAAAATTTGGTAGCCAATATAAGTGGCTAACAGAATAAAGATCACCCGGGCCAATTGTTCGATAAACTGGGAGACCCCAAAGGGCTTCATATCTTGAAAGCCTTGAAACCAGCCGCGAATGACACTCATCACTGGTAAAATAATTAAGGCTGGGACCAATGCTCGAATGATCACTGTAGCGGCGGCTTTATCCACAATTGGTGAATTTGCAGCGATAATTGGCGCACTGCCAAAGAACAACAACCCACAGACTACGCCTGACAAGGTCATGAAAATTAGCGCATGCTTGAATATTTTGCGGCTATCAAAGAAGCGGTGCTGGGCATTATAAATGGCAATTTTGCGAGAAATCGCTGAAGGGAACCCTGATGTTCCCAACAATAAGAACAAACTGTAAGGCACATAAGCCGTGTTAAATAAAGCCTGGGCCGTAAATTGGTTAGCTTTGGAGCCCAGCATTATCAGCCAAGGAATGATATAAATAACCCCTAATACCCGGGAAAAGATACTGCCAAAGGACATCCAAATGGTGCCGGTTAAGATTTTACGTTTCATAAAAGTACCTCAATTGCGAAATATTGAACGATTGGTCTTAAAAAGGACAAAACCGATAGTTATAACTTTATCCTATTCTTGAAGGGCATTCAATTAGAAATTTAGAGCTAGCTTAAAAATAAACCTAAAACAAGTGCAAAAAGCCCCCAGCCTGGACTAGTTAAGGCTGGGGGCATAATGTTATTTCAGTGAAATAGCATTTAAAAATTCTTGAACTCGGGCAGAAGGATGCTCAAAGAATGTCTTTGAAGGACCATCATAAATAGCCTCACCGGCTTCAAAAAAAACGATACGATCGGCTACAAGCTCTGCAAACTCCATGTTATGGGTCACCACAATCATGGACTGCTTGTTTTGAGCCAGGTCTTTTAAAACCCGGAGCACTTGGGCTTCTAATTCTGGATCAAGGGCACTGGTGGGTTCATCCAATAAGAGATACTCCGGATTCATTGCTAGGGCACGACAGATGGAGATGCGTTGTTGTTGGCCACCGGATAATTGATTGGGATAACGTTGACCAGTATCTGGCAGTCCGACTAAAGCCAAGAGTTCCTCAGCGCGTTGATTGGCAGCTGCTTTAGATTGTTTTAATACAACCCGAGGCCCTTCGGTGATGTTTTCTAAAACTGTCAGATGGGGGAAGAGGTTCCAATTTTGAAAAACCATCCCCGATTTTCGACGCACAGCAAAGCGCAGTTTATTGCTGATAGGTTGGCTAAAGTCAACGGTCAAGTCGTCAAAATGTAATTGACCCATTTCCGGTTTTTCTAAAAGATTGATTGCCCGCAGCAAGGTGGACTTACCAGAACCAGAAGGGCCGATGATGACCGTCGTTTCATGTTCTGGAAAAGTTAAGGAAACATCCTTTAAAGCATGGTGATCCGCATATTTTTTGTCAATATGTTCTAACTTAATCAATTCATGCCACCTTCTTTGGCAATATATTTGGAAGTGCGTTTTTCTAAACGGTGCTGTAGGTAAGTTAATACACTACAGAAAATGGCATAAATCGCCGCCACAATGGTATACATCAAAAGGGGTTGATAGTTCTTTGCGGTGATTTGTTGGCTCACCGTAAACATTTCTAGAATAGTGATCGAGCTAGCCAAGGAAGTATCTTTGACTAACCCAATAAATGAGTTTGATAATGGTGGGATTGCAATTCGCATGGCTTGAGGGAAGACAATGCGGGCCAAAACTTGTGGTGTTTTCATTCCTAAAGTGTAAGCTGCTTCCCATTGGTCTTGGGGCACGGATGAAATTGCCCCGCGAATCGTTTCAGACGCATAGGCTCCGGTATTCAAGGAGAAGGTGATGATTGCCGCCAGAAATGCTGGAAACTGGATTCCCAAATTGGGTAGGCCAAAGAAAATAATAAATAATTGGACCAATAACGGGGTCGACCGGAATAACCAGACATAAAAACCAAAGATGGCCTGTAAAATACCCCAACCCAGTTTTGCAACAGCTTGTTCTGGTTTAGGAATAAGTTTGACTACTGCCGTAATGGTGGCCAATATCAATCCAAAAGCAAATGAAATCAAGGCTAAAGGAATCGTATACATAAAGCCAGCCTTGAATAGTTCAGGTAAAGAACTGGTAATTGTCTGCAACAAATTAAAAACCTCCTAAAATAAAAGGTTGGCATTATCAAAGCCAACCTTAAGGAATATTCAGCCGGTTTTGCCGGTTAATTGCTAGTTCTTGGTAATATCTTCACCAAAGTACTTTTGGGACAATTTTGTTAACGTGCCATCAGCCCGTAAAGACTTCAAAGCTTGATTGACTTTCTTTTGCAGGGCTGGTGATTGTTTATTGAACATCGCGGAAATTTTAGCAGCTGGTACTTTATCCGTAGGGATCAGTTGATATTTTAAGTCTTTGGCGCCATTTTCTTTAATATAAGCCAAGTAAGCTTCTCTGGAATTAATAGTGCCTTCAACCCGGCCTTGGCGCACCAAAGCTAAAGAATTTTCAAAGGCGTTTGAAGGTGTAACTTCAGCACCAAACTTTTCAGCAGTATCGGCATTATTGGTACCTGTGCCTTCAGCTAACTTTTTACCTTTCACGTCGTTGATCGACTTAATGCTAGTATTATCTTTTTTAGTGATCAACACGCTTCTTGAGTAGATATAAGAAGTAGAGAAGATGTATTGTTTTTGGCGTTCAGGGGTGACGGTAATATTATTTAAAACCATATCAAATTTTTTACTGCCCAATCCGGCGATCAAAGAATCCCATTGCGTGGGTACAAATTCGGCTTTAACATTCAATTTTTTAGCAACGGCTTTGCCTAAATCAACTTCTAAACCAGTCAGCTTGCCATTTTCCCGATAAGAGTAAGGGGCAAACGTACCTTCTAAACCAATGGTTAATTTATTTTTATTTTTTAGTTCAGAAGTGTAATCCGAACTTTTTGTGGTTTTTTGAGCATTGCCACAGGCGCTTAATGCGCCGACGAGTCCCACGGATAGTGCTAACAAACTAACAACTTTTAGTAATTTTTTCATTATATTATTCACCCTTAATATTTTGACTTGACACCTACGCACAGTAGTAAACGATAGCATTTTACTAACTTATTGTCAACGCAGTGACCTAGGTCAAAATGCATAAAAAAATACCTTATCCTAAACACGAATAAGGTACACTTAGCGTATTTTAATGAAGGTTTGTGGTCATGCCCGTGCGCTTTAAAACCGGTCGTAGCGCTAAATAAATAACCGGTAAGGCAATGACCATCAATAAGCCGGTGATCACATCAGCTGGAAAGCTCACCAATGCCTGTTGTAAAGCTCGGGGAACGGTCAAACCAAAGTCCACCAAACCCTCGGTCACATATCGGAAGTAACCAGTCACGCCTTTGGTGACGCCAGCAAAGAGCGCAATAATAATAATGGCTGTGACGCTATTCAGGTGTGAGACGGCCTTAGCAATCAAGTAAACAACGGTCACTAAGACGATCACTTCTAGTACTGTGAGGTAGGCGTGATTGGCATAGCCTTGGGTTAAATCAAATAACCCAAGACCAATGACACCGGCTAAACAGCCGTAACGCCAGCCTAATAAAAGGCCGCCTAACGCCACAAAGGTAAACCCTAAGTCCACGAAAGGGTGGCCCACAGGTGCTGGGATCCTAAATTGAAATAGTGCAAAAATATAACATAATGCGGCAAATAATGCGGTTTGAATCAAACGGCGTAAATTGCCTTGATTCTCTGTCAAATAAAACACCCCCAAAGTAATGTATTAATTATAAAATCATTAGAGAAATAATACAATACTTTCTAAAAATTAATTTTTATAAAAAATATTTTTTATATGGGCAGCGGATTAATTGTTTTTTTGCCGGGAACTGATACGATATAAGTAGTAATCGTTTTCTTAATGTGGATTGGAGGCTTTGCAATGACAAAATTAAATCACAAGACGCGGCGGGCCGATTTAGCCCAAATGCAAGCAGACCCGCTGGATGTGTTGGTTATCGGCGGTGGTATCACTGGTGCCGGCATTAGTTTAGACGCCCAGACACGGGGGTTAAAGACAGGCTTAATTGAAATGCAAGACTTTGCTGCTGGGACATCCAGCCGCTCCACCAAGCTGGTTCACGGTGGTTTACGCTATTTAAAGCAACTGGCGGTGCATGAAGTGGCTGAGGTTGGTTCTGAGCGGGCAATTGTTTATGAAAATGCGCCTCATGTGACGACACCGGTATGGATGATGTTGCCCTTTTATAAAAATGGGACTTTTGGCAAAGCCACCACTGCTTTAGGATTAGATGTTTACGATCATTTGGCGCAGGTTAAAAAGAATGAACGCAAATTTATGTTAAATGCCAATCAAGCCTTGATCCGTGAACCCTACTTGAAAGCTAAGGGCTTACTCGGGGCTGGTGTATACGTAGAGTACCGTACCGACGATGCTCGTTTGGTAATTGAAGTCATCAAAAAAGCTCACGCTAAGGGCGCACTTGTAGCCAATTATGTAAAAGCTACCGAGCTGACTTATAATGTGGCCGGACAAGTGGATGGTGTGGTATTTGTGGATCAAATCACCGGTGATTCTGGGGTGATCCATGCTAGAAGAGTCATTAATGCGGCGGGACCTTGGGTGGATACCATTCGCAAGCTGGATGGCTCTGATGCTGGTAAACACTTGCATTTAACCAAGGGGGTCCATTTAGTTGTAGACAGTGCCAAGTTTCCTTTGCATAATGCTGTGTTCTTCGATACCCCTTTTAAGGATAAGCGCATGATGTTTGCTATTCCTCGGGCTGGAAAAACGTATTTTGGCACGACAGATACCACTTGGACCAAGGATCCTAAAGAACCCACGATTGATGCCCGTGATGTGACTTATATTTTGGACGCAGTCAACGGCATGTTTGACATTACGCCGCTGACCTTTGATGATGTGGAATCCGCTTGGGCCGGCGTGCGGCCATTGATTCAAGAAGCTGGTAAATCACCTTCAGAAATTTCTCGAAAAGATGAAATATTTCACTCTGAATCTGGTCTTTATTCCATTGCTGGGGGTAAGCTGACCGGTTATCGCAAAATGGCTGAAAAAATTATGGATAAGGTTGCTAAAGATATTGCCACCGCTGATTCAAGTTATCGCTATCAGCCCACACAAACCAAACACTTACCCCTTGCTGGTGGAGATCCGCTAGGCAGTGATGGCTTTAAAGTCTATGCTTATAGTGCCATCGGTCGTGGTGTTGCTGCTGGGCTGACTAAAGCACAAGCTAAGGTAGTTGTGGCCCATTATGGCACGAATGCGGACGCAGTTTTTGATTTTGTGAAGCAAGCCGCCAGCGCCGATACCACCTTATCGCCACTGGATTATGGGCAGCTGCATTATGGTTTAGAAAATGAATTAGTTTTGCGACCAATTGACTTTTTACTGCGGCGCAGTGGCGAATTATTGTTTGATTATGCCCATATGCAAGCCATTACGCCAGCGGTCATTGCTGAGATGCGGCGTTACTTTAATTGGTCTGAAGCGACAACACTAGCCATGACATCAGAAGTGAGCGCCCAAGTCAAATTGCGCCAAAACTTCAAGGATAAAATAAATGACGTTATTTAACAAAATCAGTCAAAACACCAGTCCTGTAAGGGATTTAGTCAGCGACCTATTAAACTTTTGGACAACCTCTTATAATTAGATTAAACAATTATTTAAGTGGAGGTAATCACTATGAAATGTCCAAAATGCGGTACTTTGAATCTCAGCAATCAGCATTGTCTCAGCTGTCGGTTTGATCTGGTTCAATGGCATACGGCTTTGAACTTGGATGATATCGCCTATCGTATTCAGCAAGTTCGTTATACGTCCCGAGTGGACATTTCAGAACCTGCGCCGTGCGGGGGGCTGGCTGAACAGCCAATTGGATTGCCCACAAAGCAAAGAAGACCGCTCTTCCGGGCCGTTAAGGACTTTATCACAAGTTTTTAAAATAGCAAAGAGACACCACCAGTTTTTCGCTGACGATGTCTCTTTTTTAACCCTGGGCTTTGCCAAACTCGTTTTGGAAGACGGCATAATCTGCTGAAACCTGTTGCACGTAGCTTTTGGCCCATGTGGCAATGGCTTCATCGAAGGCTTTGCCAGCAGCCACGTAGCCTAAAATAGCTGCACTTCTAGGACTTTGACTATGGGCATTGGCGAGGATCAAGGCACAAGTTTTCACATAGGTCTTAAACTGCTGCCAGTTTAATTTCGTTAAATCAATTGATTCTTTCATATCCCGAAATTGGCGGACATAAAAGCTTTTGTTTTGAGTTTGGAAGTAACCCAAAAAGGGATCTGAAGCCGACTGCAATATTTTTTGACAGTCAATGATGCGCTGACCCTGGGAGGCTTCTAGTTCTAAGGTTAAACTGGCATGGTTGGTGGCCCGTAATTTACGGGCCGGGAGGGCTTCTTTGACTTGTAAGACCAAGTGACTGCCATCAATATTGGTCAAGAGAATCAAGTAACATAGCGTGCCAAAACTCCCAACCCCTACGCTATGACGAATCACATCCGTAAAGTGGTAAGAAGATAACAATAAAGCCACATCTGGGCGGACAGTAGCCCGGTATTGGGCAAATTGTTTAGTCAATTGCTTGATCACGGCATTTTTAGGTCGAACCGATTTAGGGGCATTTTCCTTGAAGAATGTCCGGCCCATTTTATCTGTTTCGGTGAATTTTGCTACCACCTGTTCAGAGTTATGTTCTTGGGCTTTGGCAATGATTTTTTGTAATAATTCCCGGTTATCATCGTCATCTACGACGGTTATCAATTGATTGATACTGTGTTTGGGATAATAGCGATCTAACGCTGAAATTTCGAAAACATTTTGCAAACCTTTGCGGTATTCTTTGCTGGTTTTCAGTAACAGTTTGGCCAACTTATCAGCATCAAAGCCGTTATTTTCGCCGGCTAATAGAATACTGACCAGTAGGCGCTTTAAATCCCACTCCCAAAAATTAATACCGGCTTCGTCGAAATCATTTAAATCAAATAACAATTGGCGTTCAGGAGAGGCAAAAAAGCCGAAATTACCAATGTGCGCATCCCCACAGATGATTGCGGGTAAACCAGTGTTGGTCCCATGGACTAAGTCATAATCCATCAATTCAACACTGCCCCGGAAAAATGCGAATTTACTGGCCAACATGCGTTGATTTCGCAGGGGAATTAATTCAGGAATCAACATTTCCCGAACCCGGCCCATAATTCTTAAACTATCCCGGTTTTTAAATTGATAGCTGGCTAGTTGATCATAGGGGACGAACTTCGCCTGTTGTTGGCCATCTTCTTTGAGTTCTGCGATGGTTTGTTGAACTTGAACACGTGCTAAATTATAGCCTTTTCTCATAAGATTCTCGCTTCACTTTGTTTTTAAAGCCTAGTATACAAAACATTAGGTTAGGTCACAAATCTATTGCATTAGAGTTAGCTGAGGAACATGGTAAAAAATTAATTTCAAAGCTGTTTACTTTTTCACGTATCGTGTTATTATTACACGATGATAAGTGTCGCAAAGGCGACACAACATGCAAAGGAGATCAAAATGACACGCGTATTATTTGTTTGTTTAGGTAATATTTGTCGTTCCCCAATGGCTGAAAAAATGTTCCAACAGATGTTGCAGCAAGCGCATTTAGCGGACGTGATTCAAGTGGATTCGGTGGCTACCTCCAACTTTGAGGCCGGCAATACCATGCACTTGGGTGCCGTTAAGGAACTCAAGGCACATAATGTGCCTTGCAAGACGCACATTTCACGTAAAATTAAAGCAGCTGATTTTAAAGCAGCTGATTATATTATTGGTATGGATTTTCAAAATATAAGCACGTTGGAACGCTTGGCGCCTGATGACGTTACGAAGCGAAAAATCCATCTTGCCGCTGAAGTGTTACCAGATAATCGTACCTTTGAAATTGCAGATCCTTGGTACACCAATGATTTCAAACGAACTTATCAAGAATTAGCCGATATTTTGCCCAAATGGCTGGCGCGGATCCGCGAAGATTTAACAGTCGAAGTTTAAAACAACACTAAAAGAACCATAGCTGGTGAATTAACCAAGTTATGGTTTTTTTATGCATCTAAAGCAGTTGGGCGAATGACGATTTTTGCATTGCCATGATCCATGATGCCGTATATTTTTTGATCAGGATGTTCTTCAGGACTACCCAAGTCAATGGCTGGCAGGCCGTCAATCTCAGTAAGACGTTTAAACCGTTGCTGAACAAATTGTTTGAGTAAATGGGCATTTTGGGTATACTGAATGACTTTTTTCGAAGCTGCCTGTAACGTATAGCCCTCATCTAAAAAGTATTTTATGCCAATGATCTTAATTAAAGTGCGAAAACTATATTGTCGGCTTTCGCCGGTTTGTTTTGGGAGTGATTTGATATAGCCCCGCTTTTCCCAATAGCGGAGTTGGCGGGTGGAAACGTTGGTCATTTTACTGGCCTCACTAATGCCAAAGATGAAGTTTTCATCGTTAAACATTGAAAAATGGAGTACTTCGTTCATAAGATTAGGTCCCTTCGGATGGCTACCAATTATTATAATTAAATTACGACTAATGTCAACTAGGGTAATTTAGTTGTCAATCTGGTTGACAATGGTTTCTGAAAGGATTATAGTAATCAACAGACTTTTTGAAAAGAAGGGCAAAATTCATGGCAAATACACAAGTAACCGACGCCAATGGCAAACCATACAATCGTATGTTGTTATTGATCACTGTTATTGTTGGGACTTTTACCACAGTGTTGACCCAAACACTGTTGGCAACCGCATACCCAACCTTAATGAAAGCATTCGATATCTCCACTTCTACGGTTCAATGGTTAACTACTGGTTTTTTATTGGTCAATGGGATCATGATTCCAGTCAGCGCTTATTTGATCAATCGTTTTAACTCTAAGTATCTCTATATCTTTGCTATCTCGGTATTTTTTATCGGGACTTGGCTATGTTATGTGGCACCATCATTTTCTATTTTGTTGATCGGCCGGTTAGTCGAAGCAATTGGTGTGGGGATGTCCATGCCTTTAATGCAGACGATTTCTTTATCGATTTTCCCCCCAGAGCGCCGTGGTGCCGCCATGGGGATGGCGGGTTTAGCTATTGGTTTAGCGCCGGCTATCGGTCCAACGTTATCAGGGTGGGTCATTGACAACTATACTTGGCGGACATTGTTTGGCATGATTTTGCCAATTGCCGGTTTAGTGATTGTGGCCTCATTCTTTACGTTGAAAAAAGTATTGAAAACATCTGATCCATCTTTGGATATTCTTTCAGTTGTATTATCGACTTTAGGGTTCGGGGGCTTATTATATGGCTTCTCTGAAGTTGGGGACAAAGGTTGGGGTAGTCCAATTGTTTTGAGCTTTATTGTGGTCGGTGCGATTTTCATCTTCTTATTTGGGCGCCGCCAGTTGCATTTGGAACATCCTTTCTTGGAATTACGCGTTTTTAAAAATCACACCTTCACAGTTTCAGCAGTTTTGAGTTCCGTGGTCAATATGGCCATGGTCGGTGTTGAAATGGTCTTGCCATTATATATCCAAACGGTCCGGGGCGAAACAGCCTTTCATTCTGGCTTAACGCTATTACCTGGTGCCTTGCTGATTGGGGTCATGAGTCCGATTACGGGACAATTATTTGACCGGCTTGGGGCCAAACGTTTAGGGATCGCCGGCATGGCCCTATTGACCATTGGGACGGCACCTTTTATTTTCTTAACCAAAAATACACCGATGGTCGAAGTTGTTATTTTCTATGCCATTCGGATGTTTGGGATTTCCATGGTCATGATGCCGACTACAACAGCTGGGATGAACGCTTTGTCCTATGATTTAATCAGTCATGGCACGGCTGTTAATAATACGGTACGGCAAGTGGCCAGCTCAGTGGGAACTGCGATTTTAATCAGTGTCCTCTCAAATACCACTACTAATGCCATGCCAGGCAAACACTTGTTAAAGACTTTGCCATTGCAATATAAGAACAATGCCATGAGCGCCGTCTTAGGTGGTTATCGGGCGGCATTCTTAGTGGCTGTCTTATTTTGTGCCGTTGGCCTAGTGGTCAGTTTCTTGTTGAAAGACAAACACACAACTGAGGAGGTTCATAACTAATGCTTCTTTTTCTATTATTAATAGGCATTTTAGCCTTTGCAATCGTTATGATCGGTATGCCCCGTAGTGTGGCTAAATATATGTTGATCTGTCTGTCTTTGGTCGTGAGCTTAGGGTCAATTGTAATGTTTTTGGGCAATGACATTAGTCACTGGGGCATGATTGAAAACACTGTTGTTGATGATCGGCCATTGGCCCCTGCAGCGACGGTTCAAGGTACAAACGTTTTATTGTATAAGCGTTTAGGCAATGGCAAAGAAAAAATCACTATTTATAAAACCAATGCCAAACAAAAAAAGCCTAAAACAACTAAAGCAGACGTCACCACAACGAATCAATTAACACGCAGTGATACGGTGCAAAATCCTGTTTTGGAACGAACCCGCTACCAATATTCCTATAAGAACAGTTTCTACCGTTTGTTATTTGCTGGGACTAACAGTGATGACCGGTTTATCAAAGAAGCCAATGAGTTTAAGGTTCCTGAAAATTGGGCAGTTTTAAGCACAGATCAAGTGGCAACCTTGCAAAAGCAAGCTAAAACGACCCAAAAACAGGCTAAAGCTAAAGTTGAGCAAGCTGTTGCTGCACAAGTTCAAGCAGCTAAGGCCAAAGATCCCAATATGAGTGCTGAACAACAGCAACAGTTGGTAAAAACCATTGAAGCTGCGGCCAAAAAACAAATGGCACAACAGGTTCAAGCCACATTATTACAAATGTCTTTGAAATAGCATTCAAAAATCCCCACGAGCTGAAGCGCTCGCAGGGATTTTTTTATAAGTCAACTACTTACTGTGATCTTGCAAGGTTTGATAAATTCGCTGCACATCGCTAGGCGTTCCCCGTAATTCATAGTCAGCAATAAAGGGAAAGCCAAATTCTGCCGCGTATTGTTTGGCAGTGAGACAATATTGATTGTTGAAATTTTTATTGCCACTACCGATCACACCTAGGCAAAGTTGGCCATTGGTGCCATATTCCAGATATTCCCGCATGGCATTGGTCATGATTTCTTGGGTACCATTGTCCACCCCGTTGCCACCTTCGAGATAAGTCGGTACGAAACAAAAGAATTTAGCTGTTTCTTGAAAATCTGGGGAGGCGTCACTGATTTCTTTAGCTTGGATCAAAGGTGCAGCAGTATTTCCAGCGTGCTGTTTTTCACCATAGGCCACTAGATTCTGCACAAAAGCGCGGGTATTACCAGAGATTGAAATATATAAAATGTTAATCACGATTCGTCACCTTTTTCTTGGAGTAGGTTAACTATAACAATAATTTCACGGAAAGTTAAGGTGCCCAGCAAAGCCGCAGTCACGGCAGTTGTCTTTTGAAAATGAGAAAAGAAAAGTGCTTTTTTTAACAAAGGTGTTGACGCAAGGGATATTTTGGGTTATTGTAAACAACAAGAATTGCAAATCAATTAATAAATACTGTGAAAAGCAAGAGTAATTATGAGTTTATTTTAAAGCGAGCTTCGTGAGGTGTGAGGAAGTTATTTAACTCAAAATGAAAATCAGCTTCGAGTAGTGTGATGAATTTAGTAAATCACAATGGCAGACGACCATTATCACGTCCGGGTATTCACGACGGGAGTCGCTCGTACTTACAGAGGTCGGTATCGTGAGGTACCGATGAACAAAGGTGGTAATCACGCTGATTCGTCCTTTATGTAGTCCTATTTTGATGGGCTATATAAAGGACTTTTTTATTTGCAATGAGATTTAATATAAAAGGGAGATTGATGAATATGAAATTTACAGTAGTTGGTGCCGGTGCAATGGGATTACGTTATGGGGTATTATTGCAAGCAGCAGGTAATGATGTGGATTTTGTGGATGCTTGGGAACCCCATGTTACTGCGATGCGGGCCAATGGCGGGGTTTATGTGACCCGCGATCATGAAGATCGTCACTTGGTACCCGTAAATGTTTATTATCCAGAGGAATACCACAAGCAAGACCGGGATGTTTTAATCTTCTTTTTAAAGCAAATGCAACTTAGCGATATGTTGAAACGCTGCGCCCATTTCTTTAATGATCAACAATATGTATTGACCTGTATGAATGGGATGGGGCATGTGGATAAATTGTTACAATACTTCAAGCCGCAGCACGTGATTGCAGGTACGGCTTTAGTGGCTACCATCTTAGATGGTCCTGGTGAAGTGGACTTTGTGGGTAAAGTTGGTGCAGGAACTATGAACTTGGCTAATTATACTGAAAAACCCGATGACATGACCCAGCGCGTGGTGGCTGAGTTAACCAAGGGTCATTTTAACCCAACGTTAACGACCAACTTCATGGGGACCTTAATGGCTAAAGTTGTTTTCAATTCAGTTGTGAATACATTATGTACCTTATTTGAGATCACTATGGGTGAATTTGCCGATTATAAAGGTGCAGATGACTTGGCGCGCCAATTAGTGGACGAAGCTTATGATGTGGCCGAACGGATGAACGTGACCATGTTGAATACTCGGCAAGAAGAGATGGATTCCATCAATTACGTCAGTAAAGTTGCTAATCCGTTACATTATCCATCCATGTATCAAGATATGACCCATAATCGTCCAACAGAAGTTGATTATATCAATGGCTACATCGTTAAAATGGGTCAAGCATGTCACTATGAAGCCAAAACCCATGCCTTTTTGACCCATTTGGTACATTTAGCAGAACATACCCGGCAACAAAATGTCACCCAAAGCCCAGCAGTAGATACCGTTGAACAACAGGAATTGGCTTAATCCAGCAAAATATTGAGCGCTGGTCTTGCTTCTTAGCGCCGATTGGCATACAATAAGTTTGTAGATAGATTGTACACAATTTGTTTACAACTGTTGTATCCCAGTTTTGTCAAAAGGAGGCAATATGATGCAAATCAATATTAAAGACACTGCCCAAGCCTATTTAAAAGATAAATTGCCAGCTGAGGCCTACATCTTTTTAGCAACAGATGATGGTTCCAGCAAGTTTTCAAAATTGGGTGGCTCTTGTGCCATTGGCAATAAATTTCAGTTGGTTGTGAGCACGACGGCCGATGCTGACTATCAAACCCCGCTGGTTAATAATGCAGGCTATCGATTGTTTATCTCAGATGGCGAAAAGACCTTTTTAGGCAACGGGTTAAGCTTGGCTTACAAAAACGCTGGCTTAGTCTTAAGTGACGATAGTGGCCTATTGGACGGTGGTGTTACAGTGACTGCCTTGAATCAAGCCGCTGTCGCCAAAGACGATGACCGGCGCCGTGATGAAATGCAAACGCTGGGTCAGAAGATTTGCTAAGGTTCATCAAGCAAATGATAACATTTTAAATTGAATAGCGTTATATGAATAAATGAAATAGGACATTGCTCAAATCAATATTTGAGCAATGCCCTATTTTTGCGCGCTAAGGCGCAATAATGCCCCTGCCAAGGAACTTTATTATACCATTTAAATTAACTGGTATCACAGCGTAGTTTTCATTCAAATGTTATACTGAAAGTAATATTCAGAAAGTAAGAAGGTATTTTATGGACACAAAAGCAAAACATTTACAAAATACGCCGCAAAACCATAAGGGGTTGCTGCGCTTCTTAACCTTACTCTTGGCGATTGCCTTTAGTGGGTGCTTGATTAGTTATACATTAGGTGCGACAGTTTTAAATGAAACTTTCACACAAAACATTGTGGATCAGCCCGAAAATAAAACGGCCATTGCCCAAACTATTCGTAGCGCCATTACCCAAACAGGTGTACAAAATGGGGTGCCAAACCAAGTCGCTGAAGGTCTGTTAGATGATGAGACTGTCAATCGCGTGGTGGATCAAACCGTTATTAACGTTTATCAAGGTAAAGCTGATCCAATTCCCACCAGCCTGATTCAAAGTACCATTAAAACTAAGATCAATAGTTTGCTACCCACGAGTCTGGGTATTTCTTTAGATGGTGTCATCGATGCCCTGAATCAAAATGTGAAGCAGTATTTGGATAGTAATGTGCAGGGGCAAGCTACACAAGTGAGTCAACAAATGGCGATGTTGCAGAAAACGGCCAAGCTGACTACGATCATCACAGCCATTATAAGTATTCTGTTAGCAGTTATTATGTTGATTTTATCCCGGGCCCGCTTATTTGGGCTACAATATATTGGCTGGGGTATTTTGTGGACCGGCGTATTGAACTTGATAGCTTATGGCGTCATCGCGTTAAACGACCAAATGTCCTTAGTGGCGACGTATGGTCGGGATTTGCAAGAAGTGGCGCAAAACTGGGTCAAAGCAGCCAACCATAACTTATTATTAACCAGTTCTGCTGTGGCGTTAGTTGGGGTAATATTAGTCGTTGTTTTTGGCATTTTAAAAAGGCGGGATAAAGTGTGACCACTGGCATTACAACCATAACTTTGGATAATCAGCAAACTTGGACACAAGTCGCTGATTTAAACCCAGTGACGATTGGGGCGTTAACGCAAGATTTTAAATTACCAGCTAAGTTTATTGGTTATATGAACGATAAAAGAGAGCGAGCTCGCTTAGAGTATGATGAGATCACCGGATTTTGGTTATTGATATTTCGAGAAATTTACCCCTTATCTGGTAAACAATATGAAACCTTACCCATGTCTTTTGTATTTAATCAAAAACAACTTATCACGGCTAGCATCAAGCCGGCCCATTATGCGGATCAGGCCATACCAGAACTGACCCAAGAAATTCAAGACCACCGTATCGATACCACATTTGAATTACTGTGTGCTTATATTTTGCGGATGGTGACGGCTTATTTTGATGCGATAGATGCCATTGATGATGCTCGCACTAGTTTAGAGGATATATCCGGCCGACCTACTGATAAAGAAATCACACAGTTGACCAATTTAAGCAAAAGTTTAATTTATATTACAACAGCCACCAATAACAGCTTGATTGCCCTGCGGCAATTGCAATTATCTTCAGATTCTAGACAAGATGTATTGGTTTTGAATGCCAAGGAAAAAGCGCGACTGGGAGATGCCATCGTTGAGGTCAGTCAAGCTTTGCAAATGGCCCAAATTGCCACGGATATTGTGGATCGGGTGGAGAATGCCTACAATAATATGTTGAACAATCGCTTGAATGAAACCATGCGCTTTTTAACGATTTGGTCTATTGTTTTAATGATTCCACCGATTGTCTCGGGATTCTATGGCATGAACGTGAAGTTGCCCTTAGCTGATGGACCTTTTGCCTGGATTTTGACAATTATTTGGAGTTTGTTAGCCATTGGCCTGTTGATCTGGCGTTTTTATCGCAATAGCGACTTATAAAAAATAGACCTGCCTACTTTGTGTGTAGACAGGTCTATTTGATATTTAAGATAAGTTAATGAAGATACCAGCATCAATGAGTGCTTGGACAAAGCCCGGCACATACTCAGTTCGATTCCAGTCGCGCTGCCATTCACAAGCCAATTGCGCAAAGCTGATTAATTGGGCACCAGCTTGTTCAACCCGGCGTAGGGCTGTTTCATGGGCAACTGGAGAAGTGCCACCAACGGAATCCACGATAGGATAAACCTCATATCCTTCTTTTAAGGCATCTAACGTTGGGAACGTGAGACAAGCCTCTGTCCATAAAGCAGTGATCAAGATTTTCTTACGGCCGGTAGCTTTAACGGCTTCTACAAAGTCTTTATCCTGCCAAGCATTGATAGAAGAGCGATCATAAGATGGGATATCACCTAAAATTTTCTTGAGTTGGGGCACAGTGTCTTGGTTGCGACCACTTTTAACATTGACCGTCGATAATACGATGGGGACATCATAGGCCTTAGCTAATTGGGCAACTAGACTTTCTTCTTTAATTAATTGGGCGTGATTCATGGAATTGATAGAATTAATTTGGGTGGGTTGATAATCAATGATTAACAAGACACTATTTTCAGGGGTAATCAATGAATCAGTTTCAGGATCACGACGTGGATAACTTGCCATAATAAACCCTCCATTTAATAACTAGATTAATATTTCACCAATAGTCTACCACAAGTTTTTCAGTTCGCGTTGAAATATGCCTTACTGTCTAGACCGCAATATTTACGTACTTTTTTGAAAAAAATAGTTGCTATAAGTAGGGGTAGTTGTTACAATAAATTTGTCAGGTAAGCGCTTTAAAAAACGTTTTTTGGCATAATCAATTTTTTGGAGGTTTTATAATGGCTTATGCAACAGTGAATCCTTATACTAACGAGATCGTAAAGCAATACGATAACAGTACCCCAGATGAAATTGAACAAACTTTGGCAAATGCTTATAACTTATACAAATCCATGCGTGATGACCCCGTCGCTCCACGAGCAAAAATTTTACATAAACTCAGCCAAATTTTTATTAAAGATGCTGAGCAATTAGCAAAACCGCTCGTTGAAGACATGGGCAAGCTTTACAATGAAGCTTTAGGTGAAGTTGCCATTTGCGCGGATATCGCCGAATATTATGCCGCTAATGCAGAACGCTTACTGGCACCAGAGTCTGTCCAAACATTATCTGGACAAGCTCAAATCTTGAATCGGCCTTATGGGGTTTTGATGGCTGTTGAACCATGGAACTTCCCTTATTATCAAATTATGCGGGTCTTTGCCCCTTACTTTGCTGCTGGGAATCCAATGGTCTTAAAACATGCTGCGAACACACCAGGCTCTGCTTTGGCTTTTGAAGCAGCTGTTGAAAAAGCCGGTGCACCGGTTGGTAGCTTTAAGAACTTATTCCTAAGCTATGATCAAGTGGCTGATGTTATCGCTGATCCAAGAATTCAAGGTGTCTGTTTGACTGGTTCTGAACGGGGCGGGAAAGCCGTTGCCGCAGAAGCTGGTAAGAATTTAAAGAAATCTACGATGGAATTAGGCGGTAACGATGCCTTTATCGTCTTAGATGATGCGAACATGGATGAAGTGGAAAAGGTCTCTGCTGCTGCACGGCTTTACAACTGTGGGCAAGTATGTACTTCATCTAAACGCTTCATCGTTACTGAAAAGAATTATGATCGTTTTATCAAGAACTTAGCAGAACAATTTGCAAATGTTAAAATGGGGGATCCCATGGATCCAACAACAACATTGGCACCAATGTGTACTGAAAAGAACAAAAATAAACTTCAAAAACAAGTTGACGAAGCCATTGCGGCTGGTGCAAAAGTTTATTATGGTAATGAACCCGTTGATTTAGATGGCCAATTCTTCCAACCTACTATTTTGACAGATATTACCAAAGATAATCCAGCTTACTATCAAGAAATGTTTGGCCCAGTTGCCCAAGTTTATAAAGTTAAAGATGAAGCAGCTGCTATTGAATTAGCGAATGATTCACACTTAGGTTTAGGTGGGATCGTTTATAGTGGCGATGCACAACATGGCGCTGAAGTAGCTGCCAAAATTGAAACTGGGATGATGTTTGTCAACACCTTCTTAAGCACCTTGCCAGAAATTCCATTTGGTGGGATCAAGATGTCTGGTTATGGCCGTGAATTAGGGGACGAATGTATCTATAGTTTCGTTAACCGGGAGTTAGTGGTTAAAAACCCTGACCCAGAAGGCAAGTTACCTGAAAATAAATTTGGTGGCCTAGTAGCACCAGCCTTATTACCACAAGATTAACAATAATATTTAAATAAGGTGTCTTGGACAACGACTGTTGTTCAGGGCACCTTATTTTAATGCGCTAAATTTTGTTGGATGGTTAAAAGATAGTGGTAGCTGTCTCGCATTTCTTTTGAATCTAGTTGGTTTTTTAAATTGATTTCAAAGATATTGGTAGCCTGCTGGTTTAAGAGGGGATAAACCTTTGCCCAATCAATTTTACCTTGACCTAAGGGTAAACTATCATGGCTTAGACCCATGGAATCCACTAGATGATAGTGGACGATTTGTGGGGCTAAACGCTTGAGACTAGCCTGCAATTTTGCATTATCGCCATGATTGTAAATAAAGGCATGGCTGACATCGAAACATAAGCGATATTTCTTTTGAATCACTAAAGCTTCAGTGGTCGCATCGCCATAGGCAAAAACTGGAGAAATCGAGTTTTCAAACATAATGTGATCACCTCCTAAAGCAAAGAAGTAATCCAGCCGTTTAAAGACTAGAGCTTGGGCCGTTTGAACATCGGGATAAAATTGTTGAATAAAGGCCAAAGGCTCGTTGTAAGCACCATGGACCAGCAATTGGACATTTTCTTGTACGGCAAGTTTGATTAAGCGTTCAGTACCTGCCATCAAGAAATTGTATTGGTCCAACATTTTGGTGGCATCCACAAAAAGTTCATTGTGATATTTGCCAAAGCGCATGGGATGGTGGATGATAATATGCTGGATACCTTGATCTTGAACCAGGCGAATCATTTTGGTTAGATGAATCAATCCAGAATCGGTCACATCCTGGCGGTCAGTGTAAAACTCGAAAACATCTGGGTGATATTGTAAGCGTTCGTTGACTTGTTGCGGATCAGTACTAGCTTTTAAACCTAAATGAGGGAACATAGTGGCCTCCTTATCTGTTACTTATCTATAGGATAACGCAAAACAGATTGCTAGCCTAGGTTAAAAGCTGGCAATCTGTTGGTGATTAGCCCTTCAATTTACTTTCAGATTCAATAGTTTCGAGGGATTTCCCCGCGGTTTCTGGGGCGAATTTATAAGCAAATATAAATGAAATAATATTTAAGCCCACAAAGATCAAGAAAGTCGCAGTCATACCTAACTGAGCCACTGAAATTGGGAATAAGAAGCCGACAAAGAAATTGGCGATCCATAAGAAGAATGTGGCAAAGCCCATGCCTAACCCCCGAATGGACTCCGGATAAATTTCGGACAGTAACGTCCAAGTCAAGGGACCAACTGCCCCTTGGAAGAAGGCTAAGTAAATGACCGTGAAGGTAATGGTGAGGTAAGGCAATAACGGACTGGCGGCTAAAAAGTTACTAATTAAGGTGATACCCAATAGGGAGAACATGGTCCCAATCAAGCCAGTTAACAACATGGGCCGGCGTTTATGATGGTACATTAGCCGCATGGTAACCAGCGTTGCAATGACGGAGGTGACCCCATTTAAAATATTGGCGATCAAACTGCCATTTTGACCGAAGCCAGACTTTTGTAAAATCGTTGTGCCATAATACATCATCACATTGACCCCAACGATTTGTTGCATGATGCCTAAGCCAACCCCGATGATGATTAAGCGGGTGACCCAGGGCTTGCGTAAATCTTTAAAGGTTATATTTTTAATGGATTTGGAATGGGCAACGGTTTTTTCCAAACTGTGTAATTCCACTTGGGCTTGTTCTTCACCCCGGATTTCCCGTAACACTTTTAAAGCCCGCTGCGTTTTACCGGTTTCTACTAACCAGTGGGGCGATTCGGGTACAAAGTTCATTCCGATCCAAAGAATGATGGCTGGAATTGTGGCTAAAACGATCATCCACCGCCAAATCCCAGCAACGGCACCTAAAGTGGTCCCGAGGATCGCATTGAAGATAAATGCCAACAGTTGGCCGGATACGATCATCACATCATTTTGAACGACTAAACTACCTCTTAAAGCCGGTGGGGCGATTTCCGCTAAGAAGGTTGGGACGGTTACCGAAGCCCCACCAACTGCTAGGCCTAATAAAGCCCGGGCGCCAATTAAGAAGTTGGCATTGGGCGATAGGGCCGAAGCAATCGTAGCTGCCACAAAAATAACGGCTAGGCTCATGATGACTTTACGCCGACCCCGTCTATCAGCGATTCTACCGGTTAAAATAGCCCCAAAGGCGGCTCCTAGCGTTAACGAACTGGCGACCAAGCCTTCAGTGACTGGGTTCATATTCAACTCACTGGCTTTGCTCATAAAGGGCAGTGCCCCATTGATTACCCCTGTATCATAACCAAAAAGTAAACCACCAAATGTTGCGATAACAGAGATAAATCTCAAGCGCCTATGGGCATCTTTTTTAGATTTAGAAATAGGTGAAGCGACTGTTTTCTCTGATTTGGTTGGTAAACTAATTGCGCGATGGCTAAATTCATGATGATTTTCCATAATTAGTATTCCTCCTTAAATCATTGAAAAGAATGAAAATTTTTATGAATATTGGACATATATCTACTGTAGTGCAAAGTTTTCAATAATGCAAAGGCAGTCTTTCACAAGGTTATTTTCATAAATGTAATAAAAGACTAAGAATATGCGGTAATTCGATTATTATTTTTTAAAGGAATCCTTGACTTAGAGTGTACTATAAGACTTATGATAGAATTGATTTAATTAAAGGAAGGGGATGTTGAATGACGCGTGTTAAAAAGTATAAAATTAGTGAATTCAGCCGCTTAGTGGGATTGTCCACCTTCACCTTACGTTATTATGAAAATGAGGGCATTATTAAACCTCATCGGGACCACAACGGGATGCGTTATTACACAACGGCAGATATTAAGTGGATTGGGTTTGTCTTGCATCTAAAGGGGACGGGGATGAAAATTACTGCGTTAAAAGAATACGTGGCACTGCGGGCAGCTGGGGATGCGACGATTCCAGCTCGACGGGCGTTATTGGCACAAGCTCAAAAAGACTGTGAGGCTGAGATTGCCGAACGTCAAGCCAATCTGCAAGTGTTGAATCATAAAATTGACTGGTATGATGGCAAACTTGATGCCAGTATTGCTGAAACAGAAAGTTTTGAAACTTACTTAAAACGGTTTGAATAAAGGCAAATCACTTGACTTCCCAGGGACTGTGAGCGGTAATGTAGGCATAAGCTTATAGGTGGCACGGACGCAACAGTAAAGGAGTAGATTGATATGACAGTTCAAAACAAAGTCGTTGTGATCACTGGGGCTTCTTCTGGCATTGGTGAAGCAACAGCTAAATTGTTGGCAAAAAATGGGGCCAAAGTAATTTTAGGTGCCCGGCGCGAGAGCCGCTTGGCAGAGATTGCGGCAAGCATTCGTGCTGCCGGGGGCCAAGTGGCTTACCGCGCCACTGATGTGCGCCGAGCAGCGGATCTACAAGCGTTGGTGGCTTTAGCCAAGACGGAATTTGGGGGCATTGATGTGTTATTTAACAATGCCGGTATTGCCCCGAGTTCCCCAATTAGTGCTTTGCATACCAAAGAATGGGATGACATGATCGATATTAACTTAAAGGGTGTCTTAAACGGTATTGCCGCCGTGATGCCTGATTTTACGACCCAAAAACACGGCCAAATCATCACCACATCCTCTGTGGCCGGATTGAAAAACTACCCCGGTGCAGGCGTCTATGGGGCCACGAAGTTTGCCGTTAAGAACCTCATGGAGGTCATCCGCATGGAAAG
Organism: Agrilactobacillus composti DSM 18527 = JCM 14202; assembly: GCF_001436375.1. Lineage (GTDB taxonomy): Bacteria > Bacillota > Bacilli > Lactobacillales > Lactobacillaceae > Agrilactobacillus > Agrilactobacillus composti. The sequence goes on along the minus strand of NZ_AZGA01000016.1, from coordinate 49,928 downwards.
TGCTGCCGAAGGCACTAATATCCGGGCAGTGACATTATATCCAGGGGCTATTAACACCGAAGTAATGGGCACAATTTCTGATCAAGCAACACTCAAAGGCATGGCTCAACTTTATGATCAAGTCGGTATTGGGCCAGATGCTGTGGCCAACGTGGTGAATTTTGCCATTGATCAGCCAGAAGATGTGAACGTCAGTGAATTTACAATTTATCCAACAAAACAAGGTTAGGTGGTAGCATATATGGTAAAGAAACAAACAGCAGGTCGCGATAATTTAGGCGAGTTCGCGCCAAAGTTTGCCGAACTAAATGATGATGTCTTATTTGGTGAAGTCTGGTCTCGAGCAGCGGAAATGCCCGCCCATGATCGTAGTTTGATTACGGTCGCTAGCTTATTGACCCAGGGTGTCCCCCAGTTAAAAGATCACATGCGGATTGCCAAAGAAAATGGTGTTACTAAAACAGAAATGGTTGAGTTGATTACCCACTTGGCTTTTTACGCCGGCTGGCCCAAAGCATGGTCTGCTTTTGGGTATGCCAAAGAGATTTATAAATAATTTGTGCTTGGCTAAGGAATATGTTATGATTCTTGTCGGTGCCAAACCTATAGATTTTAAAAAGACCTTTGTCATTGGACAAAAGGCAGGGAGACGTTCATTTCGGTGAACGTCTTTTGTATTTAAAAAGCTGGCTCAACGAAAAATGTTGGGCCAGCTTTTTATATGGTTATTTTTCTTTAACGACAGCTGCTGGGGTTTTCCGATAACGCAACCAGGTTGCCCCGCCGAAGATAATGCACCAGATGATTGCACCAATGGCAGGCACGATAGATCCAGGATTAAAGAATAAACTAATGAAAATCACCGCGAAAAAGACAATTGTTGCGGGACTTGTAATTTTATAGGCTGGCATCAAGAAGCCGGTACTCATAAAGTCTTGGGACTTCTTATATTGGCGATGAGCTAACATAGCCAAACCATAAACTAGAATATATAAATCACTGGATACAGAAGTGACAAACTCAAAAGCACTTGTGATTTGAGGAATCGCGCTGATAATGGGTGAAATAAACATTAAAGCTACGGATAACAAGATACCGCCACTAGGCACGCCAGTTTTAGAGATATGGCGGAATGGTTTCATCATGGCAGCTTCTGATTCCATCGATAGGGTATATAAATGTCGCCCCGCTGAGAAAATCGCACTGTTTAAAGCTGAGGCCGCCGAAGTCAGGACTACGAAGTTAATAACTGCGGCTGCAGCGGGGAGACCAGCCAGTTTAAAGACTTGAACAAATGGACTTTGGGCCGGATTAATTTCCCGCCAAGGATTGATGCTCATAATGATCAGCATCGCCCCAATGTAGAAAATCAGGATCCGGTAAATGGTTTGATTGACGGCTTTTGGCAAAACTTTGCGAGGATTTTCGGTTTCGCCAATGGTGATACTCACAAATTCAATCCCTTGGAAGGCAAAGAATACCATGGGAAAAGCCGCAATAAAGGAAGTGATACCATTAGGAAACATTTGGAATTTATGAAAAATATTACCAAAACTGGCTTGCACGCCTGAAGTATCTTTAAAGCCAGTAAAAATCATCATCAAACCGACAGCAATTAAAGCAATAATCGCAATAATTTTGATCATGGCAAACCAGAATTCGGCTTCCCCAAATATTTTGGCAGCAATCAGGTTCACGGCACCTAAGATAATCAAAAAAATGATTTGAATCAGACTGGTATTCCAAGTGGGAAACCAGTACTGAACATAGGTGGAAATTGCGGTTAGCTCAGCCATGGCCAAGAAGATTAAACCTAGCCAATAACTCCAAGCGGCAAATACCCCGGGACCAATGCCCAAATACTTTGTAATAAAAGCCACGAAAGTATGCTCCTCAGGACTGGCATAAAGCATTTCGCCAATGGCCCGCATCATTAAGAAGAAAAATAAACCTAAGACAGCGTAAACGATGATGATGGATGGGCCAGTTTTCGCAATCGAATTCCCGGCGCCTAAGAATAATCCTGTCCCAATCGTACCGCCAATTGCAATCATTTGAACGTGACGGTTGTGCAAGGTGCGTTTGGTACCATCTTTATTGATCGTATTCATTGCCATTGCCCCTCAAAACCTTTCCGTTTATTTTCTGTAATGTTATTTTACATTAAAATTTAATGAGATAAAGCGAAACATTTTCTTGTATAGGTGAATTGCTTTCATCGTAACGCTAGATGTAAGCATTAATTTCAACTTATGTGAGCAATGACAAAAAAATAGCCGTTCTAAGAACGACTAAACAGTGATTGCGATGATGTTAAGCTCGCTTGAGATGCCGAATTTCTGGGGCAAAGAACCAAATTAGCAGTAAATTTAAGAACAACATTAAGGCAGTCATGATGAAGACAGCGTTGTAATCAAAAATCCCAGCGATAAAGCCACCTAATAACGAACCGAACATGGCGCCTAATGAAGAGAAGGATTGATTCCAACTAAAAATATAAGAGGTCATATTCACTGGCGTGTTTTTCGTGAGTAAGGTTTGAATCTCTGGGAATAAAGCTGCGTCGGAAATACCTACCATTAAGCGCAAAAAACCTAAAATAAAAATATTTAAAATTAACCCTTGGGGGAAGTACACAATGGTGGCAAAGGTAAAGCCGAAGAGCAAAACCTTTCCAGACCCATGCTTATCCCCATAGCGACCCAGTCTCGGGGCCATAATAATATTGGAGATCCCTGGCAAAGCAGCAATGATCCCAGCTACCAGCGTGATTGGACCGACATGGTGCATTAATTCCTTAACATAAAGGCTAATGATGGGCGAAATCGATGAGTTACCCGCCATGACGATCAGCGTTGAGAACAATAAGATGATAATTAGTTTAGGATTGGGGAGGGATTTGAAACTGTAACTGACGGCATTTGGGCCAGTTTCGCTGACCGGGGTAAATTTTTCTTTGACCAAGAGCCAACTCATTAAGAAAGTTAAGAATAATAAACCTGCTGTGATGAAGAAAGTCATGCGGATGGAAAAAACTTGAGCCAGGGCCCCACCGATAATGGGACCTAACAAGAAGCCACTGGTATAACCGGTGGTTAAAGTACTTAAGGCCATACCGCTTTTTTCCAGCGGGGCTTGGGAGGCAATTAGGGCCTGGGCGTTAGGGATATAGCCGGCAAAGATACCTTGAATGGCCCGCAATAAGATCATCTGCCAAACACTTTGCGCTAAACCCATCAAACCAAAGGTGATAGTCATGCCAAAGGCTGCCCGCAAGAGCATGATTTTACGGCCCTTTTTGTCGGCTAGTTTCCCCCATAAAGGGGATACTAAGGCGTTGACTAAAAAATCAGCCCCATAGACTAGCCCACTATAGATCGTCACCTGGGACTTGGTGAAGTTGCCCATTGAATTAACATATAAAGATAAAAAAGGACTGATTTCGCTAAAAGCTACACCAGCTACAAACGTACAAAACCAAAGCACCGTTAGATTACGGCGCCAAGGGCCATTTCTTCTTGTTTCACTATCCATGAATATAAATACCTCGATGCAAAATAATATGTAAATAAGTCAGCAATAAAAAGACACAATTATTAGCATAACACAAATTGTCAGGAATTATTAGACGGTGCCGAGCGTCATTGGCAAATTAAAAGGATATTGCCTTCATAAAATTGAAAGTAATATCCTTTTAAAGGTGAGGCAATATTTAAATGTAGTTATTATTTGGCAGGCACTTCGGCTGGCTTGCGGTAACGTAGCCAAACGCTACCCCCAAAGCCGATACACCAGATAATGGCGCCAACAGCCGGAATCACTGAGCCGGGGTTGAAGAATAAACTGATGAAAATGACGGCGAAAAAGATGATCGTTGCTGGGCTGGTAATTTTATAAGCTGGCATCAAGAAGCCATCACTTAAGAAATCTTGGGACTTTTTATATTGACGATGGGCTAATATGGCTAAGGCATAGACCAAGATACATAAATCACTGGAAGCTGAGGTCACAAATTCAAAGGCACTGGTAATTTGTGGCAGGGCACTGATGATTGGGGAAACGAACATCAAGGCCACGGATAAGAAAATACCACCGCTGGGAACCCCGGTTTTAGACACATGGCGGAAAGGTTTTAAAGCGGCGGCTTCTGATTCCATAGCTGAGGTGTACAGATGACGACCAGCCGAAAAAATGGCACTGTTTAGGGCAGAGGCGGCAGAGGTTAAGACTACAAAGTTAATGACGGCAGCGGCTGCCGGTAGCCCAGCCAATTTGAAGACTTGAACAAATGGGCTTTGTGCCGGATTAATTTCTTGCCAAGGATTAATGCTCATGATAATGACCATGGCCCCAATGTAAAAAATTAAAATACGGTAGATAGTTTGATTAACAGCCTTGGGCAAGACCTTCCGGGGATTTTTGGTTTCGCCGATGGTGATGCTGACAAATTCGATGCCTTGAAAGGCGAAGAATACCATGGGAAAGGCGGCAATAAAGGCGTTCATACCGTGGGGAAACATCTGGAAATGATGGAAAATATTGCCGAAGCTGGCTTGGACTCCGGAAGCATCTTTGAAACCGGTGAAAATCATCATCAAACCAACGGCAATCAGGGCAATAATGGCAATGATTTTGATCATGGCGAACCAAAATTCCGCTTCACCAAACATTTTAGCGGCAATTAGATTGACGGAACCCAAGACTAACAGGAAGACGATCTGAATGAGGCTAGTGTTCCAAGTGGGGAACCAATATTGGACATAAGTAGAAATAGCGGTCAATTCGGCCATGGCCACAAAAATGAGGCCCAGCCAGTAGGTCCAAGCGGCAAATACACCTGGCCCCATACCTAAGTATTTGGCGATAAAGGCTACAAAGGTGTGTTCTTCCGGACTGGCATAAAGCATTTCACCAATGGCCCGCATCATCAAAAAGAAGAACATTCCCAAAACTGCATAAACAATAATGATCGATGGGCCGGTTTTGGCGATGGAATTACCTGCCCCTAAGAACAAACCAGTGCCAATTGTGCCGCCAATGGCGATCATTTGCACGTGCCGATTTTGTAAACTGCGTTTGGTGCCATCTTCATTAATTGGATTACTTGCCATTACCACCAAGACCTTTCTTTTTTGAATATGTGATAAAATATAACACACAAATTCAGTGCCTTAAAGTTGGCCTTTATTTTACAGGCGTGGCTTATTTTGGTGAGCCCTAATAAAAAATACGAAGCCACTTAGATAACATTAATTAAAGTTGATAGGTGGTTCAGGATTGAAACCATTGGCCCAGAAAACATTATTTTGTTCAAATATTTTACGTCTTAGTCAGTTTTAAGGGTGTTGCGGTGGTGTCATCAAAAATTGGCCATGTAAAAAAAGCCCCCCAATTAGGCTGCGGCACTAATTGGGGGGCTGATGTATTGAAAAATTAGTCAGCGTAGTTTAGCTATTTTGAATATCCATGTTTTTTAACAACTTAGCAGAATCGCTCATCTTTTTGGCATCTTCTTCATTCAAGTCCAATTCGATGATTCGATCCAGCCCATTGGCCCCAATAATGGCCGGTACGCCAATGGAAACATCACTTAAGCCATACTCACCTGTTAGATGGATGGATAGGGCAAATGGGGTTAAATCGTCGTTTAAAATCGCTTGGGTAATACGAGTGAGGCTGGCAGCGATGCCATAAAAAGTGGCGCCTTTTTGGCTAATGATACTGTAGGCGGCATCTTTGACGGTGGTGGCGATTTCTTCTAGAACTTCATCTTGGCGATTTTCCGGGATCCATTTACGGATAGGTTGGCCACCAATGGTAGTGAAATCCCAAACTGGGAATTCAGAATCGCCGTGTTCACCTAAGATATAACCACTGACGCTGCGGGCATCAACATTAAAACGTTGGCTGATTTCAGAACGTAGCCGAGCACTGTCTAATGCGGTCCCAGAGCCAATGACTTGGTTGCGGGGCAAGCCAGTGGTCTTAAAAACGAGTTCAGTCAAGATATCTACCGGGTTACTGGCAATGACAATAATGCCATCAAAATCGTTGGCCATGATTTGGTTGGAGATATCTTTAATAATGACAGCATTTTTTTGAATCAATTCCAAACGTGTTTGACCGGGTTTTTGCGGTAAGCCGGCTGTGATCACAATTAAATCAGCGTAACGACAATCGGCGTAGTTAGCCGCATAGATATTTTGCTGCGAGGTATAAGGCAAGGCATCTCGTAAATCTTCCACATCACCTTGAACCCGTTTCATGTTGATGTCAATGATCCCGATACTTTTACCAACGCCGGTCATCAAGCAATTAAAAGCGTAACTAGAACCGATAGCACCATCACCAATTAAGATGATATTTTTTGAGTTCTTCAAAATAAAAGCCTCCTAACTATTCAATTTGTGATAAACTTCATTTCTTCTAAATTGTACAATAGATTGTCTTAAATCTCACGGGATAACCATTGGGCAAGTAGAATTTAGGCTAAAACATAAAATTAACATTTTTTGCCGGCTGAAATTGAGTTTTTTTGATTGACAAGTTCTCGGCATTAGATTAATATTAGAAAATATTGAGAATGTCATCAAACACACATTATTCGTGTCGCGGAGAAGAGTAAGTTAAGTTTAATCACTCAGAGACTATCTAATAGCTGCAAGGATAGGTTTAAGCTTAAGTGAAGATGAGCTCCAAATCACATTGTGGCGGATGCAAGTCCAAAGTACGGTCGATCCCGTTAATGATCCAGGCATATTGTGCCTTTGAGGTGTCTTTGCGACACGAAATTGGGTGGTAACACGAAAAAGTTCGTCCCATGTTTTCTATGATCTTGTGATAGAAAACATGGGGCTTTTTTTAGCATTTGATGACATAAAAATTTTATGGGAGTGTTTAAGATGAAGTTGAATAAAAAATTAGGTTTAATTGCGGCAGCGTTTATCGGGACAATCGCGTTAGGTATCTTTACAACTCAGGGCACCACTGCACAAGCGGCCACCACGGAAACCGTTGGGGTAGCACCTGGCCCTTATGGGGATATGACCACCGAGGTGTTAGGCCCACTGTTGAAAAAGAAGGGTTTCACGTTAAAGACCAAAGAATTTAATGACTATGTGCAACCAAACAAAGCGTTGAATTCTGGTTCGATCAACGCCAACTTATTCCAACACACCGCCTACCTTAAAACTTTTTCAGCCGCTAATAAGTTAGAACTATCTGCTGTGGGGCAAACACCAACCTTAGGCATGGGTATCTATTCTAAAAAAATAAAATCTCTAAAATCCCTTAAATCCGGGGCCACTGTGGCGATTGCCAATGACCCTTCAAACTTGGCCCGTTCTTTACAATTGCTGGCAGCTAATAAATTGATCACTTTGAAGAAAGATGTCAATGTGGCTAAAGCCACCGTGGCCGATGTGGATCAAAATACGAAACAATTAAAATTCAAAACACTTGATGCCGCCCAATTACCACAAGCTCGCAGCACCGTGGATATTGCCTTGATTCCTGGAAATTATTCTTGGAATGCTAATATCAAGCCATCTAGCGCCTTAGCCCTGGAAAAACTTAAAAATGACTACATGGAAGTCTTTGTGGTTCGCACCCAAGACAAGAACTCTAAATTTGGGAAGGCCGTTACCAGCGTCTTGAAGAGTAAAGCTTTTAAAGATGCCATCGCTAAATCAAAATTCAAAGATTTCCAAAAACCAGCCAGCTGGAAGTAGGGAGTTTTAACCATGAGTCAAATTGAAATTAAAAATGTATCGGTCACTTTTAAAGCGAAGCAAAAAGATATTCATGCTGTCAGTGGCGTTTCCTTAAGCATTCAAAAGGGTGAAGTTTTTGGCATCGTCGGGTTATCTGGCGCCGGAAAATCAACTCTGGTGCGCACCATCAATGGCTTGCAACAACCCACGACTGGTGAGGTGACCGTGGATGGGGTGAATATTACCAAAGCCTCCAAGCCACAACTAGCGGCGGCACGCCAGAAGATGGGTTTTATTTTTCAAAACTTTAATTTGGTCAACAATCGAACGATTGCCCAAAATATCGGCTTTGCCTTAACGGCGGCCAATTATCAAAAAGACCAGCAAGCACAACGCATTGAAGAATTGCTGGGCATGGTGGGTTTGGCGGATCGCAAGGACAACTATCCTGAACAGTTGTCTGGTGGGCAAAAGCAGCGGGTGGGGATTGCCCGGGCTTTGGCCAACAATCCGGATATCTTATTGTGTGATGAAGCGACCAGTGCGCTGGATACGGAAACAGCTGAAGAAATTGTGACAATTTTAAAAGATATTAACACTCGGTTACACATTACCATTGTGTTCATCACCCATCAATTGGAAGTGGCCAAAAGTTTATTTAACCGGGTAGCCGTGATGGAGGATGGCCGTATCGTGGAACAGACCACAGTTTATGATTTGTTCGCTGACCCCAAGTCCCAAATGGGGCAACGGCTAGTGGGCACCTTCTTAGATACCAAGTTACCGGATGAAGTGTTGTTTAAACTCAAACAATTATCGGGCCAGCTCTTATCTTTGCGGTACCAAGGCGAAGACTCATTGGATCCAATTATCACAAAAATTGCTAAAGCGACTGGCGTAGAAGTCAATATTTTACAAGGCCGCATTGAATACATTCAAAATAAAGCTATTGGCATATTAGCCGTGTTTTTAACTGGGGATGCTCCTAATATTACCCAAGCTATCACGGCCTTCAAACAAGCTGTTGATCAAGTTTCGGAGGTGGCCTTATGAGTGAAACAATTCAAATTTTACAGCAGAATTTAGGCCAGGCCCTGTGGGAAACCACTGAAATGGTGGTTATCTCTGGTGTCATTGGCGTGGTATTTGGTACCTTATTGGGGATTATTTTGTATTATTTCTCCAATCCGCTATTTTCATTAAAGCCCTGGGTCAATAATACCTTTGGTTTTATCATTAACGCCATCCGCTCATTCCCATTCTTAATTTTAATGGTTGTCTTGATTCCACTGGCTAAAATTTTGACTGGGGATCCCTATACTCCCATGGGTGGGACGGTATCCTTGGCCATTGCGGCCATTCCTTTTTATGCCCGTTTGGCTGAAGGGGCCTTTACCGATGTGGACGCGGGTATTGTGGAAGCTGCCTGCTCCACGGGCGCCAAGTTTGGTTTGATTTTTAGACAAGTTTTATTCCCAGAAGCATTACCTGCCCTTATTCGGGGGTTTGTCTTGACCTTGATCAGTTTATTGGGTTATTCGGCCATGGTGGGGACCATTGGGGCCGGTGGCATTGGGAATTTAGCCATTCAGTATGGTTATAACCGTTATGAAACAGGTGTGTTAATTGCCGTTATTATCATTTTGGTCGTCATCGTGCAATTGATCCAGTGGATTGGCGATAAGTTCGCCAGTCATTTTACCCACGCCTGATTATTGAATTATGAATTATAGGAGGCAACATATTGAATTTTCCAGAATCAAATATTTTACAGCAGTTACCAAAACAGTTTTTTGCAAATTTAGTGCAAAAAGTCAACGCTAAGATTGCAGAAGGCGTCGATGTGATTAATTTAGGCCAGGGTAATCCCGATCAACCTACCCCAGAATTTGTGGTCCAAAGCCTGCAACAAGCTGCCGCGAATCCAATGAATCACAAATACTCCTTATTCCGGGGCATGCCTGATTTTAAGCAAGCCGCAGCTGACTTTTACAAGCGGGAATATAACGTTGATTTAGATCCTGAAAAAGAAATTGCTGTTTTGGGCGGTTCTAAAACAGGCCTGGTGGAATTGCCATTGGCTTTAATGAACCCTGGGGATACATTGTTATTGCCTGATCCTGGGTATCCGGATTATTTATCTGGGGTAACATTGGCCCAAGTCAAGCTGGCATTATTTCGCCTGAAGGCAGCTAATAACTTTTTGCCCGATTATACGGAGATTGATCCTGAGGTAGCTGCCGCTGCAAAGTTCTTGTACTTAAATTATCCCAATAATCCCACGGGGGCTGTGGCCACCCCGCAATTTTTTGAGGACACCGTGGCCTTTGCCAAAGCGCAAGATATTGGCATCGTCCATGATTTTGCGTATGGGGCCATCGGTTTTGATGGTCAAAAACCTGTCAGCTTCTTACAAACCCCAGGGGCTAAAGAAGTGGGTATCGAAATGTACACCTTGTCTAAGTCCTTTAACATGGCTGGTTGGCGTATTGCTTTTGCGGCCGGGAATGCGGAGATTATTGAAGCCATCAATTTGATCCAGGATCATTTATTTGTCAGCGTGTTCCCGGCGATTCAAGATGCTGGGGTTACCGCACTCCAGAGTGATCAAAGCTCCGTGAAGCAACTGGTGGCCTTATATGAAAAGCGGCGCAATGAGTTTTGGACAGCAGCCAAAGCCATTGGTTGGCAGCCCTATCCGTCAGGCGGTTCCTTTTATGCTTGGATGCCTGTCCCCCAGGGCTATACCAGTGAAACCTTTGCGGACTTACTCTTAAATGAAGCTGGGGTGGCTGTAGCACCCGGGACTGGTTTTGGGGCTGGTGGCGAAGGTTACGTGCGGGTTGGTCTGTTAATTGATGAGCCAAGATTTACCGAGGCTTGCCAACGGATTGATAAATTACATCTTTTTACCAAACAACATAGTTAAATTACATCGTAATCATGGACTGGTAACTGAGAATTTCAGCAATAAAAATTGCTGTTAAATTTTTAGGTTATCAGTCTTTTTAATATAAAATTTTAAATAGAATAACATTCAAAATAGTGAATCCATGGTACCTTTTCATTGAATTGTTTTATTAGAAAGTCTAGAATTTAATCATGAGTTTAATGTACAGCCGCTAAGTATGTGCTCATAAAAATTGCTCTAATTTTAATGTGTTCGTCTACACCGACTAATCTTAACTTTAGAGCACAATGGGGGAAGCAATATGCCAGAAAAACCGGTAGATACATTAGAAGGTTGGTATTGTTTGCATTTATTTTGGGATTTGGATTGGGCCGCATGGCAAACTTGTCCGGAGCCAGATCGTATCAAGTTGGTCCAAGGCTTTAAGGCTTACTTGACTGCTGAAACAAAAGTAGAAGACCAAGGGCAAGGGAGTCATTATTTATTCAATGTGTCAGGGCACAAGGCTGATTTAGGATTAATGATTTTACGGGCAACTTTAGACGAACTCAATGAAGTTGAAACTAAAATTGCCAAATTACCGTTCAATCAGTATTTGACTAAAACGCATTCCTTTGTGTCGATCACTGAAGTTGGTACATATACCGGGAAACCTAAGACGGACCGGGGTTGGGCTTATGTGAATGCCCATTTAAAACCTGCGTTGCCTGAAAAGCCCTATATTTGTTTTTACCCGATGTCCAAATTGCGTATTCCAGGCGCAAATTGGTATACATTAACCTATGAACAACGACAGCAATTCATGCATGATCATGGTGCTGTGGGTCGGAAATATGCTGGCAAGATTTGGCAGTTCATTACCGGAGCCATTGGCTTAGATGATGACGAATGGGGTGTGACCTTATTTGCGGATACACCCTTAATGTTTAAAAAAATCATTACAGAAATGCGCTATTATGAAGCAAGTTCTGTTTATGGCGAATTTCCTTATTTCATTATTGGGACTTATTTAAATGACGATAAATTAGACCATTTACTCTTAGATGAAATGGCAGGCGATGACGAATGACTAAAGCTGTTGAACAACGCCGACCACCAATTTGGCTGTATGGCATTGCCGTATTTATCACGCAGATGGATGGTGGCGCAATTTCTACGATGCTGCATTCTATTAGTCAAACCTATAGTATCAGCTCCATGAGTGCATCTTGGGTGGCTGGCTTATATACTTTGGGCTTAGTCATTGGGACGCCGATTGCTGCTAATTTTGCGGATTTATATGGTACCAAAAAAGTATTTTTAGCCGAACTTATTTTATGGTTTTTAGGGAGCTTGCTAACTTTTGTGTCGCCCAATTATGTTTTCATGTTACTAGGTCGTTTAGTCCAAGCATTAGGGGATGGCGGCATTATCGTGTTATCCATCAATGCCATTTTACAAGTGGCTAAGCAAAATAAACAAGGCCGCAAAGTCTCCACAATTGGGGTTATCTCGGGGTTGTCTGCTATTTTTGGGCCTATTATCGCGGGGCTAGTTTTAGGAATAACTAAAGATTGGCGCAATTTTTATGGTTTCATGATGCCCTTATTGGTTATTTTGTTCCTATTGTCTTGGCGATTCTTAGATAATACTACCCAAGATCGGCACCAAAAAACAGATTTTCTGGGTATTATTACTTTCACGATTGCTTTATCTAGCTTGATGTTAGCCATTACCTTGGCCCAACATTTCAATCAATATTTGCTGATGATCATCCCATTATTAGTGGTGGGTATTATTTGCGGGGAATTATTTATTCGAACTGAAAAGAAATTAACAGCTCAAAAGATGCCTTTCTTACCATTGCATTTATTGAAACAACCCGCCTATCGGTTAACAATTTTACTCGGTGCACTGGGTGGTAGCCTCTTCTCATTGTTTGTTTATATTCCAACTTATGTTCATACGACATTTGGTTTACCAGTTCGTTTGGCTGGCATGGTATTGGTTAGCACCGGCTTAGGGAGTGTCATTGGTTCATATTTGGGAGGTTTGTTGGTAGATAAACGGGGGATGCGAGTTGCCTTGTCTGTTTCCAGCACATTGATCGGGGTGATGAGCTTAGGCATTGCCTTCACACTGGCGAGTTTGCCGATATTCTTGATTTTATCATTTGTATTAGGTATTGGCTTAGGCGGCTTAATGTCAGCACCATTGCAAGTTATTGCTGGCCGGCTAGCTGATCCAGATGACCGTGCCCAAGCTATTGGTGGCTTATCTACGATGAAGAAAATTGGTATTACCATCGCACCATTGGTATTTGCTACTGCCATGCAATTTAGCGCTGAAAACGGCGTATTGGGTCTAGCATCTTATCGGAATATGTTTATTGTCGTTGTGCTCATTGCACTGGGGTGTATTTGGGCAACTATGAAGATTCCTTTTGAGGGGAGAATTCAAGATCGTGTCTACTAAAAGAGCAGTATTATTGATGGCCTTTGGGACACCGGATGAAGCTGAGGATATTTTGCCTTATTATACTCATATTCGGCGGGGACATGCCCCAAGCCCGGCATTAGTGGCTGATTTAACTAAGCGCTACCAAGCTATTGGGGGCTTGTCACCACTAAGACAAATCACTTTAGATCAGGTAAGAAGTGTGGCTGATGTTTTAACCGATGATTATAATGGTCAGGTGGCGGTATTTTTAGGCTTACGCCATACGCATCCCTTTATTGAAGAAGTTATCGAGACAATTCAAGAACAGGGTTTTGATGAAATCTATGGACTACCCTTAGCGGCACAATTCTCAACATTTTCGTCCAATGATTATCATCATACTGCGGAAGTAGCCCTAGAAGCTTATCCGCAAATTACCTATCACCCCGTTAATGGTTTTTGGGATGAAACGGATTTATTGGATTTTTGGGCTAATCAAATCCGTGATTTAAAAGCTTTGACTGACCTGGCGACTACCAAAGTCATCTTTTCTGCCCACTCCCTGCCCATGAAAACGATAGCTGCTGGCGATCCATATTTGGATGAAGTCAAAGCAAATGCCACCCAAATTGCCAAGATGGCCGAGTTGAAGGCCTCACAGTATACGCTGGGCTGGCAGTCTGCCGGGCGGACCAGTGAGCCTTGGATTGGACCTAGTTTTTTAGATGTGGCCCAAGATCTGATTCAGCAGCAACATATTACGACGATTATTTCTGCACCGATTGGGTTCATCAACAATAATCTGGAAATTAATTATGACGTGGATATTCAATTACGTCAGGTTATTGAAAAGTTAGGAGGCGTCTTACAGCGCTTGGAGATGCCCAATAATAGTGAAGCCCTAACGAATGCCATCGTAAGCAAGCTGGAAGCAGCCTTGGCCTAGTTTAAGTAAGCCAAAATATTGGTTCTTCGCGGCAGTAGCCGCTGGGGCCAATATTTTTTGAAAAAATTTTAGCACTCGTATTTACCGAGTGCTAAAATGGTGTTATAGTATATTACGTAATCAAGGAAAAGCAATTCGCCAATGTACCAACTAATTTGAATAATTTTTATATTGGAACATGGCGAATATGCTGGATGTTCCTTTTTTATTGCGGTTTTTACCGCATTTAAATTGTCAATCAGGGAGGTTATTGGTATGGCAAATTTTAATGATTCTTTTTTCGATAATAATATGGATGATATGTTTAACCAAATGATAAGACGGCTGGGCGAAGGTCAAACGGCCCAGTATGTTGTAAATGGACATAAAATGACCCCAGATGAGTTCGCACAATACCGGGCTACTGGTAAGTTTCCAGAAGGTAATGGGAATGAAATCCCGGTTGAAACCACTGGTGAACAAGCAGTTAAAAAAGGCGGTATCCTTGAGAAGTTAGGTCGTAACTTAACGCAAGAAGCCAAAGATGGATTGTTAGATCCCGTCATTGGTCGGGATCATGAAATCCAAGAAACAGCTGAAATCCTTAGTCGGCGGACCAAGAATAATCCTATCTTAGTTGGGGATGCTGGTGTTGGTAAGACAGCTATTGTAGAAGGCTTGGCCCAAGCAATCGTGTCAGGAAATGTGCCAGAAGCTATCAAGGATAAACAAATTTATTCCATTGATCTTTCTGCTTTAGAAGCTGGTACACAATATCGGGGTTCTTTTGAAGAAAATATTCAAAACTTAATCAAGGAAGTCAAAGCTGCTGGCAATGTCATCTTATTCTTTGATGAAATTCAACAAATCTTAGGCACTGGTAGTACTGGTGGCGAAGATGGTGGCAAAGGCTTAGCTGATATTATCAAACCAGCTTTATCTCGGGGCGATTTAACCGTTATTGGCGCAACGACCCAAGATGAATACCGGAACACCATTATGAAAGATGCGGCATTGGCACGGCGTTTTAATGACGTTACAGTCAACGAACCAAGCCCAGCAACAACAGTTGCTATCTTAAAGGGTGTTAAGAGTTTGTATGAAAAACATCATCACGTTGAATTGCCAGATGATGTCTTACAAGCAGCCGTTGATTATTCTGTGCAATATATTCCGCAGAGATCGTTACCCGATAAAGCCATCGATTTAATCGATATGACGGCTGCCCATTTAGCTGCTAAACATCCAGTTGTGGATAAAGTCGATTTGGAAAAGCAAATCAAGGCATTGAACAGTCAAAAAGCTGACGCTGCTAAACAAGAAGATTTCGAAAAGGCTGCTGATCTCAAAAGTCAAATCGAAAAGTTACAACAACAGTTGGACAATGTCCACGAAACCAAAGCGGTTGTTGCTAAACCAAATGATGTGGCCCAAGCCGTTGAACGTTTGACTGGCATTCCAGTTAGCCAAATGGGAACTTCTGATATTCAACGTTTGCAAGGTATGGCTGGCCGGTTAAAGGGCAAAGTCATTGGCCAAGACGAAGCCGTCAATATGGTGGTCCGGGCCATTCGGCGGAACCGGGCTGGTTTTGACGAAGGCAATCGGCCAATTGGTAGTTTCTTATTTGTTGGCCCAACTGGTGTTGGGAAAACTGAATTGGCTAAGCAATTAGCCTTAGACTTATTTGGTAGCAAAGATTCAATTATCCGTTTGGATATGTCTGAGTATTCCGATAAGACAGCCGTTTCTAAGTTGATTGGGACGACTGCGGGTTACGTCGGTTATAACGATAACGGCAATACGTTGACGGAACAAGTTCGGCGTAATCCTTATGCAATTGTCTTGCTAGATGAAATTGAAAAAGCTGATCCAGAAGTCATTACCTTGTTATTGCAAGTCTTAGATGATGGCCGCTTGACCGATGGCCAGGGCAATGTCGTGGGCTTTAAGAACACGGTGATCATTGCCACTTCTAATGCTGGCTTTGGGAATGAAGCATTAACTGGTAAATCTGACAAAGACACTGACTTAATG
Organism: Agrilactobacillus composti DSM 18527 = JCM 14202; assembly: GCF_001436375.1. Taxonomy (GTDB): domain Bacteria; phylum Bacillota; class Bacilli; order Lactobacillales; family Lactobacillaceae; genus Agrilactobacillus; species Agrilactobacillus composti. The sequence continues at coordinate 33,925 of NZ_AZGA01000016.1, read as the reverse complement.
ACGAAATTAGCCCCTTACTTCCGGCCAGAATTCTTGAACCGGTTTAACGGTATCGTTGAATTCAGTCACTTAACTAAAAAGGATTTAGGTCAAATCGTTGATTTGATGTTAACTGATGTGCAAAAGACCTTGGATAAAAAAGATATTCACTTAACGGTCACCGATGCTGCCAAAGACTGGTTGATTGAACAAGGTTATGACGAAGCCATGGGGGCTCGGCCATTACGGCGAGTCATTGAACAAAACATTCGTGATCAAATTACCGACTTCTATTTGGATCATCTAGAAGTTAAGCAATTAAAGGCTGACTTAGTTGATGGCAAGATCGTCATTAGCGAAAACGTCAAAGCTAAACAAAAAGCTTAAATTATAAATAGCAAACAAAAAACGTGTAATCACATTTCGACGTGTGATTACACGTTTTTTTATTCTGTAAAGTATTCCGGAAAAGCTTTTAACATGGAATCTTCTTCATCCAGCATTAAATTCATGTGCAGGCCAGCCAATTGTTCGGCTTGGGAATGCCGTTTACGAGAAATGGCATCTAAAATTTCGGTATGTTGCTTGATCAACAAATCCCAACGCAAGTCGCTGTTATTTAACCGCAACCAGCGGAAGCGATCCAATTGAATAGTGATATTTTGTAACCAGCGCCAAACTTCAGATTTATCATCATATTTGTAAAAATTTTGATGAAATTGATTATCCAGATAAAAGAAATCCTTGGGATTAGCACCACGAACGGCATCACTTTGATCCGTTAAAATCCGGTGTTGCTCTTTTAGATTCTCAGCAGTGATGTTGTTAATACTTTCCCGGACAACAATTTTTTCGATATTCTCGCGAACAAAGCGACCGTCCAAGGCCGCGTGTAAATCTATTTTGGAAACATAAGTCCCACTTTGCGGGACAACAACTAAAAGACCATCCTTTTTTAAACGGACGATAGCTTCGCGGATTGGTGTCCGGCTGACATTTAATTCTTCGGTAAGCGCTTTATCATTGATTCGCTGTCCTGGAATGTATTCTAATTCTAAGATAGCCCGGAACAAGCGATGATAAACTTGATCTTGTAAATTCTCCATATTCAATCCCCCGGTACAAAAGTACTTCATCTTGTAGTCTAATTGTTTGATAGTGAATATTCAAGCAAGAGTTATTCGATAAAGTTAGGTATTTTTTTTAATTCGAAAACATCACGAAAATAATTGACAACGGTTTCAGCAGGTGATACATTGAACTTGTAAATCTAATATCCTAGTATATCAGTTTTAGGAGGAGACAATTTTATGGTCAGCATTAAAGATGATTATGTCAGCAATGCCAAAGCTTTTGCGGCTGCCGACATTACGGTACCACAATATTCTCAAGCAGCAATGACAAAGACAACTGCAGCAGATCCAATTTGGGTTCATTTTGGCGGGGGGAATTTATTTAGATGTTTCCATGCTAAAATCGCCCAAGACTTACTAGATAAAGGTGAATTAACCAGTGGTGTCGTTGTAGCTGAAACTTATGATGAACAGGTTATCGATGATATGTACCATCCTTATCAAAACCGGATGTTACAAGTTGTTATGAAAGAAGACAATACATACGATCAAACTTTGATTGCCAGTGTTGCCGATAGTATTTATTACAACAAGGCCAATCAAAGTGGCTGGGATAAATTAAAAGCAATTTTTGAAAATCCATCCCTCCAATTTGTCACCATGTCCATCACTGAAAAGGGTTATGCCTTAAGAGATTTAGATGGAAATTTAACCGCTCAGGCTAAGACGGATATCGAAAGTGATCCTGAACAAGCTGCTACTAACATGGGAGCCATTGCCCGCTTGTTATTAGCCCGTTATAACGCTGGGGCTTTCCCAATTGCCATGGTAAGTACCGATAATTTCTCTGAAAACGGCAAGCGTTTTGAAACAGAAATTTTGACCATTGCCAAGGGTTGGACGAAACATAATTTGGTACCTGAAAGCTTTGTGGATTATTTGCAAGATACACAAAAAGTAACCTTCCCATGGTCCATGATTGACCGGATCACCCCTAATCCTTCGGAAACCGTTGCGAAGATTTTAGCTGACAAAGGATTAGCTGATACCACAATTTTGCATACCCGCAAACATACTAACATTGCACCCTTCGGGAATACTGAAGCGACCCATTATTTGGTCATTGAAGATGCTTTTCCAAACGGTCGGCCAAGATTAGAAGATGCCGGTGTAATTTTGACGGATCGAGAAACTGTCAACGATGCCGATCAAATGAAAGTCACTGCTTGTTTGAACCCATTACACACCGCGTTAGCTATTTTTGGCAATTTACTGGGTTACACCTCAATTGCTGAAGAAATGACCAATAAAGATTTAGTCAAATTGATTCGCGGTTTAGGCTTTGATGAAGATTTACCAGTTGTTAAGGATCCTAAGATCATCAATCCAACTGACTTCATCAATGAATTAGTCAACAAACGTCTGCCTAACAAAAATATTCCTGACACACCCCAACGGATCGCCAGTGATACCTCACAAAAAATTCCAATTCGTTATGGGGTCACCATTCAGCATTACTTAGATGATCCTACCAAAGATGTTAAAAACTTGAAGTACATCCCATTTATTTTAGCCGGCTGGTGCCGTTACCTCTTGGCTGTGGATGATTCAGGCAATGCCTTCACCCCAAGTCGGGACCCGCAATTAGATCAATTACAAAAATTGTTGGCTGATATTCAACTGGGTAATCAAGACGACGCCCAAATTCATCAAGCGTTACAACCAATCTTAAGCAATAAAAATATCTTCGCCAATGATTTATATGCCATTGGTTTAGCACCAAAAGTTGAAGCTGACTTCAAGACATTAAACGCTGGCCCTGGTGCTATCAAACAAGCTTTAGCCGCACTTTAAAGATTTATAAACGAAGGGAAAGATTTTCATGCAAATGGGTTTTAGATGGTTTGGGTCTGACGATGATCCAATCAAATTGGAGCAGATTAAACAAATTCCAGGAGTCAAACAAGTCGTTGCAGCTTTGTTTGATGTCCCAGTGGGCGATGTTTGGCCTAAGGAAAAAATTGCTGCTTTGAAAAAACAAATCAACGATGCAGGTTTGGAAATGGATGTCATTGAATCCGTGAATATCCACGATGATATTAAAATCGGTAAACCCAGTCGGGATCAATATATTGAAAACTACAAACAAAGTATTCGCAATCTTTCTGAATATGGTGTTAAGGTCATCTGCTACAACTTCATGCCAATTTTTGACTGGTTACGGACAGACCTGCATTACAAGCTAGCTGACAATTCGAATGTTTTAGCTTTTGAAGCAGATAAGCTCACTGATGATCCTCAAGAAATGATTCAAAACATTAAGAATAATTCTAAAGGCTATATTTTACCTGGTTGGGAACCAGATCGCTTGGCTGAAATTCAACGCTTGTTTGACGCCTATAAAGATGTAGACGCTGCCAAGTTGACTGAGAATTTGAAGTATTTCTTAGATGCGATCATTCCGGTCTGTGAAGAATGCGATGTCCGGATGGCTATGCATCCAGATGATCCACCACGCCCATTATTTGGCTTACCAAGAATTTATAAAAATCGCGATGACATGGTTAAAATCGAAGAACTCCATGAATCAAAATATAACGGCTTTACCATTTGTACCGGTAGTTTAGGTGAAAATCCTAAGAATGATGTCCCAGCAATCATTCGGGAATTTGTTAAAAAAGATCGGGCGCCATTCATCCATGCCCGTAATATTAAGTTTATGCACGGCAACGGTGATTTCCACGAAGCGCCACATCTATCCAGTGAAGGTTCCTTAGACATGTATGAAATCATGAAAGCGATGCATGATTCTGGCTTTGATGGCTATGTTCGCCCAGACCATGGTCGCAATATCTGGGGTGAAGATGGTCGTCCGGGTTATGGTTTATATGACCGTGCTTTAGGGGCAACTTACTTAAACGGTTTATGGGAAGCTATTCAAAAGTCTAACAACTAATAAAAACGAACTTTAAATTCAAAGGAGCGTCTTTATCGATATGAAAAGAGTAGAAACCTTAGAAAAAATTAAAGCAGCCGGTGTCGTTGCAGTTGTTCGTGCCGAAACTGCTGAAAAAGCAGTCAAGGTCAGCCAAGCCTGCGTAGACGGCGGTGTGAAGGGGATTGAATTAACCTTTACCGTTCCCCATGCCGATTTAGCCATTGGTGATTTAACGGATCAATATGCTGGTACAGATGTCATGATTGGCGCTGGCACAGTCCTAGATGCGGCAGCTGCCCGGCTGGCCATTGATGCTGGTGCGCAGTTCGTTGTTAGCCCAGCATTTGATAAAGATGTAGCCTTGATGTGTAATTTATATCAAGTGCCTTATCTGCCTGGTTGTTACAGTATTACGGAAATTACCACAGCCTTAAAATATGGTTCTGATATTATTAAGCTTTTCCCAGGCTCCTTAGCTGGTCCTGGCGCCGTGAAAGCTATCAAAGCCCCATTACCACAGGTCAGTATCATGCCAACCGGTGGTGTCAATCTGGATAACATGAAAGATTGGTTTGCTGCTGGTGTCGTGGTCGTTGGTGCTGGGAGCGGCATGGTTAAACCTGCCGATCATGATGATTTTGCCGGGGTAACCGCCAATGCTAAAGCGTATATGGCAGAATTTGCTAAGATTAAACAACAACAATAATAATTTAATGGCAAGGCAAGACATTCGTTTTGCCTTGTTCTTCGCATTGGATTGTTCAGTGCATCACGACATTTTGCAGATATTATTCTGATGACTTTTTGAAACTATAATTCTCTAACATCAAACAGCCGGCTTAACAACAATAGATAAAAAAAGAGGTTATATTTTATGACACTATTAAGCAAAGATTTCTTACTGACGAATGAAATGGGTAAAAAATTATTTCATGATCATGCGGCTAACATGCCCATCATCGATTACCATTGTCACCTGGTGCCCAAAGAAATTTATGAGAATAAAAATTACCCTAATTTAACGCGGATTTGGATCAATGACGGTAATTTTGGCGATCATTACAAATGGCGCTTAATGCGGGCCAATGGTGTACCTGAAGAATTGATCACCGGTGATGGCGACGAGTATGAAAAATTAGTGGCTTGGGCCAAGACGATTGAAAAAGCTATCGGCAATCCCTTGTACGAATGGACCCACCTGGAGTTGCAACGCTTCTTCCATATTGACGAACCCTTCACCAGCAAGAATGTCAAAAGTGTCTGGGACAAAGCCAACCAGTTATTAGCCACAGATGCTTTCAAACCGAGAAATCTGATTAAAAATATGAACGTCAAAGTAGTTTGTACCACCGATGATCCAGCCTCTGACTTGAAATATCACAAGTTATTAAAAGCCGAGGAAGCTGAAAATGGTTTCAAAGTATTGCCAGCTATGCGGCCTGATAAAGCATTTGCCATTGAAGCAGATACATATGGGGCCTATTTAAAAGAACTGGGCGCTATTTCAAAGGTTGATATCAAGGATTATGATTCCTTAGTTAAAGCTTTTGATACCCGCTTTGCTTACTTTGAAAGTTTAGGTGGTCGCCTGTCTGATCATGGCCTGAATACTTTCCATTTTGTCAAGGTTTCAAAATCCGAATTAGATACGATCATTGCCAAGGGTGCTGAGAACGCACCATTGACCCAACACGACATCGATGCTTATGCTACTGGGCTGATTGAGGCTTTGATGCGGTTGAACAAGAAATATAACTGGACCATGCAGTATCACATGAATGCCATTCGCAGTGCCAATAAACCGATGTTTAAAAAGATTGGTGCGGATACTGGTTTTGATTCCATGGGGACGCAACCAGATATTGCCCAAGAAATCATGAAATTGTTGACGGACATGCAAAATGAAGATAATATTCCTAAGACAATCTTGTATTCTTTGAATCCAAACGACTGGATGCAACTAGCGACTGGTATGGGTGACTTTTACGAGGGCGACGCGCAAAAACTGCAGTTAGGTTGTGCTTGGTGGTTTAACGATACCCGCGAAGGTATGCGGGAACAACTACGGATCATGGCTCAACAAAGCTTACTAGCTAATTTTGTGGGGATGTTAACGGATTCCCGGAGTTTCTTATCTTATCCACGCCATGAATACTTCCGGCGGGTATTATGCGATTATATTGGTGAATTAGTCCAGCGAGGACAATTACCAGATGATGAAGCGTATCTAGGCCAAATCGTCGAAGACATTTCATATAACAATGCCCATGATTACTTCGGTTTCTTTAAATAAGGGAGTCAAACATGCAAATCATTGAAAATACTCAATTTAAAGCAGAAATTGACGAAAAAGGGGCGCAATTGACCCACTTATATCGCCAAGATACCGGTTATGACTATATTTGGAATAATGGGATCTGGCCCAAACATGCACCCGTGCTATTCCCAGCCATTGGTCGCTCCAATGACGATAGTTATTTGTATCATGACAAACAATATGACATGCCCCAACACGGCTTTGTGTCCGATTATGACTTTGAAGTGACAGATAAACAACCTGATCAAGTGACCTTGCAATTCAAAGCTACGCCTGAAACCAAACAGATTTATCCCTTTGATTTTGTCTTGGCCGTGACCTTTAGTTTGCAGGCAACTGGCTTACATTTAAACTTTGTGGTGACTAATGAAGGCGCGCAAGCTATGTCCTTTGCCTTGGGCTCACATCCGGCCTTTAACGTGCCGATTGCTAACGACGGCAGTTTTTCAGATTATCAATTAGCAGTTGAACCCAAAGTGACTAAATTGACCCAATTTGATATCGTGAAAAAACCCTATCCGTTCCGATCTGGGACCACTTCGGCCGTGCCAAATTATCAAGACGGTGTGATCCACTTAGACTATGATATGTTCGCCAAAGGCTTGATCATTTTGGAAAATCCTGGGCTAACTGCTTTAACCCTATCTTCTCCAAAGAGTCCCCACAGTATTCAAGTCTCCTTAGAAGATTTTCGTTATGTCTGTCTGTGGACCAAGGAGGGTGCCGATGCGCCATTCTTATGTATTGAACCCTTTGAAGGTTTACCAGATGTTTACGGCGACCCAGTGGCTATTATGACCAAAGATGGCAACAATGTGCTTGCTGCTAATAAAACCAAGCAATTTGATTATGATATCACGCTAGCCTAAGTTTCAAAAAATCTAATCCCCTTTGCCAAAAAATGGTAAGCTAGGATTAGATTTTTTAGTCTAGGAGGTAAAGTAATGCGTTCAGTTGGTATTATTGGTTTAGGACACGTGGGGATGACCACTGCTTTTAATTTGTTGGCCCAAAAAGTCTGTGATAAGTTGATTTTGATTGAAAATAATCAAGTTCGCGCCGATGCAGAATATTTAGATCTAGTGGACGGTCAAAGCGCAGTGACCCCAACCTGTCAGATTATTATGAATGATTATGCAGCATTAAAAACAGCAGATGTGGTGATTTTTGCCGCTGGGCAGGGGGATTCAACCGATGATGGCGATCGTAATAGTGAGATGAAAACCACTAAAAAAGCCGTAGATGAAGTCGCACCACTGCTGATTGCCTCAGGTTTTAAGGGTGTTTTGGTTAATATCAGCAATCCCTGTGATGTGATCACGGCTTATTGGCAGGAAATATTACAGCTGCCGTCAAACCAAGTTATTGGCACGGGAACCATGTTAGACACGAACCGAATGCGGCGGGGTGTGGCCCAAGCATTAGGTCTCAACACCGCTGATGTACAAGGATTTAATATGGGGGAACACGGCGAGTCCCAGTTTACGGCTTGGTCCACAGTGACTTTATTGAATCAAAATCAGGCTACACTAGAGACGCTGGACAAAGTTGACCTTGAAACCAAAGCCCGCGCTGGTGGCTGGACGATTTATGAAGGCAAGCACTACACCAATTATGGGATTGCCATGGTCGCCCTTGTATTAATTCGGGCTATCTTGAGTGATAGTGGAGCAACTTTCTCCCTGTCTTATTTTGACCCTGAGATGAGGACTTATATTGGTCATCCGGCTAAAATTGGCCATCGGGGGATTATGGCACCGGTGAAGGTGGCTTTGACTTCAACTGAGCAAGCCAAATACCAGGCTTCAGCAGATTATATTCAAACTAATTTTGAAAAATTAAAATTGCTTTAAATCCTAATGTGACGCGCTTGAATTCAATAATTCTCTCATTTTATTTTAACTTTACTATTGACACTGACATATCAGTTGGTATACTAGATTTCAATGAAAGACAGAGAAGTTGAACGAAGCTGAGAGTCAACTACGTTAGATGGCAGAAACAACAAGAGGTCGCGACCTATATCAGCGCATAAAGACAGAACTCTAGGTTAGAGTTCTGTAAAACAAGGGTGGAACCGCGTTATCAAGCGCCCCTAGTACAGCAATGTACTAGGGGCGCTTTTTTTAGTTACTTCGTTTTTTTAGAGACATATCACAGGAGGAAACCATGGAAGAACAACAGCACAAACGTCAGCTATCAAGGTCACTACAAAGCCGCCATATTCAAATGATTGCTATTGGTGGCGCCATTGGGACGGGTTTATTTTTAGGATCTGGGACCGCTATCCATACGTCCGGGCCGTCAATTATTTTATCGTATCTTATTGTGGGTATCTTTTGTTTCTTCATGATGCGGGCCATTGGTGAATTGTTATTATCTGATACCAACAAACATTCATTTCTAGATTTTGTCAAAATCTATTTAGGTGACCGTTGGGAATTTGTGACCGGGTGGACCTATTGGTTTTGTTGGATCAGTTTAGCCATGGCTGATTTGACAGCAACTGGTATTTATATTAAGTATTGGTTTCCAGACATCCCCCAGTGGGTGGCACCGTTAGTTATTTTAATTTTATTATTTGCTAGTAACATGGTAAATGTCCGGCTCTTTGGAGAAATGGAATCTTGGTTTTCAATGATTAAAGTCGTTGCCATTATTGCCTTAGTCGTGGTGGGTTTTGCCTTAGCTATTTTTCACGTGAAGACCAGCGGTTCTACGGCTAGTTTTGCCCATCTGTGGAATCACGGTGGTTTCTTTCCAAAGGGTGGTTATGGTTTTTTAATGTCCTTTCAAATGGTGGTTTTCGCCTTTGTAGGGATTGAAATGGTGGGCTTAACAGCTGGTGAGACTGACAATCCGGAGGCTAATTTACCGAAAGCTATCAATAGTTTGCCCATTAGAATTGGCCTATTTTATGTGGGGTCCATGATTGCCGTGATGAGTGTCTATCCTTGGGATAAAATCACCACGACGGCTAGTCCTTTTGTACAAGTCTTTGCTGGAATCGGCATTGCCGGGGCAGCGGGTATTTTGAACTTTGTGGTCTTAACGGCGGCCATGTCCGCGACCAATAGCTGTCTGTTCAGTACTTCTAGAACGTTACATGCGTTATCTAACGGCGGCAATGCCTCTAAGCGGTTTTCAGAATTAGGTAAAAATGGCGTTCCTAATATTTCACTAAATTTTTCAACCTTAGTTTTGTTGATCATTGTCATCTTGAACTATTTCATGCCGGCTGGCGTCTTTACTTTAGTTTCCGGGGTTTCTACCATTAATTTTGTGGTGGTTTGGCTGATTTTACTCTGGGCTCATGTGAAGTACCGTCAACAAAATCCCAAAGGTGTAGCCGCCTTTAAAATGCCCCTATATCCTGTTAGTGATTATCTAAGCTTGTTATTTTTTGCCGGGATTTTAGTGTTCTTATTTATTGATTCCGAAACCAGATTGGCCATGACCATTTCAGTTATTGCGATGGCCGTGATGTTTTTAGCCTATCATTTCATTTATCGCAAGAAGCCAGCTGTTGAAGAGAATCCTGAAGAATAATTTTTCAATTAAGGGTTGCATTCTAAAAATAAATGAGTATACTCATAAATATAAATTAGATTTAGATGAAAAACAGATAACCTAAAATTAGAAAACACTGAACTGCCAGATTGGTACAGAAAGCTTCGGATTGTTGAGACGAAGACCAAGGGTAATGATGGTGATCCTTCTATAGGTTGTAGGCTGAATGAAGTAGGCTCTACCGGCAATACGGCCGTTACCCCGTCAGCGCATCGCGAAAGCCGTGCGTTTTGAGGTCAAGCAAGTGATTGTTTGACAAAATAAGGTGGTAACACGACAGTGATCGTCCTTAAGATTCCAGCAATGGGTCTTAGGGACGTTTTTTTATCTAAATTTAAAATTGAAGTGAGGTGGTTGACTTGAAAGTAGGTATTATGGCTACCAATGACGATGGTCAGATTCAGATTACGAAGTCAAATACAACAATGCTAATAGTTGAACCACCACGGAGGCTATCCGCAGGGTTCTAACACAAATTAAGGAGCGGATATTTATGAGTACAACCAATGTCGTTACATTAAGCGCAGTAGAAGCCAAATTAGCCAACACGTTATTTGAAGCTTGGCAGACCCAAAAACCTTTAGATTTAAATGAATACAAAGATGTTTTAAAAGATGATGATTCAGCTTACCGCGTGCAACGCCGATTAACTGAATTGAAACAAGAACCTGTTGGGGGCTATAAAGTCAGCTTAACCAGTACCCAGACCCAAAAAATGTTTGATGCTACCGAGCCCTTGTATGGGGCCCAAGTACAAAGTCACTTCTTAACATCACCAGCTAAAGTGCCATTAACTAAGGTTATGGAACCCTTAGCCGAAGTAGAATTAGTCTTTAAAGCCAAAGTCGATTTATCCCCAGAAGATTCTCTCACTGATTTATGGCATAAAACCACAGTTGCCCCAGGGGTAGAAGTACCCGATGCCCGTTTTAAAGATTGGTTCCCGGCTTTACCTAAATTATTAGTAATGGCCGATGCGGCTGTTGGCGGCTATGTGGTCTATGGCCAAGAAGTTGATGCAACGAACTTCACCGTGGATCAATTAGCCCAAGTCACTACTGAATTATTTCATGACGGTAAAAAGTTGAAAGATGGGCAGGCCAGCGAAGTATTAGGCAATCCGTTAAACTCTTTGAAATGGTTAGTTGAGAAATTACACAGCCAAGGCTTGCGTCTAACAGCGGGCCAACGGGTCTCAACGGGGACCTTCTTATTACCTGAGAAATTAACCGCTGGTAAGTGGGAAGCTAAGTTTAGCCATAACTTAGGCAATGTTAATTTAGATGTAGAATAACCGTTAGTAAACCAATGATCATAACGACCTTTATCCAAAACCTGAACATGTAATTGCAGTCTAATAGCCTCCTGTCTTTGTATTCAGCCATTACAATGACATATTAAAACCCCACCGAAAGCAATCATCGGTGGGGTTTTAATGTGATCTAAGACAGATTAGACCGCTTGTTGGGCTTGGTTATCCAAAGCTGTCCGGATTTCTTTGGCATACTGGCCTAAGTATTTTGGCGCATCTTGGCCGTGCTTGGCGACTAAATCTACAATGGCACTACCAATGATGGCGCCATCAGCAATTTCAGCCATTTCATAGGCTTGTTCCGGCGTATGGATCCCGAAGCCAATCGCTGTGGGGACAGCTGTGTATTTGCGAATATCGGCAATCAGTTCATTTAAGTTTTGGGAGAAACTATCCCGAGTCCCGGTGATTCCCAGTGAAGAGACCACGTAGATGAAGCCGGTGGCAGCTTTGGCGATTTTTTCAATTCGATGGCCACTGGTAGGGGTCACTAACGGCACTAAGTCGATGCCGTATTTATCGGCAAAAGGTGCTAATTCGTCCCGTTCTTCATAGGGCATGTCGGGGATCACTAATCCAGAAATTCCTAGGGTTTGGCACTTTTTACAAAAAGCATCATAGCCATATTTAAAGACGATATTTAAATAGGTTAAAAAGATTAGGGGCACATCAGATTGCTTGCGAATTTCAGCCACGATATCAAAAATTTTGTCAGGGGTAACGCCGGCAGCAAAAGCCCGTAAGTCCGCATCTTGAATCACAGGGCCATCAGCCACGGGATCAGAGAAAGGAATCCCTAATTCTACAATGTCAGCGCCGTTGTTCGCTAAGGCTAAAACGTTTTGAACCGTGGTGTCAAAATCGGGGTCGTTGGCGACAACGAAGGGAATAAAAGCTTTATGGTTGTTAAAAACGGTTTTTAAATTACTCATCAATAGAAACTCCTTTATATTTAGCAATGCTGGCCACGTCTTTATCCCCCCGGCCGGATAGGGTACAGATAATAATTTGATCTTTAGACATTGTTGGGGCGATTTTTTCCACATAGGCAATGGCGTGGCAACTTTCCACAGCGGCAATGATGCCTTCAGTTTTAGCAATGTATTCAAAGGCTTGAACGGATTCATCATCAGTGATCCCCACATATTGCGCCCGCCCGGCATCGGCTAAGGCAGCATGTTCGGGGCCAACCCCGGGGTAATCTAAACCAGCAGAGATAGAGTAAACTTTATCGATTTGGCCGTTTTTGTCTTGCAGGAACATGGATTTCATGCCATGGAAGACGCCAATGCTGCCCCGTTCAATGGTTGCGGCGGTTTCGTTGGTGTCGACACCTTTACCAGCGGCTTCCACACCGACTAATTGGACACTAGGATCATCAATGAAGTCGGCAAAAGTCCCGATGGCATTGCTACCACCACCCACACAGGCCACCACCATATCTGGTAGTGTGTGTTCTTGGGCTTGTAGTTGCACTTTAGCTTCTTTGCTGATAACACTTTGGAAGTCATGGACCATTTCTGGGAACGGATAAGGTCCCACAGCAGAACCTAAGATATAAAAGGTGTCATCCACCCGACTAGCCCATTCTTGCATGGTGGCGTTCACGGCATCTTTTAAGACCATCGAGCCGCTGGTGACGGCATGGACTTTAGCACCTAAGAGTTCCATGCGGTAAACGTTTAATTTTTGGCGTTCGGTATCTTCTTTACCCATGAAGACTTCACACTCCAAGCCCATTAAAGCGGCAATGGTGGCAGTGGCCACACCATGTTGGCCGGCACCAGTTTCAGCGATAAGCCGTTTTTTACCTAAATGCTTAGCCACTAGTGCTTGGCCGATCACGTTATTAATTTTATGGGCCCCGGTGTGATTTAAATCTTCCCGTTTCAAGTAAATTTTGGCACCGCCTAAATCTTTAGTCATGTTTTCAGCATAGTATAAAAGCGAAGGGCGATTGGCGTAATTCACCAGTAAATCTTTCAATTCTTTTTGAAATGCCGGATCATCTTTTAATTTATGATATTCAGCTGCAATGATTTCTAATTCATTCATTAAAGTTTCAGGGATATATTGTCCGCCAAATTTACCATAGCGACCTAATTTTTCTTTTTCTACCATATTTTTCATTAAATTCGTACTCCTTTAGCATTTTCAACAAATGCGCTAATTTTTTGGGGATCTTTATGACCAGCAGATTCAACGCCGCTGGAAACATCGACAATGTCTGGTTGGGTGATAACGATGGCTTCCGCCACATTTGTGGCTGTTAGACCACCGGCTAAAATAACGGGTTTTTCTAATTGGGGCAGTGGTTTCCAAGCTAAGGTTTGGCCACTACCTTGACCACTATCTACCATTAAGTAATCGGCAGGGGATGTGGCATCAATGGCTTTATTTTGGAAGACTTGAATGACCCTTAGACCGACAGCTTGTAAACGTTGCACTAATACCGGGTCAGTAGCCCCATGTAATTGGGCGATGTCAATGGCACCGGCATCATATAGGGCTTTGATGGTAGCAAAATCTTCATGGACAAAGACACCGACTGTTTGAATGTTAGGATTTAATTGAGCTTTTAGGCTTAAAGCCTGGGCTAACTGGATTTGATGGCGGCTGGGTGCAAAGACGAAGCCAGCCAAGTCAGCGGCCGTTTCATTCACTGCTAAGACGTCTAAGTTGGTCATCAGACCGCAAATTTTTACTTTAACCATAAGCAACCTCTTTAAATTGTTGGACCATCTTTGCTTTGTCTTCAGCACGCATTAGGGCTTCACCAATCAGGATCCCGTCAAAGCCCGCTTGTTTTAAGGGAATCAAGTCCGCCGGTTTTTTTAAACCACTTTCGGCGATGACGGCTACATCTGCTGGAATCAAGTTTTTTAATTGTAGGCTATTGGCCACATTCACTGTGAAATTTTTTAAGTTACGATTATTGATGCCGATGATCTTGGCACCGGCAGCTAGGGCGCGCTTAACTTCGGCTTCATTATGAACTTCAACAATGGCATTGAGTTGCAAATCATGGGCCAATTGAAGATAGTCCTTAAGCTGTTGGTCGTCTAAAATGGCGACGATCAATAAAATAATGGCGGCGCCGTTAGCCTTAGCTTGATAGATCATATAAGGATCAATAGTGAAATCCTTGCGTAGTAAGGGCCGCTTGGTGATTTTACTGACCTTATCCAAGTAAGTTAACGAACCCTTGAAGTAAGCTGGTTCTGTTAAAATTGAGATGGCATCCACACCAGCTTCATCATAGGCCTTGGCAATGGCTATATAAGGGAAATCAGTAACGATTTGGCCCTTAGAAGGGGAAGCTTGCTTTAATTCACCAATAATGTGCAGACCCGGTTGTTTGAGTTGGGCTGCAAAGTCGATTGCCGGCAAGGTTTTAAGGGCGACCTTCGCACACTGCTGCACCGCTTTTAAACTGTTCGTCTGTTTTTCAATTTTTAAGCGCCGCTTGGTTGCAGCGACTAAGTCATCTAAAATCATGCCACAACATCCTCCGCATTTTGTGAGAAGTTAACGAGTTTCGTTAATTGGGCCTGGGCTTTACCAGTTGCAATGGTTTGCCGGGCTAAGTCGATACCTTGGGCAATTGTTAATTCAGGTTTAGCCAAGTGTAAAGCCGCACCGGCATTTAATAAAACGGCGTCTAAGCGAGGGCTTTGCACGTTCTTAAGAACTTCCCGGGTGATGGCCGCATTTTCGGCCGGGGTGCCACCCACTAGGTCTTCATGCTTAGCCCGTTTAAAGCCCAGTTCTTCAGGTGTTAGCGTATAATGGGTAATCTTACCCTGGTTTAGTTCCACCACTTGGTTGGCTGCGGTGGTGGTTAACTCATCTAAACCATCTTCACTGTGGACGATCATGGCTCTCGCCACACCTAGTTTGTTTAACACTTCAGCCATGGGTTCTAGTAAGTTAGCATTATAGACGCCAAATAGTTGCATTTGGGGATGCGCTGGATTAGCTAGCGGCCCCAAGATGTTGAAAATGGTTCTAAAGCCCAAAGCCTTACGGACCGGGGCCACGAAACGCATGGATTTATGATATTCTTGGGCGAATAAGAAGCAGAAATTATTGTCGGCTAAACTTTGATAGCCAACTTCTGGGCTCTGGTTGATGTTAATACCCAGGGCTTCTAAGACATCAGCGGCACCACTCTTAGAGCTGGCCGCCCGGTTACCGTGTTTGGCAACTTTGACCCCAGCAGCCGAAACGACGATGGCGCTGGTGGATGAGATATTAAAGGAATTGGAATGATCACCGCCAGTACCAACGATTTCTAACACGTCATCAACTTTTGGAAAAGCTAAGGCTTGGTGACGCATGGCACTGGCCGCCCCGGCGATTTCATCTGGGGTGGGATTTTTAATGGTCAAGCCAGTCAGTAAGCTGGCGATTTGGATATCGGGAACTTGACCGGTCATAATTTCATTTAAAACTGCTTGGCTCTCAGAGAAAGTTAAATTTTGTTGGTTGATCATTTTTTCAATTGCTTCTTTAATCATGGCGATTACCTCCTGGTAATGAGCATTGTTGAGATGTATTTACCGTTTTAAGTCAAAGTGGTTATTCAATCGCCATCGTTTGTTAATTGTCGTCATTTGGGACACCTCCAAAATTTGTATAAAAAAATCCGCCCATAACAAGTTGAATTGTTAAGGACGGATAGAATTTCCGCGGTGCCACCTTAATTTGATTAGTCTATGCTAAATAGATATATTTAAAAGCTAGACTAATCACCCTCGACAAGGGGCTAACACCCCTCCGGTAACTGACGTATACCTAACGTTTCTCCATACTTGCCTAAGCTTTCAGAAGAACCCTCAGTGGTCCATTTAACTATCTGCGTTCGGCTGCATTCTCAGCGACTAGCAACTCTCTTCACGGGCACGATAATCTTGATCTCCACTTCAACGGTTTATGGACGAATTAATTTATGAAACTTATATTAGAGTATCCAAAGAAACTTGTCAACACTTTTTAATCAAAAAGTTTGAAAAACTAAGCCCAACCTAAGAATCGAATGGCTGCCATGGCAATGACGCCAACGACAACAACGGCCAAAAGACTTTTAGAAATAACTGCTGTAATAATAGCCGGAATAGAAGCTAAAAAATTAGGAAAGTTTAAGCCAGGAAAATGGCCAGTTTTTTGGACCAGTAGGCTTTCCACAAAAATAGCACTTAAAATAGCCACAGGTACAAAACTTAAAAAGTGGGTGAGCCAACCGGGTAACTTGAAATTTTTGACCAGCGCAAAGGGGATGACTCGAATCAGCCAAGTGACTAGGCCACATAAAATAATGGTAATCCTGAATTATGCATATCTTTTCCTAAACCTTAACGAGAATGTTGCTACACCATCGTTTTATCTTTGATTGAGGGTTTCACCAAAATGGTGTACCAAAAAAGCACCTTCCGTGTTATTGTTATAGCGACCAAACAATAACGAACACAGGAGATGCCTCATGACTAACTTACACGAAACCCAACTGCGATTCAACCCTAAAATCAAAATTAAGACTGATGATGTTCAACTTTCAAATAACGCAGGCCTGTTGTTTTACGCCGAATTTAAGCACGCAGCTGGTCTTGACCAAATTATTGATCAAGCGGCGGCACAATTAAGCGAAAAACGTATTGGCCCTCATTATTCTAAAACTAGCTTACTCAATCAAATGCTGGAACTGAATATTGCCGGTTACGGCAATGATGTCGCGGCCGACGCGCTACAACACGACCCAGTCATGAAACAGGTCCATGGGACGACTGATTTAGCACCCCAAACGACTATTTCTCGTTTTTTAAGTGCGCTAACTTGTGATGATGTTCTGCACTTGAACCGTTTGATTTTAACCTTGGCGCTCGATTATATCAGGACTAACCATATTGACACGGTCATGCTTGATGTTGATTCGACGCATTGTGATACCTTTGGTCATCAAGAAGCTGCTAGTTTCAATGCGCATTATGGGGTTACTGGTTTCCATCCGCTAGTGGCCTATATCGCGCAGCTGAATTTGCTTTTAGGAATCAAGCAACGTCCAGGCAATCAGTACACCAGCACTGGTGTCAAAGAATTCTTAGCCCCGATCTTTGCGGCTTTTTGCGAATTGCCGTTTGATGTTCAGTTGATTTTACGCGGTGATAGTGGTTTTGCGACGCCTGAGCTTTATACGCTCTGCGAATTTTATGATGTAAAATATGTGATCCGCCTGAAGCGAAACGCCGCTTTAGACCAACTAGCTGATGAATTCACACCAGTAGTGCCCAAGCATTTTGATCAGAATTCGGTCATCTATGGTGAATTCAACTACGCGGCCAAGAGCTGGTCGATTGATCGGCGCGTCCTAGTAAAATCGACGCATCAAGTAGGCGAACTATTCTTTGAACGGCAATATGTGGTCACTAATATGACTGAAGCCGGGGTCAAATTATTGTACTTAGCCTATCAAAAGCGTGGGGCCATGGAAAACCTGATCAAAGAAAGTAAAGCCGGCTTTTTTATGGATAAGACGAATAGCCACACCTTTACTACCAATGCCGCGCGGGCAACTATCAGCGGCATTGCCTATAACTTGATTGCCTTGATGAAGTTAATGGCCTTACCAAAAGAGCAGCGCAACACGACCATTAGTACACTACGCTTTCAAATCTTTCACGTTGCTGGAAAACTAGCCCGTCACGCCGGAAAAATAATCATTCATCTGGCGCAAAGCAACGTCTTTAGCCAGCAGATCGAAGCCTTATTAGCTAACATTCACACGTTAAGCCCCTTAGTGACCAACTAAGAAAATAGCGCAGTTACTTTTAAAATTATTGTGTTTGACCAAGGGATTAGTGGCTACTTTTTTGACGCGATCAAGTATGAAAACTAATCAAACTAACTAAATTAAGTCAAACTTGGCTAGTCATGACTAGCCCAAGTCGTGAATATAGAGAAATTACGTAAAACTGATAATTTGGCCAATCAATTTGATGCATATGCATAATTCAGGGTAATATAAACTTTTGCCGTCATTTACGATTCACCGCCATTCCAAAAAGACAACCTAAAATAGTGGCCAAAAGAATCGCTGAATTGCCAGCCATAAATCGCATCAAAATAATCATGAGAATGGCCACACACAAAAATACTTGAAGGTGTTTCAGTAACGGCCGCGAGCGATCTGTAATGATTTGCAGATACAATAAGCCAATAAACATGGCCACCACGGCGAAATCTAAACCAAGCGACTCGGGGTTAGGAATCAGCCCGCCAATCAAACTGCCAGCCACAGTGGCTAAAGCCCAAACTAAATAAGCAACGATATTTGCAGAATTTAACCAAGGACCATTTAATTTATGATCGGTGAAATTTAATTTGTTCATGGACAATGCAAAAGTTTCATCAGTTAATAAAGAGCCCACGCCAATATTTTCACCAAAAGATTTATCCTTGAAATAAGGCGCCACGGTCATGCTCATCAGGCTCATCCGAGCATTGATCAAAATAGTTGAGACAACAATCGCCCCAATGGGACTACCGGCGGCTAGCATACCGGTAATAATAAATTGCGCCGAGCCAGCATAAACGATTAACGACATCAATAAGACCATCAAAACCGAAAGATGATACGTCTTTGCCACGATTCCAAAAGCGATGCCGACGCCAATATAACCGAATACAGTTGGTAAAACATCTTTGAAACCACTACGATAGGTGAGTTGGTCATCCATCTGTATTGCCCCCTTAAAAATATGCCAATTGTGAGTTGCAATCTGACATAGTTATGATAAATTAATGAGTGAAACATAATAATTTCTATCATAACAGTAAATGTTAGGGTTTTGTAGCAAAAATTGCAGCGAATTGACAAAAAATAGCATTCATTCTAAGCTGTTTGGATAGTTATTAAATTTGAAAGGAAGTTTTTTAATGGCTAAAGTTGAAAGTTTCACCTTGGATCATACCAAGGTTAAAGCACCTTATGTGCGTTTAATTACTGAAGAAACCGGTCCAAAGGGTGATTTGATTTCTAACTATGACTTACGTTTGGTCCAACCAAACGAAAATGCCATTCCAACCGCAGGGTTACATACCATTGAACATTTATTAGCCAGTTTATTGCGAGATCGGATGGATGGGGTCATTGACTGTTCCCCATTTGGTTGCCGTACTGGCTTTCATTTGATTATGTGGGGACAACATAGTACCACTGAAGTGGCTAAGGCGTTAAAGAGTTCCTTAGAAGCCATTGCCAATGATATTAAGTGGGAAGATGTGCCAGGTACCACTATTTATTCTTGTGGTAATTACCGGGACCATTCATTGTTTAGCGCGAAAGAATGGTCTAAGAAGATTGTAAGTGAAGGGATTAGTTCAGATCCTTTTGAACGCCATCCTGTATAAAATGAAAAATCGCAAACCACAATTCACCGTGGTTTGCGATTTTTTTAGGATTGAACGAATTTTTGAGTAGCCGCAATCATGTCTTTGGTTTGCGTATTTAATAAGGGAGGTAAGTTATTGAAATCAAAGTATTTCAGACTGAGGGTCTCATCAGTGGGGTCGACAATCATTTTACCGCCAATGGGCGCCACCAAAAATAATCGTGAAATTACCTGACACTGATCACCGTTGGGATAGGTGGTAAAGCCTTGATCAAATAACCCAATGGGGGCGATTATTTTGACTTGGAAACCACTATCTTCAGCTACTTCCCGCAGCACATTTTGTTCATAGGTTTCGCCATATTCCATATAACCCCCAGGTAAGCTCCAATTATGGGTATCTGTCCGTTCTTGAAGGAGGATTTGTTTATTATCTTTAACAATCGCCCCAGCCGCTGCGTTTAAAATAATGGGCATATGGGCAACCTTTGCACGAATTGCTTGAATATAGTCAGCCAAGAAATCACACCTTTCCAAATTTAGGTACCCATTTATTTTAGCCTATCCAATCAGTAATATGAACCCAGCCATGGTGAAAAATGAACAAATGGTACTTAGAAATTGCGTCGAGGCCATTTCGGATTCGGCAGTTTGATATTGAATCGCTAACGAAGTAGGCATGGTAGCCGTTGGAATGGCCAAGGTCAAGATGACGATCCGTTGCACGGTCTGGGGGAAATGTAAGGCAAACATGCAGGCCCAGATGATCAAGGGAAATAAAAGATTTTTTAAGAAGACGTTTAAAACAACATTTTTAGTGATTCTAAGCTTGCGGGTGGCTAAAACAATCCCAGACGCGAATAATGCTACCCCACCAGATGCTTTACCCAGTAACGTGAAGGAGTTCTCCAATTCGGTGGGAATATGAGAGCCTAATAAGGTCAGGATAAAACCCGCTAAGGCAGCGATAACCAAAGGCTTTTTCAAGGTTGATATGAGGCGGTCTTTAATGGCGGACTCTTCACCAGACAACGCACCAAAAACCAAAGGCAAAATAAAAATATTAATGATTAAACTGCTGACGCCCACGTCGATGGCACTGAGACTATTGCCAAAAATCAATCCCAGAATCGCCGTCCCCACAAAGGGAACAGATGGATCCGCGACACTCATGGCACGCAGGGCTGCCAGACCAGCGGCATTGCCGGCGACATAGCGGTAAATCGCAAATAAAATAATGTAGGCACCCAACATGGCCCCAAACAGCCAAGCCGCCATGGGGACATTGGCCAAGATAATTTTTCGAGACGTGCCCCAAATACCAGCAAATATACTCATGGGCAAGGTGAAGTCCATAATGAGTTTGACGAAGCGTTGGGCATCATGGTCATCAAATATTTGTCGCCAAGCAGACCAATACCCAATGCCTAAAGTAACAATGATTGGTAATAATGCAAAGATTAGCGTTTTAATCATGGTGGCGTGACCTCTTTTAATGTATGTTTTATCAGCAAAGCGTAACGCTGAATTTGTTAGAAAGCAATTAAAATATCATAAAAATTAGATAAAGGAGTTTAAGCCAATGCGTATGTTAGTGACAGGCGGTGCTGGTTTTATTGGTAGCAATTTTATTCATTATATCCTAAAGACACAAGCTGATTTTGTGGTGAATCTTGATAAATTAACTTATGCTGGTAATTTAGCATCTTTAGCGGATATTCAAGCGTATGATAATTATTTTTTCGTTCAAGGCGATATTAATGATACGAAGTTGGTGACAAAATTAGTGCAAACCTATGATTTAGATACGGTGATTAATTTTGCGGCTGAGTCTCATGTGGATCGTAGCATTGCTAATCCAGATATTTTTGTAACAACGAATGTTTTAGGGACCGTGCACTTGTTGGACGTGGCAAGACAAAATAAGATACAGCGCTTTTTACAGGTTTCCACAGATGAAGTTTATGGGACCTTAGGCGCTAGTGGGTACTTTACTGAAAAAAGTCCAATTCAACCAAGTAGCCCATATTCGGCTTCAAAAGCTGCCGCCGATCAGTTTGTGCTAGCTTATCATAGAACTTATGGTTTACCGGTGAATGTGACCCGTTGTTCTAATAACTATGGGCCTTATCAAAATGTTGAAAAGCTAATCCCTCAATTGATTGCTCGGGCATTAAAGCAAGAAAAATTCCGAATATACGGCACTGGGGGAAATATTCGCGATTGGATTTATGTCTTAGATCACTGTCATGCCCTCTACATGGTATTAAAAAAAGGCCGTGCCGGTGAAATTTATAACATCGGTGGCCATGGGGAAAAGACAAATATTGAAATTGCCAACTGGATCCAACAAGCACTGCATCAAAAAGATTTGATTGAATTGGTGGCAGATCGGCCGGGACATGATTGGCGCTATGCCATGGATGCTCGTAAAATTCAACAACAATTAGGTTGGACAAAACAGGTTTCTTTTCAAAAGGGCATGCAACTGACATTAGCGTGGTATTTAAACCATCGGGATTATTTAACGACCTCAAACCACTGAGCAACTTGTTGACTTTGTTGGCGGGTTAAATAGCGCAGTTGGACGACTTCGACGTGGTTGCCACTGCGTATAAAAACATTGAGGTGGCTCAATTGTCGTTTGGCCATCCAAATGGTTTGTCGTTGACTGATGGCCTGGATTTTTTGGCGGCGAACAATAAACAAACGCCGCTGTGCCTGTTTGCCATACTGTAGGAAAATGGTGTTGTCTGATTGTAAGATTTCAAAACCAGTATTACGTGCTGCATAATCCCCTAACCCATAGGCAAGGGGGAACAATAACAAGCTTAAATAACCCCAAGGCCGCAGCCACATCAAACAAGGGCCAACCACCAGCAAACTCAATAACAAACTGTTACGAACAAAACGCCAATAACCGGCGCGGCTGATGGTGGACAGATTAGGTTGTTTAATGGCGTTAAGATTGGTGAAACGAGAAATCTCAGACCAAACTTTATTTTGTTTTAAAACCGGAATAAGGACTAAGTTATGCTGGGCTTCATCACTGGCCGCATTAGAAGCAAGTAGGACTTGAAGCGTGGTTAAATGGAAAAGTTGACGAATCAAAGTTTGACTGACGGCCACCGCCTGAATTTTGGTAATCGATGTGGACACAACGTTGCGAGACAACAGGCCACGACTGGTGGTAAGCTGCATTTCTTGGCGGCTTAGGGTGAAATGATAAAAGCGCATAATTTCTCGAAAATAAGAAATAATCAGACTGATCAGCAAAACGAAGATAATCAAGGATAAGACACCAGCTACAGTAGAGCGCTGCATAAGCTGGTTCAAACCATTGGTAAAACGTGCCGGGAGAAAATTGTCTAATTGTTGTAGCCGGCTTTGCAGCCAGCCGATCACAGCCAATAGCGGAATAATGCCTTGGGATGTGAGGGCATAGGTATTTAAATCCGAAGATTTGATATGATAAGTGGTTGCGGGTTGGCTGGGTGTTATGGCAGGCGTGGCATCATTTTGAAGGGTGTTACGCCGTTTTAATAAAGCAGCATAGACACTTGCCGTTACCACAGGTAAAACTGCTTCAGGTCGGTCTTTATCATGGCCTGAAGTTTCAATTTGTAGCTGCATGAGGTCGAAAGGACGCATGTACCAGGCTTGATTTTGTTGAATAGTTTGAATCCGGTCATAAGGGATGTGTTCATGTTGGCGCTTAATGATGCCATGGTTAATAATGACTGCTCGATCGGCAAATTCATAGGTAAATAAGGCATAGTCTAAAAGTGCGATGCCAATTAACAACAACGCCCCTAAAATGAGCAGCAAAGGGAGTCGGGGACTGTGCAGCTGAGTCCATAGTACAAAGATCCAAGGTAAAATAAATTGGCGCACCAAGTCAATGAGCTTGGCAAGAATTGCTAAAGGATGTAAATGTTTAGGCATCGGCCTGCACCTCACTGGCAAAATGAACAATCGTTTCGCGTAAATTATCAGCGACATCAAGCACGACGCCTTCAATAGTGTGGGTCGTGGCAGCTGTCACAATACGCACGGCTTGGAGGTGTTGCCAACGCAGCAAGGGTCCTTGCTCTAAGGTGACGTTTTGGATGCGGGCAGTGGGAATTGTATCTTGTTTTCTAAAAATAAAACCAGTTTGTAAAATCACAAATTCCGGTGTGATTTCATAACCAGTGAAATGATAACGGTAAGGAATCAGGGCCAGTTGTACGGCGGGGATGGCAATCAACAAAATAGCTGTGATAATGATGAAAATAAAATGCCAATGCCAAAAAAGGTTGGCTAAGATTGCCCCGGCTAATGGTAACAGCAACCACAAAGCGTTTAATAAAGCTGAAACACGCCAAGTAGTTTTAATTTGTGGTGGCAATTGTTGTAGTTTTGGCATGATCCAATCTCCATTCTAAGATGTTAATCAGTGGTCAATTCAATTAGATTTCCTTCGGGGTCTTGAATCACGGCTTCGTAATAGTTATCGCCAGTGGTTCGTGGCCCACTGACCAGCGGGTAGCCAGCTTTGAGAAACTTGGCCACATAGGCATCTACATCGGCTTTGGTACCTAAAGCCATTGCCAAATGAGTGTAACCTAAGCTGTCACTAATTCGTGGAGATAAAAATTGTTTTGTGGTCAACTCTATGCGACTGCCAGAATCAAATCCTAAAAAATAAGATTTAAAGCCAGTTTTGGGATTGTGATAAAGTTCGGAACTAGTAGCTTTAAAAAAGGTAGTATAAAAAGTTTTCATTTTTTCTAAATCTTGGACCCAAATGGCAATATGTTCGATTCTCATAATAATACACCTCATAGTAATTTATTTAATCGAATAATACCACAAAAGTGATGACCACGTTCAAAATGGCCTTGTTGTCGCAATTAATAGAAGTTAAGATGTGAACCATTTGACAACGACCCACATTTTTAATCACTGAATAGGGCCATGCGTCGGTTACAAAATGTTATTTGTTTCACAAATTAACGAAATTCTATTGACAATACAATTAGATTAAATTAATCTTAATCTGAGCAGAGAAAACGTTTTCTCGCCTTAAATTAAATTCCTATTATGGTTATATGTTATGACACTAGGTCGATCGCACCAGTTTTTTAGATATCTCAAAATGGAATTGGCGCAAGGGACAATAGGATCAGGGAGGCATTAATATGTTTAAAGTCACCGCTTATGAACGCCTGACAACAAACGAGTATCAACTTTGGATTGACGCGCCGCGAATTGCTGCTAGAGCAAAACCTGGTCAATTTGTAATCATCCGCATGGATGAAACAGGCGAACGAATCCCATTGACAATTTGTGAGACGAATCCCAAAGATGGTCAAATTCGCATTATTTTTCAAGTTATTGGTAAATCAACTGCCGAGTTGGCAGAATTTAAAACTGGGTCAGAACTGTTAGATGTGGTGGGTCCTTTAGGGACACCCACCGCTATCAAAAATTATGGGACCGTATTGCTAGTTGGTGGAGGTGTAGGTATTGCTGCCCTGTACCCTACTGTCAAAGGGTTAAAGCAAGCTGGTAACCGGGTGATCACTGTTTTAGGCGCTAAGAGCAAGGATATTTTGATTCTTCGCGATGAATGTGCCAAATACTCTGATGAACTCATTTTGATGACAGATGATGGTTCTATCGGTCGTAAAGGGTTAGTTACAGAAGCTATGGAGGATGTATTTAATCGAGAACAAATCGACCAGGCTTGGGCCGTTGGACCCGGTATTATGATGCGTTTTTGTACGCAAGTTGCGACCAAACATGACGTGCCGGTTTATGTATCCCTCAATCCTATCATGATTGATGGTACGGGTATGTGTGGTTGCTGTCGGGTTACAGTTGACAACCATATTAGATTTGCTTGTGTGGACGGCCCAGAATTTTTAGGTGCGGGCGTAGATTGGGATAGCTTTATGCAGCGGATGCGTCAATATCGAGTTCAAGAAAAGCAAGCATTTGAGCAATATGAACAGCTAAGGCAGGTGCAGTAACATGGTAAAACGCAGTTATAATCAAACACCAATTAAAGCGCAGGATCCTGAAGTTCGCTCGCATAACTTTAATGAAGTGGTTTTAGGATATAGTTTGGATGAAGGTCGTTTGGAAGCTAGTCGTTGTTTGCAGTGTAAGAATCATCCCTGTATGTTGCATTGCCCCGTCATGATCGACATTCCTGGATTTATTAAAAAAATTGAAGATGGCGATATGGATGGTGCCCGTAAAATTATTGCGAAATACAGTAATTTGGGGGCTATTTGTGGACGGGTTTGTCCGCAAGAAAAACAATGTGAAATGGCTTGTACCTTAGGGCGTTCTAAAAAGTTTGAACCAGTTGCGATTGGGAAACTAGAACGTTTAGTGTCTGATTGGGATCTGGATAATCCAGAACCTGTTAAAGTAATCCCCCATGATAAAGGCCGGGTTGCCGTCGTTGGTTCGGGGCCGTCCGGATTGACAGTAGCTGGAGATTTGGCTGTTAAGGGGTACGAAGTTACTGTTTTTGAAGCCTTATCCACACCTGGTGGGGTCTTGATCTATGGTATTCCAGAGTTCAGATTACCTAAAGCTACGGTTAAAAAAGAAATTGATCGCATCAGAGATCTTGGGGTTAAAATTGAAACTGATGTGGTAATTGGTAAGACCATTACCATGTCTGAATTGGTTGACGATTTTGATGCCTGTTACGTTGGTGTTGGTGCCGGCGCACCACACTTCATGTCGATTCCTGGGACAAACTTGATGGGGGTTTATTCTTCCAGTGAGTATTTGACGCGGATCAACTTGATGCACAGTTATAAATTTCCAACTTATGACACGCCAATTGAACCCGCCAAACAGGTTGTGGTTATTGGCGGTGGGAATGTGGCTATGGATTCAGCCCGTTCAGCGATGCGCTTAGGCGCAGAGAACGTCAGTGTAATTTATAGACGTTCTTTAGAGGAATTGCCGGCCCGAATTGAAGAATACCACCATTCCGTTGAAGAAGGCATTCAATATCACTGGTTGACCAACCCCGTGGCTTATCTTGGCGATGAGAATGGCCAATTGACCGGTGTGAAGTGTATTAAGATGGAACTGGGTGAACCTGACGAGTCTGGTCGGCGTCGGCCCGTGCCAATTGCCGGGAGTGAATTTATCATTCCGGCCACAACCGCTATTGAAGCGATTGGTCAAGGGGCTAATCGGGTGATGTTGGATACTTACCCTGACTTGAAGACCAACAAGTGGGGGTATGTGGATGCCAATGAAGAAACTTGTGCTACCTCAGTGCCTGGCGTCTTTGCCGGGGGTGACATTGTGACGGGGGCAGCCACGGTTATTTTAGCCATGGGTGCCGGTAAGATTGCCGCCAAAGAAATTGACGAGTACATCACAAATAAAACAGCTAAAAAAACGAGTCATTCAGCTTAAATAAAAAGCGTGTTGGTGAAATGCAGTAAAAATGCATTTCACCAACACGTTTTTTGTTTGGGAGTAACGCTATATAATTTGTTTTGAGATCCGTGATCTGACTGCTGGTTTGTCGTTGATAACAAAAGATAAAACGATAGCTGACAGTAATTCGTGAATACCCAGCCAAACTTGACGTCGAGTCTTAGGATCCACCCGTCTTAAAGCTATGAAATAACTGGGCAGTGCCCGGGGTAGGCTGCGTTTGATTTCAGTTAGAGTCTTGGCATCATTAGCTTGTAACAAGCGATAGATACAGTTGAAAAATTCAGTTTTAACGGCTTCAGGGGTATTGGTTAACCACCTGGTGGTGATTTTGCGAATACGTCTTGATAACCAATTTAGGCGGGTACTACGTTGAAATTTCAAATCAGTCGTTTGCCAAGTTAAAACATCATGTTGCCAAAACAGATGGGCTTGACTTTTAACGACTTGTAAAATGGCTTGATTTTCCATTAACGTACCTATAAATGATGTTTCAGGGACGATCTTAGTGACCCGGTTTTGTAACTGGGGATCAATGAGGCTATTGCCCGGGCCATCAAAATTAAAGACATGGGCGATTTTATTTTGTAAAGCACGAGCTAAATTCACAAAACTAAAGATGGCCAGATTGCCGCCCTTAGAATGGCCCGTCATGAAATAATTACCAGGATGGGTTTGGACTTGTTGCGTTGCATATTTCAAAGCCCGCTGTTGTCCTGGAATTGTCGGCATGCAAAACAGATTGGCATCTTCTTTCCAGCCAGCCAGTGTATCATTCGTACCCCGATAACTAATACAGTAATCATCTTGTTGTAAATGGAAAGTGATGGCGGAAAATTGTTCTTCTGTTTTGGCATCAGTGAAATCAGACCAAGTTTGCCAGGAGACGCTGCGATAACGAATTTTTGTCCGCATTACCTTTAAAATCTGTTGGTGCAGTTCAATAGACCAGGTACAATTGGTAGCACCCTTTAAGGCTGCATCAGACTGTAGATCTGAAAACTGCAATTGGTTATGTTGAATCAAATAATCATAATCTAAATAGGCCAATTGGGCAAAGAGGGCAGCATCTATTTCAGTAAATGGTTGTTGGACAAATGATTTATTCCCTACATTGGTAACATATTCCAAAAGTGGATTCATGGGCACTTTCCTTAACTTATTTTAGAATGACAAGAATCATGGCACTAACTGCAAAGGATTAAGAGGTACTGAGGATGCCGGCAACGCCAGACATGGTCAGCGTGTTGAGCTGTTTGGATAAGACTTCAATTGAAATGGTTTGAGAATTACGAAACCATTCCTGATAAACTGACATGATTCCTGCAAGGACATAATTCACCGTTAGCATAAAAGTTTGCTCATTATTAAAGTAATCACTGGGTGTGATTTTTATGAGACGTTTTTTTAAACAATCTGTGATTTTACGGATTAGGTTTGTATCATCTAAATTATGGGCTGTCACCAACGTTTTATAGTCATAGAAATCGTTGTTAATGACTTGCGTGAGTGTTTCAAAAATCAAATGGGCATCTTCCAAGTGGTCACCAATGGTAATTTTGTTAAGCGCTTGTTCAAAGGTAGCAACAATGTCAGCTTCAATTTCGGCGATAACATCTTGAACATTGGCGTAATAGATATAAAAAGTTTTACGGGTGATATGAGCCGCCTTGGCGATGCTGGTAATACTGATACTATCCCGCGTTTGTGTTGTCAGTAGTTCAATTAGCGCAGTACGAATTGCTTTTTTCGTCTTTAAAATTCGACGATCAATTTTGGTGTCGGCCATGGCAAACTCCTATGTGTGATTGAGATTTACAATATAAATTCATTTTACTATACAAGTGTTACTTATTTCAATGTTTATCTTAAAAGGCCCCAAGAATATTTGCATTCTTGAGGCCTTTACTTAGGTAATTACATATCCATACCCATTTCTTGATAAGATTGCATGCCGCCCAGCCACAAATCAGCCATAGATACGCCACGCTCTTTGGCAAAAGCTGACATTAAAGTCATATGGTCCATTAGATCATAATGGACATCTGGGTGTTTAGGATCCACAACTTTGATCTGAGCCATCATACCACCATCTTCATGTTCCAAAATATGACAATGATACATGAAAATACCAGGCACATTAAACCACACTTTGATGCGGACATGTTCTTCTGGATTGACGCTGACCACATCTTTTAGACCAGTTTCATTGGGATATGGGGCTTTGCCATTTCTAGACAAGACTTGAAAAGATAAACCATGCATATGAAAGGGATGAATCATCCCATTACGGGTATTATTCGAGTTAACGATATCCCAGATCTGCACTTGATGCATCGGCATGGTGTAGTCGATGCGTTGCATTTGAAATTTAGTGCCGTCTAATAAAACGCCCTCGTCCATGCCGGACATTGTCACTGTTTTGACAGGCTCTTCGGGATCTATTGGCGGTGTTTTTAAGGTGAACAGATTTTCAGGAATAATTTGCTGATCAGGTTTAAAATCATGAATCCTCAAGGTCAAAATTGGCACATCATCGGAGAATAATTGGACCGTATCACCAGCGTGGTAGTTTTTAAAGTCTACCACGATTTCTTGTCGTTCAGCACAAGTGATCATCAAATGGGTCAATTTAATGGGATGGGGCAAGAGACTGCTATCTCCGGCAATTTGAGTGAATGGTAAATCATTAGAAAAATGTAACCGCCATTCGCGCCGATTGGCTCCATCTAGAAAACGCAGTCTTAACTTTTGAGTTGTCACGTCAAAGTAAGGATTGATCGTGCCATTTAACATCGGTGTTGGGCCTTGCACACCATCTGGATCATAGTCAGCCCGGTAGTCCCACTGATTATTTGCATGAAAGTGCCGGTCTTGCAAAATGATAGGAATATCGTCAACACCGTAATGTCGTGGTAGCGGCAAGGCTGCTTCATGATCATCTTTAACAATGACTGCCGCAGCTAAGCCATGCCAGACTTGCGCAGCAGTTTCTGGACACGGATGAGCATGCAGCCAGGTCATGGCCGCTGGCTGATGCAACGTAAAGGTTACATCTCGGCTGCCTTTAGGATAGACCGGGGCATGACAGCCACCATCTTCAATTGGACCGGGGATATTTAGTCCATGCCAGTGAAAAGTGGTTAATTCAGGCAATTCATTCACCAAATGCATGTGAATGGTTTCGCCACTGTTGAAGACAAAGGTTTGGCCCAAAAGCGGTGCATTATAGCCCCAGGTTTTGGTCTTGGCACCTGGTAGTAGTTGCACTTCGCCTGTTTGGGCTGTTAGGGTGTAGTACACATCCTGGCCGTCACGTTTGTCCGGTTTTGCAATTTCAGGGATGCGTAAGCGTTGTGGTTCAATATTTGCTGGTACTAAAGGGACATAACCACCATCATGGGTATTGAATGCCGGTTCATCGAAGAAATAGTTTTGATAAATTTTATCATCCATTCTCAAGTCTCCCAACCTTTCAAATTATGGCACAATTTCATTATAACGCTTATGGCGCAGATTTATTTTTGGGAACTTTTCTGAAAAGGCTTGACATTAGAATTAAATGAGTTAAGATAACATATAAATTAAATACTAATTAGATTTTATCCATGCAGACGAATTACAACCTAACATTTTTCAGAGAACCTTGGAAGTGCTGAGACAAGGTAAGTGTTTTGCCGTAAATGCCAGTAGCAATGTGAATACGTTTGAGTATTCATTGGTTTTCCAACCATTATCTTGGAATTTGAGACGCGCAGGCTTTTTACGCGCAAAGTTAGGTGGTACCACGTCATAGACGTCCTTTGAACACAATCAGAGGGCGTCTTTTTGTTTCAAGAAAGGGGTTTTTCGATGGATTACATTCCTGCGTTATCTGACGCATTTTTAATTAAAGCTAAGTTAGCTGGTAATAGGTTTTATCTGGATGGGCAATTAATTGCGGGTACCTTATTAGAAGACGATGAGAAGTCTTTGTTGAGCTTATCAGAATATGCCAATTATCTCCGTTACATTCGTTTGACCACCACCGCCCAAATTATTGCTGATGGGCAATCTGGGTTTGGGAACCCTATGAATACTTACTATGCTGTTCAGGAACTAGAGCGCTCAGGGGCTAATGCTATTCTTTTAGGCGATCAGACGTACCCTATGAATTTGACAACATTAGAGGTCACCTCTGATTTAGACTTTTTTGGGAAAATTCAGGCCAGCTTAGATGCCCGGGAAAATCCGGCTACCGCAATCATGGCGCAGTTGGATGGGATCAGTATTTATGGTGTTCAAGGGGTACAGGACCGAATTGATACGTTACACCGGTTAGGCATTCAACAAATTGCTTTGGGGGCATTGCAACAGGCAACTGCCAAACAATTAGCATTGATATTTGCCCACAATCCTGATTTAGGCTTGTTACTACAGCCTGAAGGTATTGGCCCTGAGATGGCTGCAAGTTTAGCACCGGCATTCATTATTGATACACAAGTTACGCTTAAAGCGCGGACAAGTTATCAAGCAAAATTAGACCAGTTTATTCAAGCCCAACGCGCCATTTCAACTAAGGAGGTCGCTCATGAAAGCAGATAAAATGCGCCAAGCATTTAGACAAGCTGTGTTCCAAAAGCAACAAGCCTTAGCAATGATTGTTGCGCCAGATAGTTTATCAGCCCGGGTTGCCGAAAGTGTGGGATTTAAGGCAATCTTTGCAGCCGGGTATGCCACCAGCGCTAGCAATTTAGGCCTGCCAGATCGGGGAATTGCCGATTTCGGTATTATGTTAAATAAATGTCGAGAAATTGTTAACGCCGTTAATATCCCGGTATTTGCGGATGCGGATACTGGCTATGGCAATTTAACCAATGTTCGGCGAACAGTTCGTAGTTATGAAGCGATTGGCGCCTGTGGGTTATTTTTAGAAGATCAAAAGTGGCCCAAGCGTTGTGGCCATATGGCGGGTAAAAGTGTGGAAGCGCCTGAGGTTTTGGCTGAAAAGATTGCCACGGCCGTTGCTGCTCGGGAGCATGATGATTTTTTGATCATGTCCCGAACTGATGCCCGGCAAGTCTATGATTTGGATGAGGCCATCAGACGCAGCAAACTTTATCACGAAGCTGGTGCGGATATGGTGTTTATTGAAGCCCCTAAGAGCATTGCTGAGTTGCAACAGATTGCCGCAGCTTTTCCAGATGTCCCGTTAATGGCCAACATGATTGAAGATGGGGCAACGCCAAGTTTACCCACGCAAGTGCTAGGCCAAATGGGCTTTAGTATTGTGGTTCATCCCACTGCGTTAACGTACGCGCAGACTTTTATTGACGAAAAGGTTTTGAAAAATCTAAAAGCCACGGGCACAACTGACGCTGCTAAGGCGCATATGGTGACGTTTGATAAATTTAATCAATTTATTGGTTTAGACAAGGTTAATGCCGTGGAGGCTAGATATACACCAGAAAAAATTGCCGCGTTGATTGGCAAATAGAATTATTAAATACATGGGAGGTTTTTATATGAGAAGTGATATGACACTACAGATGCGTTTGGATACGGCTAAGGAAACCCCAATGTTTTACCGGGTGTTTGGCTTGATCGCCGGCGGGATGATTTTAGATGCTGGGGATGTTTATATGGCCAGTGCAGTCAATACTGACATGTTAAATACCGGTTTTGCATCCATGGCCCAAAGTTCCATATTTTTGTCCGCAGGATTTTTAGGGTTGTTTGTCGGGTCAATTGCCGCCGGGATTATTGGGGATTTTTATGGCCGCAAGCGGGCCTATCAAGTTAATTTGTTGTTGTTTGGGCTTTTCACCTTGGCTGGCGCCATGATGCCCAATATGCCGTTGTTAATTGCCACGCGATTTATTGCAGCCTGTGGCCTAGGTGCTGAGATCGTAACCGGGTATGCGTTGATCAATGAATTTGCCCCTGTCAAAACTAGAGGACGTTGGTGTGGGGCCACAGCAGTGATTGCCAACTTAGGGGCACCATTAGCCTTGTTAGCAGCAACCTTTATGATTCCCCGCTTTAGTTGGCGGTCAATGTTCTTATTGATTGGTGTATTGGCTTTGGTTCTGTGGTATCTGCGGCGCCATTTTCCGGAATCCCCCCGTTGGTTGATTACTAAAGGCCGTTTGCAAGAAGCGGACACCATCATTGAACAATTGGAAGTTAACGGTTCTTACAATAAAGCTGAATTTGCACCTGAGGATGATAGCGATTTGGCTAAAAATGCAGTTAAAACTAGTAAGGGCCGTGGCTTATTTGTGGGTATTGTAGCGGCCTCAGCTATCATGTTAGCCCAATATACCTTTACATCATGGGTCCCAACGTTGTTGGTAAAAAGAGGTATTAACGTTGTCCATTCTTTGGGCTTTTCCACCATTATGATGATCGGTGCGCCAGTAGGGGCCTTGATTGGGGCTTTGTTGGTTGATCGCATTGGTCGTAAGAAAATTATTGTGCCAACCTTTGTTTTGGCAGCAATTTTTGGCTTGATTTATGCCCGCCAAGATTCGACAACTGGTGTTTTAATTCTAGGTTTCTTACTTACAATGACTTTTTATATCTTGATGGCTTCGGCCATTGGGGTTTATATCTCAGAACTATTCACCACCAGCTTTAGATTTCGCGGTGCGGGTATCGCCAATGGTGCTGCCAAATTATTGACCGTTGCCACACCATATATGGCGGCTTGGGCCATTCAGAATTTTAATCCAAACTTAATTTTCTACTTTATCGCGGCTTTGACATTGATTGCAGCGTTAGTTGTGGCCATTTTCGGACCTGAGACCAAGCAAAAGATTATTGGTTAATCCAAAAAAATCCCGTTATGCGGGATTTCAGATTGAAGACA
The DNA here is from genome assembly GCF_001436375.1 of Agrilactobacillus composti DSM 18527 = JCM 14202. Lineage (GTDB taxonomy): Bacteria > Bacillota > Bacilli > Lactobacillales > Lactobacillaceae > Agrilactobacillus > Agrilactobacillus composti. The sequence goes on along the minus strand of NZ_AZGA01000016.1, from coordinate 38 downwards.
AAGTAATCTTTTTAGAAGACTTTGTCTTTTTTATTTCG